>NZ_AP026434.1:0-1127500 GCF_055382765.1 Agrobacterium sp. 6Ca8
TCCAATCTGCGACAGCACGAAAGGTCAGGCGGTGGGCGCCGGACCCGTTGATACTCTAGTCGATGAGTAGAGATTAAACACCTGCCAATGTCTACCCTTCACTTTCCGCCGGCGGGATCGCTCATTGCACATTTGGTGCGCAGGATTCTCAAAGTTAGCCGCGGCAAACTTTCGCTCTGATCGCTCCATGTCAATTTTAAAGGAAGCCAAAAAACGCGTCTCAGCCAGAACGGAGACGAAGTTAGCCGCGGCTAACCGAAAAACTGTCACAAAAAGCAAAACTGATTCTTCCACAATGCCTTAGCGGTACTTCTGCATCCGGGAAAAAAGCCTATTGCGCCAAAAAGAGAATCGGCGCTTATATCTCAGTTGCGGAAAAAACCGTCTTTTTCGAAAAAAACCGCAACTGCAATATCGAGCGAAAGTAGATCCATGACACAGAGTGCCGACTCAAGATTTGCTGCAGGGGCACCCGACCTCACGAGCCTTATACAACAGCATTCGGCTGCATTGTCAGCCCAATTGCAGGCGCATAATGCGAATACGTTTTCACCGCATACCGAAAAGAGTATGCGCCATTTTTCGCCGGCAGAAACCGCCCGGCTGATCGGCATCGGTGAAGCCTATCTTCGTCAGATCGCCGCTGAGCGTCCGGAGCTCGATGCAGCGCAGGCATCCGGTCGTCGTTCCTATTCGGTAGAGGATATGGACGAGATCAGAAAGTTTCTCGATCAGGGCGCCCGCGGCGCGCGTCGCTATCTGCCCCACCGTCGCGACGGCGAGGAATTGCAGGTCATCGCCGTCATGAATTTCAAAGGCGGTTCGGGTAAGACCACGACATCCGCGCATCTGGCACAATATCTGGCACTGCGTGGTTACCGGGTTCTGGCTATCGATCTCGATCCGCAGGCCAGTCTCTCCGCTCTCTTCGGTCACCAGCCCGAAATGGATGTCGGCCCGAATGAAACGCTCTACGGCGCGATCCGCTACGATGACGAACGCCGGCCGATCGCCGAAATCGTTCGCGGCACCTATATTCCCAACCTTCATATCGTTCCAGGCAATCTGGAACTTATGGAGTTCGAACATGATACCCCGCGCGCACTGATGCGCCGCGCACCGGGCGACACTCTGTTCTTCGCTCGCATCGGCCAGGCAATCGCCCAGGCCCAGAATTTCTACGACGTCGTGGTCATCGATTGCCCACCGCAACTCGGTTACCTGACGCTTTCGGCGCTGACGGCAGCAACATCGGTTCTCGTGACAGTTCATCCGCAAATGCTTGATGTCATGTCCATGAACCAGTTCCTTGCCATGACTGGCGATCTTCTCGCTGAAATCGGCAGGGCCGGCGCACGCTCCGATTATAACTGGATGCGTTACCTCATCACGCGTTTCGAACCGAGCGATGGGCCGCAGAACCAGATGGTGGCTTTCCTGCGCTCGATCTTCGGTGAAAACGTCCTCATTCACCCGATGCTGAAGAGCACGGCCGTTTCGGATGCCGGATTGACCAACCAGACGCTTTTCGAGGTGGAAAGAACCCAGTTCACGCGCTCCACCTATGACCGCGCACTGGAAGCCATGAACAACGTGAACGCTGAAATCGAGGGATTGATTAAAAAAGCGTGGGGTAGGGCAGCATGAGCAGAAAACAGATTTTCGCCAATCTTGGCACGCCAGGCACAGACAACGATACCACTCCCGAGCGGTCCCGTCCGCGTGTCAGACCCATCCTCGGTTCTCCCGAACTGGTGACGGATGTGTCGAACTCGCCAGTCGGCATGATCGGCCAGTCTCTGAACGAAGTGTCGGAACGCTCCAAGCGTGCTGAAGAGATCGAAAAACGGCTCGCAGAGGGCCTTACGATCGTTTCGCTCAATCCTGCTGATATCGACCCATCCTTCATACCCGACCGCATGCCAGCCTCGGAAGAGGCGGATGCAGGCCTGGTGGAGGCTATTCGCGAGCAGGGCCAGCAGGTTCCCATTCTGGTTCGCCCGCATCCTGAATTTCCGGGACGTTATCAGGTCGCATTTGGCCATCGCCGTCTGCGCGCAGTTTCCAACCTGGGTATTCCGGTCAAGGCCGTGGTTCGCGATCTCAGCGACGAACAGCTGGTTGTCGCCCAGGGACAGGAAAACAACGAGCGCCGTGACCTAACCTATATCGAAAAGGCGCGCTTCGCCCAGAAACTGCAGATGCGGTTTCCGCGTGATACGATCATGGCGGCGATGTCCCTGCACAAGGGCGATCTTTCCAACATGCTATCGGTTGTCGGTCGCATTCCCGAGGATCTGGTCGATCTTATTGGTCCGGCACCCACCGTCGGTCGCCGTAACTGGATGGATCTCGCAGATCAGCTCTCCTCGTCACAGGTCAAGGAAGCGGCGCGCGCTTATGTACGGGAGCCATCCGTTGCCGCTCTTCCGTCCGAAGAACGCTTCAAGTCGCTTCTGGATTTTCTGAAACCCAAGGCACAGGCAAAGAAAGCCGGTGTCTGGTCTTCGGAAACTGGCAGCAGACTGGCAAAGGTGGTCGAAAGCGACCGCAAGCTGGATATATCCATCGACAAGAACGAGGCGCCGGAATTTGCCGATTTCGTTCTGGAACATCTTCAGGCGCTGTTTGCCGAATACCGGTCCAAGCAGTGATTGTTAATACCAACGACTAACAGGAGACGCATTACAAAAGAAAAAAGCCCCCGAACGTTGCCGCACGGAAGCCTTTCTTTGATCTAAGCAACCAAAGAATCTCATTTCCGCGAATCATAGTCAAGAGTCTTGGCATCGAATTTTTCGGTGAGCGATTTTCTTTTGCCTTGTGAAAGGTGAAAGACATGGACAGCACATGTGTAACGACGCCCTTTGGGCGGCGAGCGATGTCGTTTGGCGTCCTCGCAACTCAGTTTGCCGCGCAGAAAAATAAAAAGACCGAGGCGGTCGATAAATGGAAACTCTACCGTTCGGTCTGTGAAGCCAGACCATTGCTCGGCGTGACCGATCGTTCTCTCGCGGTCTTGAACGCCCTTCTGAGTTTTTATCCGAAAAATGAACTCTCCAGCGAAGCCGGTTTGGTCGTCTTTCCGTCGAATACGCAATTGTCATTGCGAGCACATGGAATGGCAGAACAGACATTGCGCCGCCATCTCTCGGCTCTCGTCGAGGCCGGTCTCATCATCCGCAAGGATAGTCCGAACGGAAAACGCTACGCCCGTAAGCACAGGGGCGGAGAAATCAGCGAAGCCTATGGTTTTTCGCTGGCACCGCTTCTCGCCCGCAAATCGGAAATCGAGGAACTCGCCGAACGCATCGTTCGCGAGCGGCTCGACCTTCAGCGGCTTCGTGAAAACATCAGCCTGTGCCGCCGCGATATCCAGAAGCTTTGCGAAATGATAGCCGCCAGCGGTGAAGTCGTAACGTCAGAAGGATTCCAGGCGCGCTACAATGCCATTGCCCGGTCTCTCGGCCGTAATTCAAAGCCTGTCGAACTCAAGGAAATCGCCGGATTTTTGGTCTCCCTGCGTGCAGAAGTGACCAACTATCTGGAAAATATTGAAAATTCGGAGAAATCGGGCGGCAATGACTGCCAAAATGAGCGCCTCATAAAGAATTCAGAATCCGAATCTATATCTAAACCGCAAAATTTGCGTGAACCGGTAATCGTCGCACCTGCCGACACGACAGTCGTACAGCCAGAATACGCCGTACCCGTCAGTGCAAAACCGTCATCGCAACAGCCAAAGCCTGTTCTTCATAAGCAATTTTTTGTTCCTGATATTGTTTTGGTTGTGAAGGCTTGCCCGGACATTTCCCTCTATGCACCCGGAGGAGCAGTGACTGGATGGCGTGATCTGGAAGTGGCGACATCAGTCATCAAAACCATGTTCAACGTTAGCCAGTCGGCCTACCAGGACGCCCTCACTACTTTCGGTCGACAGGGAACAGCGGCGATTCTTGCCTGCCTGCTGCAAAAGGCAGACCAGATCAGCTCGCTGGGCGGATATCTGCGCAATCTCACCCGTAAGGCCCACGAGGGCGGGTTTGATCTTCAGGCCATGCTTCTGGCGCAACTGCGGGGTCGAACTGACGGGATAGAGAGAAGCATGGCTGTATGAGTTCTTGAGGACGGACAGAAAATGGCGCCGGCTTGCCGAATTCCCAGTCTGCAGCTACATTGACGCTGTTTCTGTAAGACTCCGAAGATTCGCTGTGAGGCTGCCAGTGTTTACGAACAGACTGTGCTGGCAGGGGTTCCCATGGTTAATGCAAAGTAATGAAAGTTAAGCCTTGATTGACTTTCGTTTGAGTTATTCCATGATTGGTTTCAATCGCTTGAGTCCGGGTATCTTTTAGCGGTAGTGCGATGATACGGGCAGGAAAAGCGCGATTTTTATGCGTTTCTTGCGTGACTAGACCGGGGTAATGCCGAGATTTCGATATGGCACGATGTTGGAACTGAACCTTCCTTAAGATCGTGCGTTTCCCTACCTATGTGGGAAGGGGGCGGTGAGCCTATGGTTTTTCCAGACGATATGGAGCTGGCTGTCGCTGTTTACATGGCGGACATTGCCTTGCCTCGACATACCGCCATCGAAAAGCTCTTGAGGGCGGGACTTGAAGATGCCGGTTATTTAACCGGAGGTGAGGGGCGGCCGCCGGAAATTATCGACGGGCAACCAAGTTCAGACTATGTGCAATATCGAACCTATCTGGACGAGGACAGCTGAAAGACGGCTGGAACCAAACCGGGCGAGGGCTGTTTATGGCGCAGTCAATTGTGACAGGATGTGCCGATGTTCTCCAAGTCCCTCTTTATCGCGACAATTGTCATCTCCGCGACGAGCCACCCGATATTTGCTCAGCCTTTAGAGGTCAGCATATTGGAACCGACCAAGACCCCTAGCGCCGAATTCTCGCCTGGGGCGACCGCATCGAATTATATTACCGATGTCTCCGGCAAGACAGTGCGTCTAGTAGGACCGCGTTTTTATCCCGACAATGCGCGGGCGCTGCAGTTTCCCGGCCGGGACTCGAATGTTAATTCTTCGGTTGAAGCGCAACGCTAACGCGATCGCAATAATTCATATTGACGAACAGGGGCAGAATGGGAACCGAAAGCGAAACGTCCGGGCAGAAACCGGATGCGCAAACCTGGATCAAACAGGACGGGCACGAAGCAGAAAAGGCGACCTTTCCTGAACTGTTCTTCGATCTGGTTTTCGTTTTCGCGCTCATTCAGCTTTCCCATGCGCTAGCAAAGGACTTCGGACCGACAGCTGCGCTTGAGGCGGGCATACTGATATTGTCACTTTGGTGGTTGTGGATACACACCACCTGGATCACCAACCTGCTGAATACCGAAAAGGAGCCTGTCCGGATTCTGCTTTTCGTCCTGATGTTCGGCGGGGTTCTTTTGGCCATCGCGCTGCCGGAGGCTTTTGCGGAACAGGGTTTCGTGTTTGCCCTTATCTACAGTGCCATGCAGGTGGGACGGAGCCTGTTTGCACTTTATGCCTTCAAGGGAGAGGACAGGCAGTCTTTTCTGGTTTTTGTGCGCGTGACGATCTGGCTAGTCGTATCGAGCCTGTTCTGGCTGGCTGGTGGGCTTGTCGATCTGACGGATCGAATCCTCCTGTGGGGTATAGCACTCGCGATAGAATATGCCGGACCGGCTTTTCGTTATGTCGTCCCGGGATTGAAAGCAAGCGATGCGGACAAGCTGCATCTTTCCGGCGAGCACCTTGCGGAGCGCTGTGCGCTTTTCGTCATCATCTGTCTCGGGGAAACGATCCTAACCACCGGCCGCACGGCCACGGAATATATGAATTCTGGCCTCACATTCATCGTCTTTTGTTCGGCCTTCGTCAGCACCGTCACAATGTGGTGGATCTATTTCCATCACGGGCAGGAAGAGGCCTCCAGAAAGGCCGAACATGCCGACGAGAAAGCGAAGATTGCCCAGAATCTTTTCAACTACGGACATTTGCCTATAGTGGCCGGCATCATCCTCACGGCAGTTGGAGAGGATTTCAGCCTGTCCCATGCCCATGAAGGGACGACGATGAGGGAGTCACTCGCCATTCTTGGCGGCCCGATCCTGTTTCTAGCCGGTAATATCGGCGTCAAGATTGCTGCCACCTATCAGCGGCCGATCTCGCATTTTGCCGGAGTAGCGGCGCTCTGCCTGCTTCTGCCGGTGCCGGGCGTGCCGCTTTTTGCGCTGCAACTGGCAAGCACGGGGATTTTGCTGCTGGTGGCGCTGTGGGAATATCTGGCGCTGAAAAAATCAGTCGCCAACGCCTAAGCAATGGCGAAATCGCGTGCCCTGTCGTTCCACAGCCGCAGGCTGCGGGCATAGGCCTCTTCAAAAGGCAGAACCATATCATTGACCAGCATCAGGGCAATGGCAGCGGTGGAGACGATGATGGTTTCCGCCCTCTCGTCTCTGGCCGCCCCCGTCCAGACGGCGCGCCAATATTCGAAGGTGGTGAACATGGTCGGCATTTCGGCCGGTGGCGTTTCGCGGGCGGGAATGACGAACTCGACATCTTCGCCCTTGGAAAGACCGAAGATCCGGGTGCTGCGGAAGGGAGTAAATTGTGCGAAATCCCGCGTATTGCCGAGAATGGCAAGGCTCTCGACGGAAAGCAGCCGCGCCGTATCGCGATGAAGCTCCTGATAGGAGGGGCGGGCGACGCCGATAATGGTGCTTCTGGCGCGAAGCGGATTGAGAAGATGCACGACCGTATTGAGCGGCAGGCGCATTTCCAGAATGCCGTGCAGGCCAAGCAGGCTCTGAAACTGTAACGATAGTCCACCGATCGGCAGATAGGCGATCCCTTGCGAGGCAGTGGCCTTGGCCGCCTGCGAAAGTGAATGGCAGAGCGGTATGCCGCAGGCTTCAGCGGCGAGTTCGAGCTTACCGCCATTTTCTCCCTGGCCCACATGGCCGTGTAACAAGACGCTATATCCCGCCATGGATACGAGACGCGCGGAATGCAGGAACCAGGGTGCATCGCGGTGTTTGGGCGACATATAGGCCGGCCAGTCGAGATCGACCGATGCGGGCGCTTGCTGGTCTCTTTTTATATGGCCCCACATGGCTTCGATAAAACCGGCAAGCTCTGCCGCGGTCACACCGCGATATTGCATGGTCGCAAGCAGCGCTCCTATCTGTATGGGATCTGCATCGCCTTCGAGAATGATCGAAAGCGCGTCCATCGCCTCTTGCTGGCTGAGCGGGCGGCTGTTGCCGATGCCCATTGCAGAGGTCGCTATATATTTGGCGAGCCTGTGCTGCGGATCGGCATTGTGGCCGATGCGGGCAAGGCGGTCCGCTATATTTTCCGGTGTCGGCTGACCTTCCAGAAGAACGCTGGGGCGCAGCGAAAGAGGCGGCGCCTTCATCAGCACCGGCCGTTCCCAGCCGCTAACATTGGCGGCGGCGGGAGCTGCCGCTTTTTCCTGTGAATAATCGATCAGGTTTTCCGCCTCCGCCGCCAGCGAACGAATGCGCAGCCGCATGGTCTCGGCAAAGGGGGTGGGTCGCAAACCCTGGCCGGTGCGTAAGAACAGCTGGTCGCCGTATTTCTCGCGCAGCTGCTGTAGTATGCGGCTCATCGATGATGTCGGCAGTCCCATGCCTGCCGCTGCGCGGCTGACGCTTCCTTCCCGCAACAACGCATCGAACGCGACAAGTAGTTTCAGCTGACCAAGCCTGTCGGGCTTTGTCGGGGAAGCTGGTTCTTCTTTTCTCTTGCCGGTTGTCATCTTGCTGTTTTTTTACCCCGCCCCCGATTAGAGGGCGCCTTTTTGCAATTTCTGGAATTTAGAACTGTTCGAAAACAAACGCGTTGCGCCAGACCTCCCTCCTAAATAAGTGGGGGTAAATTCTCAAGTTAAATGCGGGGGCGTAACATGGAATTGAAGTACCGCGGGCAGGATATGGCCGCGACGATAATAAAGGCTGGCATTTCCGTCGCTATGGCGGGAACGGCGCTCAGCGTTGCCTTGCCTGCTGTCGCGCAGCAGGCGACCGACGGAACCACCGTTCTTCAGCAGATCGTGGTGACCGCGTCCGGCTTCGAGCAGAATGTAAAGGATGCTCCGGCCAGCATCACGGTTGTGACGCGAGAAGATCTGGAAAAGGGGTCTTACCGCGATCTGACAGACGCCTTGCGCGAAGTTCAGGGCGTATCTGTCACCGGCATTGCCAATGAGAAGGATATTTTCATTCGCGGATTGCCCGGCGCTTACACGTTGATCCTGGTTGACGGTAAGAGGCAGAGCACGCGCGATGCCCGTACCAATGGTAATTCCGGCTTCGAACAGAGTTTCGTACCGCCGGTTTCGGCGATCGAACGCATCGAGGTCGTGCGCGGCCCGATGTCCTCTCTTTACGGTTCCGATGCCATGGGCGGCGTCATCAACATCATCACCCGCAAGGTTGGCGATGTCTGGTCTGGCTCCGTCACCAGCGAGGGTACGGTTCAGCAACATTCAAAATTCGGTAATAGCGGTCAGGTGTCCTGGTATGCCAATGGGCCGATCCTGAAGGATCGGCTGGGGCTGCAGATCTGGGGCAGGGGCTTCACGAGCGGCGAAGACCGCATATTGAATGGTACGACGGGCGCGAAGGAATATGATTTCAATGGACGTTTGACCTTCACGCCGAATGAGGATCACGACATCTATCTCGAGGCTGGCAAAGCACGGTTGCGCCGCGATGCCGAGTCCGGCGAGACGCTGGCAGCCAATGCAGACGGCACCTACAACACCAATACGCGCGACCATTGGTCATTGTCGCATACCGGCCGGTGGGGACCGACCACGTCTGAATTCTCCTTCCAGCAGGAATGGGCCGAGCGCACCAACTTCACCAGAAACTTTCGCACGGGACGCGTCACTGAAAATCCGCGCTCGCCGGAGGTTCGCAATAGCGTTCTCGACGGCAAGTTCACCACGCCGTTCGAACTGTTCGGCAACCATACGCTCGTCACCGGCGGTCAATATTTCGAGGCACAGCTGAAGGACCAGAATCCGGGACGCCGTACCGGTCGCGACGAAACTTTCTCGGCGACGCAATGGGCGCTCTTCGTCGAGGATGAATGGCGCATTGTCGATAGCTTTGCGCTGACGGGCGGCCTTCGTCTGGATAACCATGAAAAATATGGCAATCATTTCAGCCCGCGCCTTTACGGCGTCTGGAGCGCAACCGACGATCTTACGATCAAGGGCGGCATTTCAACAGGTTTCCGCGCACCGGAAATCCGCCAGATCGCACCGGGTTACGCCTATACGACTGGCGGCGGTGGGTGCACCTATGCCTCGAACGGCACCTGCGGCGTGATCATCGGCGATCCGGGTCTGGAGGCGGAAAAAAGCACGAGTTATGAATTGGCAGCACTCTGGGACAATGGTGATGTTGCCCTCGGTGCCACCTATTTCTACACAGATTTCAAGGACAAGATTTCCAACGCGCTGGTGCTCAATCCGGATGGAACGCCTGCCCGCTGGAGTGAAGATAGCAATTATCGCCTCTGGTACAATTACAATATCGACGACGCGGTCATTCAGGGCATAGAACTGACGGCAGCATGGTATGCGACGCCGGAACTGACATTGCGCGGCAACTATACCTATACGCATTCCGAACAGAAGACGGGCGATTACGAGGGTTTTCCGCTGGCGCGGACACCGGAGCACATGGCCAATCTGAGAGGCGAATGGGTCACCCCGGTGGACGGGCTGGAAGCCTGGGCTTCGGTGAACTACCACGGATCGGAAATCAATGCGGGTCCGCGCATCGGTACGAACGGCAAACCGGTTACGATCAACGGCAAGGCCGGGCGTAAATATGACGCTTACACCACCCTCGACATCGGGGCGAAATATGCGGTGGCCGAAAATGTCGATCTCAACGCGGCGGTTTACAACGTATTCGACAAGGAAGTCGGCGCTGACGATTTCAACACGGTCATGGAAGGCCGCCGCTTCTGGATCAGCATGACCGCCAAATTCTGATCCGCGATATTTAAGAATTCAGAGGCGCCCGATGGGCGCCTCTTTTTACCATCCATACTATTGACCTCAACTATGGTTAAGGAATTATACCGGCTGCTCTCTAGTGTGTTTCCGCGTTTTTCAGAGCGGAGGCCGTTCAGAAAACGGAGCCGGCATGGAAAATACCATCTTTAAACACAGCCTGACGGTTGGGGAGGTTGCGCGTCGTAGTGGCGTCGCCGTTTCCACCATCCATTTTTACGAGGCGAAGGGATTGATCGAAGGCTGGCGCACCAGCGGGAACCAGCGTCGTTATCATCGCGCCGTCCTGCGGCGCATTGCCATTATCCGCATTGCGCAGCGGGCAGGTATCCAGCTCAGCATCATCAGGGACGCCTTGGCGGATTTGCCGCAGGACAGGGTGGCGACGACCGCTGACTGGCGCGTGTTCTCGCAGTCTTGGCGGGAAATGCTGCAGCTTCGTATCAACAACCTGATTATGCTGCGCGACCAGCTTACCGGCTGTATCGGTTGCGGTTGCCTCTCACTTGATGACTGTCCCTTACGCAATCCGAACGATGTTCTGGCCGATGCCGGCGCGGGCCCGCGCCGTCTCGTATCCGTCAAATGAGCAAGGTTTCCGGCTGGCTGCTTTAAAAGCAATTGTTCCTACTCGACGTCGGCCGGAACCCAGACACTGACGCTGCCGCCATTGGTGGAAAACAGACCCTTGCCATGCTCGTCAAGGGTGATCTGCTCGTGACGGTGACCAAGGAAATCGCGCCATACAGCTCCCGCCTGCTCAGGGCCGAGATCAATCTGTTTTTCCGCCGCCTCGCCGTTCGACATCACCACAACGCAGCCCGGCTCATCGGCGGTACCGTGGCGAATAAACGCAACGCAGCTCGGGTCGTCGAAAATATCCGTCTGGGCACCGTTGGAAAAGCGGCTGCGTGCCTCGATAAGCTTCGGAAGGCATTCGATAGCCGGCATGACGATCTCATGGTCGTTGCCGTCATTGCCGGTGTCTGTATAGGTCGTACCGAAAAGATCGGGATAAAAGACGCAAGGCACACCTTCTTCGCGCAGCAGAATGATCGCATAGGCCAGAGGCTTGAACCAGGGTTCTACCGGCGCTTCCAGAGATTGCAGCGGCTGCGTGTCGTGGTTGTCGACAAGCGTGACGGCGTGATCTGGAACAGCGGAAAGCAGCGAACCATCGAAGATAGTGCGCATGTCGAAATCGCCGCCCTGCTTGGAAGCGTCATGGAAGCGGTGGTGAAGGGCGACATCGAAGAGCATCAGCTGCTTGTCCACCAGATCGAGATAGCTTTTCAGCGCGTCTATATCGGGGTGCCAGTATTCCGCGACAACGAAGAGGTCGGGATTAATCGTGTCGCGCATATGGCCTACCCAGTCGCGGAAGAACCATGCCGGAATATGTTTGGCCGCATCCAGACGAAAACCATCCACCTGCACCTGTTCGGCAAGCCACCGGCCCCAATATTTCAGTTCCTCGTAGACAGCCCTGTTTCGGAATTCGACATCCGCGCCCATGAGATAATCGAAGTTGCCGTTCTCCTCGTCGACCTCTTCATTCCATTCGCCGTCGCCATATTCGTTGACGAGACGGAAAATGCCGTCCTCATCAGGCTCTTCGATATGGTCGACGCCGCTGAAGCACTTCAGGTCCCAGATGAATTTGGAATGTGTGCCGTTTCGGCCGGGAAAGGTGAAGCGCGTATAGGCGTGCGCCTCGAAATCCTCGTCCTCTATCTCGGTGCGGTCATCGGGATTGACGCGGCGAACCCGCACCTTCTCTCGTTCATCCGCGCCCATCTTGTGATTGAGAACCACGTCGTGAATGACGCGGATGCCGTTTTCCTTCAGCGTCCGACCGGCCTGTTCGAGGGCAGCGCGATCACCGTATTTGGTCGCGACTGTTCCCTTCTGGTCGAATTCGCCAAGGTCGAAGAGATCATAGGTATCGTAACCTACCGAAAAACCGCCCGCAGAACCCTTGTAGGCCGGCGGTAGCCAGACGTCGGTAATACCCATTCGGGCAAGGCTTTCCGCCTTTTCGGCCACCTCGCTCCATAATTTCCCTCCGTCCGGATAGTACCAATGGAAGAATTGAAGCAAGGTGCGTCCGGCCATATTTCCCTCATGATGGTTAGCAGGTCGCGCCATAAACGGCCCGGCGGCGAAAGGGTTCCGCCACCGTATTGACCAAACTTCGATTGTGAGGGGACCACCTTCCCTGATCGGTCCGGTGGCCTGGTCTATGCGTTATTCCGCAATTTCGAGAAGTGCCGCGCCCGCCTGAAGATAGTCGCCTTCCTTGACGATCAGGCGGACCTTGCCGGCCTTCGTCGCCACGATTTGCGTTTCCATTTTCATGGCTTCCATGACGGCCAGAAGATCGCCTTTGGAAACAGTTTCGCCATCGGTCACCTTGAACGATTGCAAGGTGCCGGAAACGGGAGCGATAATTTCACCTTCCTTCTCCTTGACCGACGCGCCGGGGGCGACGGCATTGCCGCCGCTGACAGCGCCGAGGCCGGAGAGCAGCAGGTTCGGCAGGCCGACAGAAACACGCTTGCCGTCGATTTCCAGAAAGGTGCGCGTGATGGAAGGGTCTTCAGCCGGTGCAGGACGTTCCATGGCGTCAGGCATGGCGGCGAAATCGGTCTCGATCCAGCGGGTATGAACCTTGAAACCGTCGGTGCCGATGAAGTCGTCCGTCTCGATTGCGGCGCGATGGAACGGCAGAACCGTGGCAATGCCTTCGATACGGAATTCTTTCAGCGCGCGGCGCGCGCGGCGCAGAACCTGATCGCGGTCGGTACCAGTAACGATGAGCTTCGCCATCAGCGAGTCGAATACGCCAGGCACGCTGGAGCCGCTGACGACGCCGCTATCCATACGGATGCCGGGGCCGGAAGGAGCATCGAAAATCGAGATCGTGCCGGGTGTTGGCAGGAATCCTCGGCCGGGATCTTCGGCATTGATGCGGAATTCCATAGAGTGGCCGCGCGGTTCCGGCGTTTCAACCACCCGCAGGGTGTGGCCCTCGGCGATGCGGAACTGCTCGATGACGAGATCGATACCGGTGGTTTCCTCGGTAACGGGATGTTCCACCTGCAGGCGCGTATTGACCTCCAGAAAAGAAATCGTGCCATCAACGCCGAGCAGGAATTCGACGGTGCCGGCACCGGAATAGCCCGCGGCGGCACAGATCGCCTTTGCCGCGTCGTGGATTTTTTGTCGCTGTTCGGCAGACAGGAACGGGGCCGGAGCCTCCTCTATCAGCTTCTGGTTCCGACGTTGCAGCGAGCAATCGCGGGTGCCCAGCACCAGCACATTGCCGTGCTTGTCGGCCAAAACCTGCGCCTCGATATGGCGGGGCCGGTCGAGGAAGCGTTCGAGAAAGCACTCGCCGCGACCGAAAGCGGCGGTCGCTTCGCGAACGGCGGATTCGTAGAGATCGGCGATCTCTTCCATCTTCCATGCGACCTTCAGGCCGCGCCCACCACCGCCATGCGCCGCCTTGATGGCGACGGGCAGGCCGTATTCTTCGGCAAAAGCGGTGACTTCGGCGGCGGTAGAGACGGGGCCGTCACTGCCGGCCACCAGCGGTGCGCCGACGCTGGTGGCGATGCGCCGCGCTTCCACCTTGTCGCCCAGCGCTTCAATGACATGTGGGTCGGGGCCGATCCAGCTAAGGCCGGCATCGATAACCGCCTGCGCAAATTCGGCGCGTTCGGACAAAAAGCCGTAACCGGGATGCACGGCATCCGCGCCGGCGCGTTTGGCAATCGCGATCAGCTTGGCGATATCGAGATAGGTTTCGGCGGGGCGGACGCCTTCCAGCGCATAGGCCTCATCCGCCAACCGAACGAATAGCGCATCCTGATCGGGATCGGCATAAACGGCAACCGATTGCAGGCCGTAATCACGGCATGCGCGTATGATCCGCACCGCGATCTCGCCGCGATTGGCAATCAGCACTTTTTTCATCGCTATTCTCCCTACAGACTTTTAGCCGCCGCGATTTCGGCAAAAGGGCCGATCGGGCGGAACTTGATTTTGGCATTGACGGGGATTTGCCCCGCAAGATCGAGATGGTATTCCGCGACCGCGCCGATGACGGGATAGCCGCCGGTCAACGGGTGGTCGGCAAGGAAAAGAACGGGCTGGCCGCTATGGGGAATCTGGATTGCTCCGGTGGCCGTGCCTTCGCTCGGCAATTCGGCACTGTCCCTGCGCTCCATCGGCACTTCGCCGGCAAGGCGGATGCCGACGCGGTTCGATTGCGGCGTGACCTGCCAGAGCTGGCCGGTCAGCGTATCGAGGCCCTTTTGCGTGAACCAGTCGGTACGCGGTCCGAGAACCACGTCGAGCGTCACAATATCGCCGGTTGCTGGCGGATCGAAGGCCGGAGCCTCGTCGACAGACACGCTGGAAAGTCCTGTCTTTTCGCCCTTCAGCGGCAGACTAGTGCCCGCAGTCACGCTTTCTGGACCGACTACGGCGAGCGTATCCGTCGCATAGCTGCCCAGCACGGGCTCGATATCGAACCCGCCACGCACAGCAAGATAACAGCGCATGCCCTTCGGCGGCTGACCCAAGGTTACGATATCGCCGGGTTCGAGAGACACGGGAACATGGGTTTGTGCGGTGAAACTGCGATCTGCGGTCTTGACGGTGATGGGGCAGGGCGCGCCCGCAATGCCGATGACGGCGCGGCTCGTGCTTTTGAAGGAAAAGCCGCCGAGCGTCAGCTCGAGACACGGCGAGTTAACGGGATTGCCGACGATACGGTTGGCGGCGTTAAACGCGCCACGATCCAGTGCGCCGGAGGCGGAGACGCCCTGTCCGGTTTGGCCGAAGCGGCCGAGATCCTGAAAAATGGCGGGCATGGGGGCCGCGAGCACCTCGAAATGCGGGCCTTCTCTTGTCATCTCAGGGCGGGCGGTGCGCGGCGCTGAGGTGGGAACATCAACCGTTCTTCCGGCCTTGTCCATATCGAAGAAACGCACGCGATAACCCGGCTGGAAAAGCGCGCCGGGATCACGGTCTATATCCCACATCTTCACCGGGGTGGTGCCGATGATCTGCCAGCCGCCGGGGCTGTTTTGCGGATAGACGCCGCTGAAGGCGCCAGCCAGCGCCACCGAACCCGCCGGAATGCGGGTACGCGGGCTTTGCCGGCGCGGCACGTGAAGAGCCGTATCGCCGCCAACCAGATAACCGAAGCCGGGCGCGAAACCGCAGAAGGCCACGGTGAATTCGCTTTCGGTATGACGGCGGATGACTTCGTCGATGCTCATGCCGGTCAGTTCGGCAACGTCGGCCAGATCTTCGCCGTTATAATGGACGGGTATTTCCACCAGATTGTCCGAGGGCGCGATTTTTGCGGAGAGATCGCGGCTGGAAAGCCGTGCAACCAGCGCCTCTGCGCCAATCTTTTCGGGGCGGAAACGGATCATCAGGGTGCGGGCAGCCGGAACCGTTTCGTCGATGCCCTCGATCGGATCGTTCTGAAGCGAGGCGAACAGGGCCAGCGTTTCATCGAGATCGGCAAGTTCGACGAGAATGGTGGTGAGGCTGACGGGGAGAAAACGCATCATATCCTCACGCGTGATAGGCAGAATCGGGAATGTCGGTGATGAACATGTGCCCGGGCGCATGGGTAATCGCGAACGGCACGCCGGACGCCATGACTGCAGCCTGAGGCGTCACGCCGCAGGCCCAGAAAACTGGAACCTCGCCGGGTTCAATCCGCACGGCATCACCGAAATCCGGCTTCGCGAGATCCGATATGCCAATTTCTTCCGGCGCGCCGACATGCACGGGCGCACCGTGAACCGCCGGAAAACGTCCTGAAATTGTCGCGGCATCGGCCACGCGCGAAGCCGGGATCGGTCGCATGGAAACGACCATGTTGCCCTTAAATCGGCCGGCCGGCCGGCAGGGGCGGTTGGTCAGATACATCGGAACGTTGCTTTTGTAGGTCATGTGACGGATTTCGATACCCGCTTCGACCATTGGCGTTTCAAAGGTAAAACTGCAACCGATCAGGAAAGCGACGAGATCGTCACGCTCTGCCCAGGCGGCGGTCGCATCCGCCGTTTCCTCGGCAAGTTTGCCGTCCCGCCAGATACGGTAAAGCGGCAGGTCGGTCCTGAGATCGGCACCGGGGGCAAGAAGCGTGGTTGGTGAGCCGGGATCTGAAACATCGAGCACCGGGCAGGGCTTGGGATTACGCTGCGCATAAAGCAGGAAATCGAAGGCCCAGTCGCGCGGCAGCACGATCATGTTGGCCTGTGTGAAACCGGGAGCGATGCCGGAGGTCGGCGCAACGAGGCCGCCACGATAATCGGCGCGGGCCGTCCGGGCGGCATGCGCATTGGTGTGGCTCAGAAAGGATAAGGGTATCGTCATTGGTCGCCCTTTTAGAGAATGGATGCAAAAGAGCGGATTTCGATGCCCTCGGCTTCGAAACGGCGGCGGATTTCCTGGGCGATCGCCACCGCGCCGGGGCTGTCGCCATGCACGCAGATGGATTGTGCTTCGATCTTGATGCTGCTGCCGTCGATGGCTTCGAGTGTTCCTTCGCGGGCAAGCTGCACCATCCGGTCGGCGATTTTGGCAGCGTCGTGCAGTACGGCGCCCGCCTCACGGCGCGAGACGAGTTGGCCTTCGGGCGTGTAGGCGCGGTCAGCGAAGGCTTCCGCGACGACAGCAAGGCCTGCCTTGCGGGCGAGATCGAGGATGGGCGCATTGGCAAGACCCATCAGCACCAGCGAGGCATCGACGGCCTTTATACCGTCGATGACCGCTTGTCCCTGTTTCGCGTCATTGGCGATGCGGTTGTAAAGCGCGCCATGCGGCTTCACGTAACGCACCGTGGTTCCGGCAGCGGCGGCAACACCCTTCAGTGCGCCTATCTGGTAGATGACATCGGCGATCAGCTCTTCGGAGGTCACATCCAGATCGCGGCGGCCAAAGCCGACGCGGTCCGGGTAGGAAACATGGGCGCCGACGACCACGCCTTTTTCGGCAGCGGCCTTGACGGTCCGGTAGATGCCGGCCGGGTCACCTGCGTGAAATCCGCAGGCGATATTGGCGCTGGAAACGATGGCAAGCATCGCCTCGTCATCTCCCATGCGCCACGCGCCGTAACTTTCGCCAAGATCACTGTTGAGATCGATAGCGGCCATGTTTGCCTCCCTTTAGAGCATTTCCAGCAAAAGTGCGTAGCGGTTTTGCGTCGGGAAAATGCGTAATAACAAATATATAGAGCGTTTCCGCTTTTCTCCGAAATGCGGAAACGCTCTAGTTTATTACAGGCCGAGCAGGCCAAAAATGGTGCCGGCGGACTTGTAGCCCATGTACCACGTCAATGCGCATGTCAGAACGCCAAGGCCGAGCAGAATGCGCGAGTAGCGATGGCCGCCCATCAGGTCTTCGCGCTTCCATGCGGCAAACAGGAAGATGCTGAGGCCGATGGGCAGGATAAGACCGTTCAGGCCGCCGACGAAGACCAGCATGGCGGCGGGCGGCGTCGTGATGAGCAGGTAGCAGACGAGCGAGACAGCGATGAAGATGACCGTCGCCATGTTGCGGGCGCGTTCGGTCATGTCCTGCTTGAACACGGGCAGGAACGAGACGGAGGTATACGCCGCGCCGATGACGCTTGTGATGGCCGCAGCCCAGAAGATGATGCCGAATAGGCGGAAGCCGAGATCGCCCGCGGCCGACCGGAAAGCCTGTGCGGCGGGATTGGCGGCCTGGCCCGATGTATCGATGACGACGCCGCTGGCGACAACGCCGAGAATGGCGAGGAACAGCACGTAACGCATGATGCCGGTGACAGCGATGCCGGTCAGAGCGGCGCGGTTGACGGCGGGCAGGTTTTCAATGCCGACCATTCCCCGGTCCAGCAGGCGGTGCGCGCCGGAATAGGTGATGTAGCCGCCAACGGTGCCGCCGACGATGGTGGTGATGGTCGCGAAATTGATCGTGTCCGGCAGGAAGGTCTGGCGGAAGGCATCACCGACCGGAGGCGCGGATACGAATGCAACGTAGAGCGTCAGCACGATCATCAGGATACCGGCGAAAATGATGAACCGGTCGACGGCGAGGCCAGCCCGTTTGGAAACGAAGATGGCGATGGAGAAGATTGCGCTGATGGCGCCGCCGATTTTCGGATCGAGCCCGAAGATGGCGTTCAGGCCGAGGCCGGTGCCGCCAATATTGCCGATATTAAAGAAAAGGCCGCCGATGATGACGAGAATGGCGAGAAGATAGCCGGAACCCGGAATGGCAGCATTGGCGATGTCGGACGCACGCATGCGCGTCAGCGTTACGATGCGCCAGATGTTGAGCTGAACGACGAAGTCTATGAGGATGGAAGCAAGAATGCCGAAGGCGAATGCGGCACCAAGCTGCATGGTGAATGTCGCCGTCTGCGTGATGAAGCCGGGACCGATGGCAGATGTTGCCATCAGGAAGATTGCTCCCAGAAGAGATGCACGTTTTGACATTTTGAGATCGGCAGTCGGGGTGAGCTTTTTCTGCTCCATGGATTTTCTCCGCTCCTGTCGCAATCCGCCCCTCGCGGATGCTTTATGACACCGATCTTGTCTTGTTCCGTGAGATTGTCAATATTGTTCAACAATAAATGATAATCGTTCTTTTATTTTGTCTATTTGTTGGACGTTATGAGTATGAATTCATCACGTTTTTTTGGCGCTTTGCTGAAGCTTTGTGCTATGGGCAATCATGCCGTGTCCGAACATGCCTGTCACGGAATTCCCAATGTTGCATTGCTCTTAAGGAAAGCGCCATGACGGAAACGATAGAGGGTCTGCCGCTTGCGGATCGATTGGCAAAGGGTATTCGCACCCTGCTGATCTCCGGTGAACTGATGCCGGGCCAGCGTCTTTCGGAAGCAGCCTTCAGCGAACGTTTCGAGGTCTCCCGCAATTCGCTGCGTGAAGCCTTTCGTCTCCTGACCAAGGATGGTCTGCTGCGTCACGAGGCCAATCGCGGCGTTTTTGTCGCCGTTCCCACCCTGGCTTCGGTGATTGATATTTACAGGGTGCGGCGCATGGTGGAATGCGGGGCGCTGCGTCAGGCCTGGCACAAGCACCCGGCCATCCGCACAATGCGCACGGCGGTCGATGATGCCAGGATAAAGCGCGACCAGGCAGACTGGTTAGGCGTGGGCAGCGCCAACATGAAGTTCCACGCCGCCGTGGTCGACCTTCTCGACAGCGCTCGTCTCAGCGATTTTTACGAGCGAATCGCCGCTGAGCTCAGGCTTTGTTTCGGCCTGCTGAAAGACCCGGAACAGCTCCATTCCCCCTTTGTGGACATGAACAGCAAGATCCTGTCACTGATGGAAGAGGGCAAGGCGGCTGAGGCCGGTGACGAGATGGAAATCTATCTCAATCTTTCCGAGCGGACGGTTTTGAAGGCGCTCGAACGTGCGTCCTGAGAAATCAGGCGGAGCGGGATGAAAACGTCCCTTTCACGTCCGCTCCATTTTTATATCGGCGCCTGATTGCCAAGTTTGTTGCGGTGCGTCATCAATGCCGACATGACGCTTCGCGACCTCACCATTCTCGTTATAGACGAAAACGCGATCCGCGCCTCGATCATCGAGGAGGGGCTGCGCGAGGCCGGGTATCATCGCGTGACGGTCATCCATGAGGTGCACGGCGTGGCGCGGACCATCGAGACGCTGCAGCCCGATGTCATCTTCATCGACCTTGAAAATCCCAACCGCGACATGATGGAGCATCTGTTTCAGTTGACACGCACGGTCGGCCGGCCGATCGCCATGTTTGTCGACCGCTCCGATACCGCGTCCATCGAGGCGGCCGTTGAGGCCGGTGTTTCCGCCTATGTCGTTGACGGGCTGAAGAAAGAGCGCGTCAAACCCATCCTCGATATGGCGGTCAGCCGCTTCAACGCTTTCAGCCGTCTGCGACAGGAACTTGCCGAAGCAAAATCGGCGCTTGAGGAGCGCAAGGTCATCGAGCGCGCCAAAGGCATTTTGATGAAAATGCGTGGCCTGTCCGAAGAGGAGGCTTTTGCGCTTCTGCGGCAAACGGCGATGAACGAGAAAAAGAAAATATCCGAGATCGCGCAAAGCGTGGTCACCGCGGCCGGTCTGTTGATGTAACGAACCCGCCGGCGGGACAGTCGAGGAGTGTATGATATGGCGGCACAGGAAAAATCGGCCGGTTCAAAAGCGGGCGCGCCGGCAATTGTTGGCAGCGACCGGCAAAAAATCCTGCGGGCAGGTTTTATTCCTCTTGTCGATGCGTCCGTCCTCATTGCTGCGGCGGAATTCGGCTTTGCCGAGCGCGAAGGCCTGACGCTCGATCTCGTCAAGGATGTGTCCTGGGCGAATGTGCGCGACCGGCTGGCATTCCGGCAATTCGACATTGCCCATATGCTGTCGCCGATGCCCGTTGCCTCCATGCTCGGACTCGGCTCCAACCCTTCGCCGACGATCACGCCGTTTTCACTTGGGCGCGGCGGCAATGCGATAACGCTTTCGACGCGGCTTTTTGCCCGGATGAAGGCGTTGACGGGGCTTTCCGAAACGGCGGGGGCGCTGGAAAATGCGAAGGCCTTAAAGCAGGTGCTGGATGACATGCGAGCGCGGGGCGAAGCTACACCGACGCTCGGCATGACCTACCCGTTTTCCTCGCACAATTACGAATTTCGCTATTGGCTCGCCGCTGGTGGCATTCATCCCGATCACGACGTCAAACTGGTGGTCGTACCACCGCCATTGACGTCGGATGCATTGGCGGCGGGCGCCATCGATGGTTTCTGTGTCGGTGCGCCGTGGAACATCGTTGCCGCCGAGCGCGGTGTGGGCAGGATCGTCGCTGCCAAGCAGGATTTGTGGCCGTCTGCGCCGGAAAAAGTGATCGGGATGCGGCCTGAATGGGCCGAAAGCCAGCAGGAAACGGTCAGCCGGCTGCTGACGGCGCTCGATGCCGCCGCACGTTGGTGCGACCTTGCGGAAAATCACGATGAGCTGAGCAGGACACTTGCCGATCCGCGTTATATCGGTGCGCCGCAAAGCATCATCCGCCATGTGCTTGCCGGTGAATTCAACATCGACAGCCAGGGCAACCGCCGGGTCATCGACAAATATTTCCTCTTCCACGGCGGCCATGCCAATTATCCGCGCCAGAGCCAGGCATTGTGGATTTACAGCCAGATGATCCGCTGGGGGCAGACGGAGTTTTCGCAAGGTGGTGTGGAGGCCACCCTGTCCGCTTACCGTCCAGATATTTATCGGGCGGCACTGGGCGATGCCAATGCGCCCGATGATGCCGATATTCGAGTCGAAGGGCAGGAGGCGGGTGACCGGTTCGTGGACGGTTTTGTTTTCGATCCCGCAGACATTGCTGGCTATGTGAATGGCTTTTCCGTGCGCAGTTCTGCCCCGTTTTCCATCTCCCAAGGCGAGGCCTGACAGCGGTCGGCCGGGCAAGCTGCGCAAATTTCAAGCGCGGAATTTATCCATTTGCGCAAACCATAGACAAAATTTCTACTGATTAAAATTTAATCGTCCGATTCAATCTCGGAAATTCCGTTTTTTTTCCAAGGCGATAGCTTCCATAAGTAAAACTGGCACGCCTCTTGCATCTTCGTCTTTGCACTGGTCAACGGCGATCGGGGCGAGCAGGGCGCGGCATAAGCGCTTTCACAGACATAGACGTCGCAAGGTTTTGCTGCCCGGAACACCTCCCGTTCCGAAGGCGCAAACACCGAGCGGCGTTTTTTTATTTTCAGGTTTTTTCGCAAGCGAACGCGCCACCCATGCGGTGGTCCAATAAGGGGAAGATGCGAATGAAAAAGATATTCTCGGGCGATGTCAGCCGCCGCACCATACTGAAGACGACAGCCGCCGCAGCCCTTGTTACCGCCGTGCGCACCGCTTTTCCGTCAGGCGCTTTCGCAGCCACGGCTGAGCCGGAAGTGAAGGGCGCGAAAATCGGCTTCATCGCGCTGACCGACGCCGCCCCGCTTATCATCGCGGCGGAAAAGGGACTGTTCGCCAAGCATGGCATGCCGGATGTCGAGGTTCTCAAACAGGCATCCTGGGGTGCGACACGTGACAATCTCGTGCTCGGCGGCGCATCGAACGGCATTGATGGCGCGCATATCCTGACCCCGATGCCCTATCTCATGCATACCGGCAAGGTGACGCAGAACAACGTGCCTGTGCCGATGGCGCTTATCGCCCGCCTCAACCTCGACAGCCAGGGTATTTCCGTCGCCAAGGAATATGCTGAAACCGGCGTTCAGCTCGACGCGTCCAAGCTGAAGGCGGCTTTCGAGAAGAAGAAGGCAGAAGGCAAGGAAATCAAGGCTGCCATGACATTTCCCGGCGGCACGCATGATCTGTGGATCCGCTATTGGCTGGCCGCCGGCGGCATCGACCCGGACAAGGACGTCTCCACCATCGTCGTTCCGCCGCCGCAGATGGTCGCCAACATGAAGGTCGGCAATATGGACGTCTTCTGTGTGGGCGAACCCTGGAACGAGCAACTCGTCAATCAGGGCATCGGCTTCACTGCCTGTACCACCGGGGAACTCTGGAAAGGGCATCCCGAGAAGGCGCTCGGCATGCGCGCCGACTGGGTGGAAAAGAACCCCAACGCCACCAAGGCATTGCTGATGGCCGTGATGGAGGCCCAGCAATGGTGCGATGAGATGGCGAACAAGGAGGAGATGTCCACGATCCTCGGCAAGCGCCAATGGTTCAACGTGCCACCGAAGGACGTTCTTGGCCGCCTCAAGGGCAATATCAATTACGGCAACGGCCGCGTGCTGGAAAATACCGGTCTGCAGATGAAGTTCTGGCAGGATCACGCGTCCTATCCCTTCCGCAGCCACGACAGCTGGTTCATCACGGAAAACATCCGCTGGGGTAAATTTGCACCCGATACGGACGTGAAGGCGCTGGTTGCCAAGGTGAACCGTGAGGACATCTGGCGCGACGCTGCAAAGGATCTCGGTGTTGCCGATATTCCCGCCTCCACGTCGCGCGGCAAGGAAACCTTCTTCGACGGCAAGGTCTTCGACCCGGAAAACCCGTCGGCCTATCTCGAAAGTCTTTCCATCAAGGCAGCCTCCTGAGGAGGAGACACGGGTGTCGCCCCTCCTCCGCCGGGTTGCCATTTAAAGATGGACACCAAAGGCCGGATGAGGGGCGAGATCCTGACCGCAACCGAAATCCAAAGGAAACGCCATGTCCGCATTGGCTCGAAATTTCAAGGAACAGCCGCAGCAACCGGTGGTACAAAAGGCAAACGTCGTGACCCTTCCGCCCAAACATCCCTCGCGGTTCAATCTGCGTAAACTGGTTGCTGCGGCGGCCCGCAATATCATACCGCCATTTGTCGTCCTCGCCGTTCTGCTGGGCGTCTGGCAGGTGCTCTGTTCCGCCCCCGGCTCGTCCCTGCCGCCGCCAAGCCAGGTATTCGAGGAAAGCTACGATCTCATCGTATCGCCGTTCTTCCATAATGGTTCGCAGGATATCGGCCTCGGCTTGCGCGTGCTGGTCTCGCTGGAGCGCGTGGCATACGGTTTCGGCCTTGCGGCCATCGCCGGCATCATTCTCGGTGCGGTCATCGGCCAGTCGGTCTGGGCCATGCGCGGCCTCGACCCGATTTTTCAGGTCCTGCGCACCGTGCCGCCGCTCGCCTGGCTGCCGCTTTCACTTGCCGCCTTTCAGGACAGCAATCCGTCGGCCATTTTCGTGATCTTCATCACCTCCATCTGGCCCGTCATCATCAATACGGCGGTCGGCGTGCGCAACATTCCGCAGGATTATCGCAACGTTGCGAAGGTGCTGCGGCTCAACCAGATCGAATTCTTCTTCAAGATCATGCTGCCGTCGGCCGCCCCCTACATCTTCACCGGCCTGCGCATAGGCATCGGCCTCTCCTGGCTCGCCATCGTGGCGGCGGAAATGCTGACCGGCGGCGTCGGTATCGGCTTCTTCATCTGGGATGCGTGGAACTCCTCGCGCCTGCCCGACATCATCGTGGCGCTCGCTTACATCGGCGTTGTCGGCTTCATGCTCGACAAGCTGGTAGCGGCGCTCGGCAAGGTCATCACCCGCGGCGCTGCGGCCAACTAAAAGGGCGACCATCATGAACGCTTATCTGAAACTCGATCATATCGACAAATATTTCGACAAGGGCGGTTCGCGCGCCGAGGTGCTGAAAGGCATCAACCTGACCATCGGCAAGGGCGAATTCGTCTCGGTCATCGGGCATTCCGGCTGCGGCAAGTCCACCATGCTCAACCTCATCGCCGGGCTGACCAAAGTCTCAGCAGGCGTCGTGCTTCTGGAAAACCGTGAGGTCAACGAACCTGGCCCGGAACGCGCCGTCGTATTCCAGAACCACAGCCTGCTCCCCTGGCTTTCGGTTTATGAAAACGTCAACCTGGCCGTCGCGAAGGTCTTCAGCAGTACCAAGACCAAAGCGGAACGCCACGACTGGGTCATGCGCAATCTGGATCTCGTGCAGATGGCCCATGCCAAGGACAAAAAACCGTCTGAAATTTCCGGTGGCATGAAACAGCGCGTCGGCATTGCCCGGGCGCTCGCCATGGAGCCGAAAATCCTGCTGCTGGACGAGCCTTTCGGCGCACTGGATGCGCTGACTCGCGCCCACCTTCAGGACGCCGTGATGGAAATCCACGCCCGGCTTGGCAACACCATGGTCATGATCACCCACGATGTGGATGAGGCGGTGCTGCTGTCCGACCGTATCGTGATGATGACCAACGGTCCCGCCGCCCATATCGGCGAAGTGCTTGACGTGCCGCTGCCGCGCCCGCGCAACCGCATCGAGCTTGCATCCGACAAGACCTACCTCAAATGCCGCGAGGCCGTGCTGAAGTTCCTTTACGAACGTCACCGCTTCGTCGAAGCTGCGGAGTAACCACCATGGCGCAAAAACTCGTCATCATCGGCAATGGCATGGCGCCGGGGCGCATGCTGGAAAACCTTTTCGAAACCGCCCCCGGCCTATACGACGTCACCATTTTCAACGCCGAGCCGCGCGTCAATTACGACCGCATTATGCTCTCGCCAGTACTCTCAGGCGAAAAGAGCTATGAAGATATCGTCATCCACAATGACGAATGGTACGCGGCCAACAATGTGACGCTGCACAAGGGCGCCAAGGTCACCGGCATCGACCGCGACAACAAGACCGTAACCAGCGAAAACGGCATCACCGTTTCCTACGACAGGCTAGTGATCGCCACCGGTTCCCTGCCCTTCATCATTCCCGTCCCTGGCCATCAATTGCCGGGCGTTCTCGCCTATCGCGATCTCGACGATGTCACGAAGATGCTTGAAATCGCCGAAGGCAAGGGCCGCGCCATCGTCATCGGCGCCGGCCTTCTGGGTCTGGAAGCAGCTTATGGGCTGAAGCGCCAGGGAATGGACGTCACCGTCATCCATCTGATGCCGACGATCATGGAGCGGCAGCTCGATCCGGCAGCGGCCTATCTTCTGGAAAAGGCGCTGAACGAGCGCGGCATCGACATCATCACCAAGGCCAATACCAAATGCATTCTCGGCGCGGAGAAGGTCGAAGGCATCGAGTTGGAAGACGGTCGCGTCATTAAAGGCGACATGGTGGTGATGGCGGTCGGCATCCGTCCAGCCTCGGGTCTCGCCAAGGAAGCCGGCATCGCCGTCAATCGCGGCATCGTCGTGGATGATGGCATGATGACGTCGGATGCCTCGATATATGCGCTTGGCGAATGCGCCGAGCATCGCGGCATGTGCTACGGGCTGGTCGCGCCGCTTTATGAATCTGCGCGGGTGCTGGCGGACCGGCTTTGCGGCGGTTCAGCCGAGTATCATGGTTCGGTCACCAATACCAAACTGAAGGTCACCGGCATCAACCTGTTTTCCGCCGGCGATTTTGCCGAGGGCGACGACCGCGAGGAAATCGTGCTACGCGATGCCACCGCCGGTGTCTACAAGCGCCTGATCCTCAAGGAAAATCGCATCATCGGCGCGGTTCTTTACGGCGAGACGGCGGATGGTTCGTGGTTCTTCGACCTGATGAAGAAATCGACCGACATTTCCGCCATGCGCGAAACCCTGATCTTCGGCCAGGCCTATCAGGGAGGGTCCCCGCTGGACCCTATGGCGGCCGTTGCAGCCTTGCCGGATGATGCGGAAATCTGCGGCTGCAACGGCGTCTGCAAGGGCAAGATCACCTCGGTCATCACCTCGAAGGGGCTGACCTCGCTGGATGATGTGCGCGCCCATACCAAGGCATCCGCCTCCTGCGGCAATTGCACCGGTCTTGTCGAACAGCTGATGACGCTGACGCTTGGCGACAGCTACAATCCCGCTGCCGTGCAGCCCATGTGCAAATGCACCGATCTCGGCCACGATGATGTGCGCCGTCTCATCAAGGCCAAGGGCCTGAAGACCATTCCCGCCGTGATGCAGGAACTGGAATGGAAGACCTCCTGCGGCTGCGCCAAGTGCAGACCGGCGCTCAACTACTATCTCGTCTGCGATTTTCCCGACGAATATGCCGACGACTACCAGTCGCGTTATATCAATGAGCGCGTCCATGCCAATATCCAGAAGGACGGCACCTATTCCGTCGTTCCGCGCATGTGGGGCGGTGTCACATCTTCCTCCGAACTGCGGGCAATTGCGGATGTGGTCGACAAGTTCGAAATCCCGATGGTGAAGGTGACAGGCGGGCAACGCATCGATCTTCTCGGCATCGAGAAGGAGGATTTGCCGGCGGTCTGGGCCGATCTCGGCAAGGCCGGTTTCATTTCCGGCCAAGCCTATGCCAAGGGGCTTCGCACCGTGAAGACCTGCGTTGGAGAACAATGGTGCCGCTTCGGCACGCAGGATTCCACCGGCCTCGGCATCCGCATCGAAAAATTCATGTGGGGCTCATGGACGCCCGCCAAGCTGAAGCTTGCCGTTTCCGGCTGTCCGCGAAACTGCGCTGAGGCGACATGCAAGGATATCGGCGTCATCTGCGTCGATTCCGGTTTCGAAATCCACTTCGCCGGTGCCGCTGGTCTCGATATCAAGGGTACGGAAGTGCTGGGCCTCGTCCATACCGAGGATGAGGCGCTGGAGCATATCGTGGCGTTGACCCAGATGTACCGCGAGCAGGCGCGCTACCTCGAGCGCATCTATAAATGGGCCAAGCGCATCGGTTACGACGAAGTCCGCCGCCAGATCATGGACGATGCCGACAAGCGCCGGGCCTATTTTGACCGCTTCGTCTTCAGCCAGAAATTCGCGCAGGTCGATCCTTGGTCGGAACGTGTGTCCGGCCACGACAAGCACGAATTCAGGCCGATGGCGGCAATCGGTTTCAACGAGGCAGCGGAGTGAGAACGATGGACAGCAACTGGATCGATATTGGCGACATTTCCGACATCCCGCTGCGCGGCGCGCGCTGCGTGAAAACGCCTATGGGCAAGATCGCCGTGTTTCGCACGGCTGAAAATCAGGTCTTCGCCATCGAGGATCATTGCCCGCACAAAGGCGGCCCGCTGTCTCAGGGCATCGTGCACGGGGCTTCGGTGACATGTCCTTTGCACAATTGGGTCATTTCACTGGAGACCGGCAAGGCGTTGGGGGCGGATGAGGGGGAGGTGAGGACCATTCCTCTCCGCAATCTCGACGGGCGGCTTTCGATTGCGCTCGAAACTTTGATGATTGCGGCGGAGTGATATCAGATGTTGCCGACGATACTCCCCTCTGTCCTGCCGGACATCTCCCCCTCGAGGGGCAAGATCGACAAGTGGCACGCTTCTCGCTTCATCTCTGTTGTCGGAGACGCAAGCTGTGAAATAGAGCCGGTGCCGCAATTGATCTACCCTTTTGAGGGGCAGATGTCCGGCAGGGCAGAAGGGGGTAAACGCCACTTGTTCAGGGGGCAAACCCATGTCCATTGAAACGAAAACCACCTGTCCCTACTGCGGTGTCGGCTGCGGCGTCATCGCCACCGTTGCCGATGACGGCATCGTTTCCGTCAAAGGCGATCCGGACCACCCAGCCAATTTCGGTCGGCTGTGTTCCAAGGGTTCGGCTCTGGCCGAGACCATCGACCTCGACGGACGGCTGCTCCATCCCGAAATCCACGGAAAGCGGGTGGCATGGGACGAAGCGCTTCAACTCGTTGCTTCAAGATTTTCCGAGGCCATTTCCGAGCACGGCCCGGATTCGGTTGCGTTTTACGTTTCCGGCCAATTGCTGACGGAGGATTATTACCTCGCCAACAAGCTGATGAAGGGTTTCATCGGATCTGCCAATATCGATACGAATTCAAGGCTTTGCATGTCGTCTTCGGTCGCCGGCCATCGCCGCGCCTTCGGGGCCGATACGGTGCCCGGCACCTATGAGGATATGGAGCTTGCCGATCTGGTAATCCTCACCGGATCCAATCTCGCCTGGTGTCATCCCGTCCTCTATCAACGGCTTGCTGCCGCAAAGGCGGCGCGGCCGGACATGAAGGTGGTGGTCATCGATCCGCGCCGGACGATGAGCGCAGATATTGCCGATATGCACCTCGCCATCCGCCCGGATGGGGATGTGGCCCTGTTTACCGGTCTTCTGGCCCATCTTTCCGGCAGTTCCGCGTTCGATAATGCTTATGTTGGAAACCACACTGTAGGCCTCGATGCCGCGATGCAGGCAGCGACCGGGCACAGCCTGCCGGAGATTGCCGATAAGACCGGTCTGACAATCGCGGAACTGATTTCCTTTTACGAATTGTTCGAACGCACGCAAAAAACCGTCACCTGCTACAGTCAGGGCGTCAACCAGTCGCAAAGCGGCACCGACAAGGTCAACGCCATCATCAATTGCCACCTCGCCACAGGCCGCATCGGCCGGCCGGGCATGGGGCCGTTTTCGCTGACCGGCCAACCCAACGCCATGGGGGGACGCGAGGTGGGCGGGCTTGCCAATATGCTGGCGGCCCATATGGCGATCGAGAACGCTGAAGACCGCGATCGCGTGCAGCGCTTCTGGGCCTCGCCGGCGATTGCGCAGAAGCCTGGCCTCAAGGCCGTGGATATGTTCCAGGCGGTTGCCGATGGCCGCATCAAGGCGCTGTGGATCATGGCCACCAACCCCGTCGTTTCCATGCCGGATGCCAGCGCCGTCGAGGCGGCGATCAAGGCCTGTCCCTTTGTCGTGGTGTCCGATGTCATCGCCAAGACCGATACCGCCCGCCACGCACATGTGCTGTTGCCATCGCTCGGCTGGGGTGAAAAGGACGGCACGGTCACCAATTCCGAACGACGTATTTCCCGCCAGCGCGGTTTTCTTGACGCGCCCGGCGAAGCAAAGGCCGACTGGTGGCAATTCGCCGAAGTTGGACGGCGCATGGGTTTTGACGCCGCCTTCGGCTACCGGCAACCTTCTGAGGTTTTCGCCGAGCATGCCGCTCTCTCCGGCTTCGAGAACGCCGGAAGCCGCGATTTCGATATTGGCGGGATCGACCGTGATTCCTACAATACGATGACACCGTTTCAATGGCCAAAAGCCGAACCCGGTGAAGCCGCCACGACCCGCTTTTTCGCGGATGGCCGCTTTTTCCATGCGGATAGCAAGGCCCGCTTCATCGCCACGGCACTGCCGGAGACCGGCAGGACATCGGCGGACTACCCGCTGACGCTGAACACCGGCCGTATCCGCGACCAATGGCACACCATGACCCGCACTGGCAAAAGCCCGCGGCTCACTGCCCATATCGCCGAACCCTTTGCCGAACTTCACCCGCGCGATGCACAGTTGCTGGGCATCGAAAGCGCCGATCTGGTGGAGCTTGAAAGCCCGCACGGCAAGGTCCTGCTGCGGGCTCTGGTCAGCGAGAGGCAGGCGCGGGGAGCTGTGTTTGCGCCGATGCACTGGAACGACCAGTTCGCCTCGCAGGCCCGCATCGATATGCTCGTGCCAGCGGTCACGGACCCGCATTCCGGCCAGCCCGCTTCGAAGAATGTCGGCGTGAGTGCACGACGTTTTGTAGCGAAAGCCTATGGATTTGCGATCTCCCGCACCCGGCCTGATGCGCCGGGCTGCGCCTATTGGGCAGTTGCGAAGGCGGATGGCGGCTACCGCATGGAGCTTGCCTTCGAGGAACAGCCGCAGGACTGGACGCTCTGGGCGCGACAGGTTTTCGGAATCGATATCAGGGTTGAGCCTCTGGGTTACAGTGACCGGCAAACGGGCGATCTGCGGCTTGCTTTCTTCGACGGCGATACCCTGCTGGCAGCGCTGTTCGTCGCCAGAGAGCCGGTGGCCGTTGCCCGCAACTGGGCGATTTCACAGCTGAACGAACGCCATGAGGATTTGCGCATGCGTTTTGCGCTGGTTGCCGGGCGTCCCGGTGCCGGTCGCGCCGATCCGGGGGCGACGGTCTGCTCCTGCTTCAATGTCGGGGTCAACCAGATCACGGCCGCGATCCGCAATGGCTGCCACAGCGTCGAAGCCATAGGTGCTGCGTTGAATGCCGGAACCAATTGCGGCTCCTGCCGCGCCGAGATCAGGGGGATCATCGATGGATGCCTTAAAACCGCAGCGGAATGAACCGAACCGCATGGAGAAGCTCGCCAAGTTGCCGGTCTTCTGGGGGCTTGAGGGCAAGCGCGTGGTGCTGGCGGGCGGATCGGATGGGGCCGCATGGAAAGCGGAACTGCTGCTTGCCTGCGGGGCGGAACTTCATCTCTATTGCGAGGAAAGCGAGCTTTCGGAATGCTTTGCCGCGCTCGTCTCGACAAACCAGATGCTGACATGGCATGACCGTTCCTGGGGTCCGGATAGTTTCAAAGGCGCGGAACTGGCGCTGGCGGATTGTGAAACCGACGAAGAGGCGGAAAGATTTTACAATGCCGCGCGCTCAGCCGGCGTGCCTGTCAATGTCATCGACAAGCCGGAATTCTGCCAGTTCCAGTTTGGCTCCATCGTCAATCGTACGCCGGTGGTGGTGTCGATCTCCACCGATGGCGCCGCACCCATTCTGGCGCAGGCCATTCGCCGGCGCATCGAGACTTTGCTGCCGCACGCTCTCAAGGATTGGGGGGCGCTTGCCCAAACCATCCGAGAGCGGGTCAATATACGCCTCGCGCCCGGCACGGCGCGGCGATCATTCTGGGAGAAATTTGTCGACCGGGCGTTTACCGAAAGGCTGGATGAGGGCAGCGAAGAAAGGCTGCTGACAGACATCGGCACGCAGGCCGGTCGGAGAGGATCGGGACGTGGCCTTGTGACGCTGGTCGGTGCCGGACCGGGCGATGCCGAGCTGCTGACGCTGAAAGCGGTACGCGCCCTGCAGGCGGCGGATGTCATTCTGTTTGACGATCTGGTTTCATCCCAGGTGCTGGAACTGGCGCGGCGGGAGGCGAAGCGCATGCTGGTTGGCAAGCGCGGCGGCCGGGAAAGCTGCAAGCAGGAAGATATTAACGACATGATGATCCGCCTTGCCAAGGCCGGCAAAAGGGTGGTGCGGCTGAAATCCGGCGATCCGATGATTTTCGGACGCGCCGGCGAGGAGATCGCGGCGCTGGAGGCTGAAAATATCCCGGTCGAAATCGTACCCGGCATCACCGCGGCAAGCGCCATGGCTTCGCGGCTCGGCGTTTCCCTCACCCACCGCGATCACGCCCAGTCGGTCCGCTTCGTCACCGGACACTCCAGACAGGGCAAGCTGCCGGAGAATATCGACTGGCAGTCGCTGTCGAACCCTTCTGTGACCACGGTTTTTTACATGGGCGGGCGAACCGCTACCAGCATCGAGGAAGCCCTTCTGGCGCATGGTATGCCGGCCTCGACGCCCGTCGCGATCATGATTTCCGTCAGCCGCGAAAATGAGCAGCGCTGGTGTGGTTCGCTCGTGCAACTGGCTGCGGCGGTTGAGCGACTGGGCGTGAACGAGCCTATACTGATCGGCATCGGTGATGCGTTTGGTGCTGCAATCTCTGCGTTTTCCGAAATCGGCCTGCCGGAGCCGGTCCCGATGTCAATTCAGAAAGCCGGCTAATAATCTTGCTGGTCCGTGCGGATACGTTTTTTCGCATACCTCCGCAAGTGGACCTGATCGGCGCCACAAAACCGTCCCTTGACATTGGTTTTTCGTTCGCTCTTCAATAAAACGAAAAAATTGAAAGAGGAGGGAGGGTGAAATGATGCTCACACCGCGTCAGGATGAAATCGTTGCGCTGGCGAAAGCAAGCGGGCGTGTGCTGGTGGACGAGCTGGCCACGCGGTTTTCGGTAACGCCACAGACGATCCGCAAGGACCTCAACGATCTCTGCGATACGCGGGTGCTGACGCGCATCCATGGCGGCGCACTTTTTCCGAGCGGCAACGAAAACGTCAAATACGAGGCACGCCGTGCGATCGCCTCCTCCGAAAAGCAGGCGATCGGCGCCGCTGCGGCTGCCCTCATCCCCAACAACTCCTCGCTTTTCATCAATATAGGTACGACGACCGAGGCGGTGGGCGAAGCGCTGGCGGATCATCACGAGCTGATGGTCATCACCAACAATATTAATGTTGCCAATAGGTTACGGGTTTTTCCGGGCATCGAGGTGGTGATCGCTGGCGGCGTCGTGCGCGGTTCCGATGGCGGCATCGTCGGTGAGGCCGCAGTGGATTTTATCCGCCAGTTCAAGGTCGATTTCGCCGTCATCGGCGTTTCTGCAATCGATGAAGACGGCGCTTTGCTGGATTTCGACTTTCGCGAGGTCAAGGTTGCCCAGGCGATCATGTCCAACGCTCGCCACGTCATTCTTGTATCGGATTCACTGAAGTTCGAGCGGACGGCGCCGGTGCGCATCGGCCATCTTTCACAGGTGCACACCTTCATTACCGATCATTGTCCGGTCGATTCGATCCGATCCATCTGTGCCGATCATGACGTCAGGTTGATTGAAACCGAGGTTGGGGAGTCTTGATCCGAACTGCCCTGGAATTTCGTTTGACATTCGTTTTGTCTTCAAATTAGATGTCCGTGCTTTCAATATATCGATGAGGAGAGCGTCGATGAAAGCGCGGGAGGGTCCATGTCTGACGAGGCAATCCACGATGTTTTCGTGATCGGCGGCGGCATTAACGGCTGCGGCATCGCGCGTGACGCTGTCGGCAGGGGTTATTCCGTTGCGCTTGCGGAAATGAACGATTTTGCCTCCGGCACCTCTTCGGCCGCCACAAAGCTCATTCATGGCGGTTTGCGTTATCTCGAACATTACGAATTTCGTCTGGTGCGAGAAGCGCTGATGGAGCGCGAGGTGTTGTGGGCCATGGCGCCGCACATCATCTGGCCCATGCGCTTTGTTCTGCCATTCCAGAAGGGCGGCGTGCGCCCGGCCTGGCTCGTGCGTCTCGGGCTTTTTCTTTATGACCATCTCGGCGGCCGCAAGCTTTTGCCCGCCACCCGCTCGCTCGATCTGCGCCGTGATCCCGCAGGGAAACCGCTGAAGCCGATTTTTGCCCGGGCTTTCGAATATTCTGACGGCTGGGTGGACGATGCCCGTCTTGTGGTGCTGAACGCCCGCGATGCCGCCGATCGCGGCGCCTTGATCCTCAACCGCACGCAGGTCGTTTCGGCACGCCGCGAAGGCGCCTTCTGGCGGGTCGAAACGAAAAATGGTGCCGGAGAAACCGCGACCTACCGGGCGCGCATGCTGGTAAATGCGGCCGGCCCCTGGGTGGACAAGGTTCTGGCCGCGACATTCGGTAAAAACAATGTCCACAATGTCCGCCTCGTGCAGGGCAGCCACATCATCGTGCGCAAGAAGTTTTCCGATCCGCGCGCCTATTTTTTCCAGAACCCGGACGGGCGCATCATCTTCGCCATCCCTTATGAGCAGGATTTTACCCTGATCGGCACGACGGATCGCGACTATACCGCCGACCCCCGGGCTGTTAAGATCAGCGACGAGGAGATCAGCTATCTTTGCAGCGCGGCGAGCGAATATTTCGCTGAACCGGTGACGTCGGCCGATATCGTCTGGACCTATTCCGGCGTGCGGCCGCTGTTTGACGACGGCGCATCGAAAGCGCAGGAGGCAACCCGCGATTATGTGCTGAAAACCGAAGGAGCTGAAGGCGAAGCTCCGCTTCTCAATATCTTCGGTGGCAAGCTCACCACCTATCGGCGGCTTGCCGAACATGCTCTTGAAAAAATCGGTGATGCGCTGGGTGAAAAGGGCTCGCCGTGGACGGCCGGTTCACATTTGCCGGGCGGAAATTTCGGTGCCGAGGCTTATGCGGGAGAGGTCACGGCCCTGCGGTCGCGTTATCCGTTCCTCGATGAGAGGCATGCGAAGCGGCTCATCCGCTGCTACGGAACGGACGCCGCGTCGATTATTGGCAATGCCGGGGACATGGCAGGGCTGGGACGGCATTTCGGCGGCACGCTTTATGAGGCCGAGGTGCGCTGGCTGATGGCCCGGGAATGGGCGCTGACGGCGGAGGATATTCTGTGGCGCCGCACCAAGCAGGGGCTTTTCTTTACCCAAGAAGAGGTGCGCGGGCTGGAGGATTATATCGATGACATTGCAGGTGGACGCTTGAAGGCAATCTGACGATCCGATCAAAAAGCGGAGGAGGCTTTGGATCACCATGCTTGAATTGCGAAACGTCTCGAAGATGGCCGGCGGTGAATATCATATTCACCCGACCGATCTGACGTTGCAGCGCGGAAGCCTGAACGTCCTGCTTGGACCGACACTTTCGGGCAAGACGACACTCATGCGGCTGATGGCCGGGCTGGACAAGCCAAGTGGCGGTACGATTCTCTTTAATGGGGAGGACGTGACGGGCTGGCCGGTTCAGAAGCGCAACGTCGCCATGGTCTATCAGCAGTTCATCAATTATCCGGCGCTCAGCGTTTATGAAAACATCGCCTCGCCGATGCGCGTTGCCGGCAAGGACAAGGCAACGATCGACAAGGAGGTGAGGAAGGCCGCCGAGCTTCTGAGGCTGACGCCCTATCTAGATCGTACGCCTCTCAACCTCTCCGGTGGCCAGCAACAACGCACGGCACTTGCCCGCGCCATCGTCAAAAACGCCAATCTGGTGCTCCTCGACGAGCCGCTCGCAAATCTCGACTACAAGCTGCGTGAGGAGTTGCGTGAGGAATTGCCGCGTATCTTTGCGGAATCCGGTGCAATCTTTGTTTACGCCACGACGGAACCCTCCGAAGCTCTGCTGCTTGGTGGCAATACCGCGACGCTGAACGAGGGCAAGGTAACGCAATTCAGCCGCACGATCGAGGTTTACAGGCGTCCGGTGGATATCGTAACCGCGAAAATCTTTGCCGATCCGCCACTCAACACCATCGAGGTCATCAAGACGGGCGGCGCCTTCACGCGCGCCGGCCATGCGGTTGTGCCGGTGCCGGCGCATCTTGCTGCCATGCCTGACGGTCCAGTGACCATTGCCTTCCAGCCACATCATCTTTTCCCACAGCAAAAGGGGCAGGCGGCGCAATCCATCCGGGCGCGGACACTGATCTCGGAGATCGCCGGATCGGAAAGCTTCGTACATGTGGAATTTTCTGGCCAGCGTTGGGTGATGCTGGCGCAGGGCATTCACGACATCGAGCCGGACACGGAGATCGAACTGTTTCTCGATACGCGGCACCTGATGGCTTTCGATACGCACGGCCACGCCATCGGCGAAGCGGCTTAAGGGGAGATCGATCATGGCACGCATCACGCTCGATCATATTCGCCACGCTTACAACGCCAAGGCGCAGGCGGCAGGTGATTATGCCCTGAAGGAAGTTCATCACGAATGGGAGGATGGCGGTGCCTATGCGCTGCTTGGCCCTTCCGGCTGCGGCAAGACCACGTTGCTCAACATCATTTCCGGCTTGCTGCGCCCCTCGGAAGGTCGCATCGCCTTTGACGGAACGGATGTCACCGATCTTTCCACCGAAGATCGCAACATCGCCCAGGTATTCCAGTTCCCGGTCGTTTACGACACGATGACAGTCTATGACAATCTGGCTTTTCCGCTGCGCAACCGGCAAGTGCCGGAAGCCGAAGTCGACCGCCGTGTGCGGGAAATTCTCGAGATGACCGATCTTTCCGGCATGGCCAAACGCCACGCGCGCGGACTTACGGCGGACCAGAAGCAGAAAATTTCGCTGGCGCGCGGGTTGGTGCGATCCGACGTCAATGCCATCCTCTTCGACGAGCCGCTGACGGTGATCGATCCGCATATGAAATGGGTGCTGCGCTCACAGTTGAAGCGCCTCCACCGCCAGTCCGGTTTCACCATGGTCTACGTCACGCACGACCAGACCGAAGCGCTGACTTTCGCCGACAAGGTGGTGGTCATGTATGACGGACAGATCGTCCAGATCGGCACACCCGCCGAGCTTTTCGAACGCCCGGGACATACGTTCGTCGGTTACTTCATCGGTTCGCCCGGCATGAATGTGATGCCTGCCAGCATCGATGGCGCAACGGCGGTTGTCGGCGGCCTTGGCGTTCCGCTTGCCGGCGTGCCGGTGGTGGATGGATCGAAGCGGATCGAAATCGGCATCCGCCCGGAATTCGTTCGGCTGGAGCGGGGTGGCATGCCCATCACCGTCGACAAGGTCGAGGATATCGGCCGGCAAAAGATCGTTCGCGCCCGGTTCGCCGGCCAAAAGCTTGCGATTGTCGTTCCGGAGGAGGAGGACATTCCGGCAGAAGCGGGTGTTCGCTTCGATCCGGCCGCTATCGGTGTCTTTGCCGATTCCTGGCGTGTGAAGATGGGGGCCTGACCATGGAAAAGACCTGGAACAACAAAGCGTGGTTCATGGTGCTGCCGGTTCTGGTGCTGGTCGCCTTTTCCGCCGTCATCCCGCTGATGACGGTCGTGAATTATTCGGTGCAGGATACCTTCGGCAACAACCAGTTCTTCTGGGCGGGAACCCAATGGTTTCAGGAAATTCTTGGCTCCGACCGTTTCTGGAACGCGCTCGGACGCAATCTGGTATTTTCCGGCATCATATTGGCGATTGAAATTCCGCTCGGCATATTCATCGCGCTCAAGATGCCCAAATCCGGCATCGGCGTGCCGGTCTGCCTCGTCACCATGGCGCTGCCGCTTTTGGTGCCATGGAATGTGGTAGGCACAATCTGGCAGGTGTTCGGTCGCAGCGATATCGGGTTGCTGGGTTATTACGCCAATCAGCTTGGGCTTGATTACAACTACGTCAACGATCCCGTCGACGCATGGATCACCGTCGTCATCATGGATGTGTGGCACTGGACAAGCCTCGTCGTCCTCCTGTGCTACGCCAGCCTCGTCTCCATTCCGGATGCCTATTATCAGGCAGCAAGGATCGATGGCGCATCGCGTTTTGCGGTTTTCCGGTTCATTCAGTTGCCGAAGATGAAGCGGGTGCTGCTGATCGCGTTCCTGCTGCGCTTCATGGACAGCTTCATGATCTATACCGAGCCTTTCGTCGTCACCGGCGGCGGCCCCGGAAATTCCACCACCTTCCTGTCCATCGATCTCGTCAAGGTAGCGCTCGGCCAGTTCGATCTGGGTCCCGCGGCGGCCATGTCGCTGATCTACTTCCTCATCATCCTGCTGTTGTCCTGGGTGTTCTACACCGTGATGACCAGCCACGACGCGGAGACTTGAGACATGAGCGCCTCTGATGTCACCACAAGCGTGGAACTCAACGGTATCGGCAATCCACCGGTAAGAGCCAGTTCGGCGAGAATATCGGGCCTTGCTGCGAATTCACGATCGCGCCGCCGCCATGGGCCATCGCGCTTTTCCTGGCTGGTGCCGACGATCTACATCATCCTGCTGCTCGTGCCGATCTACTGGCTTATCAATATGAGCTTCAAGACGAACACGGAAATTGTCTCGTCGATGACGCTTTATCCGCACCAGCCGACGTTGCAGAATTACCGGACGATTTTCACGGATTCATCCTGGTATTCGGGTTACATCAACTCGATCATCTACGTCGTCATGAACATGGTGATCTCGGTCTCGGCGGCACTCCCGGCGGCCTATGCCTTCTCGCGTTACCGCTTCCTGGGCGACAAGCACCTGTTCTTCTGGCTTTTGACCAACCGCATGGCGCCACCTGCCGTCTTCGCGCTGCCCTTCTTCCAGCTCTATTCCGCTTTCGGGCTGATCGACACGCATATTGCCGTGGCGCTGGCGCATTGCCTGTTCAACGTGCCGCTGGCGGTGTGGATTCTCGAAGGTTTCATGTCGGGTGTACCGAAGGAAATCGACGAGACCGCCTATATTGACGGCTATTCCTTCCCGAAATTCTTCGTGAAGATTTTCATGCCGCTCATTGCCTCCGGCATCGGTGTCGCCTGTTTCTTCAGCTTCATGTTCTCGTGGGTCGAGCTTCTGATCGCCCGCACGCTGACGACGACCGACGCCAAGCCGATTGCCGCGACCATGACGAGAACCGTTTCTGCCGCCGGCATGGACTGGGGCCTGCTTGCCGCCGCCGGCGTGCTGACGCTCATTCCCGGTGCGCTGGTGATCTGGTTTGTTCGCAATTACATCGCCAAGGGCTTTGCGCTGGGGAGGGTTTGACATGACGAAGATGCCCGATTTTACCTGGATGGCATGGACCTGGCAGACGGCCGCGTTTTTCGGTGCCATCGCCGTGTTGCTGGTTGGGATGTGGTTCTGGGAACAGCTCTCGCCCGGCGGCAACCCCCGCTTCGGCCTGCTGCGTTTCGAGACAACGCGTGGCGACAGGTTGTTCATTTCGCTGCTCGGCAGCGCTTTCATTCATCTTGCATGGCTCGGGCTGGTCGGCCCGAACCTGTGGTGGGCTCTCGCTCTATCGGCGGTTTACGCAATTGGCGTTTTCCGTTTCGTCTAGAGTAGGAAGAACGGTGCGGCGGAGGAAAACCGCACCCGGCAGACTTCGTGCAATCGCAACCCTTGGGAGGACTGATATGCGACGGCATCTGATGACGACGACGGCAGCCATGCTGCTGGCAATGACAGGTTCCGCTTTCGCCGGAATGGAGGAGGCAAAGCAATTTTTGGACAAGGAAATCGGCGATATGTCGTCGCTTTCGCGTGCAGATCAGGAAAAGGAACTGCAATGGTTTATCGATGCCGCGAAACCTTTTGCTGGCATGGACATCAAGGTCGTTTCCGAATCCCTGACAACACATGAATATGAATCGAAGGTCCTGGCACCGGCGTTTACCGCTATTACCGGCATCAAGGTCACGCACGACATCATCCAGGAAGGTGACGTCGTCGAAAAGATTCAGACCCAAATGCAGACCGGCCAGAACCTCTATGACGGTTGGGTGAATGACAGCGACCTCATCGGCACGCATTGGCGTTACCAGCAGGTGCGCAACCTCACGGATTTCATGGCCAATGAGGGCAAGGACGTCACCAATCCCGGCCTGGATCTCAAGGACTTCATCGGCAGCGCCTTTACGACGGCACCGGACAAGAAGCTCTACCAGCTTCCCGACCAGCAATTCGCGAACCTGTACTGGTTCCGCTACGACTGGTTCAACGACGACAAGAACAAGGCCGATTTCAAGGCCAAATACGGCTACGACCTTGGTGTGCCCGTAAACTGGTCGGCCTATGAGGATATTGCCGAATTCTTCACCGGCCGTGATGTCGGCGGCAAGAAGGTCTTTGGCCATATGGACTATGGCAAGAAGGACCCGTCGCTTGGCTGGCGCTTCACCGATGCCTGGCTTTCCATGGCCGGCAACGGCGACAAGGGCCTGCCAAACGGCCTGCCTGTCGATGAATGGGGCATCAAGGTCAACGACAAGTCGCAGCCGGTCGGCTCGTGCGTGGCACGCGGCGGCGATACCAACGGTCCGGCGTCGGTCTATTCCATCGAGAAATATCTCGAATGGCTGAAGAAATTTGCGCCGCCAGAAGCGCAGGGCATGACCTTCTCCGAATCCGGTCCGGTGCCGGCGCAGGGTAACATTGCCCAGCAGATCTTCTGGTACACAGCCTTCACTGCCGATATGGCCAAGCCCGGCCTGCCTGTCGTAAACGAGGACGGTTCGCCGAAATGGCGCGTCGCACCTTCCCCGCATGGCGTCTATTGGAAGGACGGCATGAAGCTCGGTTATCAGGACGTGGGTTCGTGGACGCTGATGAAATCCACCCCTGACGATCGCGCCAAGGCCGCATGGCTTTATGCGCAGTTCGTAACTTCCAAGACCGTGGATGTGAAGAAAAGCCATGTTGGTCTGACCTTCATTCGCGATACCACCATCCATCACAAGAGCTTTACGGACCGGGCCGCCAAGCTTGGTGGTCTGATCGAGTTCTATCGCTCGCCCGCTCGCGTGCAATGGTCGCCAACCGGCACCAACGTGCCTGACTATCCGAAGCTGGCACAGCTCTGGTGGCAGGCAATTGGCGATGCATCTTCGGGTGCCAAAACCGCTCAAGCCGCAATGGACTCGCTCTGCGCCGAGCAGGAAAAAGTCATGGCCCGTATCGAGCGCGCCGGTGTGCAGGGCGATATCGGCCCAAAACTGGCGGAAGAACACGATATCGACTACTGGAACAAGGACGCCGTTTCGAAGGGCAATCTGGCACCGCAGCTGAAGATTGCCAACGAAAAGGAAAAGCCGGTCACCGTCAATTACGACGAGCTGGTCAAAAGCTGGCAGAAGTAATGTCTGCGTGAAATCTTAAACCGGGGCGGCTTTGCCGCCCCGTCATTGCGTTTGAAAGGGAGTGACATAATGGGCGGTTATATTCTGGCGATCGATCAGGGGACGACATCGACAAGGTCGATGGTCTTTGATCGCGACATGCGGGTCATCGGTGTCGGCCAGCGAGAATTTCCGCAGCATTTCCCGGCCTCCGGCTGGGTCGAACACGATGCCGAGGATATCTGGAAAAGCGTGCTTGAAACAATCCGGCTGGCGCTTGCCGATGCCGGTATCTCCGCTTCCGATATCGAGGCGATCGGCATCACCAACCAGCGCGAAACGACCGTGCTGTGGGACCGTAATACGGGTGAGGCCGTGCATCGGGCCGTTGTCTGGCAGGATCGCCGTGCTGCACCAATTTGCGAGGATCTGAAACGAAGGGGGCTGGAGCCGCTCTTTTCGAAAAAGACCGGTCTGCTGCTCGACCCCTACTTTTCCGGCACGAAGCTGAAATGGCTTCTCGACAGCGTCAGCGGCCTTCGCGAAAAAGCCGTGAAGGGCGAAATCTGCTTCGGCACGGTCGACAGTTTCCTGATCTATCGCCTCACCGGCGGTCGCCGCCATGTGACCGACGCCACCAATGCCTCGCGAACGCTGATCTACAATATCGAGGACAATGCCTGGGATGACGAATTGCTGTCCATCCTCGACATTCCCAGCGCCATGCTGCCGGAGGTGCTTGATTGCGCAGCCGATTTCGGCGTAACGGACAAGGCGCTTCTGGGTGCGGAAATTCCGATCCTCGGCGTCGCCGGTGATCAGCAGGCTGCCGTTATCGGTAACGCCTGCTTCGAACCCGGCATGATGAAATCGACCTATGGCACCGGCTGCTTTGCGCTTCTCAATACCGGCACCGACCGGGTCGCCTCGACAAACCGGTTGCTGACGACCATTGCCTATCGCCTCGATGGCGTGACGACCTATGCGCTCGAAGGCTCGATCTTCATTGCCGGCGCCGCCGTGCAATGGCTGCGTGACGAGCTCGGTTTCATATCGGTCGCGTCTGAAGTCAGCGCGCTTGCCGAAAAGGCTGATCCCAAGCAGCGGGTCTATCTCGTGCCGGCCTTCACCGGCCTTGGCGCGCCCTATTGGGATGCCGAAGCGCGGGGCGCGATTTTCGGCCTGACGCGTGGCACCGGCCCTGCGGAGTTTGCCCGTGCGGCTCTCGAAAGTGTCGCCTATCAGACCTTCGATCTTCTGGACGCCATGCGCAACGACTGGGCGGGCGACAATGGCAAGACGGTGCTCCGGGTCGATGGCGGCATGGTTGCCTCGGATTGGACCATGCAGCGGCTGGCGGACATTCTCGCTGCACCGGTCGACCGGCCGGTATTCCTGGAAACCACCATTCTCGGTGCGGCATGGCTCGCAGCATCGCGCGCCGGCATCTGGCCGGACCGGGAGGCCTTTGCTGCCCATTGGAAACGGGATCGCCGTTTTCTGCCAGATATGGATGAGACTGAGCGTAAGAGCGCCATCGCGGGGTGGCGTGATAGTGTTGGCCGCTGCCTCTCGAAACGGGAAGATTGACGCAAGCAAGCGTCTTTTTTACGCAAAACTGCCCGGTGCGATGCTCTTGCTGGATACCAGATCGGAAAGGGCGCGCACCAGTTTTGTGTCCGCGCCCTTACTTGGCTGAAGCACGAATTCCACGTCTTCGAGCGCCGGCAGCACATCAGCCGCAATCTCCCTGAGGCCGGCTGGCGCCATGCTGCGCGGTTGCACGAGGATCCCCATGCCTGCCCTTGCGGCAGCGGTCAGTCCGCTAAGGCTGCCGCAGGTGCAGACGATCCGCCACGCGAGACCTGCCCGATCCAGCGCTTCCTGTGCCGCCTTTCGAGTAATGCTTGGCGGCGGAAAGGCGATCAACGGCAGGGCGTCCGGTTGGCTCAGCATTCGCTCCGGGTCACGCGCGAGCCATACCAGAGGTTCGCGGTACAGGAAGTGGCCGAGCTTATCACCGAGTCGACGTTTCGCGAGCACGACGTCCAACTCGCCATTATCCTGCATCTGGTAAAGCACGCCGCTCAGCGACACCGTCAGCTCCAGATCGACCAAGGGATACAGGCGGATGAATTCTTCCAGAATGGCGGTGAGCCGGCTGGCGACGAAATCCTCGGAAACGCCGAGCCTTAAGCGCCCGCGCAGGCGGTTTTCGCTGAATAGCGATGAAACCCTGCTGTCGATCTCCAGCATATTGCGGGCATAACCGAGCAGCGCCTCGCCTTCGCCCGTCAGCTTCACCTGATGGGTGCTGCGCGCAATCAACCGACGGCCAAGTGCCGCCTCAAGCCGCTGAATATGCTGGCTGACGGTGGATTGGCCGATACCCAGCCGCTCGGCAGCCAGCGTGAAGCTGCCGGTTTGCTGAAGCATCACGAAGCTGGCAAGATGTTGAAGGTTCAGCATTTATCTCATATCGTGATAACTGTTAGTCTTTGCATCCGAATTCATGATGAGCGATAGTATGGGATATTTCAAGAAAAACCGATGTCGGAAAGACCTCCCATGACCCGCTTCCTGCCTGACCGTTTCACCATGATGCTGGTGGCCACCGTGATCCTGGCTTCCCTTTTGCCGATCAGCGGACAGCCAGCGGTGTATTTCGGGCTTGCCACGAAACTGGCAATCGCATTGCTGTTTTTTCTCCACGGCGCGCGGCTGTCGCGGGATGTGGTGATTGCGGGTATCTTGCACTGGCGCCTGCACATGGCGATCCTTCTCGTCACCTTCGGCCTTTTCCCGTTGCTGGGCGTGGCGATCGCTTTCATTCCCGAGAGCATTCTGCCGGCACCGCTTTATATGGGTGTGCTGTTTCTCTGCGTCCTGCCTTCGACGGTGCAATCGTCCATCGCCTTCACATCCATGGCAGGCGGAAACGTGCCTGCCGCGATCTGTTCAGCCTCCGCCTCGAATATTTTCGGTATGGTGCTGACGCCGCTGCTGGTCGGGCTGCTGTTCACGGTCGGTGGCCATGGTGGTGGATTTTCGCTGGATGCGTTCCTGCAAATCTTCCTGCAACTGCTCTTGCCCTTCATCGCCGGCCAGGTGCTGCAGCCGTGGATCGGTGACTGGATCAGGGCACGCAAGAAATTGCTGTCGCCGGTCGATCGCGGTTCCATCCTGATGGTGGTCTATCTTGCCTTCTCCGAAGCAGTTATCGAAGGCATATGGCAGACGTTTTCCGTGCGCGATATCGGCGTTGTCATCGGCATCAATATTGTTCTTCTGGCGCTTGTTCTCTGCGTGACGATGTTCGGCAGCCGGGCGCTCGGTTTCGACAAGGCGGATGAAATCACCATCACCTTCTGCGGGTCGAAGAAGAGCCTTGCCAGCGGCGTGCCCATGGCAGGAGCGATCTTCGCCGGCCAGAGCATCGGCGCAATCGTATTGCCAATCATGCTCTTCCATCAGATTCAGCTGATGGTCTGCGCAGTGCTGGCCCAGCGTTATGCCCGCAAGGCCCATGAAAAAGCAGCGATAACGGAAACTGTCGCTGCGGAAGGCGCGGCAGTATCCACCCGCTGAGGGATGAATTTTCGGCAAACAAAAACGGCCCCTTAACGGGGCCGTTCGTTTGATATCCGGATCGGCTTAGTTGACCTGGGCCGGCGTGATCTGTGCTTCGATCGTCTTCGGCGCATCTGCGCTGTCGGAGGAGATCGCGATACGGCGCGGTTTCATGGCTTCCGGAATATTGCGGACGAGATCGATGTGAAGCAGGCCATTCTTCAGGGAAGCGGTCTGGACTTCGACATGATCGGCCATCTGGAAGCGGCGTTCGAAAGCGCGCGTGGCAATGCCGCGATACAGGAACTCGCCTTCAGACGACTTCTCATCTGCAGCCTTCTCGGCTTTCACCGTCAGCGTATTGGCACGGGATTCTATGCTTAGTTCCGTTTCATCGAAACCGGCAACCGCCATGGTTATACGATAGGCGTTTTCACCCGTCCGCTCGATGTTATAGGGCGGATAGGACTGGGCCTGTTCGGGCTGGCCGAGGCCGTCGAGCATCGAAAAAAGACGGTCGAAACCAACGGTGGAGCGATAGAGGGGGGAAAAATCGACGTGACGCATGGTGTCCTCCTTATGAAGCGACTGTTTGCGGTTGATCCGGCGTCCCGTTCTGGCGACGGCCGGACATATGGCGCGGCCCCGTTCTGGCGGCCGCATGAATGAGATGGGAATGGCTTGGCGCTCCGTCAAGGGGGCGCATTAAAGCGGAAAGGGCGACAACAAGATGAACCATCGCTGAACATCCGGTTCCAGCATCGTTCAGTTTGAGAGCCATAAATATCCGTCATCGGAGACATGCTCCGTGGCAGAAGCAATAACGTCCCTTCTTCTTCTGTCCTATTCGCCGGAACCGCGACTGCTTTAACCGACGGTTCCGGCAATTTTTTCTTTGACCTTCCGCCGCCGCCGACCTATCCCGAAAAGGCAGAGAAGCCGGAAAAGACCGATGATCGAAGCCACATTGCGCGAGAGCGAAGACAACCCGGTTCCCGGCAACCATACCGTCGGTTATTTCACCGGCCACGGCGGCAAACAGCTTCGATACGCGATCTTCCGCGCCAGCCGACACATTGCGCGCGGAACCGTGGTTCTGCTGCATGGTCGCAACGAATGTATCGAGAAATATTTCGAGACCGTCAGCGATCTGACGGCCATGGGATTCTGGGTCGCGACCTTCGATACGCGCGGGCAGGGCGGTTCCGAACGGTTGCTGAAGAAGCCAGGCGCCGGGCATGTACGACGTTTTTCCGACTACAAGCGCGATATAAGTTTGTTTCTCGAACAGGTGGTGCTGCCGGATACCAGGCTGCCATTCTTCATGATCGCCCATTCAACCGGCGCACTTGCAGCACTGGCCGCAGCACCCGGCCTGTCGAACAGGATCGACCGTCTGGCGCTTTGTTCGCCCTTTATCGAGCTGGACAGCCAGCAATCCGTTCCTTCGTCCGTCATCCGGCTGGTCGCGACCGCTTTAAGCCTGTTGGGTCTTGGAAAGCTTCAGCTCGGCAGGGATCAGCGCGAACGGGATTTCGATGGCAACCCGCTGACCTCTGACGCCAGACGTTTTGCCAGAAATCTTGCCCTGCATCGGCAATTTCCGGAACTCTTCATCGGCGCACCGACAGCGCGATGGGTTTATGAAGCGCTGAAAACAATGGGTCGGGTGACCCGTCAGGACCATCTGACGGACATAACCATTCCCACCCTCATTCTCGCGCCGATGCTGGATACGATCACGCCCTATAAGGCGCAGGAGGAACTCTCGCGCAACTTCCGCGCGGCGCAGCTTCTTCCCATAACCGGTGCTCGCCATGAATTGCTGCATGAGCGCGACGTTTTCCGCAAACAGGCGCTGGCGGCCATCGACGCCTTTTTCGCGCCGGAATGACGCGGCGATGACGGGGATGGTGCGGTTTGCGCCAGCCCCGTCAGTCGCACCATCTACAGTTTTGAAAGAATGGCGAGCGCCTGTTCGTGCACGGCTTTGGAACCGGCTGCCAGAATGCGGCCGCCATTTTCCGGACGACCCCCATCCCAGGTGGTGATGATGCCACCCGCCTGTTCAATCACCGGAATGAGCGCGCCGACATCATAGGGCTTCAGGCCCGATTCGATCACCAGATCGACATGGCCGGCGGCAAGCAGGCAATAGGCGTAACAATCCACGCCATAACGGAAAAGGCGAACCTGATCCTGCACCTTGTCGTAAAGGGGCTTTTCTTCCGTCGTGAAGATATGGGGTGTCGTGGTGAACAGCACAGCATCCGACAGCGAAGCGCATTCGCGCGTGCGGATCTTGCGTTCACCATCCGGCCCGAAATACCATGCGGCCTCGCCGTCGGCGAAATAACGCTCTTTCGTGAAGGGCTGGTCCATGATGCCCATCGAAGCGCGGCCGGCCGACTGGAAGCCGATCAGCGTGCCCCAGACCGGCACGCCGGAAATGAAGGCGCGTGTGCCGTCAATCGGATCGATAACCCAGATATGTTCGCGATCGAGACCGACATTGCCGTGTTCTTCACCAAGAATGCCGTGTTGCGGGAAACGTGCCTCGATGAGGGCGCGAATGGCGCTTTCTGCTGCCTGATCGCCTTCCGTCACCGGGTCATAGCCGCCGTACTCCTTGTTGGTGACGGCAATGCCTGTGCGGAAGCGGGGAAGCGTTTCAGCGCTGGCGGCTTCGGCAAGTTTGAAGAAGAAATCCCGGTCGGGCAGCATGCGAAACCTCATTGCCTGAATTATTGGGCCTGAATTGTATGGCGAAATGCATAGACCGGAATTGCACCCGCCGTCCACACGTACGGATGCAGGCAAGGCCGATTCCAAATTTTCAGCATAAGCCTAAAAAAAGTGCATAAAATAAAATGATTGACAATTGTGCATATAGTGCGTAGCGTGACCCTGCAGTCTTTGACTGTAAATACCCTCCTTGGGTGTTTCCTCCCTAGACTTGACCGCGCCAAGGCGCGGTTTTTTTTGCCCGCGCGTGGCCAGGCGGTCTGGAACAGGGATCTGAAATATCCTGGAATTTGATGTGTTATTCGGCGGCGAGCGAGGTTTCGATCGCGTATTCCGAAACGAAAGCGCCGAGCTGGCGCATGAAGATTTCAAGCGATGCCTGAATGGCGGGAAAATCTGCTTTCTTCGAAAGCGTTTTTTCATCGACGTACAGCGCCCGATTGACCTCGATCTGGAGCGCGTGAAGAGAGCGGATCGGTCGGCCGTAATGTTCCGTGATGAAGCCGCCGGCATAGGGCTTGTTGCAGACCGCAACGAAACCCAGTTCTTCAAGAAAATGCAGAGCGGCGCGGGAGACCTCCTGGGAGGCACTGGTGCCGTAGCGATCGCCTATAATGACATCCGGCCGCAGGTTCGAGCCGGCAACGCGGATATTGCCCGGCATCGAATGGCAATCGATCAGTACCGCCATGCCGAAATTGGCGTGGGTGCGTGACAGCAGCCGGCGCAGGCAGGCGTGGTAGGGTTTGTAAATCGTCTCGATCCGTGACAGCGCCTCGTCCACCGGCAGGCGGTGGGCATAGATGTCCATATTCTCGGCGACGATACGGGGTACCGTTCCCAGGCCGCCGGCAACCCGCATGGAGCCGATATTGGCGTAGGGAGGCAGAGTGCCTTCGAACATGCGCGGATCAAGCTCGTAGGGCTCGCGATTGACGTCGAGATACGCGCGGGGAAAATTGGCTTTGAGCAGCGGCGCACCGATGTCGGGCGCAGCGGCGAACAGCTCGTCAACGAAGTGATCTTCCGAGCGCCGGATCTCGTGCGAATCAAGCCGCGCCGATTCCAGAAAGGAGATGGGGTAACAGCGACCGCTATGGGGTGAATTATAGACGAATGGCAGGGTTTGAACGGCAGGTTCCGTTACTTCGAACAGCTCGTATTCACCCGTTATCCAGTCCATTCAGTGCCATTTACCATGTCGTAAACTATCAGGATGTTCATGTTGCCAGTTACGGTGCGGCAAGTCCATACTATCGACCATGCAGCGCTATACCGATTCTTGTGTTCACATGATATTTACCGTGAAAATCCTATAATCGGGCTAGGGTATCTCAAACATTGAGCAGTTACGGTCACTTATGATGAATCAGAAAATTCTTCTCGCTGAAGACGATAACGATATGCGCCGCTTTCTCGTCAAGGCGCTGGAAAAAGCCGGTTACAAGGTTTCTTCCTTCGACAATGGCGCAAGCGCTTACGACCGGCTTCGCGAAGAGCCTTTCTCGCTGTTGCTGACAGATATCGTCATGCCCGAAATGGATGGCATCGAGTTGGCCCGGCGCGCGACTGAACTCGACCCCGACCTGAAAGTCATGTTCATCACCGGCTTTGCGGCCGTCGCGCTGAACGCCGATTCGAAGGCTCCAAAGGATGCCAAGGTGCTTTCCAAGCCGTTCCATCTTCGCGATCTGGTGGATGAGGTCAACAAACTCCTTGTGGCGTAAGGGGTCTCAAAAAACCTTCACAAAACCGAAAAAAAGCAGTTGACGCATGAACCGGTTTTGTGGTCTATCCGCCGCCACGGAGGGCGTGTAGCTCAGCGGGAGAGCACTACGTTGACATCGTAGGGGTCACAGGTTCAATCCCTGTCACGCCCACCATCCGAATTCTTAAATATCAAGGCCTTGCGAGAAATCGCAGGGCCTTTTTGCATAGTGGCCTGAGTGTTAATCGAACCTGTCCCCTATGGAGTATGCGTCAACGGTCCCATCACAGGAACCCGCTGCGACACCGTCATAGATACCACTCCAAATAGGGCAAAGAGGATCGGCAGGAGGACTTTGCGGCCTTCCATGCGGCATGGACATGGAGGAGGGCGTGATGAACCGAAGCGTTTGCGCGCTACCCGCTATTCGGCGTCCTGAGTGCATCGCGCCTAGCCATCCCTTGGTCTTAAGACATCCGACTGCCGCCAGCTGATTGGTATAGGCAAGCAGATTGACTGCCTATTCGATCCGCGGAGTTCGCTCGAGCGACGGGCTATCCTGTAGCAGCCTCCAACTGTCCATGCGCCCCGCAATAAATTTCACTCAAAAAAATAAAATGCAAACCGGATTGACGCTTGCCCGGTTTCCCGATATCTCAAACGTCATGCAATAAATTACACGAATTAAAATTTATTGCGGATTGGTCATTGTCCTTGGGAGGGGAATATGTTGGCTTTTCTGAAATCGACCGTTGCCGCGGGTGTTTTAGCCGTGGCGATTTCCGCAGGCGCCGGCTCTCAGGCCGCTGCTGCGGGCAAATTCGCCTGTGAACCGGGCGAGACCTATGTGATGAACGTCATGGTTTCCAGCCACCCCTATTGGGTGCCGGTGTTTGAAGGTTTCAAGCAGGCCGCGAAGGCCTTGGGCTGCGAGGCCGTTTTCACCGGCACGCCCGAATACGACATCACCAAGCAGATCGCGTCCTTCGAGCAGGAACTGGTGAAGAAGCCGAAGGGTATATTGCTGCATCCGATGCAGGCCGATCCCTTTATCGAGCCTATCAACAAGGCGATCGACTCCGGTGTTTCGGTGACGACTTTTGCGGCGGATTCGCCGAAGTCAAAACGCACCGCCTACATCACCTCGGACAATGTTGCCGAGGCGAAGTTTGCGGCTGACGAGATCGTCAAGAAGCTGGGCAAGAAGGGCGAATATGCCGTTCTCGAAAATCCGGGCCAAAGCAACCATGATCTGCGCGTCACCGCACTGATCGATTACATGGGGCGCACTTATCCGGAAATGAAGCTCGTCGGCCGCCAGGCGACCAACCAGGATGCAAACGTCGCCTATCAGGCGGTGGGTGCCCTGTTGCAGGCCAACCCCAATCTCGGCGCATTGTGGATTCCTGAAGCCGGCTCGGCTGAAGGCGCAACGACCGCTGTTCTCGAGGCCAAGAAGAAGGTCCTGATCCTGCATGCGGATATTACCCCGGCGACGCTGGAGCACATCAAGCAGGGCAACATCTACATGTCCATCAATCCCAATCAGGGCGTTCAGGGCTTCATGGGTTTCATGAACACCTTTCTGGGTGCCCATTCGGATCTGATCGACCCCTTCAACGACTACAAGGTATCAGGCTTCAACCCGATGCAGGTGCCTTCGATGGACAATGGTTTCGCCGTGATTACCAAGGCGAACGCCGCTTCCTTTGATCTCAATGACTATATGAAGGGGCGCTGACGCGCCGCCCTGAAACCGGCGAGGTTTACGCCTCGCCGGCAAAGGGGAGCCACGTTCGGGAGGGGCGTTATGGGCGAGGTCATCCTCAACATGACGAATATTCACAAGGCGTTCGGGCCCGTGCGGGCGTTACGCAGTGCTGCCTTTGAGCTGCGGCGGGGAGAAATCCATGCGCTCGCGGGTGAAAACGGCGCCGGTAAATCGACGCTGATGCATATTATCGATGGCATTTTGCAGCCCGATGGCGGCGAAATCCTGCTGGACGGCAAACCGGTCAAGATTTCCTCGCCCAATGCGGCGAACCGGCTCGGTATCGGTTTCGTGCATCAGGAGATTGCGCTTTGCCCGGAAATTTCGGTTGCCGAAAACATGTTCATGTCGGAGACCGGCCAAAGCAAATCCTGGTTCATGAATTATCGCGATCTTGGCAAGCGGGCGGCAACCATCCTCAAGGAAATCGGCGATATCGATCCCGCCAGCCGCGCCGGTGATCTGTCGATTTCGCAACAGCAGATCGTCGAGATTGCCAAGGCGCTGACGCTGGACTGCCGTATCCTGATCCTTGATGAGCCGACGGCGGCTTTGACCGAAACCGAGGCCCAGACCCTTTTCCGGATCATGCACCGGCTGGCGGAACGCGGAATTGCGATCATCTATATCTCGCACCGGATGGCGGAGATTTTTGAGCATTGCGACCGCATTACGGTGATGCGCGACGGTTGCCACATCAGGACGGAGAATATCTCCGAGATTTCTCCGGAGGAAGTCGTCAACAGCATGGTGGGACGGGTGCTCGACAAGCTCTACCCACCGAAACTTGCAGAAGAAGAGAAATCGAATGACGTCATTCTCTCTGTTCGGGGACTGAACGAGGCAAAGCGCGTTTTCGATGTCGATTTCGATCTGCGCCGGGGCGAAATCCTCGGGCTCGCCGGCCTGATCGGCGCAGGTCGAAGCGAAATTGTGCGGGCGGTCTGCCGGCTGGAGGGAAAACCAAAAGGCGAGGTCACGTTGCGCGGCCGGCCGCTGAGGCTCAAGGACTATCGCGACAGCATTCGCGAGGGGCTGGTCTATCTGTCGGAGGACCGCAAGGGCGACGGGCTGTTTCTCAACATGTCCATTGCCGCGAATGTCTCGGCGCTCGATGTCGGCAGGATATCAAACGGCATGGGCTTTATCGAACGGCGCAAGGAAATGAAGCGCGCCGACGAGTTGGGACGCCGGCTGAAATTGCGGGCAAACAGCGTCGGTGACGCTGTCTCCACCTTGAGCGGCGGCAACCAGCAGAAGGTGGCACTGGCAAAGATGCTGTCGGTGGAGCCACAGGTCGTCTTTCTCGACGAGCCGACACGCGGGGTGGATGTGGGCGCAAAGGCCGAAATCCACCGCCAGATCCGGGAATTGGCACGCGAGGGTGTGGGCGTGATCGTCATATCCTCTGAATTGCCGGAACTCATCGGTGTCAGCGACCGCGTACTGGTCGTGCGCGAGGGGCGCATTGCCGGCGAGGTTGAGGGTGAGGACATGACGGAAGAAAAGATCATGCAGCTTGCATCGATCAATATTGCAGAGAGCCCGACAGGGGCCTGAGGGAGCGGGAAAATGGCAACATCGGAAACACCTTCGGGCATTGCAGAAGTGGCGGTTCGCCGCACAGGCTGGTGGGAACCGGCGCTCAAGGCACGGGAGACCGGACTTATCGTCATCATCCTCGCCCTTTTCGCGGTGATGTCTTTCATATCCCCGTATTTCCTGACGGTCGACAATCTGCGGGCCATGGCGATGGTTTTCGCCATCGAAAGCATCGTCGTGGTCGGCATGACGATCCTGTTAATCTCGGGCGGCATTGATCTATCCGTCGGTTCCGTCACGGCGCTTGCGATGGTTGCGGCTGGCTGGCTATTCCTCAACGGTGTCGATCCCTGGGTCGCGGCCGGGCTGGCAATCTGCCTCACCACGTTGGTCGGCATGGCCATGGGATTTCTGACAACGGTCATCGGCCTGCATCACTTCATCGTATCGCTCGGCGTCATGGTGATTGCGCGCGGCGTCTGCCTGCTCGCAACGGGGGGCCGGCCGCTCGGTCTCTACTCGCTGCCTCCGGAATTCAAATTCATCGGCCAGGGCGCGCTTGGCGGCATTCCGCTGGTGCTGATCATATTCGCGGTGGTGGTCGTCTGCTTCGATCTCTTGCTGCGGCGCACGACGGCATTCCGTAAGGTGTTCTATACCGGCAGCAATCCGAAAGCGGCGGCTTATTCCGGCATCCGCGTCGGCCGGGTGGTGTTTGCCACCACCACGCTTTGTTCGATGCTGTGCGGTTTCGCAGGCGTGATCTACATGGCCCGCTTCGGGTCAGCACAGCCGAGCTTCGGAGTCGGCATGGAACTTAACGTGATTGCAGCCGCGGTCATCGGCGGCGCCAGCCTTTCGGGCGGCTCGGGCACCATTCTCGGCGCAATCCTCGGGGCGATCCTTCTGTCGGTCGTTTCCAGTTCACTTGCCTTGCTCAATGTGTCTGTCTACTGGCAGGACATCATCAGGGGAAGCATATTGCTGACGGCGGTCCTGTTCGACCACTATCTTGTCAAGCGTCGCCGCTGAGCGCCTGTGGTAATTGGAGATATACGATCATGCTGGATACCAAGGACGATTTCGATCAACAGAGGCAGATGTACTCCGTCCTGGTGCTGCATTTCATCGAGGGCGTGAAGCAGTCGGAAATTGCCGAGCGGCTCAATCTTTCCCACACCAAGGTGAACCGTATGATAGCGGCGGGCCGCAAGGCAGGCATGGTAAAGATCACTATCGCCAGTCCCTATCAGAGGCTGGTGGACCTCGAAAACGAGATCACACGCCGCTTCGGCCTCAGACAGTCGGTGGTGACACCGACGGTGTCCGACAATCCGGAAACCGCGCTGCAGATGGTCGGACGCGTGGCCGCCAACCACTTGCTGGAGACTATCCGCGACGGCGACGTGATTGCGATTACCGGCGGCAAGGCGGTGAGTGCCGTCGTCGATAATCTGGAGGCCGAGCGCCGTTTCGATGTGCGGGTAGTGCCGCTGACCGGCGGTGTCCAGGGCAAGCACTATACGGATGTCAATCATCTGGCCACGCAACTGGCGGAAAAGCTCGGCGGCAGCGCGTCGCTCATTCATGCGCCGCTATTTGCCGAGGATGAGGAACAGCGTGATCTCCTGATGAATGTCGCTTCGATCCGCGAAGTGTTCGACTTAGCGCGACAGGCGCAGGTGGCGCTGGTTGGCATCGGTTCCGTGGAGGCGCCCGGTTCCGGTTATTACGATCTGCTGCCGGATGTGGCCCGTGGCGGGCAGGCGCTGGTGGATGCGGGCATTGCCGGGGAATTCCTTGCCCATCTCACCATGGCGGATGGGCAACTGGCGCGGATCGATCTCAACTCGCGCGTGGTGGCGCTGGACCCCGGGCAGCTTGCCCGGTGCCCGAACATCATCGGCGTGGCGGCCGGGGCCATCAAGGCCGGACCGGTGGCAGCCACGCTTGCCGGCCGCTATCTGACCTCGCTCGTCGTGGACGAGGCGATCGCCGGCTATTTACTGGATCAGGAAGAGGGGGAAACTTCGTGACGGACAATTCAATATTGACCCGGACGATTGGCGGCAGCGGTATCAGCGCATCAGCCGTGGGGCTGGGCACCTGGGCCATCGGCGGCTGGATGTGGGGCGGCACCGATGAGCGGCAATCCATCGCCGCTATCCAGGCCTCCATCGATGCGGGCATTTCCCTGATAGATACCGCGCCGGCCTATGGCATGGGGCTTGCGGAAACCATCGTCGGCAAGGCGATTGCCGGCCGGCGCGACAAGGTGGTGTTGGTCACCAAATGCGGGCTGGTCTGGCATGTGAACGAGGGCGCCTATTTCTTCCACCAGGATGGCAAGCCCGTTCACCGTTATCTCGGCGCCGCTTCGATCCGGCATGAGGTCGAAGAGAGCCTGAAGCGGCTTGGAACCGACTATATCGACCACTATGTCACCCACTGGCAGGATGCGACGACGCCGATTGCCGAGACGGTGGAAACGCTTGTGCGCCTGAAGGACGAAGGCAAGATCCGTTCGATCGGCGCGAGCAACGTCTCGCCGGAGGATTTGGTAGCCTATATCGCCACCGGCGCGCTGGATGCCATCCAGGAAGAATATTCAATGGTGCGGCGGGACATCGAGACGACACTTCTGCCGCTTTGCCGCACGAGTGCTGTTTCGGTCCTGAGCTACTCGTCGCTGGCGCTCGGTCTTCTGTCCGGCAAGGTCGGACCCGAACGGGTTTTTGCAGGGGATGATCAGCGCAAGGGCAATCCGCGTTTCAGCCAGGCAAACCGCGAGAAGATCGCGCGGCTGACGCGGCGTCTGGAGCCGGTCGCCAAAGCGCATGGGGCGTCGATTGCGCAGGTCGTGATTGCCTGGACGATTGCCCAGCCCGGCATAACATTCTCGCTGTGCGGCGCGCGCGATCCGGCTCAGGCGGTTGAAAACGCTGCTGCGGCCCGCCTGCGCCTTGCGGAAAATGAACTGGCTCTCATCAGCGCCGGCGTTGCCGAGCATCTCGTGGGGCTCGATGCGTAAATCATGTAGCTGAGACGGTGCTTCAGGCGAATATCGCATAATTTTCGCCACCCCTCTCTCTCGTCGCTTTAAACGTTTAACAACATTGGGACGCTGGTTGTTAGCCAGCGAACGGTATTCCTATGCCCAGTTTTCGCGAGGACGCTCTACGCCGCATCCGGCAAGACGGTGATTTCGACGCCGTCGTCATCGGTGGCGGTATCAATGGTATCGCCGCCTATCGCGATCTCGCTTTACAGGGACTGCGGGTGCTTCTGGTAGAGCGCAACGACTTCTCGTCCGGTTGCAGTGCCGCACCCTCGCGCATGATCCACGGTGGCCTGCGGTATCTCGAAAACGGTGAATTCGGCCTTGTGGCGGAATCGCTGCGGGAGCGTGATGCGCTTCTGACGCTGGCACCGCATATGGTTCATCCGCTGCCGACGACGATCCCGATCTTTTCAACCTTCAGCGGCTTGTTCAACGCGGCTGCGACCTTTGTGGGTTCCGGCGGAAAACCTGCCAGCCGAGGGGCACTGGCGATCAAGGCTGGCCTCATGCTCTATGACTTCGTCACCCGCAAAAATCGCATCCTTCCCCGACACACCTTCCGCAACGCACGCAAGACGTTGCAACGCTGGCCGGGCCTGACGCCAGGCATCAGATATTCGGCCACCTATTACGATGCGTGGATCAGCCAGCCCGAACGGCTTGCGCTGGAGCTTCTGATCGACACCCGGGCCGATGCGCCGCAAAGCATTGCGCTGAACTATGCCGAGTTTGTCCGTGCTGGCGGCGACTATCGTCTTAAGGTGGAGGGCACGGACGAAACCTTGCCCGTCCGGCCACGCATTATCGTCAATGCGACGGGCGCCTGGATCGATGAGACGATTGGAGCGCTAACGACCACACAGGCTGCGGGGAGGGCGAAACCGACCGTTTCCGGCACCAAGGGATCGCATCTGATCCTCGCCAACGAGGCGCTCTTTAAGGCCTTGAACGGCCATATGATTTTTTTCGAGAATGCCGACAACCGTGTCTGTATCCTCTTTCCCTATCTTGGCCGGGTTCTCGCTGGTTCGACGGATATCAAGGTGGATCGTCCCGAACGGGTGCGATGCGAACCGGAAGAGCGTGATTATATTCTCGATGCGGTCCGTCAGGTCTTTCCGCATATTTCCATCGACCATTCCGACATCGTCTACAGTTTCAGCGGCATACGCCCGCTGCCGCGCAGCGACGCCGCTTTTACCGGAAGAATATCCCGCAGCCATTTCATCCACCGCGTGGAGGGCGATCCGCCGCAGCTCTGCATGATCGGCGGCAAGTGGACGACGTTCAGAGCCTTTGGCGAACAGGTGACCGACGAGGCTCTGGCCTTTCTCGGACGCAAGCGGCTGACTGGCACAATGAACCGCCCGATCGGCGGCGGCAGGAACTTCCCCAGCGGTGCCGGGCGCCTGCCGGCCCTGCTGTCGGAGGAATTTTCGATCGACCGGGACCGGGCCGAGTATCTGGCATCGGCCTACGGTTCACGTGCCTTCGAGTTGATGGGTTTTTGTCGGGGCCGTACGGATGACAGTCCGCTTTGCGAAAAACCGCCGATCACGGCGGCAGAGGTGGTCTGGCTGATCCGCTGCGAACATGTCCGCCATCTGACGGATCTCATCCTGCGCCGCACGACGCTTGCCATTACCGGCGTCATCGATGCCGATCTGATCGATGCGATCCTTGGCGTCGCAGCGCGCGAGCTGGGATGGGCGCCACAGCAGGCGGCGGACGAACGGCAGCGGCTCGTTGATGAACTGGAGACCTTTTACGGGGTCACGACGGCAATGCTTAAACACAGATGCAAGGAGAATGCATGATGATGCGGATTTCGAAAAAGGCGCGCATGAACCGGCTGTTCCGCAATGGTGGATGCTTGGACGTTGCCATTGATCACGGGGTTTGCAACGAGCCGAGCTTCCTCGTCGGGCTGGAGGATATGGCTCAAACTGTCGACAGGCTGGTGGAAGCAGGTCCCGATGCCATCCAGATGACCTACGGACAGGCGGACCTATTGCAGCAAAGGCCGCAGCGCGACAAGCCGGCGCTCGTCATGCGCATCGACATGGGCAACCCCTATAATTCAACGCGCCACAGAACCATGTGGTCGCAGCTCCAGAACTATCACGATCCGATCATCGGCGCGCTGGAGATGGACGCCGCCTGCGTCGTCGTGAACCTGTTCATGTTGCCGGACGAGCCGGAACTGTTTCGCCAATGCGTCGAGAATATCAGCCGCGTGCGCGCCGATTGCCATCGTTACGGCATGCCGCTGATGATCGAACCGCTGGTGATGTTGCCCAATGATGTGCGCGGCGGTTACCAGGTGGATGGCGATGCTGAAAAGATCGTCACCCTGGTGCGTCTTGCCTCGGAAATGGGAGCCGATATCATCAAGGCCGATCCCACCAGCAATCCGCTGGATTTTCACAAGGTCATCGAGGCAGCGCGGTGCCCGGTTCTGGTGCGGGGCGGGGGGCGTGAGGACTTGCGCAACGTGCTGGCGAAATCAGCGGCACTGGTGGCCGAAGGTGCGAACGGGATGGTCTATGGACGCAATATCTACCAGCATGACAACCCCAAGGCCGTCGTTGCCGCCTTGATGGCTATCATCCATCAGGGTGCGGGCAGCGAAGAAGCATGGGACATCTATAATCGTGGCTGATAAAAATCATATATTGGGTCTGGATGTCGGCAACACGGTGATCAAGGCGGTGCTGTTCGACACGGCCGGCCGGCAGGTCGCGCAACACGCCATCGACGGCCATTCGACATTTCCGCAGCCCGGTTACGTCGAGCGCGATCTGGAGGAGTTGTGGCGCAACGGATGCGAGGCGATCCGCCAGCTTCTGGCAAAATCGTCCGTCGATCCCCTGAGCATCCTTGCCGTCGGTTGCGCCGGCCACGGCAACGGTCTCTACCTGCTGGACAAGGATCAGCAGCCCCTGATCGGTATCCAGTCGCTTGACAGCCGAGCCGCCGATGTGGCGGTAGAGCTTGACCGGAAAAGCGGCGTGCAACTACAGAACCGTTGTCTGCAACGGCCTTGGCCCGCGCAAACGCCCAGCCTGCTGGCCTGGGTGAAAAGGCATGCGCCCGATACATATGCCCAGATCGGAACGGTGCTGTTCTGCAAGGATTTCCTGAACTTCCGCCTGACCGGTTGTCTTGCCAATGATATTTCCGATCTCAGTGGTGCGGGGTTGCTTGCCTTCTCCGAAGCGAAGCTCGACCGGGAACTCCTGTCGCTCTACGGGCTTGAGGATGCCGTCGCCTTTTTTCCGCGCCTCGTAGAATCGGCGGATATCGTCGGCCATGTGACAGCTGAGGCTTCGGCTCTGACGGGGCTTTCCGAGGGCACACCTGTTATCGGCGGTTTTTTCGATGTCGTCTCCAGCGCCATGGGGTCGGGCGTCATCAACGCCGGGGAGGCTTCTATCATCGCCGGCACCTGGAGCATTAATCAGGTTTTCGCGGATAAACCGGTCATCAGCCCCGATGTCTTCATGGTCACGACCTTTGGACGTGGCCGCTATGTCAATATCGAGTCCAGCGCCACCTCTGCGGCCAATCTTGAATGGTACGTGCACCGTGTTCGCGGTGACCATGGTGACCATGCCTTCGAGCGCTGCAACGATCTGGTCGGTTCCGTTTCGCAACGCGCCGACGATCCGTTCTTCCACCCGTTCATCTTCGGCTCGCGACTGGGCGCGGAATTTCGGGGCGGGTTTTATGGTCTGGCGGGATGGCATGGCGAAGGCCACATGCTGAGAGCCCTGTTCGAGGGTGTGTGTTTCGAACACCGCCGCCATATCGGCGTTCTCAGGGAAGCGGGGCTGCCGATCGACAGTGCCGTCATGTCCGGCGGCGGTTCCCGCAGCCAGCATTGGCCGCAGATCATGGCGGACGTTCTTGAAATCCCGCTGCGTGTCGCGGAGGCCCGCGAGACCGGCGCGCTTGGTGCGGCCATCGGCGCGGCCGTGGCGGTCGGTCTCTATCCCGGCTATGAAGCGGCGGTCGCAGCGATGACCCGCGTGGCCAGTGCCTACCGGCCGGATGCGGGGCAACTCCCGCATTATCGGCGGCGCTACGGCCTCTACACACAATTGACCGACCAGTTGCGCGGCTTCTGGAGTGATCTGCGTTTGCAGGACTAAAGGCTCCCGGTTTTCCTGATCAGCGGCACGCAATGATGCGTGCCGCTGAGCTTGCTCGTAGCTTGCAATATATGCTGGCGTTTCGGAAGGTTCGGATATCGCGTAATATTTTGTATGTACTGTAATATTACGGTTTTATAATTTATTTCTGTTTTCTTAATTGCGCTAAAAATATGAATTAAAGTAATTTTTAAGCATAGTTTTCTAATATTATCCTCCGGTCTGGTTGTTGACATTTTGGGCTTGCGCGCAGTGACCTCAGCCGTCGCGGCCGGGATTTTTTGTGAGGATGAGACATGCTGTTTAAATCGACAACGGGCCGTAATATCTTCGCAGTCGCCGCGTGCGGCGTCGTTGCAACAATCGCGGCTTCGGCCGTGCTGTTTTATCGGTCCTTTGAGGATACGAGGGCCAACAGTATGGAGCGTATGCAGCAGATCGCGCAAGCCGAAGCTTTGACGACCGAGAAAAATATCGGCGGCATGATTCACATCGTCAATAGCCTCGGCTCGGTTCTGGAATCGATGAAGCAGTCGGGCGATGCCGATCGGGGCAAGGCCGATCAGCTTATCCGGCACATGCTGGCGAACAATCCCGATTTGCTTGGTCTCTGGACCGGATGGGAGCCCAATGCCTTCGATGGCAAGGATGCGGACTTCGTCAACAAGGAGGGATATGATGCGACTGGTCGTTATGTACCCTATTGGGTGCGGAGCGGAGGCAAAATAAGCAACACCGCATTGACGGATTATACCACCGCGGGTCCAGGCGATTATTATCAGTTGCCCTTCACATTGAAGAAAACAGTCGTCATCGAACCCTATTCTTACGCAATCGATGGCAAGGAGGTTCTGATTACCTCGGTCGCCAAACCTGTCATCGTCGACGGTAAAACTCTGGGCGTCGCTGGCCTCGATCTGTCGCTGGAGGAAACGAACAAGGCGTTGTCAGCCGTCCGGCCGATGGGAACGGGCTTCATGAGCCTTGTGAGTGGCGGCGGCAAGATCATCAGCCATCCCGATGCGACGATAATGGGTAAGAACCTCGCAGATGGCGGCGCACAAACTGAAGGCTGGGATAAACTGATCGCCAATCCCGGAAAAGAGCTGGAAATGACGGCACAGGACGGCACGGTTTCCCTTGCCGTCGCCTTGCCGGTCATGCTCACCGGCGACATGAAATGGTACGCAATCGTCTCGGTTCCGGAGGACACGGTCTTTGCGCAGCTGCATGCAATGATGCGTGACGCCGTCCTGACGATCGTAACGGCGGCGGTGCTGCTGGCGATGGCCGGCTGGTTTATTGCACGGCGGTTCATCAACCGCATCACGAATGTCATCGATGAGACCGCCCAGATCGCCCGGGGAAATCTCCAGCTGACATTGAAGGATATCGAGACCAGGGACGAGATCGGCGATCTTGCCCGCTCGCTTGACGTTTTGCGCGAAAACAATCGTGAAAAAGCCTTGCTGGAGCAGGAAGCGGAAGCCAACCGAACTCTTGGCGAACAGGAGCGGGTGGCCCGCGAACACAAGGCGGCCGATGAGGCGAGCGGTATCCGTTTCGCGGTTGACAGTCTGGCTCAGGCGTTGGCCAGGCTCGCAGATGGCGACGTGTCCTGTCGTATCAACGATCCCTTTGTCGAGCGGTTCGATGCCGTGCGCAACGATTTTAACGGTTCTGCCGGGAAGTTGCAGAACGCGCTTCTGCGGGTATCGGATAATGCTGCCGGTATTGATGCCGGCGCTAATGAAATCAAGGCAGCCTCCGATGATCTGGCAAGGCGGACGGAACAGCAGGCTGCTGCCGTGGAGGAAACCGCCGCAGCTCTTGAAGAGATCACGATAACCGTGAAAGACGCCGCGAACCGCGCGCATGAGGCGGGCCGTCTGGTTTCCCGCACGCGCATCGGTGCGGAACGATCGGGCGAAGTCGTGCGTCAGGCCGTGATCGCGATGGAGCGGATCGAAAAATCCTCGAACGAGATTTCCAGTATCATCGGTGTGATCGACGAGATTGCCTTCCAGACGAACTTGTTGGCGCTCAATGCCGGCGTGGAAGCGGCGCGAGCTGGCGAGGCGGGCAAGGGTTTTGCCGTGGTGGCGCAGGAGGTGCGCGAACTTGCGCAGCGTTCTGCCGGCGCGGCGAAGGAAATCAAGTCGCTGATCACAAAATCGAACCAGCAGGTCGAAGAGGGCGTGCATCTCGTCGGCGACACCGGCAAGGCGCTCGACGCGATTGTCGCCGAAGTGCAGGAGATCAACCAGCACGTCGCCGCGATCGTCGAATCCGCGCAAGAGCAGTCGTCCGGCCTTCAGCAGATCAATACCGCCGTGAACCAGATGGATCAGGACACGCAGAAAAATGCCGCGATGGTGGAAGAAATGACCGCCGCAAGCCACAATCTTGCAGGCGAGGTCGATGCGCTGAACCGGTTGCTCGGCCAGTTCGAGCTGGGTTCAGGCGCACTTGCTCATCGGGGGGCTCTCAAGGCGGCTTGATCGGCCGCCACGGGGTTTAGTTCGCTTCACGTGAAGCGCCGCCAACCACAGGAAGCGGCCTGACGAAGCGCTGTTCCAGAACCTCGCTTCCCCACTGGCTGCCGGGACGTTCCTGTACACAGGTAAAACCCTGGGCCTCGTAAAGATGCCGTGCCGCCAAAAGTCCGTTGAAAGTCCACAGATGGGTTTCGGCGAACGCTTTTTCGTCCGTGAACGCAAGGGCGGTTGCCAATAGCCTTCGCCCGACGCCGCCGCCACGCACGCCATCATCGACGATGAACCAGCGCAGATGCGCGGTTCCCGGTCCCAGATCTTCACCGTCGATTGCGACGGAGCCGATGATATCGTCTCCACGCATTGCCACCCAGATCGCATTTTGCGGGCTTTCGAGCCGGTTGCAAAAGGAGGCCAGACCTTCGGCAACAACGGATTCGAAGCGCTGGCCGAAGCCTGATGTTCGGGCATAATAAAGCGCATGCATTTGCGTGATACGGGCAATAAGGCCGGGCCTGTAGCCCCTGACGATTTCGATCGGGGAAGCCGCGGCGTCGGCCCGGTCTCCCAGCGCGTCGGCATAAAGGCGAAGCCCGTCAAAGATTTTTTGGCCATCCGCAGGCGCGAGCCGCGACAGTGCGTTTGATACCTGTCGGTTGGCAAAAGTGTGGATGGCTTCGACCCGCTTCTGTCCTCGCCCGGCGAGGCGCAACCGCTTGATACGACTATCCTCTTCGTCCGTTTCTTCCAGAACATCGCCCGAAAGAACCAGTTTGCGAAGCATGCGGCTGATGCTCGACTTTTCAAGCCGAAGCATCTTTCCCAGATCGCGTGCGGTAATGCGTGGGCATGCCTCGATCTCGATCAGGGCGTGCACGGCGGAGGGCGGCAGATCGGTGCCGGCAAAGTCTCCACCCATAAAGCCGAGTTCGCGCACGAGCCGACGCGAGGTGGAGCGGATATCGTTTATGGGAAAGGGTCTTTCGGACATGCCAAAATCCATTATGGTTGCATCATGCAACCATAATCATATTCGATCGGTCTTGCCAAGGTCACCACTGCGCAGCGCCGATAGCGTGAAAACCTCCCGAAACCGCTGTGGTGGTTTCAAAGGGGTCGTTCGGTACGGGTGATTATCCGACTATATTGTCGATAAGCTCGACAGGCCTCGATTTCCTCGCGCTGACACCGCTCTAGTCACGAAACCGCAGGTTCCGGCGTGTCAGTTGGTCGACGGTGGTGCAGCCCATCAGCTTCATGCCGCGCTCGATTTCGATGCGCATCAGCTCAAGCGCCCGCTCGACACCCGGCTGTCCGGCGGCGGCAAGCGGGAAAAGGTAATAGCGGCCAAGCCCCACGGCCTTCGCCCCCAGAGACAGGGCTTTGAGGACGTGCGTTCCGCGCTGAACACCGCCATCCATCATGACATCGATACGGTCACCGACTGCGTCGACAATCTCGGCCAGTTGGTCGAAGGCGCTACGCGAACCATCGAGCTGGCGACCGCCGTGATTGGAAAGCACGATGCCGCTGCAACCGATATCGACGGCGCGTCTGGCGTCCTCCACGGACATGACACCCTTCAGACAAAAAGGGCCGCCCCATTCACGCACCATCTGTGCGACGTCGTCCCATGTCATGGATGGGTCGAGCATTTCGGTGAAATAGCGACTGATGGAGAGCGCGCCGCCGTCCATTTTGATGTGGCCGTCGAGCTGGGGCAGGCTGAAGCGCTCATGCGTCAGATAATTGATCCCCCAGGCCGGCTTGATGGCGAATTGCGCAATGCCGGAAAGATTGAGCTTGAACGGAATGGCAAAACCGGTGCGCTTGTCGCGCTCACGGTTCCCACCCGTGATGCTGTCCACCGTCAGCATCATCGTCTGCACACCCGCAGTCTTGGCGCGCGCCATCATATCGCGGTTGAGACCACGGTCCTTGTGGAAATAAAACTGATAGACCTGTGGGCCGCCGCTGATCCGGCGCGCTTCCTCGAGGCTGGTGGTGCCGAGTGAAGAAACGCCGAACATCGTGCCGAATTTTCCGGCTGCGGCCGCAACCGCCCGCTCCCCCTGATGGTGGAAGAGACGCTGAAGCGCCGTCGGGGAACAATAGACCGGCATCGCCAGCTTCTGCCCCATGACGGTGACAGACATGTCCACATCGGCCACGCCCCGCAACACGTCGGGAACGAGATCGCAATTGTCGAAGGCGGTCGTGTTTCTCCGGTACGTCACCTCATCGTCGGCAGCACCGTCGATGTAGTTGAAGATCGGTCCGGGAAGACGCTGTTTAGCCATTCGGCGAAAATCGTGGAAATTGTAGCAGTCTTTAAGTTGCATTTGTTAGTCCACCGATCCGCTCTGCAAACGTTAAAAGATGAAACCTGTCCCGGGAATTCTGCGTCTCATACGTCCGTCAAGCTGCCTCAGCTGCGCAGGCCCGGCGCTTCCTGTCCGGTGCTTTCGACATATTCCGTATATCCGCCGCCAAATTGGTGGATACCGTCAGGCGTCAGTTCCAGCACCCGGTTGGAAAGGGCGGCCAGGAAATGGCGGTCATGCGAAACGAAAAGCATCGTGCCTTCATATTCCGACAGGGCCTTGATCAGCATTTCCTTGGTGTCGAGGTCGAGATGGTTCGTCGGCTCGTCCAGCACGAGGAAATTCGGCGGGTCGAACAGCATGGCAGCCATGACCAGACGGGCCTTCTCACCGCCGGACAAAACGCGGCAGCGCTTCTCCACATCGTCACCGGAAAAACCGAAGCAGCCGGCAAGGGCGCGCAGCGGTGCCTGCCCGGCTTTCGGGAAACGTTCCTCCAGCCATTCCAGAATGGTGCTGTCGCCGTCCAGAACATCCATGGCGTGCTGGGCGAAATAACCGAGCTTGACGCTGGCGCCGAGAGTTACATTGCCGGAATCCGGCGTGGTCGTGCCAGTCACGAGTTTCAGCAAGGTGGATTTTCCGGCACCATTGACGCCCATGATGCACCAGCGCTCCTTGCGCCGCACCATGAAGTCCAACTCGCCATAGATCGTGCGGCTGCCATAGGCCTTGTTCACTTTCTTCAGCGCGACGACATCTTCGCCAGATCTCGGCGCCGGCGCAAATTCGAAAGCTACCGTCTGGCGCCGCTTGGGCGGCTCGACGCGGTCGATCTTTTCGAGTTTCTTGACGCGGCTCTGCACCTGTGAGGCATGCGAGGCACGCGCCTTGAAGCGCTCGATGAACTTGATTTCCTTGGCGAGCATCGCCTGCTGGCGTTCGAACTGCGCCTGCTGCTGCTTTTCGTTCTGCGCACGCTGCTGTTCGTAAAAGCCGTAGTCGCCGGAATAGGTGGTGAGGTTGCCAGCGTCAATTTCGATGATCTTGGTAACGATGCGGTTCATGAATTCGCGGTCGTGCGAGGTCATCAAAAGCGCGCCGTCGTAGTTCTTCAGAAAATCTTCGAGCCAGATCAGGCTTTCGAGATCGAGATGGTTCGAGGGTTCGTCGAGCAGCATCACGTCCGGGCGCATCAGAAGGATGCGGGCGAGCGCCACGCGCATCTTCCAGCCGCCGGAAAGTTTGGCGACGTCGCCATCCATCATTTCCTGACTGAAGCTCAGCCCGTCCAGAACCTCGCGCGCGCGGCCCTCCAGCGCGTAGCCGTCCAGTTCTTCATACCGCGCCTGCACTTCGCCGTAACGCTCGATGATGGCGTCCATTTCGTCCATCCGGTCGGGATCGGACATGGCGGCTTCCAGCTGCCGAAGTTCGGCTGCGACTTCGCTGACCGGGCCGGCGCCTTCCATGACTTCGGCCACGGCGGAACGGCCGGACATTTCGCCGACGTCTTGGTTGAAATAACCGACCGTCATGCCCTTTTCGACGACGACCTGTCCCTCGTCGGGCTGTTCCTCGCCGGTCATCATTCGGAACAGCGTGGTCTTGCCAGAACCGTTGGGGCCGACAAGGCCGATCTTCTCGCCGCGATTGAGCGCAGCGGAGGCCTCGATGTAGAGAATGCGGTGACTGTTCGACTTGCTAATATTTTCGATGCGGATCATGACAGGGGCCTGTGAATGGGAGCGGCTCTCCTATGCCATGTGTCGCCGGCGCTGTCACCTGCCGCGCACGCTGTGCCAGCCATCCAACCCGGCAAGGTCGCCCCGGGAACATCGCTCCCCGGAAGCGGGGTCGTTTCCGGGGGATGCTGGCTTGATTTTCCGTTAATTGGTCAGCGTTGCCAAACTGCCGGCAGCCTTGCGGGCAATTTCCCCGAAGGCGGTAACGATCTGCTCCATGTTTTCAGGCGCGTAATAATTGTCGAGACTGGACGCACAATGTTGCAGCAGCGACTTGCCCTTGTCCGGCGCCATGAACGCGACGCTGAAAATCTTGATACCGTCTTTCTTGGCCGTATCGCAGGTATTGCGCACAGTCTGGTCGATGCTGGAACTCCAGGAGGAGCTGTTCCCCGTCATTTCGCCATCCGTCATGAGAACGATGTATCGCTCGAAGGATTCGCTTTTCTTGTCCTTGTGTTCTTTCGCTTCAACGGTATTCGCTTTTTTAAGGGCGTTGTATGCGGCATTCAGACTGCTGCGGGCATCCGTACCGCCAGACGGAAACTCCGGGATCTGTTTGTCGACATAGGTGGCAACGCTGCTAGTACCCCAGGTGATAGGCTGGGCCGCGTAGGTCTCATGCGTATAGACCGAGGCTCCTGTTCGAACCAGTTCGGAACCGCCGTTGGCGGTATAAGTGGGATCGGCCTTGTTCAACGTCGCGACGAGATAGCCGACCGCGGTTTTTAGCGAAGTAGCCTTGTTGACGTAGCAGGGCGATGTATTTTTGAGATTGGGATAACTCCCCCAGTTATCGACCGTGTAGTTCTGGCAAGACGTTTTCTTGGTGTTGAGCGTATCGGTCTTGAAGGACATCGAACCCGAGCGGTCGAGCACCAGATACATGGAGATCGGCGCGCCCTTGTTGACAGTGCTTACCGCGGTGCCTGTCGCGGCAAGGTCGAGTGTTTTCGCCCCGAAGAACCCAAAGAGCGGATTAAGCTGCATCTGGTAGTTTATCGTGGTCTGGATGGTGTAGGTCTTGCCGCGCGCATCGTCCGTTGTGCCAATATTGACTGGAGAGTTTTTCTCGAGCGCCTTCTTCTCCTCATCGGTCAGGGTCTTTTCCATCTGGCTGGCGATGAAGGCCTTGGCGATTTCCTTGATTTGTTCGTCCGTCAGAGCGCCTTCTTTCAAGCGTGCCTCGGTCGCCGCCGCGAGAGCCGCCGAATCCGCCGTGTTCTGCAGGTCCGCTTTCACCTGCATCACATTCGCCAGCTCCATTCCGGCTCCGGCAAAACCAAGCAGCACCGGCAGCAATATTGCCGTCATCATGCCAAAATTGCCGCCCGTATCGGCAAGGAAACGGCGCGTCATTTTTTGATATGCGGAGGAGATCATAACGGGCTCACTAATTAGAACATTAGACTGAGCGCAGGAAACCCGCAAACGATGTAGAATCCACTAATGCAGACGGTTAAATTTTATACGTCGCTCAAATTGGGGCAGTTTTTCAAGTATTAATTCGAGTATGCTCATAATAACACGTAATGTATCATTACTGGACGGGAATGACGTCGACGGCCTGTTTGATCTGCTGGTTGCCGTAGCTCTTCAATACGCCGATCACCGGCGCGACATCGGAATAGTCCCGGCCATAGCCAACGACGATATGGTCGCTGCCGGCAACGATATCGTTTGTGGGGTCGAGCTCCAGATAACCGGCGGCCTCACCGCACCATACGCGAACCCAGGCATGCATCGCATCGGCACCTTCCAGACGTTCCTTGCCCGGCGGGGGGATAGTGCGCAGGAAGCCGCTGACGTAACCGGCGGGAATGCCGAGGCTGCGCAGCGCCATGATCATGATATGCGAAAAGTCCTGGCATACGCCGCGTTTCAGCTTGAAGGCTTCCGACGGTGTCGTATCGACAGTCGTCGCCTCACCGTCATAGGTGAAGTCCTTGTGTATGCGTTTGCACATCGAGAGTGCGATTTCGCGAATGGTCATTCCGGGCTTCAGCAATTCCCGCGCATAGGCCGATATCGCCGTATCCGTCCCTAGCCTCGGGCTGGCGCCGATGAAGTGATGCGGTGACTGGAAGTCGACCGACCAGACGTCGGCAAGGTCTTGCGGCAGGCGTGAAAGCTCGGGTGAAAAATCTGCCGTCAGCGCAGGTGCCTCCACCATCACACGCGCCTGCATGCGGATATCCAGCTTTTCGTGCGGCGCGCGCAGATGCACTGAGGTGGCCGATTGATGAAAGAAATCTTCAAAGACCGCCCGTTCTTCCGGCACCGGCGAAACATCTATGGTGCCGGCGATGAAGCGCTGACGGCCCGGGATCGACAGGGGCAGCACGCGGATGATGTGGCGCGCGCCATGGGCCGGCGTGTCGTAGGTGTAACCCATATGCAGGGAAAGGTCATAAAGCATCGGGTTATCCGAGATATGTCTGGGCCAGAACATCGGAGAGATGTTCCATGTCCGTTTCGAGCTGGCGGTAGATCGCGCCGTTCATGTTTTCCGGCGTCATGACGGCAAGGCCGGAATGCAGCCGCATCGCCTCCCGGTAAAAGGGCGACATCTGGCCGTTCGTAAAGGCGTTCGGCAGCTGCTCCACCTCGGTACGAATCTCGTTCAGCTGAAACAGGATGGACCGTGGATTGAGCGGATCGAGCGCCAGAAGATCGGTGACGGTCAGACCCGCCGTGCTGACATTGTAGCGGCGGCGATGGGTCATGACGCTGTCACCGATTTCGAGCAGCATGTCATAGGATCCATCTGGCGCATCCGGTCCGGTCATGTGGCCGAGAAGCCTTGTCATATGCAGGCCACGTTCGAGATAGCGGCCGATCGACAGGAAACGCCAGCCGGTGAAACGATACATGTTTTCGTGCACGAGACCGGCGAAGCCTGCAAGCTTGCGAAGGAGGATCGTCATGGCATGGGTCGCGTCGTCGCCCGGCGAAACCTTTGCGTGGAACCGACGGGCAGTCTTGGCAAGGTCATTCAGCGCAAGCCATCCGTCCGGCGAAAAACGGTCTCGGATGTTGCTGGCGGAATAAAGCGCGCTGTTGATGTTGTTCAGCAGGCTTTCCGGCACGGCATCGTTCATTTCCACATCCAGCGCTTCGAGATAACGCGTCACATGCGCAAGCAAGGGCTGACGTGGGTCGGCGGATTCGGCATAACGTCCGTGCCAGGCGCGCAAGATGCGCAATGCGCCTTCGGAACGTTCGATATAGCGGCCGAGCCAGAAGAGGTTGTCCGCCGCACGGCTTGGCAGGCTGCCCGGCATATTGCGGGTGAAGCTTTCTTCCGCCGGTAAAAGCGTGGTGCGTTCCACCGGCTTGTCGCTGACGATCCAGACATCCGCAGCACTGCCGCCTGATTGCATGGCGATGGCGGATACATCGTTGCTGCTGCCGATCCGCGCAAAGCCGCCCGGCATGATCTGCCAGCCATCCTGGGTGCGGGCGGCAAAAACGCGAAGGCTCATCGGGCGCGGCACGAGCTTGTTGTCGATATAGGCTGGCGTGGTGGAAAGCGTCACCACCTCTTGGCCGACAAGCCTGTGGCCATCGGAGGCGAGCCAGTCGCTGATCGATTCCTTCGCCGTTTCACGCAAGGACGAGCCGAGCACGGACTGACCGTTGTCTTCGAAGAAGGGCAGCCGGGAATAGGCCGGGCCGATGACCATGCCCTCGATATTGCCGGCAACGTGGCGGCGCTCGGATTCCTGTCCGCACCACCAGGTCGCGATGGACGGCAGTTTCAGGTCTTCGCCAAGCAGGTGGCGACAGACGCGCGGCATGAAGGACAGCAGGGCCCGTGTTTCGAGAATGCCGGTGCCGAGCGCGTTGACGATTGTCAGTGCTTCATTGCGCAGCGCCTGGACCATGCCGGGCGTGCCGATGTGGGATTGCTGGTTCAGTTCCAGCGGATCGGAATAGGAGGCATCGAGGCGCCGCCAAAGCACGCCGATCGGTTTCAGTCCGGCCACGGTCCTTACCATCACGCGGCCGTTGACCACGGTCAGATCCTCACCCTCTAGCAGCATGAAGCCGAGATAGCGGGCGATATAGGCGTGTTCGAAATAGGTCTCGTTTGCGGGGCCGGGCGTCAGCACCGCGATGCGGTCATCCGGATGTTTTCTGTGCGACTGCAAGGTGTCGCGGAAAGCGCCGAAAAATGAAGCGAGACGGTGAACATGGGTTTCGGCATAGATGTCGGAAAGCGCGCGTGTGGTCGCCACCCGGTTTTCCAGCGCAAAACCTGCGCCGGAGGGCGCCTGTGTCCTGTCGGCAAGTACCCACCAGTTGCCATCAGGTCCGCGTCCAATCTCGAACGAGCAGAAATGCAGATAATGGCCGCTTGCCGGTTTTACGCCGACCATCGGCCGCAGATATTCCGGATTGGAGGCGATCAGTGCCGGCGGTACGTAACCTTCCTTCACCAGCCGGTTTTCGCCGTAAAAATCGGCGACCATGGCTTCCAGAAGATTGGCGCGCTGTTTAAGCCCTTCGGAAAGAACCGTCCATTCCTTGTCGTCGATCAGCACCGGGATATGGGAGATCGGCCAGTTTCTTTCGCTGCTGCCCTTGCTGTAATCGCGGTAAAACACGCCCGCATCGCGCAGATAGCGGTCGGTGCGGGCAAAGCGCTCATGCAGTTCGCGTTCCGACATGCGCGACAGGGCACCGAGCAGGGTTTTCCAGACCGGTCTGACCTTGCCGTTGGTATCGAGCATCTCATCGGCCACGCCGGGCAAGGTGGAGTAGTCAAGCCCGCGCGATTGCGCGCTCGTTTCCGTCTTGCGTTCCGTGGCCGGGGCTTTGGACAATTTATACTCCGTATGGCCGGCGCAGATCGAGCGTCAGCGGAAATTCTGGCGACACGGTTTCCGCCATCAACGGATATTGCCCGGCCGTATGTCCCCATGGTTCGAAACGGGCAAGGCGGCGTGCCTCGGCCTCGTTGCCGTTGACGGGAAAGGTCTCGTAATTGCGACCACCCGGATGAGCAACATGGTAGATGCATCCGCCGATCGATCGTCCCGACCATGTATCATAAATGTCAAAGGTCAAGGGCGAATTGACCGGCAGAACGGGATGCAGGCCGGAAGAGGGCTGCCACGCCTTGAAACGAACACCGGCGACCGCAACGCTTCGGTTTTCCGTCGGAGTTAGCGGAACGGTGCGACCGTTGCACGCCACGGTATAGCGCGCAGGGTTGGAGGTTTCGAGGCGGACCTGCATACGCTCGACGGAGCTGTCGACAAAACGCACGGTTCCCCCGATGGCACCCTGTTCGCCCATAACATGCCAGGGCTCCAGAGCCTGGCGCAATTCCAGCTTCGCGCCTTCGTATTCCACCTCACCGAAGAAGGGGAAACGGAACTCCTGCTGGGCTGTGAACCATTCCGGCTTCAGGTCGAAGCCATTTTCCCTCAGGTCTCCGAGCACGTCCATAAAGTCCGCCCAGATGTAGTGCGGCAGCATGAATCGGTCTGCAAGTGCCGTGCCCCAGCGCACGAATTTGCCGGCGGCGGGGTTTTTCCAGAAACGGGCGATGAGGGCGCGCACCAGCAATTGCTGGGCGAGCGACATGCGGGCATTGGGCGGCATTTCGAAGCCGCGGAACTCCACAAGGCCAAGGCGGCCGGTCGGCCCATCCGGAGAAAACAGCTTGTCGATGCAGATTTCGGCGCGGTGGGTGTTGCCCGTCACATCCGTCAGGAGGTTGCGGAACAGGCGGTCGACCAGCCATGGCAGCGGCGGCGCACCCTGGCCAGGGGCAGGCACCTGCGCCAGCGCGATCTCCAGTTCGTAAAGACTGTCGTGGCGGGCTTCGTCGATGCGGGGCGCCTGACTCGTCGGTCCGATGAACAGGCCGGAGAACAGGTAGGAAAGCGATGGGTGCCGCTGCCAGTGCAAGACAAGGCTTTTCAGAAGGTCGGGACGGCGCAGGAAAGGGCTGTCATTCGGGTTGGCCCCGCCCACGACCACATGGTTGCCACCACCGGTGCCGGTGTGACGGCCATCGATCATGAACTTGTCAGCGCCCAGACGCGTCTGTCGCGCCTCTTCATAGACCGCCGTGGTGATGTCGACACAATCCTTCCAGCTTGCAGCCGGGTGGATGTTTACCTCGATGACGCCGGGATCGGGCGCTACACGGATGACATTGATACGCTCGTCATGCGGCGGAGCATAACCTTCGATATGGACGGGCAGCCCGAGCTCGGCCGCTGCCGCTTCTGCCGCTGCGACCAGTTCCAGATAATCCTCGATGCGTTCGACAGGCGGCATGAAGACGCAGAGCCGTCCATCGCGCGGTTCCACCGACATGGCTGTGCGCACCGCGCCGCCGATTTCACCAAGCGTCTGCTCGATGCGTTCTTGGCCGGATGCCTCATCCGCATGGAAAGACGCTTCCGGCATGGTGCGTCCGGAGGGCTGGAATTTCTCGGGAAGCGGCCCTCGCGGGATCGAGGGGTCAGCTTCATGGATATAAGGATAGGCGGATGGCGGCACATGGGGCAGGGTGCCAAGCGGCAGGCGGTAACCTACCGGGCTATCACCCGGAACGAGGAAAATCTTGCCGCGCCGTGTTTTCCATTTCTCGCTGACCCAGCGTTTGTCTGTGGTGGGCTTGGCGTTCCACGCCTGCACCGGAAGAATATAACCCGTCGGTGTCGTAAGCCCGCGTTCGAACACGCGGGCAAGGCGATTGCGTTCTTCCGGGTCTTTCAGTTTCGAGTTGGACGGATCGACATTTTCGGGAAGACTACCTTCCTTGATGATCCATTCGGCCGGATCCTCATAGGCCGGAAGCACCAGATCCGGCTCCACACCGAGATGAGTGGCGATACCGCTCAGTAGCTTTTGCGCGTCGTCGGCCGCAACACCGGTATTTGCGCCTTCTTCGGCTATCAGCGCAGGGTTCTGCCAGATCGGCAGACCGTCCTTTCGCCAGTAGAGCGAAAATGTCCAACGCGGCAGGCTTTCGCCTGGATACCATTTTCCCTGCCCGTAGTGCAGGAAGCCGCCGGGCGCGAAACGTTCGCGCAGGCGGCGGATCAACACGTCCGCTTTTTCGCGTTTCGTCGGTCCAACCGCGCCGGTGTTCCATTCCTCGGATTCGAAATCGTCGATGGAAACGAAGGTCGGCTCGCCGCCCATGGTCAGCCTGACGTCATGGGCGTTCAGAACCTGATCGACCTTTTCGCCGAGTGCATTGAGGCTCTCCCAGCTCTCATCGGAGAAGGGTTTGGTGATGCGCGGGGTCTCGGCAACGCGCCGAACCTGCATGTCGAAAGCGAATTCCGTATTGGCCTCGCCGAAATAACCGCCGGAAATCGGCGCGGCATTGCGGAAATGCGGCGTTGCCGCCAGCGGAATATGGCTCTCGCCGGTCAAAAGCCCCGAAGTGGGGTCGAGACCGACCCAGCCGGCGCCCGGCATATAGACCTCGGCCCAGGCATGCAGATCGGTGAAATCGACCTCTGTCCCTGACGGGCCATCCAATGCCTTGAGATCCGGTGTCAGCTGGATGAGGTATCCGGACACGAAACGTGCGGCAAGGCCGAGATGTCTCAAGATCTGGACGAACAGCCAGCTGGTGTCGCGGCATGAACCCTTGCCGGAAGCCAGCGTTTCTTCCGGCGTCTGAACACCCGGTTCCATGCGGATGACGTAACCGATTTCCTGCTGCAGACGGGCGTTGAGGCCGACGACCATATCCACCGTCGGCTGTCCGGGTGTGTGGTCCACGGTGGCCATGAAGGCGGAAAGCAGGGGGCCGGTCGGTTCCGGTTTCATGTAGATGGACAGATCTTCCCGCAGCTCCTGCGGATAATCGAACGGCCACTTGGTCGCCTCTTCCTCAACGAAGAAATCGAACGGATTGTAAACCGTCATATCGGCGACAAGATCGACCTCGATCTTGAATTCCGTCGCCGGCTCGGGAAAAACGAAACGGGCGAGATAATTGCCGTATGGGTCCTGTTGAAGGTTCACGAAATGATTGGACGGTGAAACCTTGAGAGAATGGCTGATAACATGGGTTCTGGAGTGCGAGGCGGGCTTCAATCTTATGATTTGCGGTCCAAGGCGAACCGGATTGTCGTATTTATAATGCGTCAGATGATAGATGCTCGCTTTGATCGCCATTAATCTGCCTTGCCCGGTTTTCCGGTTTATGCGGTTTGTCCGCCCCTCTGAAATTATTTGGATTTTGTGCAATGCAGGAAAAGAAAGCAAGGATCATTTCCGGAGGCAACCGCATTGTTGGCGGAGGCGCCGATGTTTGCCGGCGCGAAGAATTGCCGCGGCTTTTTAATTGTCTCCCTGAGGATTTCTCCGCGGTTGTGGACAAGGTCGAACGGCGTGTTATTGCTGGGCATCGCAAGGTGCAGGATCGCAAACCGCTTTCTTTGCCGACTGACGTTTCGGAATGGAATGAATGGCAACAACGGTGACCGACGATCAGCGCAAGAGTGCGGCGAACCTTTCGGGCTTCGATCTCGATTTTCGTTCGCAACTGCGCATGATGGGCAATGCCTTCTGGACGTCGCCGGTTCGCAACCGGCTGATATTGCTGTCGATTGCCCTGCTCACGGTGATATTGCTCACCGCTTACGGGCAGATCAGGCTCAATGAGTGGAACGCGCCGTTTTACAATGCGCTGGAGCGGCGCGATCTTGACGCCTTCCTCCACCAGCTCGAAGTCTTCGCGATCATTGCCGGGCTGTTGTTGCTTCTTAATGTCATTCAGACTTGGCTTAACCAGATGACGGCGCTGAACATGCGCGAGGGTCTTGCCAAGGATATGGTGGACCAGTGGCTGAAACCGGGGCGCGCCGCCCGCCTTGCCAGTTTCGGCACGATTGCGATCAATCCGGACCAGCGTTTGCACGACGATGTCCGCAACCTTGCGGAAAGCAGCACGGCGCTTTCCATCGGCCTTGTGAATGCGACGATCCTGCTCATCAGCTTCATCGGCGTTCTGTGGACATTGTCGGCAGGCTTTTCCATCACGATCAACGGCGATCCGGTCGCGATTCCCGGATACATGGTCTGGGCGGCGATCCTTTATGCGGGCTCGGCGTCCCTGCTCAGCAACCTTGTCGGCTATCGTCTGGTCGGCCTGAATGCTGAACGTTATTCAAAAGAGGCCGAACTACGCTTCTCCCTGATGCGGGCCAGCGAAAATCTGGCGGCGATTGCGCTTGCGCGTGGTGAAAAAAACGAGCGGCGGCGGATCGGCGTCGATATCGATGCCGTGCTCGGCGTAATCCGCGGGCTCGCTTTAGCAATGACACATCTGACCTGGGTGTCGTCGGGCTACGGCTGGTTGGCGGTTGTGGCGCCCATTCTTATCGCAGCACCAGTTTATTTTTCCGGCAACCTCACCTTCGGCGGGCTGATGATGGCCGTCGGCGCCTTCAACCAGGTCAATACCGCACTTCGCTGGTATATCGACAATTTCGGGCCGATTGCCAGCTGGAAGGCGACGTTGCAGCGTGTTTCGGTGTTTCGCAACGCTCTGATCCAGATGGATAGCGTTGAACAGCACGGCCTCGCAATCGATCTTCAACGGAGTGCCGACAACGAAAAAATCCGTCTTCGGTCGGTGACTATCTGCCGTGATGCGGGCGGGCAGGATCTGGAGCGTGGTTTCCGGCTGCGCGAGGCCGAGGTTGAAATCGGGCGGGGTGATCGTCTGATGATCAATGGCGAACAGGGCGTGAACCGGCGGCTGCTGTTTGCCGCCATGGCCGGCCTGTGGCCATGGGGGCAGGGCAGGATCGAAATGCCCGAACAGTCCGACACGCTTTTCATTGCCCAGCACGGCTATTTGCCAACAGGTACGCTGCGCGAAATTCTGGCCTATCCACGCGCGCCCCAGCGGTTTGTGGAGGCAGACTATGTCGCGGCGCTGACCGCGTGCGGTCTCGGTGAAATGGCGCCCCGGCTTGATGAACACATTCGCTGGGACAAGAAGCTGGATTCGGATGAACAGGCCAGCATCAGGATCGCCAATGCCCTGTTGTTGAAGCCGAAATTCATCGTCATCGACGATTTGCTGGAAGGGCTGGAAAAACAGACACAGGATACGCTGGCGGAGGTTTTGAATGGGATCGACGGCGTAGCGATTATCTATATCGGCAGATCAGAGACATTTTTGTCGGTTCTTACCCCGGCTTTGGCCCATCTGGACCATGCCCCCATGAAGGAAAATACCGCAAAGCCGGATATCGCTCCAAAATAAGCCGCCGGGTTATGCTGCTGTTGACATTATCGTGCGGATCAAAGCCGCAAATGCCATTTTTCGAGGTCCAGCCGCTGCTGTTTGGCAAGGCTTATGGTGCCGTCCGGCTCCATCTGCGAGCGCAGAACAAAGGTGCCGGTCGCCAGGCTGATGGCAATGACGCTGGCAACCGCGAGAATGATACGGTCGTAGCGCTGCTGTATCTTATTGTTTCCACTCCAGTCATAGGCCATTCGCACGCCCTCGCGGTTTTTTGGAATCGTGCCGCATCATGGTTAACCGAAGCTTACGATGGCTTCGTGATTCCTTGCTGTTTTGGAAGGGCTGCCGCGAAAAATCGGCTATTGGCTGAGGGGGCGCGGTTGTTTAAATCCGGCAGCGGGAGGTTCTTGAAAGGAATTTGATATGGAACAGCAACCGCCCGCCGATATGGAACTCACGCTCAGAACGCTTGCCATGCCGGCTGACGCCAATCCGGCCGGCGACATTTTCGGCGGTTGGGTGATGTCGCAGATGGACCTTGCCGCCTTCGTCCGCGCCAATGATGTGGCAGGCGGGCGTACCGTCACAGTGGCGGTTCATGAAATCGTCTTCAAGAAACCGGTCAAGATCGGCGATACATTGTGTGTCTATACCAGGATCGAAAAGGTTGGGCGCACCTCCGTCACGCTCAAGATCGAGGCCTGGACCCGCAGGCACTATCAAGATTCCCGGGAAAAGGTTACGGAGGCCGTCTTCATCATGGTAGCGGTGGATGACAAAGGCGAGCCGCGCCCTGTGCGCAAAGAGGCGTAAGGCGCTTGCCTTCGAAGCAAACTTCCGACCGTTCGCAGGCAGCCGAAAGAGCGTGAGGCTCTTCGGCTCCGCCAATTCGATCTCCGAACGCGCAATACTTTAGAAATATCCAATTTATTTATCAATTTTTGCGATCAAGGTGTGGAATAGGGCGGGGATCAGGCTGTGACCATTCCAGGTGTTGTTATTGTTGGTGGCGCTCACGGCACGCTTGCCCTTGCCCGCAGCCTTGGCGCCCTTGATGTGCCTGTGCACTATATCACCCATGATTCACCGCTGCCGGGCTGGTCGCGTTTCGTGAAGAACACGATCCGCTGGTCCGGTCCTCTTGATGCAGGGGCGATGGCGTTTTTACGCGATATGGCAGACAAGCATCATCTGAAAGGGTGTCTTCTGGTGCCATCAGGGGATGGCGAGGTTCAGCTCGTTTCACAACATCGCGATGAGCTTTCCGCCCTTTACAAAATCGTCCTGCCTGATTGGTCCTCCCTTCAATGGTTGTGCGAGAAACCGCTGCTCTACAAACGCGCGGCGGAACTCGGTGTCAGCTTCCCCAGGACCTATGCCATGGTCACGTCCGATGACGCCGATGCGCTGGACGTGACGTTTCCCGTTATCCTGAAGCCGAATATGGGCGGGGGCGATACCGCGATTTCCCGGGCGAAGGTTATCCGCGCCGATGACAGGCAGGCTCTGAAAGCCGCTTTTGCCGCTGCGAGCGGCGAGATCGGCGCGGGCAATGTCGTCGTGCAGGAGCTCATTCCCGGCGGGGGAGAAAGCCAGTTTTCCTATGCGGCGCTCTGGCGCAATGGCGAGCCTGTTGCAGAATTCACCGCCCGGCGCCTGCGTCAGTATCCCGTCGATTTTGGTTACACCAGCACCTGTGTCGAGGTTGTCGACAACCCTCAAGCGATCGATGCGGCAAGGAAAATATTGAAATCGGCCGGTCACAGCGGGTTGGTCGAGGTGGAGTTTAAGCGGGATGGCAGGGATGGATCGCTGAAACTTCTCGATGTTAATCCGCGCCCATGGTCGTGGTTCGGCCTGTGTTCAGCGGCCGGCATCGATCTCGGCGCGCTGCTGTGGCAGGTTGCCAACGACATGCCGACCGGCCAGATGCTCGATGCGCGGCAAGGTGTGTCATGGTCCTATCTTGTCCGTGATGCCATTGCCGCATTGACGTTGAATCGACGGGGACAGGCGGGAATTGGGGACTATGTCGCCTCTCTGCGCACAATCCGCAGCTGGGCGGCTTTTGCGGCGAACGATCCTTTGCCGGGCCTTATCGACCTGCCGCTGACGGTCTGGAGAGTCATCAAAAAACGGGTTCTGCCCGGTTTGAAGTTGCGGTAATCGGTAATGGTGTTTTTGCGGTCAGTAAAACGCTCTCTGAAATATGGGGTCATAAGGGCGGGGCTGGAGGTGGCTTCCATGCCGGCGGTTCGTGCGGCTTTTCCGGCTCTTGCCGGGCGTGGCGTGATCTTCACGCTGCACCATGTTCGTCCGGACGAGGAAGCGTCAGCTTTTGCGCCGAATGCACACTTGTCGATCACGCCACAATTTCTGGAAGAGGCGATAGAGGCGGCGCTCGAATGTGGTCTCGTTCCCGTTCATCTGCACGATCTGCCGGGCCTGCTCGCCGATAATTCCGAGAAACGGTCGTTCTGTGCTTTCACGCTTGATGATGGCTATCGCAACAATGCCGAATATGCTGCACCGATTTTTCGAAAATATGCTGTTCCTTATACGATTTTCATCACGCCGGGTTTTGTGGAGCGGACGCGTAGCGTGTGGTGGGAAACCACTGCCGCGCTGACGCAAAAAGCCACGTCCTTTGAATTCGATTTTGGGACAGGGCCGGAGGAGATTAAATCCGGCAGCCTTCCACAAAAAGCGGAAGCCTTTGCGCGTCTGGAAAACTTCGTTCAGATATTCGCGGAGGACGAGGCGGTGGAGAGGATCGACCGTGTCGCGGGGCAACATGGTATCGATCCGATCGCGATCGTGGAAAAACTCGTCATGGATGCGGCCGAACTCAAGGCGCTGTCGAGCGATCCCCTGGTCCATCTCGGCGCGCATACCATGATGCATGTGAACATGCGCAAGATCGATGCGGCGCGCCTGGCCTACGAAATCGAGGAATCGACAAGACGGGTGGAGACCTATGTCGGCCGTCGGCCGAGGTCCTTTTCCTATCCCTATGGCTGGATAAAGGCCGTGGGAGAACGCGAGGCGAAAGCGGTGTTTGATGCGGGATTTCCCGTAGCTGTTACCACGCAGGCCGGTATTCTTGGGGCCGATAGCCTTGAAAAGCCGATGCTGTTGCCGCGCGTTTCGCTGAACGGCCGCTTTCAGAAAAAGCGCTTTGTCAAAGCGCTCATCTCAGGCCTGCCTTTCCGCTTCGTCTAGCGATCAACCTCTCCCTGCCATCTTTCGCCGATGACGACGACATGTGTCGGTGCGGCTAATCGAGCTGTCGTGTTGTTTTTGTTATTCACATCCATTTATCTATTGATTATAAATAAATTTATCGAAGGAAAACATTACAACTTTTCTTAAGGTTTCGCCCGTGCTGTTGATTTTTTCCGATGACCTGACCGGTGCGCTTGATGCGGCCGCCCCCTTCGCCGGGCGTGGGCTTTCGACTGAAGTTGCGATTGGTCTTGACGGCGTCCGTGCAGCGGTGGCCGATGCGCCGGCCGTCCTCAGCGTCAATCTGGGTTGTCGGGATGGCAAGGCGGATGAAGCCCGCCGCCGCACGCAGGAACTGATAGCACTGGTTCCGGCCGATACAGTTCTGTTCAAGAAGATCGATTCCCGCCTGAAAGGACATATCGCCGCGGAAATGGATGCTGTTTCCTATCGTCATGCGCTTGTAGCGCCAGCCATTCCGGATTTTGGACGCATCGTCGTAGACGGTTCCGTGTCCGGCTTTGGCGTTGAGGGCACGATTTCGGTTCATGAAAGACTGGGCGGTCACGCCAGCCGCTGCGCAATACCAGACACCCTATCGCATGCGGACATCAGGGAGGCTTTGCTTGCCGGGCGCGCAAACGGGGTTGATCTTCTGGTGGGCGCGCGAGGGCTGGCCGAGGCGCTGGCCGAAATGATGACAGCGCAGGCGGTGCCCGAGGCGGCAGCTATTCCCGCGGGTAAGGGGCTTTTCGTCATAGGTTCGCGTGACCCGATCACCGTTGAACAAATTGAAATCCTTAAAGGAACGGGTTTGGTATCGGTCACCGATGCACCCAATGGCGTCGTGCCGTTTCACGCGCATGCTCGTTCCAGCCTGACGCTCGTTTACGCGACGCAAGGGGCGGAAGATCTTTCCCCGCTCGAGGTTTCAGACCGGCTGGCGTATGGCGTCGTGCCGCTTTTCACCACCGGGACCGACACGTTGCTTTTGTCCGGCGGCGCCACGGCCGAAGCGGTGCTGCTTGCCATGGGGGTATCGCGTCTGCGCCTTGCCGGCGAGTGCCTCCCCGGTCTTGGTGTCGGCTGGTCCGGCGACCAATGTATCATTGCGAAGTCAGGTGGTTTTGGGCAAGCTGACACGTTGAGACGGATTGCGAAAATGATGCTTGGCGAAAATGACGCTGGAGAAAGCTGACCAGATGGGGCTGATGAAAGAAACGGCGCGCAAGGCACTTCCGGACATTATTTTCGAGAGAATGCACCGGGCGATCAAATCCGGCGCCTACAAGCCGGATGAACGGCTTCCGACCGAACATGAACTCGCCATGGAATTCGAAGTGTCGCGACCTGTGGTCCGCGAGGCGCTTCGGCGGCTGCGCGAACAGGGGTTCATCTATTCGCGAAGGGGTTCCGGCAGCTATGTGCGGGCATTCGGCCTGCGCGAGCCGCTGGGCTTCGGCCAGCTCGAAAATGTCGCTGACCTGCTGAACTGTTATGAATTCAGGCTGACTCTGGAGCCGGCAGCGGCGGCGGCGGCGGCCCTGCGGCATGATGGCGAGAGGCTCGTCGCAATCAAAAAGGCGCTCGAGCTGATGCGGGACGCCACCAATCGCCAGTCCCACCGTGAGGATGCCGATTATCAGTTCCACCTTGCCATCGCGCGGGCGGCACGGAATAGCTATTTCTCGACTGCGATGGAGGCTCTCAAGGACCACATTGCGGTGGGAATGAAGTTTCACGGCATGTCGGTGAAGCGTGAGGCATCCGGCCTTACCCGCGTGTTTGCCGAGCACGAGGCGATTGCGGTGGCGATTGCCGAAGGAGATGCCGAGGCCGCGCGGCGGCTGATGCACGACCATCTGACGGGATCACGTGACCGCCTCTTCGAGTCTTCGCATACGGATTGAGGCAAGTGACGGCGAGCCGGTGCGCGCGATAGCGCACCGGACTTTCGATTAGAAAGCGCGGCGGTAAATGCCGAGCACGTCATCAACGCTCATATCGGCGGGATTGTTGTCCATCAGCCGGCGGATTGCGTGAGCGTCTTGCGCATAACGGGGAAGGTCGGTTTCGCTTGCCCCGTGCCGCGCAAGGGACATTTCAATGCCGAGGCCGGCGCAGAAATCTGTCGCTGCCTTGCGAAGATCATCGGATGAAAGATGCTCGCGAAGCCCAAGCGCTCCAGCCACCTCCGCCGTCTTTGCCGAAACGGCGTGCTGGTTGAAAGCCAGAACATGCGGGAAGACGATAGCGTTTGCCAGCCCGTGCGGCAGGTTGAGAAGCGTGCCGAGCGGATAGGCGATGGCGTGACCCGCCGCCGTATTGACCGGGCCAAGGCAGATGCCGCCATAGTAGGAGGCGAGCATCATTCCTTCGCGGGCTTCGGTATCCGCGCCGTCGCGAACGGCGCGCGCCAGATATTTGCCCACCAGCGAAAAGCCCATGCGGGCAAAACCGTCGATCATCGGATGGGCCTTGCGATTGGTGAAAGCCTCCACGCAATGCGCCATGGCATCCACCCCCGTCGCCGCTGTCACGGCTGATGGCACGGAATAGGTGAGTTCCGGATCGAGCACCGCGAAATCGGCAATCAGATGAGGGCTTTCGACCGCGACCTTGCTGCCCTTGACGGGTTCGGTGATGAGCGAGCGAATCCCGGCTTCCGAGCCGGTTCCGGCGGTGGTGGCAATCTGGACGAGCCTGGTGTCGCGCCCTGCGACCCTGTTCGGTCCTGCCACATCCTCAAGCGTCTGGCTGGAATTCCAGAGTGCGGCGACGAGTTTCGCTACATCCATCACCGAGCCACCGCCGAGGCCGATGACGAGATCGGGTTTGGCGGCGCGCGCTGCGGCCAGTGCTGCATCGAGCGTCCCTGTGTCCGGTTCGCCGGGAATGGCGTCGAAGACAGTGAAAGGACCCTGCAATTGCAGCCGGTCGGCAAATTTCGCTGTCAGCGGCGTGGCGATCACCAGGGTGGAAACGGTTTTGCCGGCCCAGGCGCCGACCTGTGAAATGGTGCCGGCGCCAACGGCAAGCCTGCGCGGCTGATGAATGAGAATGGAGGCTGTGGACATCGTGTTCATCCTCTTGCGCCCTTGCCCGCCACGAGCTTGCGCGCATAGGCTATGGCCTCATTCATGTTGCCGTGATTGGCGATGCCTTTGCCGGCGATGTCGAATGCCGTTCCATGATCGACCGAAGTGCGATCAATCGGCAGATCGACCGAGACATTGACGGCGGTATCGAAGGCGACGAGCTTGATCGGGATATGGCCCTGATCGTGATATTGCGCGACAACCAGATCGAAAGTGCCCGAATAGGCGCGGTGGAACACGGTATCGGCGGAGATCGGCCCGTGTACCTCGATGCCTTCAGCGCGCGCGGCGGCAACCGCTGGCGCAATCTGGTCGTCATCCTCGGTGCCGAACAGACCGTTTTCGCCGCAATGCGGATTGATACCGGCAACCGCGATGCGCGGCCGCTCGTAACCGATGCGTTTCAGATGGGCATTGCCAGCGCGGATGGTCGCCAGTACCCGCTCCGTCGTTGCCCGGCGAATGGCTTCCTGCAGGGACACATGGGTCGAGACGTGAATGACCTTCAGCCGCTCGGAGGCAAGCAACATGTAGGCGGCTGAAGAACCGGTCAAGCTGCGCAGCATGCCGGTGTGGCCGTCATAATGGTGGCCCGCAAGATTGAGGGCCTCCTTGTTAATCGGAGCAGTGACGATGCAGCCGATTGCGCCCGCTTCGGCATCCCGCACCGCTTTTTCAATGAAACGGAAAGCGGCGTCTCCGGCAACCGGCGACAGCGTGCCCCATGGCAGCGGCGCACCCTCCACCGGCAGATCGACCACATTCCGAGTAAGATCGATGTCGATGCCAAGCGCACCCCGCGCCGCTTCCAGCGTGGCAAGGTTGCCATAAATCCGCGTTGCTTCCCTATCCGGGGCGGACATTTCCGCAAGCGCGCGGACGGTGATTTCCGGGCCGACGCCGCAGGGGTCACCCATGGTGATACCAATGATGTTGCTCATCCGATTCTCCCGTCCTTGGCGTCTGCCCAGCCGGGCGCCAACTGGACATATTTGATTGCGCGGCGATGATAGGTGTAGCTTGCGTGCAGGGTACCGTCCGCTGCCTCCAGAAGCCATGGATAGGACATTTCCAGATTGCGGCCGTCGGTCGAATCGTTGGACAGACAGGTGCCCGGCCCGTCCTCGATCAAAATCCGGGTAGGAAAGCTGCGGCCGTCGTCATCGGACAGGCAGATGGAAACCGGCGCGCGCGGCACGCCCCATATGGGCACACATCCACCGCTCGGATCGGCATCCGGTCTGTCGTCTTCCTCGCCCAGTTCGTCATAAAGCGAGGCGCGGCGGTCGCTGGATTGCGCGGCGTTGATGGGGTTGCAGATCATCGCCAGCCTGCCGTCTGCGAGCCTGATCGTGGCGATGGAGGAATTGTTGTTCGGCACGTCGGTCGGCAGCGGTTCTGTCCATGAGCGACCGCCATCTGTGCTTTCCGTGCGGTAAACGAAATCGGCCTGACGGCGGCGAAAAAAAGCGGAGTAACGCCCATTCGTGCCCCCAACCGGGCTCATATGAACGCAGCCGGTCGAGCCCGCCAGCTCCTGCAATTGCCAAGTGAGGCCGTTATCTTTCGATATGCCGAGTGCTGCGGTATCGTGGCTGCCGTTCCATTTCTGGCCGGGGCGTTGGACGCAGCGGAAGATCGGCAGAAGCCATGCGCCGTCATCGCGGATGCGAAGCGGCGCACGGATGAAGCAGCCTTTCGGAAGATCGAGAAAACGGCCATCTTCGGCGGACAGCTTTTCCGGCGTTGCCGGGTCGTGGACGACCCGCGCCATGCGGATGCGGCATTCGTCCTGATTGCCGGAGGGCTGGGCGGTGTGAAACAGCCAGAGAGTGCCATCAGGTGCGGTGAAAATAACCGGGTTCTGTTCGGAATGGGCGGGATCGTTGCTCAGGCGCTGCGGTGCTCCCCACCGGCTCGCGCCGGGTGTGAGCGCTGACGCGAAGATCGAAATATCCGATTTTCCCTCCAGCGTTCCGCCAAACCAGGCGCACAGCAGGGTGCCGTCCTGCAGAAGGTGCAGAAAGCTCGCATGGTTCTGGATCATCGGCGATGGCAGGAACGCTTCGTGCCGGTTTTCCGAAACGGCATGGATGGCTCCGGTCATGGCGTGAGCAATGTCATCAGGGGTCATCGTGGTCTCCTCTTGGTCTGATGAAAATGACATATTCAAAAAGTTGTCAAGTTTATTTAAGACAAAAAGAGGTTCTAAAATTTTTGATGACTTAAAATAAATATATGTTTTATAACGATAAAACTTCTGTACTAGGTCTCAATAAAAAATCCTTCTTAAAAATAATTTGACAAAAAATGTGATAGCGTCGATGCTTTGATAACGGGTGGAGGAGACGATCATCCGCACGCCATGCTCCTCAATGCAGGAGACGGGGCTTTTGAATGCCTCTTGCGGCACGCCGCCATGTTGCTGAATTTCTGATCTGGGAGGAGAACGGAATGAAGAAGTCATTGATTGCGGGCGCCCTTGTTATGGGTTGCCTTAGCGCCGCGATTTCGCCGGCGCTTGCGGCGTCGGGGCCGATCAAGATCGTGCTGGCGGAAGAGGCTGACCTGCTGGAGCCTTGCATGGCGACCCGCTCCAATATTGGCCGTATCATCATGGAAAATGTCAGCGAGACGCTGACCGAGCTTGATGTGCGCGGCAAGAACGGCGTGCAGCCGCGCCTCGCTGAAAAATGGGAGCAAAACGCGGATGGCAGCTGGCGTTTCCACCTGCGTGAAGGCGTGAAGTTTTCCGACGGCACGGGTTTCGATGCCAAGGATGTCAAGCATAGCTTCGAACGCATCATGAGCGACAAGAATGCATGCGAATCCCGTCGTTACTTCGGCGGTATGACCGTCACCCCCACGATTGTCGACGACCATACGATCGACTTCAAGACAGAGCCGGCCCAGCCCATTCTGCCGCTCCTGATGTCGCTCGTCACCATCGTGCCCGAAGAAACCAAGATGGAATTTATCCGCGAGCCTGTTGGCACCGGACCTTACAAGCTGACCAACTGGACACCGGGCCAGCAGATTGTTTTGACTGCACGTGACGACTATTGGGGCGCCAAGCCGCAGGTGACGGAAGCGACCTATCTTTTCCGCGCTGATCCCTCGGTTCGCGCCGCCATGGTGCAGACCGGCGAAGCCGATCTTTCACCCTCCATTTCGCAGCTCGACGCGACAAACCCGAAGACCGACTTTTCCTATCTCGACAGCGAGACGGTCTACATGCGCCTCGACCACAACATCGCGCCGCTGAATGACGTGCGGGTGCGCCGTGCACTCAACCTCGCCATCGACCGGCAGGCTTTCCTCGGCACGCTGGTTCCCGAAGGTGCTGTGCTGGCCACCGCACTCGTTCCGCCGACCACGCTCGGCTGGAACCCTGATGTCAAGGTTTTCCCCTACGACCCTGATGGCGCGAAGAAGTTGCTGGAGGAGGCAAAAGCTGCTGGTGTGAAGGTGGATACGCCGATCACCATCATCGCGCGCACTGCGAACTTCCCTAATGTCACCGAGATCATGGAGGCGATCCAGCAGCAATTGCAGGAAGTCGGCTTCAAGATCGACCTCAAATTCGTGGAAGTGGCCGAGCACGAAAGCTATTATTCCAAGCCCTTCAAGGAAGGCCGGGGACCGCAGATCGTCGCTGCCATGCACGACAATTCCAAGGGTGATCCGTCCTTCACCATGTTCTTCAAATATGCCACCAAGGGCACGCAATCCGGCTTCTCGGACCCCAAGGTGGATGACTTGATCGAACGAGCATCTGCAGCCGTCGGCGATGAACGCGCCAAGCTCTGGTCCGAGCTCATCGCCTACCTGCATGACGATGTCGTGGCGGATGTGCTGCTGTTCCACATGGTTGGCTTCTCACGCGTCTCCGAACGGCTGGACTTCAAGCCCACCATCGCCACCAATTCGATGCTGCAGCTTTCGGAAATCGGCATCAAGTAAGCCGGTATCTCATCTGCCAAAGAGCGGCGGCGGAGCTTTAGCTTCGCCGTCGTGCTGAACACCGGAGGTAACCATGCTGAGCTTCATCCGAAAACGTTCCGTTGCGAGCCTGATCTCCCTGATCGGCCTCATCGTAATGGTTTTCTTCCTCTCCCGCCTGACGGGCGACCCGGCCGCACTGTTTTTGCCGGTGGAGGCTTCGGAGGAATTGAAGCAGCAGTTTCGTGCGCTGCATGGGCTGAACGATCCGCTGATGGTGCAGTTCCTGCGCTACGCGGGCGACGTGATGACGGGGGATCTGGGTGAATCGCTCAGGAAAGCCCGCCCTGCGCTGGATGTGGTGCTGGAGGCTTTCGTCTGGACTCTGTGGCTTGCGGTCATCACCATGTCGCTCGTCACCACCGCAGCAATCGTCGTCGGTTCGCTTGCCGCTTTCCGCTCCGGTGGCTTCTTCGATCGCATGGCCTCCACCATTTCGCTCATCGGCGCTTCCGTGCCGGATTTCTGGCTTGCGATCGTGGCGATCGTGGTGTTTTCCGTCAATCTCGCCTGGCTGCCCACTTCAGGCACCGGCTCGGTGCTGCACTGGATATTGCCGATCTCGGTTCTGTTCGTGCGCCCCTTCGGCATCATCGTTCAGGTGGTGCGCGGCTCGATGATCGGTGCGTTGTCCTCTGCCTATGTCAAAACGGCGCGCGCCAAGGGTGTGAAATCGGGTCCGATCATCTTCATCCACGCCTTGCGAAACGCCATGCTCCCGGTCATCACCGTCATCGGCGATCAGGCGGCAAGCCTTCTCAACGGCGCAGTCATCGTCGAAACCATCTTTGGTTTCCCCGGGGTTGGCAAGCTGATGATCGATTCCATTCTTCAGCGCGATTTCAACGTCGTGCTGGCAGCAATTCTTGTGACCGCGCTTGCGATCTTCCTGATGAATCTTCTGATCGATATCGCCTATGCGCTACTCGATCCGCGTATCCGGCACTGAGGAGACGTTCAGCCATGAGCCTTTCAAACGCCGATACAGAGATCATTGATGATCCATCCTTTGCAACGCGCATGCTGCGCATGTTGTGGGCGGATAAATTCGCCCTCTGCGCCGCGATCTTCCTCATCGTCGTCATCATTCTCGCCTTTGTCGGCCCGGCGTGGCTTGGCGAGCTGGCGACGAAGCAGAACCTGCGTGGACGCAACCTTGCCCCGTTCGAATGGCAACGCGAATGGTATTTCTGGCTGGGGGCGGATGCGCTCGGTCGCCCGCTGCTGGCGCGCATCGTCGCCGCCACGCAAAATACGCTGATGATCGCCGCCGGTGCTGTTTTCCTTTCCGCCGTCACCGGCACCGTGCTTGGCCTGATCGCCGGTTTTTCCTCCAACCGTGTTGGCCAGATCATCATGAGGCTGGCGGACGTGATCATGTCGTTTCCGTCACTGTTGATCGCGGTCATCGTGCTTTATCTGCTCGGCTCATCCATCCTCAACCTGATGCTGGTTCTGGCGATAACCCGCATCCCCGTTTACATCCGCACCACAAGGGCCGAAGTGCTGGAGGTGCGTGAACGCATGTTCGTACAGGCGGCGCGCGTGATGGGCGCATCCGGCAAACGTATCCTGTTCCGCCATATTCTACCCGTGGTCCTGCCGACGCTGACAACGCTTGCGACGCTTGATTTCGCCTATGTGATGCTGGCGGAAAGCGCGCTGTCTTTCCTTGGTATCGGCATTCAGCCGCCGGAAATCACCTGGGGCCTGATGATCTCGCAGGGGCGGCAGTACCTCACCAACGCCTGGTGGCTGTCCTTCTGGCCGGGCCTTGCCATCATACTCACCACCCTGTCGCTCAACCTGCTGTCCAACTGGCTGCGCATTGCGCTCGACCCCGTGCAGCGCTGGCGGCTGGAAATGAAAGGCCGCAAACATGGCTGACCATCTTCTCGATGTGCGCAACCTTTCCGTGGAGTTTCACACCGCAGGCGGTGTCGTGCATGCGGTGAAGGATGTTTCCTATCATATCGACCGTGGTGAAACGCTTGCGATCCTGGGTGAAAGCGGCTCAGGCAAATCGGTATCGTCCTCGGCCATCATGAACCTCATCGACATGCCGCCCGGACGTATCAGCGGCGGCCAGATATTTCTTGATGGCAAAGACCTTCTGACAATGCCGGCTGAGGCCCGCCGCGAGATCAATGGCCGGCGCATCGCCATGATCTTTCAGGACCCGCTCAGCCATCTCAATCCGGTCTATACCGTCGGCTGGCAGATCCGCGAGGCGATGACCACCCATGGAATGGACAGGGCGAAAGCCGAAGCGGAGGCGAGGCGGCTTGTCGCGCGTGTTGGAATTCCTGATCCGGACGGAGCCTTGAAGAAATATCCGCATGAATTTTCTGGCGGCCAGCGCCAGCGTGTGATGATCGCCATGGCGCTTGCGCTCCGGCCCGATCTCCTGATCGCCGACGAGCCGACCACGGCACTCGATGTGACGGTTCAGGCTGAAGTTCTTGCCCTGCTCAAGGAATTGCAGCGGGAAACCGGTATGGCCGTTCTCATCATCACCCATGATCTTGGCGTCGTTGCCGAAATCGCCGACCGCGTGGTCGTGATGGAAAAGGGCGTGCTGGTGGAGGCAGGCACGGTTCGCGAGGTCTATCGCAACCCAAAGCATCCCTATACCCGCAAGCTCATCAGCGCCGCCCCCGGCAGGGGCGAAATGCACGAGCCGAATGCGACCGGCGAACCGCTCCTCCGTGTGCGCGATGTGCGCAAACGTTATGGGGCATTCGAGGCACTGAAGGGCGTTTCCTTTGACCTTATGGCGGGGGAAACCATAGCTGTCGTCGGCGAAAGCGGTTCCGGCAAATCGACACTCGCGCGCATTCTGCTCCGGCTCGACGAGCCGGATGCCGGCAGCGCCGAGTGGAAGGGGCGTGATCTCTTCAAGCTTTCGCCTGCCGAACTCTTTGCCCTCAGGCGTGATTTACAGATGGTGTTTCAGGATCCAACCCAGTCGCTGAACCCCCGCATGACCGTGTTCCAGCTGGTTTCCGAAGCCTGGGTGATCCATCCGGACATACTACCCAAAGCGAAATGGCGCGAACGGGTCGCGGAATTGCTGCATCAGGTCGGCCTCTCGCCGGAACATATGCGCCGTTATCCGCATCAGTTTTCCGGTGGCCAGCGGCAGAGGATCGCGATTGCCCGCGCGCTGGCGCTGGAGCCGAAGCTCATCATCTGCGATGAAGCGGTCTCGGCGCTCGACGTGTCTGTCCAGGCGCAGGTTGTTGCACTTCTTGACAAGCTGCGCCGTGAAATGGGCCTCTCCTTCATCTTCATCGCGCATGACCTGCCGGTGGTCCGCGATTTTGCCGATCACGTCATGGTCATGCAGCGGGGAGAGGTTGTGGAATTCGGGACTGTCCGGCAGGTTTTCGAAGCGCCGCGCGAGGCCTATACGCGCGCACTTCTTTCCGCCAGCCTCGATCCCGACCCCGATATGCAGTCTGTGCGTCCGATCGATGCCGATCACACTATTGGAAATCCAAGCGGAGTTCTTTCATGACCAAACAAGCCTTCGTCGCGCTCGTGACCTGTTTCAACGAGGACGAAACCATCAATTACGAAGCGACCCGTGCGCAGGTGCGCCGTCAGGTGGCGGCCGGCAACAACATCATGTGCGCCGGAACTAACGGCGATTTCACCGCACTGACGCATGAAGAAAAAATCCGGCTGACGGAAGAGGTGGTGGACGAAGTTGCGGGCCGTGCGAAGGTCATCGTCAATGCCGGCATGCCCGCCACTTTCGAAACGCTGCAACTCGCCAAAGCCTTCGACCGCATCGGCGTCGACGGTATTGCCGTCATCACACCCTTCTTCATCGCCTGCACCCAGGATGGGCTGATCCGCCATTTCTCGACTGTAGCCGACGCCGTCGAAACACCGGTCTATCTTTACGATATTCCCGCCCGAACCCAGAACCACATAGAGCCGGAAACCACCCGCAAACTTGCCGCCCATGGCAACATTGCCGGCATCAAGGATTCGGGCGGTGCGCAGCAGACGCTGGAAGCCTATCTACAGGTAGCAAAGGAGATGCCCGGTTTCGAAGTCTATTCCGGCCCGGATCATCTCGTTCTCTGGTCGTTGCAGAACGGTGCCGCCGGCTGCATCTCCGGCCTCGGCAACGCGCTCCCGCATGTACTTGCCGGCATTCTCAATGCTTTCAACGCCAGCGATATCGCCGAGGCCGAACGCCAGCAGGCGATCTATACGGATTTTCGCACCGATCTCTATGCGCTCGGTTTTGCGCCCGCCATGGTCAAGCGCTCGCTTTACCTTCAGGACCCATCCGTCGGCGCCAGCCGGCAACCCGCCCTTCTGCCGGATCAGGAACAGGACGATCGGATCGTGGAAATCTTACGTCGCTATCACCAGCTGTGACGCCACCGCCCGAATGTGACGTGCAGGAGTGAAGCCGTGTGGCGCCACGTGAAAATATCCACAAAACGGCCAGAAGCCGAAGCATTTATACAGCCTTGTCCGTGACGAATAATTTGTGACACAAACACGAAATTTCCCTTGTCAGTCCCGCCATTGATGTTTATGAGGAGCGCGCAACGCAAGCGTTCGCGCATGCGGAGAGGTGGCAGAGTGGTCGAATGCACCGCACTCGAAATGCGGCATACCTGCAAGGGTATCGTGGGTTCGAATCCCACCCTCTCCGCCATAATTTACTCTGAGCCGTAAGATTTTTCCACGATAGCCTGATTTCATTCGTTGGTCGCTTTGATGCTACAGTCTGGTAGGGAAGCCGGTGCCGCTTTGCGCCAGCGGAGGCAGACTGGCTGGGATAGCGGTTGGCTTCCATTTCGTTGCGTCCCACCCGCGATCTTCAGCACCTGTTGGAGGCCCACATGGCCACGCTCCCGAAAAATTGGGATGCCGGCAAGTGCTCTCTCATATCCGCCATTGCCTCTTACGGCAGAGGCGCTATCATAATTGTGTTGTAGGACGATAAGCTTTGGGAGGAGCGATACGTGAGACGGATGTGGCCAGACGAATTTGCCTTTCTGCTGGACGGCGCGGAAGAGGTTGACCTGCATATTCCATCGGGGGCACACGACGACAGTTCGCCCGAAGAAACGATATCCAAGAAGGCTTTGAAAGCCCGCATCAGCCAGCAGGATTTTGAAAAGATTTGGCATCTTGCAGAGGCTCGCTATCGGCTGACCGGCAGGTTTTCGGGCAAGGCGATTACGCTGATCGCCAACAATCCTCACTATCAGAAATGGCATCCCTCCGACGGCGGCAGCGTCGAGAGCGTGTCCGATAGCGGTCAGAAATACACGACGCGCTATGTGATCGTGCATTTTCTCGTTGATGATGTTCGCGAGCTGGTCGAAGCCTGAACTCCGCAGGAACGGTTCTTGCCATTGACTGGTCGAGGGGCCTTTCGAAATCCAGCGGTGCCGGGTAATTCTTGGCACCGCTTGGCGGCGTCTTAGGCGTGAGCTTCAATATCAGCGTAAGACTACGATGGACAGCGCGTGTCCGTAGTCCACTGAAATGCCTCTATACTGGTGCCGTCTTTGATCTCTCCGATGGCAGAGTGACGTACTGACCTTCCGCAGGCTTTACCGATGCTGCGATGTAAAAATTTCCTCTGAATTAAAATAGTTTTCCTTTAAAGAAGGAAAAACGCTTTATGCCGGAGGATCACATGGCAAAGGACAGCACAAAGACCGAGCCTGCGCTTTTGTCGCAGGACCCGCATGCGGTTCGCGAGCCGAGGGTCAATAATCTCGAAATGGCGATCGGCCATGAGGTGCGTGCCTATCGCAAGAAGCTGGGCATCACGGTCACCGATCTCGCATCGGCCACCGGCGTATCGGTGGGAATGCTCTCAAAGATCGAAAACGGTAATATTTCGCCGTCCCTAACCACGCTGCAGACGCTTTCAAAGGCGCTCGGCGTGCCGATCACGGCGTTTTTCCGTGGCTTCGAGGAGCCGCGCAGCGCCACCTTCGTCAAGGCGGGCCAAGGGGTGAACATCGAGCGTAGAGGCACCCGCGCCGGCCATCAGTACAGCCTGCTTGGCCATATCGACAACAATACCAGCGGCGTCACCGTCGAGCCCTATCTCATCACGCTGACGACGGACTCGGATGTATTTCCTACCTTCCAGCATGAGGGCATGGAGTTCCTCTACATGCTGGAGGGAGAGGTGGTTTATCGCCACGGCGAGCAGCTTTTCACCATGCAGGCGGGTGACAGCCTGTTTTTTGATGCTGATGCGCCGCACGGACCGGAGGAGCTGGTGAAGCTTCCCGCTCGCTATCTGTCGATCATTTCCTATCCGCAAAGGCGGCTGACAAATGATTGAAAAGTTGCCTTAGAAGAAAAAAATATTCCTGATAGTTGACGAGATGGAATTCCATATGCTAGCTCTTCATTCAGAAACGAATGGAGGTGCCTGTCGATGTGCGGCATTGTTGGACTATTCCTGAAAGACAAAAGCCTTGAACCGCAGCTGGGTGAGCTGCTTTCGGACATGCTCGTGACCATGACGGATCGTGGACCGGATTCCGCCGGCATCGCGATCTATGGAAGCGCTGCCGATGGCAGGGCAAAAGTGACCATCCAGTCGGCCGATCCCGTCGCCGATTTTTCGGGCCTTGCCGAAGCGCTGAAGGAAAATGGCGTTGAAGCTTCGGTTGCGGTGAAAAGCACCCACGCGGTCCTGGATATTCCATCGGCAAAGCTCACGGAAATTCGCTCGGTCCTCGCCGCCATCCGTCCCAATGTGCGGGTGATGGGCTCCGGCGACAGCGTGGAAATCTACAAGGAAACCGGCCTGCCGAAAGATGTCGTCGCCCGTTTTGGCGTGCGCTCTATGGCGGGCAGCCATGGCATCGGCCACACCCGCATGGCAACGGAATCGGCTGTGACGACGCTTGGCGCACACCCCTTCTCCACCGGTGCCGACCAGTGCCTGGTGCATAACGGTTCGCTCTCCAACCACAATAATCTGCGTCGGGAACTGGTACGCGAGGGCATGACCTTCGAAACCCAGAACGACTCGGAAGTGGCCGCCGCCTATCTCACGGCTGAAATGGCCAAGGGCAAGGATCTGGGCGAAGCGCTGACCGGCGCGCTCGATGATCTCGACGGGTTCTTTACCTTCGTCGTCGGCACCAAATCCGGTTTCGGCGTGGTGCGCGATCCCATCGCCTGCAAGCCGGCGGTGATGGCCGAGACCGATCAATATGTCGCTTTCGGCTCTGAATACCGCGCGCTGGTCAATCTGCCCGGCATCGAAAATGCCCGCGTCTGGGAGCCGGAGCCGGCGACCGTCTATTTCTGGGACCATGAAAAGGCCGCGTGAAACCGTCATCGGCGCATATTGCGAAAGTCATATCCATGCCAGTTTTCGATCTCTCCCACACGCCTTTGCGTGAACTCAACAGCGCGCTCCATGGGCTTTCCTCGGGCGCAAACGACACCGAATTCGAAGTTGTCAATCCGCGCGGCCACCATGCCGTCGCTGTTGGCATCGACAGCCCCGTCATCGTCGATGTCCGCGGCTCGGTCGGTTATTATTGCGCCGGCATGAATGATGGCGGCACCGTCACCGTTTACGGCTCGGCCGGGCCGGGCGTTGCCGAAAACATGATGTCGGGCACCGTCGTCATCGAGGGCGACGCTTCGCAATACGCAGGTGCCACCGGTCGCGGCGGGCTTCTGGTCATCAAGGGCAATGCCGCTTCCCGCTGCGGCATTTCCATGAAGGGCATCGACATCGTCGTGAAGGGCAATATCGGCCACATGTCCGCTTTCATGGGTCAGTCCGGCCACCTCGTTGTCTGCGGCGATGCGGGCGATGCGCTGGGTGACTCCCTTTATGAAGCGAAGCTTTTCGTGCGCGGCTCGGTCAAAAGCCTGGGTGCCGACTGCATCGAGAAGGAAATGCGGCCCGAACATCTGGAGAAGCTTGCCGAACTTCTTGAAAAAGCCGGCGTCTCCGATGTCAGCCCAAGCGAGTTCAAACGCTACGGTTCGGCCCGCACGCTCTACAATTTCAACATCGACAACGCCGACGCGTATTGAGGCGAGGGATTTTCCGATGAGCTATCACAACCCCTTCACCCCACCGCGCAAGTCCGCGACTTTCGATGATCACACGCTGGCGGAAATCCGCCGTGCGGCTGCAACCGGCATCTATGATATTCGCGGCGCAGGCACGAAGCGGAAGGTGCCGCATTTCGACGACCTGCTGTTTCTCGGCGCGTCCATCTCGCGTTATCCGCTCGAAGGTTATCGCGAGAAGTGCGATACGACCGTCACCCTCGGCACGCGCTTTGCCAAGAAGCCGATCACGCTGAAAACGCCGATCACCATTGCCGGCATGAGCTTCGGCGCGCTTTCCGGCAACGCCAAGGAAGCGCTCGGCCGTGGCGCGACCATTGCCGGCACGTCCACCACGACGGGCGATGGCGGCATGACGGATGAGGAACGCGGCCACAGCCAGACGCTGGTCTATCAGTATCTGCCGTCGCGTTATGGCATGAACCCCAAGGATTTGCGCCGTGCGGACGCCATCGAGGTGGTCGTCGGCCAAGGCGCGAAACCGGGTGGCGGCGGCATGCTGCTTGGCCAGAAGATTTCCGATCGCGTCGCCAATATGCGCAATTTGCCGAAGGGCATCGACCAACGTTCCGCCTGCCGTCATCCTGATTGGACCGGCCCGGACGATCTGGAAATCAAGATCCTTGAACTGCGCGAAATCACCGATTGGGAAAAACCGATCTACATCAAGGTTGGTGGTGCGCGCCCCTATTACGACACCGCACTTGCCGTAAAGGCCGGTGCCGATGTGGTGGTGCTTGATGGCATGCAGGGCGGCACGGCGGCCACGCAGGACGTCTTCATCGAAAATGTCGGCATGCCCACGCTTGCCTGTATTCGCCCCGCAGTACAGGCGCTTCAGGATCTCGGCATGCATCGCAAGGTGCAATTGGTCGTGTCCGGTGGCATTCGCTCGGGTGCGGATGTCGCCAAGGCTCTGGCGCTTGGTGCCGATGCGGTTGCCATCGGAACGGCGGCGCTGGTGGCGCTGGGCGATAACGACCCGAAATGGGAAGACGAATACCAGAAGCTAGGCACTACGGCCGGCGCTTATGATGACTGGCACGAGGGCAAAGACCCCGCAGGCATCACCACGCAGGACCCAGAACTTGCCGCACGTCTTGATCCAATCGCCGCCGGTCGCCGCCTCGCCAACTATCTGAAGGTCATGACGCTCGAAGCCCAGACCATCGCACGCGCCTGCGGCAAAAACCATCTCCACAATCTGGAACCGGAAGATCTGGTGGCTCTAACCATGGAGGCTGCGGCAATGGCGCAGGTTCCGCTGGCGGGAACAAACTGGTTCCCGGGTAAAGGCAGCTTTTAAAAAACACAATGGACGGGCGCATTTGGGAGGATGTGGCCGTCTTTTTTCGATGAAGTGTCTGATATTCAAAAAAAGGGGAATGACGTGACACTGGACCTCTCCAAGTTTGCTGCCGAAAAAGGCATCAAATATTTCATGATCAGTTATACCGATCTCTTTGGTGGCCAGCGCGCCAAGCTGGTTCCTGCAGAAGCGATTGCCGATATGCAGAAGGGCGGCGCCGGATTTGCCGGTTTCGCCACATGGTTCGATCTGACGCCCGCCCATCCCGATCTCTTCGCAGTGCCGGACGCCTCCTCGGTCATCCAGCTTCCCTGGAAAAAGGATGTGGCCTGGGTTGCTGCCGATTGCGTCATGGAAGACCAGCCTGTGGAACAGGCGCCGCGCGTCGTTTTGAAAAAGCTCATCGCGGAAGCGGCCGGGCAAGGGCTGCGGGTCAAAACCGGCGTGGAACCGGAATTTTTCCTCATTTCGCCGGACGGCGCGAAAATCTCCGATGAGTACGACACGGCGGAAAAGCCCTGCTACGACCAGCAGGCAGTGATGCGTCGTTACGATGTGATCGCGGAAATATGCGACTACATGTTGGAGTTGGGCTGGAAACCCTACCAGAACGACCATGAGGACGCGAACGGCCAGTTCGAGATGAACTGGGAATATGACGATGCGCTCCAGACGGCGGATAAACATTCCTTCTTCAAGTTCATGGTCAAGTCGGTTGCCGAAAAGCACGGGCTGCGCGCGACATTCATGCCGAAGCCTTTCAAGGGGCTGACCGGCAACGGCTGCCACGCTCATATTTCGGTCTGGGATCTGGACGGCAAGGTCAACGCTTTTGCCGACAAGGCAATGCCTTTCGGGCTCTCCGCAAAGGGCAAGACGTTTCTGGGCGGCATCATGAAACATGCCTCCGCTCTTGCGGCCGTCACCAATCCGACGGTTAATTCCTACAAGCGCATCAACGCGCCGCGGACCATCTCGGGCGCGACCTGGGCGCCGAACACGGTGACCTGGACCGGGAACAACCGCACCCACATGGTTCGCGTGCCAGGGCCGGGGCGTTTCGAACTGCGTCTGCCGGATGGCGCCGTGAACCCCTATCTGCTGCAGGCCATCATCATTGCGGCCGGTCTGTCGGGTGTCCGCTCACAGGCCGATCCCGGTCCGCATCACGATATAGACATGTATCGCGAAGGTCATACCGTGACGAATGCGCCGAAACTGCCGCTCAATCTTCTCGATGCGCTGCGCGAATACGAGAAGGACGAGGAACTGCAGCAGGCATTGGGCATGGAGTTCTCAAAGGCCTATCTCAAGCTCAAGCAGGGCGAGTGGAACTCTTATTGCGCGCAATTCACTGCCTGGGAGCACCAGACAACGCTCGACGTTTGAGTTCGGGTTTCCCCGCCGCCCTCGCGGCTTTTCCCCGCGCTCATCAGACAGCGCGGGGTTTTTCCAATATCGATGACAGAGAGAGTGCCGGATGACGAACTTCGTCCTGACCGTAACCTGCAAGTCCACCCGAGGCATCGTCGCTGCCCTTTCAGGCTTTCTCGCTGAAAAAGGCTGCAACATCGTCGATAGTTCGCAGTTTGATGATCTCGGCACTGGCCGTTTCTTCATGCGCGTGGGCTTCATTTCCGAAGAGGGAGCAAAGCGTGACGACTTGATGGCTGGACTGATGCCGATCTCGCAGAAATTCGGCATGGAAGTGGCGCTTCATGACCAGTCCGAGCGGATGAAGGTCCTGCTGATGGTCTCGCGCTTCGGCCATTGTCTGAACGATCTGCTTTACCGTTGGCGCATCGGCGCCTTGCCGATCGATATTGTCGGCGTCGTCTCCAACCATTTCGATTACCAGAAAGTGGTGGTCAATCATGATATTCCCTTCCACCACATTCCGGTGACGAAGGAAAACAAGCCACAGGCTGAAGCCCGGATCATGGATATTGCCGAAAGCACCGGAACCGAACTGATCGTGCTTGCGCGTTATATGCAGGTGCTTTCCGACCGGATGTGCGAGACGATGTCGGGGAAGATCATCAACATCCACCATTCTTTCCTGCCGTCCTTCAAGGGCGCCAACCCTTACAAGCAGGCCTATCAGCGCGGCGTGAAGCTGATCGGCGCGACGGCCCACTATGTCACCGCCGATCTCGACGAAGGTCCGATTATCGAGCAGGATATTGTGCGTATTACCCATGCCCAGAGCGCGGAGGATTATGTTTCGCTCGGCCGGGATGTCGAGGCGCAGGTTCTGGCACGCGCCATCCACGCCCATATCCACCACCGTACTTTCATCAATGGTAACCGCACCGTGGTCTTCCCGCCAAGCCCGGGCAGCTATGCATCGGAACGGATGGGGTGACGCGGCATTACGACAAGCTGGTCGCGCGCTGTTGCCATAAACATGGTGCGCGGCTAAATAAGTTGGTACGCCATAATATAAAGAGCCAGAACCTGTTTTCACGCCCGGCGGGCGGAAGCGGGATGTGCCAAACGAGGTGATACCATGACCGGTGCTTTGCAGGGAACTGCCATTCGCGTTGAGCGTCCGACCAAGACGCTGAGGGAGCTTGCGCTTGACAAGGTGCGCGACGCCATCGTGAACGGTTACTTCCGTCCGGGAGACCGCCTTGTGGAGCGCGATCTCTGCGCCCAGCTGGGCGTTTCCCGCACCATCGTGCGCGAAGTCCTGCGGCATCTGGAGTCCGAGGGGCTGGTGGCGAATTTGCCGAACAAGGGGCCGATGGTTGCGCTGCTCGATCTCGCCGAGGCCAAGCAGATTTACGAAATCCGCGGTGCGCTGGAGGGAATGGCGGCTCGCCTTTGTGCGGAGCGTCGCGATCCCGCCATTGTCGAGGCGCTTGAGGCTTCACTCGAGCATATTCGCGAAAGTTACGTTGCCAAGGATATGCCCGGTGTTCTCGCGCATACCTCGTCTTTTTATCATACGCTGTTCAGCAAGATCGACCGGCATGTCGCCTGGGGCGTCGTCAATTTGCTGACGGTGCGAATCAACCATCTTCGCTCCATGACGATCAAGACGAAAAGCCGCGATACCGAAGGTCCGGCCCAGATGAAAAAGATCGTCGATGCGATCCGGAAAGGTGACGGGGACGCCGCTTACAAAGCCGCTCTCGATCATGTCACCAGCGCATGCGCTATCGCCGAAGCCGTTCTCACCGCGCAAAAAACGGCTGACTGACGGTTTTTGGCGCTCCGTTCTGCTTGTCTTGCGGTTGCCCAGTTGGCGGCCGCAAGCTCTTGGTTTTTTGATTTTATGGTTGTTTTACAATAATTTAGAAAAACAAATGACCGCTTATTGACAGGGCAATCCGTTTGGTGTGATGGTATGCCATAATAAATAATATAAAGAGCGGAGCTTAATATGAACTGGAATCCGATTTCCCGGAAATGCATAGCCGTGCGCGCCAAAACCTCTCTGGCGGGCTTTGTCATCAGTCTTCTTGCCGGTGCGGCCGTTGCACAGGACTGCACGCCGAAAATATCCAACGATCACCTCATCAAGCCCGGCCATCTCGTGATGGCGACCAGCCCGACATTGCCGCCCATGGCCTATGCCGACCAACAGGGCGTGCTCAAAGGCCTTCGTATCGAGTTGGGTTATGAAATCGCCAAGCGCCTCTGCTTGAAGCCCGAATATATCAGCACGGAATATGCCACCATGGTGCCGGGCCTGCAGGGCGGCCGCTGGGACATGATCAATGCTGGCCTGTTCGTGACGGCGGAGCGGCGCAAGATCCTGTTCATGATCCCCTATGAGAGTCTCGCCATCAGCATTTCAACGGCCGTCGGTGCATCCGAGCCCATCACCAAGGTGGACGATCTGGCCGGCAAGGCTGTCAGCACCGATATCGGTGGCTATGCCGAGCGCAAGATCAAGGAATTGAACGAGGACTTCAAGAAACGCGGTCTTGCGCCGATGACCATAAACCTGTTCGACAATTACGCGACCGTCTATCAGGCGCTGCGGGCAGGTCAGGTTCAGGCCGCGGTCTCCATCGATCCTGTCGCCAAGCAATACCAGGATCGCGGCGAGTTCACGCATGCACTTTCCGGCATGTACCCTACGCCCGGTTCGCTTTCCTTTGGAAGCAAGGACGTCGCCAGTGCCGTCTCTGCTGCTCTCAAGGAAATGAGGACCGATGGTTCGCTTGAAAAGCTGATGGGTGGTTATGGCGTGAGCATCGCGCCCGGCGATCTCGCCGTTCTTGGTCCAGAAGGCTGAAATCTCCTCCATCTGAACTGTCAGCGCGGCGGGAGAGTTCTCGCCGCGACCATTCCCGCATGAATTGGAGAAAGACGTGAAGGGTTGGAACTGGGAAGGTTTCTTCGAATATCTGACGAATTATTATCTTTTCGAGGGGGCGATGGTGACGCTCGGCCTCACGGTTTTTGCCATGACGGCGGGTCTTGCGCTGGGCTTCGTCATTGCGGTGATGCGCATGTCGAAATACCGGTTCCTCTCCGGACCGGCCTATTTCTACACCTGGATATTTCGTGGCACGCCGCTGCTGGTGCAGCTCATCATCATCTATACCGGCCTGCCGCAGCTCGGCATCAAGCTGACGGTTCTGCAGTCCACCCTGATCGGCCTATCGCTCTGCGAGGCCGCTTATCTGTCGGAAATCGTCCGGGCAGGTATTGCCGCGGTTCCCAAAGGCCAGATCAATGCGGCGCGCGCCATCGGCATGACCGAGGCGCAGGTGATGCGCTACATAGTTGCGCCGCAGGCCTTCCGCATCATCATTCCGCCGCTTGGCAATTCCGTCAATGGCGTGCTGAAGACAACGTCGATCGCCTCCATCATTTCCATGGAGGAGCTGCTGCGCCGCACGCAGGTTCTTATCCAGGAAAAGTTCCTCGTTCTGGAGCTCTTCATGGTCGCGGCCCTTTATTACCTCGCCATGACGACCGCCTGGGAACTCATCCAGCGCCGTATCGAGAAACGATTCGGCAAGGCCTACGGCCCAATGTCGGCTGACGTACACTAGGGAGAAGTCCGATGTCTCAAGCAACCAGCATGATCGAACTTCAATCCGTCAACAAATGGTACGGTCCGACCTTTCAGGTTCTGACCAATTGCAGCCTGAATGTAGCCAAGGGCGAAGTCGTCGTGATCTGCGGTCCGTCCGGTTCGGGCAAGTCGACGCTGATCAAATGCGTCAATGCGCTGGAGACGATCGGCAACGGCATCATCACCGTCAACGGGGTTGAGGTGACCAACCCCAAGACCGATATGCCGAAGCTGCGCTCCAAAGTGGGCATGGTGTTCCAGCATTTCGAACTTTTCCCGCATATGACGATCCTCGAAAATCTGTGCATCGGGCAGGAGAAGGTTCTCGGCCGCTCCCCTGCGGAGGCGCTGGTCAAAGCCAACGCCCTTCTGGAGCGTGTGGGGCTTACCGCGCATGCGAAGAAATATCCCGGTCAGCTTTCCGGCGGTCAGCAGCAGCGCGTCGCAATCGCCCGCGCGCTGGCGATGGATCCGGTCGCCATGCTTTTTGACGAGCCTACATCGGCGCTTGATCCGGAAATGATCAACGAGGTGCTCGACGTCATGGTCTCGCTTGCGCAGGAAGGCATGACGATGATGGTGGTGACGCATGAAATGGGGTTTGCCCGCAAGGTGGCTGACCGCATCGTCTTCATGGATGGCGGCGAGATCGTCGAGATCGGCGAGGGGGACAGCTTCTTCACCAATCCGAAAACGGATCGCGCACGCTCGTTCCTGTCGAAAATCCTGGCGCATTGAGGCCACGGTGACCGGAGCGGGATGACGAAGTCCCGCTTCAGATCGCGTGCCTTAGGCCGTTCCGAACAACGCAGAATGATAGTGGCGGAGAACCGCAATGATAAACCGTGTCCTGATGCCTCGCGAAATGCTCATCGGCGGTGGCAGCCGTTTCCGATTGCCGTCACTGCTGAAATCTCTGGGGGTGAAGCGCCCTCTGCTCGTCTGCGATCCAGTCATGCAGAAACTCGGCCATGCGGATGCGCTTTTGCAGGCGCTTGGCGGCGAGGGTATCGATGCCGCCATTTTTGCGGATGTCGTGGAAGATCCAACGGATATATCCATCGCCACACTGGTGAAACGCGTTTCCGGGGGCGGTCATGATGGTCTCGTCGCACTCGGCGGCGGTAGCGCCATGGATACGGCGAAAGCAGGTGCCATCGTTGCAACTAGTGGCGAAGAGCTGCGGGCGCTGAAAGTTCCAAGGATCGTGGATTTTGCCGTCATGCCGGTAATTACCATACCCACAACCGCAGGAACCGGATCGGAAGTAACACGCGCCGCCGTCGTGACGGATACGGCTGCCAGCGAAAAAATGCTCATCCTCGGCACTGCCGCTTTGCCCGTTGCGGCCATCATCGATTACGAGCTGACGCTGACCTGCCCTTACCGCGTCACGGTAGATACCGGCATAGATGCGCTGACCCATGCGCTGGAAGCGCTGGTTAACCGCAACGGTAATGCCCATTCCGAGGCGTTGGCGCTGTCCGCGCTGAAACTGATCGGGGCAAATCTCGAAAAAGTCGCGAACGACCCGCAAAACCGGGAAGCACGCGAAGCGATGATGCTCGGGGCGACGCATGCGGGTCTTGCCGTTTCCAACACATCCACAGCGTTGATCCACGGCCTCAGCCGGCCGGTCGGTGCCTTTTTCCATGTTCCGCACGGCATGTCGAATGCGATGGTACTGCCGTTGGTCACACAATTTTCGTTGAATTCCGCTCTACCGCAATATGCCGCCGCCGCCCGCGCACTTGGTTGCGCGAGTTCGACGGACAGTGACCAGATAGCAGGCGCAAAGATGGTGGAGGCTTTCATCGGCCTGAACAGGCGGTTGAAGGTGCCGACCCCGCAGGAATTCGGTATCGACAAAACCCGCTATCTCGATCTTTTGCCGGAAATGGTGCGGCAAGGCCTCGCCTCCGGCACACCGGCAAATAACCCACGGGTTCCGACGGCAGCGGAAATGACGCGCCTTTACGAACTGGCCTTTGACGGTCGCATGGAAGGCCCTTGAGCCATAACATCCTGTAAGAATTGTCATTTTTCGCAACTTCAAGCCACAGATTTCCGCCACTTGACACTTACATATTATGGCATACCATAAGACATCATATTTATCGGAGAGAACGCCAATGCCCATCCAGATCCGTAAGACCCTGTTGCAGGTCGAAACAACGTTGATTGAAGGAGGCAAGGCCGCAGCGACACCTTTGAAGCTGTTCACCGCCATCGCGGTCGTGAAAAATCCCTGGGCTGGAAAAGGCTTCGTGGATGACCTCAAACCGGAAATCCACGCCGGGGCGCCGGTGCTGGGCGAACTGCTGACGAAGATGATCCTCGATGCCGTGGGTTCCGGCGAAGCGGTGGAGGCCTATGGCAAGGCGGCCGTCGTCGGGCTGGATGGTGAGATCGAACATGCCTCCGCGCTCATTCACACGCTGCGTTTCGGCAATCACTATCGTCAGGCTGTGGGTGCCAAGTCCTATCTGGCCTTCTGCAATACGCGTGGTCCCGGCAATGCGCCGATCATGATCCCGTTAATGGACAAGAACGATGAAGGCCGCCGTTCGCACTACCTGACTATCCAGACCTCCGTTCCCGATGCTCCGGCTGCCGACGAGATCGTCGTGGCGCTCGGTGCTTCAGTCGGCGGCAGGCCTCATCACCGCATCGGCGACCGCTATCAGGATCTGAAGGATCTCGGTCAGGATGTCGCCAACCCGGCGGGCGTTTGAGGGTGATGCAAATGCAGGAGGCCGCCACCACGTCACGGGTCAATGCTGCAAAGGCAGGTGCTGCTGTGCTCCCTCGCAAGGTGACCGAGGGCGGGGCGGCCTATTTCGAGGCAGGCGCCGGTGAAGACCTGATCCTCATCCACGGCGTGGGAATGCGGCTGGAAGCCTGGAAGCCGCAGATCGAAATCTTTTCAAAGACGCACCGTGTCATCGCGGTAGATATGCCGGGGCATGGCGGCAGTGAACGCCTGCCAGCGGGCAGCTCGCTCAAGGATTTTGTCGGCTGGTTCGGCCGGTTTCTTGACGATATGCGGATCGCGCGTGCCAATGTGGCCGGGCACTCCATGGGTGCGCTGATTTCCGGCGGTGCCGCTGCAACCTTTGGAGATCGAATTGCGCGCGTTGGTTATCTGAACGGCGTCTACCGCCGTGATCCGGCCGCGAAGGCTGCGGTTCTTGCACGCGCGGCTGCCATCCGGACCACTGGCGTGGACAAGGAAGGCCCTTTGTTACGCTGGTTCGGCGACGATCCAAAGAGCCAGCAGGCGCGGGAGTTGACGCGGGGCTGGCTGGAAATGGTCGATCCCGAAGGTTACGCGGTTGCCTATACCGCATTTGCGGACGGCGACGAGACCTATGCGGATCGGTGGCCCTCGGTCATCTGCCCGGCTCTTTTCCTGACGGGTTCGGACGATCCCAATTCGACGCCTTTGATGGCCGAGCAGATGGCGGCGATCACACCGCGCGGTTACGCCCGCGTCGTTGAGGCGCACCGGCATATGGTCAACCTGACCGCACCTGAAACTGTCAATGCAATGATGGCCGAATGGCTGGCTTTAGAGGAGGAGCCGCAATGACTGTTGCAACCCTTGATCCGCGCGCTTTGCGCGATGCATTCGGCGCTTTCGTTACGGGAGTAACGATCGTGACCACCCGGGACGATGCAGGAAAGCCCATCGGTTTTACCGCCAACTCCTTCACCTCGGTTTCGCTCGATCCGCCGTTGCTGCTGATCTGCCTTGCCCGCAGCTCGCGCAATTTCATGACGATGACCGGCACCAAAAACTTCGCGGTCAATATTCTGTCGGAAAGCCAGAAGGACCTCTCCAACACCTTCGCCCGGCCGGTCGAAGACCGTTTCGCCACCGCCAGCTGGTTGGATGCGCCGAAGGGCTCCCCGGTCTTTGCAGACGTCGCGGCCTGGTTCGAATGTTCGATGCAGGAGGTTATCGAGGCCGGCGATCATGTCATTCTGCTCGGCCGTATCGAGGCTTTCGACAATAGCGGCCTGAACGGCCTCGGTTATGCGCGCGGCGGCTATTTCACGCCGATGCTGGCTGCAAAGGCGGTATCGGCAGCGGCAGAGGGCGATATCGTCGTGGGCGCCGTTCTGGAACGGCGCGGCGAGATTTACCTCGTTGGCGACGACGTGCTGTCGCTTCCCGGCTGTGTCGTGGCAAGTGGCGATCCGGTCGCGGCGCTGACATCACGTCTCGAAGACCTGACGGGTCTCTCCGTCAAAACGGGATTTCTCTACTCGGTTTATGAGAACAAGACGGATGGGCGCCAACACGTCGTCTATCACGCGCTTGCCGATGGCGATCAAGCGCCGCGCGAGGGCCGATTTCTGTTGCCCGGCGCGCTGGCTTCGGCAAAATTCGACTCCGGCGCTACGGCGGATATCGTCAATCGTTTCGTGCTGGAAAGCTCGATCGGCAACTTCGGCGTCTATGTCGGTAACGAGACTGCCGGCAAGGTTCATCCCATCTCCATGAAGGGGCCAAAACCATGAAATTCTCCCTCTTCGTTCACATGGAGCGGCTGGACGCCTCCCAGGACCACAAGACACTCTACGAGGAGTTCGTGACACTATGCGAGATCGCCGATCGTGGTGGCATGCATGCCATCTGGACCGGCGAACATCACGGCATGGATTTCACCATAGCGCCCAACCCCTTTGTAACGATCGCCGATCTGGCGCGGCGTACGAAGACGGCACGCCTGGGTACGGGAACGGTGATCGCGCCTTTCTGGCACCCGATCAAGCTTGCCGGAGAAGCGGCGATGGCGGATCTGATCTGTGACGGCCGTCTTGATATCGGCATCGCGCGTGGCGCCTATTCGTTCGAATATGAGCGGCTGCTTCCAGGCCTCGATGCCTGGGGCGCCGGCCAGCGGATGCGCGAGCTTATTCCGGCTGTCAAAGGGGTTTGGGCGGGTGACTACACCCACGACGGCGAATTCTTCAAGTTCCCGGCCACCACATCGGCTCCCAAACCGCTGCAGCAGCCTTTTCCGCCCATCTGGGTGGCGGCGCGTGATCCGAATTCGCATGAATTCGCTGTCGCCAATGATTGCAATGTTCAGGTGACGCCGCTCTGGCAAGGCGATGACGAGGTGGAAACCCTGATGGGCCGCTTCAACGATGCCTGTGCGAAAAATCCGGATAAACAGCGGCCGAAAATCATGCTGCTGCGCCACACCTATGTCGGTTCCGGTGAAGCCGATATTGCCCAGGCGGCCCATGAGATGAGCGTCTATTACAACTACTTCTTTGCATGGTTCAAAAACGAAAAGCCCGTTCATCAGGGGCTGATCGAGCGTATTGCGCCGGAGGAGATTGCCGCAAACGCCATGCTTTCCGGTGATGTCATGCGCAAGAACAACGTTGTCGGCGATGCCGATGAAGTCATTACCCGGCTTAAGGCCTACGAGGCCATGGGCTACGACGAATATTCCTTCTGGATCGATACCGGCATGAGCTTCGAGCGCAAGAAGGCCTCGCTGGAACGCTTCCTTTCCGATGTCATGCCGGCTTTCAAGGAGTAAGATGATGCGCCGTTTCCAGTGTTACATCGACGGGCGCTTCGAGGATGGTGAGGCGAGCTTTTCGAGCCTCGACCCGGCAACCGGTGAACCTTGGGCAGAAATGCCGGAAAGCCGCGAAGCGGATATTAGCCGCGCCGTCGAGGCCGCGCATCGGGCGCTTTATGACGATGCCGCCTGGTCGAAACTGACGGCGACGCAACGCGGCAAGCTGCTCTATCGGCTTGCCGATCTGGTTGCCGAAAATGCAAAGACGCTTGCCGAGCTCGAAACCCGTGACACCGGCAAGATTATCCGCGAGACCTCGGCGCAGATTGCCTATGTCGCGGACTATTATCGCTATTATGCGGGCTTGGCTGACAAGATCGAGGGCGCTTACCTGCCGATCGACAAGCCGGACATGGATGTCTGGCTGCGGCGCGAGCCCGTGGGTGTGGTGGCCGCGATCGTCCCGTGGAACAGCCAGCTTTTTCTGGCAGCCGTTAAAATCGGCCCGGCGCTCGCTGCCGGCTGCACAATCGTCATCAAGGCCTCGGAAGATGGACCGGCGCCGCTTCTGGAGTTCGCCCGGCTGGTGCAGGAGGCTGGTTTTCCTGCCGGCGTCGTCAATATAGTCACTGGTTTCGGTGCGTCCTGCGGCACGGCACTCACCACGCACCCGAAGGTGGCCCATATCGCCTTTACCGGCGGGCCGGAAACGGCGCGTCACATCGTTCGCAACTCGGCCGAAAATCTTGCCTCCACGTCGCTCGAACTCGGCGGCAAATCGCCAATCCTCGTCTTTGCTGACGCCGATCTCGAAAGCGCCGCCAATGCGCAGGTCGCGGGAATTTTCGCGGCGACCGGTCAGAGCTGTGTTGCCGGATCACGGCTGATTGTCGAGAGAAGCGTGAAGGATCGCTTCCTCGGGATTTTGAAGGCGAAGGCTGAGGCGATCCGCGTCGGCTCGCCGCTGGACATGGCAACGGAAGTGGGGCCGCTCGCGACCGAGCGGCAGCGCAAGCATATTGTCTCTCTGGTCTCTGCTTCCGAAAAAGCCGGTGCGAAGGTGGTGACGGGCGGTCTGGCGGTGGATGGCGCTGGTTATTTCTACCCTCCGACCATTCTCGATTGTGACGGCATTCGTTCGCCGTCCATGGAAAGGGAGTTCTTCGGCCCGGTTCTTTCGGTTGTTTCCTTCGAAACCGAGGCGGAAGCGATCGCTTTGGCCAATGACACGGTCTATGGCCTCGCCTCGGGCGTCTTCACGCAGAACCTGACGCGCGCCCATCGACTGATGAAGGCGATCCGCGCCGGTGTGGTTTGGGTGAACACCTATCGCGCCGTCTCACCGATTGCGCCTTTCGGGGGGTTCGGTCTTTCCGGTGATGGTCGCGAAGGCGGGCTTGCGGCAGCGCTCGATTACACGCGCACGAAGACCATATGGCTTAGAACCTCCGATGACCCGATCCCCGATCCATTCGTGATGCGGTGACGCGATGTTTTACGAAATCCGCACCTACCGGCTGAAGAACGGCGCCATTCCGGCCTACCTTAGGGTTGTCGAGGAGGAAGGCATCGAAATCCAGAAAAGCCATCTGGGCGAGCTGGTGGGTTACTTCTTTTCCGAGATCGGGCCGATCAATGAAATTGTCCACATCTGGGCCTTTTCCAGCCTGGATGACCGCGAAGAACGGCGCGCGCGGCTCCTGGCCGATCCACGCTGGTTGTCTTTCCTGCCTAAGATCCGCGACCTCATTGAAGTCGCCGAAAACAAGATCATGAAGCCGGCGCCTTTTTCACCGCTGAAGTGAATCTGCCGGCCGCGAAGTGCATGCCAACAACAAGCTCTAAAACGGAGTAAGGGAACATGAGATCGAAACTGGTATTGATGACATGCGCAGCAATTTTCGCCCTGGGCGCATCCGCACAGGCGAATGATCTGGTTTTTTCCAGCTGGGGAGGAACCACGCAGGACGCGCAGAAGGCGGCCTGGGCCGAAAAATTCATGGTGGCGACCGGCATCAACGTGCTTCAGGATGGCCCGACGGACTATGGCAAGCTTAAAGCCATGGTCGAGGCGAACGGCGTGACATGGGATGTGGTCGACGTGGAAGGTGACTACGCCGCGCAGGCCGGGCCGAAGGGCCTGCTGGAGAAGCTTGATTTCGCCGTCATCGACAAAACGAAGCTCGACCCTCGTTTCGTCACTGATTACTCCGTCGGAAGCTTCTATTATTCCTTCGTCATCGGCTGCAATGTCGATGCTGTGGCCGCCTGCCCCAAGAGCTGGGCCGACCTTTTCGATACGGCAAAGTTTCCCGGCAAGCGCACCTTTTACAAATGGTCCGCACCCGGTGTGATCGAAGCAGCCCTGCTGGCCGATGGTGTTGCCGCCGACAAGCTGTACCCGCTTGATCTCGATCGCGCCTTCAAAAAGCTGGACACGATCAAATCCGATATCATCTGGTGGTCTGGCGGCGCGCAATCGCAGCAGTTGATCGCTTCTGCGGAGGCGCCCTTCGGCAGTGTCTGGAACGGCCGCATGACAGCGCTTGAGAAAAGCGGTGTGAAGGTGGAGACCTCCTGGGAGCAGAACATCACGGCAGCGGATTCTCTCGTCGTTCCCAAGGGAACGAAGAACAAGGACGCGGCGATGAAGTTCATCGCTCTTGCGACCTCCGCGCAGGCGCAGGCGGATATGGCGTCTGCCACGGGTTATGCCCCGGTCAATGTCGAATCCGCAAAGCTGATGGATCCGGAAACGGCAAAGACCCTGCCTGACCAGCAGACAGCGAGCCAGGTCAATGCCGACATGAACTACTGGGCGCAACATCGCGACGAGATCGGTGAGCGCTGGTACGCCTGGCAGGCCAAGTAAGGCAACGGCGCGGGCAGCCAAAAGCGCCCGCGCAAATTTTCACCTCCGGGGAGGTTTGGGCATGGTCTCGCTTACCGATGAAACAGAAAGCCCGAAGACGAAGGTGCGGATGCCCTTCCGGCCCGGCAATTTTGCCGCCACCCTGCCGGCATTCGTTCTGCTTGCCCTGTTCTTCGTCGTGCCGGTTATCATCCTGCTGTCGCGCAGCGTTACCGAGCCTGTTCTGGGCTTTGGCAATTACGCCGCATTGCTGGGCAGCTCCACCTACCTGAAGATTTTCTTCAATACATTCGCGGTCTCGGCGCTGGTCACGCTCGTAACGCTGGTCATCGGTTTTCCTGTCGCGTGGGCGCTTGCCATCATGCCGTCGCGGCTTGCCTCCGTCGTTTTCGCAATTTTGCTTCTGTCCATGTGGACCAATCTTCTGGCACGCACCTATGCCTGGATGGTGCTGTTGCAGCGGACGGGTGTCGTCAACAAGACGCTGATGGGCCTTGGCATCATCGACAAGCCGCTTGCACTGGTCAACAACCTGACCGGCGTCACGATCGGCATGACCTATATCATGCTGCCATTCATCATCATTCCGCTCTATGGCGTCATCCGCAAGATCGATCCGGCCATTCTCCAGGCGGCGGCGCTGTGCGGGGCAACCCGCTTTCAGGCGCTGACCCGCGTTCTCATTCCACTTGCCGCTCCGGGTATGATCTCCGGCGCGCTGATGGTGTTCGTCATGTCGCTTGGCTATTTCGTCACCCCGGCGCTGCTGGGCGGCACGGCGAACATGATGCTGGCCGAGCTTATCGCGCAATTCGTGCAGTCTCTCGTCAACTGGGGCATGGGCGGGGCAGCGGCGCTGGTGCTTCTGGTGGTGACGCTGACACTTTACGCAATCCAGCTGAAATTCTTCGGCGCGGCCGGGGCAGGGGGGCGCTGACATGCTTTTGAACTACAACAGCCTTGGCGCATGGAAGTGGCTGCTCCTTTTCATCACGGTGCTGACAGCGGCATTCCTTATCCTGCCGATTGTCTTCATCGCCGCTTTGTCCTTCGGCTCGTCGCAATGGCTGATCTTTCCGCCGCCCGGCTGGACGCTGAAATGGTATGCGGATTTCTTTGCCGATCCGAGGTGGCTGGATGCTGCCTGGACAAGCCTGCGTATCGCCGTGATGGTCACAGTCCTGTCGGTGTTGATCGGCCTCGTGGCCTCCTTCGGCCTGGTGCGGGGGCGTTTCATCGGGCGCGAGGGTCTGCGGGCTTTGTTCATGACGCCGATGATCCTGCCTGTCGTGGTGCTGGCGGTGGCGCTTTATGCTTTTTTCCTGAAGCTCGGCCTTGCGGGCACCACCACGGGCTTTGTCATTGCCCATCTTGTCGTGGCGCTGCCTTTCTCCATTCTGGCGTTGACCAGCGCGCTCGAGGGTTTCGATAAATCGATCGAAGACGCTGCAGTGCTATGCGGCGCGAGCCCGCTGCAGGCCAAAATCCGCATCACCTTGCCGGCCATCAGCCATGGCCTGTTCTCAGCCGCGATCTTTTCTTTCCTCACTTCCTGGGATGAGGTGGTGCTGGCGATCTTCATGGCAAGTCCAACGTTGCAGACGCTGCCGGTGAAAATCTGGGCGACGCTGCGGCAGGATCTGACGCCGGTGATCGCCGCTGCATCGACGCTTCTCATCGCGGTGACCATCATTCTCATGCTGCTTGTCGCGGCTGTGCGAAAAGGATTGAAAACATGACCAAACCGCTCCTGCAAATTCGCGGCATCGCCAAGCAATACGGACCGGTCGTCGCCGTTCAGGACGTCAATCTCGAGGTGCAGCCGGGCGAGTTCATGACGTTTCTCGGACCATCCGGTTCGGGCAAGAGCACGACGCTCTACATTCTGGCCGGTTTCGAACAGCCGACGGCGGGCGACATCCTGCTGAACGGCGAAAGCCTGCTCTCCACGCCGTCGCACAAGCGCAATATCGGCATGGTCTTCCAGCGTTACACGCTGTTTCCGCATCTGTCTGTTGGCGAGAATATCGCCTTTCCGCTGAAAGTGCGCCGAAAGAGCAAGGCGGAAATCGATGCGAAGGTGAAGGATATGCTCAGGCTCGTTCGTCTCGAAGGTTTCGAGGACAGAAAGCCTGCGCAGATGTCGGGCGGCCAGCAGCAGCGCGTGGCCTTGGCAAGGGCGCTCGCTTATGATCCGCCGGTTCTTCTGATGGACGAGCCGCTCTCGGCGCTCGACAAGAAGCTCAGGGAAGAGATCCAGTTCGAAATCCGTCGCATCCACCAGCAGACGGAAGTAACGATCCTTTACGTCACCCACGATCAGGAGGAGGCCTTGCGTCTCTCCGACCGGATCGCGGTGTTTTCAAAAGGCGTGATTGACCAGATCGGTACGGGGCCGGAGCTTTACGCTCACCCCACCACCCGCTTCGTGGCCGAATTCATCGGTGACAGCGACTTCATCGCCTGCGATCTCCTCGCCGCCTCGGGCGGCAAGGCGACGGTTTCGCTCGGGCAGAATATCGTCTTTGACCAAATTCCGGTTCATGGCGAAGCTGCGCCGGGAAAAAAGGCGGCGCTGATGCTGCGTCCGGAGCGTTTACAGCTCAGCCGCAACAGGCCGGGCTCTTACGCCGGTTTTCAGGCCACCGTCAGCGATATCACCTTCCTTGGCAACAACGTCCATGTCGTCGCCCATACAGGTTCGGGAGAGCCCTTTGCCGTGCGCCTGCCATTTGGCCATGAGGCGATTTCGGGCCTCAACCGTGGTGATCTCGTGCATCTGACCTTCGATCCCGCGTCGGCGCAGGTTTTTTGTTGAGGGTCGGAAATATGCATCTTAATGATCCCATGCTCGTCGGCGAGCACGGGAGAACATCTCTACCGGCAATGCGCGCCGACCATCAAGAAACTGGGACTGGAACTTGGCGGCAATGCGCCCTTCATCGTCGACGACGCCGATCTCGATGCGGTCGTGGAGGGAGCGCCGATTTTCCCAGAAGTTGGAGCCGCGGACAAAACCGTTGCATTTCAATGAGCCATCATGCCCCAGGCAAGTGAACCTAGGGCAAAAAGCCCGAATAAGACAAGGATCACTCCGGACAGGCGGGAAACCCAGCGGGCAAAGGTGGTGGGAAGGCGCTGCCGGGCAAATGCAACGCCGCCGCTCAACATGAACCACCACAATAAAGACCCTAGAAAAACGCCCGCGACCACAAAAAACGCGCTCGTCGCTCCCGATGTGTCAGCAAGGCCGAGACCCGCGAAAATTGCTGCAAAGGACAGTATCGTCATGGGGTTGGTGATCGTCAGGAAAAAGGTCGCGGTGATGGTGCCGAGCAGATCGCGCGCTCCAACCTTGGCCGCTTCTGCCAGAGGTTTGGGCCTCAGGCTTTTCCAGCCGAGCCACAGCATGAAAAGGCCGCCAACGATTTTGAGCGGCGTATCGATTGTCGCGAGGGTCGCCGCGAAAGCGGAAAAGCCGAGCGCTGCGAGGCTGGCATACACGGCATCTGCCAGAGCAGTCCCAAGGCCACCTGCCACTCCCGCCCAGAACCCGCGCTCAAGGGTCCGGTTGATGCAGAGGGCGCCGATGGGGCCGAGCGGGGCTGCGACCGCAAGGCCCAGCACAATGCTTTTCAAAACGAGCATCAGTTCCATCAGTCCACGCTTTCCTTCGGCATAAATGGTCCCGGCACGACAGAAGACAGGGCGATGATCGTTTCGGTACGGGCAAGGAACCCGTTCTGTTTCATTGTCGCCAGAAAGGTTTCGATCTCCGCCAGCGACCCGACGTGAACTTTGACGAGGTAGGACCACTGCCCGGTCACATGGTGACATTCCGCAATAGCGGACTGCGACGCCGCATAGACACGAAACGCGGCCTCGTCCGCATCCGGCGCCAACGCGATCCACACGAAGGCGATCACGGTCAAATCGAATGCGGATGGATCGGCATCAACGGTGATGCGACGGATCGCCCCGCTGGCCGTCAGGCGTCGGATGCGCTCGTTCACGGCCGAAGCGGAAAGCTCCACGACATTTCCGATATCGGCCAGAGAGCGGCGGGCGTCTTCTGCAAGAAGACTGATGATTTTGCGGTCTGTTGAATCCATTTCCGCAGATAATCATTTTTATTATGATAATGAAAGATATTATGCGGAATTTTAGTGAATCGAGCGCAAGCCTTGAGCCGAGGCAAAGATTCCCCCGCAGCTTCGCCGTGCCTGTAATCTTGGCGGAAGCTTATGCTGTTTCAGCGATTACGGTCGCACTATCCATGCTTCCGGCAGCGTTTCCTGCAAGGCTTGGCGGATGATCGTGGCGAGATGGGCGCTGATTGGATTTTCGTCTTTTCCGGAGCGAAGAAGGCTGAGCCCCAGCGACGGGAGTTGCGGCAAACCGTTGGTGAGTGGATCGAGAACCCGTACGGAAGGCGGCCGGCCGAACGGTGTGCGAAGTGCGATGCCAAGGCCTGCGGCTGTCGCAGCCCACAACCCGCCGAGGCTCGGGCTGACGAATGCAATGCGCCAGGCGATACGCTGTTGATCAAGGTGGTTGCAGGCAATGCTACGTAAAAGGCACGGCGCTTCCAAGACTGCAAGTGGAAGCGGCTCTTTCCCGCCGGTCTGCCAGACAGTTTCTGTTTCCTCCGCGCCCAGCCAGCACAGTGGCATGGATGCAACCGTTTCAGCTGGCGAAGCCGTGTCGTCGTTCCAGGCCAAGGCGAGGTCAAGATGGCCGGACTCGACCTTCTCCCGCAATTCGCTATTGCGAGCGATGCGCCCTTCGATCCGAACCCGCGGATGGGCGCGTGCGAAACGGCCCAGCACCTGCGGCAACACGGTTTCTCCGAAATCCTCCTGAATCCCGAGGCGGATCCAGCCTGCGAGTTCCGGCCCGCGAACGGCGCTGATCGCCTCGTCATTCAGGCTCAATAAGCGGCGGGCATAGGACAGCAGCACTTCGCCGCTCTCGGTCAGCGCCAGCCCCCGGCCGGATTTGCGCACCAGAGCGGTTTCGGCCTGGTCCTCCAGCTTCTTGAGTTGTGCGCTGACCGCAGAGGTCGAACGCCCCAGTCTGTCTGCGGCCTGCGCGAACGACCCGGTCTCGATGCCAATCACGAAACTGCGGAGCGCGTCCAGATCCAGATGGGTAAGGCGCAAATTAAATGTCCCTAAAATCAGGACGTAATGTCCTGAATAATTTGATTTTCAGGATGATGATGTCGTTTCATAGTATGGCTGTCAATCCTCTTGAACGGAGCGCATTCATGCCTTTCACCCGAATATCTCTGCTTGCGGGCAAATCCACCGACTATCTCAAGGCGGTTTCCGACAGTCTCGACCGCGCGCTTGTCGACTGCTTTGACGTTCCGGAAAACGACCGCTTCGCTGCAATCCACCAGCACCAACCGGGCGAACTGATCTTCGACCGAACATATCGCGGCGGCCCTCGGTCGGATGATTTCATTTTCTTTCATATCACCACGGGTAAGACGCGATCGCCGGAAACCAAGGCGCGCTTCTATGCGAGGCTCGTCGAAAATCTGGCGGTGTCGCCCGGTGTGAGGCCGGAGGATGTGATGGTCGCCATCGTCAACTCGACGTTTGATGACTGGTCCTTTGCATCAGGCGTTTCAGCAGGCACACCAGCGGATGGGAGTGGCCGATGACCGATTTTTTCGAGATGCAACCGGCCTGTCCATCCACCATGAGCGTGCGTCGAGCCGGTGACGGAATAGTTGCGGCACCTGAGGGTATCTCCAGCGGGGTCTTCCTCGTCCAGATGCTGTTATCGAGCCGGATCGATGGCGAGATGACGGCAATGCGCGCTTTTGTGCCGCCGGGGGTCGTGACCCATTGGCACAGTCATCCGCGCGGCCAGCTTCTCTTCGTGCTGGATGGCATCGGTCTCGTCCAACGCAAGGGTGACGATCCGCGTGAAGTCCGTGCCGGAGATGCGGTGTGGTTTGCGCCCGGCGAAGCCCATTGGCATGGCGCCGCGCCGTCCTGTCCCTTCAGCTATCTCAGCGTCCAGCCGGTCAGGAGTGGAACTGCCGTCCACTGGATGGAACCTGTCAAAAAAGAGGAGAGCACGTCATGATCGCCATGCAATACAGCTTCACGCTGCCTGCCGGCTACGACATGGCGATCATAGACCGGCGCATAAGGGAGAAGGGGCCGCTGCTCGATGGCTTTCCACGCCTGCGTTTCAAGGCCTATCTTTCGGCCAGAAAGCAGGATGCCGGCTTCACCAGTGCTGAAAACCTCTACGCGCCGTTCTATCTCTGGGACGAGCCAGAAGGGATAGACAGCTTCCTGTCCGGTCCAGGTTTTGCGGTTCTGACACGGGACTTCGGCTGGCCATCGGTGCAGACATGGCTGGTCTGGCACGCCGACCACGTACCTGATCTTACAGCTTCGCGATATGCCACACGGGAGGCTCGGTCCATAGCGCCCCATTCTGATCTGGCCAAGCTGCGCGATACTGCGACCGCGGACGCGCGTTCAGCAATCAGGGCCGGCGCGCTCGCGGCCATAGCCGCATTCGATCCAACAAAATGGCTGCTGCTACAATTCAACCTCTGGCCGACAGTGCCGGCCGTTACTGAAACAATGCAAACCTACACTGTTGGCCACGTCTCATTGGGGTCGGTTCTGCATTTAGCGGAATGATACCTCACACACCGGCTCCAGGGGTATTGCGTCGTTCCAGCTCTCGTCTATCGCGGTTGCTTTTCTGCCTCACGTAGCGAAATCAGCCGTTTGGTGGATTCGTCCCACAGAATGAGCTTTACGCAGCCCAGGCTGTCGCGAAGGCTGATGCGACCAAGTTTCGCAAGCTCCGGGTAGTCGTGCAGAATCTCTGGCAACCTGTAAAAAGGTACCTTGCTCGACAAATGGTGGACATGGTGCATGCCGATATTGCCGGTGATCCAACGCAGCGGACCCGGCAGATCGTAATACGAGGCGCCATGCATCGCCGCATGGGGAAAAGCCCATTCCGGAGGCTTGGACCAGTGGGTTTCTTCAAACTGGTGCTGGACATAAAACAGCCAGACACCTGCTGACCCGGCAAGCAGCACTATTGGCAGATGAACCAACAGAAAAGGCACGAGCCCTATCGCCCAGATAAGAAGAATGGCCAATACGGCCACACCGGCATTTGTTGCCATTGTCGAAATCCAGGGCAACGCTCCAGACCGCATCATGCCAAACGGTAGCCTTTGTTTGAACAGAAACAGGAAAGCAGGACCGATGCCGAACATCACTAGCGGATGCCTGTACAAGCGATAACCGAGTTTTCCGCGCGGGGAGAGCGCACGATATTCGGTCACGGTCAGAGTTGTAATGTCGCCAACCCCTCGCTCATCGAGATTGCCGGCTGACGCATGGTGTTCCGCATGCGCGCGGCGCCAATAGTCGTAGGGCGTCAGCGTCAGGATACCGATTGCGCGACCCGTCCAGTCATCCCAGCGACGGCGCCCGAAAAAAGAGCCGTGTCCGCAATCGTGTTGCAGTATGAAGAGCCTCAACAGGAATCCGGCTGCGGGGATCACCAGAAGCAGGCCAAGCCAGTAACCAAAATGAATCGATACCGACGCTGCTGCCCAAAGGAATACGAAGGGAACAAGCGTCACAGCAAGTTCGTACAAGCTGCGGCCGGTCCGGGGTTTGCGATAATTCGAAAGTATTTTAAGCAGGGCCTTTTCACTCGCGCCGCCAGGTAATTGGGCTGTTAACGTCGCGGTCATGGTTGATAGCAATCCTTCTGGTCGCCTGCATTTCGAAAAAAGTGTTCGCCGCGCTGGCGGTCGTTTTCTGGAATAGCCCGATCTCTAGCCAACACGCGTTGCCGCGGCGGTTCCGTGCTCTGCTCGGCGCGGGCATTCACTGTTTTGTTCATAAATGTTCGAGCTGTAAGCTCGCTCCTGAAATCTGAAACGGTTAATTAAGTCGATCTGCTCGGCGAGGATCTCGCACAACTCTGCGCGGCTGGAACCTGTTCTGTCTAATTGTACCGGCGCTGTTTGCACAGAGGGGCAGGGTGACCTCAAATTGATTGAAGGGTACTAGAATTTAATCGGCACTGGCATTCTCGCGCAGGAGCATAGCTCGACTCGGCAACTAAAATCGCTGAAAAGTTGGAGTGGTGAGCGGTTCTCGGCAGCAGGATGGCAATTACTCGTTCAAATACGAGCAATATGCTCGAGGCAACAAACCCTTACCGCAGCATTGTGGCTGTATCGCGCCCGACATGTAAGGTTTCTTGCGATGTATCAGATCGCAGCATCAGGGGTCATCGACTGGCAGGAGAGTGCCCCTTATGCCAGCAGCCCGCGCATGATCAGTTCGAGATGAATCTTCAGAACGACCTGCTTGTCCAGACTGCGCCGATCGTCGAAAATCAACCGGAAAACCAATGTTCCGACTATGGGTGACATGACGACCTTGGCCAGTTCGGTGGGGTTGGCTCTAAACCTTTTTTTCGCCACGCCCTCTTCGAGGATCGTATTGATCCGCTCGAATACCGGCGCCATCACCACGTCATGGTGCTGGTCGATGAGATCGGGAAATTTTGCTCCTTCCGCAACGATGAAGCGAAACAGTTCCCGCATCTTTCTATTGTCGACGAGGGCGTCGAACAGGAATTCAAGAAGCATCCGAAGCTCCTCGACGGGATCATCCGACGTGCGTGCATAAGCCTTGAATGCCTCCTGAAAAGGTGCCGAGGCATGCCTGATCATCGCCTCGAAAAGAGCCTCCTTGGTTTCGAAATAGACGTAGACCGTGCCTTTCGTCACTCCCACCCGCTCGGCAATGTCCTCCACCCGCGTGGCCGTAAATCCTCTCTTGGTGAATTCCTCGAATGCGGCGTCGAGAATTTCCAACGGACGTTGTATCTTCTGTTCTGCGCGTGTCAGTTTTGCTTTTGCCATAACCCCGGATCCCTACGTATTCTTTCGGCACTTGCCTTTTTACCCGTCGCAATCGGCGGAAATGACAGGTGGTTTGCCTATAGCACCGGCGTAAAAACCGGAATCGATTTTTACAAGACGTGGTGCGTGGTTCAATATGTCGGCACATCCCCCGATGCGTCCGAGAGGACGCGCCGGGCAATTCGGAATGATCATTCGGGGAGCCCGGTTTGACGTCCGGACGGTTCCCGATCGGCGACACAAGAATTTCATTGACTATTCAGTCAGTCAAATATTATAGGGTGAGGCGAAGATCAAGAGGTCACCATGAAAAGCATTCTTTTAGCAATGGCGGTCGGCGGCATTTTCGCCCTGTCGTCCTGCAGCAACGAAGAGCCGCCTGCTGAAAAGCCGTTGCGTGTCGTCGATGTGGTTGCGGCAGCGAAAAAGCCCGTCGGCCGTGGCAGCGTCATCACCGGTGAAGTAAGGGCACGGGTCCAGACGGACCTTTCCTTTCGGGTGAGCGGCAAGATCACCGAGCGGCTGGTGGATGTGGGTACCCCGGTAAAGGCCGGGCAATTGCTTGCTCGCATCGACCCGGAAGAGCAAAAGGCGGATATCGACGTTGCGGTGGCCAACCTGCAATCTGCCGAAGCGCAGATGACGCAGGCGCAGTTGGCATTCGATCGCCAGCAAAGTCTTTTCAAGACGCAGGTGACTTCGCGCTCCGCGGTCGACAAGGCGCAGGAAACCCTGCTCACCACACAAGGCGCCGTCAGATCGGCGCAGGCCCAGCTGGATACGGCGCGCGATGCGCTTTCCTACACCGAACTCAGGGCCGATGCGGATGGTGTGATCACCGCGCGCAATGTCGAAGTCGGTCAGGTGGCGCAGGCCGCTCAGCTCGTTTTCACGCTGGCGCATGACGGGCCGCGCGATGCGGTATTTGATGTCTACGAATCCCTGTTCCTCGAGCGCGATATCGACAATCTCGTCAATGTCAGCCTCCTGTCGGATCCCGCCCGCGCTGTCGAGGGACCGGTGCGGGAGATTTCCCCGACGATCGATCCCGACAATGGGACGATCCGGGTCAAGGTTGGCCTGAACGGCGATATGACCATGCCGCTCGGAGCACCGGTATCGGGTCATTTCCGCTTCAAGCAGGTGGAGGCGATTGAGCTTCCCTGGTCGGCAATGGCGTCGCAGAACGGCCTTCCCGCCGTCTGGGTGGTCGATGCGCAGTCCTCGGAAATCGCCATGCGCCGGGTTGAGGTCTCCGACTATGAGACGGGTCAATTCGTCGTGGCGGAAGGACTTCTTCCCGGCGATCTCGTCGTGACCAGCGGGACCAAATTTCTCCGTACCGGTGAAAAGGTCGCCTATGAAAAGGGGCAGGCACAATAATGTTCAGGATAAACAGAAGCTTGTTTTTGCTGCTTCCGGCGATTGCGGTCTCGTCCTGCCAGGAAAAGCAGGAAGCGCCCGCTGAGGCGCCGCGCCCGGTGCTCTCCGTTGTCGTTGGGGAGACGCGCGCCGATGCGCTGCGGCTGACCGGCACGGTGGAATCGAGAATTCAGACCGATCTCGGCTTTCGTGTTCTCGGCCGGATCATTGCCCGCAATGTCGATGTGGCCGATCTGGTCAAGAAAGGCGATGTGGTGGCCTCGATCGATCCGCTCGCGCTGGAACTTTCGGTAAAGAGCGCCCAATCCGATCTGTCCAACGCCGAAGCGCAACTGGCCAATGCGGTGACGACCGAGCAGCGTCAGCGCGTGCTGGCCGAGGCCCGCAGCGGCACGGAAGCAGCACTTGAAGAGGCCGAGCAGGCCACGCGAACGGCCAATGCCGCCGTCGCCAAAGCCCGTGCAAATCTTGATAAGGCCGAGGAGCAACTGGGCTATACGCAGCTGCACGCGGAATTTGACGGCGTGGTGACTGCGACATCCGGTGAAATTGGCCAGGTCGTCTCTGCCGGACAGACGGTCGTGACCATTGCCCGCCCGGAAGTGCGCGATGTTGTGGTCGATGTTCCGCAATTTGCGGCGCAGCGACTTGATATCGGATCGACCTTCGATATCGCCCTGCAACTGGACCCAAAGATACGCACCACCGGCGTGGTGCGTGAGATTGCCCCAGAAGCCGAAACCGCGACACGCACGCGCCGCACGAAAATCAGCCTTCAGGATGCGCCGCCGACATTCCGGCTCGGCTCGGTCGTCACGGCCTCGGCAGTTGCCGCCTCCGAATCGCAGATCATGCTCCCCTCGTCGGCCCTGCTGAAAACCGAAGACGGTTGGAGTGTCTGGATCGTCAATACCGATACGGCCACGGTCACCTCGCGCCCGGTCAAAATAGAGGGCGAGCCCGCTGAAGGCGGCAGTGTACGCATCACCGGCGGCGTCAAGCCCGGCGAACGTGTCGCCAGTGCCGGCGTTCACAAGCTTAAGGATGGTCAAGCCATCAGGATCGATCAGGAGGTCCATCAGTGAAGAAATTTAATCTTTCCGACTGGGCGCTCGAGCACCGTTCGCTCGTCTGGTACTTCATGCTGGTCTTCGTTCTTGCCGGTGTTTTCTCCTATCTCAACCTCGGACGTGAGGAAGATCCGAATTTCACCATCAAGACAATGGTGATCAGCGCGCAATGGCCCGGCGCTTCTGCGGAGGAAGTGGCCAGGCAGGTGACCGACAGGATCGAGAAGAAGCTCGAGGAGCTCGACAATCTCGACTATCTTCGCAGCCAGACAGTGGCTGGCAAGACGACGATTTTCGTGGAACTCGTGCCGGAAACCAAAGCCAAGAATGTTGAACCCACCTGGGTGCGCGTGCGTAACATGATCGGCGACATCAAGGGCGACTTCCCCTCGGGCGTTGTCGGCCCGTTCTTCAACGACCGTTTCGGCGATGTTTATGGCAATATCTACGCCTTCACCAGCGACGGTCTCAGCCAGCGGCAATTGCGCGATCTGGTGGAGGACGCGCGTGCCAAGGTTCTGACTGTCGATAATATCGGCAAGGTTGATGTCATCGGCGCGCAGGACGAGGCGATCTATCTGGAGTTTTCCACGCGGCAGATCGCAGCGCTGGGAATCGATCAGCAATCGATCATCAAGACGCTGCAAGCCCAGAATGCTGTCACCCAGTCCGGCTTCGTCAATGCCGGGCCGGAACGTGTTGCGCTGCGTGTCAGCGGCCAGTTCACCTCGGAAGACAGCCTTCGCGCCATCAATCTGCGCGTCAACAACCGGTTCTTCCCGCTGACGGAAGTGGCGACGATCCGGCGCGGTTATGTCGATCCGCCGTCTTCGCTGTTCCGCTTTAACGGGCAACCGGCCATCGGTCTTGCCATAGGCATGAAAACCGGTGCGAACCTCGTGCATTTCGGCGAGGAGCTGGATGCACAGATGAAGCGTATCGTGGCGGACCTGCCTGTTGGCGTCGATGTGCATCGCGTGTCCGATCAGCCGGCCGTGGTCGATGAGGCGGTCTCCGGCTTCACTTCGGCGCTGTTCGAGGCAATTGCAATCGTTCTCGTCATCAGCTTCATAAGCCTCGGATTGCGGGCGGGCATGGTGGTTGCGGTCTCTATACCGCTCGTGCTGGCGATCACCTTCGTCTACATGGAATATACCGGCATTTCGCTGCAACGCATCTCTCTCGGCGCGCTTATCATCGCGCTCGGGCTTCTCGTCGACGATGCTATGATTGCTGTCGAGATGATGGTCGCACGCCTCGAGGTCGGCGACGATCTCAGAAAAGCGGCGACCTATGTTTATACTTCGACCGCATTCCCGATGCTGACCGGTACGTTGGTCACCGTTGCCGGCTTCATTCCCGTCGGCCTCAACAACAGCGCGGCGGGTGAGTTCACATTCACCCTGTTCGTGGTGATCGCCGTTTCGCTGATCGTATCGTGGATTGTCGCGGTTGTGTTCACGCCACTGCTTGGCGTGGCGATGTTGCCCAAGACGATGAAATCGCACCATGAGAAGAAGGGCCGTTTTGCCTCTGGCTTTTCCTGGCTTCTATCCCGGGCGCTGCGCTTTCGTTGGGTTACGATCATCCTCACGGTTGCGTTGTTTGCCATTTCCGTTGGCGGCATGAGCCTCGTGCAGCAGCAGTTCTTCCCGGCCTCCGACCGTGTGGAACTGATCGTGGACTGGAACCTGCCACAGAACAGCTCGATTGCCGAAACCAACCGGCAGATGGCACAGTTCGAGCAGGAAGCGCTGGCGAAAAACCCTGACATCGACCACTGGACGACCTATGTCGGTGAAGGCGCACCACGTTTCATCCTCTCCTTTGACGTGCAGACGCCTGATGTCACCTTCGGCCAGACGATCATCGTCACCAAGGGGCTTGATGTGCGCGACAAGGTGCGCGCTGAGTTGCAGGACTATCTGAACCGGACGTTTACCGGCACCGACGCCTTCGTGAAATTGCTCGACATCGGCCCTCCGGTCGGAAAGCCGGTGCAATATCGCTTGAGCGGTCCGGATATCCAGCATGTCCGCGAACTCGGCCAGCAGCTGGCGGGCATCGTCGGCGAACATCGGCTGCTGTCCAACATGGTCATGGACTGGAATGAGCCGACGCGGGTGGTCAAGGTCGACGTTTTGCAGGACAAGGCCCGCCAGCTCGGTGTCTCTTCGGAAGACATCGCCAATGCCATGAACAGCATTGTCGAGGGTTCCACCGTGACGCAGGTCAGGGATGATATCTACCTCGTCAATGTGGTGGCGCGTGCGCAGCTGGCGGAGCGCGGCTCCATCGAAACATTGCAGAACCTGCAATTGCCGGCCACGAACGGCAAGGCCGTGCCGCTGTCGGCAATCGCCAATTTCCGCTACGAGCTGGAACAGCCGACCATCTGGCGTCGCGACAGAATTCCGACAGTCACGGTCAAGGCTGCCATCATCGGCCCGACGCAGCCGGCGACGATCGTGGAGCAGTTGAAGCCGAAACTCGAGGCTTTCGAAAAGTCGCTCCCCGTGGGGTACAAGGTGGAAATAGGTGGCTCGGTGGAATCCAGCGCGGATTCGCAGGCGCCAATCGTAGCCGTGGTGCCTCTGATGCTGTTTGCGATGGCAACGATCCTTATGGTTCAGTTGCAGAGCTTCAGCCGGCTGTTTCTTGTCTTTGCCGTTGCCCCGACGGCGCTGATCGGCGTGGTGGCAGCGCTGCTGCTCTCCAACGCGCCGATGGGTTTCGTCGCCATTCTCGGCATATTGGCACTGATCGGTATTCTGATCCGAAACTCGGTCATTCTCGTCGTTCAGATCGAACATCTCAGAAGCGAGGGGGTCTCGGCCTGGCATGCCGTCATCGAGGCGACCGAGCATCGCATGCGACCGATCATGCTGACGGCTGCGGCGGCAACACTTGCTCTCATCCCCATATCTCGGGAGATATTCTGGGGTCCGATGGCCTATGCCATGATGGGCGGCATCGTGGTTGGCACGGCGCTCACGCTGCTGTTCCTTCCGGCACTCTATGTCGCGTGGTTCCGCATTCCGCGCGAGCATGACAAACAGGAAGTTCAGGAAATCAAGACGTAATTTCCTGCGAGACAGCCACACCCTCGTGATCGCGAGGGTGTGGCGCCGGCAAAGCCACTGTCCCGCTTAAATTCTGCAAATGTGCCCGCCATCGTTGTTCCTTCGGCGCAGATAGTGTTAGGAAGATCGGCTTAGCTGCGGGAGCGGCGCTGTCCTTCAATAGATAAGCGTTTGCTTCTGCGTCGTTGACAGACCAAGGGTGCCGGAGGGTTCAAGGATGGGCGGGTTGTCGGATTGGCTTGCGGACGCAAAGCCGATCAATCGCAAGAATGCCGCAGAAGTGGTGTTCGAAGATATCCGTTCGGCCATCACCTCTGGTCAGCTCGTGGTCGGAACCCGGCTGCCCTCCGAAGCCCATCTGGCGGAAAGATATGGTGTCAGCCGGCCGATCGTGCGCGAGGCGTTGCGATCTCTCCAGACTCTGGGGTTGACGCAGACGCGCACGGGTAGCGGCACCTATGTAATGACCGCCACACCGCCTGCTGAATTGAGTTACGGAGCATATTCCGCCCGTGATCTGATCGAGGCACGCCCCTTCATCGAGGTGCCGGCGGCCGGTTGGGCGGCGCTGCGGCGCACGGATGCCCAACTAGAGACCCTGCTCGAACTCTGCGACAGGATGGAGGCTGAGGAAAGGCCGCATCCGTGGGTGCTGCTGGACGGGCAGTTTCATTGCGCCATTGCGGAAGCCTCGTCCAATGCACTGTTTGCCAAGGTTGTGGCCGATGCGCGCGAGGCTCTTTCCCAACAGTCCGAGATGGTCAACCTGATGGCTGGCCGGCGCGTTGCATCGAATTTGGAGCACCGCCGGATCGTCGAGGCGATCCGGCGGGGTTCATCCCCCGATGCGCGCGAAGCGATGGAGCTTCATCTGGGTCAGGTGAAGCAAGTGGTAACGACCATTATTGGAGAAGATCGGGCTCGACACCCGTGAGCGCGGGTAGGTTGGCGAGGTGGCGGGGGCTCAGTGCCTGCTGAAGTTGCGCCTCTGTCAGATAGCCGCGCTCCAGCACCACCTGCGGGACGGTGCGGCCGCTAGCCAGCGCCTCCTTTGCGACGTCAGTTGCTGCATAGTATCCGATAAGCGGGTTAAGCGCGGTTGCGAGACCGATCGATTCCTCCACACGCTGTGCCATGATGGCGGGATTGGCGACGATGCCATCGACACAACGTGCCGCCAAAGTCCGGCAAGCGGCGCTTAGCTGGCTGATGCTCTGGGAAAGGGCACGCACCATGATCGGCTCGAAGGCGTTCAGCTGAAGCTGCCCGGCTTCGGCGGCCATTGTGATGGTGATGTCGTTGCCGATTACCGCATAAGCCACCTGATTGACCATTTCGGGAATGACCGGATTGATCTTGCCCGGCATGATGCTCGACCCTGCCTGAACGGAGGGCAGGGTGATTTCGCCGATGCCGGCGCGTGGGCCGGAAGAGAGCAGGCGAAGGTCGTTGCAGGTTTTTGACAGTTTGACGGCGACACGTTTCAACACGCCAGACAGATGCACAAATGCGCCGGGGTCCTGCGTCGCTTCGATCAGGTCGGCGGCCGTCACCAGCGGGCGTCCGGTCAACCGCGCCAGATGCTGGCAGGCAAGCGCCGCATAACCTCGCGGTGCATTGAGCCCGGTGCCGATGGCGGTGGCGCCGAGATTGATCTCGTGCAGCAGGGCTGCGGATTCGATGAGGCGGGCCTGATCCTCACCCAGCATCACCACGAAAGTGCGGAACTCCTGACCGAGCGTCATCGGCACGGCATCCTGCAATTGCGTCCGTCCCAGCTTGATGAAGCCGGAAAACTCCTGTGCCTTGCGATCGAACGCGTCTTTCAACACACCCATCGAAGCCGCGAGATCGTCGATCGCTTCGATCATTCCTACATTGACCGCCGTCGGATAAGCATCGTTGGTTGACTGGCTGAGATTGACGTGGTCGTTTGGGTGAAGGTGGGCATAATCGCCTTTCGCGTGGCCGAGCAGTTCAAGTGCCCGGTTGGCGATGACCTCGTTGGCGTTCATGTTGGTGGAAGTGCCAGCACCGCCCTGAATTTCATCCACGACGAACTGCTCGTGAAGCGCACCCTCACGAATTTCGCGGCAGGCTCTGACGATTGCTTCCATTCGCTCCCGGTCAAGCAAGCCAAGCTCGTGATTGGCGAGGGCGGCGGCCTCCTTCACATAGGCCAGTCCCCTGACGAGATAGGGGTTGTGGCCGATCGTTACGCCGGTGATCTGAAAGTTCTCCACCGCGCGCGCCGTGTGCACGCCCCAATAAACATCTGCCGGAATTTCCTTCGTTCCGAGCAAATCATGCTCCATGCGCGTCACGCCCACTTTTTCCTCCAATAGCTCAAAGCGTTACCTAAATCTGTAAAGCTGTCTTACAGATTTTTCGACCTTAATCCTTCGCCGTACGAAGGTCAATAATGCTTCGATCCCCTTGACGAACGGCATTCTCTGCAATTATGAGGGCAAAAATCTGTCATGCAGCTTTACAGCGATGCATGAGCTTGCTGGTGCTGTATCCAGCACCGAGCATGCCAGTTCCAATTATGATTTCCGGCGTATCGCCGACTGCAAAGCAAATTCATTGGGAGGAGAAATATCAATGAAATCTGTAAAAACGGCACCTGCCGAACGCGAGGTCTTCACGGAAGAAGACCTCGGATACCACAAGGCACTCAAACCGCGTCAGATCCAGATGATCGCGATTGGTGGCGCAATTGGCACCGGGCTGTTCCTGGGCGCCGGTGGACGGCTGGCGCAGGCCGGTCCGGCGCTGGTGTTCGTTTATGCGCTTTGCGGCTTCTTTGCGTTTCTGGTGCTGCGTGCACTTGGCGAACTAATCATGCATCGCCCGAGTTCCGGCTCGTTCGTGTCCTATGCCCGCGAGTTCTATGGCGAGAAGATGGCTTTCTTTGCCGGCTGGATGTATTGGTTGAACTGGGCAATGACCTCGGTGGCCGATGTGACCGCCGTTGCGCTCTATATGAACTTCTTCAAGCACTACGTCCCCTGGCTGGCGGGCATCGACCAATGGGTGTTTGCACTTACGGCACTTCTGGTCGTGCTGGCGATGAACATGCTGTCGGTGAAGGTTTTTGGCGAGCTTGAGTTCTGGTTCAGCCTGATCAAGGTGCTGGCGCTTGCGATCTTCCTCGTCGTTGGCGTCTATTTCGTCATCTTTGGCACGCCCATTGAAGGGCATGTGACAGGCTTCAGCATTATCACCGACAATGGCGGCTTCTTCCCGAACGGCATTCTTCCCGCCTTCGTCATCATTCAGGGAGTAGTGTTCGCGTACGCCTCGATCGAACTGATCGGCACGGCGGCAGGGGAAACCGAAGACCCGCGCAAGGTCATGCCCCGTGCCATCCGTGCCGTGGTGCTGCGCCTCGTGGTGTTTTATGTCGGCTCGGTATTGCTGTTCACGCTGCTTCTGCCTTATACCGCCTATAAGGCTGGCGAGAGCCCCTTCGTTACCTTCTTCGGTTCCATCGGTGTTCAGGGTGCGGATGTGATCATGAACCTTGTGGTGCTAACCGCCGTGTTGTCTTCGCTCAATGCCGGGCTTTATTCTACCGGCCGTATTCTTCATTCGATGGCGGTCTCCGGATCGGCGCCGGCAGCGCTGGCAAAGATGAACAAGGCCGGCGTGCCCTATGGCGGTATTGCGGTGACCGCCGCCGTCACCGTTCTCGGTGTGGCGCTGAACGCCGTCGTGCCAGCTGCGGCCTTCGAAATTGCACTCAACCTGTCGGCGCTCGGCATCATCTGCGCATGGGCCGTCATCGTGCTCTGCCAGCTCAAACTCTGGCAGCTTTCCAGGCGCGGCGAACTGGCTCGCCCGGATTTCCGCATGTTCGGTGCGCCTTACACTGGCATTCTCACACTCGTCTTCCTGTTCGGCGTGCTGGTGCTGATGGCTTTTGATTACCCTGTCGGCTCGTGGACCATCGCTTCGCTGCTGGTCATCATCCCGGCGCTGGTCATCGGCTGGTATATGCTGCGCGACCGTATCCACCGTCTGGCCGGCGAACGTGCAGGCGTGGGAGCATCGCATTGAGCGGGCATGGTGAAGCTCCACTGGTGGCGGTCATCGCCACCGGTGGTACCATCGCCAGCAGGCGCGGCGCCGATGGCGCCAGCACACCAAGCCTTTCGGGTGAAGACTTGCTTGCACTGGTTCCGCAAATCAACGCGAGGCTGAAGCCGGTCGATCTGATGGCGAAGGATTCCTCCAGCCTGACATTGGCCGACATGCAGCGCATCAGCGATGCGGTAGGCGTGGAGCTCAATGATCCCGCTGTCACCGGTGTCGTCGTTCTGCATGGAACCGATGCGATGGAAGAATCCTCGCTGCTCGTGCATTTGCAGCATGCTATCACCAAGCCGGTTGTCTTCACCGGCGCACAGTTTACGGCCGACCATCCGAATGCGGACGGGCCGTCCAATCTGGCCGCGGCCATAGAAACGGCGCTTGATCAGACGAATGCCGAACGCGGCGTGCTTTTATCCTTCGGTGGCAGATGTCTGCCGGCATGGGGGCTGTACAAGCTGAGCGCGGATGCGGCGGATGCGTTCCGCTCTGCGCGGCCGGCGGCCCATGCCGCAGCGCTGGAGCTTGCTGTGCCCCTCGCCGATCTGCGGGTTGATATCGTTGCCATTTATCCCGGTTGTGATGCCGCCCATATCGAGGCAAGCCTGCAGGCCGGTGCGGATGGGATCGTGCTTGCCGCACTTGGCTCCGGCAACGCCAATCCGGGCATCGCTGTGGCGGTGAAGCGCTGTGCCGAGCGAGGCGTTCCCGTTGTCGTCTCCAGCAGGGTCCCGGAAGGACTGCTGGTGGCGAGTTACGGCGGTGGCGGCGGCGGTCACGATCTGGTCGCGGCCGGTGCCATCCATTCGTCAACGCTGCGCCCCGGACAGGCGCGTATACTGCTTGCGGCGCTGATTGCCGCCAACAGCCCGGCGGAAAAGATCGTTTCCGCGTTCAAAGACGGCTCGCTCTCTTAAGCAGCGGCTGCAAGGCCCGCATTGGCGAGCATCGAAATTCCTATGGGATTCCTATTTTATTCCATCTGCCGCCGTCTCGAACCTTTATGCGGTTCGGGTGCATTCTTCTGTGCGGGAAGGGATGGTGTTTCTTCCCAGCCAGAAAGAATGAAAAGCGACGTCCCACATGACGGCGCTTTTCTTCCTGTCCGGCTCCTCGGTTAAAAAAGGAGTCCCATCGATGATGGACGTTATTCTGATCGGCGCAGCCACGGTGTTTTTCGCGCTCTGCTTTGCCTATACGCGCGCCTGCGACCGGCTTTAGGCGGAGGTCGAGATGTTATTCGACTATGTTTTGAGCGGTGCCGTCACCGTCTTTATCGCCGCCTACCTCACCTATGCTCTCATTCGCCCCGAACGCTTCTGATCGGGAAGCGGCGGCTATTGAAAGTTCAATACCATGACCCTCAATGGATGGTTTCAGATCCTGCTTTTCTGCGGGATCGTTGTCGCGCTGGTGAAGCCTCTCGGCTTCTATATGGCGCGAGTCTTCAATGGCGAACGCACCCTGCTTTCGCCGGTTCTCGCACCCGTCGAGCGCGGCCTGTATGCCCTTGCCGGGACAAGCGAGCGCGAAGAACAGCACTGGACGACCTATGCGTTTTCCATGCTCCTCTTCAACCTCTTCGGTTTTGCCCTGCTTTACGCCCTGATGCGCTTTCAGGGTATGTTGCCATATAATCCGGAAGGAATGGCAGCAGTCGGGCCGGAACTGTCTTTCAACACGGCAGTCAGCTTCGTCACCAACACCAACTGGCAGAACTATGGTGGCGAAAGCACCATGTCCTATCTGACCCAGATGGCTGGTTTCACCGTGCAGAACTTTGTTTCTGCCGCGACGGGCATGGCGATTGCAATCGGGCTAATCCGCGCCTTCGCGCGCGCTTCCGGCAAGGCCATCGGCAATTTCTGGGTGGATATGGTGCGCTCGACGCTCTACATCCTGCTGCCCGCCTGTATCGTGCTGACCCTGGTTTACGTATGGCTCGGCGTGCCGCAGACGCTTGGCGCTTATGTCGGCGCCCAGACGCTTGAAGGCGCGCGGCAGACGATCGCAGTCGGCCCGGTAGCGTCGCAGCTGGCGATCAAGATGCTCGGCACCAATGGCGGCGGTTTCTTCAATGCCAATTCCGCGCATCCGTTCGAAAACCCTGATGCCATCTCCAACATGATCCAGATGGTGTCGATCTTCGCGATCGGTGCTGCCTTCACCAACGTCTTCGGCCGTATGGTCGGCAACACCCGTCAAGGCTGGGCAATCCTTGCTGCCATGGGTGTTCTGTTCATCGCCGGTGTTGCAGTGACCTATTGGGCGGAAGCAGCCGGAAATCCGCTGATGCACAGCTTCGGCCTTGCCGGAAGCAACATGGAAGGCAAGGAAGCTCGCTTCGGCGTGGCACTCTCGTCGCTCTTTGCGGTCATCACCACCGCTGCCTCCTGCGGTGCGGTCAACGCCATGCATGGTAGCTTCACGGCGCTCGGTGGTCTCATTCCGCTCATCAACATGCAACTGGGTGAGGTAATCGTCGGCGGCGTTGGCGCGGGTTTCTATGGCATTCTTCTCTTCATCATCATCGCCATTTTCGTGGCGGGGCTGATGGTCGGGCGCACGCCGGAGTATCTCGGCAAGAAGATAGAGGCCAAGGAGATGAAGATGGCGGTTCTGGCCATTCTCTGCCTGCCGCTCGCCATGCTGGTTTTCACAGCCACCGCCACAATTCTGCCCTCGGCGGTCGCGTCGGTCGGCACAGCCGGACCGCACGGGTTCTCCGAGATTCTTTATGCCTATACCTCGGCTGCTGCCAACAACGGCTCTGCCTTCGGCGGCCTCACGGGCAACACGACCTGGTACAACATCACGCTTGGTTTTGGCATGTTGATGGGACGTTTTCTGGTGATCATCCCGGCGTTGGCGATTGCCGGCTCGCTGGTTACCAAAAAGACCGTTCCGGCATCAGCCGGCACCTTCCCCACGGACGGCCCGCTCTTCGTCGGTCTGCTCGTCGGCACGATCGTGGTCGTCGGTGGCCTCACCTTCCTGCCGGCCCTGGCGCTTGGTCCGGTCGTGGAACATCTGGTCATGGCCGCCGGCCAGGTATTTTGAGGTGGTGCCATGACGAAGGATACTCCCCGACGTAACCGCACCCTTCCTGTCCGCACTGGCGCTCCTGTTCACGGGAGCGCCGGCCCGGGCGGCTGGTGCGCATCCAATCTCATTCTTGCAATGATGGCGGCTCTGTTCGCCGCCGTCTGCGCTCTCGAAGTTCTCACGGGCTGATCGACCCTCATCGGTCGCCCTGTTTCAAACGCTGGAGTCTCTTCATGAGCCAGTCCAAACAAGCGAGCATCCTTGATTCTCGCATTCTCGTTCCGGCAATTGCCGACGCATTCAAAAAGCTCAATCCGCGCACGCTTGCGCGCAATCCGGTCATGTTCGTCGTGGCAACGGTATCGGTGCTGACAACCGTGCTGTTCGTTCGCGATCTCATCATCGGCAATGCAAATCTCGGCTTTTCCTTCCAGATCAATCTGTGGCTTTGGTTCACCGTTCTCTTCGCCAATTTTGCCGAGGCCGTAGCCGAAGGGCGCGGCAAGGCGCAGGCGGATTCGCTGCGGAAAACCCGCACGGAAACCCAGGCGAAACTTCTGACAGGTGATGATCGTAGCCAATACACGATGGTAGCTGGCGCTGGCCTCAAGGTGAACGATGTCGTTCTCGTCGAGGCTGGCGACATCATTCCGTCCGACGGTGAAGTCATCGAAGGTGTTGCCTCAGTCAATGAAGCGGCAATAACGGGCGAATCCGCCCCTGTTATCCGCGAATCCGGCGGCGATCGCTCGGCCGTCACCGGTGGTACGCAGGTGCTGTCGGACTGGATAAGGGTTCGCATCACCGCTGCTGCCGGCTCCACCTTCCTCGACCGGATGATTTCGCTCGTTGAAGGCGCCGAGCGCCAGAAGACGCCGAACGAAATCGCGCTCAACATTCTGCTTGCGGGCATGACGCTCATCTTCGTTCTGGCCACCGCGACCATTCCGAGCTTTGCGGCCTATGCCGGTGGCTCCATCCCGATCATCGTGCTGGTGGCGCTGTTCGTGACGCTCATCCCGACGACCATCGGCGCTCTCTTGTCGGCGATCGGCATTGCCGGCATGGACAGGCTGGTGCGTTTCAACGTGCTTGCCATGTCCGGCCGCGCGGTGGAAGCCGCCGGCGACGTCGACACGCTGCTGCTCGACAAGACCGGCACGATAACGCTCGGCAACCGCCAGGCAACCGAATTCCGCCCCGTCACCGGTGTTTCCGAACAGGAACTGGCCGATGCGGCGCAGCTTGCATCGCTTGCCGACGAAACGCCGGAAGGCCGTTCCATCGTCGTTCTCGCCAAGGAAAAATACGGCATCCGTGCCCGCGACATGCAGAAACTGCACGCCACTTTCGTGCCCTTCACCGCCCAGACCCGCATGAGCGGTGTGGATTTCGAAGGCTCTTCCATTCGCAAGGGGGCTGTCGATGCCGTTCTTTCCTATGTCGATGGGGGTGTTACGCAGCAAGGCAATACGGCGCTTGCCGTTAAAACCGAAACGGATGTAACGCGCGACATCCGCACGATCGCGGAAGAGATAGCCAAGACAGGCGGCACACCGCTTGCCGTCGTGCGCGACGGTAAGCTGCTCGGCGTCGTGCAGCTGAAGGATATCGTCAAGGGCGGCATTCGCGAGCGTTTCGCCGAACTTCGCCGCATGGGCATCCGCACGGTGATGATCACCGGCGACAATCCCATGACGGCCGCTGCCATCGCGGCGGAAGCAGGGGTGGACGATTTCCTCGCCCAGGCGACCCCGGAAAACAAGCTGGAGCTTATCCGCGAGGAACAGGCCAAGGGCAAGCTCGTCGCCATGTGCGGTGACGGCACGAACGATGCGCCCGCACTGGCGCAGGCCGATGTGGGTGTCGCCATGAACACCGGCACGGTCGCAGCGCGCGAGGCTGGCAACATGGTCGATCTCGACAGCGATCCGACGAAGCTCATCGAAATCGTCGAAATCGGCAAGCAATTGCTGATGACGCGCGGCGCGCTCACCACATTCTCCATCGCCAACGACATCGCCAAATATTTCGCCATCATCCCGGCAATGTTCCTGGCCTTCTATCCGCAGCTTGGCGTGCTGAATGTCATGGGTCTTTCGACACCGCAAAGTGCGATCCTGTCTGCCATCATCTTCAACGCGCTCATCATCATCGCGCTCATCCCGCTCTCGCTGAAGGGCGTCAAATACCGCCCGATCGGGGCCGGGGCGCTGCTGTCGCGCAATCTCGTCATCTATGGTCTGGGCGGCATCATCGTGCCCTTCATCGGCATCAAGGCCATTGACCTCGCCATTACGGCGCTTGGTCTCGCCTGAGGAGTATGGAAATGTTGAAACAGCTACGTCCCGCACTGGTGCTGATCCTTGCCACCACCGCAATCACCGGCCTTGCCTATCCTCTTGGAATGACGGGCCTCGCACAGGCTATCTTTCCCTTCCAGGCAAATGGCAGTCTGATCGAGAAGAATGGGACTGTTGTCGGGTCGCAATTGATAGGGCAGGCCTTCACCGGCGAGAAATATTTCCACGGCAGGCCGTCGGCTGCCGGCGACGGCTACAATGCCGCGTCGTCTTCCGGCTCCAACCTGGGACCGACGAGCGCAAAGCTTATCGACCGGGTGAAGCAGGACTACGAGGCTGCTAAAGCCGAAAATCCGGCAGCCGAGGTTCCCATTGATCTGGTGACGGCATCGGGCAGCGGTCTTGACCCGCATGTGTCGCCTGAGGCCGCCTATTTTCAGGTCTCGCGTGTCGCCAAGGCAAGGGGCATGAACGAAGCGTCACTGCGCGCCGTCGTCGACGCCCATGTGGAGGCGCCTGAATTGGGCTTCATGGGCGAGCCCGTTGTAAATGTGCTGGCTCTCAACATGGCTCTTGACGCAGCCGGCTCATGAACTGAAATGGCTATGGCTTCTTTGGAAGCCATAGCTTGTCCACTGGTGGGTTAAATGCCTGACGATAATCGTGATATGCCGAGCAGACCATCGCCGGATGCGCTGCTTGAAAACGCCCGGCGCGAGGCGCGAGGGCGGCTGAAGATTTTTCTGGGCGCAGCTCCCGGTGTCGGCAAGACCTATGAAATGCTGATGTCTGGCCGGGCAAAACTCGCAGATGGTGTCGATACCATTATCGGTGTCGTGGAAACGCATGGCCGCAAGGAAACCGAAACACTTGTGCAGGGTTTCGAGATCATTGCGCGCCGGAACATTGATTATCGCGGCCAGGCGCTGAACGAGATGGATCTCGACGCCATTCTTGCCCGTCGACCGGCGCTGGTTCTGGTCGATGAGCTGGCCCACACCAATGCGGCCGGCAGCCGGCATCCCAAGCGCTATATGGATGTTCAGGAAATTCTCGCGCAGGGCATCGATGTCTATACGACATTGAACATTCAGCATGTGGAAAGCCTGAACGATGTGGTGGCGCAGATCACCCGTATCCGCGTGCGCGAAACGGTGCCGGACAGCATCATTGACCGGGCTGACGATGTTGAGATCATCGATATCACCCCCGACGATCTGATCAAGCGCCTGCAGGACGGCAAGGTCTATATGCCCCGCACCGCGCGGCGCGCCATCGAGAACTATTTTTCGCGCGGCAATCTGACGGCCCTGCGCGAGCTTGCGCTACGGCGCACAGCGCAGCGGGTGGACGAGCAATTGCTCAACCACATGCAGTCGCACGCCATCTCCGGGCCGTGGGCTGCGGGAGACCGTGTTCTAGTCTGTCTGGACCACGGCGGCAACGGCCCCGGTCTGGTGCGTTATGCCCGAAGGCAGGCCGATCGCCTGCGCGCGCCGTGGACGGCACTGCATCTGGACACGCCTCGCTCTCAGCAATTGTCGGAGGCGGAGAAGGATCGGCTGGCCGGCACCATGCGGCTCGCGCAGCAGTTGGGCGGCGAGACAGTAACCCTGCCGGCGCTCGACCTGACGCACGAAATCATATCTTATGCCAACGCCAATAACTTTACCCACATCATCATCGGCCGTCCCAGAAGGTCGTGGTGGCAGAGAATTCTGCAGCGTTCGCTGACGCATGATCTGATAGACCATGCCGGCGATATCAGCGTGCATGTCATTTCCGGCGACAAAAACGTGGAGAAGCCGGTCCAGACCGTGAAACCGGCAACGGCTCAATCGCGGTTTTCGATACTGCCCTATCTCAACAGCACCCTGTTTGTCGGACTGGCAATAGTGGCCGGCATCGTGCTTGACCAAGCCCTTGATGTTCAAAATCTGGCGCTGGTGTTCCTGATGGCGGTTTTCGCGGCAGCCGTGCGCGGAGGGCTGGGGCCTGGCCTATATGCTTCCCTGCTTGGTGCCTTTGCGTTCAATTTTTTCTTTCTTGAACCGCGTTATACCCTGACTGTCCGCGATCCCGAAAGCGTCGTGGCGCTGCTGTTCTATCTCGGTGTGGCGCTTGTCGCCTCAAATCTGACTGCGGCGGTGCAGCGGCAGGCCGCAGCTGCACGGATGCGTGCGCGAACCACGGAAGATTTGTACCTTTTTTCCAAAAAACTCGCGGTTACCGGCACGCTGGATGACGTATTGTGGGCAACCGCGTTCCAGATGGCGTCGATGCTGAAAGTCAGGGTCGTCCTGCTTCTGCCCGAAAACAATTCGATCACCGTCAAGGCGGGCTATCCGCCCGATGACACGCTCGTGGATGCTGACATTGCGGCCGCACACTGGGCCTGGGAACACAACAAGGCTGCAGGCCGGGGTGCCGATACGCTCCCGGGTGCCAAACGCCTTTATCTGCCGCTGCGCACCGGCAGCGGCGCCGTCGGGGTGGTGGGGCTGGACGACGACCGGCTTGGCCCGCTTTTCACACCTGAGCAGCAGCGGCTTTTCGATGCGCTGGCGGATCAGGCGGCACTTGCCATCGAGCGCATCCAGCTGGTTTCGGATGTCGATCGGGCAAGGCTTGCGGCGGAAACCGACCGGCTGCGCACCGCGCTTTTGACCTCCATCTCCCACGACCTGAAAACGCCGCTCGCCGCCATTCTGGGTTCCGCCGGAACGCTGAAGGATTTCGCCGACGACATTCCGCTCGAGGCGCGCACCGAACTGCTTCTAACCATCGTCGAGGAATCCGAACGGCTGAACCGCTTCATTTCCAACCTGCTCGATATGACGAGGATCGGTTCGGGCGCGATGGAGCCGAATTACGGATTGCATTTTGTTGGCGATATGGTCGGAACAGCGCTTTCACGCGCGGCGAAAATCGTTGTCAGGCACGAGATCGTTCTGGACATTCCCTCCGATCTGCCGATGCTGAAGGTCGATCCGGTGCTTTTTGAGCAGGTTCTGTTCAATCTGATCGACAATGCCGCCAAATACGCGCCCGAACAAACCGTAATCCAGATTCGCGGGTGGCGGCAGGGCAGACATGTCTTCCTGTGCGTTGCCGACGAGGGGCCGGGTATTCCCCCTGATGATACCGAGCGGGTGTTCGACAGTTTCTACCGTGTGCGCAAGGCGGACCATGTGCAGGCCGGGACCGGCCTCGGGTTATCCATCTGCAAGGGGTTTATCGAGGCCATGGGTGGATCTATTCGCGCTGAAAACAGATCAGGTCGCACGGGCGCGCAATTTATCATAAGCCTGCCCGTTCCCGCCGAAGTGCCGGTGCTGAATCATGACTAGGGCTGAAGGAGATCGGCAATGACCAATTCCGCCGTTCGCATTCTGATCGTCGACGATGAACCGCCGATCCGCAAACTTTTGCGGGTCGGTCTCTCGACGCAGGACTATGCGGTCAGCGAGGCGATGAATGCCCGCGTCGCGATGGAGTTGATGAACGAGGACAAGCCCGATCTCGTGGTCCTTGATCTCGGTCTTCCGGATATGTCGGGACACGAGCTTCTGGAGAAATGGCGGGGCGAGGGGCTTTCCCTACCCGTCATCATTCTTTCCAGCCGCACTGACGAGGCGGGTATCGTCAAGGCACTGGAGCTGGGTGCCGACGATTACATCACCAAGCCTTTCGGCATGAACGAGCTTGTTGCCCGCATTCGTGTCGCCCTGCGCCATCGCCTTCAGAGCCAGGGTGAGAGACCGGTGTTTCATACCGGCGATCTTTCGGTCGATCTCGTCAGACGCATCGTCAAGGTGGAGGACCGGGAGGTGAAACTCTCGCCCAAGGAATATGATATTCTGCGGGTTCTGGTCCAGCATGCGGGCAAGGTGCTGACGCACCGTTTCCTGCTGGAGCATGTGTGGGACGAGTTGACCGACGTGCAATATTTGCGCGTTTATGTACGCCAGCTTCGCCAGAAGATCGAAAAAATTCCGGATCAGCCGCGCTATATCCTTACGGAAACTGGTGTCGGCTACCGGCTGCAGGAGGTTTGAGGGCGCCGTTACGACACGGCGCCCCCGAATGTTTTGTCAGACAGCGGCGCAGATCGACAGGAATTCGTCGACATCAGTCTCGGTCGTTGCGAAGCTGGTGACCATGCGGATCAGCACCTCGTCCTTTCCAACCTTTTCCGGCATATCGCGGGGCACCAGCCAGTCGTAGAACTTCGCGCCTTTCTCCGTTGCCGCTTCAGCGGCGGCCTTCGGCAGAATGGCGAAAACCTCGTTTGCAGTGGTCGGCCATGCCAGACGGGCACTGTTAAGCGAGGCGAAGCCGGCGCGCAGCCGATTAGCCATGGCATTGGCGTGGCTTGCGAGACCCAACCAGAGATCGTCCTGCAGATAGGCTTCGAATTGTGCGGCGATGAAGCGCGACTTCGAAAAAAGCTGGGCGGTGCGCTTGCGCAGGAAGGCGAAGTCTTTGGCGAGCGCGGGGTCGAAAAACACGATGGCTTCCGCGCACCAGCAGCCGTTTTTCGTGCCACCGAAAGAGAGCACATCAACGCCGCGTTTCCAGGTCATTTCGGCGGGCGTGGTGCCGAGTGCGGCAAGCGCATTGGCAAAGCGTGCGCCGTCCATATGCAGCGGCAGGCCGTTCTCCTTGGCGATTTTGGCAATCGCGTCGATTTCATCGAGCGTATAGACAGTACCGGCCTCGGTTGCCTGTGTCATCGTAACCGCTGCGGCACGTCCGTGATGAACGGCGTCCTGCGGATAGCGCGAAATGCGCTCGATCAGATTTTCCGGCAGCATCTTGCCGTTCGGTCCCTCGACGGCAACCATGCGCATGCCGGAGAAGAAATCCGGCGCTCCACATTCATCCTCGATCACATGGGCTTCGGAATGACAGAAGGTCAGGCCGCCGGGGCGGGCAATGCTTGCCAGCGAAAGAGAATTGGCCGCCGTACCTGTAGCGACGAAAAACACCGCCACTTCGCGTTCGAATATTTCATTGAAGCGCTTTTCTATAGAAAGGTCGAGGGCGCTGGTGCCATAGGCAGCCGCAAATCGGGTGGATTCCCGCGAAAGGCGCTCGTTGATGGCAGGGTGGGCACCGGCCCAATTGTCTGAGGCAAAAAACATCTCTGAAAGCTTTCCGATGGCTGTTGTGCTGGTGTTGGGAATGCGTTGACGATGAACCGCAAAGTTCTAGGACCTAACCTCGCGGTTGGCAAATCCGGCAATGAAAGCAACGGCCCGAAGCGTTTTGTGACAAGAAAGTTTCGCGCAATGGGTCAGTATCGAAACTTCGCTGCAAATCTGCACTGCGACTAATTGGATTCGCACCCTTGCTAAACCCGCGGGTTTCTGCCAAAATTCTCTCGAATTGAGACAGCTTTGCTGTCCTAAATTTGGTCGAGCCGGATTGAATGCGGATTTTTCGGAAAGCGAAATTCGTGTCGAGCCGGATCTTCGCATGAAACCATGCAAGTAATTTTGCAGGAGGGACGAAAATGACAAACAAGCTGCAGGCAGACAACGTCGCCGCAACCCTGACCACAGACTGTCCCACCGCGGCTGCGGCCGCACCCGTTTCTGCGAAGGGGCGTTTCGCGGGCGGCCTGCCGGAAAAGCAGGGTCTTTACGATCCGCGCAATGAGCACGATGCCTGCGGCGTCGGCTTTGTTGCCCATATGAAGGGTCAGAAATCCCACCAGATCGTCAAGGACGGCCTGTTCATTCTTGAAAACCTGACGCATCGCGGTGCTGTCGGCGCTGATCCGCTGATGGGCGATGGTGCGGGCATTCTCGTGCAGATCCCCGACCGCTTTTTCCGCGAGGAAATGGCGAGCCAGGGTGTGACGCTGCCGAAGGCCGGCGAATATGCCGTTGGCCACATCTTCATGCCCCGCGATCCGTCCCGTATCGATCACTACAAGAAGGTCATTGTCGACGTGATCGGCGAGGAGGGACAGCAGTTCCTCGGCTTCCGCGACGTGCCAGTCGATAATTCTTCCCTTTCCAAGGCACCCGATATCGCTGGCACCGAACCGCACCATGTTCAGGTTTTCATCGGCGCCGGCCGCGATGCCGCGACCAATCATGACTTCGAGCGCAAGCTGTTCCTGATCCGCAAGGTTCTCTCCAACCGCATCTACGACGAGGGCGGCGGTAAGGAAACGCAGGATTTCTATCCCGTCTCGCTGTCCTCCTCCACCATCGTCTACAAGGGCATGTTCCTCGCCTATCAGGTTGGAGCCTATTACAAGGATCTGGCGGACCCGCGTTTCGAATCCGCGGTTGCGCTGGTGCACCAGCGTTTCTCCACCAACACCTTCCCGTCCTGGAAGCTCGCGCATCCCTATCGCATGGTCGCCCATAACGGCGAGATCAACACGCTGCGCGGCAACGTCAACTGGATGGCGGCGCGTCAGGCGTCTGTTTCGTCGGCGCTGTTCGGTGACGATATCTCCAAGCTCTGGCCGATTTCCTATGAAGGCCAGTCGGACACCGCCTGCTTCGACAACGCGCTCGAATTCCTCGTGCGCGGCGGTTACTCCATGGCCCACGCCGTGATGATGCTGATCCCGGAAGCCTGGTCGGGCAACCTGTCCATGTCGGCTGAACGCAAGGCTTTCTACGAATATCATGCCGCGCTTATGGAGCCGTGGGACGGCCCGGCCGCCGTTGCCTTCACCGACGGCAAGCAGATCGGCGCAACCCTCGACCGTAACGGTCTGCGCCCGGCGCGCTATCTCGTCACCGACGACGACCGCGTCATCATGGCATCCGAAGCCGGTACGCTGCCGGTGCCGGAGGAACGCATCATCAAGAAGTGGCGCTTGCAGCCGGGCAAGATGCTGCTGATCGACATGGAAAAGGGCTCGATCATTTCCGACGAGGATGTGAAGCACGAGCTTGCTGCCAAGCACCCCTATCGCACCTGGCTAGACCGTACCCAGCTCATTCTTGAGGATCTGAAGCCGGTGGAGCCCCGGGCGCTGCGGCGTGACGTGTCGTTGCTCGATCGCCAGCAGGCCTTCGGTTACACCAGCGAAGATACCAAGCTCCTGATGTCGCCGATGGCAACAACGGGCCAGGAAGCCATCGGCTCGATGGGTACCGATACGCCGATTTCGGCGATGTCGGACAAGTCCAAGCTGCTTTACACCTATTTCAAGCAGAACTTCGCGCAGGTCACCAACCCGCCGATCGATCCGATCCGCGAAGAACTGGTGATGAGCCTCGTTTCGTTCATTGGCCCACGCCCGAACCTTCTCGATCACGAGGGTGCGGCCCGTGCCAAGCGTCTGGAAGTGCGCCAGCCGATCCTCACCAATGGCGATCTGGAAAAGATCCGCTCCATCGGCCACACCGAAGACCGTTTCGATACCAAGACGCTCGACTTTACCTATGATGTGGAGCGCGGCGCCGAAGGCATGCCTGATATGCTCGACCGTCTGTGCGAGCGGGCTGAATCCGCTGTTCGCGGTGGTTACAACATCATCGTTCTGTCCGACCGCCAGCTTGGCCCGGACCGGATTGCGATCCCCGCGCTGCTGGCGACGGCTGCTGTGCATCACCACCTGATCCGCAAGGGTCTGCGCACCTCTGTCGGCCTCGTCGTTGAAACCGGCGAACCGCGCGAAATCCATCATTTCTGTCTGCTCGCTGGCTATGGCGCGGAGGCCATCAACCCCTACCTCGCCTTCGACACGCTGCTCGACATGCACAAGCACGGCGCCTTCCCGAAGGAAGTGTCGGACGACGAAGTCGTCTATCGCTACATCAAGGCGGTGGGTAAGGGCATCCTCAAGGTCATGTCCAAGATGGGCATTTCCACCTACCAGTCCTATTGCGGCGCGCAGATTTTCGACGCCATCGGCCTGTCGTCGGAATTCGTCGAGAAGTATTTCTTCGGCACCGCCACCTCCATCGAGGGCGTGGGTCTGACCGAGATCGCCGAAGAAACAGTAACGCGCCACACGGCGGCTTTCGGCAAGGATCCGATCCTCGCCAACACGCTCGATATCGGCGGCGAATATGCCTATCGCATGCGCGGCGAAAGCCACGCCTGGACGCCGGATGCCGTCGCCTCGCTGCAACACGCCGTGCGCGGCAACAGCCAGGAGCGCTACCGTGAATTTGCCGCCATGGTGAATGAGACGGCGCTGCGCATGAACACCATTCGCGGCCTCTTCAAGGTCAAATCGGCGGAAGCGCTCGGCCGCAAGCCGGTTTCCATCGACGACGTCGAACCGGCGGTCGATATCGTCAAGCGCTTCTCGACGGGCGCCATGTCCTTCGGCTCGATCAGCCGCGAGGCGCATACCACGCTTGCGATTGCGATGAACCGCATCGGCGGCAAGTCCAACACCGGCGAAGGCGGCGAAGAATCCGACCGTTACATGCCGCTTCTGAACGGCAAGCCGAACCCCGAGCGTTCCGCCATCAAGCAGATCGCATCCGGCCGCTTTGGTGTGACGACGGAATATCTCGTCAATGCCGACATGTTGCAGATCAAGGTCGCGCAGGGTGCCAAGCCCGGCGAAGGCGGCCAGCTGCCCGGCCACAAGGTGGATGCCACGGTTGCAAAGACCCGTCACTCCACGCCGGGCGTCGGCCTCATTTCGCCGCCGCCACACCACGATATCTACTCCATCGAAGATCTGGCGCAGCTGATCTACGACCTGAAGAACGTCAACCCGGAAGCAGATGTTTCTGTGAAGCTGGTGTCGGAAGTGGGCGTTGGCACGGTTGCGGCGGGTGTCGCCAAGGCGCGCGCCGACCATATCACCATCGCCGGTTTCGATGGCGGCACCGGTGCTTCGCCGCTGACGTCGCTGAAGCATGCCGGTTCGCCCTGGGAAATCGGCCTTGCCGAAACCCAGCAGACGCTGGTGCTGAACGGCCTTCGTTCGCGCATCGCGCTGCAGGTGGATGGTGGTCTGAAGACCGGCCGCGACGTCATCATCGGCGCGCTGCTTGGTGCGGATGAATTCGGCTTTGCCACCGCGCCGCTGATTGCTGCGGGCTGCATCATGATGCGCAAGTGCCATCTGAACACCTGCCCCGTCGGCGTCGCAACGCAGGACCCGGTTCTGCGCAAGCGCTTCAAGGGCACGCCGGAACACGTCATCAACTACTTCTTCTTCGTGGCTGAAGAAGTGCGCGAAATCCTCGCCTCGCTTGGCGTTACCAAGCTGGACGAGATCATCGGCGCTTCCGAACTTCTCGAAAAGGATGAGATGCTGGCGCACTGGAAGGCCAAGGGTCTGGATTTCAGCCGCATCTTCCACAAGGTAGAGGCTCCCAAGGAGGCAACTTTCTGGACCGAGCGTCAGAAGCACCCGATCGACGATATTCTCGATCGCAAGCTGATCGAGAAGTCGCTACCGTCGCTGGAAAACCGCGAGCCTGTCGTTTTCGAAGTGCCGATCAAGAACGTCGACCGTTCCGCCGGTGCCATGCTGTCAGGCGCGCTTGCCAAGCGCTGGGGCCATAAGGGTCTGAAGGACGATACGATCCACGTGACGCTGCGCGGCACGGCCGGTCAGTCCTTCGGGGCGTTTCTCGCTCGCGGCATCACCTTCGATCTGGTAGGTGACGGCAACGACTATGTCGGCAAGGGTCTTTCGGGTGGCCGCATCATCGTGCGCCCGCCGGAAAACACCCGTATCGTCGCGGAAAACTCGATCATTGTCGGCAACACCGTTCTTTACGGCGCCATCACCGGCGAGTGCTATTTCCGCGGTGTTGCGGGTGAGCGCTTTGCAGTGCGCAACTCCGGCGCGGTCGCGGTTGTCGAAGGTGTCGGCGACCACGGTTGCGAATATATGACGGGCGGTATTGTCGTGGTGCTCGGCGAGACGGGCCGTAACTTCGCGGCCGGCATGTCCGGTGGCGTGGCTTACGTTCTCGACGAGAAGGGCGATTTCGCCACCCGCTGCAACATGGCCATGGTCGAGCTGGAGCCGGTTCCGGAAGAGGACGACATGCTCGAGAAGCTGCACCATCACGGTGGCGACCTCATGCACAAGGGACGCGTTGACGTCTCCGAGGACATGACGCGTCACGACGAGGAGCGGCTCTACCAGCTGATTTCCAATCACTTCCACTACACCAACTCTGCACGCGCCAAGGATATACTCGACCGCTGGAGCGAGTTCCGTCCGAAATTCCGCAAGGTCATGCCGGTCGAATACCGTCGTGCGCTTGAGGAAATGGAGCGCATGCGCATGGGCGTCGCGGCGGAATAATCCGCCGCGTGAGGATACTACACCAACTGGTCTCGCTGATGATCGCGGTCGCCGTTCCCATGGTGATCTATTGGACAAGCGGCGAGACCGGATTTGAATTCATCGTATTGGGGGCGGCTTTCGGTTTCGCTTACTGGTACTGGGGCCCGACAGGCGCTCCGCTTTGATGTGAGGACATAAACGTGGGCAAGGTTACAGGTTTTCTTGAGATCGACCGGCAGGTGGGCAAGTATCAGCCCGCATCGGACCGTATCCGCCATTTCCGCGAATTCACCATTCCGATGTCGGATGCCGAGGTGCAGAAGCAGGCGGCGCGCTGCATGGATTGCGGCATTCCCTACTGTCACGGCCCGACGGGCTGTCCCGTGCACAACCAGATCCCCGACTGGAACGATCTGGTTTATAACAACAATTGGGAAGAGGCGATCCGCAACCTCCATTCCACCAACAACTTCCCGGAATTCACCGGCCGCGTCTGTCCGGCACCCTGCGAGGAAGCCTGCACGCTGAACCTTGAGGATGCGCCGGTCGCCATCAAGACCGTCGAGCAGGCGATTGCCGACAAGGCCTACGAGCTGGGCTTTATCGTGCCGAAGCCGGCGACGATCCACACCGGCAAGAAGGTCGCCATCATCGGTTCCGGTCCTTCCGGCATGGCGGCAGCGCAGCAGCTTGGCCGCGCTGGTCATGAGGTCCACGTTTACGAGCGTGAATCGAAGCCCGGCGGTTTGCTGCGTTACGGTATTCCGGATTTCAAGATGGAGAAGAACTTCATCGACCGCCGTGTCGAGCAGATCAAGGGTGAAGGTGTTACCTTCCATTGCGGCGTCAACGTCGGCGTGGATGTAACGGTCGAAGCGCTTCTGGCTGATCACGATGCGGTTCTTTATTGCGGCGGTTCGGAAACCCCGCGCCCGGCCGGCATCGGTGGCGCCGATTTCAATGGCGTTTACGACGCAATGCCCTATCTCGTGCAGCAGAACCGCCGCGTTGGCCGCGAAAACATCGACAGCATCGGCTGGCCGGCCGATCCGATCCTCGCCGGCGGCAAGCATGTCGTCGTCGTCGGCGGTGGCGATACGGCGTCTGACTGCGTCGGCACGGCCTTCCGTCAGGGTGCGGTTAAAGTCACACAGCTCGATATCCGCCCGATGCCGCCGGAAAAGGAAGACAAGCTCGCCGTATGGCCCTTCTGGGCAACGAAAATGCGCACCTCTTCTTCGCAGGCAGAAGGTGCCGTTCGCGAGTTCCAGGTTGCCACGCTTGAATTCGTCGGTGAAGACGGCGTTTTGACGGGTGTGAAGTGCTGTCAGGTGGACGACCGGCGCAAGCCCATTGCCGGTACGGAATTCATCATCAAGGCTGATCTTGCCTTCATCGCCATCGGTTTCTCCGGTCCTTTCACCGATAGCGTGCTGAAGGAAATGGATGGCAAGCTGTCGCTCAACACCGATCGTCGCGGCTCCACCAACGTGATCGCCAACGAAACGGACTACAAGACCTCGGTCGACAAGCTGTGGGCGGCGGGCGACGTTCGCCGTGGCCAGTCGCTGGTGGTCTGGGCAATCCGCGAAGGCCGTCAGGCCGCACGTGCGATTGACGAAGAGCTGATGGGCGCAACCGTCCTTCCGCGCTGAGCGAGTTGATGCGGCGCAAGCCGTCGTAACGAAAACAAAAAGGCCTGTTGTATTTTACAACAGGCCTTTCGTTTGACTGGAGAACTGAAACGCGATGGAGGTTTCGCATTCAGGGGGATGGGCAACATATCGCGCCTGAGAATTGCAATGACATTACGTGCTTCCGAAGACAGGATTCGTTTCAGCAATAGGGAAGGCTGATGCGGAAGGAGGCGCCGCCAGATGGGGAATCACTGATGCTGATCTCGCCTCCATGGTAGCGGACGATTTCCTGCACGAGATTGAGACCGAGCCCGGTACCGCGATCCTTCGGTATCAACCGGTGAAATGCGTCAAACACGGCTTCCCGGTCCTCTTCGGGAATTCCGTTGCCTTCGTCGGATATGTCGATCACGCGGTTGGCCCCCACTTTTATGGTGATCGTTCCGCGATTGCCGCCATGTTCGATGGCGTTTTGCACGACGTTCATCAGGGCGCGTTGCAGCGAGGCGTCATCGGCAAGGGCAAGGATCGGCTCTTCGTCCGGCTCGAACGAAAGTTCGTAGCCTTGAGAGATTGCAAGCGGCGCCATATCAGCGACGACTGACCGGCAGAGGCCAACAAGATCTAGTGGAATAAGCGGCGCCTTTTGCCCGCCAAGTCGTTGCAGATCGAGCAACTGTTCGGCAAGCACGGCGATGCGGCTGGCATCGGCTAATATCCGGCTCCGGTCCGGTCCGTCCAGCAACGTTTCGACACGGGTCTGGAGAATGGCGACAGGGGTCCGCAATTCATGGGCGGCGTCGAGAATGAAGCGCTTGTGCCGCTCGTAACCATCGTCCAGCCGTTTCAGCGCGCCGTTGACGGCATGCACGAGCGGCTGCACCTCCCATGGAATATCGCCATCCGGCAATCGATATCCGCGCTTGTCGATGTCGATGCTTTCCGCCGTTCGCGCAATAGCGGAAAGTGCAAAAAATTCCCGACGAATGATCCATGGAATGGTCACGATTGTCACAATGGACATGATAAGAAGGATCGGCATGATCAGTATGTTGGAGAACAGCAGGACGGGGAATGCCATACTGAAGGCTCCGCCCTTGCCGACCATAACGAATTCGCCCGCCGGTCCCGATGCACGACGCACGACGGCGATTCGCAAGACAGCAAGATAGGAGTAGGACAATGCCGCATCGCGTACGTCCGACACTTTGACGTCGCTAAGCTGTTGGTCCATGTTGCTAAAGGCCTCAGGCACCGGCCCACCCTGCACGATCTCACCTTTCTCGCTGACTGCAACGAACCAGAAGCCGGGCATGCTGTCGCGCAGCTCGACAAATTCATTTGTTTCGTCAAGCATCAGCCGGCCATCCTTGTCACGCATGATGGCATTGGCTGTAATCTGGGCCGCTGCCGGGCTGAGAAGGGCGCTGCCAGAGGCGCCGCTGGACAGGTAAGCGACGAAGGCGGCAGTGACGATGAAAAGGCTGCCGATCTGGAAAAGCAGCAATTGAATGGTCAGGCGTCGCTTGAGCGATTTCCTTCCGGCCGATTTCATGAGGCCGCCCTCAGCAGATAACCGACGCCGCGAATACCGTGAACCTCCAGACCCGCATCCGCTGCCTGCAATTTGCGGCGCAGACGGGAGATATGGGAATCAAGCGCATTCGACTGGATTTCATCGTCGAAATTATAAACCGCCTCTTCCAGTACCGATCGCAGCACCGTTCTGCCCTGCCGACGCAACAGGGCTTCAAGGATCAGCAATTCGCGTCTGGTCAGAGGAATAAACTCTCCCTTGATGCGGACTTCGCGGGTTTCGAAGCAAAATTCCAGCTTGCCCAGTTTCGCCGTCATCGTCACGCTGCCGGCTGGCCGGCGCATCAGGGCGCGGATGCGCGCAAGGAGTTCCTCGACAGCGAAGGGCTTGGCCAGATAATCGTCCGCACCAAGGTTCAGGCCGTTTACCCGATCCGCAAGCGTGCCTTGCGCTGTCAACACGATGACGGGCGGTGTGACGGGCAGCAGACGCAGATCTTCTATAAGCTGGATGCCATCGCCATCGGGCAATTGCCGGTCGAGTACGACAAGATCGTGAACACCGTCCATGATCGCATGCCGGGCAAGATCGAGCGTGCCGACATTGTCCACGATGATATCGAACCGGTGCAGGGCGGCGGAAAGGGCTGCTGCCATTTCGCGTTCGTCTTCAACAAGCAGCAGGCGCATGAATTGTTCTCGGCAGTGTCTGGCGTACGCCTTCCCGGAGAGGAAGGGGCGCGGGGGCATCGGATAAATATCACCGTGCAGTAAGACGCGGGCAGGGGAGGGCAATTGGCCGACCCCGCATTTGCTGCAAAGCTGAATTTATCCTGCCATTGCCGGGTTGCCTCAACATTACGCCGGTTCGAGCCCTAGCGACGGCGGAGAAGTGGCTACTGTCTGGCCTGAGCAGTATCCGGGACAATCCGGTAGTCATCGATACGACCCGCCGGTGCATCGGCCATCTCGCCCCGCTTGGTCAGCCGTTCGCGTGGCGATTCCACCACCGAGACACGTGTCGATACGGTCGTCGAAGGGACATCGCCAAGCAGCTTGTCACCGCCATCGAGGTTCGGATCGGTCAGGCTGATCGGCTGGGTGCGCACCTGTCCCGCGTCGATGCCAAGCGCGGGCAGGGAGGTGAGTGCAGGCAAATTGCTGCCGTCCAGTTTCACGAGGTCCGGTCCGGCGCTGTCGAGGTGCCTGCGCACGAATTTCTCGACGTAAAAAGCAAGCTTGCGTTTGCCGGCCTGCGTCATGCCGACGCCATCTGCCTCACGCAGACGGGCCTGCTGGCCGTTCATGTCGTAGCCGGTGATGACAAATTTACCGGCCTCGTCGACAAAGCCGTCCCAGACATCGACGAATTCGCCGCCGAATTTTTCGATATGGCTGCGATAAAGCCGGTTGAAGCCGACGAGATCGGCCGAGAGTGAGGTTGACTGGAAGGCCGGCAGGCCAACCCACAGCAGCGGCACCTTCGGGCGGCCGGCAAGGGTCAGAAGTTCATCGATCCGCCGCTCATATTCCTTGAACCAGACATCGGTGCCAAATTTTTCCCTGGTATCGCCGATCTGCATCTGCTGGCGATCGTTCGATCCCATCATGATGACGATGTTGGCGGGATTTGTTTCGGTTATGAACTGCGGCAGATTGGCGAACCAGTCGTAATAATCCGTGCGTACGAGGCCCGAAGAACCATTCGCGCGCACATCGACCGAAATTCCCGGAGAGCTGGCGAAGGCATTGACCAATTCTTCCCCCATCCCACCGGCCAGAAAATCACCGACGACCAGAACACGCCTTGCATTTTCAAGCTTGGCGGTCGGCTCCGGTTTTATGGTTCGCATCTGAACCACCGAAGGCGCTTTTCTTGCGGGTTGCGGGCGGGTGACTGATTTTTCACGCGGGGCAGCCGGGAAATCCCGGCGACTGCGGGGCTGGTATTCGCGGCCGGGCGTGTCCTCCCGGCCCACGGGCCGGCCAAACAGCATTTCGAACAGGGTGCGTCGCTGTTCCTGGGCGAAGGTTTGCGAAGGGACAAGCGGCGTGCACAAGACAGCACAAAGAATGATGGCGCAGATGCGCCAGCCCGTACTTGTGCTTTTCGCCGCAGGTTTCCTACTCATGACATCGATCCTTCCGGATGCTTCGGCGGCGTTGAAGACCGCCGCCGAATTCACCGGCATATTATCAATTCCGCAGTGCTCTCAGCAATCGCTGCGACGGCTGACCGTCGGTTTCGAGGCCCATGCGCGACTGGATGGCGCTGATCGCCGCCTTCGAGCCGGAGCCGAAATTGCCATCGACTTCGCCATCGTAATAGCCAAGTTCTTTCATGCGGGTCTGGAGTTCGAATTTTTCACGAATATCCAGCGTGCCGTCCGGACGCGGCCATTTCTGCTGCATGCCGCCATAACCGGCGATCTCGTCAGCAAGCAGGCCAACGGCCAGCGCATAGCTGTCGGATGCGTTGTATTTCTTGATGGTGAAGAAGTTTTTCATCATCAGGAAACCTGGACCATTTGCCCCACCCTGCAGTTTCAGCATGGCGCGATCGGAGCCGCGGGTGAAATTCTTGCCGTTCGGGCGGGCAAAGCCAAGCTTGGTCCATTCCGCAATGGACTTCGTTTGCCCCTCATAACGGGCGCCGCCACGCGGCACGGCTGTTTCGTAACCCCAGGTCCGTCCGGGTTCCCAGCCGTTCTTGGCGAGTAGATTGGCGGCCGTCGCCAGCGCGTCCGGAACCGAGTGCCAGATGTCGCGCTTACCGTTGCCGTCCGCATCGACAGCATAGAGCAGGTAGCTGGTCGGAATGAACTGGGTATGGCCCATCGCACCCGCCCAGGAACCCGTAAGCTGCTTGGGCGTGACATCGCCTGCCTGCAGGATTTTGAGTGCGGCGATCAATTGCGTGCGCGCGAACTTGGCGCGTTTGGGGTCGGAATAGGCGAGCGTGGCCAGTGCCTGCGGAATATTGTGCAGGCGCTCCGGCTTTTCGAGAACCGCGCCGTAATTCGATTCCATCGACCAGATGGCGAGAATAATATGTTTGTCGACGTTGAAGTTACGCTCGATCCAGTTGAGCGTCGTCGCGTGCTTCATCTTCATCTCGCGGCCGATGCGCACCGTATAGGGGTTGACGCGGGAATCGAGATAATCCCAGATCTGGGTGGTGAATTCCGGCTGGAAGGTCGCCTTTCGCAGCGCATCCGGATCCGGCTCGCTGACACCAGCAAAGGCTTTCTGGTACGTCGCCTTGCTAATGCCTTCTTTCGCGGCTGTTGCGTAGAACTGGTTGATCCACTGCTTGAACCCAGCATCGGCCCGGGCCGAGACGGGGGCCAGCGAGATCGCCAGACCTGCAACCATCATGCAGCCGAATTTGCGGACATTTGAAAGGATCATCTTTGTCATCGTCAGTCTTTCGTTCTCTCGAATATCATTTCGATTGCGAAAACGCATCGGGCGTCGTCATGCATAACAAAAGAATGTCAACAAATTCTTTACCATTAATAGATGGTAGCGTCACCCTTTACAAAACGTTGTTATTTTTGAAATAACAACACTGTGCGGGGATTGTGATCAAGTTTTATCTCTCAGGAGGGATATGTGGTAGAACATAAGAAAATTCGGAAGGCCGTATTTCCGGTCGCAGGTCTGGGTACGCGTTTCCTGCCCGCAACCAAGGCGGTTCCGAAAGAAATGCTCACTGTCGTTGACAAGCCGGTCATTCAATACGTCGTCGACGAGGCGGCGGAAGCGGGCATCGAGCATTTTGTATTTGTCACCGGCCGCGGCAAGGCGGTGATTGAAGATTATTTTGATATTCAATTTGAACTCGAACAAATGCTGCGCGAGCGCAACAAGAATGCCGAGCTGACATTGCTTGCCGGCCTTCTGCCCAAGGCGGGCACGGCAAGCTTCACGCGTCAGCAGGTGCCGCTCGGTCTTGGCCATGCGGTCTGGTGTGCGCGTGATATCGTCGGCGACGAGCCTTTCGCCGTGCTGCTGCCTGATATGATCATGCATTCACAGAAAAGCTGCCTCAAGGGCATGGTCGAACTTTATGACCAGACCGCCGGCAACGTCATCGCGGTGCAGGAATGTGCTCCCGATCAGACGCATAAATACGGCATCGTCGGCGTGGGTAACGCCGTGGGCGAGGGTTTCAAGATCACTGAAATGGTCGAGAAGCCTGCCAAGGGTACGGCACCTTCGAATTTCTACATCAACGGTCGCTACATCCTTCAGCCTGAGATTTTCGACATTCTGGAAAATCAGGAACGGGGCGCCGGCAACGAAATCCAGCTGACGGACGGCATGTTGACGCTTGCCAAGTCGCAGGAATTCGCTGGCTATCATTTCCGCGGGCAGACGTTCGATTGCGGCGCCAAGGATGGTTTCATTCTTGCCAACGTCGCTTTCGCGCTCGAACGCTCTGACATCCGCCCCGCAATCGAGGAGCCGATCAAGGCTCTTATCGACGGACTGAAGTAATTTATCAACTGGACAACGGGATCCCGGCCTTCGCGCCGGGATTTCTGTTTGGGGCGACGTTATCGTTTCAGGACAAGACCCGCGCCGACGCGCAGTTCGTTGCTGTCATAAATCGGCGTCCACTGATAACTGACGTCCGCCGTCAGATCGAGATAGCGGTTCAGCCCCCAGGTTAAGCCAGCGCCTGCGGTGTATTCCACAGCATCCTCGATATCGGAGGAGGGAAATGTCCGGTGCACGATCTGCCCGGTCAGCCGCGCGACTAGATTGCTGCGCAACTCATGGGTCAGCCCGGCATCCAGCCGATAGGAAATCCAGCCGCCCTGCGGTCCGCCGGCGAAATCCTCTATCGTCGTGCGCAGGCCAAGATTGACGTTGGTGCCGCGCTGCGGCGACCAGTTCAGTTCGCCGTCCAGTGTCAGCGCGCCGATGGAAGCGATGCGGTCGTCGTCATATTGCTTGCGTAGATAGCCGATGGCGGCCTCGCCGCGGGTCTTCTCGCCAAGATCGACCTCGGCTCCAATTTTGGCGCCGTAGGAATTCGAGGACCGTGCGTAACCGGTATTGTCCAGGCGCCTGTCATATTTGGTCGTTCCCGCGTTCAATTCGAGGAACGGGATCAGGGCCGGTGACAATTCGTAGCCGATGCGGCCGCGCAGGTTCGCGCCGTTCTGGTCGCGATCGCTAAGACTGATCGGCTGGCCGTTTATGCCCTTTGCATCCGTGTAGACCGTACGCGACAGATCGAGCGCAGCCAGCCCGCGCAGCTTGCCGAAATCCCGTTGGATCGATGCGCCGGTCGTGAAACGGTGTTCTCCGCCCTGCACGGCAGCGCCGGTCAAAGCGTTGGGGTCCGTGGTGCCTTCACGACTGAATTCGTAACCCGCCTTGAGATTAGCCGTCGTTTCTTCGCCGAGATCGAGGCGCAGATCGGCTTCTATCCGCGCCCTCGGCTCTTCACCATTCTTGCTGCCGAAATTTTTCTCCCAGGCGCCATCGCCTGTTACAGTCAGCGCATGGCGGGACCAGTCGCTGGTTAGCGTGCCGCGAATACCCGTCGTCAGGTAGTTACGTCTGGAAGGGCCGCCGGTGTTCGTCTGCTTTTCCGTATTGATCGTCTGGCTGATCGAGGGCCGCAGCAGGAATGTACCGAGCCGGATGCCGGGGGTTTGTCCGGGTTCGGTGGCTCTTTGCGGGTTTTCACCGCCGTCTACCGTTGGCTCATATGGGTTTTCCGCGTCGGCATAAGGCTGGCCCGCTTCTTCCTGCTGTTCGGAAATCGGGTCGCCCGGATTATTCGAGGGGCGCCATAGTTGCTGTGGCGGTGCTGCTCGCACCGTGCTTGCCTCGTTTTCAGTTGTCGTTGTCGGGTTCTCGGCCGGCGTTGCATCGCCGGATGGAACTGCGACCGGCAGCCGCGTGGCCGCTGTTTGCGCGAAAACAGTTCCCGGGGTGTAGAGAAGCGTACAGGCAAGCAGCAGCAGGGTTGCTGCTTTCCGCGACGTCGGCAGACGTGTGGCGGTGCCCTTCACAATCATTCCTCTTCACCCGGCGCATTTGGCCCATGTCGGATCGAAAGTTCGTCTCAGCATTTCCTGAAGCCGAATGAGCGGCAGACAGATGAAGTGGACGACCAAGAGACCAGACACGCGACGCAAGTTTTAATATCGCTTTAACAATAGGATTTTTATGGTTAACAGTTGATAAAGACCTCCCCGATTTCACCACATCTGTGGCTGCGGCAAAGCTGGGGGGCTTCCTCGTTCGATCTGGCCGCTTCGGCACCGCGACTGAAGAAAATTTGCCGAGATGCCCAATATTTCGAATATGATCAGATTTAAACGTTTCATTTTGATACGGAATCGCCCTATGATTGGGTGGAACTCATCCGTTTTATTTTAGCAATCCAATTGATTTTTATTTTGTGTCACAGCGTCGTTTCATGAATCCCGTTTTGAACGTCAAGCAGGTCGGTTTTTATTGCTGGGATATTACCAATGACCGATTCTATCTAGACGAAGTCTGCGCTGAACTCTTGGGCATTCCTTTGCGGCAGGCGATGCAGGGCATCAGCATTTTTCAGATGCTCGAAAAAGTGGATATCGGCCATCGCAATCATGTGATCGAAACTGCGCTCACGACGCTCAAGGCCGCCAGCTTTTACCATCAGGAATATGCCGTGCGCCGTGATGACGGCTCTATCTCGTGGATAAGGACAGTAGGGCGATATCTGGTCGATGAAGAGAACATCCCTTTCAAGCGGATGGGAACGATGGAGGAGATTTCTCCGCCGAACCTGCGCCACTAAAGAGCGGCGATTTTCGGCTGTAGAGTGGACTTATTCCGGTTGAAATAGTAACAGTCGGCCATGATTACGAGAGCCGTCAAACTGGTTGAAGACAATGCGATTGAATCCGCCGTGCGGACGATTTCGATGGAGAGGGCTGGCCTTGCCGCTCTTGAAGAGGCCCTCAGGAACGGGCTTTCCGAACCTTTCTGCAAGGCGATCGAGACGATCGGCCAGTCTAATGGCCGCCTCATCATCACCGGTGTCGGTAAAAGCGGCCACATAGGCGCCAAGCTCGCGGCCACCTTCGCCTCCACGGGAACGCCTGCGTTTTTCGTGCATGCGGCAGAGGCCAACCACGGCGATCTGGGCATGATCGGCGGTGATGACGTAGTGCTGGCGATCTCCAAAGGCGGTGAAAGTTCAGAGCTGCGTAGCATCATCAACTATTCGCGCCGTTTCTCCATCCCGCTGATTGCACTTACATGTTCGGAGAGTGCATCGCTGGCGAAGGCAGCCGATATCGTGCTTCTGGTTCCCAATGAACAGGAAGCCTGCCCGCTCGGTCTTGCGCCTACCACCTCCACATTGATGCAGCTGGCACTTGGCGATGCCCTTGCCGTTGCGCTTCTGGAAGCACGCAATTTCACTGCCGGTGATTTCAAGGTGTTTCACCCCGGCGGCAAACTGGGCGCGGGCCTTACGCTGGTCAGCGATATCATGCATACCGGCGACCGGGTGCCGCTAGTCGGCAAGGGAACTTCCATGCCGGAAGCAGTCAGTGTTCTTTCCCGCAAGCATTTCGGCTGCGTCGGTATTCTGGACGAGGATGGCCGTCTGTGTGGCATCGTCACCGAGGGCGATATGGCGCGCAACCTGTCGCGCAACCTCGCGGAATTGACGGTGGACGACATTATGACCCGTACTCCGAAAACGGTCAAAAAATCGGTGCTGGCGACCAGCGCTCTCGCGACGCTGGAAAAATTCCATATCGGTGCGCTGATCGTCGTTGATGACGATAACCGACCGATAGGGCTGGTGCATTTCCACGATCTGTTGAGAATCGGTGTAGCCTGATCGCTATGGGCGGTCGAGCGGCTCTATTGTCAGGGTGCGGCCACGCGCAGCTGCGATCCTGACACGTGTTCCGGCTGGCATGTCCTCACCGTTAACGGACCACCAGGTATCGTCCAGCCTTATGCGGCCGCGTCCTTCGACAACTGGCTCCTGCAGGGTCGCTGTGCGTCCAACAAGGCTTGCTTCCCGTTGATTGAGGAAGGGTTCGTCGCTTGCCTCACGGTTTTTGCCGAAATATTTCCTGCCAAGCAGGGCGAAGGCGATGGAGAGGGCGGCAAACAGCACCAGTTGCAATTGCCACGCCCAGAATGCAGCATCCCAGAGCAGCAGGGAGAGCGCGCCGATCACCAGCGCGGCAATGCCAATCCAGATCAGAAACACGCCCGGAGCGACCAACTCGGCAGCCAGCAGAATGAAGCCGGCAATCCACCAGCTCCATGGTCCCAGTTCCGTGGCAAGCCGTTGCAGCATCGTCACTTCTCCGATGAAGAGCCGAAGGGATTACCGGGAATTGTCACGTTGATGGCCTGGGCCGAAGGCCGCGACGGCGGCACCGAGCGGGAAGATGCGGGGACGGCGGGCGCGGTTGGTGCATCGCCCTTGTCGCCGAAAACGTCACGGGCGATTGCCCCTATGCCGCCGAGCGAGCCGATCAACGCAGAAGCCTCCATCGGCATCAACACGATTTTCGAGTTTTTGGCGGTGCCGATATTGGAGAGCGCTTCGGTATATTTCTGGGCAACGAAGTAATTGATCGCGTGGACATTGCCGGCAGCGATGGCTTCCGACACCATGCGGGTGGCGCTGGCTTCGGCCTCGGCCAGACGCTCGCGGGCCTCGGCATCGCGAAACGCCGCTTCGCGCTGGCCTTCCGCCTCGAGAATGGCAGATTGTTTTGCGCCCTCTGCGCGCAGAATCTGAGCATTGCGGGCGCCCTCGGCCTCCAGCACCTGCGCGCGTTTTTCACGCTCCGCCTTCATCTGTCTTGCCATGGAATCGACGAGATCTTTCGGCGGCGCGATATCCTTGATCTCGATGCGCGTAACCTTGATACCCCATGGTCCCACCGCCTCGTCAACCACGCGCAGCAGGCGATCGTTGATGGCATCACGGTTCGACAATAACTCATCGAGATCCATCGAGCCCATTACCGAGCGGATGTTGGTCATGGTGAGGTTTTCAATCGCCATTTCCAGATTGGTGATCTGGTAAGCGGCCTGTGCGGCATTGAGGACCTGATAGAAAGTGACGGCATCAGCTGAGACACTGGCATTATCGCGGGTGATAACTTCCTGTGTCGGTATATGCAGAACCTGCTCCATCACATTCATCTTCGAACCGATGCTTTCGAAGAACGGCACGATGAGGTTGAGGCCCGGCTCGAGTGTGCGGGTGTAGCGCCCGAACCGTTCAACCGTGTAGCGATGTCCCTGCGGTACGGTCTTGATGCCGGCAAAGAGCACCAGAATGACCAAAACAACCGCCGCTATGACGACGATATCGAAACCGCCCAATGCAATCATCACTTCCTCCTCCAGCACCACAACCTTTTGGGATCGTACACCCGCATCGTTATGGCAAGATTACACCCAACCTTGCAACTCTTGTCGTACAACCTTTTCGAGAACTGTCATACCCTCGACGCTGTCGTTGAGACACGGGATGTGGGTGAATTTCTCGCCGCCATTATGCAGGAAGATTTCTCCGGCCTCACCGGCAATTTCCTCCAGCGTTTCAAGACAATCCGATACGAAACCGGGGTTCATGACGGCGATGCGTTTGATGCCCTCGGATGCCAGCTTTTCCATGGTCTTGTCGGTATAGGGCTGCAGCCATTCTTCTGGCCCAAAACGCGACTGGAAGGTGATCATGAAGTTCTTCTCGGTCCGTCCCAGCGCGTCCTTCAGCAGACGGGCGGTCTTCTGGCAGTGGCAATAATAGGGATCGCCCTTCCTGAAGTAGGATTGCGGAATGCCGTGGAAGGAGGTGATCAGCATCTCGGGTTCCCAGTCCAGCGTTGCCAGATGGTTTTTGACGGAGGCGGCAAGCCCCTCGATATAGGCAGGATCGTCATGATAGGGCGGAACGGTACGGATGGCGGGCTGCCAGCGCAGCTTCATCAGATGTTCGAAAGCCTTGTCGTTCACCGTCGCCGTGGTCGATGCGGCATATTGCGGATAGAGCGGGAATAGCAGGATTTTCTCGCATCCCTGCTCCTTCAGCGCGTCGATTTTCGAGGCGATGGAAGGCTGGCCGTAGCGCATGGCCCAGTCAACGACGACATTCGGCAAATCCTTCAGCGCCTGTGCCATCAGTTCGCCTTGGCTGCGAGTATAGGTGCGCAGATAGCTTTCGTTGCGATCGCGGTTCCAGATTGCCTCATAGGCCTTGCCGACCTTCTGCGGGCGCTTGTTGAGGACGATGCCGTACAGGATCGGATACCAGTAGAGGCGCGACCATTCGATCACGCGTTTGTCGCTCAGAAATTCCGCCAGATAACGGCGCATCGGCCAATAGTCCGTACCATCCGGCGTGCCAAGATTGACAAGCAGAACGCCAACCTTGCCAAATCTTACGCGGGGATGGTCTACGGGAAGTGCGGATAATTCTGTCGTCATGAATGACACCCTGAACTCGTACTGGTTGCGTGAGAACGTTTCCGTTTGGGATAAAGGGCGGAAACGCTCCATTTTTTGTTTTTATACATGGCCGGACGCAAACCGTGACGCGGTTTTGCCGGAAATGCTCAAGCTATATGCTCGTGCCGTCAATTTGTTCACGTGTTCTAGACGAAATTTGTAAGGATTGAACCACCTGCGGAGGTGATTTCCGAGGTGCGGTAACGGACGCATTGTCTTTTGATAAAACGCAGCCTGTAATGATCTGTTTTTAAAGGGAAAATAAGAAGCCGGCCTCATGGTGCGAGGCCGGCTTCCCGTCTGCGGCAAATTGCCCTGTCTGTGTGTTCGCGGCTTATTGAGCCGGAACCTCCAGTTCCTCGCCGATCTCGATATGGTTCGGCTGCTTCAGCGTGTTTGCCTTGGCAATCCTGGTCCAAAGGGCACCGTCGCCATACTTCTCCGCCGCGATCTTCCAGAGCGAATCGCCCTTTGCGACAACATATTTGCTGGCGGCAGCCGCGGCCGCTGCCGGCGTGGTGGTGGCAGGTGCGGTCGCGGCAGGTGCTGTGGGAGCCGGGGCCGGTGTGGCGGCCGGAGCGGTTGCAGTTGCCGCCGGTGCTGTTGCGGCAGGCGCTGGTGCAGCGGGCTTTGCCGGAGCTACATAACCGGCAGGCGTCACTTCAGTGATGCGGCCGTCCGTGAAGGGCTTATAGGGGCTGTTGGCCGTAATATATGCAGCTACAGCCTCTTCGAGGTTGGGGCCGAAGTCATAGGCGTTGATCGCCTTGGTCGCGAATACCTTGAAGCCATCGCCGCCGGTGCGAACGTAATTATTCGCCGCAACAGTGTAGGTCTTTGCCGGGTCGAGAGGCACGAAAGCGTCGCCCTCCTTGACCTCGACCGCAGTAACACGGCTGCCGGCCGGCTTGGAGCGGTCGAAGGAATATTTCATGCCTGAAACCTGCATGAAACGACCTGCGCCATCGTCGATCTGGCTGACGCCGTTTTCGAGGGCAGCGCGAATATCCTCGCCCTTCAGCTGGAAAGTCGCGACCGTGTTCTGGAACGGCAGAACCGTCAGGACTTCGCCCATCGAGACATCGCCGCTATCGATGGAGGAGCGCAGGCCACCGCTATTTGCGAAAGCGATGGTGACGCCCTGATCCTTGACGCGGGCCAGGGTCGCATCCGCTACCAGATTACCCATAGAGCATTCTTTGACGCGGCAAACCTTGCGGTCACCTTCGATCGGGCCTTCCGAAGTGCCGACGACCTTCGATTTCAACGCCTCGATTGGTGCTTTCAGTTCATCGATACGCTTGAGCGTTGCTTCGTCGGGTTTGAAGGATGAATCGATCAGGATCGGATCGCCCTTGCTTTCCTTGACCACGCCGCTGTCATCGAAGACGACGCGCAGGTCACCCAGGTATTTGCTGTATTGCCCTGCCTGAACGACCGGAACCTTGTAGCCGCCGGGATTGTCGACGAGTGTCGGATAAGGCCCTTCGGCCTTCTGATCGGTGTTGGAGAGCAACGTATGCGAGTGGCCGCCGACAACGACGTCCACATCCGGGATTTTCGCGATGAATTCGAGGTCGCGCGGATATCCGACATGGGTCAGGGCAATGATCTTGTTGACACCCTCGCCTTTCAGCTTCTGCACCTGTTCGCTGATTTTCGCGACATCTTCCGCAATGGTGATGTTGGGGCCGGGGGTCGCAAGTTCCGCCGTGTCGTTGGCGACAGCGCCGACAATACCGATTTTCTGGCCGCCGACTTCAAGGACGATGGACGGCTTGACGCGATCGCCGATTTTCGAGGCGGCGCTGGCAACCACATTGGCGGTCACGACCGGAAACTGAACCTTGTCGAGGAAGCCCGCAAGCCCGTCTTCGCTATCGTCGAATTCATGGTTGCCGACGGTCATGGCGTCGAACTTCATGGCGTTCAGCACTTCGGCTTCAACGGTACCCTTGTAGGTGGTGTAGAACAGCGAGCCTTGAAAATTGTCGCCGGCATTGAGCAGGAGAACGTTCTTGCCTTGAGCCTTGAGCGCGTCCCTTGTCTGGTTGATTGCGGTCAAGAGGCGCGCGGCGCCGCCAAAGCATTCGTTTTTGCCTTCCTCTTCCGCTGAGCAGGTCGAGTCGAATTTATTGATCGATTCGATACGGGAGTGAAAATCGTTAATGTGAAGAATGTTGAGTTCGTAGTCGGCCAGAGCCGCTCCGGCTGAAAGCGTTATCGCGGAAACGCTCAGCATACTCAGTCTCAAAATTTTCTTCATGGTCCCTCTCTCCTGTTCAAAGCGGAAGCCTTGGCCGGTCGATCATCATCAGGCCGTGCTCATTCTCTAGTCTGAAAGTATGTCAGTCTTTCAAAGCGCGATGTTTCCATTTAGCGGCAGCTGCCGCAAGCGGAAATTGTGACAGTGGCGCAATAAAGCAAAACGCACGCTTGAGGCGTGCGTTTTAAAAGCTCATGCCATTGAAAAGTCTGTGTTATCAGCCCTGACGCGTTAGCGAGAACTGGCTGTTGCTGTCTGTCGTGCAATTCAGTTGCGACGGGGAGACGAGCGCGCAGTTGACGCGCGATTGCGTGTTGCGCACCAATGACGTCATGTTGATCTCATAGAGCGTCGGCGAAATCGTAACATAGGTGCCGGATGCGAGAAGCGTGTTGGTATCGGTCGAACGGGTGGAGAAAGCACCGTTCTGGAATGTCGATACGATGCCGTTGCGGTCGATCCAGCGGCCATCCACGGCCGGGCCGCGGGCAAGCGAGGGTGCCATCGACGTCTGCTGGGAGGGACCCGGCGCAACGCATGAAGACACCGCGATTGCGGCACAAAGCAAAGCAGCGCTTGTCTTGAAGTTCATGAGCCTGTTCTCCTGCGATTCGATGAAACCCTGATGTTTCGACCATGCCGTGAAGCGTTATTTATTTCAAGGCAACGTTGTTTGCTCTCCCGGGTTCCTGACATCCGTCATGAAAACACCTGCGTGACAAATATGAGACGCCATGCCCTCAGCGCACGAGGATGTTGCGGAACTGCCAGGGATCCGAGGTGTCGATATTGTCTGGAAACAGTCCCGGGCGACCGTCGAGCGGCGTCCAGTCCGTGTAATGTCCTTCGACCGGTCCAAGATAGGGACGCTGCACCTCAAGGCAACGGCGATAATCCATTTCATCCGCCTCGACGATGCCGGCTTGCGGATTTTCCAGCGCCCAGACCATTCCGGCCAGTACCGCGGAGCTGACCTGCAATCCGGTCGCGTTCTGGCTGGGGGCGAGCGCCCGTGCCTCCTGCAAGGTTAGCCGCGAGCCATACCAATAGGCATTTTTGTCATGGCCGTAGAGAAGAACACCCAGCTCGTCGGCACCATCGACAAGCTCGTCTTCGCCAAGCACATGCTGGATCGGCTGCGGCGTGCCGCCATTACCGAAAAGTTCGTGCAGGGAAAGGACGGCGTCGTTGCAGGGGTGGTAGGCATAGTGACAGGTGGGCCGGTAGATCAGATCGCCATCGTCATTGCGGACGGTGAAATAGTCGGAAATCGAGATCGCCTCGTTGTGGGTGACCAGAAATCCATATTGCGGCCCTTGTCCGGGACACCATGTCCGTACCCGCGTATTGGCGCCGGGCTGATCGAGATAGATCGCTGCCTTGCTGCCCTTTTTTTGTTTTTTCGCGTTTTTTGGCATCCAGTTTTCATGCGTTCCCCAGCCGAGTTCGGCGGGCTGAAAACCTTCGGCGATAAAACCCTCGACGGACCAGGTGTTCCAGAATGCGCCGAATGGCTTGGGATTTTTTGCCCGCTGCGTATCGCGCTCTGCCACATGCACGCCCTTGACGCCGAGCTGCTGCATGAGCTTTGCCCATGCCTGCTGGTCATGCGGTCGCGGCTCTTCGATGTCGAGACCGCTATCCTTGGCGAGATTGACCAGCGCCTGTTTTACGAACCAGGACACCATGCCGGGATTTGCGCCGCAGGTGGAAACGGCCGTTGTGCCGCCCGGTTTCCGAGCCTTTTCTTTCAGCATGGTCTCGCGCAGCGAATAATTGGTACGGGAGGCATTGTCGGCGTCTGCATCGAAGTAAAAGCCGGGCCACGGCTCCACTACGGTGTCGATGTAGAGCATGCCATGTTTGCGGCAGAGCCTCATCAGATCGACGGATGCGGCATCGACCGAAAGATTGACGCAGAAGCCCTGACCCTGAACCCCTTTAAGGAGTGGCTTGAGCACCTCCTTGTAGTTTTCTTTGGTCAGATGCGTACGGATATGGCGAATGTTTCTCTCGGCCAGATACGCTGCGATATCCTCGCGCGGGTCGATGACGACGAGCCTGGTCTTGTCGAAGTTGAAATGACGTTCGATCAACGGAAGAGTGCCGCGCCCGATGGAGCCGAAGCCGATCATGATGATGGGGCCGTCAATATCGCCGTAAATCGGATGGTTTGCGTCCGTCATTCGTCATTTTTCCTTTTTAAGCCAATAAGTAAGCTAGATCATAAAAGCGTGCCACAATAAAGGGCAGGTGCATGACGGACATATGACGGTGGCGCAAGCCCGGGATGCGAAAGTTGTGACGGGTTGGTGTGTGGTGATCCCGTTCTGCGCGGTTGCGATCCGGCGAGATTGAAGTCGAGACCTTCCGACCGCATTCTTCCCCTTCGCATTTTAGAGACTACGTTTATAATCAAGTTCTTCTTTTCGTGTATATGCCCTAGGGCTTGGGGGCTTTTGCAAGATGACGAAAAGGGGGCTTTTCGTCATCACAGGAGTGTTGCCTGTTGAATAGTCTTATCGAGCGTGTCGCAGCGCTTCAGAGCGCCACCCCCGTTCTTATTGCACTTTACGATTCCGAAGACCGGTTGCGGCATGCCAACCCGTCGTTTCGGCAGAGCTTTCAGCTTGCCGACGATGATTTTTCGACCTGGGCGGAAATCATGCGCTTGAACCACCGTCTGCGAACCGGCGTGGTCGTCAGAAACAGCGATTTCGAGGGCTGGCTTTTGTCGGCGCAGTCCCGGCGCGGCAAGCTGCCGTATCGTGCCTTCGAGATGGACATGTATGACGGCCGCTGGTTCTGGATGACGGAGACGGTGCAGCAGGATGGCTGGATGCTGTGTGTCGCAAGCGATGTCACCGAATTGCGCCAGGGCTACAGAACCCTGCGGCAGGACCGGGATCTGGCGGTGCGCGCCTCGCAGACCGACGAATTGACGGGAACGGCGAACCGGCGTTTTGTTTTCGCCAAACTCGCGCTACAGGTGGAGCGGGTCGGCAAGGGGCTTGAAGCACCCTTTTGCCTTTGCACGCTCGACATCGACTTTTTCAAGCACATCAATGATCGTTTCGGCCACAAATGCGGCGATGCGGTGCTGCGCGATTTTGTCGGGATCGCCCATTCCGTCGTCCGGCGGGTGGATTGTTTTGGCAGGATCGGCGGTGAGGAATTCATGCTCATCCTGCCGCGCAGTTCGGTTGTTGAGAGCCGGGAGATCGTCGAGCGGCTACTGCAAAAGGTGCGTCTTTCCAGACCTCTGGCCGAGTTTCCGGATTTTTCCTATAGCTGTTCCGCTGGAATGACGACCTATCGGATGGCAGAAAGTGCCGACGATGTTTTCATGCGCGCCGATCAGGCGCTTTACGCTGCCAAGGAAAAGGGCCGCGACCGGCTTTTGGCGGTGACGGTTTAGACCAGCTCCGCCGCAATCAGCCCATGCAGCGAATTTCCCACGAACAGCCGTCGACCGGCAATATCCTCCGGCTTCAATGCCTGCCCGCGTGCCTTGCGCTGGCGGATGAGATCGGCACGCAGAACGCCCGGCAGAATACCGCTGTCGAGCGGCGGCGTCAGCAATTGCCCGTCCGGCATTTCGACGAAGATGCTGGTCGATGATCCCTCGCACAACTCGCCGCGCTCGTTGAGCAGCAGAACCTCGTCTGCATCCCCGGCTGAAAATTCGGCGCGCGCGGCATCATAGGGTTCCCGGCGCGATGATTTGTGGCGATAGAAGGTGTCGGTGGAATCAAGCCTGGTTTGCGTCGCGATGCGGATCCGCCAGACGGTTCCCTCCTGCAACGGCCGAAACTCGGCCGTTTCGATATCGAGCTCACCCTTGTAGTTCATGACCAGCTTCACGCAGAGCGGACTTTCGCCGCCCACCTTCTTCTCCAGTACCTGAACCGCGTTGGCCGGTGCTCGGAAACCGAGCGCATCGGCTGAGCGCAATAGCCGGCGCATATGCTGGTCAATGCGCTGAAAGCCCGATTGCGGCTCCCAGCGCAGCGTTTCTCTCAAGGTCAGATCGGCGGGTTTGCGTTTCATTGCCTTTGCTCGTCGCCTGTCATCGGTATTTTTCGGAGGCAATCAGGCCTGTTTGCTGTCAAGCGCCTCCAGTTCGTCGATCAGCCCTTCGATCATGGCAAGACCCTTGTCCCAGAAGGAAGGGTCTGTTGCATCGAGCCCGAATGGTTTCAGAAGTTCCGAATGGTGCTTGGTGCCGCCTGCTTTCAAAAGCTCGAAATATTTCTCCTCAAAGCCGGTCTCGGCCTTCTGGTAAACGGCATACAGCGAGTTCACCAGGCAATCACCGAAGGCATAGGCGTAAACATAGAAGGGAGAGTGGATGAAATGGGGGATGTAGGTCCACCAGGTCTCATACCCTTCGGAAATCTTGATCGCCGGGCCGAGGCTCTCGGCCTGAATGGAAAGCCACAATTCACCGATCTGTTCGGAGGTCAACTCACCCTGCTTGCGGGCGGTGTGCAGCTTGCGTTCGAATTCATAAAACGCGATCTGTCGCACGACCGTGTTGATCATGTCCTCGACCTTGCGGGCGAGCATGGCCTTGCGTTCCCTGACGTCCTTCGTGTCGTCAAGCAATTTGCGGAAGGTCAGCATTTCTCCGAAAACGGAGGCAGTTTCGGCAAGCGTCAGCGGCGTCGCGCACATCAGCGCGCCTTGGTCGCCGGCCAGCACCTGGTGCACGCCGTGGCCAAGCTCATGGGCAAGCGTCATCACGTCGCGCGGTTTGCCGAGATAGTTGACGAGGACATAAGGATGGGCCGAAGGCACGGTCGGATGCGCGAAGGCGCCCGGCGCCTTGCCGGGCCGGGCGGGGGCGTCGATCCATTGCTCATCGAAGAAACGGCGGGCGATATCGGCCATCTCCGGCGCAAAATCGCCATAGGCGGACAGCACGGTGTCCTTCGCCTCATCCCATGGAATGATCGTATTCGATGTATCGGGAAGCGGCGCGTTGCGGTCCCAGTAGTTCATCTGTTCCATGCCGAGCCATTTCGCCTTCATGGCGTAATAACGATGCGAAAGGCGCGGATAGGCATTTTTCACGGCGGCAGCCAGAGCGTCGACTACCTCGCGCTCCACACGATTTGCCAGATGGCGGCTGTCGGCGATGTCTTCGAACTTGCGCCAGCGGTCGGAAATATCCTTGTCCTTGGCCAGTGTGTTGGTGATGAGGGTGAAGACCCGCAGATTATTGGTGAAAGTGGTGCTGAGCGCCTGTGCTGCCTTCTTGCGAGTTTCCGGCTCCGGCTCCTGAAGCATATTGAGCGTTACTTCCAGCGAAAGGCTTGCGCCATCTATCTCGAAGCGCAGGTCGGCCATCGTCTCGTCGAACAGGCGGTTGAAGGCGCTGGCACTCGTCATCGATTTTTCGAGGAATAGCTGTTCGAGCTGGTCATCGAGCTGGTGCGGCTTGTCCTTGCGCAAATCCACCAGCCACGGCCTGTAGTGCCCTGCTAAGGCATCGTTTGCCACGCAGGCATCCATTACGGCGTCGTCGATGCGGTTCAGTTCAAGCGTAAAGAACAGCAGATGTGCGGAAATATCCGTCAGTTTCGCCTGGGCGTCGCCGTAAAGCTTGCCGTTTGCCGGGTTGGAGGTATCTGAAAAATACGTCAGCCCCGCAAAGGAACCGATGCGGCCGATAAGATCGTCCAGCGCTTCATATTCCTTGAGAGCAGCGCCGATGCCGTTGGCGCCCGTCGCCTTTGCAGCGGCTTCAAGCTTGCCCTTCCATTTATCCTCGAAAGCCGCCGCCAGCGCCGCCGCCTTCTCAATGTCGCCCTTGTATTCCGGCGAATCGCCCGAGGGATAGAGATCCGAGAGTTTCCAGCCGGGCAGGTCGCCAAGGGCAGGGCCGGAGGTTTCGGCAAGCGAAAATACGGGGTGCGGTGTTGGGCGATTGAGGGTCATCGAACGCGTCCTTGTCGTTATGCCTGCGCAGCATATGGGGCCTTTGTTTCCCGCAGCAATGGATAAAATGCAAGCAAATCTCAAAACTGGATGTTCAAATCTCCCGTGCCAGAGTGCGCCACAAGGGACCGCATGACGCAGGTCCATAAACCGGAAACCGGAGCCAAAAATGACCGCGCATGTTCTCGTGATAGACGATGATCCCGTCCAGCGCCGCCTGCTCAAAAATGCGGTGGAACGTTATGGGCATCTGGCCTTGCTTGCAGAAAACGGCAGGGCGGGGCTGGAGCTGCTCAAGCAATATAGCGGCGAGATCAATGTTGTCGTCCTCGACCTGATGATGCCGGAAATGGATGGCCTCACCTTCCTGAAAGCCGTTGGCGAACTCGGCACCGACGTCCCGGTCATCGTCCAGACGGGGCAGGGCGGCATCGATACCGTCGTGCAGGCCATGCGCGCCGGCGCCTTCGATTTCGTCGTCAAGCCGGTCTCGCCGGAACGGATCGGCGCCGCCATCTCCAATGCCCTCAAGCTCGACAGGAGAGAGGCAAAGGCCCGCACGGGCAGGCGCGGACGGAGCAATGCCGTGAATTTTACTGATATCGTTTCCGCAAGCCCGGCCATGCTGAGGGTGATAGAACTGGCGCAGCGCGCCGCCCAGTCCAGCATTCCCGTGGTACTGGAAGGCGAATCCGGCGTCGGCAAGGAAATGGTCGCCCGTGCAATCCAGTCGGCTGGCGACAGGGCGAACAAACCATTCATCACCGTCAATTGCGGCGCTATCCCGCACAATCTGGTGGAGAGTATTCTTTTCGGTCACGAGAAGGGCGCTTTCACCGGTGCCACGGAAAAACACGTTGGCAAGTTCATGGAAGCGGATGGCGGAACGCTGTTCCTCGATGAAATCGGTGATCTGCCGCTCGACGTGCAGGTAAAGCTACTGCGGGCAGTTCAGCAGGGTGAAATCGAAACTGTCGGTTCCGCGCGTGTGCAGAAGGTGAATGTCCGCCTGATTTCCGCCACCAACAAGAATCTCATCGAAGAGGTGAAGGAAGGCCGCTTCCGCGAGGACCTGTATTATCGCCTCAACGTCTTTCCTATCACCATTCCGGCGTTGCGCCGGCGCAAGGAGGATATTCCCCATCTAGCACGGGTGTTCGCGGAGCGTTTTTCGGTGGAACAGAAATTGCCAAATCCCGTCGGCCTCGATGCCAGCGCGCTGGCACTGCTAACGGCCTATGACTGGCCGGGCAATATCCGCCAGCTTGAAAATGCGGTCTTCCGCGCCGTCGTGCTGTCGCAGGGCGAGGAACTGGCGGATTCCGATTTTCCGCAAATCGCGCTGCAATTGCCAGAATTCGCAGGTGGGGACGATGCGGGTGAGTCGATCCGGTCGCCGTCTGGATCGTCGCTGAAACTCGCCGCCTATTCTCCGCCGCCGCCGGCCTCCGAAAGTCACGCCATTCTGGATGAGGCGTCAGATATTTCCACCACGATATACCGGGGAGGAAACTTGATCTCCAGCATGGACGGTTCAGGCAATATCAGGAAGCTGGCTGAGATCGAAGAGGAGCTTATCCGTTTTGCCCTTCGTTTTTATCGCGGGCAGATGAGTCAGGTCGCAAGGAAACTTGGTATCGGCCGCTCGACGCTTTATCGCAAGCTGAAGGATTATGGCATTGATCCGGACGATCCGTTGCGGGATGCGGCCTGATTGCACAAACCGCCTGTTCGACGGCAGATAGCAAGATTCGTTAACTTCTGAGCAAGGATATCCGCTTACCGTCTATAAACCTCTTGTTAGTGGCTGATTCACTATATAGAGGAAGGTTGCATCTGTGTGGCAATTTTGCCATCGTGTCACCGTATTTGACGTTCATTTGAGGCAATGTGACAGAAATTGTCTTCCAGGCGGGGATCGAATTGCCATATCTGCATCGAAATATCGCGCTGTCGACCAAGATCGCGCGCGGCTTGATCAAGGATATATGCACGAAGCTGTCGGCACGCGCTGTCACCTTTGCCTGCTTGATGCTCGCCGCAATGCCATTCGCAGGTGTCTCGGCGACGGAAGCTTTCGCCGAAACGCGCAGTCTCAAACTGTATTATATCCATACACGCGAGAAGGCGGTCATAACCTTCAAGCGCAACGGAAAATACGACCAGAAGGGTCTGCAGGAGCTGAACCGCTTTTTGCGTGACTGGCGTCGTAACCAACCGACGCGGATGGATCCGCGTCTTTTCGATCTTGTGTGGGAAGTCTACCGCCGCAGTGGCGCGACCGATTACATCAACGTTGTTTCGGCCTTCCGTTCGCCTGAGACTAACGGCCTCCTGCGCACGCGCACCAAGGGCGTGGCGGAAAAAAGCCAGCATATGCTCGGCAAGGCCATGGATTTCTACATTCCGGGCGTGAAGCTTTCCACACTGCGCGAAATCGGCATGCAGATGCAGATTGGCGGCGTAGGTTTCTACCCGACCTCGGGTTCTCCCTTCGTGCACATGGATGTCGGCGGCGTTCGTGCCTGGCCGCGCATGAGCCGTCAGGAACTCGTGCGTATCTTCCCCAAGGGCAATACGCTGCACGTTCCTTCCGATGGCAATCCGCTTCCCGGTTATGAACAGGCCTTGGCTGACTACAAGAAGCGCGTCAATTCTTCTTCCATTCAGGTTGCTTCCAGCGCCGGTGCCGGCCCTGCGTCCTCCGGTGGTGGCGGCAAGCGCAAGACACTGTTGCAGGCGCTCTTTGGCGGAGGCGACGAGGATGAAGATCCCGATAGCATCGCTACGCCGCAGCCCGCAGAACGTCCGGCTGTCGCTCGCCCTGCAACGCCACCGCCTGCTGCACCTGAGCCAGAACCGACGATCGCCGTTGCTTCCGCCCAACCGCTTCCCGGTGTGAGCACTGCGCCGCTGCCCATTGCACGTCCAGCTTTCGGCAACCAGCCTCCGGCCAATACGGGCCTTGCCACCGCGCTTTATTCTCCGGCCCGTAATGCGGCGCAGGATGCCCTCCAGGCTGCGACAACGCCGACGCCGACCTCTGCTCCGGCCGAGCGTCAGCAGTTTGCCGATCTGGCTGAGGTATCCGTGCCTGTGCCGACGCTTCTTGGGCCGCGTGGCATGCGTGGCGATGCTGAAGGATCGATCCTGACCGCATCCGCAGATGGTGCGACACCCGCAGCGAGTGGCGAACTTGCGTCTATTCCGGTGCCGGCCAATCGTCCGGCTGTGGCGGAAGCCCTGCTGGCACAGGCCAATGCTGATCCGGAAGGCGACGAAGATCTCGCCGAAGAGCGGAAAGATACGCTTTCGCCGACTGTGGTTGCTGCTCTGGAACAGAGCGGTCAGGCCGCCCGTTCGCAGATCAATTCCGCTACCGTGCCGACAGCCGCGCCGTTCCCGGCTGCCGTCAACCACAAGGTTACAGTCGCGCCCGCCGAAACGGCTAAGGCTGAGCCAGAGGCAGGTTTCGGTGACGCCTTTGATCTGAAACCTTCCATCAATGGTGGGCTGACGGCCGGCTTACCGACCAAGGGCTCACGCCCGAGCAGGCAGGATGCCGCCGTTTCCCATCAGGCCATGGTCGGCGGTGGTCGTCTGACGCAGGATCTGATCTCTGACTGGGCGCTCAACCAGAACAAGGGCTCGACCGGCCGTTCGGTGAAGGCGCCGCGCGTCGTCGCCAACCGTATGCTCAGCCACGACATGTCGGCTTCCGCCACATCGGCTAGCTTCAAGCCCGGTGCAGCGGCGATCGAGTCCAGCCGTTTCAGCACGCCGGTGAAGATGCACTGAGCCCCGCTTTCTGCAATGCGGCCGAAAGGCCAACAAAAAACCCGCCGGTGACGGCGGGTTTTTTATTATGCTTGATATCGCGATATCAGACGCCGCTCTGGCCGTCCGAACCGATATAGGCGATGCGCACCATGTTGGTCGCGCCCGGGGTGCCGAGCGGCACGCCGGCGGAGATGATGATGCGGTCGCCCGGCTTGCCGAAACCTTCGGACACGACGATGCGACAAGCGCGGTTCACCATATCGTCCAGATCGCTGGCGTCACCGGTAACCACGCAATGCAGGCCCCAGACGACCGACAGGCGGCGTGCGGTCTGGATGATCGGCGAAAGCGCAATGATCGGAACCTGTGGCCGCTCGCGCGCGGCGCGCAGACCCGTTGTGCCGGACGAGGTGTAGGTGACGATCGCCGCGAGCTTCAGCGTTTCGGCAATCTGGCGGGCAGCAAGCGAAATGGCGTCTGCACCCGTTGCTTCCGGCTGTGGGCGCTGCGCGTAGATGATGTTGGAATAATAGGGGTCCTGTTCCACCGTGCTGGCGATGGATGCCATGGTCGATACGGCTTCGATCGGATAATCGCCGGAAGCGGACTCGGCTGAGAGCATGATGGCGTCGGCGCCTTCGAATACGGCAGTCGCAACGTCCGAAACTTCCGCACGGGTCGGAACCGGAGCTGTGATCATCGATTCCAGCATCTGTGTGGCAACGACAACCGGTTTGCCGGCACGACGGCAGGCGCGGGTCAGCTGTTTCTGGATGCCCGGAACGGCTTCCAGCGGCATTTCCACGCCGAGATCGCCGCGTGCGACCATCAATGCGTCGGAAAGCTCGATGATTTCTTCGATGCGCTCAATAGCCTGCGGCTTCTCGATCTTGGACATCAGGCCAACGCGACCGCGCGAAATCTTGCGCACTTCGGCCAGGTCTTCCGGGCGCTGAACGAAGGAAAGGGCAACCCAGTCCACTTCGTTGGTTGCAAGAACGGCGTCGAGGTCGACGCGGTCCTTGTCGGTCAGAACGCCGACGCCGAGCAGGGTGTCGGGCAGGCTAATGCCCTTGCGGTCGGAAATCCGGGTGCCCGAAACAACAGTGGTGACGATGCTCTTGCCGTCGCTCTTCTCAGCGCGCAGATGCAGCTTGCCGTCATCGATCAGCAGGCGGTGGCCAGGCTTGACCGCTTCGAGAATTTCAGGATGCGGCAGGAAAACGCGGGTGTTGTCGCCGGGCGTATCGTTATTGTCCAGCGTGAAGGTCTGGCCGGGAACGAGATCAACCTTGGTTTCGGCAAATTTACCGACGCGCAGCTTGGGACCCTGCAAGTCGGCCAGAATGCCGATGGGACGGCCGTTACGGCTTTCGACGGAGCGAATACGCTCAATCAGCGTCCGCATCACGTCGTGGCTCGCATGGCTCATATTGATGCGGAAGAGATCGGCGCCGGCCAGATGCAGCTTTTCGATCATTGCCTCGTCGGAAGAGGCGGGGCCGAGAGTTGCAAGAATTTTGACTTTGCGGTTACGCTTCATCAGTTTTGATTTCCCTGTGTGCCTGGCGTATCGGAAAGCTGGACCATCCAGCTGCCCTGTCTGCCCGTGTCATATTCCTTGAAACCCATTCTCTGGAAGCTGCGGGCATAACAATCGTCTACGCCGGCGATTTTGAACTCGTTTTCCGCCACGCACATGTTGACGTCACCGGTCCAGCGGCCGCCGTGAGCGGCGTCCTCGGCATAAAGATAATAATAACGCGACTGCAACTCACCCTCTATCAGCGTTGCGCAGGTGGAGGAGGGGACCTGCCACCAACCTTCACTGACCCAGCCGTCCTGCGCCCGGTAGCCGATTGCGACCCCCACGAGGTTTTGCGTGCTGTTGCAGACGCGGAAATCCGCATGCGCGGCCTCCACGAAGACAAACGGGGTCAGAAACAATGCCGCTGCGGAGAAAAGACGGGCAAGATGCCGAAAGTGGCGAGGAAGAGCGAGAGATGACTGAGTCACGGCTTCCATCCGGATTCCATGGTTATAATGAACACACTTCTTGGCGTGGCCGCCAAAGAAAGTCAACGCGAGTTTAATCGATTATATTGTTCGTGGGATCGTGAGTGCGATAAGGTAGATGGCTGTTCTGTCGCCGAAACTTGCGCCCGGCCTCAAGCCATGCCATCAAGCTTTTCTCCTCAATCCTGCCCCAGAAAATTATCGATGAACGACTTCATACCCTATGAAATCATAGAAGGCGATTATGACAAAGGCATGGTTCTTCTGGCGGACCATGCCATGAACCTCCTGCCGGCACACTACGGCAAACTTGGCCTTCCGCAAACCGCTTTTCATCGTCACATCGCATTTGATATTGGCATTGAAGGGCTGACGCGCTCTCTTGCGGCCCGCCTCGGCGTGCCGGCCGTGCTTGGACGATTTTCGCGCCTCCTGATCGACCCCAATCGCGGCGAGGACGATCCGACCCTTATCATGAAGATTTCGGACGGGGCGATCATCCCCGGCAACCACCCGATTTCGGATGAGGAATGGCAAAGACGGATCGAGATTTTTCATCGTCCCTATCACAATGCCGTCGATCGCGTGCTCACCGGTGTAGCGCAGTCGTCGGGGGAAGCGCCGCTTGTTCTGTCGCTGCATTCGTACACGCCGTTCTGGAAAGAAACACCGCGGCCCTGGCATGCGGCGGTTCTGTGGGACACGGATAATCGTGCGGTCGATCCGCTTCTGGCGCATCTGCGCGCGACCGGCGACATTCTCGTTGGTGACAACGAACCCTATGACGGGGCGCTGAAGGGCGATACCATGTATCGCCATTGCATGATGAAGGGCATACCGCATGCGCTTCTTGAAGTTCGGCAGGATTTGATCGCGGATGAGGAAGGGATTGCCGAATGGTCGGACCGTCTCGCTCCCATTTTCGCCGCAATGAACGACGATCCCATTTTGCATGAATATGAGCTGTTCACCTCTCGCACCGGCCCCTACTGAGCCTGGAGCTGCGCCATGACGACACCGAATGACAAACAGCAGATTGAATTCGAGGCCGCCGCATTTCGCCGTCTCGTCGAGCATCTTCGCGAGCGTCACGATGTGCAGAACATCGACCTGATGAATCTCGCGGGCTTTTGCCGGAATTGCCTTTCCAACTGGTATGGGGAAGCCGCTAACGAGGCCGGCGTTGCACTCACCAAGGAGCAATCCCGGGAAATCGTCTACGGAATGCCCTATGAGGAGTGGAAGGAAAAATATCAGGCGGAGGCGAGCGACGCCCAGAAAGCCGCCTTTGAGCAGAACAAGCCAACGGAATAACCCCCGATCGAAGGAAACGACTTGACGTGAGGCCCGTCAGTGGGCAGGTCACAGGCCGGAATTTTTGCTGCCCGGCTGGCGGCGACCGGCGAAGGCTTCGCCTGGATTTAATGAACAAGGCTCACCCGAGCTGCTACCAATGAAGGATGATATGATGGACGAAACGAGCACCACCGAAACCGTCGCCGCCGCCGAACTGCGTCAATTCATCGAGCGCGTCGAGCGTCTCGAAGAGGAAAAGGCCGCCATTCAGGGAGACATCAAGGATGTCATGGGTGAGGCGAAGGGTCGTGGCTACGATACCAAGGCGATCCGCACCATCATCCGCCTGCGCAAGAAGGACGCCAACGAGCGTATCGAGGAAGAAACCATTCTTCAGACCTATATGGCTGCGCTCGGCATGGAATGATCGGTTAACGGTCCCACAATGAAAAATCGCCGCTTTTGCGGCGATTTTTGTTTGGATCGTCTGCGATATTCAGCTGCGAGTGCCAGCCAGCTTTTCAGAAAGGTCAGCGGCCTCTTTGCGAGCGTCCTTGTCCGCGGGATAGAGCGCGAGATAGCGTTCCCAGGCTTTCAGCGCCAGATCGTTACGGCCTGAGGCTTCGAGGATGTTTGCAAGGCTCGCCAATGCCGGAAAATAGCGCGGCTCCTTCTCCAGCGTCAGATTGATATCCGCCATCGCCTTTCGGGTGTCGCCATCCGCAAAATGCACCATGGCGCGGCGATAGGGCGCCTGCACGTAGTCCGGATCGAGTAAAATAGCCTGGTCGAGAAAATCGTAAGCGGCGGCGTTGCGCTTCTCGTCTGCGGCTTCACCTGCCCATTGCATCAGGAGATTGATTGTCGCGCTGCCGGAATCGTTCCATTCGGAAGCGATCTGGTTGGCAATGCTGCGCGCCTTGACCGCATTCCGCTCTTTTTTCAGCGATGCGAAAAGACTGTCAACTGTCTTTGCAGGTGAAGGCGCAGCCTCCAGGGCTGCGGGAGGCTGACCATCTGCCGCATGACCAAGGGACGCCATTCCTGAAAGCAGGAGGCCCGAAAGCAGGAAACCCTGAGCGACGATGATAGCCGTGCAAAAACGATTTGGGCGCATGGGTTAAAGCTTAACCCGACTGCGCCCAATATCAAATGCAAAGTTCTGCACTGTCAACAAAGTGATCCGCGATGTGATCGCGAACCGCAGTGGCACTCAATCAGCCCTGACGAGCCTTGAAGCGCGGGTTCTGCTTGTTGATGATGTAGACGCGGCCCTTGCGGCGAACCAGGCGGTTATCGCGATGACGGGCCTTAAGCGCTTTAAGCGAATTCTTGATTTTCATTTTACTGGTCCGCAGTTTTGCACGGCTTTTACCGTGCTTATTCAAACAATCAAAAGCGCGCAACGGGGCGCGCTCTTTTCGGTTGGCAGGCAAATACCCGTTTGACCCCTGCCTGTCAACACTTCCAGACGTCTTTGCCTTAAAAGACTGAGGCTTTTCCTGTGTGCAAAAGCTCGGTCACATGGCCCATCTTGCGGCCAGGCCGTGCTTGTGTCTTGCCGTAAAGATGCACGAGACAGTCTTTTTTCGAAAGCCATGCTGGTACATCGTTGATGTCATCGCCGATGAGGTTGGTCATGACGCAATCCGAATGGCGGGCCGTGCTGCCGGGGACAAGACCGGAGACGGCTCGTATATGCTGTTCGAATTGCGAGACCACGCAGGCCGCTTCCGTCCAGTGGCCGGTATTGTGCACGCGCGGCGCCATTTCATTGGCAACGAGCGAACCATCGGGCAGGACGAAAAACTCGATGCCGATCACGCCGACATAGTCGAGCGCGGCCAGAAGCTTTTCCGCCGATTGCACGGCAACCGCCTTCGCCGCATCGGAGAGTGCTGCCGGCACGGTGGATGTATGCAGAATGCCGTTCAGATGAATGTTTTCGGCCGGATCGTAGCAGGTAACGGTGCCATCCCTGAAACGGGCGGCAATGATCGAGATTTCACGCTCGAAAGCGACGAAGCTTTCGAGGATGAGCGGCACGCCACCGAGTGCTGCAAAGGCGCCTGCGATGTCCTCACCACCCTTGAAAAGCCTCTGGCCCTTGCCGTCATAGCCCATGCGGCGGGTTTTCAGCACACCCTTGCCACCAAAAGCGGCCAATGCCGCTTCCAGTTCTTCCTGATTATCCACGGCGCGGAAATCGGCGGTCGGAATGCCGCAACCGTTGAGGAAGCGTTTCTCCGTCAGCCTATCCTGCGAGGCGCTGAGAGCTTGCGGTGGGGGATAAACGGGAACTGAAGCGCTGAGCGTCTCGGCTGCGGTGACGGGTACGTTCTCGAATTCGTAGGTCACGACATCGCAAAGGCGAGCGAGTTCCGCAAGCGCCGTCTCGTCACCGTATTCCGCGACGATCTGGCTGTTGCAGACCTGCGCCGCCGGACAATCGGCTTGCGGTTCGAGAACGATGGTGCGGTGGTTGAGGCGCGCGGCGGCCATTGCCAGCATGCGGCCAAGCTGCCCGCCGCCGATGATGCCGATGGTGAGATTGTTCGTATTCATCGTCATGTTAGAGGCTGTCACTGGGCGCTGTCCATGGGATATTCGGCAACGGCCGCTGACTGGTGCGCGCGCCATGCATCGAGCCGGTCTGCCAGGTCCTCGTCACCCAGCGCCAGAACCGCAGCTGCCAGAAGTGCGGCATTGATAGCGCCGGCCTTGCCGATGGCAAGCGTTCCGACGGGAATGCCAGCGGGCATCTGGACGATGGAATAGAGGCTGTCCTGCCCGGACATCGTCTTGGATTGTACCGGGACGCCGAAAACCGGCAGCGGGGTCATGGCGGCGGTCATGCCCGGCAGATGGGCGGCGCCGCCGGCACCCGCGATGATGACCTTGAAGCCTTCGTCTTTCGCGCCATTGGCAAAATCATAAAGGCGATCAGGCGTGCGGTGGGCGGAAATGATGCGGGCTTCGTATTCCACGTCCAGCGCATCCAGCGTATCGGCGGCATTCTTCATGGTCTCCCAGTCGGACTGGCTGCCCATGATGATGGCGACGGGGGGTGTCTCTGCTGTCACTTCGCTTCTCCGGCTTACAGCATAGGCGCAAAAATCGATTTTGATTTCTGCAAGGCACGATGCGTAAATTCAATAGATTAGAGCGTCTCTCGTGCATCCGGCAGGAAGCACGGAAGCCACTCTAGGCAATGATATCGGGAATGACCTGATCTTCGATCTGGGTCATCTTGTCCTTGACGGCCAGCTTTTTCTTTTTCATGCGTTGTATTCTCAGCGCATCGCAGTTGGTCTGGATCATCGCGTTGATCGCAGCGTCATAATCCTCATGCTCCTGGCGCAGCCGCGCCAGCGTAAGCCTGATGTCCGCCTGGTCCTGATCGGGCATCTTGTCATCCCCATTTTATGCCAGCCGGAGAGCCTCCGGCGCGTATGTCATCGGTTCTCGAGCCTCTATCATCAAATCGCGGTAACGGGAAGTTATCCCTTGCGACCAAATTGCCCACTTATTGCCTTCATTTCGCCTTCGACAAGACCAACGATCCATGTCACATTGTCGTCGCAAACCTGAAACTCCAGCGATGGAGAGCTGGAGGTAGGCTTAAAAATGGAAGGACGTGCCGCATGACCATTCAGGCTCATATTGCATCGCTCGAAAAGAAACACGGTGCTCTGGAGGAGGAGCTCGAAAGTATTCTTGCTTCCCCGTCCTCTGACGATAGAGAGATCGCCGATCTCAAACGCCGTAAACTGCGCCTGAAGGATGAACTACAGAGGCTTCGCGCCTCCACAAGGCATTGATTGATGCCATTCCCCAGCCTTCGATGAAGGACTGACGGATTCTTTTTCGGCCCTGGCGGTACGTGCGTGCTGCCAGGGCTTTTTAGTGGCCGCCTTGGGTCTAGAAAGGCAGCCCGTCCCACAGCAGTTTCAGCGCCGCGATCAGCGCCATGGTATACATCAGCGGGTAGAACACTGATGGTTTCAGATATTTCACCACCCTTGCGCCGGCAAGCGTCGCCAGCATTGCCACCGGCAACAGGCTCGCCGATGTCTTGAGGTTGGCTGCATCAAGCGCTCCCAGCGCGAAATAGGGAATGAGCTTGATTGCATTCATGATCGCGAAGAAACGCACACTCATGCCGGTATAGGTCTTGGGATCGAGCTTCAGCGGCAGAACATAGATCTGGAAGGGTGGGCCACCCGCATGGGCCACGAAACTCGCATAACCGGACAGGCTGGACCAGAGTGTTGCAGCCACCGGACGCTGCGGTCTGGCCGGAATCTCCTGCCCTTTGCGGCTTTTGAAGCTCTCCTGGAAATAACGCAGTACGAACAGGATCGTCACCGAGGCGACGACGAGGCGCATGGCGTCTGCCGAGATGAGGCTTGAGGTTGCCCAGCCGAGAGTAATGCCGGCGATCGCGCCCGGAAGCATGATGAGGAGCGTTTGCCGGTGGTTGTGGTGCCGCCAGGCCCATAGCGCCACAAGATCCATCACGATCAGGATCGGCAGGAAGATTGCCGCCGCCTGCACGGGCGGGATGGCAAGCGCCATCAGCGGCACGCCCATCAGTGCCAGCGCACCGCCCAACCCGCCCTTGGAAAGGCCGACAAGCACGACTGCGGGGATGGCGACGAGGAAAAAATGAAAATCGGTCAGCATGGATGAAGGTTGATCCTTTCGCCGGTCCGGTCTATCGGATTTATCATATCAAAACGAGTGCAGATAACGCCGAAAGTGTCTTCTGCCTGAAATGGACGAACCGATGACCAAAGTTGATAACCGTTGCCGCCTTGTTCTGATCGTCCCGCAATTGGACGACGCGCAAAAGCAGGCGACAGAATTGCAAGAAGCACTGCGAGGCGGCGATGTGGCTTCGGTCATCATTCCGCAATATGATCTGGATGACGCCACTTTCCAGAAACGCGCCGAATTGATCGTGCCGATGGTGCAGGAGGCTGGTGCCGCTGCCCTTATCGCGGGCGACAGCCGCGTTGCGAGCCGGGTGAAGGCGGATGGCCTGCATGTGGCGGGCAATGCCGAGGCGCTTGCGGAGGCCGTGGAAAATTTCGCGCCGAAGCTGATCGTTGGCGGCGGCAATGCCGATGATCGCCATAAGGCTCTGGAGATGGGTGAGTCCAATCCGGACTACGTGTTTTTTGGAAAGCTCGAAGGCGACATCAAGCCGGAAGCGCATCCCAAAAATCTGGCACTCGGCGAATGGTGGGCATCGATGATCGAGATTCCATCCATCGTCATGGGCGGCACCGATATCTCTTCGGTGGTTGCCGTGGCCGAAGCCGGCGTGGAATTCGTGGCGATGCGAAGCGGCGTTTTTGACAATGCCTCGGGTGCTGCCCAGGCCGTTTCTGAAATCAACGCGTTGCTTGACGAAAAAGCGCCACGGTTTGACGGTTGATACAGGCGATGTTGATGCGCTCGGTTCACGTCTGCCTTTCTATTTCGCTGCTGGCGCTGTCTTTCGGCGCGCCGGCGGGCGTCGCTTTTGCCCAATCCGGACCGCAAAGCGAAAGCAACGCGCTTTCCCGCCAGTTGGAGGATGAGGCGCAGCCTTCCCGTCAGGGCAGGGTGCAGTCCGAAGAGCAGAAGGACTTGCAACCGTCGCAGGGCGTCAACGTCTATCAGCGCATGGGCGCGGACCTGCCGGCCTTGCCGCCTGAAAAGGAGTTCAAGGGCCGGGTGGATGAGGCCTATGGGCATTTCCAGCGCGGCGAATATGTCCAGGCGCTCGACAAGGCGCTCAACCGTGCGCAGAACGGCGATGCGGCCGCCCAGACGCTGGTGGCGGAAATGATGTCGCGTGGTCTCGGCATCGCCCGCGACGAAAAGACCGCGGCCTTCTGGTACCAGCAGGCGGCACAGGGTGGCGATCCCGTCGCGATGTTCAAATTCGCCCTCATTTTGATGGAGGGCAAGTTCGTTACCCGCGACAAGGCGAAGGCCGACGATTACATGCACCGTGCGGCGGAAGCCGGCAATGCTTCGGCTCAGTTCAACTGGGGGCAGATACTGGTTTCGGAAAATCCCGGCGTAAAGGGATTACTGATGGCCATGCCGTATTATGAAAAGTCCGCCGAGCAGGGCATTGCCGACGCGCAATATGCAGTGTCGCAGATCTACCACTCGGTCAAGGATGTGCCGGCCGAAAAGAAGGCCAAGGCGCGCGATTGGCTGACGCGGGCCGCAAAGGCCGGCTACGATACCGCGCAGGTCGATCTCGGCATCTGGCTGGTCAACGGTTTTGGCGGCGAGCGAAATCTGGATGAAGGCTTCCGCTGGCTTTACGGTGCTGCACAGCGCGGCAATGTCGTGGCGCAGAACAAGGTGGCGCATCTTTACATTCAGGCGCTCGGCACACGGCCCGATCCGGTGGAGGCGGCCAAATGGTACGTGCTTTCCCGCCGCGCCGGGCTGAAGGATCCCTCTCTCGAGGATTTTTATCTCGGGATCACCGACGAGCAGCAGAAAAAGGCTATCGAGGCGGCAAATCGTTTCCGTCCGATGTGATGCAAGGCCGGTTGTTCGGCGCCAGCGTGCATGTGCAGGCTTTTTGCCTTGAATTTCCGCGCGTTTTGTGGTCTTGAACCGCAAACTTTCAATTCAAGAAAATAATGACGTTCCTGCCCGGCTAGCTTGCGGGTGGTTCGCAAGCTTTCCAGGAAACAAATTCGATGGCACGTTCAGCCCTTCTCAATGTGATGGTTCAGGCCGCCCTCAAGGCGGGTAAGTCTTTGTCGCGTGACTTCGGTGAAGTGCAGAACCTTCAGGTTTCGGTCAAGGGACCGAGCGATTTCGTATCGCAGGCGGACCTAAAGGCTGAAAAGATCGTGCGCGACGAGCTGATGAAAGCCCGCCCCACCTACGATTTTCTGGGTGAGGAAGGCGGCGAGGAAAAGGGCAGTGATGGTGCGCATCGCTGGATCGTCGACCCGCTGGATGGCACGACCAACTTCCTGCACGGCATTCCGCATTTCGCCGTTTCCATCGCGCTCGAGCGTAACGGCGAAGTCGTAGCCGGCGTGATTTTCAATCCCGCGACCGACGAACTCTACACCGCCGAGCGTGGCGGCGGCGCGTTCCTTAACGATCGTCGTATCCGCGTTGCCGCGCGCAAGGCCTTGACGGATTGCGTCATCGGCTGCGGTGTGCCCCATCTCGGTCGCGGCAATCACGGCAAATTTCTTGTCGAACTTCGCCATGTCATGGGTGAAGCAGCCGGCATCCGCCGCATGGGTGCTGCAGCACTCGACCTTGCCTATGTTGCAGCAGGTCGCCTCGACGGTTTCTGGGAAGCAGAGCTTTCGCCGTGGGATATGGCGGCCGGTCTGGTGCTGATTCGCGAAGCTGGCGGGTTCACCTCCGACGCCAAGGGCGGCGCGGATATCTTCGGCAGCGGCAGTGTTGCTGCCGGAAACGAATATATCCACAAGGCACTTGTGGAAGTTGCCAACCGTCCGATTCCGGGTCGTTGATCGATTTCGGCAGAAAACCTGCCGTTTAATCCAGGTTTTAGGCGCCCGGCGAACTATCGCCGGGCGTTTTTGTTTTTTCGGTCTTCGGTCAAGGTGGCTTTCGTGAAATGCCTGTGACGAAAGACAGGCTTTTCGCTTCAAATCGTCGCAATTTTCAAATAGCGTCCGGTTGATACGTGACCGAAGGGAATGCGAACGTTATGGCGGATTCGGAGTTGCTCGATCTCGGCGTGGAAAAGCCGGTGACCACACGGCAATACAGCCACAAGCTGTCCAGCCCCACACCGTTTCTGTGGACGATGGTTCTGTTTCTGATCCTCGTCGGCTTTCTGGCGGCCATTCTTTACCGGCAGGCGCACACGGCCTTCATGACGAATCCGGGCTTGAACGGCTTCATTCTCGGCGTTCTCGTCATCGGCATCATTCTGGTATTCACGCAGACCATGAGCCTGCGTTCGGAAGTCCGCTGGTTTAACGCATTCCGGGCCGCCGGCAGCGCCGAGAAAGTCGGCCGCGCTCCAAAACTGCTGGCGCCCATGAGCACGTTGATCGGCAAGCGTGGCGAAGTCCGGCTTTCTGCAGTTACGCAGCGGACAATTCTCGATTCCATCGCGACACGCCTTGATGAATCGCGCGATACTTCACGTTATCTTGTCGGCCTTCTGGTGTTTCTCGGCCTGCTCGGCACCTTCTGGGGTCTGATCGGCACCATCGGCGCCATCAGCAATGTCATTCAGTCGCTCGATCCCAGCGCCGGCACCAGCAACGATATTCTAAGCTCGCTCAAGACCGGTCTCACCGCGCCGCTTTCCGGCATGGGAACGGCGTTTTCCTCGTCGCTCCTCGGCCTTTCAGGCTCGCTGATCCTCGGTTTCCTCGATCTTCAGGCCGGCCGTGCCCAGAACCGTTTTTACACCCAGCTCGAAAACTGGCTGTCGTCGGTGACGGATACGTCGGCGGATGGGCCAAGGGAATTCAACGCTGAACCCGGCGCAATGGTCAGCACTGAGCGCTCGCTCGCCGCCATGACGAGTCTTGCTGAAGGCATTCAAGGTCTGGTCAAGAACATGCGCAGCGAGCAGCAGATGTTGCGTGACTGGATCGAGGCGCAGCAGGAGGAATCGAAATCGCTTCGCCGCACGCTCGACCGGTTGTCGACACGTATCGACGGCGAGACAAAATCCTCCGGACGCACCCGGCACGATAACGGGAGCGAGTAGCCATGGCGCTTGCGCGCAACCGCCGCCGCGACAGGGGTGTGGATTATTGGCCAGGTTTCGTCGATGCGCTGTCGACGCTGCTCATGGCCATCATGTTCCTGCTGACGGTCTTCGTGCTGGCGCAATTTGTTCTGTCGCGGGAAATTAGTGGCAAGGACGAGGTGTTGACGCGCCTCAACAGCCAGATTGCCGAATTGACTGAACTTCTGGCCATGGAAAAGGGCAGCAAGCAGGATATCGAGGATGCGCTGGCGAGCCTGCAATCAACCCTTGCCGCATCTGAAAGCGAGCGCTCACGTCTGCAGTCGCTTCTCGATGCGGGATCGGGCAACAATGCAAGCGCCAATGCCCGGATTGGCAGCCTGACCGGCGAGCTGGATGACCAAAGACAGGCCAATTCCCGCGCCTCCGCACAGATCGAATTGCTCAACCAGCAGATTGCGGCGCTCAGGGCGCAGATCGCATCGGTGGAAGCCGCCCTGCAGGCGTCGGAAGCCAAGGATACCTCATCACAAGTCAAGATCGCGGATCTCGGCCGCCGTCTCAATGTTGCGCTCGCGCAGAGGGTTCAGGAACTCAACCGCTATCGTTCTGATTTTTTTGGGCGTCTGCGTGAAATCCTCTCGGATCGCGAAAACATTCGCATCGTCGGCGACCGCTTTGTCTTCCAGTCCGAGGTGCTCTTTCCATCCGGTGGCAACGACCTCAATCCGCAAGGGCAGGCGGAGATGGAGAAGCTGGCGGCCGCGCTGATCGATCTTGCCAAGGAAATCCCCACCGAGATCAACTGGGTTCTGCGCGTGGATGGCCACACGGACAATGTCCAGCTTTCCGGGTCCGGCCGCTTCCGTGACAATTGGGAACTTTCCTCGGCACGCGCAACCTCCGTGGTGAAGTTCCTGATCTCCAAGGGTGTTCCGGCCAACCGGCTGGTCGCTGCCGGTTTCGGTGAATATCAGCCGATTGCCGAAGGCGACACGCCGGAAGCACGCCAGCAGAACCGCCGTATCGAACTGAAGCTCACCGAGCGCTGACACCTTAAGCCGTATCATAGCGGTTGCCTTGAGCTGCAAGTGAATTTACGTTCGCGTAAACGTAATTCTGTCGCATCTGGGAGGAGCTGATGGAGCGATATGATGTGATCGTTGTCGGCGCGGGGCTTGCCGGTCTGGTCGCAGCGACAGAGGCTGTTGAGCGCGGTTTCAGTGTTTGCCTTGTGGATCAGGAGGGGGAGCAGAACCTTGGCGGGCAGGCCTTCTGGTCGCTGGGTGGTCTGTTTTTTGTTGATAGTCCCGAACAGCGCCGAATGCGGGTGCGCGACAATCTCGATCTTGCAAGGCAGGACTGGTTCGGCTCCGCCGGTTTTGATCGCCTGGAAGATCATTGGCCGCGCCGCTGGGCGGAGGCTTATCTCAATTTCGCCGCGGGGGAGAAACGTCAATGGCTGCATCGGCTGGGCATGCGCTGGTTTCCCGTGGTCGGCTGGGCCGAGCGTGGCGGTGCCCTTGCTCATGGCCACGGCAATTCCGTTCCGCGTTTCCATGTCACCTGGGGCACTGGCCCCGGTGTGCTGGCGCCTTTCGTTGAAAAGGCAAAGATCATGACGGCAAGCGGTCGGCTCACCTTTCGGTTCCGCCACCGCGTCGATCATCTGGATATCACCGACGGCAGGGTGACGGGCATTTCCGGTGTTGTTCTTGCCAGGGATCCGGTGTTGCGCGGGCAACCAAGCAGCCGGGAAGAGCAGGGTAATTTTGTCCTTTCGGCCTCGGCGGTCATCGTCAGTTCCGGTGGCATCGGCGGCAATCAGGAACTGGTGCGGCGCAACTGGCCGCTGGAGCGGCTGGGCAGTCCCCCCGCGACCATGGTCTGCGGCGTGCCTGCGCATGTGGATGGCCGTATGATCGCCATTACGGAATCAGCGGGCGGAACGGTCATCAATCGCGACCGTATGTGGCATTATACCGAGGGCGTGAAAAATCACGATCCGATCTGGCCGGACCATGGCATTCGTATTTTGCCCGGCCCCTCGTCTTTCTGGTGCGATGCGGATGGAAACCGGCTCGCAGCACCCGCGATGCCGGGCTTCGATACGCTCGGCACGCTTAAGATGCTGGGCGAACGCGGCATCGGTCACAGCTGGTTCATTCTGACCAAGGCAATCATCAAGAAGGAATTTGCGCTTTCTGGTTCGGAGCAAAATCCAGATCTGACGGGCAAGGATGTGCGGCTACTGCTCAAACGGTTGGGCAAGGAGCCGCCGGGGCCGGTGGGGGCTTTCATGGAACGCGGCGAGGATTTCGCCGTCCGTGATACGCTGGAAGAACTCGTGGCGGCGATGAATACCATCAACGGCGACAATCGGCTGAATATTGACCACATCCGCTATCAAATAGAGGCACGAGACCGGGAGATCGAAAACGGTTTCAGCAAGGATGCGCAGGTTACGGCGATCCACGGAGCGCGACGTTATCTTGGTGATCGGTTGATGCGCACTGCAAAACCACATCGGTTGCTAGACCCGACAAAAGGGCCACTGATTGCGGTGCGCCTGCATGTGTTGACGCGCAAGACGCTTGGCGGTTTGCATACGGACCTAGAGGCGAGGGTGCTGGACGCGGCCGGCAACCCTGTTCCGGGCCTTTATGCTGCCGGAGAGGTGGCAGGCTTCGGCGGCGGCGGCATGCACGGATATAATGCGCTGGAGGGCACATTCCTCGGCGGTTGCCTGTTTTCGGGCCGTGTCGCGGGGCGTAGCGTGCTGGCTTAAGCCCACACGGCTCACGCTTGAGCGCGCAGCTCGTCCGGCCCTGTCTGGAATTGCAGCCGCGCAAGTCTCGCATAAAGGCCATCCTGGCGGATAAGGCTCTGGTGCGTGCCTTCCTCGATGATACGGCCCTCATCCATCACCAGAATGCGGTCGGCCTTCAGCACAGTGGCGAGGCGATGGGCAATGACGATGGTGGTGCGGGTTTTCATCAGTTCATCGAGCGCCTTTTGCACCAGCGTTTCGCTTTCGGCATCCAGTGCGGAGGTCGCTTCGTCAAGAAGCAGGACAGGGGCGTTGCGCAGGATGGCGCGGGCAATGGCGATGCGCTGGCGTTGACCGCCGGAAAGCGTTACGCCGCGCTCGCCCACCTGCGTGTCATAACCATCGTTCAGCCGGGCGATGAAGCTGTCTGCCTGAGCGGCGATAGCGGCCGTGCGCACTTCTTCGCGTGTCGCAGCCGGCCGACCGAATGCGATGTTATCGTGGATGGAGGAGGCAAAGATCGCCACATCCTGTGGAACAATGGACAGTCGCGCGCGCAGATCGGCAAGGCTAACATCGCGGATATCGACGCCATCGATGGTGATGCGGCCCTCCTGCGGATCGTAGAACCGCATCAGCAGCGAAAAGACCGTGCTTTTTCCCGCCCCGGAAGGGCCGACGATGGCGACGGTTTCGCCGGCATTGACCTTGAAGGAGAGGCCGGAGATGATCGGGCCACCGGTTGCGAGTGGATAAATGAAACCGACATTCTCGAATGCCGCTTCGCCGCGCGGCGGCTGAACCATCGAAACGGGTGCTGACGGTTCGGCAACGGGCGAGCGCTCGTTCAGCAGTTCGGAAAGCCGTTCAGCCGCGCCGCCCGCCTGCGCCAGTTCACCCCAGACTTCGGAGAGCTGGCCTAGGCCGCTTGCCGCGATGACCGAATAAAGCACGAACTGGCCAAGCGTACCCGCCGTCATGCCGCCGGACAAAACGCTTTGCGCGCCATACCAGAGAATGCCGACGACGCTGCCGAAAACGAGCGCGATGGCGACGGCGGTGAGGATGGAGCGGGCGCCTATCGCCGCCCGCGCACCCTGATAGGCTGCTTCTACGGAGGCGCCGTAGCGGGCATTCGCAAGCGCCTCGGCGTTAAAGGACTGCACGGTGCGGCTCGCCCCGATCGTTTCCGAGGCATAGGCGGCGGAATTGGCCAATGTGTCCTGCGTATTGCGGGAGCGGGCACGAACCGAGCGCCCGAAAGCAATCAAAGGAAAAACGATGAACGGGATGGCCAGGAGCGCGAGGCCGGAAAGGCCGGGGCTGGTATAGATCATCATCGCCACCGCGCCGCAGCACATGATGATGTTACGCAGCGCAACGGAAGCTGACGAACCGAACGCCGAGCGAATCTGTACGGTATCCGTGGTCAACCGCGAGGTCAGCTCTCCCGAGCGGTTGGCATCGAAAAACTGCTGCGACAGCGTGGTGAGATGAGCAAAGACATCCCGGCGCAGATCGGAAACGACCCTTTCGCCGATGGTCATGACATAATAATAGCGCATGGCGCTGGCGAGAGCGAGAAGGACGGCAATGGCCAGAAGCACGGCGAAGTAGCTGTTGATCATGCCACCGTCCGGCGTCTGGAAACCGTGATCGATGATACGGCGAACGGCAAGCGGCAAGGCAAGTGTCGTGGCGGAAGAAAGCACAAGCGCAAACAGGGCCGCCGCCATCAGGCCGCGATACCGCCTGAGATAGGGAAACAGGCCAAGCAGCGGCTTCAGGTTTCTCTGTTTAGCCGCTTTCTGCTCTTCAATGTCTGCCACGTCCGCTACACTCCTCGTTCCGTGCCGTTTTTCGGCCTTTTGCGGGTGAATTTCCGGCGCGCGGTAAAATTCTAGTCCCTGTGGCTATCTCCTTTCACAAGGGGATAGCAGGCTCTTGTTATCTGGGCGACCTTCATGTATAGGCTCCGCATCGAATTGGGAAGCCATAGCCCATCAGGACTATGGCTTCATTTATTGAAATGGCTCAGTTGACGCAATTGCGGCAAATGGACCGCACGTCACTTAACCAGGAAGATTGTCATGAAGGCTGATATCCATCCCGCTTATCACACGATCAAGGTCGTCATGACCGATGGCACCGAATACGAAACCCGCTCGACCTGGGGTTCGGAAGGCGCAGTCATGAACCTTGAAATCGACCCCAAGTCCCATCCGGCATGGACGGGCGGCAACCAGCAGCTTATGGACCGCGGCGGTCGCGTTTCCAAGTTCAACAAGCGTTTCGGCGGCCTCGGCCTCTAATCCACTTGTGGACGGATCATTTAAAAAAAGCCCGGTTTTACCGGGCTTTTTTATTGTCTGTCGATCCGGTGAAACGAGCCCATTGTAGGCCAAAACAAAAAAGCAGGCCTATGAGCCTGCTTTTCAAATTGTCTGGATAAGGTCGTCTTTTCTCAGTTGATCGAGAAAGCCGTGCGCAGAAGGTTAAGCTGCGCCTGCACGCTGTTTTCGTTGTCAGGTACCTTGGTGGCTTCGGACGGGCGGTAGATTTCGCGGTCGAGAAGGGCAACGCGGTTCTGGAGGCGGAGCGACCGCTCGATGAGGTCACGGAAGGACTCAGGCAGGTCGTTCCAGCCCGGAGCGTTGCGATCGACGTTGAAGCTGTCGAGCCGCACCTTGCTTTTTTCGCTGAGAACCTGATCGCGTGTCATCTCGCCATTGTTGACGGCGCGCTGCAGAAGCAGCCAGGACGCCATCTGCATCAGGCGGGTGGTGAGGCGCATCGATTCTGCCGCGTAAAGGACAGACGCCATGCGCGGCAGAACCTTTGAAGCGGTACGACCGGCTCCATCAAGATAGCTCGCCGTTTCCTCAACCAAGGTCATGCCTTCGGTATAGAGGGTCTTGAACTGGTTGGAAGCAGCCGCGCGACCCGCAAAGCTAATGGTATTTAAAACCTGTTCCGACATTTTCTTTAAATCCCTGCTCACGCACCACACTGTCAGGCAACGACGACCGGTAATATTTTGTTCCGGCCTTTAGTGTTTTCAGGATGGTATCTTTACCTGAAATGCGCAAGGCAATTATTAAAGAAGGGTTAATACCCACAGTTTTACGAAATCTGGTGATCGGTAAAAAAAGAGCCGCGAAAGCGGCTCTCAAGGTAAAACAGGGAGAAAAATCAGACCAATTCGCCGTATGGAGAAGATGCCTGAGGCCCAGAAGAACTGGACATGTATAGTAATCTCTCAGAAAGCTTAATTTTTGGTTAATGGTAAACGAAAAACTGCATCAGAATCGTTAATCTCGTTTGCCTTTGTGGCAGCAGCTTATCGAGTTAAGACTTGGCCGGAGGTTTTGCTGAAGGCCGCCTGTCAGGACCGGAAGAGGTTCTCCGCCGCAAGCCGGCCGGCAGACTTCCTTTTCCTCTCCTCTTCAAGTCGGGTGATTTCGGTTTGAAGAATGTCGATGCGGTTGCTCAGCTCGTCCACCGAAAGAAGGCTGAGATCGCTGCCGATCTCATGCGCTACCGGTTTTTGCGGACGGTCATCGTCCAAGAGGCTCATATGCCTGCTCCTTTTTCAACATGGTCGCCATCGTCCTCGGGATATTGCGGCGCGCGCGGGTCAAGCGCAATGCTTTCCGGTGTCACGAGCGGTGAGGGCGTTGTCGGCATCATCGTCGAGAAATTGTCCTTTTCGGCGTTCGAAAGCGTGGCGCGCTGACGGCTTCTGATGATGGCATAGGCCGTGATCAGCACATGGGCGACGGCTGTCACCAGGAACAGCGCATAGGGGCCGGAATAGGTCATGACCGCGCCGCCGAGCGTCGGGCCGATGATGGTGCCGATGCCATAAAGCAGTAGCAGTCCACCGGAAACCTTGACGAAGTCTTCCGATGCCGCAAAGTCGTTGGCATGCGCCACGGCGATGGGATAAAGCGCGTTGGCGGCGGCGCCGTAAATGGCGATCATCGGAATGAGCACATAGACATCATGCGGCTGCACGGCCGCTACGGCCAGGCCCGCAACCGCGCCAAGCCCCGCCAGTCCGGCAAGCACATAACGGCGGTCAATCCGGTCCGAAAGGCGGCCTGCTGGAAACTGGGCGAGTGCGCCGACGAAAATCGTGACGGAAACCATGATGGCGATCATGGTCGGATCAAGGCCCGCCCGCGCGCCGAAAACGGCGCCAAGCGTACCGTAAGCACCATTGGCGATGCCGATCATCAGGATACCGACGAAGGAGACCGGCGAATTCCGATAGAGGGCGGGTAAGTCCAGCTTCACCTTTTGCAAGGGCTGGGGACTGGCAGCCTTAGAAAGCGTGGCCGGCAGAATGGCGATGCAATAGATGATGCCGCAGATCATGAACAGCGAGCTATTGCTGATATCGCCCATCGGCACGATCATCTGCCCAGCCACGACGCCAAGCAGCGTTATGGCGATATAGAGCGAAAAGATCATGCCGCGGCTCTCATTGGTCGCGCGCTCGTTCAGCCAGCTCTCGATGATCATGGAAGTGCCGGCGGTGCAGAAGCCTGTAAGCGCGCGGAGCGTAATCCACCAGACATCATCGATAACGAGGCCGGTCATCAGCACGGTCAGGCAGACAAGCGCCACGAAGGAGGCAAATGCCCGCACATGCCCCGCACGGCGCACGATGGCGGGCGCCACAAAACAGCCAATGACAAAGCCTGCCGCCCAGGAGGTGCCGAGAAAGCCCAGAATTTCATTGGAATAGCCTTCCGCCGAACCGCGCATGGGTAGCACGAGACCCTGAAGGCCGTTACCGAGAAAAAGAAACAGAGTGCTGGATAAAAGAGCGAATACGGGTAGAAGATTTCTGCTCATGAAGACACTCTCATGCGTTCGAACGTATGGTCGGCAGGCCATAAGACGGGGGTTACCCGAATGAGTTGCACTCTTCTGGTGAACGGTAAAAATGTCCAGCCTGTGACGATGCAGAAATAAAGAAAAGGCTCAATAAATGACAAAGGCGATCGGCCTTTTTTTACTGCTGGCGATGATTGTGCAGATCATCCGCCCCTTGGGCCTGCCCGGCCTCAAGAAAAGAGGCGATTGCTGGAAGATAGCGGTTGCCGCCTTCGTCATCTGGTCGGCGACGCTGCTTTTGCGCCCATAAAGAAAAAGCCGCCCAAGGGGCGGCTTCAATTTTTTATAAATGCCTGGGGCTATGCCTCAGGCAGCCTTTTCGAGTTCCTGCTTCCAGTTGCCCTTGGCAGCCAGGGTGTTCATCATCGCGCGGTGTGTGAAAGCACGCTGGCCGGCCGCGACATTTTCCTGCTTGCCGCCCCACGCCTTGAGTGCGGTGTCCTGAAGGGCGCGGCCGTACGAATAGGTCAGCGACCAGGGCAGGTCGTAACCGGCATTCATGGCGGAGAGATGTGCCGTCGCCTCTTCGGAGGACTGGCCGCCGGAAAGGAAAGCGATGCCGGGAACGGCAGAAGGCACGGTCGCCTTCAGAACCTTCACGGTCTTTTCCGCCACTTCATCAACGGAAGCCTTGCGGGCATTCTTGCCGTCGATGATCATGTTCGGCTTGAGGATCATGCCTTCAAGGTTGACGCGGGCGTCGAACAGATCCGCGAACACGGTCTGGAGAACCCATTGCGTGACTTCCGCACAGCGATCGATATCGTGCGTACCGGGTTCGCCGTCCATCAGCACTTCCGGTTCCACGATCGGCACGATGTCCGCCTGCTGGCAGAGGGCGGCGTAACGGGCGAGCGACTGGGAGTTTGCCTTGATCGAACCCCAGCTCGGACGCTGATCACCGATGGTGATGACGCCGCGCCACTTGGCGAAACGCGCGCCGGCTTCATGGTACTTGCGCAGGCGCTCATACAGGCCGTCAAGGCCTTCGGTGATGAATTCACCCGGGTGGAAAGCCATCGGCTTGGCGCCGATATCCACCTTGATGCCCGGCAGGCTGCCGGCGGCCTTGATGATGTCCACGAATGGCGTACCGTCGGCGGCCTTCTGGAACAAGGTTTCTTCGTAAAGGATGACGCCGGAGATGCACTTCTTCATGGCGTCGTCGGAGCGGAACAGCATTTCGCGATAATCGCGGCGGGCGGTCTCGGTTGATTCCAGGTTGATGCTGTCGAAACGCTTCTTGATCGTTCCTGTGGATTCGTCGGCGGCGAGCAGGCCTTTGCCGTCTGCAACCATTTTGATTGCGATGTCTTCGAGACGTTCGGTCATTTGCTATTCTCCCAAGGCACAATAAATTCCCGATAACAGAAGTTCCAGGGCAGGGAAATGGCATGCTAACTCATTGAAACGATTGAAATCATTTCAATCGTTTGAAACTTTCCTCCCATGCGCACTTACCAAAAAACAAGGCCGGCCAAGCATCGCTTGTCCGGCCTCGTGTCAGGCAAGTGTGGGAAGTCTACTTGGCGGCGGTCAGGATGGCAACGCCCGGCAATTCCTTGCCTTCCATCCATTCGAGGAAGGCACCGCCTGCCGTCGAGATATAGGTGAAATCGTCCGAGACTCCGGCATGGTTGAGTGCCGCGACGGTATCGCCGCCACCGGCGACGGAGACGAGCTTGCCGGCCTTCGTGCATTCGGCGGCATGTTTTGCGGCAGCAACGGTTGCCGCATCGAAGGGCTCGATTTCGAAGGCGCCAAGCGGGCCGTTCCAGACCAGCGTTTCCGCGCGCGAAATCCAGGCTTTGATGCTATCGACCGATTTTGGGCCGACATCGAGAACCATGGCGTCAGCGGGAATGGCGTTGATATCGACGATTTCATTTGCCGCACCGGCCTTGAATTCGCGGGCAACCACGCCGTCTTCCGGCAGTACGATCGCACAGCCGGATGTCGCCGCCTCGATCATGATCTGTTTTGCGGTTTCGGCAAGGTCGTGCTCGCAGAGGGACTTACCGACTTGTGCGCCACGCGCGGCAAGGAAGGTATTGGCCATGCCACCGCCGATGACGAGGGCATCGACCTTCTTGACGAGGTTCATCAGGAGATCGATCTTGCTTGAAACCTTGGCGCCGCCGACAATGGCGACGACCGGGCGAACAGGCTGGCCAAGGCCTTTTTCCAGCGCCTCAAGCTCGGCCTGCATGGTGCGACCGGCATAGGCGGGCAGATGACGCGCCAAGCCCTCGGTGGAGGCGTGCGCACGGTGCGCGGCAGAGAAGGCGTCGTTCACATAGATATCGCCATTGGCTGCCAGAGCCTCGACGAAGGCGGTGTCATTCTTCTCTTCGCCCTTGTGAAAGCGGGTGTTTTCCAGAAGCAGGATATCGCCATCATTCATTTTCGCGACTGCGTCGGCTGCCGGCGCACCGATGCAATCGGATGCGAAGAAAACGGCGTGATCCAGCACTTCCTCGACCGCAGGCACGATCTGGGAGAGCGACATGTCGGCGACCGGTTCACCCTTGGGGCGACCGAAATGGGCGAGCAGAATGACTTTTGCGCCTTTTTCGGAAAGCTCCAGAATGGTCGGTGCAACCCGCTCGATACGGGTGCTGTCCGTCACTTTGCCATCCGCAACCGGCACGTTGAGATCAACACGGACAAGGACGCGCTTTCCGGCAATATCGTTAAGGTCATCGATGGTCTTGAAGGCGGGCATAGGTCGATCCTGATTTCGTTGCGAGTTCGGGACGGACCATACTATGCCTGATTGCCGACGCAAGCCGGTCAGGCCTCATTTTCTCTTGCCTCGTCTGAAGGCGCGGAAATGCCCTTGCCGGCAGCGGTGGAGCCCGACTGGCGCCGCTGCGCCAGATAAGCGCGCACGCGGCGGAGAATTTCCGAAAAGCTGATAAAGATCGGCAGGCCGATAGCCGGTTCGACCGGCTCAAGCGAAATTCCGATCCCGGTAATCGCCTCATGTTCGTCCAGCGCCCGAACGATGAGAACAATAGAACCGAGGCGCACCCGGTCGGCATAATCTGCCTTGCCAGAAAGGCGCGCCTCGATCAGTTCCGCGATGCTCATGGCATGCTCGTTGGCCGAAATAAGGCCGGGGCCGTAGGCGGCGTCAAGCTCCGTGGCCGGACGCGCGGGAGAGATTGCAAAGATCCCGAAGAAATCGGCGTCGTCATCCGCAACCGGCAGGGCGCTTGCAAACAGCCGGTCGATCAGCCGCGTATAACCGGGCGCGATAAAAAGATAGACGAGATCATTTTCGCGCAGGCGCCCGGCATATTGGTAGCGGATGGATTTGCCATCACGCACGACGAGCGAAGGCATCGCCCAGCGGGGAATTCGCTCGCCCTGCATGATGGCGCTGCCTTTGGCCACGCGGTATGAAATCAGTTCGTGATTGGCAGTGCCGGGAAGGTCCACTTCCAGCTTGTCGACATCACCCATGCGCGGCGGCACGATCAGCCCGAGCCGTGTTGCCACCGGCTTGATCGTCCAGCCTTGCAGCAAGAGCGACACGAGCACGATGATGAAGGCGGCATTGAAATAGATTTGCGCATCGTCCAGGCCGCCAAGAATGGGCATGATGGCAAGCAGGATGGAAACCGCTCCACGAAGGCCCACCCATGCCACGAAGGAGGTTTCCTGCTGGGTATAGTTGAAGGGCATGAGGCTGAGCCACACCGCAAGCGGGCGGGCGACAAAGATCAGGAAAAGCGCAAGCAGCACGGCCGGAATGGCAATCGCTGGAAATTGCGATGGCGTTGCCAGAAGGCCGAGCATCAGGAACATGATGATCTGGGCAAGCCAGGTCAGCCCTTCATGGAAACGGCGGATGGTCTCCTTGGCAAAAATCCGGCGGTTGCCGGCAACGATGCCCGCCACATAGACCGCAAGAAATCCACTGCCGCCAATAGCGCCGGTGAACGAGAAGACCAGCAGGGCAAGAGCCAGCACGAAGATCGGCGCCAGCCCGCGGTCGGCAGCGAAACGGTTGACGACTGTTGCGATCATGACGCCGCCGAGCAGGCCGAAGATAACACCGAGACCCATTTCCTCGACGAACAGCAGCAGGAAGCCGGTGTCGATGCCGGCCAGTCCCTGTCCCTTGGCGATGATCTCGACCAGCGCGACGGTGAGGAAAATCGCCATGGGATCATTGGTGCCGGATTCGACCTCAAGCGTTGAGCGGACCTGATCGCGGATATGAATGCCGCCGATGCGCAAGAGAAAGAATACGGCTGCCGCATCCGTAGAGGCGACGATGGCGCCGAGCAGCAGGCCTTCCAGCCACGACAGTCCGAGCAACAGGGCGGCAGCGCCTGCGAAAAACACGGATGTGAGGATGACGCCGACGGTGGCGAGGGCGACGGCGGGCGCTGCCGAAAGCCGGAAAGATTGTATCGACGTACCGAAACCGGAATCGAAAAGGATGACGGCGAGAACGAGCGAGCCGAGCATATAGGCGAGCGGATTGTTGGTGAACTGGATACCGAGGCCATCCACGCCTGCCGCAAGGCCAATCATCAGGAAGAGCAGCAGGAGCGGTGCGCCGAACCGGAAGGCGATGAGGCTTGAGAACGCTGCGACGAGAACCAGAACAGTTGCCACCAGCAACAGAAGATAAAATGATTCCACGTCCACCGCCTCTTTCAAACCGCGCTGGCCGTCGCAATCAATGCCCTGCACGTTTGCAGTCAATGCGCCACGGGTTGCGGTCTGTCAGCGCTGTTGTGGGTGGCGATGAAAGGCGACGCAAGGCGGGGTGTATCGAATGATACGGCAGGGCCGAAGTGCATTGCGCACGACCGTTGTCCCTGTTCTTCTTGTCCGTTTCAAAGTGGACCAGACGAAGGCAGGAAATGGGATTTTTTTCGGCGCCCGGGCGAAACGTTCATGGCGTGTAGCGCTGTGGATGTTTCGCGCAAACAATTCGCATGCCGGCGTTTCGACGTAACATAGAGACAATGCAGCTACGTTAGTTGTCGCGTCCGAGTTGCTTTCACCATGACCGGAGCGATCGGATGAAACGGAAATCCATTACTATATTTATTGCCTTGCTGGCGGTCGGCCCAATTGTTCCGGCCTGTTCTAGCACGGAACAGACGGCTGAAAACATGGCCGCCCAACGCGAGCGTTGCCGGGTGTTTGGTTACCCTGAAGGTTCGCGTGATTTCGCTGACTGCATGATGAAGCTTTCCATGCAGCAAAGCGATTTGAGGCAACAGACTTTCGATACGATCTGGAGCGGTAGCAGTTCGGATCAGATTATCATCAACAACAAGAAATAACGGGTTGTGCAGTTCATCAGACTTGGTCGGCTTGGTCTCATGCGCCTCTTGCCGGGCGACGGTTTTCGATCCGAAGCGCCCGCCTTGCTTCAGGAGCGATGCCGGCGGGTCCCTCGTCCGCCGGCAATTTTTTGGCAAAGAAAAACCGGCAGGATTGCGCCTGCCGGTTTTTCGTAATTCGCGAACCGTGGTGCTTGTTCAGATGGTCTTCGCAAATGCGACGGCCGTATCCGACATGCGGTTGGAGAAGCCCCACTCGTTGTCGTACCAGGAAAGAACGCGCACGAACTTGCCTTCCATGACCTTGGTCTGATCGATCGCGAAGATCGAGGAGTGGCTGTCGTGGTTGAAGTCGCGGGAGACCAAAGGCTCTTCGGTGTAGCCGAGAATGCCCTTCAGCTTGCCGTTGGAAGCGGACTTGATTGCTTCGTTGACTTCCTCAACCGTCGTGTCGCGCTTGGCGATGAACTTGAAATCGACGACCGAAACGTTCGGGGTCGGAACGCGGATCGACGTACCGTCCAGCTTGCCCTTGAGGTGCGGCAGAACGAGGCCAACGGCCTTGGCTGCCCCCGTCGAGGTCGGGATCATGGAAAGGGCTGCGGCGCGGGCGCGGTACAGATCCTTGTGCATGGTGTCCAGCGTCGGCTGGTCGCCCGTGTAGGAGTGGATCGTCGTCATGAAGCCGTGATCGATGCCAACGACGTCATCGAGAACCTTCACAACTGGCACGAGGCAGTTGGTAGTGCAGGACGCGTTGGAAATGACCAGATGGTCTTTCGTCAGCTGATCGTCGTTGACGCCGAAGACAACCGTGAGGTCAGCGCCGTCAGCAGGAGCGGAAACGATGACGCGCTTGGCGCCTGCCGTCAGGTGGGCAGCGGCCTTGTCGCGGGCGGTGAAGATGCCGGTGCACTCGAGCGCGATGTCGACACCCAGTTCCTTGTGCGGCAGCGTTGCTGGATCGCGAACGGCCGTAACCTTGATCGGCTTGCCGCCGCCAACGATGATCGTGTCGCCTTCCACCTTCACATCTGCCGGGAACTTGCCGTGGATCGAATCGTAGCGCAGCAGGTGGGCGTTGGTTTCAACCGGGCCGAGGTCGTTGATGGCAACGACTTCGATATCGGTGCGGCCGGATTCGACGATGGCACGCAGAACATTGCGGCCGATGCGGCCAAAGCCGTTAATGGCAACTTTTACAGTCATTTATAGTCTCCCGAACAAGATATGTGCTTGGTCTTTGCGGAATGTGAGGGCTTGGGAAGCCCTCATGCAAGTTTTGCCTCGACTGCGGCGACGACAGCTTCCGCCGTGATGCCGAAGTGCTTGAAGAGATCCTTCGCCGGCGCGGACGCACCAAAGGAATGCATGCCGACGAAAGCGCCGTCGGAGCCGATGAAGTAATCCCAGCCCTGGCGGATGGCGGCTTCCACCGCAATTTTGACCGGAGCCTTGCCGATGATGGCGTTGCGGTAGGTTTCCGGCTGTTCCTTGAAGAGCTCGAAGCAGGGAACGGAAACGACGCGGGCGGAAACGCCCTTGTCCTTCAGCGTCGCTGCGGCCTTGAGCGCTACTTCCACTTCCGAACCGGATGCAAAGATCGAAACCTTGGCATCGCTTGCGGATACGAGTTCGTAGGCGCCGTAAGCGGAAAGGTTCTTTTCTTCGTATTCCTTGCGCGAAGGCGCAAGGTTCTGGCGGGTGAGCGCCAGCGCCGAAGGACGATGCTTCTGCTCAAGCGCCAGCTGCCAGCATTCCGCCGTCTCGGTTTCATCCGCCGGGCGGAAGACGAGCAGGTTCGGGATGGCGCGCAGCGCGGCGATCTGCTCCACCGGCTGGTGGGTCGGGCCGTCTTCGCCGACGCCGATGGAATCATGCGTCAGAACGTGGACGACGCGGATGCCCATCAGGGCAGCCAGACGGATCGATGGACGGCAGTAGTCCGAGAAGATCAGGAAGCCGCCGGCATAGGGAATGAGACCGCCATGCAGTGCGATACCGTTCATGGCTGCTGCCATGCCGTGTTCGCGGATGCCGTAATGCAGGTAACGGCCGGAGAAATCCGTCGGGGTGATGGACTTCATCTGGCTGGTCTTGGTGTTGTTGGACGGCGTCAGGTCGGCAGAGCCGCCGATCATTTCCGGCAGAATGCCGTTGATGACTTCAAGCGAGTCTTCCGAGGCCTTGCGGGTCGCAACGGTTGGGTTGTTCTCGATGATCTTCTTCTTGAAGGCATCGATCGCGCTGTCGAAGTTGCCGGGCAGATCGCCGGCGAAGCGGCGCTTGAATTCGGCCTTCTTGCCGGCTTCGGTGGCTTCGAGACGGGCTTCCCAGTCCTGACGGGTCTTGGTGGAGCGCAGGCCGGCGAGACGCCATGCATCCAGCACGTCTTCCGGAATGACGAAAGCTTCGGCTTCCCAGTTGAGGCTCTTGCGGGCGGCGGCGATTTCTTCGGCGCCCAGCGGGTTGCCGTGAACCTTGTGGGTGCCCTGCTTGTTGGGTGCGCCGAAACCGATCACGGTCTTGCAGGCGATGAAGGTCGGGCGGTCGGATTTATGTGCAGCTTCGATCGCGGCGGCAATCGCATCCGGATCATGGCCGTCGACGCGTATGGTGTTCCAGTGAACAGCCTGGAAGCGGGCGATCTGGTCGGTGCTGTCGGAAAGGCCAACTTCACCGTCGATGGTGATGTTGTTGTCATCCCAGAACAGAACGAGCTTGTTGAGCTTCAGGTGGCCGGCAAGCGCGATGGCTTCATGGCTGATGCCTTCCATGAGGCAGCCGTCGCCACACAGCACATATGTGAAGTGGTTCTGCAGATCGGAGCCGAATTCTTCTTCCAGCTTGCGTTCGGCGATTGCCATGCCAACGGCGTTGGCGATGCCTTGGCCGAGCGGGCCGGTCGTCGTTTCGATGCCGGTCGCGTGGCCATATTCGGGATGGCCGGCAGTCTTGGAGCCGAACTGACGGAAACGCTTGATCTCGTCGATCGTCATGTCCTCGTAGCCCGTCAAATAGAGCAGCGAGTAAAGCAACATCGAACCATGGCCCGCAGACAGCACGAAGCGGTCACGATCCGGCCACAGCGAGCTCTTGGGATCGAACTTCAAAAAGCGGGTGAAAAGAACAGTGGCGACATCAGCTGCGCCCATCGGCAGGCCGGGATGGCCGGAGTTGGCCTTCTCTACTGCATCCATGGCAAGAAAGCGGATTGCATTGGCCATCCGGTCGTGTTTGTCGCGAGAAATCATGGCTTTTCCGTCTGTTTCCGGGTGAAGGGAGATAGTTTTACGCAACTATCCAAAAAGCGGGTTGATCCATAGCAGGTGAGGCAGGCAAGTCAATAAATCCACGGGCAATTGCGGTTCTCTCAAGGATAAAAATCGTTTAGCAAAACGGGTGTCTCGAGAAAAATCGTGCGATATGTGTCGCCATTTCCTCGTTCATCCACAGAGCAAAACGCCTCAATGCACTGGTTTGATTGACGTGATGATAAATCGGGTAATAACCTCTTGGATGTTGAAAAGGCCTGAAACCGGACGATTCGGCCGGTTACTTGCGAGTTGGAAAAAACGATGTCGGCTGAGAAGACCGTACAATCTGCGGTGACGGAGCTGAGCGCTGCCATCACAAATCTCGAAAATGCCATCGATATGCGTATCGAACGGCAAAGGGAGACGGGCGAAATCGATAACGAGGTCAAGCGGGTCCATGTCGATCGCGCAAGGCTCGCGCACGAGCTGGACCAGGCCGAGTTTCGCGCCAATCGTCTCGAAGAAGTCAACCGCGAGGTTTCCCGCCGTCTGGTGACGGCGATGGAGACGATTCGCGCGGTGCTGGATCGATAGGGAGCGGTTTCATGGCGCAAGTTACTGTTATGATCGACGGCAAGGCCTACCGCATGGCTTGCGAGGCAGGGCAGGAAGAGCACCTGACCGATCTCGCTACCCGTTTTGACCGTTATGTGGGGCATCTAAAGAGCCAGTTCGGCGAAATCGGTGATCTGCGCTTGACCGTCATGTCGGGCATCATGGTGATGGACGAACTTTCCGAGCTCAACCGCAAGATCGAAAAGCTGGAGGGGGAAATAGCGTCCCTTTCTCGCAACCGCGACGGTATGGCCGAACACAAGGCAAGATCGGACGAGATGGTTGCCGTTGCCATCAGCGATCTGGCCGACCGTCTGAACGGTATTACCGAAAAACTCCTGGCGCGGCCAAAGCCTGCGGCGCATTGATCGCCGGCAAAGCTCTCCAGCAACAAAATTCGTTCTTGGCCCTCTGGTGGTTTGGTTGGATACGTCCTATATCTAAGAGGCGTTCTGCGCTTCCCGACAGGAACCACAATCCCTGGGGCCATACTCGATCCAAAGGGAGCTGTCCCTGGCCAGTCCCGTGGGGCTGGACACATGGCGCCCACCTACATTTGTAGGCACCCAGGATCGTAAATCTCCATCGGTCGCCGTGGATCGCACTTGAAGTTTCGGGTCACTCCCCGATTCTTCTTCTGACTCATATAGTGTCGACAGTTATTTTTCATTGCTGCCGGAGACGGCTTTTTTATGCTGCTGTCATTGCAATGGCGGAACAATTCCCTATTATCTCAATTGGTATGTCTGTCATGCCCTTTTTTTGAAAGAGGGCGCTGCGGCCAAAACCGCGACGTGCCGTTCAACAGCCCAAAGAGCTAAACTTGTTTACTGAAATTATGATCGTGGTCCTGCTCACCGTATTGAACGGTGTGCTTGCCATGTCCGAGCTTGCCGTTGTCTCCTCCAGACCGGCGAGGCTCAAGGTGCTTGCCGCGCACGGCAGCAAGGGCGCCACGATGGCGCTCGGTCTTTCCGAAAATCCCGGACGCTTTCTTTCCACGGTGCAGATCGGCATCACGCTGGTCGGCGTTCTCTCCGGTGCGTTTTCCGGCGCCACCCTCGGCGCCCGGTTCACGGCATGGCTGTCGGTGCAGGGCGTCCCTGATCGGGTTGCCGATGCGTTGGGCGTGGGCTCCGTGGTCGTCGCCATCACGTATTTGTCGCTGATCGTCGGCGAACTGGTGCCGAAGCAGATTGCGCTGCGCGATCCGGAAAAGATCGCTGCCCGTGTTGCACCCACCATGGTGATGCTCTCCAAGGTCGGCGCGCCGCTGGTCTGGTTTCTCGACAAATCCGGCAAGGCCATCCTTGCGCTTCTCGGCCATAGCGGCACGTCCAATGCATCGGTCACGGATGACGAAATCCGCACGGTTCTGGCGGAAGCTCATAGCGCCGGCGTCATCGAAACCGAGGAATCGGCGATGATCACCAGCGTCATGCGCCTTGCCGACCGTAATGCCCGTGGCCTGATGACGCCGCGCCGCGACGTGGAAGTCGTCGATATTGAAGACAGTGCGGAAGAAATCCGTGTTCAGCTTCGGGAAACGCAGCGTTCCCGCCTGCCCGTGCGCAACGGCGCTTCCGATGAAATTCTCGGCGTGCTTTTCGCCAAGGACGCTTTCGATGCGCTGGCATCCGGCAAGGAGCTGAATGTGCGCGAGCTTCTGCGCGAAGTTCCCGTCGTCTCGGATCTGACGAGCGCTGTCGATGTCATCCAGTCATTGCGCCGTTCCACCGTGCATATGGTGCTGGTCTATGACGAATACGGCCATTTCGAAGGTATCGTCAGCTCTGGCGACGTCCTGGAAGCAATCACAGGTGCCTTCCAGGAAGACAATGACGAGGAGCCGGCGATCGTCGAGCGCGAGGACGGTTCGTTCCTCGTTGCCGGCTGGATGCCCGCCGATGAGTTCGCTTACCGCATGGGCTTCCAGATCGACGAAGACGCCGAGTTCGAGACCGTTGCCGGTCTGGTGCTTGACGAGTTCCGTCGCCTGCCGGAACTGGGCGAACACATCACCCGCAACGGCTGGCGTTTTGAGGTCATAGACCTTGATGGACACCGTATCGACAAGGTGCTCGTGAGCCGGGCTGCCTGATGTCTGGCGACATCGCCGAAAAAGCAAGGCTGCGCGGCGAAAGGCTTGCCGCGCGTGATGCGTTGCCACAAGCCGAGCGTCAGCAAAAAAGCGAGGCGATGACGGCATATGGTGCATCTGCCATTCCGTTCTCGCCAGGTGCCGTTATTTCCGGTTTCATGCCCATCCGTTCAGAGGCCGATATTCGGCCGCTGATGGAGGCACTGCGGACAAGAGGCGGGCGCCTCGCCCTTCCCGTTGTGCTGAACCGGGAGACCATCGTTTTCCGCGCCTTTGATGCGGATGCACCGCTGGTGAAGACGGGCTTCGGCACGACCGGTCCGGCGGAGGACGCAGAAGTTCTCGATCCGGATATTCTGCTCGTCCCGCTCTCCGTCTTTGACGGGCAGGGTCAGCGTATCGGTTATGGCGCGGGTCATTATGATCGCGCTATTGCGAGATTGCACAGCAAAGGCCGAGCCCCCGTTCTCATCGGCGTCGCATTTGATTGTCAGGAAGTGCCATCCGTGCCGGCGGAGCCGCATGACGTGCCGCTTCAGGCGGTTCTGACGGAGAGTGGCTTGCGCTGGTTTTCGGCGTAGCCGTTGATGACCGGTCGGAAAAAGGCGCTTTAGCACTTTTTAAAAGATGGATTACCCGTTAGAGGGGACGGAATTTAGGAACATGCGCAAGATCGGGGCGGGTGAATGAGGCTTCTTTTTCTCGGAGATATGGTTGGCAAGACCGGACGCACGGCTGTCTGGGACAGGTTGCCCGGGCTTATTTCCGATCTGAAGCTCGATTTCGTCATCGTTAATGGCGAAAACGCCGCCGGTGGTTTCGGCATCACCGAGGATATCTATCTCGAAACCATCAATGCCGGTGCGGATGTGGTGACGACCGGCAACCATGTCTGGGACCAGAAGGAGGCCGTTTCCTTCTGCGAGCGCCATGACCAGTTCCTGCGGCCAGCCAATTATCCCGATGGTACGCCGGGCAAGGGCTCGGGCATCTTTTACGCCCGCAACGGTGCGCGTGTGCTTGTCGCCAACATCATGGGCCGGGTCTTCATGCATCCGGAACTGGACGATCCCTTCAAATCGGCGGAGAACATTCTCGCTGCCTGCCCGCTGAAGGAGCAGGCCGACGCCATCATCTTCGATTTCCACGCGGAAGCGACGAGCGAAAAACAGTGTTTCGGTCATTTCGTTGATGGACGTGCAAGCTTCGTCGTCGGCACCCACACCCATGTTCCGACTGCTGACGCCCAGATCTTGAACGGTGGCACGGCCTATATGTCGGACGCCGGCATGTGCGGTGACTACGACAGCTCGCTTGGCATGGAAAAGGAAGAGCCGATCAACCGCTTCATTTCCAAAATGCCGAAGGGCCGTTTCGAAGCCGCCAGTGGACCTGCGACGATCTGCGGCGTCGGCGTCGAGATTTCCGACCGGACCGGCCTTGCGGAAAAGATCGCACCGCTGCGAATTGGCCCGAGGCTCTCCGAAACCCTCCCGTCCTTCTGGGCGTGAGCTTTCGGCTTCTAGCGCTCATCATCCGTTCACAATGACGAGATCGTGAGCGTTCCGCCGCTGTTGGCGCTGGACGCCCTGCAAAACCTGCCTCATCTTCCTTTCTTCGCAAGTTCGAGGGAGTGGCATGATGCTGCGCGTGCTAATGCTTGCAATGGCCGGACTGGTTGCGTGCGCGGGAGCGGCCTTTTCCCAGGCTGGAAGCCGCCCTCCCGTTAGCCAGTGCCAGGCAATCGCCCGCAACATTCCCGGCGTCATGTTCGCCAGCTTCAAACCGGCAGGTGCCCAGCTGGCGCAGGCCACGGCTAAGGAAGAGGTGAAGATCAGCTTCATCGGCCATTCCACCTATCTCATCGAAAGTCCTGGCGGCGTGACGATCGCCACAGATTATAATGGCGTCTATCGCCCACCGGTCACGCCGACAGTGGTGACGATGAACCGGGCGCATATGACGCATTTCACTCTTAGTCCGGATCCGGCCATTCAGCATGTGCTGCACGGTTGGAGCGATACGCCCGGAGAAAAGGCCGAGCACAAGCTTCTGGTCGGTGATGTCTATATCCGCAACGTCGCGACTGACATTCGCAACCGCTGGGGCGATTACGAATCCTTTCAGGAAAACGGCAATTCCATTTTCATCTTCGAGGTTGCGGGGCTGTGTATCGGCCATCTCGGCCATCTGCATCACGAACTGACGGACAAGCATTATGCCGAAATCGGTCGTCTGGATGTGCTGATGGTTCCAGTGGATGGTGGTTTGACGATGGGGGCCGACAGCATGAGCCGCGTGGTCAAGCGCCTGCGCTCCGCACTGATCTTGCCCATGCACCGCACCGGGCCGCCGTTGGAGCAGTTTCTGACGATGTTTGGGGAAAGCTTCCAGATCGCCTACGCAAAAGATGCGATCATCCGGGTCTCAATGAGGAACCTTCCCCGCCAGCCGCAGATACTGGTGCCAAAAGGCATGTAGTAAAGCGACCGGCGAGGAAAGTCGGGGGAGTCGTATCTCAGGCGAAGGCGAGGTGCTGGCGAACGCCGACATCAGGCATTTTATCGTCGGACATATTGGCCTTGGCGATTTCCCAGCCGAATTTTAGCGTGCTGTCAGTCGAGGCCCAGATTTCCGCGTCGTCAACATGCAGCGCCAGCATCGTCAGTTGCGGATCGCTCTTACCGTGCTCGTACCAGGCTGCGGTTACGGAGTTCCAGTATTCTTCGATCTTTGTCCTGTCGTCGCGCGCCTCGAGCACACCCGAGAGGCAGGCGTGATAATCATGGTCCTTGCCGACGACACAAAAATGCGCCCGCGAACCCGGCTTCAGCGTTTTGACGAGATCGGTGTCTTTCTTGGAGAAAAACCAGATCGTGTTGGTCTTGGGGTCGGCGTGCGGTGCCATCGGCTGCATATGATTGTGCAGGCCCTCGAGGCCAAGCATGCCGGCATGGACCGAATTGACCTCATCCCAGAGCTGGCGGGCAGGGTTTTCTCTTGCTTCAGTCAGGCTGACCATGTGTTTCCTCCGTTGGGTTTGCTGCGGCGACCGGGAGGGTGAAAAATGTCCCGCTCTTCCGCTTTCATTGTCAAAACGAAAAGCGGATAAATCAGTTCCTTATATTCTTGCGGCCAAGAGAAAGCGCTTGCGGGCTTGAACGGCGGGCATATCGCACTTATAAGGCCCGCAATCTCCAAATTAAGACAATCAGGTTTTCCATGGCTGGTCATTCACAGTTCAAGAACATCATGCACCGCAAGGGCAAGCAGGACTCCGTTCGGTCCAAAATGTTTTCCAAGCTTGCGCGTGAAATCACCGTTGCGGCAAAGGCGGGCATGCCCGACCCGAACATGAACGCGCGCCTGCGCCTGGCAATTCAGAACGCCAAGGCCCAGTCCATGCCGAAGGACAATATCGAGCGCGCGATCAAGAAAGCTTCCGGTGCAGACAGCGAAAACTACGATGAGGTCCGTTACGAGGGTTACGGCCCGGGTGGCGTCGCGGTCGTCGTCGAGGCCTTGACCGACAACCGCAACCGCACCGCCTCCAACGTCCGCTCCATCTTCACCAAGGCTGGTGGCGCACTCGGCGAAACCGGATCGGTTTCCTTCTCCTTCGACCGCGTCGGTGAGATCACTTACAAGGCCGAAGTCGGCGATGCCGACAAGGTCATGGAAGCGGCTATCGAAGCTGGTGCCGACGATGTCGAATCTTCTGAGGACGGTCACACCATCATCTGCGGTTTCGAGGCGATGAACGAGGTTTCCAAGGCGCTGGAAGGCGTGCTCGGCGAAGCTGAAAGCGTCAAGGCCATCTGGAAGCCGCAGAACACGGTGCCGGTGGATGAGGAAAAGGCGCAGTCGCTGATGAAGCTCATCGACAATCTCGAAGACGATGACGACGTGCAGAGCGTCTATTCCAACTTCGAAGTTTCGGAAGAAATTCTCGCCAAGCTTTCCGCCTGACGGTTCAGACTAAAAAAAGCCCCGGCAGCGTCATCGCTCCGGGGCTTTTTGTTTAGGCGGCCTTCCTGATGGAGGTCCGCACATCGGCGAAGATCTCCACGGATCGCAGCCGTTTTTCGATATTGTGGATCGGCATCGAGACGATCAGTTCGTCGGCCTGCGTTTCGGCGAGGAAGCCGTCGAGGTGGCGTCCGATTGTTTCAGGCGAGCCGACGGCGGCGAAACGCAAGGTATGTTCCACCGAAAAACGCTCCATCTCGTTCCAGTGGTCGTCCATGCTGTGAACCGGCTTGGGGAACGGGACGCGTACATTGCGGCGCAGGTTGACGAATTGCTGCTGTGACGAGGTGAAGAGATATTGCGCTTCCTCGTCGGTATCGGCGCCGACTCCCATCACTCCAACCATCACATAGGGCTTGTCCAGCGTCGCAGAGGGCTGGAAGCGCTCGCGATAGATATGGATCGCCTCCATCAGCATGTCAGGCGCAAAATGCGACGCAAAGGAATAGGGCAGGCCGAGTGCCGCTGCCAGATGCGCGCTATAGGTGCTTGAGCCAAGCAACCAGAGCGGCACGTGCGAATTCATGCCGGGCACGGCAAGGATCGCCTGATCCTGCTGGGGCTGGCCAAGGTACTGCTGGAGCTCGATGATGTCGTGCGGGAAGTTCTCCGCACCGGCATCAAGATTGCGGCGCAGCGCCCTTGCCGTCCGCATATCGGTTCCCGGCGCGCGGCCAAGTCCGAGATCGACCCGGCCAGGCAACAGTGCCGCCAGCGTGCCGAATTGTTCGGCAATGACGAGCGGGGAGTGGTTAGGCAGCATGATGCCGCCTGAACCGACGCGAATATGTTTCGTGGCGGCACCAACATGGGCGATCACGAGCGATGTGGCTGCGCTCGCAATACCAGGCATGCCATGGTGCTCCGCAAGCCAGATGCGGTTGTAACCGTGGTCTTCAGCCTTGATCGCCATGCGGCGAGAATTTTCAAGCGCCTGGCTGACGCTCTCGCCTTCGCCGATTGGCGAAAGGTCGAGAATGGAAAAGGGGATCATCCAACGCTCCTACACAAATTCTGTCTTTGATGCGGATGTAAGGCGCGTGTCCCGATTTACCATAGAAGTCGCGCAGAATTGAAGGATGGTTCAAAAAAATTGGGGCCTCGAAAGAGGCCCCTTTTCCATTTTTTTAGCCCGCTCGACGGAATTGCCGGGTTTCGCGATGTTCTGGAGGTTGCCGGTCGGAAGCGAGCACGAATTGTCCGAGCCTGCCGTCCATCTCGCCCGCCTCGGAAGCGAGATTATGAATGGCCGCCGTCGTCTCCTCCACCATCGCGGCGTTTTGCTGCGTCATGGTGTCGAGGCTGGTGACGGTGCTGTTGATTTCCGCAAGCGTATGCGCCTCCTCGCGGGTGGATTCCATGATTTCTTCAATGCGGGAACTGATGGTCTGCACGTGCTTGCCGATGCCGGTTAGCGAGGCCCCCGCCTTTTCGACCAGTGCCACGCCGGTGGAAACCTCGTCGGTGGAGCGCTTCAGCAGGCTGGTGATTTCTTTTGCGGCGGCGGCCGAGCGTTGTGCCAGCTCGCGCACCTCCTGCGCCACAACGGCAAAACCCTTGCCGGCCTCGCCCGCACGCGCGGCTTCCACACCTGCGTTCAGGGCGAGAAGGTTGGTCTGGAAGGCGATTTCATCGATAACGCCGATGATCTGGTTGATCTGGCGTGACGACGTCTGGATCGCTTCCATGGCGGCGATGGTCTGCTCCATGACGTGGCTGGACGCAGTGGCCTGCGTACTGGCGTCGCGGGCGATCCGTGTTGCCTGTTCGGCGCGTTCGATCTGGTCGCGGACGGCTTCGGTGATTGCCTTGATGGCGCTTGCCGTCTCGGTAATGGAGGCGGCCTGCCGTTCAGTGCGCTCAGCGAGCTGGTCTGCACCTACCCGCATTTCCTCCGAGCCGCCGCGAACGGCGGCGGAATTGCCGCCGATGGCCTGCATGGTCTCGCTGAGCCTTGCAAGCGCCGTATTGAAGTTGTGGCGCAGACTTTCAAGATCGTCTGGGAAGACAGTCTCAATGCGATAGGCGAGATTGCCGTTTGCCAGTCGATCCAGCCCTTCGTCAAGAGAATGCACGACCATTTGCAGCGTGCCGGCCTCGGCCTCTCGTTCCGCAAGATGTGCGCGGCGTGCCGTTTCGGCTTCCTCGCGCGTGCGAGACGTGGTCGCTTCCATTTCCCGCTGCAAAATGAGTTTTTCGCGGAAACTGCCAAGCGCGCGCGCCATGCGGCCGATCTCGTCCTTGCGGTCCTGATTGCCGATCTCGGCATCGAGACGGCCTGCCGCCACTTCGCCGGTCAGCCCGGCCAGCTTCTCCAGCGGTGCGAACAGGCGCCGTGCAAAAAAGGCGGTTGCCGCGCACATGGCTGCCAGAACGCAAAGGCCGATGACGGCTAGCGTGCCGGCAATCGAAATGGAACCGGCGTTCAACTCGCTGCGCAACATGCTTTCCACCGCGAGGTATTTTTCACCGGCAAACGAAAAGGCGCGGGCATAGGCATTGGCTTCGCCGTCCGGACGGTTGATCTTGGCAATCGTCATACCGGACGTATTGAGTGCTTGTGCATGGAAGCCATAGATTGCCGGATTAAGGCTGACGAGCCCGTTTCCGTCCACGCCCAGAACCTTGCCATCGGCGGAAACGATCGCGGATTGTTCGGAGCTGCCGGCGGAGATGCCTTTCGCGAGGATCTGGCTGAAGACCTCTTGTTTGACGCGGAAGAGAACGATGCCCTTGAACGCACCGAATTTGACTACCGGAATGCCGAAATAGATGCCGGCCTCTTTGGTCGCGGCGTCGACGCGCAGGCCGGAGAAACTCGTCTGCGCCACGTCGTTCACGGCTTTTCCTGCGTTGGTGGCTCCGCGCGCAAAAGCAGCCCCAAGGCCGCTTTCCGCCCAGGCGCCCCCCGTGACGGTTTCCCCGAAAGCCGGTCCTTTCAGATAGGAGTAATAAACCGTGCCGGCCGGATCGATGAAGAGAACATCGCTGAATGGGGTTCCCTTGAGGTAGCCGCCGATATCCGTCTGGGTTTTTTCATGGGTGGAATAATAAAAGCCGCTCGGATTTTCGGGCTTGATGAGCTTTTCTTTTTCGCCGTAGGGGTTCTCCTTGACGAAGACGCGTTGCAGTTCCGCTTTTGCGTCGCCGGAACTCTTCTGCACGGTGCCCCAGCCGCTGCGCATGGAAACTACCGCCATTTGCAGGGATTCGATCTTGGCGATGGAATCCGCCTGCGTTTCAAGCTGCTCAAGGCGTTCCTGCAGCATATCGCCCCTGAAGACGAGAATGCTCTCCATGGATTTCGACGCCTGTTCCTCGAGAACGCCGCTGCTGCTTTGATAGCCGAGAAGCGTGAGAGCCCCGGTCGAGATCGTCATCAGCGCAAGGAAAATCACGAGCACTTTGGTGGATATGGAATGAAAACGGTTCAGCATGGCCGATGCAGCCCTCAATGCCGTATCACTTCCCGCACCATGCATTGATGGCGCCACCGGATGGCTGATATGGCGAAAATATTGCGCTGCGGATCATCATGTCCGCAGCTCCCCTTTTTTGATTTTGTGCGGGAACAATGCGGTACGCGGTTTAAGCAGAGGTAAATGCTGCACTGCAAATTTGATCAATGTTGTCGTTTTGTTCACTTATCGCTGGCAGGGTCGCAGCCGAAAAGATAGGGTGGCTTATGCAAAAGACGATTCGAATCATCGGTATCGACCCCGGGTTGCGGCGCACCGGATGGGGTGTCATCGAAACCTTCGGCAACAGCCTTCGGTTTGTCGCTTCTGGCACGGTGACATCGGATGGTGATATGGATCTCGCCTCCCGCCTGTGCCAGCTGCATGATGGGCTGGCGGATACCGTTCACAGCTATCAGCCCGATGAGGCGGCGGTGGAGCAGACGTTCGTGAACAAGGATGCTGTCGCCACGCTGAAGCTCGGTCAGGCGCGCGGCATTGCCATGCTGGTTCCGGCGCGGGCAGGGTTGCCTGTTTTCGAATATGCGCCGAACGCGGTCAAAAAAGCCGTCATAGGTGTTGGGCACGGCGAAAAGCAGCAAATCCACATGATGCTGAAAATCCTGATGCCGAAAGCAGAATTCAAGGGTAACGATGCGGCGGACGCCTTGGCGATCGCAATCTGCCACGCCCATAATCGCGGCGGCGACAGGATGGCGCGGCTATTGGCAGCCGGTTGAATATTGAAGTCTCATTGCAGCGGGCGGCATCATGATCGGAAAACTTAAAGGCACCATCGAGGAAATCGGCACGGATTACGTGCTGGTGGATGTGCACGGCGTTTGTTACGTCGCCTATTGCTCGGCGCGCACACTCTCAAAAATAGGTTCCGCTGGTGAAGCGGTCGTCCTCTTCATCGAAACCTATGTGCGCGAAGACCAGTTGAGGCTGTTCGGCTTTTTGTCGGCACTTGAGCGGGAATGGTTCAATTTGCTCCAGAGTGTGCAGGGGGTCGGTTCGAAAGTGGCGCTGGCCGTCTTGTCTACCCTGTCGCCTTCTGAACTCGCCAATGCGATAGCGCTGCAGGACAAGGTGATGATTTCACGTGCGCCGGGCGTAGGGCCGAAGGTGGCGGTGCGCCTCGTTACCGAGCTTCGCAACAAGGCGCCTGCCTTTGCAGGAGAAGCTTCGGCTTCCATCGGGCTCAAGCAGGAACTTGGCGAGGGTGTCGCCTCCGCGCCGGTGGCGGATGCCGTGTCGGCGCTCACCAATCTCGGCTATTCACGCGATCAGGCCGCAAATGCCGTTGCGGCCGCGCTGAAGAACGGCGGGGAGGGCGGCGACAGTGCCAAACTCATCCGGCTCGGCCTGCGCGAACTTTCACGCTAAGCTGCGCGCAGCAAGCGAACGAAGCCGGGTGCGATGCTGAATTTCGTGAAGCGCCTTCGTGCGACAGTCGTGATATAGCGGCGAAGACCATCTCTTGAATTGGTTTAGAACAATGGAATGCCCTCTATGAGCGATGCGGACAGACTGATTTCGGCGGACAAGCGCGGTGAAGATATCGACACCACAATGCGCCCGCAGTCGCTGGACGATTTTACCGGCCAGGCCGAGGCTCGCGCCAATCTCAAGGTGTTTATCGAGGCGGCAAAGAACCGTGGCGAGGCGCTGGACCATGTGTTGTTCGTCGGGCCTCCCGGTCTCGGCAAAACCACGCTGGCGCAGATCATGGCCAAGGAGCTTGGCGTCAACTTCAAGTCCACCTCCGGACCAGTGATCGCCAAAGCTGGCGACCTTGCCGCACTTTTGACCAATCTCGAGGAGCGCGATGTGCTCTTCATCGATGAAATCCATCGTCTCAACCCGGCAGTCGAGGAAATTCTCTATCCGGCGATGGAGGATTTCCAGCTCGACCTCATCATCGGTGAGGGGCCTGCGGCCCGCTCGGTGAAGATCGATCTTTCCAAGTTCACCCTCGTTGCCGCGACCACGCGTCTTGGTTTGCTGACAACGCCGCTGCGCGACCGCTTCGGCATTCCTGTCCGTCTGGCCTTCTACACTGTCGACGAGCTGGAACTGATCGTTCGGCGCGGCGCGCGGCTGATGGGTCTGAACATGACCGACGATGGCGCACGCGAGATAGCAAGGCGTGCACGCGGCACGCCGCGCATCGCCGGACGGCTCTTGCGCCGGGTTCGCGATTTCGCTGAGGTGGCACGGGCGGAAGCCGTCACCCGTGAGATTGCCGACGAAGCACTGACGCGGTTGCTTGTCGACAAAATGGGTCTCGATCAGCTGGACATGCGCTATCTGACCATGATCGCGGTCAATTTCGGCGGCGGCCCTGTTGGTATCGAGACCATCGCCGCTGGCTTGTCGGAGCCGCGTGATGCGATCGAAGACATCATAGAACCCTACATGATCCAGCAGGGTTTCATCCAGCGCACACCGCGCGGCCGCGTTCTGACCGGCACTGCCTGGAAACATCTGGGCATGCAGCCGCCTAAAGATCTCGAGGCGGCGCAATTCCGGCTGACGCTGGAAGAGGATTGAGGGAACAAGCCCGGCGCTTTCGCATTTGATTTTCTTTGGTCAGGAAATGATGATGTCTGGATATCGCAAGGGTACGAAGGTTCGCTGGAAATGGGGCAACGGAACCGGCGAAGGAAAAATCGTCGAGACGTTTACTGATGATGTCGAAAAAACGATTTCCGGTTCCACGATAAAGCGCAAGGCCAGCAAGGACGAACCCGCTTATCTTATCGAGCAGGAAGATGGGGCGAAGGTTCTGAAGAGCAAGTCCGAGCTTGAACACGTCGATTGAAAAGCGCCGTTATCAGGCGCCATGAGAAGGGACGTCGATGGCCTACGATCCGATGCGGGTTTTCCGCAAACTCGCGCGCAACAACCGGCTGGCTAATTTAAGGCTGCATCAGGCTTGTCTTCAGCTGTTGCAGGAGGAATTCGTGGCCGCTCGCGTCAGCTTCTTTCCAACCCTTCGGGCGACCCTGAACCACATCTACACCGTTGACCTGTTTTATATCGACGCTGTCAAAGGCGGGACGCTCGGCCTTGCCGCTTTTGAAGAGGAAGAGCCTTTCGCCACCATGGCGGAGCTGCATGCTGCCCAAGCGAAACTGGACGAAGAACTGATCGATTTTGTCGACATGCTGGATGAAGACGGCCTCGCTGCCATCGTCAATATTCATCGTGGAACACGCATCCAGCAGGATCGCTGCGATGATGTGTTGTCCCATCTCTTCCAGCATCAGACGCATCATCGCGGGCAGGTGCATGCCATGTTGTCCGGCACCATGATCAAGCCGCCACAACTGGATGAATTCATTGTGGGAGACGACGCAAAGGCGAGAAAAGTCGAGATGGATGCGTTAGGGTGGACGGAAACCGATTTGATGTTTCCAGCCAGCAGGTTCAGTTAATGACGCAAAACACCACGGTGCAGGACACCCGTATCCGCATGAAATTCAAGCCGAAACGCATTTTCCAGATGCGCGTTGCGGGGCTGGCGTTTCGGGATGGCCACGTGTTGGTGCACCGCGCGTCCCATGAGAAATTCTGGACCTTTCCAGGTGGCCGCGCCGAAATGGGCGAGCGTTCCGAAGAAACGCTGGCGCGCGAAATGGTCGAGGAACTTGGCGTCGAAGCGAAGGTCGGGCGGCTTCTATGGGCGGTCGAGAATTTTTTCCATTATGAGGGTAAGGACTGGCACGAACTCGGTTTCTATTACCTGATGGATTTGCCGGAGACCCTTGCCTTTCACCCCACGGATATCATTCACCGCGTTCAGGATGGCGATAACGAGCTTGAGTTTCGCTGGGTCGCTGCCACCCGTCATGCATTGACCGAACTCGATATTCCGCCCTATTTCATCGCGGATGAAATAGAACACCTGCCTGAGACCACACGACACCTTGTCTGGTATGACGGCGACCTGGACGCCAAATGACTTCTGCCCCTGAGCGCCATATGATCCGGCTGGACCGCAAGCCGCAGCTGTTCAGCATGCGTGTGGCGGCGTTGATTTTCCACGACAACTATCTTCTCGTCCAGCGTGGCGCCAAGGATAGCTATTGGGCCCTGCCGGGCGGGCGGGCGGAAATCGGTGAAAGCTCAGAGCAGACCATCATCCGCGAGATCGGCGAGGAGCTCGACCGGGATTGCGCCGTCGAGCGTCTTCTCTGGTCGGCGGAGAATTTTTTTGCCTATGATGATTATGCCGCGCATGAACTGGCATTTTATTATCTGGTTTCGCTGCGCCAGCCTTTGCCGTTCCATGAAAGCGATATAGTGCATCGCGTGCTGGATGGCGTCGAGGTGGAGTTCCGCTGGCTGCCCGCGCAGCCTTCCGCGCTGGTGGAACACGATCTCAGACCCCGTTTCATTGCTGAGCGCATCGAGATGCTGCCTCAGCGCCACGAGCATCTTATCGTCCGCGAGGGTCGTTCAGGTGCGGCCGAACTTTCCAAGGAGATATCATGAGCGAGCTTGTGGTTTCGCTTTCCGGCGAACTCATCGAACATGGGCACCGCCTGACGCAGCGGGTCTATTATGAGGACACGGATTTTTCCGGCCTCGTTTATCACGCGCGCTATCTGCATTTTCTCGAGCGCGGTCGAACCGACTACCTGCGTTGCCTCGGCTGCGAGCAAAGCGCACTCCTGACCGCCGACGAGGAGGGTCTCGTTTTCGTCGTCCATCGTATGGAGATCGATTTCAAGAGCCCGGCCCGGATGGATGATGTGTTGACGATCACCACCCTTACCGAAAAGGCCGGGGGCGCAAAAATGGTGCTCAATCAGGAAATCCGGCGCGGCGAAACTCTGCTTGTTGCCGCCAAGGTCATCATCGCCGTCATCAATGCCAATGGCCGGCCAAGGCGCCTTCCGGAGACGGTGGCCGAAAAATTCCTGAAGTAAGTTCGGGGCTGGTCCAGTAAATCCATCAGACGTGGCGCGGTTGTAACACTCCTTTAACCATAATGGTGTCTTACTTTAGCAACTGGCATTTGTGCGGCGCACGCCTTCCTTTCACCAAATTTATTGGCAAGTAAGGCTTACTGGCAAGTATCGGGGTATGGCAAAGGGGTTTGCGGCTGTTGCTGCATAGCTTCGAGCGTTAACACGCGTTTGAATCGCCCGGTCCCGTACCGGGCGTTTGGATTCGGGGATTGGATATTTATGGAACAGGCAGGTTTGGCAGCGGCGACGCACGATGTAAGTCTCTGGGCGCTGTTTATGCAGGCGGGCCTCATCGTGAAGTTCGTGATGATTGGACTTATCGCCGCCTCGGTCTGGACGTGGGCGATCGTCTTCGACAAATACGTAAGCTTCGGCAAGGCAAAGCGCCAGTTCGACCAGTTCGAACAGGTTTTCTGGTCTGGCCAGTCGCTCGAAGAGCTTTACCGCACTCTGGCAGAACGCCAGAATGTTGGTCTCGCGGCAATTTTCGTTTCCGCCATGCGGGAGTGGAAGAAATCATTTGAACGCGGCGCCCGTTCACCCATCGGTCTGCAAATGCGTATCGACCGGGCAATGGACGTGACGATTGCTCGTGAAGGCGAACAATACGAGGCCCGCCTCGGTTCGTTGGCGACGATCGGTTCTGCCGGTCCGTTCATCGGCCTCTTCGGTACGGTCGTTGGTATCATGACCTCGTTCCAGGCGATTGCCGGTTCGAAGTCCACCAACCTTGCGGTCGTGGCGCCGGGTATCGCCGAAGCGCTTCTGGCAACGGCCATCGGTCTTGTCGCGGCTATTCCGGCGGTTATCGCCTACAACAAGTTCACGGCCGACGCGCACAAGCTTTCCGCTCGTATGGAAGGTTTCGCCGACGAGTTCTCCGCGATCTTGTCGCGCCAGATCGATGAAAAACTTCAGACGCGGCAGGCAGCCCAATAAGCGCGCCGCGCAGTAATTTGCCGCAAGGCAAAATGGAGTAGATGTTATGGGTATGTCAGCAGGTGGCAGCAGCGGCGGTTCCGGTGGACGCCGTGGGCGCGGCGGACGTCGCAGGGGCGGCGCGATCAGCGAAATCAACGTGACGCCACTGGTTGACGTCATGCTTGTGCTGCTCATCATTTTCATGGTGGCCGCACCGATGATGACGGTCGGCGTTCCGATCGACCTGCCGCAGACATCTGCCAACGCGCTGAATTCGGATACGCAGCCGATCACGATTTCCGTCAATGCCAATGGCCAGATCCATTTGCAGGAAACGGAAATCCAGGCGGCCGAGGTGGCCGACAAGCTGCAGGCAATCGCCACGACAGGTTATAACGAACGCATCTTCGTGCGCGCGGATTCCGTTGCCGCCTATGGCGTCGTCGCCGACGTGATGGCGCGTATCCAGGCAGCGGGCTTCAAGAATATCGGCCTTGTGACCCAGCAGAAACAGGATAATTGACGTCAGCGATGAAGGGCAGCCTTACCACATCCGCGATCGTGCACGCATCGCTTCTGGCTTTCGCCCTCGTTTCCCTGGGCTCGCCGGAGCCTCTTGACGTGTCGCAGGCTGAGGCACTGCCTGTGGAGCTGGTGCCAATCGAGGAATTGAGCCAGATCCAGCAAGGCGACAAGAACGCGCCGAAGGCGGAAAAGTCGGCCCCGGTTCCGACTACACGTCCGGATATCGTTCCGAACGCTCAGAATGTCGGCAACAACGTGGCCGATATAGAAGCGCCGCCGACGCCTACTACAAAGCCGAACGACAATATCAGTGCGGCCGCTCCGCCAAAGCAGGAAAAGCCGCAGCCGGTTGTCGACACCAAGGCGAATGAGGTGAAGGAAATCGTCAAGGAAGAGACCTCGGCTCCGAAGCCGCAGGAAATGGCCGCCTTGCCGCAGACCAAGCCCGAGATCGCGCCGCAACCGAAGACGGAGCCGCCGCCGCAGGAAACGAAAGCGGAAGAGCCGCCCCCGGTGCAACAGGAACCGGCCGAAATTCCCGTGCCGCCGAATGTGCCGCGCCCGAATTCCCGCCCGGAGCCGCCGAAGCCGGAAGTGCCGAAACAGGCTGAGACCAAACCTGCCGAGCAGAAGCCCGCTGAGAAGCCTGCAGAGACCAAGCCCGATCAGGCAAAGTCCACGGACAAGCCTTCCGACAAGAAGCCGGGTGAGAAAAAGCAGGAAACGGCGAAATCCGCTTCGTCGAAGGAAAGCGATTTTAACGCTGACGATGTTGCCGCGCTTTTGAACAAGCAGGCGCCCTCCGGCGGTGGTGCAAAGCGCTCCACCCAGCAGGCATCGCTTGGCGGCAAAAAGACCACGGGCGGTTCGACGCTCAGCCAGACGGAAATGGATGCGCTGCGCGGCGCAATCCAGAAAAACTGGCAGATCATTCCCGGCATGGCGGATGCCTCGGACGTTCGCGTTCGGGTCACCATGAAGCTTGACCGTGATGGATCCATAATCGGCCGACCCGAGATCGAAGCAACGGGTGGTTCCGAGGGAACGCGTCGCGCCCTTTCCGGTGGTGCCTATCGCGCCATCATGCGTTCTGCTCCGTTCACGAACCTTCCTGCCGACAAATATGATGCATGGAACGAAGTCGTAGTGAATTTCGATCCCAGTGAATTGCTATGAATGCTGAAAGGCCTGGCAACATGAAGATATTTTCGCCGATCCGGCTGGTGCTCGCTGTCGCGGCCCTTATGTCGGTTTTCTCCGCACCGGCTTTTGCGCGGGTGGAAATCAACATCAACAAGGGCAACGTCGAACCCTTGCCCATCGCCATCACCGACTTCATCTCGGGTGACGGCATCGGCGCGCAGGTATCGGCCGTAATTGCTGCCGATCTGCAGCGTTCCGGCCTGTTTGCGCCAGTCAACAAGAGTGCCTTCATCGAAAAAATCGCCAACCCGGATCAGCAGCCGCGTTTTGAGGACTGGAAGGTTATCAACGCGCAGGCACTCGTAACGGGCCGCGTGACGCGTGAAAGCGATGGCCGTCTGCGTGCGGAGTTCCGCCTTTGGGATACTTTCGCAGGCCAGCAGATGACCGGGCAGCAGTTCTTCACGCAGCCGGAAAACTGGCGCCGTGTCGCCCACATCATCGCGGACGCCATTTATGAGCGCGTCACCGGTGAAAAGGGTTACTTCGATACCCGCGTCGTTTTCGTCTCCGAAAGCGGCCCGAAGACAGCCCGCAAGCGTCAGCTGTCGATCATGGACCAGGACGGCTTCAACGTCCGTAACCTCACCAATTCGAACGACATCGTTCTGACGCCGCGTTTTTCGCCGAACCGTCAGGAAGTCACCTACATGTCGTTTGAAGGCCAGCAGCCGCGCGTTTACCTGCTGCAGCTGGAGACCGGACAGCGCGAAGTGGTCGGTAATTTCCCCGGCATGACATTCTCGCCGCGCTTCTCGCCGGATGGCCAGAAGGTCATCATGAGCCTTCAGCAGGATGGTAACGCGAATATCTACACCATGGACCTGCGCTCACGAACCACGACGCGCCTGACGAACACGTCCGCGATCGATACTGCACCGTCATTCTCCCCGGATGGGCAACGTGTTGCCTTTGAAAGCGACCGTGGCGGCCGTCAGCAAATTTACGTAATGAATGCCGATGGTTCAGGACAGCAGCGTATTTCGTTCGGCGACGGGTCGTATTCTACGCCGGTCTGGTCGCCACGCGGCGATCTGATCGCCTTCACCAAACAATCGGGCGGCAAGTTCTCGATTGGCGTGATGAAAACCGACGGTTCGGGTGAGCGCATTCTGACCAGCGGCTTTCATAATGAAGGCCCAACATGGGCGCCGAACGGCCGTGTGCTGATGTTCTTCCGCCAGAACGCTGGTGCTGGCGGTCCGCAGCTCTATTCGATCGACTTGACCGGCTACAACGAACAGCTGATCAAGACTCCCACCTTCGCTTCGGACCCGGCCTGGTCGCCGCTTCTGGACTGATATGGACTGCCATGACGGCGCTGGCCCAACCGGCGCCGTCATGTTTTTACACATGCCGTACGGGAAACTGCCTCTTTCTTGCCGCAAAGTGTTGTGAGGGAGCAAAAAAGTGGGACGTTTCCTTTCTGTTAACCATAAGCGTTTGTCGGCTATTAACCTCGATCCGTTAGTGTCTGGCAACGTTATTGCAATCCCAAGGAGAGACCGGCGATGAGCCGTACACACACTTCGGCACTCAGCCCGATGCAGAAACTGGCCCGTAATCCGGCTGTTATCGCCATGACGCTCGCTCTTGCTCTCGCAGGCTGCGCGAACAAGAAGAACATGCCGAACAGCGCCGGTGAGCTTGGTCTCGGCGGTGCGGGCTCTGCGACGCCCGGCTCCCAGCAGGACTTCACGGTTAATGTTGGCGACCGCATCTTCTTTGATACGGACTCGACGTCCATCCGTGCAGACGCGCAGCAGACGCTGCAGCGCCAGGCACAGTGGCTTGCCCGTTACCCGAAATACGCCATCACCGTCGAAGGCCATGCCGACGAGCGCGGTACGCGTGAATACAACCTGGCGCTCGGCGCCCGTCGTGCCGCTGCAACCCGTGACTTCCTGGCGTCCCAGGGCGTTCCGGCAAGCCGCATGAAGACGATCTCCTACGGCAAGGAAAAGCCGGTCGCCGTTTGCGATGACATTTCCTGCTGGTCGCAGAACCGCCGCGCTGTGACGGTTCTCGGTGGCGCAGGCATGTAATCGCCTGACGCTTTTGTGATCTCGAATGGAAGGCGGTCTATGGGCCGCCTTTCGTTTTTTTCATAGTTTGGCCGAAGTTAAGTTGCTTTTTCGGTTGATATGGAAAAAATCCGGCTTGCGCCATTCCGGTGCAAATCAGTTAAGGCAGGGCAAATGAGATGAAGAAACTTGTCGTGGCGGGAATGCTGGGGCTTGCAGCCTGCACCGGCTTGAGCGGCACAGCCGTTTCGGGTCCGCTGTTCGGTGCGGGGGGTAGCTTCGGCACGATCAACTCTCAGCAGGTCCCAATTGTGCGGGTTCAGGCCAATGAAGCCTATAAGGTTCAGCAGCTTGAAGAACAGATCCGGCAGCTCAACGGCCGTATCGAAGAAATGAGCTTCCAGCTTTTGCAGATGCAGGAAACGATCCGCAAGGCGCAGGAAGACAATGAATTCCGCTTCCAGGAACTGGAAGGCGGCAAAGGCGCGAGTACCACCGCGCCGAAAAAGAAGGCGGAGGCCACTCCGGCCGCTCCGCCGAGCGACGACGTTGCAACGATCATCGAAACGCCACCTCAGGGTGGCGCTTCCGTTTCGCCGTCCTCTTCCGCGAACGCGCCGACGAGTGCACCGGGAGAGACGACGCTTGGCTCCATCGAGCTTGATTCCAAGGGCATGCCGATCGGTGGCTCATTGAACCAGGGTGCCAACAATTCTTCCGGTAGTCTTCCGGGCGTTACCACCGGCAACGGTTCGCGCAAGACCGATCCGGTCAACACCGCAGCACTCACCAGCGAGGGCGATATCTATCAGGCTGCTTACGGTCATGTTCTTTCCGGCGATTACAAGCTTGCGGAGCAGGGGTTCCAGCAATATCTCCAGGGTTACCCGAAGGGCAGCAAGGCCGCCGATGCCAGCTTCTGGCTGGGCGAGGCACAATATTCGCAGGGCAAGTTCAACGAGGCCGCAAAAACTTTCCTGAACGGCCATCAGACCTATGGAAAGTCCCCGAAAGCGCCGGAAATGCTGATGAAGCTCGGCATGTCGCTTGCAGCTCTGGACAACACCGAAACCGCCTGCGCCACGCTGCGCGAAGTGCCGAAGCGTTATCCCAGTGCTTCAAAGACTGTGCTGAACAAGGTTGCCAGCGAACAGAAGCGGCTGAGCTGCTGATCTTGCTCCTGCCATGGCGGCGGTCTTTCCATGCCGGTTGATGTCCGCATTTTGAACGAAAAGACGGTTGCGCCGCTCGCTGCGGCAAGGTCCTTTGTCGAAAATCTTCGCAAACCCGTCCATATTCTCATCGCAATCTCCGGCGGTAGCGATTCCACCGGTCTGTTGCTGGCAATGCATGAGGCGAGGGCGGAGGCAGACCCCGACCGGGTGCAGCTTTCCGCCGTCACGGTTGACCATGCCCTAAGGGCGGAATCCGCTGATGAGGCTGACAAGGTCTCCCTGCTCTGCGCGGAACTCGGTATCCCGCATACCGTGCGCCGATGGGATGACCCCAAACCCGCTTCCGGCATTTCCGAAGCCTCTCGTCTTGCCCGATATACTCTGATCGCCGACGTTGCGAGCGACATTGGCGCTGATCTCGTCGTGACGGGGCATACTCTTGGCGACCAGCGGGAAACCGTGGCGATGCGTGCCGCCAGAAGCGGCAGCAGCGAAAATCTCGGCCTCGCCGGCATGGCGGATGCTGTGTTATACGGTGGACGCCACTGGATCATGCGGCCGTTCCTGGCCTGTGAAAGACAGGAGATCCGCGATTTCGTATCATCTCGCTCGCGTGGCTGGTTTGACGACCCGAGTAATGACAACGCGCGCTACGAGCGGGTTCGTGTGCGGCAGTCGCTTTCCGACTCTTCGCCGCCGTTTGATGCGCAGGCCGCTGTTAAACGACATGCATACTCCGAGAAAACCGCCTTTTTTCTCCAACAAAACGTAGAAGTCTTTCACGCCACGCTCGCCAGATTGTCGGTTGAAGGCCTGATGCCCGATCTTCCCGAATTTCGGCACGGGCTAGCGGTGCTCATCGCTAATCTCGGTGGAAGGGCCTATTTCCCGGCGGCCAGCAGCATGGATCGGGTGTTGCAGTTTCTAAAAACCGGCGAGAACGGACGGATAACGGTTGGCCGCGTTCTTCTCGATCGCCGAAAGGACGGGCTTTATCTTTTCCGCGAGCATCGGAATATGCCGGAACTGCAAGTCGAGGCTGGTGGGCAGGGCCTCTGGGACGATCGTTTCCTTGTGAAAAACACATCGGCTTTTCCGGTCAATATTGCGGCGGGCAGGACGGGTGGCATTGTGGATGCGGCAGCGCTTTTTCCAGCGGTGCCGCCAGGGATTGCAAAACAGGCGATGGCGATCCTGCCGCAAATTGCCACGTTGGTTCCCCCTCGAGCCTCTCCGGAAGGCGCCATCAGTATCGTGCCGAGGCTTGCCCCCTTCGATCTTTTTCTGCCGCGCTTCGACCTTGAGTTGGCGAATGCCATCGCGGTTTTATTCGGCCGTGCGGCCTATCCACAGCCGCCGGTTTAAATCCGGCCTCTTTTTCGTGAATTGCCTTGGAATAGTTTTTACACCAAAACGCATCAGATAACGCCCTTTGCCTTGGCAACGGCAGATGTCGTCCTTATGTTAGGGTCGAGTAATAGCGGGCAGCAAACATGTCCGTGTGAGTTCGGGGAGTTCGATGAACCCAAATTTCAGAAATTTCGCCTTGTGGGCCGTGATTGCCCTCTTGCTGATCGCTTTGTTCAGCATGTTCCAGACTTCGCCGACGCAAACGGGTTCGCGGGAAATTCCGTATTCCCAGTTTCTCCGCGATGTGGATTCCGGGCGAGTTCGCGACGTGACCGTCACCGGTAACCGGGTTCTCGGAACCTATACCGAAAACGGCACCGCCTTTCAGACCTATTCCCCAGTAATCGACGACAGCTTGATGGAGCGCTTGCAGAGCAAGAACGTCACCATCGTCGCGCGTCCCGAGAGCGACGGTTCTTCCGGTTTTTTGAGCTATCTCGGCACGCTTTTGCCGATGTTCCTCATCCTCGGCGTCTGGCTGTTCTTCATGCGGCAGATGCAGGGTGGTTCGCGCGGCGCGATGGGCTTTGGCAAGTCAAAGGCGAAGCTTTTGACGGAAGCGCACGGCCGCGTGACGTTTGACGACGTCGCAGGTGTGGACGAAGCCAAGCAGGACCTTGAGGAAATCGTGGAATTCCTGCGCGATCCGCAGAAGTTCCAGCGACTCGGCGGCAAGATCCCGCGCGGCGTGCTGCTGGTCGGCCCTCCAGGTACTGGTAAGACGCTACTGGCGCGCTCCGTCGCGGGTGAAGCTAATGTGCCGTTCTTCACCATTTCCGGTTCTGACTTTGTGGAAATGTTCGTCGGCGTCGGCGCAAGCCGCGTGCGTGACATGTTCGAGCAGGCCAAGAAGAATGCGCCGTGCATCATCTTCATCGACGAAATCGACGCTGTCGGTCGTCATCGCGGCGCCGGTCTTGGCGGTGGCAATGACGAACGCGAACAGACGCTGAACCAGCTGCTGGTCGAGATGGACGGCTTCGAGGCAAATGAAGGCATTATCCTCATCGCCGCCACCAACCGTCCGGACGTTCTCGATCCCGCACTTCTGCGTCCTGGCCGTTTCGACCGTCAGGTCGTCGTGCCGAACCCGGATATCGTCGGCCGTGAGCGCATTCTCAAGGTTCACGTTCGCAACGTGCCGCTGGCTCCGAATGTCGATCTCAAGGTTCTGGCCCGTGGCACCCCCGGTTTCTCGGGCGCTGACTTGATGAACCTCGTCAACGAAGCCGCCCTGATGGCTGCTCGCCGTAACAAGCGCGTGGTTACCATGCAGGAGTTCGAGGACGCCAAGGACAAGATCATGATGGGTGCGGAACGCCGCTCCTCCGCCATGACCGAAGCGGAAAAGAAACTGACCGCTTACCACGAGGCGGGGCATGCGATTACCGCGCTGAAGGTTGCTTTGGCTGATCCGCTGCACAAGGCGACAATTATTCCGCGTGGCCGTGCACTCGGCATGGTCATGCAGTTGCCTGAAGGTGACCGCTACTCCATGAGTTACAAATGGATGGTGTCGCGTCTGGTGATCATGATGGGTGGCCGCGTTGCCGAGGAGTTGACCTTCGGCAAGGAAAACATCACCTCCGGCGCATCTTCGGATATCGAGCAGGCCACCAAGCTTGCCCGCGCCATGGTAACGCAATGGGGCTTCTCCGACGCTCTCGGCCAGGTCGCCTATGGTGAAAACCAGCAGGAGGTCTTCCTTGGCCATTCCGTCTCGCAGTCCAAGAATGTCTCCGAGGCAACGGCTCAGACGATCGACACCGAAGTCCGCCGTCTGATCGACGAGGCCTATACAGAGGCACGTCGTATCCTGACGGACAATCACGACGGGTTCGTTGCTATTGCCGAGGGTCTTCTGGAATACGAAACCCTCACGGGCGACGAGATCAAGGCTTTGCTGAGGGGCGAGAAGCCGGCACGCGATCTGGGTGACGATTCTCCTGGCAGCCGCGGCTCGGCTGTTCCGAAAGCAGGCACCAAGAAGGACGGCCCAAGCGAAGTCAAGGGTGACGGCGAAGCCAAGGGCGACGGCGAGGCTGAAGGCGGCATGGAGCCACAGCCGCACTGATTGCGTGGCCAAGACGACTATTGAAAAAGGCCATCCGGTTTTCCGGGTGGCCTTTTCAGTTTGGTAACAAGATATAAGCCATTTTTGCTGTAATTTACGTGCTGTTTATCGTGGTTTGTGGCATTTAGCCAAAAACGCTTCCGGTAGTTTTATGCTATGCCGGAATGCCCGAAAGATTTGGAGTTCAAATGGCACGCCGTTATTTCGGAACCGATGGTATCCGCGGACAATCGAACGTCTTCCCCATGACGCCGGATCTGGCGATGCGTGTGGGCATTGCGGTCGGAACGATCTTCCGCCGGGGCCATCATCGCCATCGTGTCGTGATCGGCAAGGATACCCGGCTTTCGGGCTACATGCTGGAAAACGCGCTGGTCGCAGGTTTCACCGCGGCCGGCCTTGATGTCTTCCTGCTCGGGCCCATTCCAACCCCCGCTGTTGCCATGCTGACCCGCTCGCTGCGGGCCGATATCGGCGTAATGATCTCGGCGTCGCACAACCCATTTTCCGATAATGGAATCAAGCTTTTCGGACCCGACGGATACAAGCTTTCCGACGAGCTTGAGCTGGAAATCGAAGATCTTCTCGACAAGGATCTCTATGCCCAGCTCGCCAAGCCGAGCGAGATCGGACGCGCCAAGCGCGTGGATGGCGATATCTACCGCTATATCGAATTCGTCAAACGTACCCTGCCGCGTGATGTGACGCTGAGCGGGCTCAGGATTGCCATCGACTGTGCCAATGGCGCTGCCTACAAGGTGGCTCCCGCAGCGCTCTGGGAACTGGGCGCCGAAGTCGTTACCATCGGCAACGAGCCGAACGGCATCAATATCAATCTCGAATGCGGCTCCACCCACCCGGAAGCCCTGCAGAAAAAGGTGCATGAGGTGCGGGCCGATATCGGCATCGCGCTCGATGGCGATGCGGACCGTGTCATCATCGTCGACGAACGCGGCGAGATCGTCGATGGCGACCAGCTCATGGCGGTGATTGCCGACAGCTGGGCTTCCGACAATACCCTGCGTGGTGGCGGCATCGTCGCAACCGTGATGTCCAATCTCGGTCTTGAGCGTTTCCTTGGCGACAAGGGTCTCACCCTTGCCCGCACCAAGGTGGGCGACCGTTATGTTGTCGAACATATGCGCAACCACAATTTCAACGTCGGCGGTGAGCAGTCCGGCCACATCGTCTTGTCGGATTATGGCACGACCGGCGATGGGCTGGTGGCAGCTTTGCAGGTTCTCGCCAAGGTCAAACGTTCGGGCCTCACCGTCAGCGAGGTTTGCCGCAAGTTCGAGCCGGTGCCGCAGCTTTTGAAGAACGTCCGTATTTCCGGCGGCAAGCCATTGGAAAATCCGATTGTGCAGCAGGCGATCGCCGATGCGGAAAGCGCATTGGCCAATAATGGCCGCCTCGTTATCCGCCCCTCCGGTACGGAGCCTTTGATCCGCGTCATGGCGGAGGGCGACGATAGTGCGAAGGTGGAGCAGATCGTCAACGACCTCGTCGGCGTTATCACCAATGCCCGCTCGGCTGCATAAATTGCGCCACCAAATGTGAAAAGAAAAAGCCGGCTTTCGAGTCGGCTTTTTCTTTGAGTATTGCCTAATAAATATAGTGAATGATCGTGGTTAATCGGGACTTAACCATTTTACGCCAATCTCCGTGACTGAACAGTTCACTGGCATTTGCTGCCGCAACGGCAGGTGCCTCTTCTGGAGTGGAAGTCATGAAAAACGCTTTGGCCGGCATTCTGGCCGTTCTGATGACCGGCACGAGCGCCTTCGCTGCCGATCTTTATCAAGCTGAACCTGCGCCTGCCTATGTCGAGGCACCCGAAGTGCAGATCACGCAGGCAAGTGGTTGGTATCTGCGCGGCGACGTCGGTTATTCCTTCAACAAGCTTCGCGGCGCCAACTATTATCAGGGTGGACCGGGTGGTTATCTCGCCGATTTCGATACGGCTAATGTCAAGGATAGCTACATCGTCGGCGCCGGTGTCGGTTATCAGTTCAACAACTATTTCCGCAGTGACGTAACCTTCGATTACATGGGTAAATCGGATTTCCGCGGGTCTACCATCGGCGGCTGTGGTTCCGTGCCCGGTCCCTGCGTTTCAGCGGATCTCAGCTCGCTTAGAGCATACACGCTGATGGCAAACGCCTATGTCGATCTTGGTACCTATGGCCGCATCACGCCTTATGTTGGCGGCGGTATCGGCGGCTCCTACGTCAAATGGGATAAGCTGCGCAATACTTCGTGCAGCACCAACGGAATTGGCTGCGACCCGACCACCGAACATGGCGGCAGAGGCAAGTGGCGCTTCGCCTATGCCCTGATGGCCGGTGCATCGATCGATGTTACCTGTAATCTGAAGGCAGATGTCGGTTATCGCTTCCGCCAGATCAACAAGGGCGACATGTTCGATTTTGCGAATGGTGGCGGTCCTGGCCGCGACAAGGGTCTGTATTCGCATGAGGTTCGCGTCGGTGGCCGTTATGTCTTTAACGGCTGCGATACCGCGCAATACATGCCGCCTGCCGATATTCCGCTGCAGCCTGCCGTTTATAAATAAACGTCACGCCCGACTGTTAGCTTCAAGCCGCTCGCATCCTCCTCCGGTGCGGGCGGTTTTTGTTTTCAGCGGTATCCAGTTCGTCGCATGACGCATATGGACTAAAATTCTCATGCGTAGCGACATATTCCGCTTGACGGAGGCCGGTGAGAGGAATAGCAACGGCGTCAGGACACCTCTCCCTAACGAGAGGCGCCTATCTGAAAGGGTAGTCAAATGACAGATATAGTGAAGCCGGACCTCCGTCCGGGCAATACGCATTTTTCTTCTGGTCCCTGCTCGAAGCGCCCCGGTTGGTCGCTAGATGCTCTCTCCGATGCACCGCTCGGTCGCTCGCATCGCGCCAAGGTTGGCAAAGCCAAGCTGAAGCAGGCCATCGATCTCACCCGTGAAATTCTCAATGTTCCCGCCGATTATCGCATCGGTATTGTTCCCGCGTCTGACACCGGCGCCGTTGAAATGGCCCTTTGGTCGCTGCTCGGTGAACGCGGTGTCGATATGCTTGCCTGGGAAAGCTTCGGTGCCGGCTGGGTTACCGATGTCGTCAAGCAGCTGAAGCTGAAGGACGTACGCAAGTTGGAGGCCGATTACGGCCTGCTGCCGAACCTGGCAGAAGTCGATTTCGACCGCGATGTGGTTTTCACCTGGAACGGCACCACCTCCGGTGTCCGCGTTCCCAATGCCGATTTCATTCCTGCTGACCGCAAGGGTCTGACGATCTGCGATGCCACTTCGGCGGCCTTCGCGCAGGATATGGACTTTGCAAAGCTCGACGTCGTCACCTTCTCCTGGCAGAAGGTTCTGGGCGGCGAGGGTGGCCACGGCGTCATCATTCTTTCGCCGCGCGCTGTCGAGCGTCTGCTGAGCTACGCGCCGGCATGGCCGCTGCCGAAAATCTTCCGCATGGTCTCCGGCGGCAAGCTCATCGAAGGCATCTTCACTGGCGAAACCATCAACACCCCGTCCATGCTCTGCGTTGAGGATTATATCGACGCGCTGCTGTGGGCGAAGAATCTTGGTGGCCTGAAGGCGCTGATTGGCCGTGCTGATGCCAATGCCAAGGTCATCTACGACTTTATCGAGAAGAACGACTGGATCGCCAACCTGGCCGTCAAGCCGGAAACCCGCTCCAACACCTCCGTCTGCCTGAAGATCGTCGATCCCGACGTACAGGCGCTGGATGCTGCTGCGCAGGCGGATTTCGCCAAGGGCATCGTTGCCCTGCTTGAAAAGGAAAATGTCGCCCTCGATATCGGCGCTTACCGTGACGCACCGTCCGGTCTGCGCATCTGGGCCGGCGCAACCATCGAGACGGCCGATATGGAAGCCGTCATGCCCTGGCTCGCCTGGGCCTACCAGACGCAGAAGGCAACACTTTCCAAGGTTGCCGCCTGATTTTGATACCGGCCCTGCGTTGATGCAGGGCCGCCGATTTCCCGCTTTTAAAACTGCACCGTTTTTCAAGGAGCCCCTGAACCATGGCACCTCGCGTACTCGTATCCGACGAACTGTCGGAAACCGCCGTCCAGATTTTCCGTGATCGTGGCGTCGAAGTCGATTTCCAGCCGAAACTCGGCAAGGACAAGGACAAGCTGGCTGAAATCATCGGCAACTACGATGGTCTTGCCATTCGTTCCGCCACGAAGGCGACCGAAAAGCTGATCGAAGCGGCGACCAATCTCAAGGTCATCGGCCGCGCCGGTATCGGCGTCGATAACGTCGATATCCCGGCCGCTTCGCGCCGCGGTATCATCGTCATGAACACGCCGTTCGGCAACTCTATCACCACTGCCGAACATGCGATTGCGCTGATGTTCGCCGTCGCGCGTCAGCTTCCGGCTGCCGATAGCTCCACGCAGGCGGGTAAGTGGGAAAAGTCGAAATTCATGGGTGTCGAAATCACCGGCAAGACGCTCGGTGTCATCGGTGCCGGCAACATCGGCTCCATCGTCTGCTCGCGCGCACTTGGCCTGAAGATGCACGTTCTGGCCTACGATCCCTTCCTGTCGCCGGAGCGCGCGCAGGAAATGGGCGTGACGAAGGTTGAGCTGGACGAGCTGTTGGCGCAGGCCGATTTCATCACCCTGCATGTGCCGATGACCGACAAGACACGCGGCATCCTCAATGCCGAAAACCTTGCCAAGACCAAGAAGGGCGTGCGTATCGTCAATTGCGCCCGTGGCGGTCTGGTGGATGAGGCGGCTCTTGCCGACGCCATCAAGTCCGGCCATGTCGCCGGTGCAGGCTTTGACGTTTTCGAAGTCGAGCCCGCCACCGAAAGCCCGCTTTTTGGTCTTCCCAATGTCGTCTGCACGCCGCATCTCGGCGCTTCGACCACGGAAGCACAGGAAAACGTTGCGCTTCAGGTTGCCGAGCAGATGTCGGATTATCTGGTCAAGGGTGCCGTCTCCAACGCCATCAACATGCCATCGATCACGGCGGAAGAAGCACCGCGCCTGAAGCCCTTCATCCGTCTGGCGGATGTCCTCGGCTCCTTCGTCGGTCAGGTGCAGGAAAGCGCCACCAAGGAAATCGAAATCCTTTATGATGGTGCAACCGCCAACATGAACACCAAGGCGCTGACCAGCGCGTTGCTGGCGGGCCTTATCCGCAGCCAGGTTGCGGATGTGAACATGGTTTCCGCGCCTGTTATGATCAAGGAAAAGGGTGTTATCCTGTCCGAGGTCAAGCGTGACAAGACCGGCGTTTACGACGGTTACATCAAGTTGACGGTCAAGACTGAAAACCAGGTTCGCTCGGTTGCTGGTACGGTGTTCTCGGATGGCAAGCCGCGCTTCATCCAGATCAAGAACATTAACATGGATGCGGATGTTGGATCGCACATGATCTACATCACCAACACCGACGTTCCCGGCATGATCGGCTTCATGGGCACCACGCTTGGTGAGGCTGGCGTCAACATTGCCAACTTCCAGCTCGGTCGTGAAAAGGAAGGCGGCGACGCCATCGCGCTTCTTTATGTCGATGGTCCGGTTTCCGAAGACGTGCTGGACAAGCTGCGCGCCAACCCGGCAATCCGCCAGGTCAGGCCGCTGACATTCAACATCGACTGATACCTATCGTTCCTCCCAAGGGGACAATAAGGGCCGGTGCAGGGGAAACCCTGTGCCGGTTTTTTTGTTTCTGAACCGCCGGTTTCACCGAAATGTGTGCGTGTTTCTCTCTTTGGTTGCATATCACGAAAAATTTAAGGCGGGCATACTAAAAATGATGATCATGAGTTGCTATATCGCGTTCTGATATGCCGCTCATGGGAGGGTGGCCAACAGGAGATAGTGATGTTTGCTGCCTTTCGGCGCTTCAAAGGTTTGTTCGCAGTCGCCGCGCTTGGTATCGCGGTATCTTTCGTAGCCGTCGATATGGCGGAAGCACGCCGTGCGAGCGGCGGTTTCGGTAGCCGCGGCACAAGGACTTTTTCCGCGCCGCCGTCGACCAGCACCGCCCCCGGCCAGACCGCGCCGATCAACCGCAGCATGACTCCTAACACCCAGCAAAACCAGGCGACGCCCGGTGCTGCACAGCCGGCGCGTCCCGGTGCGCAGGCACCGCAGCAGAGCCGTGGCCTGTTTGGCGGCATGATGGGTGGCTTGATGGGCGGACTGCTGATGGGTGGCCTGTTCGGCATGCTCATGGGCGGCGGTTTCGGCGGTATGGCCGGTTTCTTCGGTATGTTGCTGCAGGTGGCGCTGATTGGCCTTCTGGTCATGTTCGCCATGCGCTTCTTCGCATCGCGCCGTCAGGGCCAGCCGGCTTTCGGTGGCGCAGGCGGATCGCAGCGCACGGATCATTCCGGCTCCTCCTTTAACGGCGGCCCGCAGGCAGGTCCTTCCGCATCCTCGTTCAAGATTCCGAAGATCGGCGCGCTTGCAGGTGCTGCAGGCGGCGCAGCCGCGGCCACTGCCGCAACCGCAAAGCCGGTGGCACATGCCAATGCAATGTCCGAAGGTGACGAAATTGGCATTACCCAGAGCGATCTCGAAGTCTTCCAGAAAATGCTGCAGGATGTTCAGGCTGCCTATGGGGCTGAAGATTACGGCACGTTGCGCAAGCTGACGACGCCGGAAGCCATGTCCTATCTTGCTGAGGAACTGAGCGACAACGCGACGAGCGGCGTGAAAAACGACGTGCGCGACGTAACGCTGCTGCAGGGCGACGTTGCCGAAGCCTGGCACGAAGAGGGCCAGGACTATGCAACGGTAGCCATGCGCTACTCTGCCATCGACATTATGCGCGACCGCACCTCCGGCAAGGTGATCGAAGGGGACGAGCAGCATCCGTCCGAAGCGGTGGAAATGTGGACCTTCGTGCGCCGTGGCGGTAACGACAACTGGCAGGTCGCCGCCATTCAGGCCGCTGCCTGAGACGACGCGTAGTCTTGTCTGAATGAAATAGCCCGGAGGTTTTACCAACCTCCGGGCTTCTGCGTGCCGCGATGCGTGATGCCTCGACATTGTCTTTCGTCGATAATTCAGTGATCGCGGTGGCAGATCGCAACTCTCCAAAAAAATGATTGATAAATCTAACGGGTGATATCTGTATCGTCCCGCGAGTGGTTGTCCGCGTTTTCCCTGCCATGCAGGGGTTTGCGCCCTCTTCGTCGAGGTGTGGCGCTGGCGCATAGCTCTTTTGCTCCACGGAATTGCCGTTTTTCATTCATCCGGTGTTCAGTCCGCGCATCCTAACCAGCATGCGTACACGTCAATGTTACTTTTCGCGCCGGTTCTAAACCGCTTTGGGAAGGGAACCACAGGCGCAAAACAGCGTTGACAATCCAATTCCCGGCCCGCCTCCCGCAAGCCGGGCTGGGTGGCCGGGCAATGCACGGCCCGCGAGAACGGAGAGCTATCGAGATGAAACGCTTTGACCTGATCGACGGGATGCGTGGTTACTTCCTCGTCTTCATGCTGATCAACCATCTGGTGTTTGCAGGCGGTTTCTGGCTGGTGGAAATCAATCACCGCCAGTTTGCCTTCGTGGAAGACGCGCAGGGCTTCGTCTTTCTGTCCGGTCTGCTGATCGGCATGGTCTATGCCCGCAAGATGATGAAATACGGCTATGATGCCGGCAAACAGATGATCTGGAACCGGGCGATGGAACTCTATCGCTATGCGATGGGTCTCGTCATCGCCGTGCTGTTCTTCCGCATGGTCATCCCGCATGCGCCCTATATCTGGTACAACTGGCTGGGCATGACGTCGTTCGACGATCCGTTGCGTCTGGCGGCGATCGCCACATTCCTCTTCCAGCCGACATTCATGGATATTCTGCCGCAGTACATTGTTTACATGCTGTTCGCACCCGTCCTCGTTAAACTCTGCCTCGACGGCAAATGGGCTTATGTCATGGCAGGCTCACTGCTGGTCTGGATGGCCGGCCAGCTCGGTCTTCAGCAGATCGTGACGACGCCTCTCAATGAACTCGTCAAGGGTGCCGACGAGCAGGGTATCCGTGTCAGCTTCAATCTGCTCGGCTGGCAGCTGGTGTTCTACTCGGCGCTGGTGCTGGGCGCGATGACGGCGCAGAACCGCATTCCGTGGAAGGCGATCTTCTCACCGCAACAAACATGGCTTCCGAAGGCGGCACTTCTCATCTGCCTGTTTTTCATGCCGCTTCGTATTGCAACCGCCTGGGGCCTGATGCCGGAATTCGTGATGGGCAAGTTCTCCACGATGGAGATCCGTGCCGATTTCGGCCCGGTCTACCTCATCAATTTCCTTGCTGTTGGTGTGGGTCTCACTTGGCTGGTGATCGCCGGTCCGAAGCATCACCGCCCGATCGTCCGCTCGATTGCGCAGGGCGTGATCTGGGTGCTCTCGCTGAAATTCCTGCAGCTGCTCGGCCGCCATTCGCTTCAGGTCTATGTCTGGCACGTGGCTATCGTCTATGGCGTCTATTATCTGGATGGCCGTACGGCCGAACTGTCGCAGGTCAGCAAGACGCTGATCGCCCTTACCGCAATAGGCTTGCTGGCTTTGCCGGCCCTGTGGAGGGAGCGCGACAAGTGGATTGGCAGCAGCGGCCAGAAGACGGCGGGCGCTTAACAACCGGTCACCACCTCACTCTGATGGCTTTACGGGGCGGTTTTCCGCCCCGTACTTGCGTGCGCGGCCATTCCTTTCTATATGCAGCCCTTAAATCCGCATGATGGCGAGGCAGGACAGTCTTTTTGGACTAAGGCTTCCCGCAGCGGATGACCGACAGGCGGCGGGGCCTTTACCCCCGTTATGACTGACGATGGGAAAAAACGTGAATACGCTCGATTTTGACAAGAGGCCGGAAGACACCCGGATCGTTGTCGCCATGTCCGGTGGCGTCGATTCTTCGGTTGTGGCCGGTATCCTCAAGCGCGAGGGCTATGACGTCCTCGGCATAACTCTCCAGCTTTACGACCACGGTGCGGCTGTGCACCGCGCCGGCTCCTGCTGTGCGGGACAGGATATTGACGATGCGCGCAGGGTCTGCGAAACGCTCGGCATTCCCCACTATGTGCTGGATTATGAAGCGCGGTTCCGCGAAACCGTCATCAATCCCTTTGCCGAAGCCTATGCGATGGGTGAAACGCCGATCCCCTGCGTTGCCTGCAACCAGACGGTAAAATTCGCCGATCTGCTCGCCACTGCTCAGGAACTCGGCGCAGATGCGCTGGCGACCGGCCACTACATCCGCTCGCGTCCCAATCCCGTTGCCGGCCAACCAGGACGCCGCGCGCTCTATCGCCCGATCGATAGTGATCGTGACCAGAGCTGGTTCCTGTTTGCAACGACGCAGGAGCAGATCGACTATCTGCGGTTTCCGCTCGGCGGTCTCTCCAAGGCCGAAACACGCGCGCTGGCGGAAGACATGGGTCTCGTCGTCGCCAAGAAGGCCGACAGTCAGGACATCTGTTTCGTGCCGCAGGGCAAATATACCGATATCATCAACAAGCTGAAGCCAAATGCGGCGTTCGCGGGCGATATCGTCCATCTGGACGGGCGCGTACTCGGCCGCCATGACGGTATCGTGCATTATACCATCGGTCAGCGCCGGGGTATTGGTGTCGCGACTGGAGAGCCGCTGTATGTCGTGCATCTCGATGCGCGTGGCCGCAGGGTCATCGTCGGCCCGCGGGAGGCGCTGGAGACCCGCCGTGTCTATCTGCGAGACATGAACTGGCTTGGCGATGGCGCGCTTGCGGACGAGGCCGGGCAGGGCTTTGCCTGCTTCGCCAAGGTGCGCTCCACCCGCCCGCCAACCGAAGCGATGTTGCATGCCGATGAAAACGGCATCTACGTGGATTTGATGACCGGCGAGGCGGGTGTCGCTCCCGGTCAGGCCTGCGTGCTCTATTCTGCACCGGGCGCTGATGCCCGCGTTTACGGTGGTGGTTTCATCGAACGTTCGGAACGCTCGGTGGACGCCGAGGCTTCGCTGAAGGCGCTTTTGGAAAAGCCGGTTGCTGCCTGAAACAATTCGGTTTTCACCGTCGTGTGGAAAGCGAATTTTTTGCGCGTCATGCGCTTGACACTTTGGGGAGCGGCACCTTATAAGCCGCTCATCCTGATGGAGCGGACGGTCACATGGCTGTCACGTTTTCCCTGTGGCGGGGTAGCTCAGGTGGTTAGAGCAGCGGAATCATAATCCGCGTGTCGGGGGTTCAAGTCCCTCTCCCGCTACCATTCATCTTCAATGAGAAAAGTAAAGTTTGCGTCGTCTTCTGGACGTACGTTGAGAATTTGCGGCATTCCTCGCACTGCCTGTGGCTGGCCGGACGCCAAAAAAAGGGAAACCCGCTTGCCGTATCGAAACAGCCAGCGGGTCTCAACCTTTACCCCCTCCCACAAGGGCGAGCGAACAAAAGCACATCAAATGAATTATGACAAGATCAAGGCGACCATATTGTTGCGGTAGAAGACTCTGTTTGCCAGTTTAGCGGCGGATGGCAGAGAGTAACCACTTCCGTATGCCGCTCGTAAGGGGAGCGGTAAGACACGATATTCTCGTTGCAGCGTAAGGGCGCGCCGGCAGCATACACATTTGCAACGGCACGTGGATGATGGTGCACTTTGTATTTCGGGGCCGTTTCTCTTCCGTAAGTGATCATGTCGGCAGCGAAAGAAGCAGCCGGGATGGACAGGACGGCAAATACGGCAACCACACAAGTTCGTCTGAGATTTATGGACATGAGCTATCCCCTCGCGTTGAACAACGCAGGAAAACGCGATGCGCCCGGAAGCTGTTCCCTGTGCCAAATGGTATTTTCACGGGGTGACAAAAAAATGCCCGCTCACGGCGGGCAATTCAGAGGGGAACTGAGGTTAGGAGCCTCGCGTCAAGAACGGATATCCTTGCCATAAGTTCCGCCTGATTACATGTCGCCCGATAAAAATCATGCACGACAAGCCGACAGACCAGTAGTGGCGTCTTCATAAGAAGTCGAAATAACGCAAATAACTGTGTCCTGGGAAATTTTGGAGCGGGCGAAGGGATTTGAACCCTCGACCCCAACCTTGGCAAGGTTGTGCTCTACCCCTGAGCTACACCCGCTCAAATCCATCGGTCCGGGGTAGTACGCTGAACCGTGGGCCACCGCAATGCGGCGACGGGCGCTATATCGCTCAATCGATTTTGGAATGCAACAGGGAAATGACAAAAACGCGAAAATTTCTTTGAGAAATGCGACAAGCGGCGGAAATGATTGGGAATTTTCGCGCCGTCGCTTTTTCACGCGTTGCCAAGCCGCGGTTGCCCCCTTAATCATGACGGAGAGGATATCGGAATCGGCAAAGGCAGGCGGCAGGATATGGCGGAAAATTCTCCGAAGACGGCAGCGGACTTGTTCGCGTTTCTGGACGGGCTTGGCATCGAGCATAAGACAAAACAGCATCAGCCGGTCTACACCGTTGCCGAATCCCAGTCGTTGCGTGATCTAATCCCGGGCGGTCACACGAAGAACCTTTTTGTGAAGGACAAGAAGGATCAATATTTCGTTCTGACCGTTGAGGAGAACGCGGTCGTCGATCTGAAAAGCGTTCACAAGACGATTGGCGCGGCAAGCCGCGTATCCTTCGGCAGGCCGGAAAAAATGCTTGAATATCTGGGTGTCGTGCCGGGATCTGTCACGGTTTTCGGCGCCATCAACGACACCGGTGGGCAGGTCACCTTCGTACTCGACAGCGATCTTCTGGAAAACGAGCTGATCAACGGTCACCCGCTTTCCAACGACCAGACGACGACGATAGGAAACAAAGACCTCATTCGCTTCCTGGAGGCGACCGGCCACACGCCGCTTGTCTTGAAAGTCAGCGAGTGAGATACGATCTTTGCTTCAACCAAGACAATACGACAGAGATTACGGGAGACCGGCATGAGCGGCACGAACAATCCTTACGGCAGTTCCTATGGCGGGCAGATGTCCGGCAACGCGCAATATAGCGGGGAGCTGTACGGCGCGTCTTCCGGTCACATCAAGGACACCACAACGGCGGCCTTCTCCAAGGATGTTCTCGAGGAATCGCGCCACCAGCCGGTTCTGGTGGATTTCTGGGCACCGTGGTGCGGCCCGTGCAAGCAGCTGACGCCGGTTCTCGAAAAGGCAGTAAACGAGGCGAATGGCCGCGTGAAGCTTGTGAAATTGAATATCGACGATCACCCGTCTATTCCAGGCCAACTCGGCATCCAGTCCATTCCCGCCATCGTTGCTTTCCTGGATGGCAGGCCGGTGGACGGCTTCATGGGCGCGGTACCGGAAAGCCAGATCAAGCAGTTCATCGACAAGATCGCCGGACCTGATGCGGGTGATCCGAAGGCTGAGATCGAAGCGGTTCTGGCAGAGGCAAAGCAGCTTCTGGCGGATGGCGATCATAATGGTGCGGCACAATTGTTCGGCGCGGTTATGCAGGCCGATCCCGAAAACGCCGCCGCAATCGCTGGTATTGCCGAATGCATGATTGCCGTTGGACAATATGAACGGGCAAGCGAACTCCTCTCGTCCCTGCCGGCGGAAGTGGCCGCAGATGCTGGCATTCAGCTCGTCTCGAAAAAGATCGCGCAATATGAAGAAGCCCGCAAGATTGGCGACCCGGTGGCGCTGGAACGTGATCTCGCGCTCGATCCCGATAATTACGAGGCGCGTGTGAAGCTTGCCAAGGTCCTCAACGCTCAAGGGCGGCGGGATGAGGCAGCGGACCATCTGCTCTATGTGATGCGCAAGGACAGAACCTTTGATGATGACGGCGCGCGCCGCCAGCTTCTGGAATTTTTCGAGGCCTGGGGCTTCAAGGATCCGGCAAGTGTGGCCGGGCGCCGGAAGCTTTCGGCGATCTTGTTTTCGTAATGCGGGCATATCCCGGCCATGGCGGTTGATCCGCCGGCCGGGCAGCGGTGAACAGGGGGCTTGATCCCATGCATGTCGGAAATGCGAGATATGTGAAGAACAACGATTTGCCGGAAACTGTGCCGGTATTTCCATTGTCGGGCGCGTTGCTTTTGCCGGAAGGCCACCTGCCGCTCAATGTCTTCGAGCCTAGATACCTCGCCATGATCGATATGGCACTGGCCGGCCACCGGGTCATCGGCATGGTGCAGCCGGCCCTTCACGTCATTGAGGGGGGGCATGATGGTGGTCCTTTGAGCGCTGTCGGATGTCTTGGTCGCATCACTTCCTTTTCGGAAACCGGGGATGGGCGTTATGTCATTTCGCTCACCGGCATCTGCCGCTTCCGCCTGCTGGAAGAGGTGGATGTGGGCAAACCCTATCGCAGTTTCCGGCACGCGCCCTTCATCGCCGATCTTTCCGGCGAGTATGATGAGGACGCTGTGGACCGCGAAAATCTGCTGCGGGTGTTCCGCGCGTTTCTGGATGCGAACCAGCTGGAAGCGGATTGGGAAAGCGTGGAGCGCGCAGGCAATCGTGTCCTCGTCAATTCGCTTTCCATGATGTCTCCCTTTGGTCCCGCCGAAAAGCAGGCGCTGCTGGAAGCGCCTGACCTGAGGACGCGGGCCGAAACATTGATCGCCATCACCGAGATCGTTCTTGCCCAGGGCTCGGGCGAGGCCGGTACTGTGCTGCAGTAGGATCGCCGCCATGGACGACAGGATGAGCAATGCCGATCCCAAGCTGCTTGAGCTGCTGGTCTGCCCCTTGACGAAGGGACGTCTTTCCTACGATCGCGCCCGCAACGAGCTGGTGTCCGAAAGCGCAGGGCTCGCCTACCCGATCCGCGACGGGGTGCCGATCATGCTGATTTCCGAAGCGCGCAAATTAGAAGACTAGCGTTAGCCCTGCCTGCCGCTCTCTCCACAGTGTCACGTCGCAAATTGACGATGATGCGTTGACAACCGTGCGTGGATTTGACCAGAGTCCCGCCCGACATGTCTGTTGCGGGGAGAAAACTGATGTCGTTGCGCGCGCTCGTCCGGATCTCGTTGATTGCGGTCTCAACCGCCATTACTTTTATTCCAGCTGTGGCGGCGGAACCTTCCCGCAAGGTGGTTACCACCAAAAATGGCGATTATTTCGGGTTCGATCTCAGAACCGAGCAGAATGTCTCGCTTGAGCAGTGCGGCGAGATTTGCGTCGGCGATACCGCCTGCAAGGCGTTCACCTACAATCCCAAGGTGCAATGGTGTTTCCTTAAATCGGATTTCAATCAGCTCAATGCCTTCCCCGGTGCCGTCGCCGGCAAGATCGTGCAGGTTGTCGCTGAAGCCGATATCGGTGCACCGCAGCGTCTTTCTTTCGTGACTGATAGCCTGCAGCAGGAAGCGCGCCGGCTGAAATCGGGCCTTGCGGCAAGCGCGGAGCAGCAGAGCCAGGGACTGGAGAGCCTGCTGCAAACGGCAAGGCAGCAGGCGGCAGCCGACGCGATCGAAACCTACAAGGCGGCTCTTGCGATTTCGCCCGATGACGGTGCTCTCTGGGCCGAATTTTCGCAAAGGGCGGCGCAGGTTACCGACAATTACGCGATTGCCGGCCAGGCCGCTTCCGCTGCCATCAATGCCTATCAGTTGAGCCGCACGGTCAGTGCCCGCACCGAGGCGTTGAACCGGCTGGCCCAGGCTTTCGAAAAGACCCAGAATTATCGCGCGGCGCTTAATGCCTATAAGGAGAGCCTCACACTTTCCGATAATGCGCAGACGAAGGCGGCCTATGCCGATCTGCGCACGCGCCAGGGATTCCGCGTCATCAACAATACGATTGATACGGATAATGTCAGCCCGCGCGCATGCGTGCAGTTTTCCGAACCGCTGGTGAAGAACGGTGTCGATTATTCCTCTTTCGTCACATTGGATGGTGCTGCACCCAAGGCGATCGAGGCGAAGGGCAGTGAGATTTGCGTCGAGGGGCTGACCCATGGTCAGCGTTACAAGATTGCGTTCCGCGCCGGCCTGCCGTCCTCGGTGGAAGAACCGCTGGAAAAGCAGGTCGATCTCGATATCTACGTGCGTGACCGTGCAGCGAGCGTCCGCTTCACCGGCGAGAACTTCGTGCTGCCGGGCACGGCGCGGCGCGGCATTCCCATCGTTTCGGTCAATGCCGAGAAGGCCGATCTGAAGCTTTACCGTATTGGCGACCGTAACATCACGTCGGTCTTGGCAAACTCGCAGTTTTTGACGCAGATGGACGGTTACAACGCCGACCGTATTGAAAACGAGATCGGCGAGCTGGTCTGGCAAGGTTCGATAGACATTCAGCCGGACCTCAACAAGGACGTAGTGACGAGCTTTCCGGTGGACGAAGCCTTGCCGGAGCGGAAGCCCGGCATCTATGTGCTGACCGCCGTACCGCCCGGCACCGCACCGGAGACATGGGATTCGCGCGCCACGCAGTGGTTCCTCGTTTCCGATACGGGCATCACCACCTATGCCGGCACCGATGGCCTGAACGTATTCGTGCGCTCGCTCGGCAGCGCCGCACCGCTTGGCGGGGTGGACTTGCAATTGCTCGCCAAGAACAACGAAGTGCTCGGCACGGCAAAGACGGATGCAGACGGCAGGGCAGTATTTTCGGCGGGCCTGATGCGTGGCACAGCGGCGCAGGCGCCCGCTATCCTCACAGCTCGCAACGGCGACAAGGACTACGTCTTTCTGGACATGACGCGCGCCGGTTTCGATCTTTCCGACCGTGGTGTGACTGGCCGCGCGGCCCCCGGCGCCATCGACGTGTTCAGCTGGACAGAGCGCGGCATCTACCGCGCCGGCGAGACCGTGCACGCGGCAGCGCTGGCCCGTGATGTTGACGGCAAGGCGATCGAGGATCTGCCGCTAACCTTCATCTTCTCGCGTCCTGATGGCGTCGAGGACCGGCGTTTCGTGAGTGACGGCAAGGCGCTCGGCGGCCATGCGGTCGATCTGCCCTTGCAGGCGAATGCCATGCGCGGCACCTGGACGCTGCGCATTCATACCGATCCGAAAACGGCTGCGATCAGCGAAAAGAGCTTTCTGGTCGATGATTTCGTGCCTGATCGCACCGAATTTGATCTCTCCAGCAAGGTGAAACAGATCGAGCCGGGCGCGGAAACGGCAATCGACGTCGATGGCCGTTATCTCTACGGCGCGCCCGCAGCTGGCCTGACGCTGGAAGGTGAGGTCGCCGTCAAGCCAACCCGGACGAGTACCGACTTCGAGGGTTATTTCTTCGGTCTAGCGGATGAGGAAAGCGAAGAGGAAAATCGCACCGCACTTGCCGATCTTCCGGCGCTGGACGAAGAAGGCAAGGCAAGCTTCAATGTCGATCTGACGGATTTGCCTTCCACCACGCAGCTGCTTTCCGCCAACATCACCGTTCGGATGCGCGAGGCCGGTGGCCGCGCCGTCGAACGATCTCTGACGCTGCCGGTGAAGGCGCAAGCACCTGTCATCGGCATCAAACCGCAGTTTTCGGGTGATCTCGCCCAGAATTCCGTTGGCCGTTTCCACATTATCGGCGTGACAGCTGATGGCGCGAAACAGGCGATGAGTGGCCTCAGCTGGAAGCTCATCAAGGTAGAGCGAAACTATCAATGGTATCGTCAGGGTAACTCCTGGCGGTACGAACCGGTGGAATATACCAAACAGACCGAAACCGGCACGGTTTCCGTCGATGCCAATGGCGGGGAGATTTCCGTGCCTGTCACCTGGGGCCGCTACAGGCTGGAAGTGGAAGGTGCCGGCAATGGCGCACCGGTTTCGAGCGTCGAATTCGATGCTGGTTTCTACGTCGAGGCAAGCTCGACAGAGACGCCGGATGCGCTGGAAATCGCGCTGGACAAACAAAACTACAAGATCGGCGATACCGCAAAACTCAAGGTATCGTCGCGTTTTGCCGGTCAGCTGATGGTCACGTCAGGTTCGGAAAAGCTGATTTCCGTGCAGAATGCTGAGATCGGTGAGGATGGCGGCGAGATCGACATTCCCGTTACCGAGGAATGGGGCGCGGGGGCGTATGTGACGGCCACGCTGTTCCGTCCGGGCGATGCGCAGGAAAGCCGCATGCCGATGCGCGCCATAGGCATCAAGTGGCTTGCCGTCGATCCCGCCGAGCGCAAGCTTGCGGTAACGCTAGGCGCGCCGCAGAAGACGCTGCCGCGTCAGCCGCTCGAAATTCCGATCAGTGTCGCTGGCGCGGGCGTGGGCGAAAAGGCCTATGTCATCGTCGCGGCTGTGGATGTCGGCATATTGAACCTCACCCGCTATGAACCGCCGAAGCCGGATGAATGGTATTTCGGTCAGCGACGGCTGGGGCTGGAAATCCGCGACCTCTATGGCCGCCTGATCGACGGTTCGCTTGGCGCCACCGGTCGCCTGAGAACGGGCGGTGATGGCGGGGGCGCAGCACTGCAGGGCAGCCCGCCCACCGAAAAGCTCGTGGCCTTCTTCTCGGGACCTGTCGAACTTGACGCAGACGGCAAGGCGACGGTGAGCTTCGATATTCCTCAGTTCAACGGCACGGCCCGCATCATGGCTGTCGCCTGGACGAAGACGGGCGTGGGACATGCGGTCTCCGACGCCGTCATTCGAGACCCCGTGGTGGTGACTGCCAGTGCACCGAAATTCCTCGCGCCCGGCGATGTCTCGCAATTGCGGCTCGATATCGCCAATACCGATGGCGAGGCCGGCGACTACCGGCTGGATGTGACCAGCAACACGGCACTTACAGTCGATCAGGGTGAGATGTCGCAGACCCTGGCACTGCAAAAGGGCGGGAAGTCGTCGCTGACCGTGCCGTTGACAGGCGAACAGCCGGGCAATGGCGCAATCACCATCAAGGTCTCCAATGCCGCCGGTCTTTCGCTGGAGCAGGTATTGAATGTTCCCGTGCGTCCAGCCGTTCTGCCGGTCACGACGCGGCGTGAAATCAAGATCGCGCCCAATAGCAGCCTGACGATCAATGGCGACCTTCTGGCCGATAGCATGCTTCTCGGTTCGTCCGTCGCCGTCAACGTCACACGCTCGCCAGCCTTCGATATTCCGGCGCTGGTGATGATGCTCGACAAATATCCTTACGGCTGCGCCGAGCAGACGACGAGCCGCGCTTTGCCGCTGCTTTATCTCTCGGAAATGACCAAGGATAGCGGCATTGCCGAGGACCCGGATACCCGCCGCCGCGTGCAGGAGGCGATCTACCGGGTGCTTTCCTTCCAGTCGAGTTCCGGCAGTTTCGGCCTCTGGTCTCCCGGTTACGGAGATCTGTGGCTGGATGCCTATATCAGCGACTTCCTGACCCGTGCGCGCGAGCAGGGCTACGATGTTCCCGAACAGGCGATGGTGCAGGCTTTGAGCAACCTGCAAAACGGTCTTTCCTACGATAGCAATGTCAAGGATCGCGGCAACGAGATCGCCTATTCGCTTTACGTTCTGGCGCGCAACCGCAAGGCGGCGATCAACGATCTCAGATATTATGCGGATACGGCGCTTGCCGATTTCCCCACACCGCTTGCCAAGGCGCAGGTTGCCGCAGCCCTTTCGCTTTATGGAGATCAGGCACGCGCGAAGACTGTGTTCGGTGCCTCGCTCGATATGGCGAGCCGTGCCACCAAGGTTAGCTTCGCAAGGGCGGATTACGGTTCCGCCCTGCGTGATGGCGCAGCGACGCTGGCGCTTGCGGCGGAAAGCCGTCCGGTTCCTGCCGTCGTGCCGCAACTTGCAGGTGCCGTGGCGAAGGAATGGGAAAAGAAACCCTATACCAGCACCCAGGAACAGGCATGGATGCTGCTTGCCGCCCGCGCCGTCAAAGGTGAGGACAAGGATATCCGTCTTGATGTGAACGGCGATTTGCAGACCGGCGGGTTCGGCAAACGGATGACCGGCGACGAATTGCTGGCGGCACCCTTGAAGATCGCCAACGCGTCGGCTGATCCGGTCACGGCGGTGGTAACCACGGTCGCGCCCCCGGCACAACCGCTTGCCGCCGGTGGCGAGGGCTTCACCATTACCCGTACCTATTATTCCATGGATGGCGAGGAGGTGAACGCGAGCGAGGTGGTGCAGAACGAGCGTTATGTGGCGGTGCTGAATGTCACGCCTAAAAATGACTGGCAAGCACGCATTCTCGTGACTGACCTTCTGCCTTCCGGTTTCGAGATCGACAATCCGAGCCTCGTCAATTCTGCCGCCCTTTCGAATTTCGACTGGTTGCCGGAAACCGAAGCTGCGCATACCGAATTCCGCTACGACCGGTTCGTTGCGGCCTTCGACCGCACGGCTGGCGACAGTTCGGAAATCACGCTGGCCTATGTGGTCCGGGCCGTCACCCCGGGCACTTATGATCATCCGGCGGCCTCGGTCGAGGATATGTACCGGCCGCAATTTTCCGCCCGCACGGCAACGGGCCGCATGGAGGTGCGTTCGGCAACCCCATGAGGCGAAAAAAGGCGATCATCGTCGGCATCGTGTCGGCCGCTCTGCTTGTAGGCGGTGCGGCCTTCGGTCTCGATGCGCTGGACAAGGCCTATCCACCACCGCTGGAGGCTGCGCAGCAGCGGTCCTTCGAGGTGCTGGATAAAGACGGGCGGTTGCTGCGCGCATTTGCGACACCTGATGGCCGCTGGCGGCTGAAAACCAGCGCTGCAGAAGTCGATCCGCAGTTCCTGCGCATGCTGATCGCTTATGAGGACCAGCGTTTTTACAACCATCACGGCATTGACCCGTGGGCGCTGCTGCGCTCCGCCTGGCAATTGGCAAGCAACGGCCGGATCGTCTCCGGCGCCTCGACGCTTTCCATGCAGGTGGCGCGGCTGATCGAACCGCGCACCGACCGGTCGTTTTCGGCGAAGTTTCTGCAGGGATTGCGCGCGCTCCAGATCGAAAGACGGCTCGACAAGGCGGAAATCCTCGATCTTTATCTGAATATCGCGCCTTATGGCGGCAATCTTGAGGGTGTTCGTGCCGCAAGCCTCGCCTGGTTTGGCAAGGAGCCCGCCCGGCTCGACACGGCGGAGGCGGCTCTTCTGGTTGCGCTGCCGCAATTGCCGGAGAAACGCCGACCGGACCGCTTTCCGGATGCGGCAAGGCAGGCGCGGGAGAGGGTTTTGCAGCGCCTTGCCGTGGAACGCGTGGTAGGTGAAGGCGAAGCAGAGCGGGCGACCCTTGCAGCCGTTCCCGCCAACCGGCGCGATCTGCCGGCCTATGCACCGCACATGGCGGCTGCCGCACGCGTGAAGTTTGCCAATGCCACCGAGGCGCACTCGACGCTCAGATTGCCGATCCAGCGGGAACTAGAAGCCGTTGCCCGCCATGCAGCGGAAAAGCTGACAGAAAAGGTCTCAGTCGCCATCGTCATGGCCGACGCGCAGACCGGTGATATTCTGGCTGAAGTTGGTTCGGCTGATTATCTCGATACTGCAAGGCGCGGTTTCGTGGAGATGAGCCGCGCCGTGCGCTCGCCGGGCTCCACCCTCAAGCCGTTCATCTATGGCCTTGCCTTTGAAAATGGTCTCATCGGGCAGGAAACTATCATCGAGGATCGCCCGGCGGATTTTTCCGGTTACCGCCCGCGTAATTTCGACATGCACTATCAGGGTGATGTCAGCATCAGGCAGGCACTGCAACTGTCGCTCAATGTGCCCGCCGTAAAGCTTCTGGATGCTGTCAGCCCGTCTGCGCTGATGGTGCGTTTCCGCCGCGCGGGCGTGAAGCTCGTGCTTCCCACCACCGAGGCGCCGGGGCTTGCCATTGCGCTAGGAGGTGCTGGTATTTCGCTGGTTGATCTGGTGCAGCTTTATGCGGGCCTTGCCGGCGGCGGCGACCCTGTGCGGCTGGGGGACGGTGTGCGCTCCGCGCCGCAACGGCTTGCCGGAGATCGGCTGTTTGCCGACGCTGCGATCTGGAACGTCTCCGACATCCTGTCCGGTGTGCTGCCGCCACTCGGCATGAAGCAGCGCGGCATCGCCTACAAGACCGGCACCAGCTACGGTTACCGTGATGCCTGGTCGGTAGGTTATGACGGGCGGCATGTCATCGGCGTCTGGGTCGGTCGTGCCGATAACGGCGCCGTCCCGGGCATTGCCGGTTATGCGACGGCAGCCCCGATCCTCTTCGAGGCTTTCGAGAAATCCGGCGTGGCGATCACGCCAATGCCTGCTGCACCTTCTGGCGTCGCGCGGGTGGCCGTGAGCGACCTTCCCGCCAACCAGCGGCGTTTCACATTGACCGCAAGCGGCCTGCTTTCGGCCTCAAGGCGCGAAAGCGCGCCGCGCATCGTCTATCCACCGGAAGGGGCTAGGGTGGAGCTCTCCAGCCAGTCAGGCATTTCGCCGCTAGTGCTGAAGCTGCAAGGCGGCCGCGCGCCCTTCCGCTGGCTCGCCAACGGCAGGCCTCTCCCGGATGCTTCGCTCCGCCGCAACAGCGAATGGCGACCGGAAGGGCAGGGGTTTTCAACGCTGACCGTGATCGACGCCGATGGCCGCGCTTCGAGCGTGCGCGTTTTCATCGAGTGAATTTTTGACGGCTTGCGCACCACGCTGCTGAACGCCGCGTCGCAGGCAGCTTCTTGCCCGCGTCATAGAAGTTCATTTGCAGAGACCTGATGCAAAGTGGAAGGAGGAACGGCGATCACGCAACGTCGAGTGAATGACGATCGATACGCTCCTGAAGTGCGGCCACAACTGCATGCAGGAATTCTCGGCATCGAGGGTCGACGGTCTTCGCCAGTGTCATTTCCAGCCGGCTGCGGATCTTGTGCATGAACCCAACATGATCGAAGCTATCGGCAGCGATATTTACCTCGACTTCTTCCATATAGTGCAACAGGTGCGGTTCCAGTGCGAGATTTGGGTCCATCCGGTATCGGGTGGCCATCTGCTCTGCAAGCGTTCCCATCTGTACGTATGGGCCATATTCGTTGATCATTCTGTCTCCTTCATCGGGTGTGAGCATCTTAGATAGGTGCTGTTTGTGGATGCACGAGATGTGTTTGCGATCAAACGCGCAAAAGACCGGAGCTAATTGGTAAAACGAACGTGACCAATCGATGCTTCGCCGTTCGAATATGCCGGTGTGCACGCTGAGCGAAACGGGACAGCTATTATGTTTGTCTAGGACTAGAGCCGCATGGCGAGCAGTGAAGCGGGTCACGACATTCCGCTCTTTTTTATATTATTGTTTTAAACTGAATTTACAGGAAAATGGTGTCCACGAGAGGATTCGAACCTCCGACCCCAGGATTCATACCACTTCGGCTTTAGCCGCCGCCCATCTCCATTGGATAGGACGTTCGTGGTCTGGACTGTCCCTTCACCGTGAGCCTTTCGGCTTTTAGGTGCTGCCCATCCAGTCTCTACACCTTCACCGGATTTCTCCGGAGCTTGGCTCGGGATTGGCATGCTGGAAGACCAGCGAAGCTTTCCCCGACTTTGAGCAGATCGATTGCGTCGTTTCCGGGCGCAACCCCCAATTTGTCTTAGGAATCCTGTGCTCTATCCTGCTGAGCTACGTGGACACTGAATTGCTCTTTAACCTGCCGTAGCCGGCGGATCAACCGCGTTCTTTATCGCGGTCGACCTGTTCCTCTGCTTTCTTTGCGTCCCGGCAGTCAGTTCGTCAGGCGTTGCTCGGCAAGTTTCACCCAATAGGAAATGCCGTAGGCGATGGCGTCGTCGTTGAAATCGTATCCAGGGTTGTGAAGGCCGGCCGAATCGCCGTTGCCGATGAAGATGAAGGCACCCGGCCTTTCCTTCAACATGAAGGAAAAATCCTCGCCCGCCATGGAAGGGTCGACATCGGGGTCGACGTTCTTTTCACCAGCCACATCGCGGGCGACGCGGATGGCGTGGTCGGTCTCGTCCGCATGGTTGAAGGTCACCGGGCAATAACGCTCATAGACGACCTCGGCTTCCGCTCCATTTGCTAGCGCTATGCCTTCCGCCATCTGCTTGATGCGATCCTGCGCGAGATCACGCACCGTCTCGTCCAGACTACGAACCGTGCCGGCAATCAACGCGTCGTTGGGAATGATGTTGTGGCTGGAGCCGGCATGAAAGCGGGTGACGGACACGACCACGGATCGGATCGGATCGGCATTGCGCGAGGCGATCATCTGCAGATTGCCGACGATCTGTGCGCCGATCGTGATCGGGTCGATCGTGCGGTGCGGCTGGGCTGCATGGCCGCCACGACCTTTGACCGTGATCGAGAACTTGTCCGGTGCCGCCATGATGCCGCCCTTGCGGATGGCGAACGAGCCGAGCGGAATACCCGGCATATTGTGCATGCCGTAGACCTCATCGATGCCGAACCGCTCCATCAGGCCGTCCTCGACCATGGCGAGAGCACCCGCACCGCCTTCTTCGGCGGGCTGGAAGATGACCGCGATGGACCCGGTGAAATTGCGGGTTTCCGCGAGATATTTGGCTGCGCCAAGCAGCATGGCGGTGTGGCCGTCGTGGCCGCAGGCATGCATGGCGCCTGCGGTTTTGGAAGCCCAGGGTTTGCCGGTTTCCTCAAGGATGGGAAGAGCATCCATATCCGCCCTAAAGCCGATGGTGCGATTGCCCGGAATATTGCCTCTGATGATGCCGACCACGCCCGTGCGGCCAAGACCGGTCACGATTTCGTCAACGCCGAAAGATTTCAGCTTGTCCGCAACGAAAGCTGCGGTGTTGTCGACATCATATAAAATCTCGGGATTTTCATGCAGGTGACGCCGCCATTCGCTGACTTCCTGCTGAAGTTCGGCGGCTCTGTTCAAAATCGGCATTCGTTCATTCCTGGGTTCATCGGTGCGGCATGGCGTAAAAGCCTATCCTCCGCGGTGGATAGTGCGCCGCATAATTGACGTAATCAATGTACTTTGCCATTGCTAGGACATATATGGTGAATATTGCCATTCCCTGACTGAAGACGGGAATTCGAGGATAAGCCTTGCCACAGAATCTTAAATCGCCAAACGCTGCCCGACGGCTCTCCGCAGCCATTGCCATCATGACCGCCGGCCTTGTTGCCGCTGCACCCGTGGCGAATGCCAATCCGAAAATGGTGGTCGATGTCAAAACCGGCAAGGTGATTTCCCACCAGGAAGCGTTCCGCAAGTGGTATCCGGCCTCGCTGACCAAGCTGATGACCGCCTATATCGCCTTTTCGCAGATGAAGGCCGGCAAGCTCAGCCCGCAGACGGAAGTGGTGATGAGCAAGAAGGCCGCCGACCAGCCGGCCTCGAAAATGTATTTCAAGCCCGGCCAGAAGCTGACGATGGACAGCGCACTGAAGCTGCTGCTCATCAAATCCGCCAATGATATCGCCGTGGCGATTGCCGAAACCATCGGCGGCACCAGCGATAATTTCGTGGCGCAGATGAATGCGCAGGCGCAGCGGCTGGGCATGAGCTCCACCCGTTACATCAACGCCAACGGCCTGCCCGGCAAGGGCCAATATACGACGGCGCGTGACCTTGCGCTTCTGGCGTTGATCATCAAGCGGGAATTCCCGGAATATGCCCATTATTTCTCGCTGGAAGGTGTCACCACCGGCAAGAAGGACTACGCCAACTTCAATATGCTTGTTGGCCGCTTTGATGGCGCAGATGGCATGAAGACCGGCTTTATCTGTGCATCCGGTTTCAACCAGGTGTCCTCCGCCGTGCGCAACGGCCGTTCGGTCATAACTGTGGTGCTGGGGGCAGATAGCCTTGCCGGGCGAACCGACCAGTCCGCTGATCTGCTGCAGATGGGACTGACGGCGCCCTCGGGCCAAGGCGTTTCACTCGCCTCGCTGGCACCCTATGGCGATACCGCCGAGGTAAACGACGTCAGTGCCGAAATCTGCAATCCGAAGGCAGCCAAGGTGCGCAGCGAAAGCCGCGACGAGACCGGCCGCATGGTCATCCATTCGCCCTACGTTACGGAAATGACCCGTCCGCCGGAATATTCTTTCGCGGGTCTCATTCCCGGCAGTGAGACGGTGGCGGTCAACACCGCCAAGGGTGCGAGCGCCAAGGGACAAGTGGCCAACGTGCCGATTCCGATCCCGCGTCCGACATTCTGATTTCGCCTAACCGCACTCTTTATGGATGAGGGCGCGCGCGAAGCCTGAACGCTGCGCGGAATCTGTATTCGCAGCTTCGGTTTGTTATGATATTACAGTGTCGCTCGTGGCCTTCAGGCCCCGGGCGATTTTTTGTGATTATTGCGCGGTTCCGGATCTAATCTCGTCCAACGATCTGCCGGAGCGGCCATCAACATACAGGCAAGACATGTCTCGCGATCGCATACCGGTTTCCATCATCACCGGATTTCTCGGCGCCGGAAAATCGACGCTGCTCAACCGGCTTCTCAAAGACCCCGATATGAGCGACGCCGCGATCATCATCAATGAATTCGGCGATGTCAGCATCGACCATATGCTGGTTGAAAGTGCAGGCGAGGGCATCATCGAACTGGCGGAAGGCTGCCTTTGCTGCACCGTTCGCGGCGAGCTGGTGGATACTCTGGCGGAACTGATGGACGGCATCCAGACCGGCAAGCTGAAGCCGGTGAAGCGGGTCGTGATCGAAACCACCGGTCTTGCTGATCCCGCTCCCGTCATGCAGTCTGTCATGGGCAACCCAGTGATTGCGCAGAATTTCGTTCTGAACGGCATCATTACGGTTGTGGATGCCGTGAACGGTCTGTCCACACTCGATAATCACGAGGAAGCGGTGAAGCAGGCGGCGGTGGCCGACCGGCTGGTGATGACGAAGCGCGCGCTTGCTGATGCTTCCACAATTTCCACGCTGACGGCCCGCCTTCAGGCGCTAAACCCGCGCGCGACGATCGAGGATGGTGATCGGGCGGATTGGAGTGCTACCGCACTGCTGGATAACGGTCTTTACGATCCCGGCAGCAAAAATGCCGATGTCGGCCGCTGGCTGGGGGAAGAGGCGGAACACGATCACCACGACCACGACCACGATCATGACCACCACCATCATGGCGACCACGATGGCCACCATCACCACCACGATGTGAACCGGCACGACGCGTCGATCCGTTCCTTCTCGATCATTCACGACCAGCCGATAGCCCCGATGGCAATCGACATGTTCGTGGACTTGCTGCGTTCGGCGCATGGGGAAAAGTTGTTGCGGATGAAGGCCGTCGTCAAGCTGTCGGACAATCCGGACCGACCCCTTGTGCTGCACGGGGTACAGAACATTTTCCACACACCCGAGCGCCTCGCGGCATGGCCGGACCCATCTGACCAGCGCACGCGCATGGTGCTGATTACCAAGGATTTGCCGGAGGCGTTCGTGCAGGACCTGTTTGCTGCGTTCACCGGCACGCCGGGCATCGACCGTCCGGACAGGCAGGCGATGACGGACAATCCGCTGGCGGTTTCGGGGTTGAGGTTTTAGGTCGCAAAACGGTGGTTGAAACCCGCGGGCGGGGCACCCCTTTACCTTGTCGAGTATCTCACCCTCAAGGGGGAGATCGAGTGGAGTATTCTCGGCAGCGAGGGTAATTACGCTCCCTTCACGATCCTGAATCGGTGTCCTTTGGTCAACGTCGTAGTTTCAACCAGGCTATGCCCATCCTGGTTGCACATATGGGCAATATCGATAACCGCCAGCGGGTCGGTCGTCTCTACAACAAGAACATCGCCCGCCTGCAGGCCAGCGAGTTTTTTACGGCTTCTTAAAACCGGAAGGGGGCATTTAAGCCCCCTCAAGTCGAAAACTATGTCAGCCGTGTCGGTCATTCCTTGGCCCAGAACTTCCAGAACGGCTTCTTTTCCGGCGCTTCCGCTGGCGGTGCTGCGGAAAAAGCGAGCGGGTTCATGGCCGGCACAGGGACCTGGGCGGCAGTTCCGTTCTGACCAGGCCCCGAAGCCGCAGGCGTAGCAGTGGCAACCATTGTCGGGGCCGCCGGGGCAGGGTTCGATTGCGGAGCTGCGGGCTGGGTTGCCGAAGGATGCAGCGTCCGCAGAGAAGACGCGGTTGCGGTGGTCGCCGGCGAAGACGAGGTCACCTGCTGCGCCTTCTTCTCCATCAGCGCGGCATATTCCGTTTCCTTCATCAGCTTGCCGGCTTTCAGCGCCGAGCCGGTCGGAGCATAAGCGGGTTCGCGGCCCTTGCGCTTTTCGGCAACCAGCGCCTTGCGCTCCGCCTCGCTCGGGTCGTACCAGGCCATGCCGTCATATTTCTTCATCGCCTTTTCATAGGCGAGATCATAGGTCTTTTCGTAGCTCGAAAGCGCGCTCACCAGTGCCGGCGGCGTGCTCATGGCCGGGCATTGCGCAGATGCGTTGAACGTGCCGCCTTCGGTCTGCTGGTTGAAGACATATTTCTTCTCGCAGACATTCACTTCCGGCGGGCGTTTCGTGACTTCGAAATTGTCGTAACCGACCTTCAGCATCTTCCAGAAATCGAGATGTTCGCTCTGGCGGTGGCGGGCCATGTTTTCCGCGGTCATGCGGAAGGGAAAGGCCTGCAGCTGAACGGTCTTCTGGCCACCCTTGAAGGCGTCGCGGGCGAAACCGTAGATTTCAAGAATCTGCGCATCCGTCATCGAATAGCAGCCGGAGGACGAGCAGGCGCCATGGATCATCAGGTTGGTGCCGTTGCGGCCGTTGGCGGCATCGTAGCGGTTCGGAAAGCCGGTGTTGATGGCGAGGTAATATTTAGAGTTGGGATTGAGGTGCGCGGGCGTCAGGTTGTAGAAACCTTCCGGCGCCTGCCGGTCGCCCTCTTTCACCTTGGGGCCGAGTTTGCCGGACCAGGCGCAAATCTGGTATTCGGCAATCTTGTCGAAGCGGTTGTCGCGCTTGGCCTTCCAGATTTCCAACGCGCCTTCTTCCTTGAAGATGCGGATCATGATTGGCGAGGTGCGATCCATGTTCTTCTTGTCGATCTCGGCAAGAATGGACGGAGAAAGCGGGTAATCAACCTTGTTTTTAACGTGGGAGACGTCGCGTTCGACGGTTTCGAGCGTATCGTTGCAGCCGCTGAGAATGAGCGCGGTGCAGGCGAGAAGTGCAAAATGTGTCAAACGCATGATCTGATCCGAAAGACGATGGCACGGGCGACGGAGTTCTACACCGTCCCGCGTGTATTTTAAATACGGTATTAACCGTTTACATCTTCTTAACTCAAATCGGACCTGCCCCTGCGGCCGCCGATACATCTGTTGATGTGACCGGACTATGGCCGAGTTGGGGCGAGATTCAAGGAAAATAAGGCTGGAGCTAGATTGTTTTGGCTTTTCTTCGATCCACCAAAAAAATCTAACTCCCTCTTTTTGCGCATTTTCCGGACGTAAACCGCTGCGCACTTTTACTGGAAACGCTTTAAAGGTTTCTGCCGATATCCAGGAATTTCTGGCGGCGTTCGGCGCGCAGCTGCGTGCCTGAGCGCTGCGAAAGATCGGCGAGCGCCTTGGCGATAACGTCGCCGGTGGCACCAATCACGGCCGCCGGATCACGATGCGCGCCGCCCATCGGCTCGGGAATGATGCCGTCGATGACGCCAAGCGACTTCAGATCTTCCGAGGTGATTTTCATGTTGGTTGCGGCTTCCTTGGCACGGGTCGAATCGCGCCAGAGAATGGAAGCGGCACCTTCCGGCGAAATCACCGAATAGATCGCATGTTCGAGCATGTAGACACGGTTGCCCGTGGCGATCGCGATTGCGCCGCCCGAGCCGCCTTCGCCGATGACGACGGAGACGATCGGCACCTTGACGTTGAGGCACATTTCGGTCGAGCGGGCGATGGCTTCTGCCTGACCGCGCTCTTCTGCGCCGACACCGGGATAGGCACCAGCGGTATCGATGAGGGTCACGACCGGCAGCGAGAAGCGGTCAGCCAGTTCCAGCACGCGGATCGCCTTGCGGTAACCTTCCGGACGCGGGCTGCCGAAATTGTGCTTCAGGCGGCTTTTGGTGTCATTGCCCTTTTCCTGGCCGATAATGGCGACGGGCTGGCCATTAAAGCGGGCAAGGCCTGCCTGAATGGCAGCGTCTTCGGAAAATTTGCGATCGCCTGCAAGCGGCGTGAAATCCGTGAACAGCGCCTTGGCGTAATCGACGAAATGCGGGCGCTGCGGATGGCGCGCGACCTGCGTTTTCTGCCAGGCGTTCAGCTTGGAATAGATGTCCTGCATCGCGTCATTGACGCGTGATTCCAGGCGATTGATCTCCTCCGAGGTGTCTATGCTCTCGTCTTCATCGGCAAGCTTCTTCAGCTCGATGATCTTGCCTTCAAGGTCCGAGATAGGTTTTTCGAAGTCGAGATAATTGTGCATGAGATCCGTTTCCGATCGTTTTGCGCAAGGTTTGAGCCGGATTATCCGGCGGTTCCGGTCGCTCTAATCAAGGTTTTTGCCCTGTTTGGCAAGGGGGTGATGTGTTTGTACCAGCTCTTGCAGGCGTTCTTCCAGCACATGTGTATAGATTTGTGTCGTGGAAATGTCGGAATGGCCGAGCAGTTCCTGCACGGCGCGCAGGTCGGCGCCGTTCTGCAGAAGGTGGCTGGCAAAGGCGTGGCGCAGGACATGCGGTGACACCGCCGAGGGATTGAGGCCCGCGCGAATGGCAATGTCCTTCAGGTCGCGGGCAAAAACCTGTCGCGGCAGATGCCCTTCCTTGCTGTTTGAAGGAAACAGCCACGGACTTTCCGGACTGTCAGCCTTTTTGGGGGACGCGGGCGTCCTGCTTTTCTCAGGTACGAGCGACTTTCTGGCCGCGTCGTATTTTTCCATCGCCTCGATGGCCGCGCGAGACAGCAGCACCATGCGGTCCTTGTTGCCCTTGCCGCGGATCATCAGGAAGCGTCCCTCCTGGCGCAAAACCTTGACCGGCAGCGAAACGAGTTCGCTGACGCGCATGCCGGTCGCGTAGAGAAGTTCGAGCAGGAGATGCATGCGGATGCGGGCAAGCTGGCCGGGGCCGGTTAAGGCGGCCTCTTCAGCAGCGATGCCAAGAAGTTTCGTTACGTCCGCGACGCTCATCGTCTTGGGCAAGGTGAGGCCCTTCTTGGGCGCATCGATGGTACCGGTCGGGTCGTCGCCGCGAAGTCCTTCAGAATAGAGGAACCGGTAGAATTGCCGCATGGAAGACAGGCGTCTTGCCTGCGACGTGGCTGCAAAGCCCTGAGTGGAAAGATGGGTCAGATAGGCCGACAGGTCTGCCGTGGCGGCTTCCATCAAGGACTGGCCTCGGCCACCGAGAAATTCACGCAGATCGGAAAGGTCGCGTTCGTAAGAAGAGAGCGTATTGGCGGCGGCACCCCGTTCGGCGCTCATCATTTCCAGAAAACTTTCGAGCCGCGCGCCGTCCCGCCCGCTCATCTCTTTGCTACTCATGGGGTGCGCCTTGCCGGCTCCGCCGACGGCGGGTTCAGCCGCTCGGAAGGAATGCGCACCGTCACCTCGCGATCATTGGGCTTGACGAACATGACCAGCAGCACCATGCCGCCATAGATCAGCCCCGCGATGGTTGCCAGTATCATCGTGAAGCGGAAGAGGGTTGGCATGGCGGCTCCGTGAGGGTGGCAGTCTGAATGTATATGCGGTGCAGCGAAAGCGGCGACAAGATCAAAAAGCGGTAGTCCGCCGCTGCCGCATGCGGCGATGAATGTGATTCAACGCAATTCAGTCAGCAATTTGGCTTGACGCTTCGTAAACATTTGCAGATATCCATGCCAAACGGGCTTTCAATTTTATGAATGAAAAGAATTTATCTGTCCCGGTCACACTCGGGGAGCAAGCGCGGGCCAAGCTCGCCGGGCGCAACGTCGTCTTTGTCGGACTGATGGGGGCTGGAAAGTCCGCGATCGGTCGCATGGTCGCCCAGCAGCTCAAGGTCTCCTTCATCGACACGGATGTCGAAATCGAGCGTGTTTCCCGCATGACGATAGCCGAACTTTTCGCCACCTATGGCGAGGAGGAGTTCCGGGCGCTGGAAACGCGGGTCGTCAAGCGGCTGCTGCGTGGTGGCCCCAAGGTCATTTCTACCGGCGGCGGCGCCTTCATCAACGACAATACCCGCCGGCACATCACGCGCGGCAGTGTGTCGCTGTGGCTGAAGGCCGATATCGAGGTTTTGTGGGAAAGGGTCAACAAACGCGATCATCGCCCGCTTCTCAAGACCGAAAACCCCAAGGCCACGCTGGCGGCTCTGATGGAGAAACGTTATCCGATCTATGCGGAAGCGGATCTGACCATCGAATCCCGCGATGTCCGCAAGGAGATCATCGTGACCGAAGTGCTGGCCGCCATCGCCGGCCTTGAACAGAAAGACTGAGCATCATGACGCCTTCCGAAATCCACACCGACGAACGTCTTGTCCATGTGCCGCTCGGTGAGCGCGCTTACGACATTCTGATCGGACCGGGCCTGATCGGCAGGGCGGGCGGCGAGATTTCGTCGCGGCTGAAGGGCAGGCGTGCCGCTATCATCACTGACGAGCATGTTGCACCGCTTTACCTCGAAGGCCTGATGGACGGCCTGCAGACGGATGGCATCGAAGCCGTTTCGCTGACCTTGCCCGCAGGCGAGAAGACCAAGAGCTTCGAACATCTGGTCACTGTTTGCGATGCCGTTCTCTCCGCACGGGTGGAGCGCAACGATGCGGTGATTGCACTTGGCGGCGGTGTTATCGGCGATCTCGCCGGTTTTGCGGCGGGCATCGTGCGTCGCGGCGTGCGTTTCGTGCAGATACCGACCTCGCTTCTGTCGCAGGTGGATTCCTCCGTCGGCGGCAAGACGGGCATCAATACCCGCCAAGGCAAGAACCTTGTCGGCGTTTTCCATCAGCCCGATCTGGTGCTGGCCGATACGGCGGTGCTCGATACGCTGAGCGAGCGCGAATTCCGCGCCGGTTACGCCGAGGTGGTGAAATACGGCTTGATCGACAAGCCGGACTTCTTCTTCTGGCTGGAAAAGAACTGGGATGAAATCCGCACCGGCGGTCCCGCCCGCATCCAGGCGATTGCCACAAGCTGCCAGGCGAAGGCCGATGTGGTGGTGGCCGACGAGAAGGAAAACGGCGTACGCGCCCTTCTGAACCTCGGCCACACATTCGGCCACGCGCTGGAGGCAGCAACGAATTATGACAGCAAGCGGCTGGTGCACGGCGAAGGTGTCGCCATCGGCATGGTGCTGGCGCACCAGTTTTCCGCCCGCCTCAACCTTGCAAGCCCTGATGATGCCGCGCGCGTCGAAGCGCACCTCAAGGCGGTTGGTCTGCCAGTGTCAATGAAGGATATTCCAGGTGAACTGCCGCCGGTCGAGATGCTGATGGCGGCAATTGCGCAGGACAAGAAGGTCAAGGGCGGCAAGCTCACCTTCATCCTAACTCACGGCATCGGCCAGTCCTTCGTGGCCGACGATGTCGCGACGTCCGAGGTGCAGTCTTTCCTGTCGGAAAAGCATCCCGGCTGAGGCTTAAGGCGCGCGTTGCCTAGAACCGCGTCGGCTCCCCCGGCGCCGCCGCCTCGATGGCGAGGGCATGCAGCCCGGCGTCGAGTTCCGGTTTCAAAAGTGCATTGATCGCCCGGTGGCGCTCAATGCGTGACTTGCCTGCGAAGCTTTCAGACACTATCTGAACACGCATATGCGTCTCGCCGGTGCCGGTTATGTCCGGCTGATGGCCGGCATGCATCTGGCTTTCATCGATCACCACCAGGCGTTCCGGCGAAAAGCTCTGCCGAAGCTTTGTTTCTATGCGTTCTCGCAGGGACATGCGATGGGCTCCAATCCTGTTGGCTGGTCTTTAAAAGGGGCTACCTAAAAGCCTGCAACATTCCGCTTTGTCAATTCTTGTTGTGCGCCTTTTCGCACCCCATAATCAGGGCATCATGAAACTGGATTCGAAATATTTCGACCGCATCCGTACACGCAGAAAAAGGGACAGGGAACCTGAGGTTCAGGCCCCGACCTGCCAGTGGGACGGATGCGACAAGCCGGGCGCTCACCGTGCACCTGTCGGCCGCAATGCCGAGGGGCAATTCTTCCTGTTCTGTTTCGAGCATGTGAAGGAATACAATAAGGGCTATAATTATTTCTCTGGCCTGTCTGACACCGAGATCGCCCGTTACCAGAAGGAAGCGATCACCGGCCATCGTCCCACCTGGACGGTTGGCGTGAACAAGACTGCGCGCGACAGCCCGCTGCACTCCACGCTGCGTTCCGGCGCGGCGGGCGCGGCCAATGCCCGCATCCGCGATCCTTTTGGCTTCACGAATGGTTTTGCAAACGGGGCAAAGGCCGGCGGCCAGCGCCTGCAGCAGGACCGCAAGTTGAAGACGCTGGAGGCGAAAGCCTTCGATACGCTCGGCCTTTCTGCGGGTGCAAAGCAGGAAGAGATAAAAAGGCGCTATAAGGAGCTTGTCAAAAAGCACCATCCTGATGCTAATGGTGGCGATCGCGGCTCTGAAGAACGTTTTCGGGCTGTTGTTCAAGCATATCAATTGTTAAAGCAGTCAGGTTTCTGCTAAGCCAACGTTCGTGTTTACCGCCTGATTGATGATGTGGCCGGGTGGCCGCCGCCCGCCTTGGAGACGTGATGAGCAAAATCGACCTTGATATTTCCAACCTGCCCGACACGACGGTGTCCGTGCGGGAGGTTTTCGGCATTGATACGGATCTGCGGGTTCCCGCCTATTCGCAGGGCGACGCCTATGTGCCCGACCTTGATCCCGACTATCTTTTCGACCGCGATACGACGCTCGCTATTCTTGCCGGTTTTGCTCACAACCGACGCGTCATGGTTTCCGGCTTTCACGGCACGGGCAAGTCCACCCATATTGAGCAGGTAGCTGCCCGCCTGAACTGGCCCTGCGTGCGCGTCAATCTTGACAGCCACGTCAGCCGTATCGACCTCGTCGGCAAGGACGCCATCGTCCTTAAAGACGGCAAGCAGGTCACCGAATTCAAGGACGGCATTTTGCCCTGGGCCTACCAGCACAATGTCGCGCTTGTCTTCGACGAATACGATGCCGGTCGCCCGGACGTGATGTTCGTCATCCAGCGCGTGCTGGAATCCTCGGGCCGCCTGACGCTGCTCGACCAGAGCCGCGTTATCCGTCCTCACCCCGCCTTCCGCATTTTTGCGACCGCCAACACGGTCGGCCTCGGCGACACGACGGGCCTTTACCACGGCACGCAGCAGATCAACCAGGCGCAGATGGACCGCTGGTCCATCGTCACCACGCTGAACTACCTGCCGCATGAGCAGGAAGTGAACATCATTGCCGCAAAGGTAAAGAGCCTCAACAACCCGAAGGGTCGCGAAACCGTCTCCAAGATGGTGCGTGTGGCCGATCTTACCCGTTCGGCCTTCGTCAACGGCGACCTTTCCACGGTCATGAGCCCGCGTACCGTCATTACCTGGGCGGAAAATGCGGAAATCTTTGGCGATCTCGCCTTTGCGTTCCGCGTGACCTTCCTCAACAAGTGCGACGAACTGGAGCGCACGCTGGTTGCCGAACAATATCAGCGGGCTTTCGGCGTCGAGCTGAAGGAAAGTGCTGCGAACATCGTTCTCAGCGCCTGATCTTCCCCGGCTTGTCCGGAGAACATCACCGATGACTTGAAGACGCCGGCGGGCCGCGCATCCTTGGATGGGCGGCTCCGAAGCGTCGACAACTGACAGGAAAGACAATGGCAGCGCGCGGCGACAATTCCAGAGCAAAACCGGGTACGGCGGTCGATACCGAACCGTTGCGTCAGGCGATTGCCGGATGTGTGCGATCGGTTGCCGGCGATGCAGAGGTTGAGGTCGTTTTCGCCAATGAGCGGCCTGGCCTTGCCGGAGAGCGCATGCGCCTGCCGGAAATTTCCAAGAAACCCACCGCGCAGGAAATCGCCGTCACCCGTGGCCTTGGCGATTCCATGGCGCTTCGCCTTGCCTGCCATGACGCTGACACCCATGCGGTGATGTCGCCGCAGGGTGCCGAGGCGCGGTTGATCTTTGACGCTGTTGAGCAGGCGCGGGTGGAATCCATCGGTGCACTGCGCATGCCGGGCATGGCCTCCAACATTCAGGCCATGAACACGGAAAAATATGCCAAGGCGAATTTTTCGGGCATCAACACGAAGGACGATGCACCGCTTGCCGAAGCCGTCGCCCTTTTGGTGCGCGAGAAGCTGACCGGCGAAAAGCCACCGGCCAGTGCCGGCAAGGTTCTCGACCTGTGGCGCGACTTCATCGAGGACAAGGCCGCCGGCGACCTGAGCGACCTTTCCAAGGTGATTGGCGACCAGAAGGCTTTTTCGCGGCTGGTGCGCAAGATGCTGACCTCCATGCAGATGGCGGAGGAATTCGGCGACGACGATAACGAGCCGGAAAGCCAGGAGGCAGAATCCGACGAGGAGCAGCCGCGCACTAACGAGACCGAAGAAGAACAGGTCGAGGAAGAAGCCGGTTCCGATGCGACGCCCGCTGATGAAAGCGAGGCCTCGCAGGAGGAGATGGAAGAAGGCGAGATGGACGGCGCCGAGATGTCGGACGAGGAAATGTCCGACGATCTCGATGAGGATTCCGAGACGCCCGGCGAGACCCGCCGCCCCAACAGCCCCTTCGACGATTTCAACGAGAAGGTCGACTACCGCATCTTCACCCAGGAATTCGACGAGGAAATCCACGCCGAGGAACTGTGCGACGAGGCGGAGCTTGACCGCCTGCGCGCGTTTCTCGACAAACAGCTCGCCCATCTTCAGGGCGCCGTCGGACGTCTGGCGAACCGGCTGCAACGCCGCCTGATGGCGCAGCAGAACCGTTCGTGGGATTTCGATCTGGAAGAGGGTTATCTCGATCCGGCTCGCCTCGTGCGGCTTATCATCGATCCCATGCAGCCGCTCTCCTTCAAGAAGGAGCGCGATACCAAGTTCCGCGACACGGTGGTTTCGCTCGTCATCGACAATTCGGGTTCGATGCGTGGCCGCCCGATCACGGTTGCGGCCACCTGCGCCGATATTCTTGCGCGTACGCTGGAACGGTCGGGTGTGAAAGTGGAGATTCTCGGCTTCACCACCAAGGCGTGGAAGGGCGGTCAGTCGCGCGAGCAATGGCTGGCCAGCGGCAAACCCGGCTCGCCGGGTCGGCTCAATGATTTGCGCCATATCATCTACAAGTCGGCGGATGCACCCTGGCGGCGTGCACGGCGCAATCTTGGCCTGATGATGCGTGAAGGCCTGCTGAAAGAAAACATTGACGGCGAAGCGCTGATGTGGGCGCATAACCGCCTCATCGGCCGCCCCGAGCAGCGTAAGATCATGATGATGATTTCGGACGGTGCGCCGGTGGACGATTCGACGCTGTCGGTCAATGCGGGTAACTATCTGGAGCGGCACCTGCGCGCCGTTATCGAACAGATCGAGACACGTTCGCCGGTGGAGCTTCTGGCGATCGGTATCGGCCATGATGTGACGCGTTATTACCGTCGCGCCGTGACGATCGTGGATGCGGACGAACTGGCTGGCGCGATGACCGAACAGCTTGCTGCTCTCTTCGAGGATACCAATACCGTCAGCTCGTCCCGCAAGGTTCGCCGTGCGGGATAAGCGGGGCCGGGCTTTTCTTTCCTGTAAATCGCTGGCGATGGCTGCAGTTCTTGCGGTCGCAGCGCTTGTTCCGGTTCCCATCGGCGCGTCGACCATCGATGTTCCGGTCAGCGTTCGTCTGTTGTCAGGCTTCGAGGTTGGCACCAGCGCCAAGCGTTTCGGCAAGCTGGAATTTATCGGCGGCATGGTGATGAGCACGCCGGAAAAACTATTCGGTGCCATATCCTCCATCCGCTTTCGCCCAAACGGGCAGGAATTCGTTGCTGTGCTGGATACCGGCCACTGGCTCACGGGCAAGATCGCACGCGGCCCGTCGGGCGCGCTGTCCGGGTTGGCTGACGTGCGTATCACTGCCATGCTGGATGCCAGCGGCCGTGAACCTTCCCGCAAGATGGAAATGGATGCGGAAGGTCTGGCGCTGCGGGATGGCAAGGTATTCGTCAGCTACGAGCAGCGGCACAGGATCGATGCCTATCCCGATCCGGGGTTCGAGACCTCAAAGCCGCTCAGCCGCCTGCCTCATCTCATTCCCAACAGCGAACTACGCCACAATGGCGGCATGGAGGCCCTTGCGGTCTCGCCGGCCGATTCGCCGCTTGGCGGTGCCCTTGTCGTGGTGGCTGAGAAAAGCATCGATGCCGACGGCAATCTTCTTGCCGCCATACTGGAAGGCCCGTTGAAGGGCACATTCGCGGTCACCCATCACCCCTCATTCGACGTGACGGACGGCGCTTTCCTGCCCGATGGCGACCTGCTGCTTCTAGAGCGCCGCTTCAATTTCGCTGAAGGGGTGGGGATGCGCATCCGCCGCATCAAGGCTGCCAATATCAGGCCGGGCGCGGTGGTGGATGGCGAAATCCTGCTGGAAGCAGGCATGGTCTACCAGATCGATAATATGGAAGGCATGGATGTGGTGAAGGGGCCTGATGGTTCCACGCGCCTCATCATCGTTTCCGATGACAATCACTCATTTCTCCAGCGCAATCTGATGTTGGAATTCAAGCTGGTGGAGTGAAGGTTCACACCTGCTGCGCCGCCTTGTAGGCAGCCATCAGATCCTCGACGGGAATGCCGTCGATCTTCATCCCTGTCATTCGGCATCCTGTTATCTGCGCGCCGGACAGGTTGGCGTTGCTCAGTTTCAGACCGGAAAGATTAACGTCGTCGATCGACCAGCCGGACATGTTGCTGTCGGTAAATGACGCGCCGGAAAAGTTGATCTGGTTGAAGCTGGTTCCGGCGAGGTTGACGTCGTTGAACACCGTACCCGACAGATTGACGTCGTTGAAGCTGGAGCCTGAAAGCGTGGCGCTGGCGGCCTCCACAATATCGATAACGTCATTGATCTGCATATCTACCTGCCTCTGAGCTGTGCCACGGACCGCAGACTGCAACGCAGTCGGCTGGTTTGCAAGCGCGATTCGATCCACGCTCCCACCCCAGCCTTAAACCTGGATGACAATGGTGTCAGCCCGATTTGGCGACCTTTGGCATCGGCTTCAGCGTGTTCATCAGTGCGCCGTAGGGCAGGAGCATCACGAGGCCAACGAGGATCTTCACTGAGAGGTCGCCGAGCGCCCAGGAAATCCAGCGCGGTGCCTCCAGAGCGAAGATGCCGAGCACGGGGGCATTTTCAATGGCGAAGGCATCGTTGGGACCGACGAAGGAGAAACTCGCAGCAAAGGCGATGGAGAAGAACAGCGCGGTATCCAGCACCGAACCCAGCATGGAGCCGGCAAGAGGTGCGTGCCACCAGCGCTGGCGGCGCAGGCGGTTGAATACGGAAATATCGAGCAGCTGGCCAATCAGATAGGCGGTGCCGGAGGCAACGGCGATACGCGGGATCGAGGTCCAGAAGGACAGTGTGACACCAACAATAAAACCGGCAAGTACGACGCGGCGCGCGACTGACGGGCCGAACTGGCGGTTTGTAAGGTCTGTGACGAGAAAGGCGACCGGATAGGTAAAGGCACCCCAGGTCAAAAGATCGCCGAGATTGACGCCGAACAGCGATCCGGAAAGCGGGTATTGCACCAGAATATTGGACGCGACGACCACCAGTGTCATCAGCAGAACGTAAATGAGCGTGTAGCGCAGGTAGGGCATTTTTTTATCCTGGGTGATGCCACCAGTTGGAGCCGAATTAGAACAAGCAAAAGGCTTGAGCGGCAAAAGCCATTCAAGCCTTCTGAATATCAGTGATGTCGAAACCGCTAATTAAGCAGCTTCGGCCGTCTTCTTGGCGATCTGGCGGCGCAGGAGACGAGCGCGCATGCTCAGTTCGTTTTCGCCGGACTTCAGAAGGAAGGCATCGAGGCCGCCACGATGTTCAACGGAGCGCAGAGCTGCTGCGGAAACACGCAGGCGGAAACGCTGGCCGAGAGCATCGGAGATCAACGTAACCTGGCAGAGGTTCGGAAGGAACCGGCGCTTGGTCTTGTTGTTGGCGTGGCTGACGTTGTTGCCCGTCTGGACGCCCTTGCCGGTCAATTCGCATACACGGGACATGGGTACACCTATTTCGTTTGTCTGTTTCACCACTGGCTCGCCACCGGCAAAACCGTGGTGGCAATCCAACTGGCCATGATTGGAAAGTTGCGGTTCTATAGTCAGACGGGACTTAACAGTCAAGCCGCTCGCGAGCAAATGAAAGGAAATTCCGGCGTTTTCAACCGGCATCCGCTTTTTTATTGCCACAAGTCGGCGTATATGATCGCCCCATAAGGCCGCTTCCGCGCCTCTTTTAAGGTGATATCCAAATGATTGCCAGAGGAAAAAGCATTTTCATGGCTGTGACAATGGCGTTTGCAGGCGTATCTCCATCGCTCGCCGCCGAAGCCCGCCATACAAGCGAATACAGCATCAATCTCGGTATTCTACCAATTGCCAAGGCGAGTTTTTCGACTCGCATGAACGGCCCGAACTATTCGATTTCCGGTTCCTTCAGCTCAGCAGGGCTTGCAAGCGTTCTGGCGGATATTTCCGGCAAGACGACGATTTCGGGTGCCAAACGCGGCCATCGGCTGCAGGCGAACACATATTCGCTTGTTTACAAGGACGGCAAGCGGGTGCGGACCTATGATGTGGTCTATCGTAACGGCAACGTCACATCGACGACGGTGAAACCGGAGCCGAAGGCGCGGCCGGACAATTGGGTGAATGTGAAGGACGGCGACCTGCGCTCCGTCCTCGATCCAATCTCTGGCCTCATCATTCCCGCCGGCGGCCGCATCTGCCCGTCGCGCCTGCCGATCTATGACGGCGAATCGCGGCTGGATCTGGTGTTGAGCCCCAGCGGCACCAAGCCCTTCAAGACGAATGGCTTCAGCGGCGATGCCGTGGTCTGCAAGGCGCGTTACGTGCCGAAGTCGGGTTATCGCCAGGGCCGCAAGGATATCGAATACCTGAAATCCATTTCCATGGAGATATGGTTCGCCAAATCCGACAATATGGATGTCTATGCCCCGGTCTACGCCGTCATTCCGACGCGGGTAGGCCAAGTCTACATCACCGCCACCAAATATGGCGGTTGATGTAGTTATGGGGTATCGCCCGGCGACCATCCGGGTTCGGCCATCACGAAGCTTGAAAAGGCGAAACCCGGCGAGACGGTGCAGCCGACGAGGGTGAAGTCGCCGAGGCTTTCGGCCGATTGCCAGCAATTGGCAGGCACGATCACCTGCGGGCGCTCGCCTTCCAGAATGTCGGGGCCGAGGGTAAAGGTCTGTACCTCCCTGCCATCTTCGGAAAGATGCAGGGTGATCGGAGCGCCGGCATAATAGTGCCAGACCTCCACCGCATCGGTGACGCGATGCCAGTGCGAGCGCGTCCCCTTTTCCAGAAGATAATAGATCGCCGTCGAATGGCCGCGCTCACCACCTGCCTTGTCGCGAAATGTCTGGTGGTAAAAGCCGCCCTCGGGGTGCGGCTCCAGTTCCAGTTCGCGAATGATCGCTGCCGAAGACAGATCGGCGCCCATCAGAAATTGTCCTTGCGTGTGCGGATTTCGGCAAAGACTTCGGCATCGGTTGCGCCTTCAAGGCCAAGATGACTGCGGATGCCAGCATCGGCCACCCGCATATAAGGGTTGGTCTGTTTTTCCAGCCCGATGGTGGTGGGAATGGTGAATTCATTCGCCTGCCGCGCCTTTTCGACGCTTTCGGCGCGCTCGATTAGAGCCGCGTTATCAGGATCGACGGTGAGCGCGAAACGGGCATTCGAAAGTGTATATTCGTGGCCGAAATAGACTTTCGTGTCATCCGGCAGCGCCATTAACTTCTGGAAAGAGTGCCACATATCTGTTGCCGTACGTTCGAACAGGCGACCGCAACCCATGGCGAAAAGCGTATCGGCGGCAAACAGCAGGCCGTCATCGGGAAGGTAGTAGCAGATATGCCCCGCCGTATGACCGGGTGTGGCAATGACCTGAACGCGCCGTCCGGCAAATTCGAACTCGTCGCCATCGGCCTGGGAACGGTCGAGACCGGGGATCGCAATCGCCTCATCATGTGGGCCATGTATTTCGCACTGGAATTTGTCCTTCAGCGCCAGATTGGCTTCCACATGGTCCTGATGGTGATGGGTGGTGAAGATATGCGTGAGCTTCCAGCCATGCCCATGAAGAGCCTGCAGGATGGGGCCTTCCTCCGGCGCATCGATCGCGGCGGTCGCCCCGCTTTCTGGATCGTGCAGCAGAACGCCAAAATTATCACTGCGGCAAAGAAAGACGTCTATTTCCAAAGGTTTCATCGTGGTCCTCTCCATTTGCCGGCCTTGGCCGGCGCATTTGTCCGCCTGAATTTCAATGTAGGCGCAGACGCCTTGAAGTCCAACCGCCTGATGCTACATTCTCGCCCATGAACACCGATATCGTCGATCTGCGCGAATTCTATCATTCCCCGCTTGGCCGCTCGGCCGAGCAGGCGATCACCATGGCGCTTTCATCGCTCTGGCCGCCTTTGCCGGAGGAAAGGCTGGTCGGCCTCGGTTACGCCGTGCCGTTTCTGGAGCGGTTCCGTCATGACACGGAGCGCACCTTTGCCTTCATGCCGGCGGGTCAGGGAGCGGTGAACTGGCCGGCAGGCGAGCTTTCCTCCACGGCGCTGGTGTTTGACGAGGAACTGCCGCTACCCGATTCGTCGATAGACCGGGTGTTGATGGTGCATGCTCTGGAATTTGCCGAAAATCCGCGCGAAACCCTGAAAGAACTCTGGCGGGTGCTGGCGCCCGGCGGGCGTCTGGTGATCGTGGTGCCGAACAGGCGTGGGGTCTGGGCACGCATGGAACACACACCTTTCGGCTCGGGCCGGCCCTATTCGCGCGGGCAGTTGACGGCGCTTCTGCGCGAGACCAATTTTACGCCGGGGGCAAGCGCCGAAGCGCTTTTCTTTCCGCCCACCACCAGCCGCCCGGTACTGAAATTCCGCCGATACCTTGAGCTTACCGGCCGCAGGCTCTGGCCGCTGTTTTCCGGCGTTATCGTGGTTGAGGCACAGAAACGTCTCTATCAGGGATTGCCCGTTACCCAGCGCGCCTCACGCCGGGTTTTCGTGCCGGTCCTGGCGCCTCAGGGTGTGCCCACCACCCGCACCGCCGCAAAGCACGGAAAGCCGCGCTGACCCTCGACAAAGGGGCCATTCCGGTCTAATGCCTCCGGCATTGCTTTTGCCGGGCTCCCCGGCGCATTTCCGAAGGTCGATCAAATGAGTGCAGAGCTTAGCCAACCTCTTCCGCGTCCGGGTATTCTGGATATCGCCGCTTATGTTCCCGGCAAGGAACACGTGGATGGCGTCGCGAAGGTTTATAAGCTCTCCTCCAACGAAACGCCGCTCGGGCCAAGCCCGAAGGCGATCGAGGCATTCGCCGCCACCGCCAGCCATCTGGAAATCTATCCCGACGGACAGGCGATTGCGCTGCGTCAGGCGATTGCAGACGTGCATGGCCTCAACATAGCGAATATCATGTGCGGTAACGGCTCGGATGAGCTTCTTGGCCTGCTCTGCCACGTCTATCTGGGTACGGGCGATGAGGCGATCATCACCGAACACGGTTTCCTCGTCTACAAGATCCAGATCATGGGTGCGGGCGCAACGCCGGTGACGGTGAAGGAAAAGGATTGCGCCGTCGATGTGGACGCGATTCTTGCCGCCGTCACGCCAAGGACGAAGATGGTTTTCATCGCCAATCCCGGCAATCCCACCGGCACCTATGTTCCGGTCGCGGAAATCCGCCGCCTTCAGGCTGGTCTGCCGAAACATGTCGTGCTCGTGCTTGATGCGGCTTATGCCGAATATGTACGCAAGAACGACTACGAGGCCGGTCTCGAGCTGGTGTCTGGGAACCGCAACGTGGTGATGACGCGCACCTTCTCCAAGGTTTACGGTCTGGCCGCACTGCGCGTCGGCTGGATGTATGGTCCGGCCGCCATCATCGATGCGCTGAACCGGGTGCGTGGTCCGTTCAACATGAGCGCGCCGGCGATCGCAGCGGGTGCCGCGGCCATCCGCGATCAGGCATTCCTGGAAAAGGCGATCTCTCACAACACGCTCTGGCTGGAAAAACTCACGACGGTCTTCACCAGTCTCGGCCTCAAGGTCACGCCATCAGTCACCAACTTTGTCCTGATCCATTTCCCGGACCAGGATGGCAAGCGTGCACCAGATGCGGACGAGTTCCTGAGCCGCCGCGGTTATATCCTGCGTGCCGTGCGCGGCTACGGTTTCCCCAATGCCTTGCGTATGACGGTTGGTTCGGAAGAAGCCAATCTTGGCGTCATCGCCGCGCTCACCGAGTTCATGGGGCAGGCGTAATGGGCGAGATCATGTTTGAGCGCATCGCGCTTGTTGGCATCGGCCTGATCGGCTCGTCTATTGCGCGCGACATCAAGGAACTGGGTCTTGCCCGGCATGTCACGATTTCCACCCGCAGCGCGGAAACGCTGAAGCGGGCAGAGGAACTGGCGCTTGGAAGCGAGTATACGACATCCGCCGCGCAGGCCGTCAGGGATGCTGATCTTGTCATCGTTTCAGTGCCGGTCGGTTCATCCGGGGCGGTTGCCGAGCAGATGGCGCCGCATCTGAAGCCCGGCGCCATCGTCACCGATGTCGGCTCTACCAAGGCCTCTGTCATCGCGCAGATGGCGCCGCATATGCCTGACAATGTGCATTTCATTCCCGGCCATCCGCTGGCGGGTACGGAAAAATCCGGCCCGGATGCCGGTTTTTCCGGTCTTTTCCGCGAGCGCTGGTGCATCTTCACGCCGCTGCCGGGCACGGATGCGGAGGCGCTGGAAAGGCTCAAGGATTTCTGGCGGGCGCTCGGTTCGCGCGTCGATGAAATGGATGCCGAACACCACGACAAGGTTCTGGCGATCGTCTCGCATCTGCCGCACATCATCGCCTACAACATCGTCGGCACGGCGGATGATCTGGAGACGGTAACCGAGTCGGAAGTCATCAAATATTCCGCTTCCGGCTTCCGAGATTTCACGCGTCTCGCCGCCTCGGACCCCACCATGTGGCGCGATGTCTGCCTGCACAACAAGGATGCCATCCTCGAAATGCTGGCACGGTTCTCGGAAGACCTTGCTTCGCTGCAAAGGGCGATCCGCTGGGGGGAGGGCGACAAGTTGTTCGAACTGTTTTCCCGCACACGCTCCATCCGCCGCTCCATCATCGAGGCCGGTCAGGACGTCGATACGCCTGACTTTGGGCGTCACGCGCTGGATCAGAAGAAGTAGGGCGCTGAAGTGATATTGATATCGGCGGCGACGGATGACGATATCGAATGGCTGCTGCGGGAAGACAAATGGATCGATGAGGACTGGTTGCGGCGTTGCGTCGGACGCCGCGAATATCTCGTCGCGAAAGAAGATACGATTCTAGTCGGTTTTCTGCGGTTCTCGATGTTCTGGGGTAAGATTCCCTACATGGACATGATCCGCGTCGTTCCCGAGTTTCGGGGACATGGCGTCGGCGCAACGCTTACAGTTTTTTGGGAAACTCTGATGCGTGAGCAGGGTGCCTCACTGGTGATGACGTCCAGCCAGCAGGACGAGCGGGAACCGCAGATGTGGCATCGTCGCAATGGATACAAAGAAGCCGGCATCCTGCATCTTTCAAAAATTCAGGATGCCGCTGAGGTGTTTTTTACAAAAGCTCTCTGTTAAATCGGCGGGATCTTCCCCAGGGGAATGAAACCGCTGACGGTGGCGCGGCCGCGATCCACCACGAGGTCGACGGATGCCCTGTCGCCGCCGCCGGCGAGTGCGCGGAGCATTTTGCGGGCGGTATCGATGGTGGATTGCAGCTGCGGAAACGCCTGCTTGGCATTGTCCGACCAAGCGTCAAGCTTTTCGATCTCCAGCTTGAACTGGCCGGAGAGATAGCCCTCGTTATCGAAGGAGAAAGGGCCGCTGATACGCATGGTGCGGCCTTCGCCGATATCAGCGACCAGCCGGCGAAGCTCGCCGCTCGCACCGTAAAGCCCGGCCGTATCGCTGCCGTCCACCACACCCGCCTTGCCGGCAAGGGTGACATCGGCGATGGCGTTGAGGCGCGGCAGAAGTTGCGGCCAATCCTTGATGACGGTTGACGAGTCGGTCAACGTTATCGCGCCGTCTAGATCGGCGCCGTTCTGGCGCAGATGCATTTCCGTCTTGGCGGCATCGAAATCGATCGTCTGGCCGGTAACGGTGGAAACCGCCTGAGCCTTCAGGCCGTCAATGACAAGCGAGGTGCGGTCGATACCCCTAAGCTTGGTGACGATGCTCGACTGCATGTTCTGCCAGAGGGCTGAAACCGTCAGGCCATGCGCGGTGCGGATTTCAGCCGGTGCATCCAGTTCCCAGACAATGTGGCCGGGATTGTAGACCTGCGCTGCGGAACGCAATTCTCCGAACGAGGCTGAAACGCCATTCTGCTTGTCGTCCACCGTTACCTTGGAGCAGAAAAGGCCGATGCGGAACGGATAACCCTTGAAGGCAATGTCGCCGCATTCGCCGCTGACGTTTCTGGCCTGCGAAGGCGAGATGACGTTCAGAACCGTCTGCTTCAGCTTGTCGGCGGCATAAAACCACCCGGCCGTGTAAAGTCCGATAACCAGCACGACGGCGATACCAAGCCAGAGGAATTTTTTGACCGTGCCGGATTGGCTTGACGATGCCATATTGATCTCCGATGAACAGACTTCAGATAAATTCGATTTGGCTTGGGATATGGACGATTTTTGGGTCTTTGGCTACGGTTCGTTGATGTGGAACCCGGGCTTTGCCTTTGAGGAAAGGCAGCAGGCGCGGCTCCACGGTTATCGACGCTCCCTCTGCATCAGTTCAAATGTGTACCGCGGCACTGAGGAGAATCCCGGCCTTGTTCTCGGTCTGGAGCGCGGCGGCTCCTGCCTCGGCGTTGCCTTTCGCGTGCGCGGAGCGGACCATGGTCCGGTCATGGCCTATCTGCGCGAGCGCGAGCTGGTAACGAATGTCTACAAGGAACGCGTCGTTGCCATTGCGCTCGCCGATGGCACGCGCGGCAGTGCCGTGACCTATGTGGCCGATCCCGCCCACGAGCAGTATATTGGTGGTCTGGGTGTCGCGGAAGCGGCTACGATCGTGGCTGCCGCATCGGGCCGGTCCGGCCCGAATACCGATTACGTCTTCAATACCGTGCAGCATCTGCAGGATATGGGTATTCGCGACACGCTGCTGGAAAGCATTGCCGCCAGTGTCGGCACGATCGCGGTTTAGCCGGCGGGAGTGTCTTGCCCCTGAAGTTCAGCGATACGCTTCACGGCGGTCGGTGGCAGCGGCAGGTGCGGATTGTTGCGCGCGGTCTCCAGCAGCAACTCGTCGCTCGCCTTTTCCGTCACCTCGATCAATGTCTTGAAAAACACGTCCGGGTCCAGTCCCGGCTCGATGGCCGGCAAGATCCGCACCTTGAAATGGCCGGGATAACGCATTGTCGAGCGGCGTGGCCAGAAGAGGCCGGGATGCATGGCGACCGGAATGACGGGGACTTTGAGGTCGCGGTAAAGACGTGCGATGCCATAACGATATTCGGGCTCAGCGCCCGGTGGCCGGCGTGTGCCTTCGGGATAGATTATGAGTTCGCGGCCAGCCGCCATCTCCTCTCTCGCCCGCTCCATGACCTTCAGCATCACCTTGCCGCGCGCGGCGCGGTTGACCGGGATCATGCGCTGCTTCATCGCATACCAGCCGAACAGCGGGATCCACAAAAGCTCGCGCTTCAGAATATAGACCGGATCGGGAAGGTTGGGCAGCAGCGCATAGGTGTCCCAGAAGGACTGGTGTTTGGGGGCGAAGATACAGCCGGTTTCGGGAATGTTTTCCAGCCCCTCGATCTCGAAGGTGGTGCCGACAATGGTCTTCATCAGCCAATGGTTGGATCGCGCCCAGTTCTTGGGGATTTCATAGGCTATTCTGCGCGGCAGGATGAAATAGATCGGCGTGAGCACGATCATGCGGACAATCAGATTGAGATAAAACAGCGTATTGAAAAGAAAAGAGCGCAGCTTGAGCATCGACAGAATTCCCGGGTTGCAGCCGTTCCGAAGCTCAGGCGCGCCTCGATGCCGGATGCCGATGCCAGACGCCTACACGAAAACAAGGCTCCGCAGCAAGCGTGTTCTCTCCGTTCTTCCATTCACGGGGAGGAGGTTGCCGCCTTGATCGTGGGGTGATCGGCGCCCGCCTTGCGCAGACCGTCGCCCTTGCCGAGCCCGGTCAGGTCGCGTCCTGCTGCAATCACGAATTTCATGTATTCGTAGAGCATGGTTCGGACCACATCTGGCTCCGCGAACCAGTTGGTGCGGGCAAGGTCGGCGCTGATAACGGGATAGGCGATGAATTGGGTCTGCGGGCTGGCATTGTGCAATTCATGCAGGCTGCGATGCATATGGTAATTGTTGGTGACGACGACGATGGAGGAATAACCGTGGTCGCGTATCCAGCTCGCCGCCTCATTGGCGTTGCCGATAGTGTCTATGGCCTTGTAGCCCATGTCCACGCAGCAGGAAAACATGTCCGAAGAGCCTTGCGTCATCTTGCGGATTTGCGTGCGGGTGGTGGCCGGATTGACGCCGGAAATCAGAAGGCGCTTGCCAACGCCGTCCCGCAGCAGGCCGACCGCCTGTTCGATGCGCTGATAACCGCCGGTCAGAACGATGATCGCGTCGCCCTTGGCGCCTTCGGGCGGGCGCATGGAGGCGACCGAATCTGCGAACCACAAAAAACCGCCGGAAAAAGCCCCGAGAGTAATGACGCAAAGCAGGATGAGACCGCGAATAAAACGGCGCAGGCGACTTCGCCGCGACAACAGGCCCTTTTTTGCCTGTCGCGTGGTCGTCTGCTCCTGATCATGGCCCGTCCGACTCACAAACATTCCTCCTGAATACTCGCCGATTAAGGCAAGGAACAGGCATTTTTGTCCACCGTCCGCAAGTTACATCCGGCGTGTGAAGGGTGCAGTTTCCTCGCGAGATCCGGGAGACGGCGTCACGATGCGACACCGTCGCTTTTAGACGGATCGGAACGGACGCGGTCGATATCGTCGATCGTGCGGATGACGGTCACACGCGCGGTGATCGTGGTGAGCAGCGCGATGATGATCATCGTCGTGGCGATGCCGATATAACCACTGAGGCCAACGGAAAAGGAGCCGAAAAGCGCACTTGCCTGATCGCTTTGCGGCGTTGCAACCGTGCTCGATTGCCAGAAACCGGCGGCAAGGAAAACCGCCGCGGCAAGGGCGCTGCCCGCTGCCGCACCTTTCAGGCTGATCTTCAGGAAGTGCTTCTGGAATTCCCGCGCGACGAAGCTGCTTTCGGCGCCGACGAAATGCAGCACCTCGACGATGTGCCGGTTGCCGGAAAGCGCGCCGCGCGTTGCAAACACCACCGTCAGCACCATGGCGGTGAAGACGAGGATCAGGACCCCGACGCCGATCATGACAGTGGTCCTGGCCATGGAGACGAGCCTGTCGACCCATGTACGGTGGTCATCCAGAAACGCCTGTGGAATTTCAGCTTTCAGCATATCGCGCATGGCCTGAAAATCGGGCGGGTGGTTTTCGTCGATGGTAATCACGACGAGGCGCGGTACGGGCAGTTCGGAAAGATCTAGGCCACTACCGAGCCACGGCTCCAGAAGACGCGCGGTGGCGGCATCATCGAGGATCGTGCCATCCCGCGTGCCGACAAAGGTGAGCGCCAGAGTACGCGCCTTGGTGAGCGCTGCATTCATGTCCAGCCCGTCCTCGGGTTTGATCTGAATGGTGATTTCGCGAGAAATCTGGCTCTGCCAGGTGGCGGCGGTGGCACGCACCATGGAAACGGCACCAAGCGTCAGGCAGGCGAGAAAGGCCATGATGGCGATCACCACCATCAGCGCATTGCCCTGAATGTTAGAGGGCGGCAGAATGGGTGCCATCGGGCGGATACGCATCGGCGGCCGCTTCGGTGCGGTCGCCTCTGGTCTTAACTGTTTGCGGTTGATCTCATTCATAGATGTCGAGCCGCCCTTCGGTGAGGATCATCCGGCGTGCGTCGATCTGGTCCATCAGGCCGAAATCATGGGTGGCGATGACCACAGCGGTACCCAGCCGGTTGAGCTCCAGAAAGAGGTTGAGAAGGCGCTTGGCCATCGGCGGGTCGACGTTGCCGGTCGGCTCGTCGGCCAGCAAGATTTCCGGCTGGTCCATCAATGCGCGGGCAATGGCAGCGCGTTGCTTTTCCCCACCGGAGAGGATGGCCGGAAGCACATTGATGCGCTCGCCAAGCCCGACCCATTTCAGAAGCTCGATGACGTCGTTGCGGTAGGCGCTTTCTTCCTTGCCGCGCACACGCAGCGGCAGGGCGACATTCTCATAGGTCGTCAGATGATCGAGCAGCCGGAAATCCTGAAAGACGATCCCGACGCGGCGGCGCAGCATGGGTAACTCGCTGCGCGGAATGCGCGACACATCGCGGTTGAACATGCGGATATTGCCGCGTGTGGGCTGCAGCGACATAAGCAGAAGGCGCAGGAACGTGGTTTTGCCGGCACCGGAAGGGCCGGTCAGAAACTGGAACGAACCCTTGGGAATGTCGAAGGTCATGTCCCTCAGGATTTCGGGGCCCATGCCGTAACGCAACCCGACATTTTCGAAATGGATCAACGGACTTCCAGTCTCTTCGTTTCGTGGTGGTTCGCAAACCGCTGGCGCGTGAGGCCCGGATGGGCCGTTTAACCCGGTTCCGGTGGCCTATGCGAGCCGTTTTTGCGAAGCATTAACCAATTAAATTTAAAACTTGGCAGGATTCGTTGCAATGCCCAGTTTTGCGGGCCGGAAAACCTCACCCAAGGAATTCTATGGCTATGTTCCGTTCATCTCGCCGGCAAGCGGCATTCGATTTCGACCTCCTGATGCCGGAAGCGCCAGTGCGCCGTACGGCGCGGGCAACCCACACCGGCCCCGATGTGGTAGACGCGGAATTTGTCACCATCAAGGAAAACCGTGTCCGTCAGCCCGGAAACGATAATCGCGGCGCGATGCGCCGGCAGATGGAAAAACCGCCCGTCACCGCCAGTGCTCTTGGTTACGCGTTCATCGGCTGGGTGGACCGCAAATTGTCGCGCCTGTCTGTGGATGCCTATTCGGCGCTCGTTGCGGCGCTCGTCATTTTTGTTTTCATCTGCTCAGGCGGCCTTTCGGTGGTCGTGCCGGAAAAGCCGGTCGTTGCGGCCGCAAACCCGCTTGCCATTTCTCATGTCACCATCACGCCGCAGGAGGCTGGCGGCATGGATGTCCTGCTCATCAACGGTATTGTGGAGAACAACGGTATCGCTCTGGAAGAGGTGCCGGCACTTCGCGCCGACCTCTTCGTTGCCAAGGGGCAACTGGTCGCCAGCATGGTCATCGAACCGCCGGTCAGGCAGATGCAGCCCGGTTTCAGCCACGGATTTTCGGCAAAGTTGCGCCATCCCGGTGGAAAAACGCCTGAGATCAAGCTTTCCTTCGTCGAAGCGGGTGCTTCCGAACGTTGACTGTGCTAACGCGTGGTCTTCGTATTTTTACTGAAAGGTAAAATCGGCAAGGCGCAGCACAGGAGAAAGAATGCCCGTCGTCCGTGGAAAAAACATTGAGCCGCTTTACACCGCCGAGCAGATTGCCGAGCGCAATCGCGACATGGCCAAGCATATAGCGAGCGGCCCGACCAAGGATTTGCTGGTCATCGCCGTGCTCAAGGGATCGTTCATTTTCGCGGCCGATCTCATCCGCGCGCTGCATGACAGCGGCCTTGCCCCCGAAGTCGAATTCATCACGCTTTCGAGCTACGGTGCCGGCACCGTTTCGCAAGGGGTGAAGATCGTCAAGGATATCGACAGCGACGTGAAGGACCGCGATGTTCTTCTGATCGACGATATTCTCGAATCCGGCCGCACGCTGCGTTTCGCGAAGGAACTGCTTTACGAACGCGGCGCCCGTCACGTCACCATCGCCGTGCTGCTCGACAAGAAGGTCAAGCGCAAGGAAGATCTGGAGGCCGACTATGTCGGTTTCGAATGTCCCGATTATTTCGTTGTCGGTTACGGAATGGATGTGGCTTACGCCTTCCGCGAACTGCCCTTCGTAGGCGTCGTCACGGGCGACGCCTGACGATTTCTGCCGTGCCGGGATGGGACATGCCGGAGACGCCTCATTAACCATTCACCCAGCGAAACCCTGGGTGTTTACCTCTTGAAAAGAGGAGCCTGCGATGTTGCTCACGGCTGGAAATGATGCCCAGGAGCAATGATTAATGGCGAAGATTCTGATTACCGAAGATGAGGATGCATTGCGGGCTTTCGTTGCCCGTGCGCTGCGTCTCGACGGTCACGAGACCCATGAGGCGGCAGACGGCGAGCAGGGGCTGGAGAAGCTTCAGGAAACCAATTTCGATCTCCTTCTTTCGGATATCCGCATGCCGGTCATGGATGGCATCGAGCTGGCGCACCGCGCCGCCGAACGCTTCCCGGCCATGCGCATCCTGTTGATGACGGGTTATGCCGAACAGCGCGAACGTGCTGATGATCTGGCAGAAAAGATCGTGGACGTGGTTTCAAAACCTTTTGCGCTTCCGGATATCCGCAAGGCTGTTGCGCGGGCGCTTGCGGCCTGAGCGATAAGGCTACAGAGATTTGAGAAAGGGCGGCCCTTTGGGCCGCCTTTTTTTGTTGTGGAGTTGTAAACTCTCTCCGCCGTCATGCTCGGGACAAGGCCGAGGATGACGTTGAGTGTTTGATAAGCTGGCCTTTCCTCAAAAATGCGCGAGGTTAAACACGCCCGATCGCTAGGAATGGCGGCCTCCATCCTCACCGTATATCCAGCAACCGCTCCAGATAACGCCGCTCGATTTCACCCGGCGGGTTGTTGCCGAGCTTTTCGCGGATAGCCTCGAGAATTTCGCGGGCGCGCTGCACGTCGATCTCATCAGGGACCTTCACCTGGTCGCCGAAATCGGGGCCGGTTGTGCTGCGCGGACGGCCGAGTGGATCGCGGCCGTTCTGTCCGCCTTGGCCCGCCATGCCTTCCTGCCCCTGGCCGGGCTGCTGTCCCTGCTGGCGCATGGCCTGCATGATCTGGCCCATCATATCCTGCGCGCCCTGTCGCAGCGCGTTCAGCGCATTGCCCTGACCTTCGACCGCCTGTTCGCCCTGGCTTTTGCCGAGTGCTTCTCCGGCGCCTTCCATTTCCTGCTGCGCCTTGCCGAAGTTTTCGCCCGGCTCCATGCCGAGATCACGAAGGCCCTGCTGCAATTCGCCCAGCTGCTTGCCCAGCGCGTCCTGCTGCGCCCTCAGATTTTTCAGCGCCTCGCGCAATTGTTCGGCCGTCATCTGCTCGCTCGGCTGTCCGCCTTGCTGGCCCTGCTGGCCCTGTTGCGGTGATTCACCGTTTTCACCCGTCTGCGGGTCCTGACCTTCGCCGCCATCCTGCGGGTCGCCGCGCTGCATGCGGTCACGCAGCGCCTGATCGAGCTTGAAGGTCTCGTCCATCAGCTTCTGCTGCTGTTGCAAAATTTCACCCAGCTTGTCGATCTGCTGGCGCATCTTGCTGCTTTGCTGCTGCCCCTGCTGGCCCTGACGTTGCGGCCGTCCCGCCTGCAGGTTGTTCATCATGCGTTGCAGCTGCGAGAGCATTTCCTGTGCTGCGTCACGGTTGCCGGAGCGCGCGAGGTTTTCGATCTGGTTCATCATGTTTTCCAGATCGCGCTGCCGCAAGACGTTTTGTGCCTGCTGGTTCATGTTGGCTTGCGGCGCATTCTGCATGCGCTGCGCAAGCTCGCTCATGAACTGCTGCATCGCCTCACGCAGTTCCTGCATCAGCTTGGCGACTTCCTCATCGGAGGCATTGCGCTGAAGCGCCTCGGAAAGCGCTGTCTGCGCATCACGCAGGCGTTTTTCCGCCTGCGAAAGATCACCATCCTCGATGCCGAGCGCGATCTCCCAGAGATAATCGGCGGTGTTCTTCAGCATCTCCTCATTATAGGCGAGCCGCATGCGGGTCTGCGCCGATTGCAGCAGGAGATAGTGCGTGGTGTTGGGAATGGTTTCATCCGGACGCAGACCAACCGCCTCGTTATAGGCGATCGCCTTTGGCATCTGGCGCGTGTCGAGCGAGAATATCTGCCGCTGTTCGGCAACCGAAGCCGCCAGCGGTTCAGAGAAATTGCGGCCCGGCAGCACCATTTCATGCGCGGGGCTGCGGCCGGTCTGGCCGGCACCATCTGTTGCCACCAGCGTGATGCGCACGCGCTTACCTGCCATGGGATGTTCGGTCATGTTGCGGCTGGTCAGCCCCTTGATCTCGCGGTTGTTCTGCCGCGGCAGGTCGAGCTTGAATTCCGGCGGTGGGTAAAGTGCTGTTGCACCCTCCGCAACGCCAAGCGGCTCGATGATGGCGTGGGCTTCCTTGATGCCATAGTCGTCCTTGGCGGTGAAACCCACCTCCAGCGCACCATTGACGGCGCGGCGCGGCATGTTGTCGAAGCCAATGCTCGGTGGCTGGTCAGGAATGACGTTGAACACCCATTGTTCGCCATTGGCGGTGATCATGCCGCTTTCGGTCACATCCATTGCAAAGGTGCGCGGCGTGACAGGTTGATCCGGCGCGCGTTTTTCTGTCTGTGCCGCCACATCGCCACTTGCGCTGTCGGCGCGCGCCGCTTCGGGGGCAAGCTTCTGCAAGGCGCCGGCGGTCTCAGGCTCGAAGGTCACTTCCTCGCCGCCATCGCCACCGGTCATGCGGATCGTCAGTTTGGAGGATTGCGGCACGGACACCGCGTCGTGGCCTGTCGCATCGCGCCCTGTCAGAAAAATCGGGGCGCGGCCGGTATAGGCGGGCGGCGTGACCCAGGCGTCGAGACGGATATCGGGATTGAGCGGACCGGCTGCCGGCCGGCTACGGAAGGCATCCGCAATCGTGCCTGCACCATTGGAATAGGAAAAACCGAAGGCGACAACCAGAAAAAGGGCGGGAATGGCGCGTAGTGCCGAGCGGTCGTAACGGGCGATATCGGGTTTCGGCAGGCCGGCGTTCAGCGCGGCGATGCGTTCCGCCATACGGATCTGGTGTTCTTTCCACAAGGCGCGGGAAATGGGGGTGTCCAACGCCGGTTCGTCTTCCTGCACACCGACTGGCTGGTGGGCGAGACCATTGCGTTCTTCCAGAAGGCGGGACGCGTCGTTGTCTGTCGGCCATTTCAGCCGGACGATTGGCAGGATGGTGCTGATGAAACCAAAAACCAGCAGGAAAACGATGCCCAGCCGCACGAAATCAGGCATTTGCCGGTAGAGGCCGAACCACGCGAGCGCCAGAAATGCGGCGGTGATGGAAAGCGGCCACAGCGTCTTCGGTGCTACTCTTTCCGAAAACAACACGATTTTTGCGAAGAAGCGTTTAGCCGCAACCCGGCGGGCAAGATCCGGCCGCTGCGCGAATGCGCCGGTTGGGCGCTTTCTGCCTGTCCTGTCCTCTCCGGCTGTGGTCATCAATCCGTTCTCCCGGTTCTGGCCACGTCAAACGCCATTCCCGGAACGGCGAGCTGCTTGTATTATGAGAAGCAAGGATAACATTCTTTGTGGCGAAGACGAGGGCAAGCGGATGCTCACCCCCATTTTTTAGGCAGCTTCGCTCAATTGTGATCGACCAAGCCGGATATATGGCGGATCAATCGAGCCAGGCGGGTACTGAATCGAGAGCGATCAGCTCCTCATAGGTTCCGCGCGGGCGGATGACGTGGAACTTGTCACCCTTTACCAGTACTTCCGGCACCAGCAGGCGCGAATTATAGGTGCCTGCCTGCACGGCGCCGTAAGCACCGGCGGAGCTGACGGCAATCAGATCACCCGGCTGCGGTGCGGCCATCTCGCGGTCCAGCGCCAGATAGTCACCCGTTTCGCAGACGGGGCCAACGATATCGGCCTTGATGCGAGGGGCGTCCACCGCGGGCTGCACGACCGGGCGGATGCCGTGATAGGCCTCGTAAAGCGTCGGGCGGATGAGGTCGTTCATCGCGCCATCGACAATCACGAAGTTCTTTTCGCCGCCATCCTTCACATAGATCACTTCCGTCACCAGAATGCCGGCATTGCCGACGATCAGGCGTCCCGGTTCGGTGATGATCTTGCAGTTGAGGCTCTTCAGCTCGTTCTTGACGATATGCGCATAGGCATCCGGCAGCGGCGGCGGATTATTGTCCTCGCGGTAGGGAATGCCGAGACCGCCGCCGATATCGACGTGGCTGATCGTGTGCCCGTCCGTGCGCAGGGATTCCACCAGTTCGCGCAGCAAGCGGAACGCATCCTCGAAGGGCTGCAATTCGGTGATCTGGCTGCCGATATGCATGTCGATGCCGGTGACTTCGATGCCGGGCAGGGTGGCGGCGTGGGCATAGACCGCACGCGCCCGCTCATAGGAAATGCCGAACTTGTTCTCTTTTTTGCCCGTGGAAATCTTGGCATGAGTGCGCGCATCCACATCCGGATTGATGCGGAAGGACACATGCGCCCTTTTTCCGGCCTTGACGGCGCGCAGGTTGAGAACTTCAAGCTCCGGCTCGGATTCGATGTTGAAGCAGTAGATGCCGGCTTCCAGCGCGTAATCCATTTCCGCCACCGTCTTGCCGACGCCGGAGAACATGATGCGGTTTGCCGGTACGCCGGCGCCAAGCGCGCGGCGCAATTCGCCGCCGGATACCACGTCGATACCCGCGCCAAGCTTTGCCAGCGTCTTCAGAACGGCCTGGTTGGAATTGGCCTTCATGGCGTAACAGACCATGGCGTCCACATCGGCGAAAGCGCCTGAGAACACCTTGTAGTGGCGCTCCAGCGTCGCGGTCGAATAGACATAGAACGGCGTGCCGACCGTCTTGGCGATCTCAGGCACGGGCACGTTTTCGGCGTGAAGCACGCCGTCGATATAGCCAAAATGGTTCACAGGCTTTTTCCCGTCAGAGAAGCTTGTCGAGGATGAACGGTCGCTCCGCCGTTGCCGGCTTCGTCTCGGTTCCGTCGGCATTGCGCTTGTTGCGCATTTCGACCGGCGTGCTCGGCGGATCGATATCGCCTTTTCGCCCGCAGGCACTGAGAGCAAGACTGACGGCGAGCGTCATGCCGATGGGAACGATGAGATTGCGCGCGGTTTTTGAAAGCATGAGCCTGTCCAAAGGAAATATGTGCTTCTCTGATAACGAAAAACAGGGCGCTTGTGCACCCTGTTTCTTGTGATCGCAGCGTAACGCAGATTTATGAGGGCGGCGGAGAAAAATGAAATCGTTTCCGCCGTTCATTTTAATTTGTCTGCGCATCGGATTTTCCGAAAACCGCTTCACACTTTTCGGTCCGATGCGTTAGTTGCGTCCACGCCACCAGGCGATCTGCTTCTTGACCTCGGAAGGAGCCGTGCCGCCGAAGCTGGTGCGGCTGGCAACCGATGCCTCGACTGAAAGGACGTCGAAAACGCCGCTTGTAATGGCCGGATGGATCGCCTGCAGGTCTTCCAGCGAAAGATCGGCCAGATCGCAGCCTTTCTTTTCCGCCAGTGCCACCGCATTTCCGGTCACATGGTGGGCGTCGCGGAAGGGCAGGCCTGCCTCGCGCACCAGCCAGTCAGCAAGATCGGTGGCGGTGGAATAGCCCGAACCGGCGGCCGCACGCATGCGGTCCTTGCGCACCTCAAGGTCGCGGATCATGCCGGTCATGGCGGCGATGGCCAGTTCCAGGCTTTCGGCGGCATCGAAAACCTGTTCCTTGTCTTCCTGCATGTCCTTGGAATAGGCGAGTGGCAGGCCCTTCATCACAGTCAGAAGCGCCACCAGCGAGCCGTTGATGCGGCCGGTCTTGGCGCGCACCAGTTCGGCGGCGTCGGGGTTCTTCTTCTGCGGCATGATCGACGAGCCGGTGGAAAAGGCATCGGACAGGCGGATGAAGCCGAATTGCGGCGTCGACCAGATGACGATTTCTTCGGCGAGGCGCGACAGATGCGTGGCGCAGATCGAGGCGATCGACAGGAACTCGAGTGCGAAATCGCGGTCGGAAACGGTGTCGATGGAGTTGCGGGTCGGCTCGCGGAAGCCGAGGGCCTTTGCCGTCATATGGCGGTCGATAGGATAACCGGTGCCGGCCAGCGCTGCTGCACCGATCGGGCTCTCATCCAGATGTTCGATCGCGTGACGCACGCGGGCGCGGTCACGGCCGAACATTTCCACATAGGCCATGCAATGATGGCCGAAGGTGACGGGCTGGGCCGTCTGCAGATGGGTGAAGCCGGGCATGACCGTATCGGCATTTTCCTCGGCGCGGTCGAGGAAGGCGGCGATGAGCGCGGTCAGCATGCCTTCCGTCTTCTGCAGCTCTTCCTTGACCCAGAGGCGGAAATCGAGCGCCACCTGGTCGTTGCGCGAGCGGGCGGTGTGCAGCCGCCCTGCCGCCGTGCCGATGAGGGTGGCAAGCCGCGCCTCGATGTTCATGTGAATGTCTTCGAGCTTGCGCGAGAATTCGAAGCTGCCGGCCTCGATTTCTGACAGGATCGTGTTCAGGCCGTGAACGATCTTGTCTTTATCTTCCTGCGAAATAATGCCTTTTTCCGCCAGCATGGTGGCATGCGCTATAGAGCCGCGGATGTCCTGGGCATAAAGCTTCTTGTCGAAGCCGATGGAGGCATTTATCTCTTCCATGATGGCTGATGGCCCGGAAGCGAAACGTCCGCCCCACATCTGGTTGGAGGATTTCTGATCTGTGCCGTCAGCCATGTTCTGCGTGCCCTGGAGTATTCGATGACAGAAAAAAGGCCGTTCAGGCTTCCTTCCGCCAGATTGGTTGCAATTGCTGCCGTTGCCGGTGTCGTGTTCGGCGCGGGTGCGGTCTGGTTCAGGCATATTGGGTCTGAGAGCCCGGTTCAAGGGGCAGCGGTTGCCGAGGCCGGTTTATGTGAAGGTGCGGCAAACCGCATCGCCTCGCTGAAACCCCTCCTGAAGGGCCAGGTGGCGGCCATGTCGGCCACGGATACGCCGCGCGTCATCCCGCTGTCCTTCAAGGGTCCGCAAGGGTCGGACATGTCGCTTGCCGATCTCAAGGGCAAGGCGGTTCTCCTCAATCTCTGGGCCACCTGGTGCGTGCCATGCCGGGAGGAAATGCCTGCGCTGAACGCACTCGAGAAGGAAAAGGGCAGCGATGGCTTTGAGGTTGTTGCGGTCAATATCGACACCGGCGCGGACGAAAAACCGAAAGCCTTCATTGACGAATACAAGATCGACGCGCTGAAACTTTATCGCGACAGCTCCATGGGCGTCTTCAATGTTCTGAAAAAGGAAGGGCTGGCTTTCGGCCTTCCCGCAACTCTTCTGCTGGACGAAAAAGGCTGCCTGATTGCCGCCATGAACGGTCCGGCAGCCTGGGACAGCGAAGATGCCAAGGCGTTGGTATCGGCAGTGAAGGCTAAATAATTGTCCAGTGCGGGAGGGACTTACCTCCCGTCATCTCGAATGATTTCAGAGGAATATCTCTTGCGCCTTAGCGCGTCGGAACAGGTGTCTCGCCACGGTAATCGTAAAAACCGCGACCAGATTTGCGGCCGAGCCAGCCGGCCTCGACATATTTCACCAGCAGCGGGCAGGGGCGGTATTTGCTGTCGGCCAGCCCGTCATGCAGCACCTGCATGATCGACAAACAGGTGTCGAGACCGATGAAGTCGGCAAGCTGCAACGGTCCCATCGGATGGTTGGCGCCGAGCCGCATGGCGGTGTCGATGGCTTCCACCGAACCGACGCCCTCATAGAGCGTGTAGATCGCCTCGTTGATCATCGGCAGCAGGATGCGGTTGACGATGAAGGCGGGGAAATCCTCGGCGACGGTGATCGCCTTTTCCAGCGTCCGCACATAGTCCTTCGCCGCATCGAAGGTCTTTTCGTTGGTGGCGATACCGCGCACCAGCTCCACCAGCTTCATCACAGGCACCGGGTTCATGAAGTGGATGCCCATGAACTGTTCGGGACGATCGGTGGCGGACGCAAGGCGGGTGATGGAGAGGGAAGACGTGTTGGTGGCCAAAAGCGCTTCGGGCTTCAGTACCGGGCAGATCTGCGCATAGATCTTGCGTTTGATTTCCTCGTTTTCGGTAGCAGCCTCAATGACCAGATCCATGGGCGCCAGATCGTTGACGTCAGTCGAACCGCTGATGAGCGCGAGCGCATCTTTGCGGGCGTCGTCGGAGAGCTTGCCGTTGGTGACCTGACGGGCAAGATTGCCGTTGATCGTTGCAAGGCCGGCTTCGATGCCGTCTTTGGAAAGATCGTAAATGTGCACCTTGTAACCGGCCAAGGCGGAAACATGCGCGATGCCGCAACCCATTTGACCGGCTCCGATGATACCGATGTTTTTAAAGGGGGCGGTCATATGCTGGTCTCCTCATGGGATTTCATCTGCGTCATTTGCGGCGATGTTACGCATATCGCCGAAAAAGAGAAGGCGGCGCGTTCAAAAAACGCGCCGCCTTTGGCTAAAGGCTTAAAATCACAGAGCCTTCTGGAGTTCCGGCAGAGCCTCGAACAGGTCTGCGACGAGGCCGTAATCGGCAACCTGGAAGATCGGCGCTTCCTCGTCCTTGTTGATGGCAACGATGACCTTCGAGTCCTTCATGCCGGCCAGATGCTGGATGGCGCCCGAAATGCCGGCAGCGATGTAAAGCTGCGGTGCCACGACCTTGCCGGTCTGACCGACCTGCCAGTCGTTCGGTGCATAACCCGCATCGACGGCTGCGCGCGATGCGCCGACGGCTGCACCGAGCTTGTCGGCAACCGGCAGGATCACTTCGCGGAACTTTTCCGAGGAGCCGAGTGCGCGACCGCCCGAGATGATGATCTTCGCAGAGGTCAGTTCCGGACGATCGGAAGAGGCGAGCGCGTCGGACACAAAGACAGAAACGCCGGGGTTCTCGGCAGCGCCGATGGTTTCCACCGGTGCCGAACCGCCTTCAGCGGCTGCCGCAAACGCGGTGGGGCGCACGGTGATGACCTTCTTGGCGTCGCTTGCCTGCACCGTCTGGATGGCGTTGCCGGCATAGATTGGACGTTTGAAAGTATCCGGGCTGACGACCTCGATGATTTCCGAGACCTGGGCCACATCGAGAAGGGCTGCGACGCGCGGGGCGACATTCTTGGCCGAAGCGGTCGCCGGTGCGATGATGACGTCATAGGAAGGGCTGAGCGAGACGATCAGCGCCGCCAGCGGCTCGGCAAGCGCGTTGGCATAGGATGCGTCGTCGGCAAGCAGTACCTTGGCAACGCCGGACAGTTTCGCCGCCGCGTCGGCGGCACCCTTCGCACCGGAGCCGGCAACGAGCACGTGGACGTCGCCGCCAATCTGCGTTGCCGCCGTCAGCGTCTTCGCCGTCAGGTCGGAAAGGGTTGCGTTGTCGTGTTCTGCCAGAAGAAGAATGGCCATAATGTAATCTCCCTTTTCCGAAACCTTAGAGGACGCCGTCGGCTTTGAGCTTTTCGACCAGCTCAGCCACCGAGCCGACCCTGATGCCGGCCTTGCGGCCTGCGGGCTCCTCGGTCTTCAACACCTTCAGACGCGGCGTGACATCGACGCCGAAATCGGCCGGGGTCTTCTTGTCGAGTGGCTTCTTCTTTGCCTTCATGATGTTCGGCAGCGAGGCGTAACGCGGCTCGTTCAGACGAAGATCGGTGGTCACGACAGCGGGAAGTTTCAGTTCGACCGTCTGCAGGCCGCCATCGACTTCACGCGTCACAGCGACCTTGCCATCAGACGGTACGACCTTGGAGGCGAAGGTGCCCTGGCCCCAGCCGAGAAGGGCGGCCAGCATCTGACCGGTCTGGTTACTGTCGTCGTCGATCGCCTGCTTGCCGACGATGACGAGGCCGGGCTGCTCGGCTTCCGCCACGCCCTTCAAAAGCTTGGCGACGGCTAGCGGTTCGACCGTCTCGTCGGTCTCGATCAGGATGGCGCGGTCGGCACCCATGGCGAGCGCCGTGCGCAGCGTCTCTTCCGCCTTGGCAGGGCCGATCGACACGACCACGACTTCTTCGGCCTTGCCGGCTTCTTTCAGTCGCAGAGCCTCTTCCACCGAGATTTCGTCGAACGGGTTCATCGACATCTTCACATTCGCGAGTTCAACGCCCGAACCATCCGACTTCACGCGGATCTTGACGTTGTAATCAACAACTCGTTTGACAGGGACAAGGATCTTCATCGGCGGTTTTCCTCAAACTCCTGTCCGCGAGGCGACAAGACCGCGCGGACCTCCAAAAACAGGTTGGCGACATGGATAAGCATTTTTCCCGCAAATACAACGGAGCAATGTTCATTATCACATGCACGCAAGGCATACCTTACGTTGACGTTAACGTAAATAATTTATCTCTTCGTCAACGGCTCATCTGCTCCCGTCATAGCCCCGTTCGATTTGCGACAACCCCGCCGTTTGCGACGGATTCTTGAACTGCGCCGCCCTTGGCGGAACAATCGTGCGGTCGAACAGGGGAACGTCCGGCCGGCGCATGAAAATTACCATCACAGCCCCGGCCAATATGCCGCCCACATGTGCCCCCCAGGAAACATTTTCCTCAAGGCCAAGTGCCAGCATCAGAAATTGCTGTCCGATCCATAGCGCCAGCGGAATGAAGGCAGGCAAGGGCAACGGAATGCGCATGAACACCAGAACCCAGACGCGCACCTTGGGATGCAGGAGAAAATAGGCCGCGACGACGCCGGAAACAGCGCCTGATGCACCGATAAGCGGCCCTTCCGACATGGGTGCGACAAAGCCGTGCAACAGCGCGCCGGCTATGGCGCAGGCGATGTAAAAGATAAGGAAACGGAAGTGGCCGAGTGCGTCCTCGACGTTGTCGCCGAAGACCCACAGAAACAGCATATTGCCTGCCATGTGCCAGAAATCCAGATGCAGGAACGCATAGGTGACGACGGTCAGGTCATCCGGCACCACCTGCAAGGCGGGCTCCAGGTAGGCGTAGTCGAACACCACAGCCGGGATGAAACCGAGGCCGAGCGCTGCGGCATTGGCCTGGACGTCGCTGGCAAGCACGCCGGTAAATAGCCATACCAGCACGTTGACCACGATCAGGCCGATCGTGACATATTGCAGCCGGATATGTTTGAGGGAATTCGCATCGTGCAGCGGTATGAACATCGAATGCCCTTCGTTTGTGCGAGAGATAGGCTTTAGCGGTTCTTGCCGGGAACCCACAATATGTCAGCCTTGCCCATATCATTGGCAAAACGGGCGGCAACGAACAGGAAGTCGGACAGGCGGTTGACATATTTCAGCGCTTCCGGGCTGACGATCTCGTTTTCAGCAACCGAGAGCTCCACCATGAGCCGTTCCGCCCGTCGGCAGATCGTGCGCGCCAGATGCAGATTGGCCGCCGCCGCATTGCCGCCCGGCAGCACGAAGGAGGTCAGCGGTTCAATTGCGGAGTTGAGGTCGTCGATTTCGTTTTCCAGCCGCGTGACCTGGCTCTCGACAATGCGCAGCGGTTCGTAGGCCGGCGGCTCGCCGGTTTCCGGGGTCGCGAGATCCGCGCCGAGGTCGAACATGTCGTTCTGGATGCGGAACAGCATGGCATCCAGCTTTTCCATGCTGGCAATATCAGTATTGGCGGTATGCAGCCGCGCCACGCCGATCGCCGAATTCGTTTCGTCCACCGTGCCATAGGCCTCGACGCGAAGATCGTGCTTCAGGCGGCGGGGACCGGACACCAGCGCCGTCGTGCCCTTGTCGCCGGTGCGGGTGTAGATCTTGTTCAGTTTCACCATGTCAGCGTCCGCCGCCGGTGAGCCAAAGGGTCAGCATGATGAGCACGATGGCGATGGCCTGCAACAGGAGGCGAAGCTGCATCAACTTGTTGGAACGGTTGGCGTCTTGGCCCTTCAGCATGTTGAAAAGGCCTCGTATCAGCACGATGACAACGAGGCCCATAACGATAAGGGCCAGAACAGTGGTGAAGCCGGACATTTAGGGGGTACTCCTCCTCAATCGAATCTGCGCAGCAGACGATAGAACAGTCCGGCAGGCAAGAGCCGTTTCAGCAACAGCCCCTGTTTGGCGGGAACGGTGACGGGATAATGCGGTCTTGGCTTTGCGGCGGTCAGGGCGTGTTTCAGCACGGCGTAAACGGCATCGGGGCCAAGCTTGTGGCGGTTGACCGGGCCGGACCCATCCATCCGCGCCAGCTGACGCTTGTATTCCACAGCATGGGCCGAGTTTTCCAGATCGATCTTGTCCCTGACGTGGGCAAGCGCCGTCGTGGTGAATTTCGACGTGATCGGCCCCGGTTCGATCAGGCTCACATGGATGCCGCTGCCCTGAAGTTCCATGCGCAGCGTGACGCCAAGGCCCTCGATCGCGAATTTCGATGCGGTATAGGCACCACGATAACGATAGGGAACAAGGCCGAGAATGGAGGAGCAATGCACGATGCGCCCTGAACCGCGCTGGCGCATGAAGGGAATGACCCGCCGCGTCAGATCGTGCCAGCCGAAGACGTTGGTTTCGAATTGCTGCCGCAGTGCTTCCACCGGCAGATCCTCCACAGCACCCGGCTGGCCATAGGCGCCATTGTTGAACAGCGCATCGATGCGGCCTCCGGTTCTGGCCGCAACCGTATCCAGGAGAGCCGCGATGGTTTCGGGCTTGGTATAGTCCATGATCAGGGTTTCTATGCCCTGATTTTCGAGCGCGGCCATATCGACGATGCGACGCACGGTGGCAAACACCCTCCAGCCGTCGCGGTGAAGCGCGCCGGCACAATGGGCTCCGATGCCCGAGGAACATCCGGTAATTATGATGACGGGTTTTTCAGGCATCTATGCCGCTCCGGAAAACCGAATGTTGCGCTGGCCCGATGGTCTGGCCTGTGAAAATTGTATTGCGCAAAATCTGTATGCCTGCGGGAACCGAAAGGCGGGCTTGTGCGCTGTACAAAGTAGAGCTGACTTCCCATATTCGGGGCGAAGTTACAAATGAAATGCCGATGAATGGAGGCGACATGGTTGCCGCAGTGCGCCTGGCAGGCAAGGTTGCCTTCGATGCCTATTCTCATTTTGCCGAGGATGACGGCTGGGCGATGGCGAGCCACATGGCGCTTTCCATCCTGCTGGCGCTGTTCCCGTTCCTGATTTTCGGTACGGCTTTGGCCGGTTTTCTGGGGGCTGACCAGTTTTCCGAGACGGCGGTGCATCTGATTTTTGACACCTGGCCGGAAGCGATCGCAGGTCCGCTTGCCGCGCAGGTGCAGCAGGTCCTGACCATTCCGCGCGGCGGACTGCTCACGATTTCGGTGCTGGCGGCCGCATATTTTGCCTCCAACGGCGTCGAGGCGCTACGAATCTCGCTCAACCGCGCCTATCGCGTCACGGAAACGCGCTGGTGGTACATCACCCGTCTTCTCAGTCTGCTTTATGTGTTGATCGCAGTGGTGGTCTTTACCGGCATCAGCATCGTGCTTGTTGCGGTGCCGGTCGCAACGTCATTTGCCGAGCAGCGATTTCCCTGGCTGACGGATGCGCTGAACACGGTTTCCAGCCTCGGACTTTACGGCACCATCGTCGTTCTGACGGTCGGGCTGGTGGCGGCGCATCTGTGGCTTCCGGCCGGCAAACGCCGCATCTGGGATGTCTGGCCTGGCATTCTGCTGACAATGATCTTCTGGGTCATCGGCGCGGCGATCTTTGCCTATTACCTCTCCACCTTCGCCAATTATGCCGCCACCTACGCCGGTCTGGCCTCGGTGATGGTGGTTCTGGTGTTTCTTTACATGGTGGGTGTCATCTTCATGCTGGGTGCGGAAGTGAATGCCGCTCTGATGAAATACAAGGTCCGGCAGATCATCCGCCGCAATATCGCCGGCAACAGTGCGCGCCGCGAGCAGGTGCTAGAGGAGCCCGACAAGCCGGCGGATATCTGACGGCGTTTTTCCTTCCGCCCGAAGCGCTGAAAGGCCGGTGCTGCCTTCGCTTTTCGAGAGCTTGCGCCCATCAGCACCCAAAATCAGCCGGTGGTGGTGATAAGCGGGTGGCGATAGGTCAAGCAATTGTTGCAGCAGCCGGTGAATGGCGGTTGCGTTAAACAGATCCATGCCGCGCACCACATGGGTGATGCCTTGCAGCGCGTCATCCACCACAACGGAAAGATGATAGCTGGAGGGGGCGTCGGAGCGCGACAGCACCACATCGCCCCACAGCGCCGGCAAAGCTTCGATTTCCCCGGTCTGCCCGTCGCCGCTCTCGCGCCAGAACAGCTTGCTGTGCAAGGTGCGGACCGCCTTTTCCATGTCGAGCCGCCAGGCGTGTTGCCTGCCTGATGCCAGAAGTTCGGCCCGTTCCGCCTGCGGCCTTTGCCGATCTATTGCGGGGTAAAGCGGCGCGCCGTCGGGATCGCGCGGCCAGAGCCTTCCCTCTGCCTCAAAGGCCCTGACAATGGCTTTCGTCTCACCCCGGCTTAAGAAGGCGGGATAGGCGAGGTCGGCCTCGACCAGCCTGTCGAGTGCTGTGCGATACTCATCGAAGTGCTCCGATTGCCGCCGCACCGGCTTTTCCCATTCCAGTCCCAGCCAGCCAAGATCATCATAGATCGCCTGCTCCAGCTCCGGAGTGCAGCGCGTCTGGTCGATATCTTCGATGCGCAGCAGAAAATGGCCACTGTTTTCCCGCACCATGTCGTGGTTCAGAAAAGCGGAAAGCGCATGGCCCAGATGCAGGGCGCCATTGGGGCTGGGCGCAAAACGATAAACCGGTTTTTGACGGACGGGCGAAGGCATGGTTTCTTCTGCCATGTTTTGAAGCGCCTCGCCACCCGGTGCCGGGCCAACGTGAATATGGGCTGTGCAGACATGAAAATCATCAGGGGCCTCGACGATATCAGCGAAGGTATGGCGCATCTTGCCCGCCTCGATCCGGCTCTTAGCCTTATTATCGAAAAAGCCGGTCCGCTGGAGTTGCGTATTCACGAGCCCGGCTTTGCGGGCCTTGCCCATATCGTCGTGTCGCAGATGGTGTCGCGCGCCAGCGCGAACGCCATATGGGTGCGTATCCTTGCCGGCACGGGCGGGGCGGTGACGGCGGAAAACTATCTGGCGGTGCCGGAAGAATTGCACGCCACTTTCGGCCTTTCCCGGGCCAAGGCAACAACGCTGGAAGGGTTGGCGCACGCGGTTGCGGATGGCCGCATCGATCTTGATGCCGTCAGTCGCAAGGAAGCAGATTTGGCCCTTTCGGAGCTGGTGGCGCTTCGCGGCATTGGTCCGTGGACGGCGGAAGTCTATCTGATGTTCTGCGGCGGCCACCCCGATATTTTTCCGGTTGGTGATGTGGCGCTGCGGGCTGCGGTGGGCCACGCGCTTTCGCTCGAGGCACGGCCGGATGGGAAATGGCTGGCGGCGCGGGCGGAACTCTGGACGCCCTGGCGCTCCGTCGCCGCCCGGCTGTTCTGGGGCTACTATGCAAATATCATGCGGCGCGCGATGGTGCCGCTGCCCTGATATGGCCGCGCGGCGCTAGAAGTCTGCGATCCGGTAGGGCAAGGCTCCGCGTGAGAGATGATCGACATGTAGTTTGCGTTTTAGCGGCGGTACGGCGCGCTGCACGCAATCGACCCTTTCGCAGACCCGGCAGGAAACGCCGATGGGCTTGAAGGAGGCGGTATTGGCGAGATCGAGTGTATCGGCATAGACGAAATTCTGCGCATGGGAAATTTCGCAGCCAAGCGCGATGGCATAACGTGGCCTGTCCGTGTTGAAACCGGCGCCGGCTTTTTCGATCTGTGTGGCGATGGAAAGATAGCGCACGCCGTCAGGTGTTTCCGCCAGCTGGCGTACTATCCTGTCGGAGCTTTCGAAGGCCTGATGAATGTTCCAGAGCGGACAGGCCGCGCCGAAACGGGCAAATTGCAGCCTTGTGGCGCTGTGGCGTTTGGTGATGTTGCCAGCCCGGTCGATCTTGGCGAAAAAGATCGGCACGCCTTTCTGACCAGGGCGTTGCAAAGTGCTGAGCCTGTGGGCCACCTGTTCAAGGCTCGCGCCGAAGCGCACGGCCAGAAGTTCCAGATCGTGGCGCAATTCCTGCGCGGCCCGGTGAAATTGCCCATATGGCAGGATCAGCGCGGCGGCGAAATAGTTGTGAAGGCCGATGCGACAGATTTCCGCGGCTTCGGCGCTACGGAAACCGGCGCCGGCCAGCACTCTGTCCACGGTTGCTCCCGCATGAAGCTGGGCGATCTGAAGCGCAAGCTGAAAACAGCGGGTCGGTGCTGCCATGTAGGAACTGAGCGCCAGCGTTTTGCCGGCCGGATCGAAATGCCGGATCAATCCGCCCGCCGCCTCCGTTCTGGTGATATGGACACCGAAGCGGCTGCGTAGATGGGCCGCGAGAATGCCGTAGGTCTCGCCGCCCTCTATCTCCAGTTCGTATGCAAGTTCTTCCGCCAGAAGATCGATCTCGGCAACGTAATTGTCGACGAAGTGAAAGAAATCGCGGACCTCTTCGTAAGGTGTTCTTTCCACCTGCGCGGTTCCCCGCCCCAGCCTGTCATCCAGCTGCACCAGCTGCTCGCTGTTTTGCCGGTAGGCCTGGTGGGCGCGCAAAAGCGCATGGGCAAAACCCGGTGCGTTCTGCGCAATCAGCTTCAGCTCCTGCAGCCCGGGCTCGTAATTCAGGAACAGCGGGTCTTTCAGGGCCTCGCGCACAGCGGAAACCAGCCGGTCGTTTTCGCCGGTTGCCAGCTCCGTCACGTCGAGCTGGAATTTTTCCACCAGCGTCACCAGAACGCTGGCGGAAACGGGTCGCTGATTGTTTTCGATCTGGTTCAGATAACTGGCCGAAATGCCGAGCCGTTCGGCAAACTGTGCCTGCGTGGAGCGGGCGTTTTCGCGAAGGCCGCGGACCTTGCGGCCGATGAAGAGCTTTTCCATAGCCATGTTGCAACTTTGCAAAAATAAATATTGCAAATATTTATGCCACGCATACGCGCACGATCAAGGCTTCTAGGCGAATGTTTTCTAAGCTATTGATTTTGAGGAAACGCATGGAGGAAACATGCCCAACATTCTGGAGCAATTGCAGACGCGCCGCGACGAAGCGCGGCTCGGCGGCGGCGTCAAGCGCATTGAGGCGCAGCATGCCAAGGGCAAGCTGACGGCGCGCGAGCGCATCGATGTGTTGCTGGATGAAGGTTCCTTCGAAGAGTACGACATGTACGTTACCCACCGTGCGGTGGATTTCGGCATGGCCGAACAGAAGGTGGCGGGCGATGGCGTCGTTACCGGCTGGGGCACCATCAACGGCCGGCAGGTCTATGTTTTCAGCCAGGATTTTACCGTGCTCGGCGGTTCGCTGTCGGAAACCCATGCCCAGAAAATCTGCAAGATCATGGATATGGCCGTGCGCAACGGCGCGCCCGTGATTGGCCTCAACGACAGTGGCGGCGCGCGGATTCAGGAAGGTGTTGCTTCGCTCGGCGGTTATGCCGACGTTTTCAAGCGCAACGTCATCGCCTCCGGTGTTGTGCCTCAAATCTCTGTCATCATGGGGCCGTGTGCCGGTGGTGCCGTTTATTCGCCTGCCATGACCGACTTCATCTTCATGGTGCGCGATACCTCCTACATGTTCGTAACCGGGCCGGATGTGGTGAAGACCGTGACCAACGAGATCGTCACGGCGGAAGAGCTGGGCGGCGCCTCCACACACACCAAAAAATCCTCCGTTGCCGATGGCGCCTATGAAAACGACATCGAGACACTTGAGCATGTGCGCCTGCTTTTCGATTTCCTGCCGCTGAATAATCGGGAAAAACCGCCAGTCCGGCCTTTTCATGACGATCCCGCACGGCTGGAAGCGCGCCTCGATACGCTGATCCCCGACAGTTCCAACAAGCCATACGATATGAAGGAACTGATCCATGCGCTCGCCGACGAGGGCGATTTCTTCGAGTTGCAGGAGGCGTTTGCCAGAAACATCATCACCGGTTTCATGCGTCTGGAAGGCCAGACAGTAGGCGTCGTCGCAAACCAGCCGATGGTGCTGGCCGGGTGTCTGGATATTGACAGCTCACGCAAGGCCGCCCGCTTCGTGCGCTTCTGCGATGCCTTCAACATTCCCCTGCTGACACTGGTGGATGTGCCCGGTTTCCTGCCGGGAACGGCGCAGGAATATGGCGGCGTCATCAAGCACGGTGCGAAACTGCTGTTTGCCTATTCCGAGGCGACGGTTCCGATGGTGACGCTGATTACCCGCAAGGCCTATGGTGGCGCGTATGACGTGATGGCCTCGAAACATATCGGCGCTGATGTGAACTATGCCTGGCCGACTGCGGAAATCGCTGTCATGGGCGCAAAAGGGGCCGCGGAAATCCTCTATCGCTCGGAGCTTTCCGATCCGGACAAGATCGCCGCGCGCACAAGGGAATATGAGGAGCGTTTCGCCAATCCCTTCGTGGCGGCAGAGCGTGGTTTCATCGATGAGGTTATCATGCCGCATTCCTCGCGCCGCCGCATCGCCCGTGCCTTTGCTTCGCTGCGGGGCAAGAACGTCGAAACCCGCTGGAAAAAGCACGATACCATTCCGCTCTGACCTGCTCTGGGGCTGGAAAAATACTTTGGCCACCTTACTATAATGATGTTCAGGCGCCCGACCTTCGGTGCCCTCCCGAAACGCACAAGGACTGATTTTTATGGCCGAGAACTCCTCCGCAGATAATTTTCCCGCCGGATATGAAGTGCCCAAGGTCTGGACCTGGGACAAGGGTAATGGCGGCCAGTTCGCCAATATCAATCGCCCGATCGCCGGTCCCACCCATGACAAGGAATTGCCGGTCGGCAAACATCCGTTGCAGCTTTATTCGCTGGCAACGCCGAATGGCCAGAAGGTCTCGATCATGCTGGAAGAATTGCTGGCCGCTGGCCACAAGGGCGCCGAATATGATGCCTGGCTGATCAAGATCGGCGAAGGCGACCAGTTCGGCTCCGGTTTTGTCGGCGTCAATCCGAACTCCAAGATCCCGGCGCTGATGGATCATTCGACGCCCGAGCCGACCCGGGTTTTCGAGAGCGGCTCGATCCTCGTCTATCTCGCGGAAAAATTCGGCGCTTTCCTGCCGAAAGAGGGCAATGCCCGCACGCAGGCGCTGAACTGGCTGTTCTGGCAGATGGGTTCCGCCCCCTTCCTCGGCGGCGGTTTCGGCCATTTCTACGCCTACGCCCCGATCAAGATCAAATATGCTATCGACCGTTACGCCATGGAGGTTAAACGCCAGCTTGACGTGCTTGACCGTCATCTGGCCGACAACCGTTATCTGGCGGGCTCGGAATATACGATTGCCGACATGGCCGTCTGGCCCTGGTATGGCAAGATAGCGCTCGGCCAAGCTTATGGCGATGCCGGTGCTTTCCTTGAAGCGGCCGGTTATAAGAACCTTATGCGCTGGACGCTTGAAATTGGCGAACGCCCTGCGGTCAAGCGCGGCGTGATCGTCAACAAAACCTCGGGCGATCCGTCCGAACAATTGCATGAACGCCACGATGCCTCCGACTTCGAGCAGAAGACGCAGGACAAAATCGGCAAGGCATAACGAAAAGACTAGAGCGCTTCTGGTTTTAATAGGACCATGAAAGCGCTCTAATTATTTGAATTTACGCATATCCGGACGTAAAAGCGGACCTGCTTTTAATGGAAATGCTTCTGGAAGGACAAAAGATGGCGAACCTGCCCGAAATGACCAAACACAAGGGATTTCCCTCCGGCATGCCGAGCACGGGCATCCAGTTCACCATCCGCCGCGCCAATCCAAAAGGGGTAACGCCCATCAAGATGATACCCCGAAGGGCGCGGGACGATTCCAAGGAACACCGCATCGATGCGGCCTTCCTGCACTCGCTCTGGCACCATTTTGGTCCCGAGCCGTTCGAGCGTGGTAATCTCGACGCTGCCCGCCTCAGCCTGCTGTTCGGCCGCGAGGTCTTGCCGGCGGAAAAGAATTTCGATCCGCTTTCCTACCAGGCGATGCTTGTCATCGACGAGCGCGTCGCCCGGCAGAATTTCCCGGAATCCTTCGAGAACTTTTTCGAGATTTGAGTGTGCTGTCATCCGCCAATAGGGAATGAAATTCAATGTCGACGGCCACCAGCAAATTCCTGAGCTATGTTCTGCGACATGCGCCCGAAAGCATCGGGCTTACCATGGATGCTCAGGGTTGGGCGGATGTCGGAGATCTATTGGCAAAAGCAAATGCGAGTGGCACGCTGCTCGACGAGGCCGGTCTGCGTGCGGTCGTTACCGAAAGCGACAAGAAGCGTTTCACCCTTTCGGAAGATGGGCACCGCATCCGGGCCGCGCAGGGGCATTCAGTAAAGGTCGATCTTGGTAGCGCTCCTTTAGAACCGCCGCCGCAGCTTTTCCATGGTACTGCGACACGTTTCCTAGATGCTATCCTGCAGGAAGGATTGCGACCGGGCAGCCGGCAGCAGGTTCATCTTTCGGCAGACAGCGTGACGGCACATGCGGTCGGCCAGCGGCACGGAAAACCCGCCATCCTAATGGTTGATGCCAGTCGGATGTTTGCCGCTGGCCACAGCTTTTTTCAAGCCGACAATGGTGTCTGGCTGACCGATGCTGTTCCCGCTGCGTATCTGACGCTGATTGAGAATCATACTTTTGAAGGCGATGGCAAATGATCAAGAAAATCCTCATCGCCAATCGCGGCGAGATCGCCTGCCGGGTCATCAAGACGGCGAAGAAGATGGGCATTGCGACGGTTGCCGTCTATTCGGATGCTGATGCCAATGCTTTGCATGTGAAGATGGCGGATGAGGCCGTTCATATCGGTCCGGCGCCCTCGTCGCAGTCCTATATCGTCATCGATAAAATCCTTGCTGCGATCGAGAAGACCGGGGCTGATGCGGTGCATCCCGGCTATGGCTTCCTGTCGGAGAACGCTGCCTTTGCCGAGGCGCTGGAGAAGGCGGGTGTGATCTTCATCGGCCCGCCGGTCGGCGCTATCCAGGCCATGGGCGACAAGATCACCTCCAAGAAGCTAGCGGCGGAAGCCGGTGTTTCCACCGTGCCCGGCCATATGGGGCTAATTGGGGATGCAGATGAGGCGGTGAGGATCGCCTCCGAGATCGGTTATCCCGTGATGATCAAGGCTTCGGCCGGCGGCGGCGGAAAAGGCATGCGCATCGCCTTTAACGATGCGGAGGCGCGCGAGGGTTTCCAGTCGTCAAAAAACGAGGCGAAATCTTCCTTTGGGGACGACCGCATCTTCATCGAGAAATTCGTCACCCAGCCGCGCCATATCGAAATTCAGGTGCTGGGCGATCAACACGGCAATATTCTTTACCTTGGCGAGCGAGAGTGCTCGATCCAGCGCCGCAACCAGAAGGTCATCGAGGAAGCGCCATCGCCCTTTCTTGATGAGGCAACGCGCAAGGCCATGGGCGAGCAGGCCGTGGCTCTGTCGAGAGCAGTCGGTTACCATTCGGCCGGAACGGTGGAATTCATCGTCGATGGCGAGCGCAATTTCTACTTTCTGGAAATGAATACGCGTCTGCAGGTGGAACATCCGGTAACGGAACTCGTCACAGGCATTGATCTGGTCGAGCAGATGATCCGCGTGGCATCAGGCGAAAAGCTGTCCTTCGGGCAGACCGATATAAAGTTGAACGGCTGGGCAATCGAAACCCGGCTTTATGCCGAAGACCCCTATCGTAATTTCTTGCCCTCCATCGGCCGGTTGACACGGTATCGCCCGCCGCAAGAGGGCAAGCAGGAAAACGGCACCGTGATCCGCAACGATACCGGCGTCTTCGAAGGCGGTGAAATCTCGATGTATTACGATCCGATGATCGCCAAGCTTTGTAGCTGGGCAAAGGATCGTGAAACCGCCATCGATGCAATGGGGCAGGCGCTGGATCGTTTCGAAGTGGAGGGCATCGGCCACAATCTGCCGTTCCTCTCGGCTGTCATGCAGCACGAGCGTTTTCGGGCCGGCCGTCTGACGACGGGTTTTATCGCCGAGGAATTTCCGGAGGGCTTTTCCGGGGTGGAGCCCGATGAGGCTTCCGCGCGCAAGCTCGCAGCCATCGCCACCGTTATCCACCAGCGGCTTCAAAACCGTGCGGTCGAAATTTCCGGTACCATTGGCAATCATCGTCGCATTGTCGGTCAGGACTGGGTGGTTTCGCTTGGTCAATCCCATCGAAGCGTCAGCGTGGAAACCGGTGCTGAAGGCATGGCAATCCGTTTTGAGGATGGTGCTGCGCTGACGGTCGCTATCGGCTGGCTTCCCGGCCGCAGCCTTGGCCTGTTCACGGTGGCGGGCGAGGTGATCGCCGCCAAGGTCGATCTTGCCGGTGCGGCGGTTCGCCTGCGCTGGCGCGGCATGGATGTTCTCGCCCATGTGCGCAGCCCGCGCGTGGCGGAATTGGCGCTGCTGATGCCGGAAAAGCTGCCGCCCGATACGTCGAAACTGTTGCTCTGCCCGATGCCGGGCGTCATCACCGGGATCTCGGTTGGCGAGGGGGACGAGGTGGAAGCCGGTCAGGCGCTGGCGACGGTGGAGGCAATGAAGATGGAGAACATCCTGCGTGCGGAAAAACGCGGCCGGGTCGCTAAAGTGTCGGCAAAGCCGGGCGATAGCCTCGCCGTGGATGAGGTTATCATCGAATTTGAATAGGGCTTGATACCGTTTTTGAGGAACGGATGAGGGGCGGAGCGGGTTACGGGGTAGGCTGGATTTCGGTCACGATCACCAGTCACAGTACTGAAAATGAAATGCAGAAGGGGAGATATGCATGTCGGGTGAAAAAACGGTGCGGGATTGGCTGCAGCTTGCCGAAAAGGAGCTGAAGCGTTCACCGGATGCACTCGTCTGGCATACGCCCGAAGGCATTGACGTTAAACCGCTTTACACGGCCGATGACCTGAAAAAGGCTTCACATCTCGATGGTCTGCCGGGCTTTGCGCCCTTCACGCGCGGCCCGCGCGCCACCATGTATGCCGGGCGGCCATGGACGATCCGCCAATATGCCGGGTTTTCGACTGCCGAAGCTTCCAACGCCTTTTATCGAAAGGCGCTTGCCGCCGGCCAACAGGGTGTTTCGGTCGCCTTCGATCTTGCCACTCATCGCGGATATGACAGCGACCACCCGCGCGTTGAAGGCGATGTCGGTAAGGCCGGCGTAGCGATCGACAGCGTCGAGGACATGAAAATCCTGTTCGATGGTATACCGCTCGAAAAGGTCTCCGTCTCCATGACCATGAACGGGGCCGTCATTCCGGTGCTCGCCAATTTCATCGTTGCGGGGGAAGAGCAGGGTGTCTCGCGTGCCGCGCTTTCCGGCACCATCCAGAACGACATTCTCAAGGAGTTCATGGTCCGCAACACCTATATCTACCCGCCCGAGCCTTCGATGCGTATCATTGCTGATATCATTGAATATACGGCGAAGGAGATGCCGAAATTCAACTCTATTTCGATATCCGGCTATCACATGCAGGAGGCAGGTGCCACGCTGGTGCAGGAGCTTGCCTTCACGCTGGCGGATGGGCGGGAATATGTGCGGGCCGCCCTTGCCAAGGGACTGAATGTCGATGATTTCGCCGGCCGCCTGTCGTTCTTTTTTGCCATAGGTATGAATTTCTTCATGGAGGCCGCAAAGCTGCGCGCCGCCCGCTTCCTCTGGTCGCGCATCATGGAAGAGTTCAAGCCGCAAAAGGCGTCGTCGCTCATGCTGCGCACCCATTGCCAGACATCCGGTGTGTCTCTTCAGGAACAGGACCCTTACAATAACATTGTCCGCACCGCTTTCGAGGCCATGTCCGCCGTGCTGGGCGGCACACAATCGCTGCACACCAATTCCTTTGATGAAGCCATTGCCCTGCCGACAGAATTTTCCGCCCGCATCGCCCGCAACACCCAGCTTATTCTCCAGCATGAAACCGGCGTCACCAAGGTCGTCGATCCGCTGGCCGGTTCCTACTACGTCGAAAGCCTGACGGATGAACTGGCGCAAAAAGCCTGGGCGCTGATTGAGGAGGTGGAAGCGCTTGGTGGCATGACCAAAGCGGTGGCCGAGGGCCTGCCCAAAAGATTGATCGAGGAGGCGGCCACGCGTCGGCAGGCGGCCGTGGACAAGGGCGAGGAAGTCATCGTCGGCGTCAACCGCTACCGTCTGGAAACCGAAGAGGATATCGACGTTCTCGATATCGACAACGCCGCCGTACGCGCTGCGCAAATCCGCCGCCTTGAGGACACCAAACGTCGCCGCGACGGCGGGGACGTCTCGAAGGCGCTGGCGGCATTGTCTGAAATTGCCCGTAGCGGCAAGGGTAATATTCTCGAGGCGGCAGTCGTCGCCGCCCGCGCCCGCGCCACCGTCGGCGAGATTTCCGATGCGCTGCGTGCCGTCTTCGGCGATTACGTTGCCGTGCCGGAAGTGGTGGAGGATATTTACGGCGAGGCCTACAAGGACGAGCCGGAGCTTGCCACGCTCGCTACGCGGCTTTCCGGCGTGGCAGAACGGCTCGGCGTCAAACCGCGCATCATGGTCGCAAAGCTCGGGCAGGACGGGCATGATCGCGGCGCGAAGGTTATCGCGTCGGCCTTTGGCGATATCGGTTTCGATGTGCTGGCCGGGCCGCTGTTCCAGACGCCTGCCGAGGCAGCCGATCTTGCGGCTCAGAACAAGGTGCATGTGGTCGGCATGTCGTCGCTTGCCGCAGGCCACAAGACGCTCGCACCGCAGCTTGTGGAGGCGCTCAAGCAGAAGGGTGCCCAGGACATCATCGTCGTCGTCGGCGGCGTCATTCCGCGCCAGGATTATCAGTTCCTGCTCGACCACGGCGTTTCGGCGATTTTCGGACCCGGCACCAATGTCATGGATGCGGCCAACAAGGTTCTCGATCTGCTGGAAGGCATCCGGCGCAACGCGTGAGAGGAATACGGCCATGTTCGGAAGATTGAACCACGTCGCCCTTGCCGTGCCCGATCTTAATGCCGCGGTTTCGCGATACAGGGCGCTTGGCGCTCAAGTTTCCGAGCCGCAATCCCTGCCCGAACACGGCGTGACAGTGGTTTTCGTTCAGGCTGACAATACCAAGATCGAACTTCTTCATCCGCTTGGAGAGAACTCCCCGATTACCGCCTTCCTCGAAAGAAATCCGGGTGGCGGCACGCATCATCTGTGCTTTGAGGTGCCGGATATTCTGGCCGTGCGAGACGATCTCGTCCAAAAAGGCATCCGCATTTTAGGTGACGGCGAGCCGAAGATCGGCGCGCATGGCAATCCCGTTCTCTTCCTGCATCCAAAGGATATGGGCGGCGTGCTTTACGAGCTTGAGCAGGTCACTCCGACACACGTCTGAAACACAGACCCCGTACCGACATCCCGAAACACGCTGGCGAAGTGATTCACCGGCGGCAGTTGCCGTTCGCTTGTGCTGAAAACATGGGTTTCGTTTGTTTTCTTTTGACATTCGTTTTGTTTTCGCTTTTATGACGATAATCTTTCAACGTAGGGGAAAATGGTCCCCGGCGCTGTCTTGGGAGGCCCTATGTCCGGCGAAAACATATTCGATCTTTTTGTCATCGGCGGTGGCGTGAATGGTTGCGGCATTGCCCGCGATGCCGTGGGTAGAGGCTATTCCGTGGCGCTTGCGGAAAAGGGCGATTTTGCCTCCGGTACGTCTTCGGCAGCCACCAAGCTCATCCATGGCGGCCTGCGTTATCTCGAACATTATGAGTTTCGTCTGGTGCGCGAAGCCTTGATGGAGCGTGAAATTTTGTGGGCCATGGCCCCGCACGTCATCTGGCCCATGCGCTTCGTCCTGCCGCTCCAGAAAGGCGGCGTGCGTCCGGCATGGATGGTCCGGCTTGGCCTCTTTCTTTATGACAACCTCGGCGGCCGCAAGCTTTTGCCGCCGACGCGCACGGTCGATCTTCGGCAAGACCCGGCAGGCAAACCTCTGAAGCCGGTCTTTGCCAAGGCTTTCGAATATTCCGACGGCTGGGTGGACGATGCCCGTTTCGTGGTTCTGAATGCGCGTGACGCGGCGGATCGCGGTGCGACGATCATGAACCGCACGCGGGTCGTTTCCGCACGGCGCGAAGGCGGCGTGTGGCTTATCGAGACGCTGGACGAAAAGACCGGCCGTTCAGCCACGCACAGAGCGCGCATGCTGGTGAATGCCGCTGGCCCATGGGTGGATAACGTGCTGTCCGGCGTGTTCGGCCGCAACGATGTGCACAATGTTCGTCTCGTGCAGGGCAGCCACATCATCGTGCGCAGGAAGTTTTCCGATCCGCGCGCCTATTTCTTCCAGAACCCGGACAACCGCATCATCTTCGCCATTCCCTATGAGCAAGATTTTACGCTGATCGGCACCACGGACCGCGACTATAAGGGCGATCCGGCCAAGGTGCGCATTTCTGAGGAAGAGATTTCCTATCTCTGTAATGCCGCCAGCGAATATTTCAGCGAGCCGGTGAAGCCCGATGATATCGTCTGGACCTATTCCGGCGTGCGCCCGCTTTTCGATGATGGCGCTTCAAAGGCGCAGGAAGCCACACGCGACTATGTGCTGAAGGTTGAAGAGGCAGAGGGCGAAGCGCCGCTGCTCAATATCTTCGGCGGCAAGCTGACCACCTACCGGCGGCTGGCGGAACATGCTCTGGAAAAGATCGGCGCAGCCATCGGAGAAAAGGGCAAGCCCTGGACGGCGGGATCGTATCTGCCGGGCGGTGACTTCGGGGCGAAGAGATATGACACCCAGGTGAGGGCGCTTGTCTCCCGTTACCCATTCCTTGATGGACGCCATGCCGAGCGGCTCATCAGAAACTACGGCACGAAGGCTGCGGAACTGCTCGGTGTCGCCACCGATGTTGCCGGCCTCGGCCGGCATTTCGGCGGCACACTTTACGAATGCGAAGTGCGCTGGCTGGTGGAACACGAATGGGCCTTTGCAGCCGAGGATATTCTCTGGCGGCGCACTAAACAGGGCCTGCGGTTGAGCAGGGACGAGGCTGCCGCTCTGGATGAATTCGTTTCCACGCTGACTGGTGTCAAGGAAAAGGGCGAAGCCGTGACGGAGCAGGCCTGAGCATCTACGAGTTTTCCCGTCAGTTCCCCGAGTTCCTTGCCGCTCTTTCAGGGCCATCAGCGCTCAATATATAGTCGTCGGCGGCGGACAGAGCGTGTTCCATATGCCCTTCGAACACCAGTTCCGGTTCGTTGGGCGCGATGCCGATTTTTGGCATTCCGCCGAAGCGTACCGACTGCGATTGCACAAGGCCATCGTGAAGGCCGCTTTCCAGAAGATCGAAATAGCGTGTGCCGGGGCCAGTGATGAAGACCGGCATATGGCCGTGCAGGCTGAACAGACGTGAAAGGCCGTTGCCGAGTGCAAGCCCGGCTGTGCGGAAGGCAAGCCGCGCCATGCGCCCGCCGGCGCGGGCGGAAGCGGCGATCTTGTCCACTTCGGCAATCGGCACGAATTTTGCCGGTTCCGCCTGCGGCGGGGCCTCGAATGCTGAACGCAGGATTGCATAAAACCCTGAATAGGCCTCGATACAGCCTCTGGTGCCGCAGCGGCAAAGGGCGCCATCGGCCAGATGCAGCATATGTCCGAAATTGGGGGCGCTAACCTCTATCCCGCCACCCGCGGCGCGGGCAATGCCGAGGCCAATGCTGTGGCCGAGCGATAGGGTGACAAGTGCCTCCGGTTTCGGGCCGTCCTTTGCCTGCTCCTGCATCCAGATGGCTTTTGCGGCCAGCAGCGTTTCGTTGTTCAGCGTCACGCGGATGCGGCCGTCCTGAGAAATGAGCTGCTGGAAATCTATCTTTTCGGTGCCGAGCACCGGCGACCAGACGAGCACCGCCGCTGCCGCGTCCACAAGCCCCTTGCTGCTGATCGACACCTGGAGAATGTCGTGCCGGTCGATGCGCGAACGGTCCGCAAGCCGTGCAAGGCCGGAGAGGATCGAGCCGCCGAACGACCCTTTTTCAGCCGTGATCCTCTGCTCGGTGAAGCGGTCCACCAGCTTGCCGGCATAGTCGACCAACGAATATTGCACGCTGTCGGACGAAATGATGACGATGGCGACGTGGCAGAAAGCACCATCAGGCCCAAAGAGGATGCGCGGCCGCCCGCGCCCGGCGGCGGCTAGCTGCTCTTTGCGCAGGATGAGGCCGGCCCGCTCGAGTTCCGTGGTGATTGCGGAAACGGTGGCGGAGGCAAGCCCGGTGAAGGAGGACATGTCCGTATGGGATAGGCTGCCATGAAGGCGCAGCGCTGCCATCACCGACAGGCTGTTTTTCTGGCGCACCAGTTCCGTGCTTGCAATGGCGGACATGGGCTGGGGTATGCTCCCTGAACGGCTTTTTTCCTGTCGTGCTTATCCCCTCTGATGGCGCACGCCACGAGCAAGATCAAGGCACCCGGATGCTGCCCGCAGCCGTTGTTGACAGCATGGGGAATCTCTGACATTAATTTTCTCGACTGTCGAGAAAATTGTGAAATCACAGAGCCCGACAGCTTTTTCCGGGCGTTTTCCCTGCATGGAGGTGCAGGCTTCGCCCTTACCGGGAGGACATCATGAATTCGTTTGCCAAGCTTTTGGCGGGTACAGCTGTACTCGTTTCCCTGCACACCGCAGCCATTGCTGCTGATCTCGTCGTTGGCGTTTCCTGGTCCAATTTCCAGGAAGAGCGCTGGAAGACGGATGAGGCGGCAATCAAGGCAGCTCTCGACAAGGCCGGTGCGAAATATATTTCCGCCGATGCGCAGTCGTCCGCCGCAAAACAGCTGACCGACGTGGAATCGCTGATTTCCCAGGGCGCCAATGCGCTGATCATTCTTGCGCAGGACAGCGACGCGATTGGCCCGGCTGTTGAAAAGGCCGTCGCTGAAGGTATTCCGGTGGTCGGTTACGACCGCCTGATCGAAAACAAGAACGCCTTCTACATCACCTTCGACAACAAGGAAGTCGGTCGCCTTCAGGCCGCCGAAGTCTTCAAGGTCAAGCCGGAAGGCAACTACGTCTTCATCAAGGGTTCGTCTTCCGATCCGAATGCGGACTTTCTTTTTGCCGGACAGCAGGAAGTCCTGAAGGCCGCTGTCGACGCGGGCAAGATCAAGAATGTCGGCGAAGCCTATACCGATGGCTGGAAGCCGGAAAATGCCCAGAAGAACATGGAGCAGTTCCTAACCAAGAATAACAACAAGGTCGATGCGGTCGTCGCCTCGAACGACGGAACGGCCGGTGGCGCAATTGCCGCTCTTGCCGCGCAGGGCCTCGCAGGTTCTGTTCCCGTATCCGGTCAGGATGCGGACTTCGCCGCGCTGAACCGTGTAGCGCTCGGCACGCAGACGGTATCTGTTTGGAAGGACAGCCGCGAACTCGGCAAGGAAGCTGCCGGCATCGCGCTGGAACTTGCGGGCGGCAAGAAGATGACGGAAATCAAGGGCGTTGCCGCTTTTGATGGCGGTCCGAAAAAAGTGACGATGCAGTCAGTCTTCCTCAAGCCCATCGCCATTACCAAGGACAATCTGAACGTCGTCATCGACGCCGGCTGGATCAAGAAGGAAACGGCCTGCCAGGGTGTAAAGGCCGGATCCGTCAAGGCCTGCAACTGAGACCGCTAGGTTGATGTTTGGGCGCCGCGCCACTGATACGTGGCGCGGCGCCTCTCAGATGTAAGGAGGACCGGCAGTCCATGGCCGACATGACACAATCCAATTCCACAGCGTCCCCCAAGACGGAAAAGACGGGCTCGATTTCGCGTTTCATCAGTGCCACGGAGCTTGATACCCGGCTGCTCGGCATGGTCGGCGCGCTTCTTCTGATCTGGATCGGTTTCCATATTCTTTCGGGCGGGCTGTTCCTGACGCCGAGAAACCTCTGGAACCTCTCCGTCCAGACCGCTTCGGTCGCGGTGATGGCGACAGGCATGGTGCTTGTCATCGTTACCCGCAACATCGATCTGTCGGTCGGGTCGATCCTCGGTTTTTCCGGCATGATCATGGGTGTCATGCAGGCGGAAATCCTGCCGCAGCTCCTCGGCTTTGAACATTGGGCGACATGGATCGTCACGCTTCTGGTCGGCATTCTCGTCGGCGGAGCGATCGGCATGCTGCAGGGCTCGATCATCGCTTTCCTGAACGTGCCGTCCTTCATCGTCACACTTGGTGGTCTGCTGGTCTGGCGCGGTGGCACATGGTTCGTCACCAGCGGCCGCACCGTGGCGCCGATGGATTCCACCTTCCGCCTGATGGGTGGCGGCACCAGCGGCTCGATCGGCGCGACATGGAGCTGGATCGCAGCCATTGTCGCCTGCGTCGCCATTGTCGCGGCAATCCTGAATTCCCGCCACCAGCGTCGCCGTTTCGGTTTTCCGCTGCGGCCCGTCTGGGCGGAATATTTCCTGGTGGCACTTGGCTGCGTCGTCGTCGTCGGTTTCGTGGCTGTCGTCAACAGCTATCCCTGGCCGGTCAACATTGCCCGCAACTATGCCGATGCCAATGGCATTACTTGGCCGGATGGTGGTCTGTTCATTCCGCACGGTATTGCCATTCCGGTGCTGATGGCGCTTGCCGTCGGTGCTGTCATGACCTTCATCGCGACGAGGCTTCGCTTCGGGCGTTATGTTTTCGCCATCGGCGGCAACCCGGAAGCGGCGGAGCTCGCCGGCATCAAGACCCGCTGGGTCACGGTCAAGATATTCACGCTGATGGGCGTTCTATGCGCCATCGCTGCGGCAATCTCGACTGCCCGCCTCAACGCGGCCACCAATGCCCAGGGTGAACTGGATGAACTTTATACGATCGCCGCGGCGGTCATCGGCGGCACGTCGCTCGCCGGCGGCGTCGGCACCATAGCGGGCGCGATGCTCGGCGCGCTCGTCATGCAATCGCTGCAATCCGGCATGGTGCTTGTGGGCATCGATACGCCCTTTCAGCGCATCGTCGTCGGTGTGGTTCTGGTCGTCGCCGTCTGGCTCGACACCATCTACCGCGCCCGCGCCAAGTAAGAACCGAGGAGAACCCCAATGACGGAACAAGTCACGCCCCTCGTGGAAATGCGCAATATTTCCATTTCCTTCGGTGGTATCCATGCGGTGGAAAACGCCTCTGTCGATCTTTTCCCAGGTGAGGTGGTGGCCCTTCTTGGCCACAACGGTGCCGGCAAATCGACGCTCATCAAGATATTGTCCGGTGCATACCGGCGGGATGGGGGCGAAATCCTCATCAACGGCGAGGATGCGGATATCCGCAATCCCCGCGACGCCAAGAAATACGGCATCGAAACCATCTACCAGACGCTGGCGGTGGCGGATAATGTCGATGCGGCGGCCAATCTTTATCTCGGCCGCGAGCTGAAGACGAAATGGGGAACATTGGATGATGTCGCCATGGAAGCTTCGGCCCGCGAGGTCATGGGGCGTCTCAACCCCAATTTCCGGCGGTTCAAGGAGCCGGTGAAGGCGCTTTCCGGTGGCCAGCGGCAGTCCGTGGCAATCGCCCGCGCCATTCTGTTCGATGCCCGCATCCTCATCATGGACGAACCGACGGCAGCACTCGGGCCGCAGGAAACGGCACAGGTCGGCGATCTCGTCAAGGAACTGAAACGGCAGGGCATCGGCATCTTCCTCATCAGCCACGATATCCATGATGTCTTCGATCTCGCCGACCGGGTGTTCGTCATGAAAAACGGCAAGGTGGTCGGCCATGCCCGCACGGAAGATGTGACGAAGGACGAGGTCCTCGGCATGATTATTCTGGGCAAGGTGCCATCAGGTGCTGTGGCGGGTCCGGGCGCGGTCGTTGCCTGACGACAGAATTCTGTCGTCTTTACTTCCACTACAAATCGAGGCCCGGTAAAAACCGGGCCTCGACAAATGCTGGGAACAAAAGTTCTTGGAGTTGACTAAAAAATATATGCGTCCGGTGTGTTTCAGCCCAGCCGGAACCGCAGACGAAAAATGTCTGCGGCTCTGCGCAATTGCAGACGCGGTCGTTAAAAAGCGGTGTTTTAATGGAGTTCGGCGTGTGCGAAACCGCTGCCGTTCATTTCTGCGCCGGCCGGTAGCGAGCCATGCTGATTGATGTCCTGGGCCAGCGACAGCAATGCCATTTCCAGGAAATAGGTCGACATCCCCAGTTCCAGAGATTTGGAGCGCTGGCAAAGATAGGAAACCATCCGCCCGAGTGCCAGAATCTCGTCCGCATTGTCCTCTTCAAGTATTGCTGTGGTAGACGCCATGCTTCCCTCTCGACAATCGACAGTATGAAAACGCGTTGATCCCGCGTTGTTCATTATCGACCACATCGAGCGTCACGCGAGCGTCACACCTGCGTCAATCGTCGCTCTTGTTTTCGGGCGCGCCGTTATTTTCCGCCGCTTCGGTAGCCGCAAGCGACGTCACGAGGGCAACGATGCTCTTGCGCACGGTTGCGCTCTTGATTCGGGCAAAGGCCTGATTGAGCGAAAATCCTTCATTCGACGCAACGAAAGACTGCATGGCATTGATCGTGCCAAGGGCGGGATTGGCGTTTCCAACATCCGGCGTCGCATTGGCGAACAAAGAGCTGACATCGACGCCGAGAACCGATGCAATGGCTTGCAAACGGGACGCGCCGACGCGATTGGCACCCTTTTCGTATTTCTGGACCTGCTGGAAGGTAATGCCCAACCGGCCCGCCAGCGCGCTTTGACTCATGCCGAGCGACTTGCGGCGCATTCGGATTTGTGTACCCACATGCACATCGATCGGGCTGGGTAGTTTGGCCTGCATCATGAACTCCTCCAGTTGTGAGGTTCTTAAATTGGATATTTATCAATTAATATTGTTGAAGGTAGACATTCAACACAATTTCCACGGGTATTGTGAGGTGTTACTGATAAAGTAAGGCTGTTTTCCGTCGGTATGCTGCGCTGGTTGACGGTTTATCACCTTTGTTGCACATCGCAATGCCCCGTTTCGGCTGGCAAAATGGCTCCAGCCGGCCACGCCGATGGCGTGAAAGCCCAGTCTTTCCCAAATTTTCCTGTTCTCTCGGTCGAAACCGTCGAGCGTTTCCGCATCACCGAAATGGGGAACCCAGACGAATGGCTTCTCTTGGTCGGAGCGCACGATATTTTCAACAAGCACGTTGTTATAAAGCCGAGGCAGGCATTTGTTGGTGTCGATGGCGGGTAAAACCGGAATGGGATTTCGCAGGATTGCGAAGCCCTGCTGTGCCAGCAATAGAACGGAGGCATCCAGTTTACGTTTCAAATCCATCGCATTACGGGCATTGCATTCATGGGCCACCGGATCGGCAACCAGCAATAGCGGGTGGCCATCGCGTCTTAGACCTGTGACCGAAACGAACTGGTCGACGTGGAAACCGCATTGGTGGATTTTTCCGAAGGTGATCGCCGGAGGCGACGTTTTTGCCAAGGTAAGAGCGATTGAGGCCGAGGCATTGCCGAGGTCTTCCGGCCGATATCCGAAACTGCCCACGGTTCTGTAGTCGAGTGCCTGAACCCGCTGCCATTGTTGCGGCCGTTCGGTTGCCGCATTGTTTGCCATACCCCTGTCGTCCTGCAGGCTGGAATGGCCCACCAATCGAAAGTCCGGCCCGACCAGCTGGTTACCGCCCGGCAAAGTGACATGCGAAGCGTTGGCGGCAAGCCCGAGACGATTGGCGAGCTCGCCAGCGATGGCGCTTTCCGATGCACAAACCAGTTCGGTTGCGATCCCATCAGCAGTCCGAACGTGGAACACGTCCTGTATCCACGGGTGCGAAACGCTGCTGGTTGCATCGAGCGGCAACAGTTCTGCGGTGCAGGTCGCTGCCAGCCTGGTGAGCCAGCTTTCAGCGGAGGCGAGACAGGGGCCATCGATAAGAACAAGGGCCGTGACGTCGGAAGGCAGAGCCGAAAGCAGGTTTCCGATCGGGATGAGCGGAGATACGCCCCCGTCAGCCCTGTCACCCGCAAAAAACGCGGCGGGCAAGGCAAGCGCGATTGTCCGGATCAGCCCTCCGCAATCGGGCAGCAGAGATGGGTGCGGGGCAGCGGTCAAGACGCTTTTTCTCCCGCCGTCTTCCGCGTGGCCAATTGCTGGAAAAATACCGTGTTCTGTAATTTCCACGATTGCGGCGGCGGGGATGGCAATTCTCCGCTGCCAAGCAGGCCTAAAAGCCGGGCCGCATCGTTGCGTTTGGCGGAAACCGCGTTTCCGGCCAGAAAATTTGCGGTCTCGAGGTTGAGGTTTGCCTCAGTTGCCATTGCACGCCATGTCCTGCGGTTAAAATGCAGCTTGCGGGCGGCGTTCAGCAAGGCGTCGTGTTCCTCTGGGGCGATAGCGGCGCGACACGCTTCGAGCGTCGCTTCGGCATCGACAAGCGCGATTGTCAGCGGGCGGTAGCCGAGTTCGCCGGGCGCGTGGCTGACTGCCACATCGGCGTCGGAAAAACGCAGCCCGTCCCGATAGGCTTCAAAGATTTCGCCGACGCCAATCATGCCGAAGGCCGCGCATTCCGTCGCTCTTAGCGCGCCCATGCTGGCGGCACCAAGAACAGTGACGCCGCCTGACAGCGCAAACAGGATTTCCTTGTGCCACACGGCGGCGCAGTCACCGTAGAGGCCGTCGATCAGCCCGATTGTCCGGGCACCCTGCTTTACCGCGTCGAAAATGTCGCCGCAGGCAGCCGGGCCACGAAGATCGAGGCCGGAAATCTGCGCGGGTGCGATGCCGTGGATGGACGGGCCTGCAAAAACCACCGGCTTCATCAGAGGCCTCCGAGGTTCAGGAACCGGTCGAGCGTCCGCTGGGATATACGTTGAAGGCCACCACCGGCAGGGGTGAGGCCGCTTGCCAGAACCCGGACGACATGCAGACCGGATACGCCCGTTTCCAGCGCAAAGACATGGATGTCGTCGATCCCGGCGGCGAAAAGATGCTCTGCAAGCTGACGCCACGGCGGTAGAGCCGGATCGCTATCCGCAAAATCGAGACTGGCCGGGATCCGGTCCATTGGCCGCACCTCGGATGCCGCCGGTCCCGCCGCAAACATATCCCGCTGGTAGCGAAAAGGAGAGAGATCGTCCCTTGCGCCGCTTATATCAGTCAGGCGCGACTGGATCGCCTCCAGCAGCGCGGCAATTGCCGCGTCATAGGTGCCAAACCGGCACGCTGCGCCGGCAGCGCTGCGGGTGGCAAGTCCGTCCTGCGCGTGGATTGACCGTGGCAGGCTCGCCATGACTACAGGCACGCCGAGCGTATTGGTGAGATCAAAGAAGCGGGGCGGTAGTCCTATATGTGAAAGGTGTTGAACAAGAGCATCGAAGGATGCGTCGACACCCATCGGCAACACGACCGGTTCCGGCGCGATACTGCGGGTTTCGAAGGTATCGACGAGAAAGCAGGCGTCGTTTTCGATGAGTTCGAGCAAGGCGTGCAGAACCGCGTGGTCATGGTCGAAACCCGCCGCAAGACCTTGCGAACTCATGAGAAAGGCCTGCCGGTCCCAAGGGAAATCCGCGCGAAAATCCATGCCCACCAGTTCATAGGGGGCAAAAACCTCCAGCTGCTGGCGTATGGATGTTCCCTTCACCCAGGCGCGTTCGTTTCGCAGATCAAGAGTGTCCGGGTCGACCCGGCCGATTGTTTCGAAAGGAACGAGAGGGGCGCCCTTGTCCCGCATCTCACGAATGGAGCCGAAAGTGGTGATATGTTTGCGGGTGTCTTCGGCGACGGCACCTTCGATCGCTTCCATGATCGCGGAAAGCCGTGCCTGCTCCGCGACAAGCCCCTTGCCCTGGGAGACCGACAGTCCGCGTGAATTGGGCCGCGTCGCGAACCAGACGGGTATGCCGATAATATCGAGACCGGTCACGTCTCCGACGCGGGTAATCCCGAACCGCCGAAGCAGTTCGGGATCAAAGAACGAAGCGTCCGGATGCCCTAAAGCCGCTGTCGCTGGTATATGTGCGCCGTCAGCGGTCAAGGCTGCGGAGCCGCAATCAAGGCGCCGCGTTGGTGTCGTCGGCAAGGATGGCGTCGAACAGCTCGCCGGTGACGGAACCCGCCGGGCCAACAGCCTTCAGGGCCGATTCGATCGGTGCCTGCACCATGCGGTTGAAATCCCAGCCGGCGTCGATCACTTCGCCGACAAAGGCAAAATCGGCCTCGGAAACGACAGCGCCGCCGGCGACGAGGGCTTCGATGCCCTGGATCTGGACCTGATCCAGCTCGTTTTCGGGCTGGCCGTCCTGACGAACGAGCATGGATTTTGCTGCCGCAGCAACGCGCGCGTAACCGTCCACACCGGGATGGCTGGCTTCATAGGCGGCAATCGTCTCATGCGAGACGGACGCAACCCTGAGCGGCGCCGTGCGAATGAAGAGAACGCCGAAACCCTTTTTTCCGACAATAAAGAAGTGCGAGGACATAATAACTCCTATTTGATCCCAGCTAATCGAAGTGCGTTATAGAATTTTTCATTCGCTACCGGGTCTCGGTCTGGGGACAGGCTGCTGATCTCCCTCGCCGTCATACCCGGATAGTTTTCCTGAAGCCTGCTGCCGGTTTCCCGGGCAGCGTCCAAATCACCGTAGAGCGCGTGGCTGGCGGTCAAGACGCGCAATGCCGGCTCGTCATTTTCCATGCGCGCGCACAGTTCTACTGCCGCGCCGTAATCCTCACGCTTGAACGCGATGCTGGCGCCCGCCCACCAGTAGATGTCGGGTGCGAGCGGATTGAGGTCGATGGCTTGCTGAAACTTTTCCCATGCGGTTTCGGCATCGCCGAAATGGGCGAGCGCATCGGCATGCTGGAGCAAAAGGTCGGCGGAGTTGGGCGCAAGCGCCTCCGCTTCGAAGAACCTTTCGGCGGATATGTCGAAATCCCGCTGGTAGAGCGCCACGACGGCGCACATCCAGTGGCCGACGCCAAGAGCGGGATCGATTTCGACTGAGGCGTCTGCCTCCGCCTTGGCGCGGTGCAGCAGGTGGGGGTCGTTGCCGCCCAGCATCAGCCATTCCAGCTGCAGGCTCTGCGCCACGCGGGCGCGGGCAACCGCCATGCTGTTATCCAGATCGACCGCCTTGCGGAACATCGAGCGGGCTCTTCGAAGAAGCGGCAGGTCGCACTTGCCGCGCAGAAGCTGCTGGCCCTCCAGCAATTGCCGGTAGGCCTCGCCGCTGTGGTTGCGGTCTGGTTCCACCTGAAGCCGCTCGATCTCGCGGGCAAGCCCCGCGGCCACCTGTTTGGACAGCAGTCGAAAAGCGGCGTGAATATGCCGCGCGGTCAGCACGACCTCCAGCGACCAGACGATTTCTCCGGTCGCTTCCTCGATCAGCGCTACCGACATGCGGGCATCGTCGAAAACCGTGGAGACGATGCGGTAATCCGCCCGCAACATTGCATAACTGTCGTCGGTCCGGTCGTGTGTCGCTACAAAGGTGCTGTGCGTCGAAAGAACGGTGAAGGTCCGGTATCGAACGAGACTATTGGCGACATCCTCGACAAAGGCACTCATCACCGGCGATACCGCAAGCCCGTCCACCCGCACCGGACGGCTGAAGGCGACGCGTGGTTTTGCCATCGGTTTTCGGCGGCTGCCCTCATCCGGTTCGGCGGGGGCTACTATCGTCGAGGCCAGACTTTGTATCCGCCGTCGAAGCGCCACTGTCTCGGCCTCCGGAGGGCGGTCCTCCTGGCGGAGCTGTTCCATCAGAAGCTGGAAAATTCCCTCGCAGGCGCTGGTGTTTCCCACCCGCGCATAGGCCGCCATGGCGGCGCGGTAGGTTTCCTCGCGCTCCGGCTCGATCTTCAGCGCGCATTCGGCAAGCGATGCGATGTTGTTCGAACTGGCGCGGCCGAACCGCGTCAACTCCTCCAGAAGCGGTGTGTAGCTTGAAAAGAACAGGTCCTTGAGACGGCGTCGCTCAGACAGCAGCCAGAGATAAAGGTGGTCCTGCCCAGCCTCCAGCCCCTCCAGCAGATCGCCGCCGAATTCGAGCAGGGATTGCAGCCTCTGCATCGGGTCTTCTGCTCTCGCGCCGGCAAGAAAGATCGCAAGGTCGGTCCGCTGCGCCAGCTTTCCGGCCTTCAGGTCGTTCCCTTCTGTCAGAAGGATGGCATCGTCATCGCTCGACAGCTTCTGGAGGCGCAGGATCAGCTGCCGCAAATTGCCGAGTGCCCTTTTTTGCTCGACGTTTTCCCATAACAGCGATGCGGCCTGCTGGCGGGAAAGGGACTGGTTGGGAGCAAGGATCAGGGCGGCAGTGAGGGCAAAGCCCTTGGACGGGAAAAACGCTTGCCGCACCGCATCGCAGCGCGGAGTGCCAAAAAGCCGGATCGGTATCAGTTCAGCGTTCCCAGCCAATTTCGTTCCCTCATGAATCACCATCTAACAATGTGTCCGGGAAATTGAAAGTCATCATTGGCGTTCCATTTGACGCTGGTGTGACGCCGCTTGCCTATTGTCGTGAATAGAGGCGCGGGCGACGGGCGGAAAACAGCAATCATGCATCAGGCAGGCATCGGGAATTTTCGAAATTGATAGCGTTTAACGGAAGCTACATGGCGTTCGAGCCGCGTACTGAACCTTACCAGCGTGCCGACGACGTCGGTTATGCGGTGTGTGAGTTCATGTGGTTCAAAGGGCGCCCGTTCTATCCGGTCTCGGCGCTGGCCCATGCGAAGGTTGCCCATGCCAGACTGTCGGCATGCGACGACGAAGATGAGGACAATCTCGATATTATTTTCCGCATGCCATTTGCGGCCGGCGGGCATTTTTTCGAGATCGTGCTGCGCTCCAACGAAGGCACTTCTTACGGTGGCTGGCTGTGGGGAGAAGAGCTGGAAATACTGAACGAGGTCGTCAACGGCTATCGCGTTCTGGCGGGGAAGTTCGAAGACAGGCGGATCCGGTTTGAATATTCCAAGCGGTCTCATCGCTACCGGACAGCCGAACCGCTGCCGGTCGAGAAATCCGTCTTCCTGATCCAGCGGGAGGTAAGGCCTTACGCGGGAAGGCACGATTTGCCGGGAAGCCCGGCACGTTAATGGCGGGGCTGATGCCGATGCGTTTCCGGGGGAGCGCAAAAGCGTGGGGCGAGAAGGGGTTCAACTGGCGCGGCGCGTATTGCGCGCATCGCAAATATGCCCGGTAAAGCCAAGGCTTTGTCGGGAGCAGCAGGTGAATTTTTTTATTTTTATTGTGTGGAAGATTTGTGATGCCCAATGGAGGTAACATGCGTAACAGGCGGGTGTCATCACAGCTATTAGCGGTGAGTTGCGCCTCGGGTGACGACGTGCTTTCCCTTGACGGGAGCGCCAACGACGGCCCGCGTCCATCAGTTGCGAACGACAGGCTTTATGTCGTGGGCGAGCCGGTTTCCAGGAAGGCGCTGAAATCTCGCCCGCCGGAGAACCAGGTTGAGGAAGAGGCTTTTCGCGTGGCGGAAATCAGCAATACCGTCATCGATGTCGATATCAGGCTTGCAAAATGGGCCTGGGCCGTGCTGGTGATAGCGCATTGCTGGCTGATCTATTTCATGGTGACCAATCTCGGCTGAGGCCTTCCCCGGGACATGCGCTGCGGCCTTTAACGCACTTCTCCGACGCCGTGCAGGATCATCGCCGCCGCACCGAAGGCCACGGGGTCTGTCGCAACCACATCCGGCAGCTGGATTTTCGGCTGTATCACCTTTGCGCCGTCGAACGGGTCCGAGCGTTCGTAATCCAGCCATTCCGCCAGCCGCTGTCGTACGATCCTTGGTAAGGTGCCGCCGACAAAGATTGCCGTGGGCGCCAGAACGGCGCTGACAGCGAAGGCGAGGCGCGCAACCTCGGGTCCCGCCCGTTCCAGCCACGCCTCAAACACGGCGGAATTGCGCAAGAGGTAATCCGTCCAAACCTCGGGTGCGCGCCCCGAGGGTTTTTCTCCTACATGTTCCACGCACCATGCCGCCAGGTCTTCGAAGGAGGGCCGCGAAGTGCTGCGGCCGCGCAAGGCGCCGATCTCGCCGGCATTGCCGAGATAACCGCGATAAAGCTCATTTTTGATAATGATGCCGCCGCCGATCCCCTCGGACAGATAGAGATAAGCGAAATTTTCGTGTCCGTCCGCATTGCCAAGCGTCAGTTCACCCATGGCTGCGGCATTGGCATCATTTTCTATGATCACCGGACAACGCAGCGCCTCGCGCAGCATGGCGGAAAGGTCAGGCCCGGCCCAGGAAATAACCTCTTCGGCAAGATCGAGCGACATGGCTTCCTTGCGAAAGCGGGTCGGCATGGCAATGGTCGCGCCGATCAGTTGGCTCCTGTTGATTGCATTTTTCGTCAGTAGTTCTTCGGATCCGTCCTGAAGTGCCCGTTGGACATCGGAAAACGCGTCATAGGAGCCGCGCATCTGCAATTCTCCGACAATCTCTCCGCCGAAATTCAACAGCGTCAACATCACCGAATAACGGTTGGCGTGTGCACCAAGGGCGTAACCGACAGTTTTTTTGAGCGTGAGGTCGATATGGGGCGCGCCACGGCCTTCCTGCCGGCGTGCACCTTCCTCGATGATACCGCGCTCAAGCAGATTGCGCGTCATCATGCTCACGGCAGCCGGCGTTATGCTGCAATAGTCGGCAAGCTCGACCCGCGAGGCCGAACCCTTGCGCCTGATATATCCCAGAAGCGCACCCTGTGTTGAGCCAATGCCTGCCAGCCCGCCCTGCCGTCTCTCAGTCAAAGTTTCACTCTCCCGCGCTTTACCTAGGGAAATGTCATGAAGCTGTTAATTAAGCAACTTAATTAAATAATCAGTTTCAACGGGAATGGATCACATGTTCAAGTCTCTCACCCTGATGGCCACGGTTGCCCTCGGCGCGCTTTTGCCGGCTGTCGCCTTTGCCGAAGACATCAACATCAAGCTCTGGACGCTCGCCGACAAGAATGCGCCGGGCCGCGTCACCAACATCGAAGCTGCCGCCGGCATCATGAACGCGCAGTTCAAGGCAGCAGGCGTCGACAAACGCGTCGTCATCGACATCAACAACAGCGCCGTGCAGGGCTGGGACTCCTTCGCGCTCGACACGCTGAAGGCGTTTTCGGTGGGGCAGGGGCCGGATATCTACATCCTACCGCATGAATGGATCGGCCAGTTCGCGCAGGACGGCTATGCCATGCCGATGGAAGACAAGATCACCGCTGCTCCCTGGGTCTATGGCGATATCCTGCCGGTTCTGTGGAATTCGGCCAAGGCGACGGACGGAAAGATTTACGGCATTCCGCAGGACGCGGAAATCCGCATGTTCTTCTACAACAAGGACATGCTGCGCAAGATCGGCAAGGACGAAGCCTTCATCGAAGGCCTTCCGGCCAAGGTCGACGCCGGCGAATTCACGCTCGACGATCTGACGGCCCTGTCGAAGGAAGTGGTAGACGGCAAGGCCGCACAATACGGCATGCTGCACCGCCCGAATGTCGGTATCGACTATCTGATGGTGTTCCAGTCCTATGGCGTGAAGTTCATGGACGAAAAGACCGGCAAGCTGATGTTCCCCAAGGCCGAAATGGCCAAGGCGCTCGGCTGGTATGAGCGCAATGCCAAGGAAGGCGTGACGCCCGTCGACAATACCGCCATGAGCTGGGAGGCGATCCAGACGGCCTTCAAGCAGGAAAAGGCCTTCATCTTCCATCAGGGTGTCTGGGCGGTTGCCTGGCAGGTGGGTGACAAGAACGGCGCGACCTGGCCGACAGATGGCAAGGGATACTTCAACAAGATCGGCTGGATTTCCGCTCCGGCAGCCGAAAAAGGCGGCAAGCCGGCCAACCTGTCGCACCCGCTGCTCTACACCCTCAATCCGAAGAGTGCCAATGCCGATATCGCCGCCGATCTCGTGGCGCTTGCGACATTGCCCTATTTCAACAACGAACACGCCGTGACATCCTATCATACGGCCATCAGCAACGCCCAGACGGCCATGCCGAAATACCGCGATAACTGGGTACTCTCCGCTGCTTCGCCGATGATGAAATACGCGCAGTTCGTGCCCAACCACACCAAGTTCGGCAGCTACAACAAGGTGCTGTTCAGCGGTCTGCAAGCGGTTGAGACCGGCAAGATGACGGCCGCGCAGGCGGTCGATTTCATCGCCGACGAGCTTGAGCTGCAATTTGGCGCGGAGATCGAAATCCGCGACGCCGCAAGCAACTGAGTTTGCCCGAAACCATGCCGCCCGGTTCTGCCGGGCGGCTTTTCCGCGTTCCCACCGGTATATCGTAATGTCTCAATTTCAGCTTCGGGCGCGCCGCCCGGCCCGGCCGATCTTTTATCTGGCTCCGGCTCTCGCCTTGCTTGGCCTGTTCTTTCTTGCCCCGATCGTCGTCAATCTGGTGATCGCCTTTACCGACATGGGCGCAAACCTGAGGGTCGGCAAATTCACGGTCGAGAATTTCCAGCGCATGTTTCAGCGCGACGTGCGCCTGCCGATGGTGTTGCTGACGACGCTGATCTATGTCGGCGCAACGCTGTTCATCTTCAATATCGGGCTTGGCGCGCTTCTGGCCGTTACGACCACGGCGATACCGGACCGGCTAGGCAACTTCTTTCGCGGCCTCTGGCTGCTGCCGCGCATGAGCCCCGCCGTGCTTTACGGCGTGCTGTGGATATGGATCGCCGATCCGACGTCTTCCGGCCTGCTCAACCAGTTTCTTGGCGCGCTCGGCGCACCCGCTCTCAACCTGCGCAACGACTTTCCGCTGTTTCTGGTGGTGGTGGCGAACGGTGTCGTCGGCGCGTCTTTCGCCATGGTCATCCTCACATCGGCCATCCGCTCCATACCGTCGCATCTGGCCAATGCCGCGCGCGTCGATGGCGCCAGCGAATGGGGTGTGCTTCGCCATGTCGTCGCACCCGCGCTCTCGGCACCGATCCGTTTCATCACGCTCTATCAGGCGCTCTCACTGATGACGACCTATGAATATATCCTGCTCATCACCGGCGGTGGGCCTGTCTACGATTCCACGACCTATCCGCTTTATATCTACCGGCGCGCCTTTGAAAACGGTGCCTATGCCTATGGTGCTGCACTTGCGCTTGGCCTGATGGCGATAGGCGTTGCCATCACCCTCATTCAATGGCGCATCAGCAATATGCGCTCGACTTTTGCTCCCGCCAAAATCGAGGTGCTGTGATGACGCTCGCCCACACCCACTCACCTGCCCACAGCAGGCGTGCCCTTGATTTGAAGCCGGACTGGACGCGTCTTGAAAGGCGCAGCCTTGCCCATCGCGCCGGTTTCGTTCCCGTCATTCTTGTGTTCCTGACGGTGATTTCGGTTCCGGTTCTCCTGCCCTACCTGTGGCTGCTGGTGAAATCGCTCACGACTTCCGACGACAATCTCAGCCGACTTGTGCTGTGGCGCAGCGGCGCAATCGCCGCTTTTGCCTATGGCGGGGCGATAGCAGTTGCGCTGCTTTCTACGCGCCTGCGCAATCCCACGCTGCTGTGGCTGGCATTTGGCGCCGTGGTTGCAGCGCTCGTCTTCGTGCTGGTGCTGCCGCATCTGACTATCGACAACTACAGTTTCCTCTGGAGCCGTGACATCGAGAAAACCGGCACCACGCGCATGGCGCTGATGCCATCCGTCTGGACCGCCATGCGCAGTTCACTGCTGTTTGCCGCTTCCCAGACGCTGATCGTCGCGCTGGTCGCCACGCCGGCCGCCTATGCGCTGTCGCGCTTCACCTTCGCCGGGCGTGAAAACGTGCTGCGCGGGCTTTTGCTGCTGCATGCCTTTCCGGCGCTCGCGCTCACCGTCGCGATCTTCGTGCAACTGCATTACATGGGCCTGCTCAACAATCTCTTCGGCGTCGTGCTGGTCATGAGTGCGCTTGAGCTGCCGTTTGCAATTTTTGTTCTCAAGGGCTTTTTCGATAACGTTCCCTGGGACATCGAAATGAGCGCCGTCACCGATGGCGCGACCCGCTTCCAAGCCTTTCGCATGGTGGTTCTGCCGCAGGTAAGAAGCGGGCTGATCGCGGTTGCCACCTTCACCTTTCTGCGTGGCTGGGAAGAATATGTCTTCGTCCAGACCCTGCTCATCGAAAAAAGCCAGATGACGATGAGCCTCTATCTCTTCTTCGTGGCACAGGACAGCGCCGGCGTGAACTACGGCATGATCGCTGCCGTAGGCATCATCTATCTGTTGCCTGTGCTGATCATTTACATCTTCACGCAGAAATACATCACCCAGATGAGTTTCGGCGGGATCAAAGGATAATCGCCATGGCCAGGATCACCCTCGACAATGTCACCAAAAGCTGGGGCGACACCCGCGTTCTGCAACCGATGACCCTCTCCATCGAAGACGGCGAATTCGTCGCCGTTCTCGGCCCGTCCGGATGCGGAAAGTCGACCACGCTTTTCCTGCTCGCCGGGCTCTACGCGCCGACCGCGGGTCAGATTTCTTTCGACGGCCACAACGTCAATCGCATCGATGCGCGCGACCGCAATGTCGGTATCGTCTTCCAGTCTTATGCACTTTATCCCAACCTGACGGTGCGGCAGAACATCGCGTTTCCGCTGCGCTTCAAGAATGTTCCGCGTGAAGAAGCAGCGCGGCGGGTGGAGGAGGCGGCAAGCCTCGTGCAGATCAGCGCGTTGCTCGACCGACGGCCCTCGCAGCTTTCCGGCGGCCAGCAGCAGCGTGTGGCGCTTGCCCGCGCGCTGGTCAAGGAACCGAACATCCTGCTACTGGACGAGCCGCTTTCCAATCTCGATGCGACCCTGCGCATCACCATGCGCGCCGAGCTGAAAAGCCTGCAGAAGCGCCTGAAGATCACCACGCTGATCGTCACCCATGACCAGATCGAGGCGATCACCATGGCGGACAGGATCATTTGCATGAACAACGGCGCCATTGCCCAGATCGGCACGCCCGATGATCTTTATCGCAGGCCCGACAATCTGTTCGTGGCCGATTTCATCGGCACGCCGCCAATGAATCTCTTGAAAGGATGGGCGCAGGGCGGGCAGTTGCAGATTGGCGATGCCCTGCTCGACCTTAATGCCCGCTGTGACGGCGAAGTCACCTTTGGCCTGCGCCCGGAAGATATCGCCCTCGTCACATCGTCCGAGGCGCGGCTTGAGGGGCAGCTTACCACGGTCGAGCCCATGGGCCGCGAGGTATTCTACACGATCGATACGCCTGCAGGCATGATCCACGCGCTGGAATATGGCGAGACGATACGCCACGCGCCGGGAGATCGTGTCGGGATCAGCTGCAAATCGGCGCTGACGCTCGTGTTCGACGCCGCTGGCAACCGCATCGCCGGGCTGCATGCCGATCTCTCCCACCATTCGACTATTCCGGCGCGTGAGCCGGAAGCCGTAAACTGACAGGAATTTCCATGCCTAAAATCGTCTCCCATCGCGGTGCCAACCATTTTGCGCCCGAAAATACCTTCGCCGCCGCCGACCTCGCCTTACAGCAGGGAGCGGATTACATCGAGCTTGACGTGCGCGAGAGCGCGGACGGCGTGCTTTATGTCTTTCACGACGAAACGCTGGATCGTACCACCAATGGTACGGGTCCCATCGGCCACATGCTGTCGAGCGAGATCGATGCGTTGGATGCCGGCAGCTGGTTCGGCGAAAACTTCAAGGGTGCGGCTGTACCGCGGCTCGATGCCTATCTCAGCCATTTGCGCGGCCGCTGCGGCGTCTATGTCGAGCTGAAATATTGCGATCCCGTCAAGGTGGCGGCACTGGTACGAAGCCTCGGCATGGTGCGAGATACCTTCTTTTTCTCTTTCTCCGAAGAAATGCGCCGGGGCCTGGCCGCCGCCGCGCCGGAATTCCGCAAGATGATGACGCTCGATATCGCCAAGTCGCCTTCGCTGGCTGCGGCTGTTCACCATGCCTCGATCATCGAGATCACACTTGCGCAGATGCGCAAGCCCGGCCTTGTCGCGGCATGCCGCAAGGCGGGTCTGGAAATCATGGTTTATTATGGCGGCGATGATGCCAACCTTCATAATGAGATCGCATTGGCCGGGGTAGACTACGTCAATATCGACCGCCCGGACCTGTTCGATACGGCGCGCCGCGCCGTACGGCAGCCTGAACTCGCATGACCTTCCTTACCCCTGGAGATGATGACATGAGCAATCTTATTGGAACCGGCTTCAACGCCAGCTCGGACGACGGTGAACTGGCCACACTCGAAAGCGATCTGCGTGCGCTTGCCGAAATTGGCTGCGACACCGTTGAAATCGCCGCAACGAGCCTTGATCTGATCGCAGGCGGTCGCATCATCGAGGAGCGCGCTCAACGGTTCGTGGCGCTCGCCAAAGAATTCGACTTCCGTTACACGGTGCACGGTCTTGTTTCGTCCAATTTCATGGACCCGGTAACGTGCCGCTACCAGATAGATGCAGCCAAGGCGCTGGCCGTCCTGTGCGATCGCATCGGCGCGGGCATCCTCGTTCAGCATGGTGGTGCCCTGCGTGCCGACCAGATCGCCGAGCGGGCCGATGCCGACAGCCGCGAGCGGGAAGCGCTTTTCGAGCTGGCGGAATTCTGCAAGCCCTACGGCGTGCGGGTCGCGCTTGAGAATATCTTCTCCACCGAACCCGGCCAATATCGCCAGACGCCTGCCGAGGTGGCCCAGACCGTTAAGGCCATCGGCCATGATAACGTCGTGGCGCTGATCGACTTCAGCCACGCCTATCTCGAATCCACCTATCGCGGGCTCGATTTTCGCGAACAGCTTCGTGCCATGGCGCCGGTTGCCGGCCATCTGCATGTGCACGATTCCTTCGGCCGGCCGCAGGGCTTTTATCAGCCGTATTTCGACCAGGAAAATACCGCTCTCGGCATCGGCGATCTGCATATGCCGCTCGGCTGGGGAGATATCGACTGGCAGGGCATCTTCTCGGAGCTGACCTTCCTGCCGGATACCGTGCTGATGATGGAAATCGGCCGCCGCTACCGTGCCGAACAGCCCGCGAGCCTTGAAACGGCGCGTGATCTCATGTCGCTCTACACTGAGCGGATGCAGATCGCGGCTGAATGACTGAACTGAACAAGGCCCAGCCGACAGGCTGAGGTCTGAAGCGCCGGCAGTTCTGAACGCAACTGCCGGCGTTTTTCGCTACGCGGCCCAGTCGGAAAGCGAATAGGCTTTGATGTAATCGATCATCATTTGCGAACCGTCGCTGAAATCAACCGCCGACGGCGTTCCTGCCATGCCGCCGACAGCAAGATTGACGACCATATACATGGGGTCGTGCATGTCATCAGGCGTATCCGTCTGCGCCACGGCGACGTCGTCGAAATACCAGGTAATATGTTCCGCATCCCACAACACGCCATATGTGTGGAAACCTTCCGTGCTCGGCACGCTGACATTGTTTATGACTGATGTCTGTTCTCCCGTTGCATTGGAGTGGGTGGACATGATCAGCGTATTGGGGTTTTGCCCACGCATCTCCACGACATCGAGTTCCGGTGGCCAGGAGCCGTCCTCAGGCAAAAGCCAGAAGGCCGGCCAAGCGCCCCGGTCGGTCGGCATGTCGGCGCGCATTTCGAAATAACCATAGGTCTGGCTGAACGACGAATAGGTGTTCAGCATACCCGAGGTATAATCATAGCCCTCAACCTCGTTGGCGATCGATTGCGGGGTTTCCGCGGCGGTGATAGTCAGGACACCGTTGTTGATGCTGAAGGGATTGACCTCTGATGTGCCGGCATAAGCGGGGTTGATGTACCATTGCGCCTCGCCATTCGTCGTCAGCGAGCTTCCCTTTTCCGGTGCCCACCAATATTTGGCATCCCAAGTCCCCTGATCGCCGCTGCGAAGTGAAAGTGCATCGAATTCGTCGGCAAAGGTCTGGGTGAGGGATGATCGGTCGAGGCTGAGCTCGAACTGGTCTGCCTGAAGATTGTCGATGGTCGTTCCGGCAAGAACGACGGCCTCGCCGTTGGCGAAGTTCAGCCAGAGATTATCGCCCTGTTGGGTGGCATTGCTGACGAGCTGCTCGAAGGACGTGATGCCGTAACCGTTAAGCCGGATCGTGTCGTTGGCGCTGAAATCCATGATGAGATCGGTGCCGTTGCCGCTCGTAAAAACGAATGTATCCGCACCGCCACCGCCGATCAGCACGTCGTTACCGCCCCCGCCATCAATGGTCTGGCTGCCCGATCCGCCGGTTATGATGTTGTCCAGCTCATTTCCGAAGGCATAACGACCATCTCCGGTTACCCGCAGGTTTTCGAAATTGTCGGGCAAGGTATAACTCATCCAGGTGTCGATGGTGTCGATACCCTCCCCGGCATTTTCGACGGCGCGGTTAATGCTGGAATAGAGGTAATAAATATCGTCGCCCGTGCCGCCCGCCATTGTCACATTGACGGAACTGTCGCCCCACATGGAATCATTGCCGGCAGTGCCTGTCAGCAGCGGTCCGGAACCCGTGGCGGAAAAAAATCCGGTGGAATTGTCGCTGTAGTAGAGTGTGTCTCCAAGCGCATTCAATACTGTCCGGGCCATTGACCGTCTCCTGTCCGTTAGCGTTGGCTTTCTCACTCCTCTTGGCCAACACCCTAACAGGGCGAAAAGCCTCCTGTTAGAGCCAGAAATGAGGGGTACATGGGCGGTTTCTGTGGTGCACGCTATTGCAGCATTGCAATGGGCGGTGGCAGGATTGGACGGCAAGGGAGATGCTCAAAGCGGCATCTTACGGGAATGGAGTGCCAGAATTGAGTGTAGCCTTTACCAAGGAAGATAGTGCCGAAACCGCAGCCGAAACGGTTCTGCCGGACCGGGTGATTTCGCCTCATCCCAATCTGGTGACGGAGGCTGGGCTGAAAGCGCTGGAGCAGCAGCTGCAATTGGCGCGCGAAGCCTGCGAAACGGCCAATGCCGTCGAAGACGTCAATGAAAGACGTCGGCTTTCGGCCAATCCTCTGCGGGACATTCGGTATTTCGCGGAGCGCGTTCGCACCGCCCAGCTGATGCCGAGCCCTCCTGCTGATGGCACCGTTGCCTTCGGCAGCGTGGTAACATTCAGCCGTGATGACGGGAGGACGCAACGGTTTCGGATCGTAGGCGAGGATGAAGCCGATCCGGCCAATGGATCGATGTCTTATGTCTCCCCGGTCGCGGGAGTGTTGATGGGAAAATCTGCCGGTGATGTTGTCAGCTTGGGTGGCAAAGAGATTGAAATCATCGAAGTGACCTAAAGCGTCCACTTGAAAACGGAACAAATTTTGGCTGCAAGGATTTGCGGTTTGGAGCGAGAGAACCTCGCCGTAATTTAGGCGGGTCGTGCCGTCGCCAAAGCGTCCTCTTCTGCCATTCCTGCCATCCTCATCATCGTATTTTTCAGAAAGAACCTGAAATCCAGATCAATGAAAGTATAGGCGAGTACGAGCCCCATATAGGCCATGAAAACGGGATTGAAATTCAGCTCTTCAAATTGATAGACGATGACGATTGCGATCGCCGAATAGGCGAAGAAACCGACTTTTCGTTTCCGGAGGATCGCGTAAACAAGCGCAAAGGCGCTGAGAATGGCAAATCCTATGCCAGATGCATAGGCCGTGGCGAGAAAGCCATTATGCGGCGTTCCGATCCTCGATATTCTCGACAGTTCTTCGTATCGAGCGGTAAAACCAATGCCCAAAGGATGATGGAGCATCACCTGAAAGCCGCCAGTGAGCGTATCCCAGCGCTCCTGCGCATTGTTGCTGCTGTTGCTGTCCTCGAGAAACCGTTTTGAAAAGATCTGTTCCGCAAAATCGAAAGCACCCAATGGCAAAACCGCTGCGATGACAAGGGCGGACAAGGCAAATCCAAAATAGGTGCTGAGCAGCATTTTGATGGAAAAATTTCTGATGTAGAAATAGACCCCGATCGCAAGAACCGCAAATACTCCGGACCGGTTGAGAGTAAGTGTGAAACTCGCCAGATAGACCAGCAAAAATACGGCAAACAGCGCGGGACGTTTTTGCCTTTCGGCAAGATACGCGACTGCCGCACCCGCCAACGCAAAGGCAGGTCCGGCTGTGTTGCCCACCGGCCAGATTCCACCCGCTTTTTCGACACGCAAAAGCAACGGGCTCAATTCGCCTTTTGCCGCAGCTGCCAGCACGGCGGTTTCATCGAACATGAAAGAGAGGCCAAGGGAGGCGAGCTGGTCGTGAATGACGATGTCCAGAAAAAGCAGGATCGTCACCGCGATGAAGCCAGCGAAGATGCCCCAGCAGAACAGCTCGAGAAGGTTCTCCTTAAACAGCATATAGGCAAAAAACAGAAAATAGACCGCGTAAAAATATGCCATCGCGGTGGTGTAAAATTCACCTTCGCCACGTTCGTCGGCAAAGACAGCCGAAAGTGCAAAAAAAATGCTTAGCGGAACGAGATAAAGCAGGATGATCGAGGGCGTCAGACAGCGAATGTAAAGCAGGGCAATAACGGGTAGCGTCATCAGGACAAGCATGTCGGTGATGTTGAGGAAGCGCAGGCCCAGATTGCTGGTCAGCACATTGCATTGAATGAAAAAGCCAATGGAAAAAACGAAGATCGCCAGAAAGAGACCGGGCACCTGTATGGTTTTTGAAGGATAAAGAGGCATCGCCAAAACGAAACCCGGCAACGGCGATTGATGCGATGCCGCCATATTTGTGCTTCTGGTCATTCCCGGCCTGTATCCTTCACTGGCGGACCTTGGTGCGGCCCTGTGGGAGAGGACGTCATCACCATGAGGCGACAGGGTGATGACGATGAATAGTGGTCTTGATGACGTCGCCGCGCAAGACAATTTTCTATGGTTTTCAGTCGCTCAGATTGCCTTTTGGCAGAGCGCCCTCAACGGCGATCACCCGCTGGATGTAAAGCGGTTCGTTGGAAACCGGTGCGCTCATGCCGAATGCCGGCATGATCCTCACATAGAAACCGTATCCGCTGGGGCTGATATCCGGGTCGATGGTGATCTCGTTGGCTGTCGCCCACATCCAGCCGCTATTGTCGAGGGCGTTCGCACCACCAAATTGAAGCGCGGAGCAACTGATCGTCCGGACTGCGCCGCCGCTTTTTGCAACCAGTGTGACATAGGGCGCACGCTGCCCCTCGGTATTTTTATAAAGCACTGCAAATGAAACGGTTTTGCCGATCATCGCGGCGGCCTCCGCATTGCGAAAATAACGAACCAGTGCGGCCGACTGGTTGCCATTCGCACGCAAACCGAGGCTGTGAACGAAAGCCGGAGAAAAGGTGATTTCTGCGGCTTTGATGGCGGAACCCGACGCCGCCAGGCTCCAACCCGATGGAGCGGACCCCGTCCAATCGGTGAAATCGCCGTTGACGATAAGATTGGCGACGGGAAGTTTCGGCCAACAAGGTGTCTGAAAGACGTTATCGGGCGCCGATGCCAGATAACAACTGAACAAGGTTCGGGCGATGAGCTGAGATCCGGCATCGTTCGGATGGACGTTGTCGCGGTAAAGCGCATGGTCCTTGCCTCTCGCTACAAATGACGCGTGTGTATCCACCAGCGTGAGGCCCGGGTGCGCTCGGGCAAGGTCAAGGATCGCATTATAGACCTTGTCGTAACCGGTGCTATCGCGCCAGGGGTTCTGGGTGGTGATGAGTTGGGGGGCACCCGGCCATTGCCACTCCATCATGCCAAGCGGTCCGAGCAGGGCGGCTCGTCCGGAGCTTAGGATACCACCCGGTGTCTCGAAACTCTGCATATTATGCCCATGATGCGTGATGCACAGGTCGGGACGCGGAATCTTCAACGCCGCCGCGCGCTGGTCCGCGAGCATGTAACCGGCCATGCCGCCGGGCAGTGCCGCAAGATAGACCGTGAGCGTTGGTCCCATGCCTGCGCGCAGCGTAACCGAATCCGCATAGGCCTTTGGCCCGGTGGGGGCGTTTGTCTGCCATTCTGCCCAGCGGTGCAGCACAACCCTTGTGTCATGCAGATCGCCGAGCATCATGGCGAACTGCTGGAATGGTCCGGCATCGGCATAGGCGGTGCTGTCACCATTCACGAAGATCGTGGCATTCTGACCCGCAGTCAAACGCGCGCGCAAGGGTGAGAGCGCGTTCAGGGAAGGGACCATGGTGGGGATGTTTCGGGGGGTGATACCGAGCGATACGCCGATCATGCCGGCACCTCTTCCGTTCCGGTCATATATATGCATATGTTGCGTTTGAGCGGTGTCATCATTCGTTCTCCTGGCCTGGCCCTAGGATAACTCCGCCGAAAGGCCGGGGGACAAAACGCAGGAAACGGGACGGCGAAAAGCAGTAAAATTATACGTCACGAATTTTTCTTCGACTTCTTTTAAAATATATAGATAGAATATTTTTCTTTTAATTTACGTATATCGGATTTTTATCCGCATAAAGGTTTGAATGTTATTTTTTCTAACCACAATCAAGCATTGTTGTTCTTATAATGAAATTGCCGGTGAAACTATCCCTGCCGTTGGCAAGTGCACTCGTCATTTTCACGCGCTGTCCATTCATGCCCGCAATTTAGGACAATGGCAACTTGAGTGCTCTGGTACTTCACAGGTGATGTCATGACATCCGCTCTATTTGTCAGTCACACAGGAGAGAAGGGTGGCGCCGAGCTTTTTCTGACGGACCTCGTCAAGGCCGGACCGCATTCCTGGCGAGCTTGTTTTCTCAGTGGCGGTGGTGCTGCTGATGATCTGGCAGCGGCCGGGAGGCCTCCGGTCATGTTATCCGCTGGCGAAAAAATGCTGTCGATCCGCCGTGATTCATCGTTTGGCGTAATGCTGCGTGGCGCGGCCGATGTTGTCGCCGTTGCTTGGCAATTGAGCCAGCAGGCGAGACATTACGACGTGATCTGCGCCAATTCGCAGAAGGCGCTGTTCGTCTGCGCGCTTGCCGCGAAACTCAGCCGCCGCCCACTTGTCTGGGTTTTGCACGATATAGTCACCGATCCCGCATTCAGCTCCGCCAATCGCCATGCCTCGCTGGCATTCGCGCGCCTTTTCGCAAGGCTGGTGGCCGTCAATTCGCAGGAAACCGGCCGGGCTTTCGTTGAAGCCGGCGGGCAGGCAGAAAAGGTCCGCATCGTTTATAACGGCTTCGACCCCGCAAAAGCTGTGGCCCACGATCCCGGCAGAGCTGCGCGGTTGCGTACGGAATTGGGCCTTGGTCCCGAACCGCTTGTCGGATTGTTCGGCCGGCTGAGCGAATGGAAGGGGCAGCACGTCTTTCTGGACGCGATCGCGGCGATGGATGGCGTTCAGGCCGTCATCGTTGGCGGCGCGCTATTCGGGCAGGACGCCTATGAGACGCGCATTCGCGAGCAGACATCCCGTCTCGGTCTGGATGGTCGTGTCCGCTTCCTCGGTTTCCGGTCGGATGTACCAGAGCTGATGGCATCGATGGATGCCGTTGCTCACACCTCTGTTGTCGCCGAACCGTTCGGGCGGGTGGTGGTGGAGGCCATGATGTGCGGGCGGCCGGTTGTCGCTACACACGGTGGTGGGGTTACCGAAATCATTAGGGACGGCGAAACGGGTCTTCTGGTACCGCCGGGCGACGCATCGGCGCTTGCGGCAGCACTAGGCTGCATCCTGTCGCAGCCGGCTCTGGCGGAAAGGCTGGCGCAGCAGGGCCGCGAGGATGTGAGCCGGCGTTTTTCGCTGGAGGAGACCTGCCGGTCTGTTTCCGCTTTGCTGTCGGAAGCAATGTGAGGCGCCTCTTGGCGATCAAGTCGGGCAGAAAGTGCAGGGAAGCGGAAGGGTCAGGATGCGTATTCTCGTAAACATGCCGAGCCAGTATGGCGGCAAACCTTCCGGCGTCGCCCGCGTGACCTTCAGCCTGCTAGAGCGGCTGCTGGATCAGACGCGGGACGACTACATCCTGCGCTCTCCCTGGACGCGGGCACAGCTGCCCGAAAACCTGCGCGAAAGCCGCCTTCAGCTGATTGAGACGCCGCGGCCGCGTATCATGGTGTTTGATGTGCTGCGTCAGGCCATGACGTTACCGGCACTTTGCCGCAAGCTCGGCATCGATGTGCTGTTCAACGCCGATCCCTTCGGAAGTCCCCGCGGCGGCAAACGGCGCGTCACACTGGTTCACGATCTTTATTTCAAGACCATCCCCGAACAGATCGGCTGGCGGGCAACGTTGACGACGGATTTGATCTTTCGACTGATGATGGCTGGTTCGAACCGGATCACCTGCGTATCGGAAGCGACGCGGAAGGATCTGGCGCAGTTTTATCCATCGGCTGCTGGAAAAAGCCTGACTATCCATTCTGACAGCACCCTGAATGTCGATCTAGCGAGTTTAAACGGCCCGCCGCCAGTTGCCGCGCCCTACATACTGGCGGTCGGAAACGCGACGTCGAATAAGAACTTTTCGCTTCTGGGCAAGGCTTTTGCCGTGATTGGCAAGGTTAGGCCGGATTTGCACGTCGTGCATGTTGGCCGCGACGATGCCGAGGAAATCGGCAGCGTGCTCGATGATCCGGAGCTGAAGGCGCGACTGATCCGGCTTTCCGGCATAGACGACCATCAACTGGCAGACCTTTACCGCCACGCCGCCTGCCTTTGCGTGCCTTCCACATATGAAGGGTTCTGCCTGCCGGTGCTCGAGGCGCAGCAACTGGGGTGCCCGGTCGTCTGCTCCAACCGTTCCGCAACGCCGGAGATCGCCGGAAAGGGCGCACTCACCTTCGATCCCGCGGACTCTGACAGCCTTGTCGCGGCACTTGAGCGGCTTTTTCGGGAGCCGGATCTGGCAAGCGATCTTCGCCAGGCGGGTTATGAAAACCGCAAGCTGTATTCATGGCAGAAGGCGGCGGAAAGCTATGCGCAGGTTTTCCATGAACAGACCTGACGTCTAGAAGTCATGTCCCCGGGGTGAAATCTTGCGGCTCATGCCCTGATGCCGCTGCGCAGCTCCGAATAGAGAGCTTCGTATGCCCCGATTACCCGTTCGGGCGCGACGCCCTGCGAAATGCGCGCTTTGGTTTCCGGTGTTTCCGCGAGAATGGCGGGGTTGCGCATCGCGTTAGTCATGCGGGCGGCAAGCTCGGCGGCGTTGCCCGGCGCGAAAAGGCGTTCCGGCCGGTCCCGACCGATCTGTTCGGCGACACCGGCGAGATTGGCGCCGAGAACCGGCACACCGCGTAGAATAGCTTCAGCGACCGTGCGCCCGAAAGCCTCTGGCCAGAGTGGTGGAACGATCAGACAATCTATACCGGCGAAGAAACTATCGGCGTCCACGTAGCCGGGAAATTCGACCGGAAGGTTGGCGGTTTTTTGCTCGTAGGCTTCGATGCCGCCCGGCGCGCGACCCGCCATGACCAGTCGCCAGCCCTTCGGCGGCAGGAGCGGCAGCGACTCGATCAGGAGATCTGCACCCTTGGGCGCCTCGATGCGGCCCAGATAGCCGAAAACAAGCGGGTCCCCAGGCGCGCGTGGAATGCGCTGTGTCTGTGAAGCTGGCGGCGAGATGGCATTCCAGATGACCGTGCGGCGGCTTTCCGGTACATGGGTGAAAAAGCCGGCCTGCACATGGCGCTCGACAATATCGTGGCCGACAGCGGCGACAGCGTCGACGGCGCATTGGCAACGCCGGTGCAGGTAGGAGAAGGCGCGGCATTTTTTGCTGGTGCCGTCGCAGATGTGCCCGTCGTGAAACAGGGAGCCGTTGGTGCACATGCTGGTGAAATCGTGCAGGGAATGGACGAGCGGAATGCCGCGCTTGCGGATCATCGGCCAGACCAGCGGTGTCAGCTCTGACAGCGAATGGGTGTTGACGACATCAGGCCGGAAATCATCGATGACGCGGGCAAGCCGGCGCACGAGACCCGGATCCAGCTGCACGGCGATCTTGTAGTATTTTCGCTTCCATCCGGGTTGCTGTTCCCAGTCCCCGATAAAAAACGGCGTGGTATGTCCGAGGCGGTAAACGGCGAAATCATCCCGCAGCTCCACGGCCTGTTGTTTGCGGGAGATCGCCGCCACCGCTACCGTGTGGCCCTTTTCCGCCAGCCCGCGCGCGAGGTCTTCCACGAATATCTCCGCGCCGCCGACCCGGTCCGGAGAAAACAGCGACGTTATTTGCAATATCCGCATGCCCAAATTCTCGCGTCTTTGTGTGGTTTGTAATCGTTACAACTATTGCGCATCAGCGAAATGAAGGCTGCTGCCCATCCGGACTGATCTAGGCCGGCATTGCGGGATCGCTTGGAGATGGTTCGCGCCGCCGCGAACGGTCCCGTCCAACCCCTGGTGGGTTCAGGCAAAGCGTGGCGACGGGCGCAAGGAATACCGCGTAAGCCATTGCGAAGCCGGGGATCTGCAGCGAAAAATCGAGTGTCGAATGCAATGCGACGAGCAGCAGCCCGGCAAGGCCGAGATGGGAGGCGTAACGGTAGTTTTTGCGTTTGCGCGCCCCGCGAATAAAAATGGCGATTTGGACGAGCACGAAAAAAGCCGCATAAAATGGAAATGCGAGGCCGAGCGTCAGCAGTCCCTCGGCATAGACATTGTGGGCGTGGGTGACGATGGCGTCCACCCCGCATTGCGCCGCGTGATAGGGCGCGTAGGTTTCCGTAAAGCTTGCAAGGCCGGTTCCCCAAGGCCAGCTGTCAGAAATGGCACGCGCGATGCCCGGCATGTAGCAGAAGCGCATGTCGTCTTCCAATCGCGTTTCCATGCGAAGCGCCACGCGATTGGCGAAGAGCAGGAACAGGCCAAGCGTAATGGCGAGCACGATCGCCGCGCGGCGCTTCGTGCCGCGCCGCTTGCGACGCAGGGCAGCCGCGTTGCGGCCTGTTTTGATGGGTGAGTTGAAGACGGTCAGAAGAATGAGGAAACTCAGTGCCGCAAAGCTTGATGCGATGCCGGCGCGCGATCCGGTCAGCATCAGGGCGATGAAGCAAAAGGCAGTGAGCACGCCGATGAAGGCGGCCTTGCGGATGAGGCGTTTCTGGCCGACTGGAACGGTCAGGCGATTTGCCACCAGCGCCCTGACCATTCCCCAGTCTGGAGCCGTCAGCCGTTTGTGCAGCATCACGACGAGGGTCAGGAGAATGAGACCGAAGAAGGTGGCGGCGGTATTACGGTTGACGAAAAGGCCGGTCAGGCTGCCGAGATAGAAGCGCTTCTGAATGAAGCCGAGTGTTTCTGGAAAAAGCAGAAATTGCACAATTGACAACAGTGCCAGCCATCCGCCGGCAATTGCGAACCATCGCAGCGCTTTTGCCGCGCGCTCGTCGGTATCGAAAATGACGAGGCCGGCCATGAAGGCGCCGAAGGGCAGGGCGGCGCTTAACAGGCCGAGCCGATCATCCGCCGGGGTGAGCGAAACCGTGGCGTCGGGCGCGAACTGCATAAACATGGCAGCGGTCGACCAGGCGGGATTGGGTGGAGCAATACCCGGCACAGATGATTGCAGCCACATCTGGATGATGAGTCCCCCCAGCAAAAGGCAGGTCGCCACAAGTGCCAAGCTTGAACCAGCCCGGGGCGGCCCGAACAACAGGATGGCGGGCACGAGCAACAAATAAATTGCAACGGTGACGACGATACGGCTCTCGATTTCGGTTGCGCCGCGATTGAGAAGCGCAAGCAGGAAGATAGCCCAGAAGATGACTATGGCGGCCGTCCGAAAATAGTCTGGAAACGCAACCGGTCGCGGTGGCGATGAGGATAGCGGTTCTGATTGGGCTTCGATGGACGACATTGGCTTTCGGCTTTGCAATAACTGTTGCTGCGACGATGTCTAAGGTAGAGGACGAGGCAGGCCGCTATGTCACGGAAGCGGCACGGTGCGTTTCATGCCGGCCTGCGGCTGCTGCGGACAGATCTTCCGCAGGGTCCAGCGCAGGATTTCCCCCTCCTTCCCGCAGACGACTGCCGTGTCCGCATTGCGGGCCGCATCGGCCTGAGGCAGTGTGTCTTTTGGAAATTGCTGCCACATCACGAAGCGCCCGCGTATCAGGTTGGCGTCTGCAGGCCCGTAAAGTTGGGAAAAATTCATCAGAACGGCGATTTCCATTGGCGAGGCGTTACGCAGCGAACGAACCATGGCAAGACGCAGCCACACATCGCCATTTGCAGGCAAACAGGAGAGCGCGTGACGAATATAGCTTTCGGCAAAGCCGAGACGCGCCGTACCGGCCTCCGACGTCGCATCTTGGCCATTTGCATCGAGATCTGCGAGAACGAGCCGTAACCCGGCCTTGACGATATCCGAACGGCAGATTTTCTCCGCAACGACGGGGTGCAGCCCATCGACCGTCTTCGCCAGAAGATCGTGCGCCAGGCCGCTTTTGTCGTCGGCAATTCTTGCCAAGGCGACGACATCGGAAAACCGCCGAGTTTCGGAAAACGCCTGTGCGGCGACGGATAAAACAAACACGGAAAGGATGAGAACCGGCACGACCGCGAAGAATTTACGCAGGCCCGCCATTCCGTCCCGCCTAATCATGGTAATATCGCGTGTAGCGCGCGTGATAATATTCGCTTGAACCGTAAGCCCGGTAAAGCTTCAGCTTTTCCGTGTCCACCTTGTTGAGGATGACACCGAGACACTTCTTGCGGATCTGGACTTCGTTTTCAATTGTATTGCGTACCGCCCTGCGGGCGGTTTTGCCCCACTCTGTGACGAAGACGAAACCGTCGATCCGGCCGGCCATCGCGCGGGCGTCCACCACCGGCCCGAGAGGCGGCAGATCGACGATGATGTAGTCGAAGAGACTGCTCGCTTCGGCCAGCAATTTGTACATTTGCGCCGATGTCAGCAGCTCGGAGGAGTGCGGTACGCGCTGCTTGACGACCGTTGGCAGGAAAGCGAGCCGCGTCTTTTCGTCGTGCAGCAGCACATCGCGCATATTGCGGCCTTCTAACAGCACTTCGAGCAGGCCTTCTGCAGCATGGCGCCCCAAAGCGCGCGTGGCGCCCGGGTTGCGAATATCCGCATCCAGCAGAAGAACCCTTGCTCCTTGTCCGGCCAGAAGCTGAGCCAGATTGATGGAGATCGTCGATTTGCCCTCGCTCGGCAACGCCGATACGACGCCCACCACCCGCGCGCCGGTTTTCGGGGGAATGCCAAGATCTATCGCAAGCCGTGTGCTGCGCAGCGTTTCGGCGAAGGACGATAGCGGGTGATCGACAGTGTAGCGGGCAACGCTGGACGGGCGTGTGGCGGTAGGCGGCCCCTCCTGTCCCTTTGGCAACACATCCGTGCCCGGCTTGTTCTGGACGAGCGGGGTGTTGCCCAGAAATTCCAGCCCGAGAACGTCGCGAACCTGTTCTCCGGTGCGGAAGAAACGGTCGCGGAACTCGCGAAACATGGCGATGCCACCGCCGGCCGCGGCGCCCATGATCATGAACAGCGCCAAAAGTAGCGGTTTGTTCGGTTTGCTTGGAATGTTGGGCGGAACTGCCCTCGAAATCACGCGTGCTTCCGTTACGGGGAAGGATTGCTGCTGCATCGCTTCCTGATAACGCTGCAGGAAGGTCTGATACATGTTCTTGTAAGTTTCCGCCTCACGCTGCAATTCGCGGAGCTGAACCTGGGTCTGGCTGGCCGAGTTGCTGACGCTGGTAGCCTTGGCAACGCTCTCCGCAAGTGATTTCTCTCTTGCTTCCGAAACCTCCAAATCGCTCTTGTAACTTTGCGCAATACGGCTGATTTCCTGGAACATCAGCCGGCGGTATTCTTGCATTTCGTTGCGCAGACGCACCGCCTGAACATGGTTGCTGCCAAGCCTGCGGGTGATTTCCGTTTCGATCTTCGAGGATTCGAGATATTTCTTGCGCAGATCGTTCGCGACCGAGCTCTCGAGAATATCGGTGACGACGGCGTCGACATCGTCTGTGGCAAGGATATGTTCGATGCGTTGTACCCGCGCTCGCGACCTGGCTGTTTCCGACTGCGCCAGAATAAGCGCGCTGTTGGACTCGGCCAGTTGCTGATCGGAAAGCAGGCCGTTATTGCCGGTCTCGATCAAGCCGTGTTCAGCGCGAAATTTCTGTACGGCAAGGTCGGTGTCGAGTGCCCGCTGACGCAACTCGGCAATACGGTCGGACAACCAGTCGCTGGCCCGCTTCGTCGCCTCGTATTTGGAGTTCAGCTTGTCCACCAGATAGGCCGACGCCACCGCATTGACGATCTGGGCGGCTAGAACCGGTGATGTCGAGTTGTAGGTCAGTTCCAGCGCGTAGGTCCGGCCGATACGCTTGACGCTGAGACCGTCCAGCAGCCGGTCCGACAGCGCCCGCTTCAGGGTGCCGTCATCGATGACGGTCTCTTTCGCCGGTGAGAACCATTGCGAAACGTTGACGAGCGAACGGATGGTGCCGAATATCGAACTCAGAAGCGAGGCGCGGTTTGCCCTGAATTCCTGATTTTCCGTCAGGTTCAAACTGTCGACGACGGCAATCCCGATGGTTTCCGATTGCAGGACCTCGACCTGGCTGAGAATGGAAGCCTCGTCCTCCACGACGCCGCCGATTGTCGAAAGCTGCTCGACGACCTGGCTGTTGTTGCGGTCGATCAAAAGGGTAGCCGAAGCTGAATAGATCGGAACGGCCGTCGCGGCGTAAGCGAGACCGATTGTCCCGGCAATGGCGACTGCCGCGAGAACGACGCGCCACTGTCGGCGGACCGTGGCAAGAACGGCGTCTATATCGATAAAGTCGGCTGTAAATCCGCTTTTGTCGATATCGGCCATAGTCAGGGGATCGTGCCTTTGCAACAACTGTCAGCCTCGCTCTTTTTGGCGGGCGTGGCACCCGCCAAGTCTCGGTTGCATGGTAGGACAGGCGGCCGCCATTCCCGCAGGAAGGGCGGCAAAACCGGGTTCAAACGGGACTTGTGCTGACTGGCGTGCTGGTGCTGCCGGTTGAAAGGGGCGCGGCAAAGAAGTTGTTGGTTGTGGTGGTTCCGCCGCTGCCGGTGCTGCCACCGCTGCCTCCACCGCCAACCGGTGCGGCTCCGCCGCCGGCCTGTGCCGTACCGGCTGGTGAGCCCGCCGCTCCCGAGCCGCCAATGCTGTTGCCGCTTGCAGGTGAAGAGCCTGCGCCACCGATCGGTGAGGCAGCAGCTGCAGCTGCCGCAGGCGCTGCCGGACCGGCCGCCGTTCCCTGAATATTTTCGCTAAAGGCGATCAGAAGATCGGAGGGCACGCCGGCACCCTTGGTCTGCAACTGGATTGCGGCGGCAAGTATCGTGTTGCCCCTCTGCATCGCCGTAGAATAGGCGAGTGCCAGACCTTCGCCGACAACTTCGGAGAAGTCCTTGTTGCCGACCTTCTGGGCCAGTGCGACGATGGTGGGCAACTGGCTGGAGTCGCTCAGGATCAGGCCAGAAAGCTGTTCGGAGAACTGCGCCGCGCTGGTGGAAACGGCAATGATCGGAAAGCCGTTCGTCACCTTTCCCGTCATTTCGGCGTTTGCCGCATCGGTGCTGGCAGCGATGCCGGCCAGATCCTTGACCGTTGCCTGCGTCGGAGACTGCTTGAACAGTTCCGCGGCAGCAAGGGAAACCGTGTCCGGATTGGAGCTGTTAACGCGAGCCAGAAATGCGGCGTTGGTTTCGTCGGCGGCCTTCACGGGTGTGCCAGTTGTCGCAGTCTGTACCGGCGGCGTCTGCTGCCCGGCAGCTGGCGGCGCTGGTTCCACGTTCTGGGCGTTGGCGACTGCGGAAAAAAGACCGAGGCTGGTGATCAATACCGCACCAGTGAGCGTCGAGCCAATACGAAGGCGGGACATCACAACTCTCCAAATTTTTAAAAAATACGATTTTAAGTAAGCTGAAATGCTGAATATGGTTATCCAACATCTAAAATTTTCTTTTTAAATCGCACAGCCTTAGCTAACGATCAAGTGCTAAAATAAACTTGTGAACGGAACTTCGGGGTATACTTAACAGCAGAAACGAGAACTTTTCTCTGGGCGTCAGGACACGGCGACTTTTCGCCGGGGTGTTATCAGCCGGTCACGAAGCCAGATATTTGCGGGCGTTTCGACAAGGACGTGAAATGCGTGGGCGATGGCGATGGTGCTGGCGACGACGATGAGATAGACGACATTTTTCCACTCCTGCGGCCAGGTGATGCCGCCGGAAGCAACCAGGAATGCCCGAAAGATGAATGGGTGCAGAAGGTAAAGCGCGTAGGAGGAATCGCCCAGTTTCGCCAGCGGCTGCGCAAAACGGGGCAGGGAGATGCCCCTGGTCAGGGTTGCCGCGGCCATCAGGAAAATCGCGCCACCGCCAAAAACGAGCAGCCGAGTATAGGAATAACAGCCCGGATTGCATTGGAATTCGAACCTTTTCAGATCGATAAGCGTCCAGATCGCCACGCCGCAAAGGGCCACCGCAATCCCCAGCAAGGGCGGCAGGCGCACGCCGCGCAGGAAAAGCACGGCGAGCAACATTCCCGCCACGAACTCCAGAATGATGGGCTGAAACCAGAAACTAAACGGCAAGGCGAGACTGAAGTTGGAGCCGATGAGCACTGCGGCGAGCAGCACAGCCGCTGTTGTCAGCACGGCGCGTTCCAGCGGCAGGAAGATAAAAACCGCGAATACGACATAAAAAAACATCTCGTAATTCAGCGTCCAGCCCAGATCGATGATTGGAAACGGATAGGCGTCACCATAACCCATGCTGTCATAGGGAATGAAGAGGTAGGAGGTTAGGACGGCCTGCAAGGACGGGAAGGCCTTGGCGCTGAGAAGAACGGCGACCGCGGCCATGGCGAGCCGCATGGTCAACACGAACCAGTAAAGAGGAAGGATGCGGAGAAGCCGGCGCACAAGAAAAGCCGAGCGCCCTCCCTCTGCTGCGAAATACGGCCGGGAGGCATAAACGATGACAAAGCCGGAAATGACGAAAAACAGATCGACGCCCGCACCCAGCCTCAGGAGATGGAGGTTGACGAGCGAGAACTCCCAGTTCACCTGCGCGTGCAGCGCAACAATCATGATTGCCGCCAGCGCACGCATCATTTGAAGAATATCGAGACGCTGCGCCCCGGAAACAGGCGCTTTTTCAATTTTTTGCATCGTCATCATCTATAAAAAGAAAAAATTTATACAGTAATATTTTGCGCTCGCAGCAGCGAGCAAAAGTGCTCTATTTCAGAAGGCTATCATGCAATAGGCTGACACGATATATAAAATTTGTCGGCTTTCGCCCGCACGCGTTCAGAAAACCTCCAGCACCGTAAGCTGGTCGCTGACGGAAAGCCGGTATTGCCCACCTTCCTTTGCGATCACCCGCTGGCTTACGGAACCGTCATCGCCGAACCGGTGCGCGATGACTTGGCTATGCGGGCCGGTTACCGAAAAGGCCGTTGCACGTTCGGCTGGCGGATTTTCGATCCGCGCCGGCCATTGCCAGCCGCGTATGCCAAGCCACACCGGAGCGAGCAGCGCGCCGTCTGGTCTTGTCAGGCGCAGGGAAAACCTTTCGGAATCATCGTTGAGGAAAGCGAGGCTGCGTTCCGCTGGCTCTGTTTGTCGACTTGCCTTGCAAAGTGCAAGAAGGGCACGAACGGCCCCGTAAGCAGGGGTCCGGCTCAGATCGTGGCGCAGCAGGCCAAAGGACGATTCCGGATTTGTCTCGTCTTCGGCAAAGCTGGAGACCATTTCATAGATGTAAGCCCGGCGGATGCCGCTGATGAAGGACCACAGGAGCGTGCGCGGCATGTAGCGCGCCTTGATGCCTTCGGTGACGGGAAAATGGAAGGTCTTTGGTTGCAGTGAGGTGTGGTACCCGATCTCAGTGGCGAGCACCGGCCGGCCGGCTGCTATATGCGCCGAGGCCGCGACAGATTTGGAGAGCGCCCCCGGCCCAGTCGTTTCGGGATGTTCCATTCCGGCGTAGGGGTGAATATTGCCGAAGTCGCATACGTTCTGCAGGTTTAGCGCCAGCGCCGTATTCGCCTGGATATAGCTTGGCGCGACAAGCGGTACGTTGCTCACGGCCGGAGTTGAGCGGATCGTTGCAAAAAGTGCAGCCTGATGCTCTGCCGAAATGCGCGGCGCATTGGCCGGGTCTTTCGTCAGCGTCGGTTCATTGCTGCCTTCGAAAACTTCGATGCCGCCGTCGCACCAGTCGTAGAAATCGGCAATCCTGTTCAGTGGCGTTGAGACGTAGGGGTTGAGATTGTCGTAACAGATGATCGTGAGGCGAACGTTGGCCGCCACAATCCTGCGCAGGCGCTGGAAAGCTGGGCTGTTGCGGCTGTCCCTTGCGGTAATCAGTCCCTCGTCACGCAGGTGGCCCACACCAAGGGCTTCCAGTTCAGGCAGGATGCGCTCGAAGCTTTCCGGATAAATGCCGTTCGTGCGGGCGAAATGGCCACACACGCCCACACTGTCCACAAAGGCTTCCGTTCCGGCCGAAAAAACGGATTGAGTCTGCGCGAAAGCGGGGCGCACACCCGTGGCGGCAACCAGTGCGAAAGGTGCAGCTGAAAGCAGGCCGCGCCGTGTCAGGTGGCCCATGGTGATCGGCTGTTTTCCGTTCATCTGCGTCTCCTGGTCATTCCGGCGAGATTATAAAAAGCAGCCGCGATCATATCGTCGGCGCCTCTCAATATGTCAGATTGTCCTGGAAGTTTTTGGCATCTTCATTCGCCATCAAATCGATGTTTCTGAAATGAAATAAATATATAAATTAATGATATTATCTGCGGACGAAACAGAATTCACCGCTTCCGCCCGTACGTTTTTTCATATGAGAATGAAGCTAACACGGGACAGGTTCTTTTCGCAACACGGCATGACTTTTGTCGCGCCGCGAAAAAAAGCACTTGAAATGCCGTCAGTTCCCGTGCTTTTTGAAAGTGGATTTTTGGTTATTCATATTTTCAAGCGTTAAATCTGCTTTGCCTTTTGTGTTTTTTGCACATGTCTCATTGGTCCCGGAGTATCCGGGAACATGGACGAGGCCAAGCGGAAGTCATAAATTTTCGATAAGGAAATAGAGCGTATCCGTATGCGAATTCTCCATCTCAGCAGCCTTTATCCGCCGCATATCGTTGGCGGGTGCGAACGCTCGGTCGAACATCTTGCCGAGGAACTCGTCTCCATGGGACATGAGGTCGGTGCCGCCTGCATAGAGCGGCAGGCCGAACCCAAAACGGTGCGCAATGGCGTCAGCGTCTACCGCATGTTCCACAATAACGATTTCTGGCTCGAGGACTGGCCACAATATACGCCGCAGCAAAGGCGTATGCAGAAGATCAAGCAGCAATGGAATTTCAACGTCGAGAAGCAGTTCGAAGCCGTTCTTGACGATTTCAAGCCGGATGTTCTCAATACGCACTCGCTGCTGGATGTGACGACGCTGGTATGGCGGGCGGCGCATAAACGCAACATTCCGATCGTCCACACGATCTGCGAATATGATCTTCTGTGCGGTAACGCCGCCATGTTCAAGGGCGGCAAGCCCTGCGAACACATCCATCTCGGCTGTCAGGTGGTGAATTTCACCAAGAAATTCACGCAGCGCTACATCGGTGCGGTGGCAAGCGTTGGCACGGAAATCCTTAAAACCCATGTCGATCACGGGCTTTTCCATCACCTGCCGGAAAGCATGCGCCGTGTGATCTTTTATTCCTGCACGGTTCCGGAGGGCGACCCGGTCGCACGCAGGCAGATCGACCGAACCGGCAAGCCGATGACCTTCGGCTATATCGGCCGCATCAACACGGAAAAGGGTGTCGGCACCATGGTCGATGCCTTCAGGGAAATCGGCCACGGTAACTGGCGCTGTCTTGTTGCCGGCCACGCGATGGACGATTCCATCGAACGCTTCAAGGCCCAGGCCGGCGACCTGCCGATCGAGTTCGTCGGCTGGGCAAAGCCGAAGGAATTCTTCGAAGAGATCGATGTGCTTATCGTTCCCTCCTTCTGGGCTGAACCTTCGCCGCGCACCATCTACGAGGCTTACGCGATGGGGGTGCCGGTCATCGGTGCGGCCTCGGGCGGCATTCCAGAACTGATCGGCGAGACCAACCACGACTGGCTGTTCGAACCGGGCAACGCCACGGACCTTGCCGCACGCATTCGCCGGGTGTTGACGCTTTCGCGCGAGCAATTGCCGACGGAGGCCGATTTCGGAAATATCGTCGAGGAATCCACCTCGCGCCGGGTGGGTGAGAACTATGTGAAGCTCTACGAGGACGTGCTGGCGAAAAGCAGGGAAAGCCGAACCTTACGCGCATCTTAGACCGGCAACGGACCGGGTCCGTTGCAAGCGTTTCTTCCAAGGAAAGAGCACATGGTAGAAAGCAATATCGGCAAAGTCCGTTTCCCCAAGCTGGACTTCGATCGTTTTCTGGCTGCTGCGGTGGTCGGGCTGTCACGACCGGCTTTGCAGGCGGCAGGTTGATGGCGGAGCAAAGTTCGATAGGCAGCGCCGCGATAACAGGCGTTTTCTGGTCCATCGTCCAGAACTGGGGTGGAAAGCTTTTTACCTCCATTCTTTTCATCGTTCTTGCCCGGTTCCTCAGCCCCACCGACTACGGCATGGTCGCCACGGCGGGCCTGGTTCTGATGCTAATCCAGATGCTGTCGGAGTTCGGTTTCGCAGATGCGATCGTGCAGAAACGAAATCTGGAGCCAAGCGACGTCAATCTGCCATTTTATGTGTCCGTTGCGCTGGCAACGGTGTTTGTCATCGTTGTTTGTCTGCTGTCGCCCAGACTGGAAAGCTGGTTCGAGGTGGAAGGGCTGGCACCGATCATCGTGGCAATCTGCATATTGCTGCCGCTGAATACCGCCTCGCTTTTTCAGGAAGTCAATTATCGGCGTGCGCTCGCGTTCAAGCCGCTGGCAATAAGAACCTTCATTTCGAATATTATCGGCGGTGGCGTTGCGATTGCTTTCGCCATCATGGGCCTGGGCGTCTGGAGCCTTGTCGTTCAGACTTATGTCGCAACCATTGTGACCCTGATCTGGCTCTGGCGCAAACCGCACTGGCTTCCGGGCACCACGCTCAAGCCCGACACTTTTTTCGAATTGCTTCGCTTCGGCTCGTCGGCTCTCGGTCTGCGTATCGTGGATTTCGGAGCCACGCGGCTGATCGACGTCATGATCCTGGGGCGTTACGGGGTTGCTCTCTTTGGGCTCTACACCGTCGGCAGCAGGCTCTATCAGCTTCTCATGCAGCTGCTTCAGGCGGCGCTATATGATGTTTCGTTGACGGTGCTGTCCCGCATATCGCACGAGCGGGAGCGCATGGCGGAACTGTACAAGCAATCCATCACCATATCTTCGATCTTTTCGACACCGATCTTCGTGCTCTCGGCTGCGTTGGCGCCAGAGATCTGCAACGTCCTGTTCGGCGCGCAATGGCAGGGTGCCGACGCGGTTGCGCGGCCGCTGCTGCTGCTGGGTGCATTGCAATGCGTCCAGTTTCAAAACGGCCCGTTTCTGTCCGCACGCGGCAGGCCGGACAAGGTGCTGATTGCCGGGACCGTCAAGGCAATCTCTACCATCCTGTTGATATTGCTTGTCCCGACGGAAAACATCCGGGAAATCGTCATCGTGTTTGTCTTCGGGCAGCTCACTTCGACGCCTTTCACATTTTATTTTGTCGCCCGGGAACTCGGCATCAAGCTGTGGAGAATTTTCCTCCTGCTTTTGCCAAGCTTCGGTTCCAGCGGTCTCTGCTTCCTGCTCGTTCAGTGGATGCGACCTGAAGTTAAAATGCTGGGTGCGGGCGACCTCGTATCCGGCATCCTGCTCGGTGGTATGTTTGGCGTCGCATATCTGTTGCTTTTGGCTCTGACCGCGAGAAGCGAGGCCCGGTCCGCCATCGCTCTCATCATGAGCAAAATCGGTTCTCGAAAGGAAAGAAAATGCGCAAGCTCGTGAAAAAAATACTCCCTGCACCACTGCGTCGGAAGCTGGTGCAATATAACGAGCGGCGCAATCTGGATAATGCGGTCCAGCAACTCTTCAATGATCTGCAAGAGCTGAAGCACAGTATCAAGCCTATCAATGTCGGAGATCGGCTGAACCGGCTTTTGATCGTGGCTGGTGATCCCATCACCCTGTTCGGTTCCGCCGGCGATGACGCGATGATCACGGCGACCGTGCAGAATGCCCGTGCGAGCAATCCCAATGTCGAGATAGACATCCTCGTCGACGGAGCGAATTTTGGCGACTCTGCTTTGCAGAGAGGCTTTGTTACCGTCGATATCTTTGGAAAGCCTGACTTCATCCAGGCCCTTGCCCAGCAATTTTCGGTGCGGAAGTACGATTGCATCGTCGTTGTCGGTGCCGACGTGATGGATGGCTATTATCATCCGCTGGTCAGCGCAAAACTTCTGGCAAGCGCTGATCTGGCTGCCGCCGCCGGGATCAAAAACGTTATCCTCGGTTTCAGTTTTAATGAAACGCCGCACCCCGCTTTGGCGAGGTTCTACAGCTCCCTTCATCCGGGGGTGTCGCTCAATGTGCGTGACGTTGTTTCCCTCGAGCGTCTGAACGCCTTTGCCACGGCCAAGGCGGCACTGGTTTCCGATTCTGCATTTAGTCTTGTCCCATCGGAACCCGATGAAGATACGATCTCGTGGATCGCGCGAAAGCGCGCCGAGGGATACAGGGTCATGGGCTTCAATCTGCATCCCATGCTGTTCAAGAATGCGGATAGCGCGCAGATCGCGGCGATCATCAGGCGCGGGGCCGAAGCACTGGAGTTCGTTGCCGATGCAAGACCGGTCTGCTGGCTGGTCATTCCGCATGACTACCGGAAAGACGTGGGCGATCAAGCCTGCCTCAAGGCCATTACCGAGCTTGCTCCATCTTCACAGACAGACAGGGTTCGATATCTGGATGGCAGATGGCCAGCCCCGGTTTTAAAAGGCGTTGCCGGTAAACTCGATGGCCTCGTCAGCGGACGCATGCATCTTGCGATCGCTGCGCTGGGCAAGGGCGTTCCTGTGATATGCATTGCGTATCAAGGCAAGTTCGAAGGGTTGTACCAGCATTTCGGTCTCTCCGCGGCTGAGCTGCTTTCGCCCGCCAAGTTCCATACGGATGATGGCATCAAGAATGCCTTGATCAATTTCGTGGATCAGGCCGATGAGATTCGCGAAAAAGTCGGGAAAAAGCTGCCTGAAATTCTGGACCTTTCCAAAAGGAATTTTCAGGTGTTCGAGACCTTCGCCAAGCAGCATTGAGTCATTTTCATGAAAGTCGCTTTTGTTTCCGTATTCCCTGCCGTTCCCGCCAACGAGGGTGCGCGGAACAGGATTCTCCAGCTGACACGCGCCGTGCGTAGCCTCGGACATGAAGTGCATTTCGTCTATGTCGATACTCCGATGATAGCTGATTTCGATCCCGCGGCCCATGAGGTCGAGTTTGGGGCCGGACATATGCACGTCGTGTCCAGGGAAACATGCGGGTTTGCAGCACGGCTCATCAACGACTTCAGGTTCGAGATTGGGTTGACCGCATTTCGAACCCGTCGGAAAATTCAACGGCTCCTTGGCCGCGACAGCGGTTTCTACAATTACCTCGACGAGTTCTATTATCCGGAAATAGGCAGGCAGGTTCTGGATCTTCAGCGTCGACTCGGGATTAACGCCGTTATCGTCGAATATGCCTTTCATTCGAGAGCTTTTCTTGGGCTGCCGGATGATGTGCTTCGCATTCTCGACACCCACGATTCCTTCGCCGATCGTCACAAGGCGTTCGTGAACACGGCCAACAGATTTGGGTACTGGTTCTCGGTTCCGCCGGACGTGGAATGCAAGGCATTCCGCCGCGCCGATGTCGTTGTCGCCATACAGGAAGAAGAGGAACGTTCGTTCAAGCAGCGGCTGGCAGGAGAGCCGCCGGTGGTTGAAACGGTGAGCCATATTCTGGATCTCGGCCAGAGAGTGGAAGACTTCACTTCCGCTGATTTTCTGTTTCTCGGTTCAGGCAACGACGCGAACGTCATTTCCCTCAATAGTTTCCTTCACAATGTCCTGCCTTTGGTGAGGGCGGCCCGTCCGGACATTCGCCTGGTGCTGGCAGGTAGCATATGTGGCAAGGTCGAGGACATGGAGGGGGTTCTCAAGCTTGGCCGGGTGGAGAATTTGAAGGATGCGTTCACACGCGCGCCACTTTCCATCAATCCAATCACGCTTGGCACGGGCATCAATATAAAACTGCTTGATGCTCTGGCTGCGGGTGTCCCAACGATCAGCACCCAGACGGGTGTGAGGGGGCTTTCAGAAGGATATCGTGGTGGCGTGATTGTCGTTGAAGATGGAGATAATCAGGCCTTTGCCAATGCCATTGTGCGGCTCTCTTCCAATCGGGAGCAGCGGCAGGCATTGGGAAACAATGCGTTCCTTGACGCTGTCGAATGGAACCGCCGGCAAATGACGGTGCTCGCCAATATTCTGAAGGGCAAATAAATCGCGATTGTGATGCTCCTGGCTGGTGCAACCTGATCCAACGATGGCAAGCCATCAGGCAATAAGTCGCGGCCCCGCATCCGTGAGCTTTAAAATGGTAAGCCTGCCCGTCGTAAACGCGCCGGTGTCAATGCCGATCCGTTGCGGACCTGTCTGTGGTTCCGGCGCCGGCGTATGGCCGTGGATGATGAGAAGGTCCAGTCCCGCCCCTTCCGACAGGAAGGGTTCCCTGATCCACAACATGTCCTCATCGGTCTGCGCCTCGAGCGGCACCCCGGGTTTAAGGCCGGCATGAACGAAAAAATAGGGTCCCATGCGGACGCAGATAGGCAGGCTGACTAGAAGTTGCCGATGGGCCTGCGGGATCGCGCCAATCAGCGCATCCCTGAACGGCTGGAGCCGCAGGCGGCCGTTGTTCATGAAGTAGCTGATATCGACCCCGTAGGATAAAAGCGTCTGGCGGCCGCCGAAATCCAGCCAGTGCATGTTGTCCTGCGGATTTTCGAGGAAATCGCTGAAGAGTTGTTCGTGATTGCCGCAAAGCGAGATGCGGCGCAGGGGCGCCGGCGGTGGTTGCAGCAGATGCTGGAGAACACCGCAGGAATCCCGGCCACGATCGACATAGTCGCCCAGAAGAATAACCAGAGCGGGGGATGGATTGCTTGCGAGATCGGCAAGAATTTTCTGTTCCGCCTGCAAAAGCAGATCGAGGCTGCCATGGACGTCGCCAATGGCATAGATCGGAAAAGACGGAGATTTGTCGCCGAGGTCTATTCTGCGCCGCCTCCGGTCGTCGCGGGGGGCTGGCTGTTTACGACCGCGAATCCAGTTGAGCACTTTAGGCATAGATGCCGATACTGTCTCTCTTGCACGAGGTCAAGAGTGTTGAAAGCCAATGCCACAGAGCCCGTAAAACCCGGGTCCATGCAACGGCTGCGGCATCCGCCAAAGCCCTGTCGGACAAAGCTATCCGGGGCAGGGAATTGCGAAAGCCGGTGTCGATTTTCGCAAGGCGCGCCGCGCCAATTGAAGAGGAACGGAGCGCCCCCTTCCTGTTCGAAGATGACTATCCTGTGCGAGATAGACCTAGAGTTTCAGCCAGACACGCGGGTTTTCGTGTGACTGGATCTTGATCCATTTCAGGTCAACCGCTTTCCAAGGTTTGACGACGTTGGTGCGGTTGTCCAGCACCAGATCGCCCTGGCTGGTGCTGACGACCAGAACGGCGTGGCCTATGCCGGTGGAGGTGCGGGCGGTGGCAATGCGCAGGGCGCCCGAGGGCCAGCCGGCGCGCAGAAGGCGTTGCCGCTTGGTCACCGCGTAGTCGTCACAGTCACCGCTTGCGGGGTTCAGATTCCATTCGTCCTGTCCGTCCGCTTCGCTTGTATAGATTATCGATGTGTTGATCTCGGCGTTGATGCGCTGGAGTTCCGTGCGCTTCTGCTTGGTTAGTTCGACCGTGTCGCGATCACCAATCCGGATACATTGGTCGGCGGCGTCGTCGCAAAATTTTGCGAAGGCGATTGGGGCAATTGTCGGGCGGCTTGTCGTCATGAACAGGCCGGGGCGCGATGCGGTCGGGTTCTGCGCCAGGCCCGCAAGCGGGGCGGCCGATGCCATTGTCGCGATGCTTGCCGCCACACTGACGGCAACTGCCAAAGTCTTTGCCAGACGGATTTGTCTCTTCGCCATGTCTCTGCCTCTGCCCGGTTGTTGTCTCTTGTGCATGGCAACATAGCGACCCTTCGTTGCGGGCCGTTTAAGTCGATAGATTGCTTTTTAGCGAAATCCAATTTTATTAAAGCGAGATAGAACAGCGGGGAAACCGGTGCGATTGCGCTTACTTGCAGCGGGTGCGGCCCTCGGCATCTATGATACATGTCTGCTGTGGCACAGCGTTTCGGTACTCACGCCGCGTATCGGTTGAGTTGCTCCGACTTGCCGGCGGCCGGTCGTAATTGCGGTAGACCTCGAAATTGCGCCCGCCGATCGTTCCCTGCGCACCGCCACGGCCATCCGGCGTGACTTCGAAATTCTGGTATTGCTAGGCAGAAGCGGAAGCGGGCAGGCCCATCAGCACGGCAAAGGCGCCAGCCGCCAGGCCCTTCCATAACGCTGCCGTTTGGTGCCTGCGCAAGATCATGGCCGTTTCCTTCCCTCGACAGAACGACAGATACGCATTCTGCTTTCCCAATCGTTCGTCGCGTTGACTATATCACTGATCTCGCATTGAGGGTGAGAACGAATATAGCGTTCGTCGGCAGGCGAATCGCTTCGGTACCGCTGGGGGCATCACCAGATAGTGGCCAGACGACTATCTCGCCGCCCGATTGTCCGGAACGCAAAAAAGACGTTTTTAGAGCTGAAAAATTAAGCTCTTCTCCGCTGCATTTATGGGCTTCACAATCCTGTAACAACGGACCTAATATACAAGTGCAGATGCCGAATCGATCAGGAGAAGCCCTTGACGATTGCAGTTTCACCACAGGCCCTGCCGGCGCTCGTTCTGAACGCAGACTACAGGCCACTGAGTTATTATCCCTTGTCGTTATGGTCCTGGCAGGACGCGATCAAGGCCGTCTTTCTAGACCGTGTGAACATCATTGCAGAATATGATCACGCGGTGTCGTCACCCAGCTTTTCCATGCGGTTGCCGAGCGTCGTCAGCCTCAAGACCTATGTCCAGCCCACCCGCAACCCCGCCTTCACACGCTTCAACGTGTTCCTTCGGGACAAGTTCGAATGCCAGTATTGTGGCACGCGGGACGACCTGACCTTCGATCACGTTATTCCCCGCGCCCATGGCGGCGAAACCACGTGGCACAATGTCGTGGCGGCCTGCTCTCCCTGCAATCTTAGAAAAGGCAGCAAACTTCCCACGCAGGCGGGCATGTTCCCTGCGCAGAAGCCCTTCCAGCCGACGGTTCAGGACTTGCACAATAACGGGCGGCTGTTCCCGCCCAACTACCTGCACGAAAGCTGGATGGACTATCTTTACTGGGATACCGAGCTGCAGCCCTGATCCTTTGAGGACTGCAACGCGGCTTTTCGGTTTAACGGCTTTTCCGGCTAGCGCCAAAAAAGGCAACCGCCGCAAGCGCAACGCTTGCAATGACATTCCAACCGGCAAACGAAAGGCCGAGCACCCGAAGTGCAGCGTCGTTGCAGGAGGGTGCCTTGATGGCATTCAGATTGCCAAGCAGGTCACCGGCATTGGTGGTGATGGATGGAGCACCTGTGGCGCAGGTGATAGGCCCCGCCCAGAAACCCCATTCCACACCAGCGTGATAAACACCAAGCCCGGCGCCGATCAGCATCGCCACGCCAATGAGGGCTAGAAGCAGCCGCGTGATCTGAACCGGCAGCTTGAAGATGCTGGTCGCTATGGCCAGAATACCCAACGGAATGGCGTAGTAGTAGGGATCGCGCTGCAAAAGGCACAATGCGCAGGGCGTATAACCGCCAATATGCTGGAAACCGAGGGCGGAGCCGACAGTAAAGATCATTCCCGCCGTTACGCCAAGAGCGGCGAGCGTGCGGCTGTTGTCGGCGGTTGTTGCAGTGGCCATGATGTTTTCCCCAAACTTCACGAAGAAGCAGATATCCCGAACGGGCTTTCAAAAAGGCGGGCGTGATGGCGAAATTAAGTCGCCGGTTCAACGGTGTATTCCCGGATTCGTCTAATCCAGTCCTTTGCATCTGGCAAATGAAAGCCCGGTAATATTCGAGGGGCGAATGAGCAAAGTTTCGTGAGTGTCTTGATGGCCGCGAAGCAATCGACAGGTCTTTTGTGAAGACCCGGATAAAGCGAAGAAAATCAATGCGGTTTTGGAAATGGTACCCCAAGCCGGGCCGCTGATTTTCAAATAAATCAGCGGCTTAGTTCATTTTCAGACTTTTCGTCTTCCTGTACGAACATTACGTTTTTTCCAAATGTGTCCAGCAGTGTATTGTTGCTTTCGAATGGTTCGCTGAATTCGATAGGTTCCGTGAGCGCAATAGCGCAATTCAAATCAACCAATATCTGGTTGCCTCGCTCAAATTCCGTTGATTGCCTGATGGTCGCAGCCTTGCCGGGTTTTCCTTTTTGATAGGGTCAGCTATTGAGCTGCACCGTCGCTTAGTTGCCCTAAATTTGCGTTCGTCGCAGATTGTCATTTGCAATTTGGGTTACGTGTGTGAAGGTGAACTTGATTGCAGAGAGGTGAAGTGCAACATGGCGAAAGGCGAATGGCTGGCTGTTCCGATGCCCTTTGAACTCGATGACGTCGATAGCTTCCGTAAAGATCAGAAACTTGATCGCCTTGCGGAACGTTTTAATGTTGCGCAGTTTGTGAGCTTCGCTCCATCTCCAACGGGACCGAAACAAGAATTTTCTAGACTCGCTAATTTTGAGCCAAACCTCAGGTTCGAAACGCCTGCTATCGCCGTTGCTCAACTCTTGAACCGGAGCGCTGATGGCGCGATCAACATACGCAGCTTTAGCAGGTTCCAATCTCAGAGCCGCGAATTTATTTACGGACTTCGGTCCGTCGATGACGCTTTGTCAGCTCTAGTGCGCATTTCCGCTGAGGGTGCTTTTACGATCGTTAACGAAACGGTAGACGTATCTGATGGCGGCGTGTCAGGTGTGGCAATGGGTGGCCTTGTGGAGTTTCGCCCGGATGCAACACCAAGAGGCGTCGAGAAGCAAGGCTTTGCATCTCTGCCTCTTGATCTGGCAAGCCGAGTTCTAAATGCTGTGTACGGGTTCGAAGTTGACCTGAAAGACAGCTGTAATGCCAGAATTGAGTTCAGCCTCCACCCGGTTCGGAGGGGTTGGAAGCAGAGCCACATTCTCTTCTGGGAATATGGAGAGCTCTCGGCATTGCCGCGGCCTGTATCTGTATCTTGGCCGAACGATTTTAGCAGGCTCTTAGGCGATAAAGTTTATGGGCTGCTAATCGCTCATTGTCTTGGCTTTAGGGTGCCTAAGACCGTTGTTATCAATCGACGCGTAGCACCGTTCACATTCGGGACCGATACAGGGCAGTACGATCACTGGATCAGGACAAGTCCAAATGTGCAGGTTCCAGGTAAGTTCACCACTGTCCACGGGTGGCGCGATCCCTTCAAGCTTGTCCAAGCTGAAGACTCGGGCGGAGAATTTTTATCTTCTATTCTCTCTCAGCAAGCTGTGTTTGCGCTTTTTTCAGGTGCCGCAATCGAGAGCGCTGATGGGGCTGTCATAATAGAAGGGACGCGTGGAGTTGGCGACCGCTTTATGGTTGGGGAGAAGCCCCCTGAGATCCTCCCACCTGACGTCACGGCCGCAGTGGAACGCTACTTCCATGCAATACGGGCAAAACTCGGCAGTATTCGGTTCGAGTGGGTATATGATGGCGATAGCGTCTGGATCGTCCAGCTCCACGTTGGGGCCTCTCACTCGCTAGGAGACGTCATAGTTCCGGGTGAGTCCACCAATTGGGTCGACTTCGACGTTACTAGTGGCTTGGAAGCCCTCCGTTCTTTAATAGAAAGCCTCGCTCCAGATTGCGGTATTTATCTGAGCGGAGCGGTGGGACTCACGAGTCATATCGCTGACGTAGTAAGAAAAGCAAATGTTCCAACGCGCATAAAAAAAGACCGGAACTAGACGATATGTTCATTCCTTTTACTGACAATGAGCGTCACCAAGTTCTTCCTGTAGATTACAAATAGTGAACATAACGGAAACAAAAAAGGTACAAATCAGGTCGCATTTGTGCTAGATACGCCCGATAAACTAAACGGAGGTCAAAATGGCTTACACAGCAGTACTCGAGGCACGCGCTATCGGAAAAAAAGATATGGAGGTGGTTCGCGAAGCAATAAAACTGCGCGAAGAACGAGCTAAGATCCAAGCCAAGGCCAGTGCGGCTGCCCAAACGCAGAAAAAGACCACTGAGTGAGGCCATATGTACGACAAGGGGGATTATGAGCGGCAAGTAATGTCGCAGTCAGATGGTCAGGCAAAAAAATGGAGGGACAAGTTCAAGCGTGACTACGGGCGAATTATACACAGTGCGAGTTTTAGGCGGCAACAAGGTAAGACCCAAGTCTTTCCGGGGCATGAGTCCGACTTCTTTAGAAATCGCCTAACTCATTCGCTGGAGGTGGCGCAAATTGCGGAAGGTATCGCCGACCGTATCAACTATGTATACGAGCTAGGGGAAGAGCGGTCGATTGATGAAAGGCTTTGCGCTACGGCTGGCCTGATCCATGATATTGGTCACCCTCCATTTGGTCACAATGGAGAGCGGGCACTTGATGAGAAGATGCGCGAATTTGGCGGCTTCGAAGGGAACGCGCAAACGCTCCGCATATTGTGCCGTATAGACAAGAAAACGCGTTATGACGAACCTCTCTGGGGTGACGATCGAGCCGGGATGAATCTTTGCTGGCGTACTTTGGCAGCAATTTTGAAATATGACCGCGTTATACCTGAAACTCGGCCGGCAGGCGCTAAGTTGGCGAAGGGATACTACGCCACAGAAAAGCCTATAGTAGACAAAATCAAAGAAAAAGTTCTGCGGGGCAAAGAAATACCCAGTGGCGAAATCAAGACTATCGAATGCGCAATAATGGATTTGGCAGACGATATTGCATATTCCGTTTATGATTTGGAAGATAGTCTGAAAGCAGGCTTTCTGACTCCAGCCGGCATCCTCTCGAAAGATCAGAAAATCTTTCTAGAGGTTGCCCAAGGAGTATCGGAGGAGATCGGACGCCCGGTGAGCAGCGCCGAGGTTATGAGTACATTTGTGGAGATTTTTGAAAACCTTGTCCCGGATAACAATCAAGGCGGAGGCGTTGAGGGTTTCATTGAGGCTACTAAAAGCTCCAATGCTCTGAGCGCTAATGGCTATCTTCGGACAAAGCTTTCTTCACAGTTGGTGCACGAGTTCATAAACGGCGTTGAGTTTGAGTATAACGACGAGTACCCAGCACTATCTCGAGCTAGCTTCAAGGCTGATACGAAGATGAAAGTCGAGGTGCTGAAACAATTTACCTACAAAGCCATTATCTCATCCTATAGGGTAAAATTGGGTGAATACAGGGGCACTGCATTGGTCGGCGATTTGTTCGATGTGCTGATGGAGAAGAGAGGTGACCTGTTGATGCCTGATGACGTTCGAGAAAGCTTCAATGTTGCTGAAGACAAAATCAAAAAGGCTCGAATCGTTAGCGACTTCATCGCCGGTATGACTGACCGATATGCGGTTGAGTTTTGGTCGAGGCTGAAGTCAGATACCGCTGAGAGCATCTTTAAATCGATATAACTTTAATAATGCGGAAGCCGCCGAATTAGATCAGCGGCTTCCCTTAGGGATATATTTCGGAATCCCAACAGTGCGATCTTTCCCGCGATAGTTATTCCGAGGCCTGTTTACCTCGTTGCAAGTGCAATTTGCTAGCCCGTATACGCACGCCGTACTTGTATAATGGAACTCAGCCTGCTCTTATCGGCCGGAGCGCTTCAGGAGTGGAGTGAGATGGACGGACATAGTTTCGAGCGGCTCAAAGAGCACATAGTGCCGCGCTCATTAGCCCGCGTATTTGAAGTAGCGCGTTTCGAATGGGACCTAGTCTATGTAGAGATCAGTGACCAACCTGATCACTGTCCGTGTGGACAACAAATCTTCGAGCACTGCTACATTCGAAACCGGTTGACGCATTCGGAAACCTATGTCGGGAACGTGTGCATTAATCGATTTCTCGGAATAAGCACTGGAAACCTTTTCGATGGATTGAAGCGCATCCGCGACGACCTTTCTGCCAATGCCAACGAGGCTGTGATAGATTATGCGCTGAAGAATGGCTTTCTTTACGAGAATGAATACAAGTTTCTTCAGAGTACAAAGCTGAAAAGAAAGCTCTCCGCCCGGCAAATTGCGTGGAAGATTAAGATCAATCGTCGAATTCTTGAAAGAACCGTAGTGTTTCGCCGGACAATCAAGCCGGTTGGTTAGTGTTGATTGCCCGAGGGCTTGAAGGCGCGCATAAGAAGCATTTGTAGAAAGCCTAGGGAGATCCGAGGTCCTGTAGATTTGAGATGACGACGAGAAGCGTCGAGCCGCTATCTGCAGTGTCTTTATGACATTGTGATTGCACTCAGTCCGCAATCCGGCGATAACTCAGTCTACAACCACATGTTGATTTGGTTTTCGGAGATTTAATTGGGCGATTACTGGACGGGGAAGACGGGTGACGCAAAATACCTCCGGCTTTTGGTCAAGAACGAAGGATGGTTGGCTTGGGAGGATAAGGAAGCGGACCCGACAGATGCCTCTTCCAGGCAAACTACTGGCGCTCGATCGCGGGTGACGGAAACTCTTCTCCAGTCAATCCATTCCACAAACCTTGTCGTAATTTTGGGTTCCGGAGCGTCATTTTGCGCGAAAAATGCGACGGGTTCAGGAGCACCAAGTATGGCTATGCTGTGGCATGCTGTGCGCGGAAAGTTCATCGAAGATGATCCGCTCGACGGCTCGGATGACTTTGACAACATGGTACAAGAAATCGTTGGGAAAGCGCCCACGAAGGACGCCGAGGGAAACGTTGAGGCTGGGGACATCGAGACTCTCCTCAGTCTCTGTAAGATGAAGCTTGAGCTCGTCACAGCAAGCGCGGCTGAAGCAGAAAAAAAAGAAACCAAGGGGCCGTTCCGCAAGCTGACGAATTTTATCCAGAAGGCGGAGAAAGCGATCCTTAGCAAGGTGGATTTCGTGAGCGGCAATACGGAGCTGACCACCCACAAATCAATAATTCAAAAACTCGCCAAACGCGCTGTTGAAAAACCGCGGGTCAAGCTGTTCACGACGAACTACGATCTCTGCCTAGAAGAGGCTGCATCGCGATTGGGAGTGATCCTCATCGATGGGTTTTCACACAGCGCAGAGCAGCGATTCAATCGTGACTACTTTCATCATGATCTGGTTAGGCGGCCAATCTCCGGGACGAGGGCCGATTATATCGACGGTGTATTCCATCTCTACAAGCTACATGGTTCTATCGACTGGCGACGTCGCGCGGACAGCGTAGTTATTCGCTCTCGATCGCCAGATAACTCCGTCCTGAAACCCGTATTGATTTATCCGCGGTCAACTAAGTATCAGGAAGCTTTCGAAACGCCGTACCTGGACATGTTTGCGGCCCTTCAGGGCGCGTTGAGAGAGCCAGACACAACTGTCATAGTAAGTGGTTTCGGCTTCGCTGACGACCATATCAGTTCGCCAATTTGGTCTGCGTTGGAGTCAAATCTCAGCCTTCGGTTCATCATGGTTGACCCGTCTTACATTCCGCCGCAGGAGCTAGATGCGATCGAGCCGGCACATTTTATCAAGGCCAACATTTCCGGGCAGAAGGCGTACCAAAATAAGATCATGAGGTTGGTACAAGAGGGTGACTCTAGGATCACAGTAATGAATGGCCGGTTCGAGGATTTGGTAGACGCGTTGCCAACGATAGCTGGAGAGACCGATCGCCAGCGCCTTGAAAACCGGCTCGATCAGATACGGGGATCTTCCGTATGATTGATCCAGCCGCATCACTGATCGATGTCGATAAACGCGTCGGTACCGTTACGCGTGTTAATGCCTCGTCACTAGAGCTAACTATCCCAAAAGCTTTGGCTGCTAGCGGTCAACGTGGGTTGGCGAGAGGAACCGCCGGCGATTTTATTTTTGTCGACTGTGATCAGGAATGCATCCTAGGTCGAATAACGGACGTCTCTATTCCTGAACGCCAGAGATCAAATTTAGAGCGTCAGTTGGAGCATGATGCGACAGCTGAACCTCAAGGTCGAGCCCAACTTTTAGCTACCATCAGCAAGTCGACGCACAAGGTGGTGCGTGGCATTAATATCAAGCCAAGAGTGGGCGATGGCGTTTACCTCGCCGACGGCGATTCACTCGCATCAGCAATCCGCGAAGCGCTGCAAGGTGAGTTGATTGAAGGTCGAGACGAAAGATTATTGATAAATTTGGGCAGGCTTTCCGGAATCGCAGATGCCACAATATCAATGCCACCCGAGAAACTATTCGGGAGGCACTGCGGGATATTCGGGGCCACGGGCGGCGGGAAAAGCTGGACATTATCGAAACTGCTGAATGAAGTTGTCAGGCTCGGTGGCAAATGCATCCTATTCGATCCAACGGGCGAATTTTCTGGAAAAGTATCTGGCGCTAAAGAGTTTTCGTTTTCGAAGGAAGGACGCGGCCAACCTTTAGCACGCTTTCCCTACCGACAATTGTCTGAGATTGATCTCTATGCCCTTCTGACGCCGTCGGCTCAAATGCAAGGACCAAACCTACGCAGCGCGATTAAAAGCCTCCGATTGGCGAAGTTGCTCCTTTCCGACCCTCATCGCTTCGCGTCGCGTCAGATGGAAGACGGTAGTAAGCGTTTTGACTTTGGGGGAAGAGGTGGCTTTGTGGACATTCGGCGAAAAGGTGTTCTCCGGAAGACACAGCGGAGTCGAGACGCTCACTCTGTCGCGCTAATTGAACTGGCATCCGAGCTAGACTCACATATGTGCGACTTTGACATTCGCCTACTGTCCGACCAGTTAAAAGAAGAGTGCGTCAAGCAACACAACAACCAGAACAAGGGGGCTTTCGGCGACGTTGATGATTTCGCCTTGAGCAGTTGTAACTCTCTGATGGTTAGGATTGAGAATTATCTTTCATCGCCTGAAATGGGATGCATATTTTCGGATAAAGGTGTCGACATCTGTGCGGAAATAGATGCCTTCATTCTAGATGACGAGCAACACGCGATGGTGCTATCGTTTGAACATGTCAGTTTCAAATATAACACTCGCGAGCTTCTGCTGAACACTCTCGGCCGTTATTTACTAGCACTTGCCCGATCAAACACTTTCCAAAATAGACCCTTGGTGACTTTCTTGGACGAAGCTCACCAATTTATTGGCCGAACCATCGGAGACGAAACCAACAATGTTTCATTAGATGCTTTCGGGCTTATCGCAAAAGAAGGTAGGAAATATGGACTGACCGCCGCAATCGCAACACAGCGACCACGGGACGTACCAACTGACGTTCTCAGTCAGCTTGGCACGCTTTTCGTTCATCGCTTGACTAATGAGCGTGATCGAGAGACCATTGAACGGGCGTGTGGCGATCTTGACCGTGATGCAGCTGCGTTCATCCCCACGCTCGCGCAAGGTGAGGTAATAGTTGTCGGGCCAGAGCTACCAGCGCCGTTACCTCTCATTATAGACGCCCCAGAAAAAGGGCAGCAGCCTGAGTCGCATGGACCAAGATACCAGAAGCATTGGGGTGGCGCCGGCTGCACGAAAATATCTAGCTAGTAGCCATGAGTTCAAAACTTCCTTGATTTTGCTGCCACGCGAGGCTGAGCCCTTACAGCGCAAAAAAACCTGCCTGCAGAACGCTTAGAGGGTCAACGCGAAATATAAGAGTCCCGATAATAGTATCAAAGGTAAGGAGACAATGGTGACGGGATGCTCTTCGAAATTTGCAAATCTGACCAGGGGCGTCGAAAATCGACCTGCTGCGAGCCAGAGCATCCTCAATATATATATAGATAAATAAAACATATAAATCACAAATGTGAGCGAAAGGGATGTAAAGAAGAAAGTGTATAAAGGCAACTTCCCGCCGATAACCGCTGCGCCTGCGAGCGTAGCGCTGAGTGCAGGAATATTAGAAGACAGCAGAACAAATCCATCTTCGCAAGTCGTATCATTTTTATCTCGCGCCGTTTGATCGCTGGGACACCAGCTTACAACGATGTCTCGAAGAGACAGCTCCGAGGCCCGCCGATTTGCATCATTCCGCAAGCTGTCGATCTTTTGAAAGCCCGGAGATAACCCAGCTACGGCGAAGAAATTATCTTGAACGTCGTCGGTCAAAAGGTAAGCGGCTGAGAACCATTGGCTCCAATATGTGAGCGGGCTCAAGTCGAACTCGATTTCGCCTCTAAAACTGTATTCGACTTTTGTATCCGGAAATTCGTCGTACGGTGTTAAGGTTCCGCTTTCTTGATGTAGGCTTACTGCGGAAGCTGGAAATTCCGACTTCAGAATACTATTGATTAAAGGGAATACTTGCGGTGGTCCCACTGGTTTCACAGCGAGAATGTAAGCGGTAGCGAGGCCGGAAAACGGTTTACCTTCTGCGTCTAACACTCGAAGTACGGAGACGCTTTTATATCGTTCTGGGTTGGAGAACTCTAACGACTTCATCATCTCGGAGATTTGGGGTGACGGTTTGCTTTCTTCAATGCTAACAAGAATATGAGTTCTCTCATGGAAATTTAGTAGAGTAGTTACTCCCACCACGAGGAAAAATGCGTATGCGAACGTGAATATATTTATGGAAGCAAGAAAATCCGTAAAAAGAAGAACTATAAGTGATCCTTTTGAATCTGTCTTATTGATGAGTCTAATTATAACCAAAGTCTGGGTGAAGGATAGATAGTCGACTATTATATTTGCGGCGATCATGTAGACAATAAAAGAAACATAAGTATTTATGTGGTCTCTCGATACGCCTGAAACTGTTTCAGAAAAGTCATAATTCAGCGCGAAGTATTGTATGTAAATAACCATTATGAAGGAGGCGACCGAGAATGCCCCCGATACCAAGGCAGATTTTAAACTAAATGGCTTTATTCGTTCAATAAAACCAATCGGATTATTGACGGCAGCCACATCGTATTTGCGACCAGTAATAAGGTTTTTGATCGAGTGCCCAAGCAGCTTTTTCGCGTCTTTATCCATGACTCTGTCGACTGCTGACACAAGGCCGATAAGTAACGCCATGAATCCAAGCGTTGGTATAAACTGCTGCAATTGGATTCTCCGATTTCACAATACTCGTTTTACGAGAAATATCGCACATACTAACTTCAAAAGGAAAAGGGCTTGGAGTCGTTACCCGTGTAGTTCTCCACTGTTTTTTGCGAACCTGCCGGTAATTGGCGGTACATCGATCGCACCCGCTACCCTGACGGACCGGCATGATGATTTTGCCGGTCCGTCTAGTTGGGGCGGGAATCGTCAGACTGCAGTGTTTCGGCTGATCCATTTTTGAAGTATAACCTCTGTCCCTCGAGGTCCGAGATAGGACAACACCGCAATCAAGCCGGTTGACGCTGGCTGGGGAACCCCGAAATACGAGGCGAAACCCTCACCGATAAACGCCATGCCGAAGGCAACCGGGATTTCCCATATCAGCTCAGGGCCGAAGAACCTGCGTCGGCCCTTGCGCGCCTCGTTGCCGTGCCACATGGCCCGGCCGAGGAAGGCGACGAACAGGGTGGCAAACGCCCCGCCGAACCATGTGCTTAGAACCTCATAAAGCGAGGTGTATTTTTCCGGCATGTCACTTTCCGTTCCCGTGTCTTGCGCATTCCGCGCGTGTCCAGATGCCGTCAACGGCGCAGATGCCGACCACGGTCAAATCGATCTTCCTTTGATCTTGAGGTGTTGCCCCGCGAGCGCCGATAAGGTCAGCGCCGACCACCCGGCGCAGGCCCGACACACTTGCGGGTGCCGTAGTGCCACACGCCGCCCCCATCGAGACAATCGCTAAAGCTGCTGCGGTCGCGATCCGATAAATCACCCGACGCATTGTTTTGCCTTTCGATGCTGGCCCGCACGCGATCCACGGCGTTACGGTCCACGATTAAAATAAAGGCGGCGACGAAACCCACCGCCGCCGCGACAAGGGCGAGATAAGGGCCGAACCGGGCAATCATGTCGTCTTGCTCCGATTGATCGTGATGCGGCCGGAACCGATCAGCCAGAACAGCACGCCGGCCGCTACGATGATGAAAACCAGACTGCCGAACGACCACGGATTGGAGATCGCACCGACCAGCGTTGCGCCACTATCGACAAAGCCTTTCGCGTCACCCATCGCGCCAAGGCCGAAGGCACCGAAGAAGCTGCCGATGATCGTCCAGAGCGAACGACTTTGCGCCACCGGCACGTTATCCGGCTGGGCATCGCGCTCGGCAACATCGTCCGGCAGGCCCTGATAATAGGCAAGGGTCGCCGCTTCCAAGGCGTCGAGGAAAGATTTGTAATAACCGGCGATCAACTTTGCCTTGTCCCTGCCGTTAACGACCGCGCGCGCGCCGACCGGATCATCCTTCTTGAGATTGAAGTAATCGGTCAGCTTCTTGCCGGTAAACAGGCCTTCAATCATGCCCACGATGGCAATCTCTGCGCTGATATCGAGATCGAGGGCGAGCGAAGGATTTCCAACCAGGTCAACACCGATCCGCTCGCCGAGGACTTTATAGTTTTCTTCGTGCGTGAGCTGGATATCGCCCCGGCCGAAATAGGCTTTACCGTTCGCGCCTTTGCGCCAGTAGGGCTTGCTGACCTGTCCGAGCCGGCCGGCTTTGTATGCCTTGTCCAAAGCAGCGATTGCGCCGGCGTCCGTCGAGGCGAAAGTTTCGCGCACCGGCACCATTCGGCCGCCCGTTTCGTGAAACACCGAAGCCAGAATGTAGGCGAGGTGGCGTTTATCCGGAGCGGGAATTTTATGAGAGTCCCAGCACCGGAACAGTGCATTCATGCCATCAATCTGGCCCTGCGTAAGACGGCCGCCAAAAGGCGCGCGCCTCGCATATGCGAAGAACGTTGTCGCATCCATAAGGATAACTCCGATTTTAATGAGGATTGCCCGAAGGCGAGGGGAGGGATTGAACCTTTGTGGTTCAAGCGCCCGGCAAGGCCGGACTTTGCCAAGTCACGCGATGCGACCAGACAGGAGAGGCCGACGCATCGCGCCGGCGATCAGTCATTTAGTTTTCGTCTGTACGCCCCAGCCGAGGCGTCAGGAAGTGGGCCGGCGTTGCGGGTGTACCAGGTGCACTGTCCGGCGCGACCTTGCCTCCACCTTCCGAACCGCCCTTCGAGCCGCCATCGCCGCCAGAGGAACCGCCGCCATCATCATCGTCGCCTTCTGTCGATGATTTGCCATCGTACAGCTTGCCGGAAATGTCGGTGGTGAAGGTGCCTTTCGCGACATATTTGTGCGTGGCCGTGTCGATGATGTAGGGCACGCCATCAAGGCCCGGCCGAATGCCGGCGTAGAGCAGGGGAGCGCCGGCGCAGATCGAGGTATCGCCAATCACCGTGACCGATGTGCTACCCTCGCCACGCTTCAGGCTTTTGGCTTTCGCCTGCGCCGCCTTGTCGGCCTCATCAGGCGAGGAAAACGGCTCCGGAATGCGGTAGACGCTTTCGCCATCCGCATCCGCGTCCGCTTCGATTTCGACGCGTTGCGCCTTGTCGCTGTCCTGATAGTAGGCAACCACCTTGTTGTATTTGGTGCGGTCACCAATATCGAATTTCAGGCTACCGAGCTGCACCATTTCAGGGGTGACGATGACACTACCGATATTGTTGCCGCTGGCCGATCTGCCCGAACCCAGCTTCGAGAACAGCAATCGGCCCTGCTTAATCGAGAACAGCCCGTTATGGCGCTGGGCGAGCCGGCGCAGGAAATGCAGATTGCTTTCATCCTGCTGTCCGATCCAATCATAGACGAACTTCGCCAGATCGGAATCAATCGCCGGCTTCAGGCCGCTCTCATCGGCGATCTGCGAGACGATATCGCCAAGGGATTTCTTATCCCATGCCCGCTCTTGCCGTTCCTTCAGCTTGCCGCTTCGGAAGTCCACGGCCTTTCCGGAGATCGACAGGCCATAGGGCAGACAAGAACCGTTGATCTTGTCGGCCGTGAAGGTGCCGAGCGAACCGAGGTTTTGGCCGTAGCCCATCCGGACCGCAATGATTGCACCCTTGCGGGGCAGGGCCAGAAAGTCGGGCGAGCCATCGTTCAACTCGATATCAACAGTATCGGATTTCAAGCCTTCCTTATCGGTCACTGTGATGGATTTCAGACGCTCATAGAACGTGCCGGCCACGGGCTGGCCGTCAATGGTGACTTCGACGCGTGGATGCATGGTTCAATCCCAAAGGCTGACGAGGCGCGGTTGCGTCGTGGTGGACGGCATGGCCGGCATGATGATCGTGGTGCCGAGCGGCAGCACCACGCCCAGCGCCGCGAGGCCCGGATTTGCTTCAAGCACGGCCTCGACGACTTTTTCAGTCCGGCCGTAATGTGCGAGGCAGGCGAGATCGACGGTTTCACCCTGCCGCGTGATGTATGTGTTCGACATGGAAAATCACCGGAGGAGATTGGAAAGAAAGCTTGTGGCGCGATCCAGAATGGAGCCACCGGGCAGAGGCATGGTGTCCGGCTGGCGCTTGAGCTTTATGGTGTAGGCGTTGCGCGCAGCCTCGCCACGCGCGTTGTGGTGGGACTTATCTTCCTCAATGCCCTGCACCGTGAAAATGCCTCGAATGACACCCTCGACCGCATCACCCGTCACCAGCATCATGGGCACGCCGGCGAGCGCTTCAGCGGCGATTCCATCGAGCTGCGATTGCCCGCCGAATTCTTCGGTGAAGATCACGCCGGCGATGGTGATTTCGTCTGACGTTGGGCCGGTCCATTGCTGGGGGTTGAGGGTTTGCCCCACGGCCACTTCAGTCCATTGGGTATTTAGGGAGCGTTTGACACCCTGATAGCCGAAGCCCAGCGCCTCGAAACCGAAGCCGCCGAGCATCATTGACGTGTAACCGGACATATTTTACCTCTGGCGACGCATGATGAATAAGAGGGGGAACAGCGGTGAAGCCAACGCTGATACTTGCACCGCTGCTGATATTCGCGACCGTCGCGCTCGCTGCACCTAAGAGGAATTCCACTCAGGTTGCGCTTGAGCTGGGAACGGTGCTGGCGGCCGAAGACTTTTGCGGCCTAAGCTACGATCAAGAGATGATCGCGTCATACATTGAGAAAAATGTCGCGGCCGACGACATGGGCTTTCCCTCGACACTTCAGCTTTTAACAGCGGGAAAGCAGTCGGAACACAAAGACATGTCGGCGACCGCGAAAGCGGCCCATTGCACACAGATACGCAGGGCCGCCAAGGCGAACGGTTTCATTCGCTAGTCGCTGAAAGCGCTCTCGACATTCTGCCGCACCTTTTCGCCTATCTGTGAGGCGGCAGCAATACCCGCCGCCTGCGGATCGGAAACGCCAGTGATACTGAACTGGTTGTTCACACTCACAACAACGGGCTGCTGGTTTGTGACTCTGACATCCTGCGTGCCGTTTGGCTTGATCATTTCGGCAATCGAGCCAGCGTCGATACGAGCCAAAACCGGCTGACCGGAGGCGCTTGCCGTGGCCGGCGCACCGCTCGCTGGTCCACCGACGCCAGAAATACCGGCGTGTTCGCGAAAGCTGAAGTCCGGTTTGGCTGCGTCGCCATACCAGAAGCGGTCCCAACCCGAGACGCCCGAAGCGTCCTTGTCAAGGCCGAAGAGCTTCTGCAAACCTTCCTTGTACTTTTGCTGGTTCTTGACCTGATCGTCAAACGTGTCGCCGGGGGTGTCGCCCAAACTCTGGACGGACAGGCCGAAGCCCAGCTGCGAACCGAAACCCTTCAGCCACTGGCCAGCTTGGCTGTACCATGGCAGAACGTCAGGGACATTGCCGCCCCCGCCTTTGGGGGCTTTCCCGCCCGGTTTTCCACCATCGCCACCCAGCCCCGGAAACTCACTCAGGGTTCCTATCGTCTTGAGGATTGAAAGCGCGGTACTCGCGCCGGAAAGAAGCATCAGCGCCCCCGCAAGCTTGCGAACCGTGCCGGCCAACATCGCTATGCCCGACGCATACAGAAAGAGCTGAAACCCGTAGCCGGACATTTCCGCTAGGAATTTGGCAAGCGGGTTATCCTTGATTGCGTCATTCAGTTCCCGGAGCGATGCGCCCCACTCTTTTGCCCTCATGAAAATGCTTCCGATGCGGTCGGCCGCATTTGGATCAACCGGTCCGACCAGCAAATCGCCCAAATCATTGACCAGTTCTTTTACACCGCCGTCATAGCCGAGGCCCTGCGCGAAGCCCCTTATCGACGCTTTCACCGTATCCAGAATTGTGACTCGATTCCCGAGAGTGTCGATGATTTCGCCGATGGCGAGCGCACCCTCATGTATCGACGGCAACATGCCGTCACCCATCTCGGAAAAGACATTAGAAATCTTGTTGCCCAAGAGATCGAGAACGTTACGCGTGGTGTTGGCGCGCTGGACATACTCGGCAAAGGCCGAGCCGGAATATTTCGTCCGGTCGGCCACGGATGCGAGGGCCTGGTCGAGCAGCTTGATATTCCCGACCAGCGGCATGAAGGCGCTGGCTTCGTCGCCGAAAAATTCAGACAGGAGCGCAGTCTGTTGATGCTTCGGAGCCTTGGCGATGGCCGTGAGAACCTTGCGCAAGGTGCCCTTCGCATCTTTCTGCATGTCTTTTGCGATGGTGGGCAAATGCAGGCCGAGGGCTTTTGCCGCGCCCTTTTGTGACCTCTTGGCAAAGTCGCCACGTGCCATTGCGCGGATAACGTTCTTCATCGCCGTGCCGGCCGTGCTGGCATCCGCGCCGGCCGCGATCATGGCGCTACCCATGGCTGCAACGTCTTCTTTCACAAAGCCGCTCATCTCGCCGATGGCGCCAACGCGCAGCATGAATTCGGTGACATCCTTGGCCTTGGACGCCATGTTGTTTGACAGATGGTTGATGGCGTCGGCCATATCGCCCGTTTCAGCGACATTCAATCCGAGCTGGGTTTTGAGCTTGGCTAGGCTTTCGCCGGCGTCGGCCGCCGTCATATCGAAGGCAACGCCGACACGCGCGGCCATTTCGGCAAAACTTTGTAGATCCTCAGTCGCCACGCCGGACTCGCCGGCCGCCGCGAACAGGGCTGCAATGTCGGTTGCGGCCAGAGGGATTTCGCCCGACATGCGCCGGATGCTACGGCGCATGTATTCAAACTGTTCGTCAGTCGCCTCGACAACCTTTTTCACGTCAGCGAAAGCGGTTTCGAACTCGATGGCAGCGCCGGCCGTCGCCGAGATACCTTCGGTCGCGCCGAGGTAGCCGGCACCCAGCGCGATGGCCTGCCCCATCAGCCCGCGCATCGGCGCGAACGCCTTCATCTGCTGGCCTTGCAGCCGGTCGAGAGTGCGGAAGATTGGCGCGGATTTTGCGACGACATCTTCCAGAAGGGAGATGCGCAGGGTGCTTTGCACGACAGACATTTACTGCCTCATGATCTGGTTCAGCTCGCCGACCTTCGTGTAATAGGCCAGCAACTTTTTCGGTGACCATCGCTCGATGGCGTCGAGCGATGTGTGGGCGAAGCGCGCGACAAAAACGGCGATTAGCCGCCAGTCGTGTCCTTCTTCTTCTCGTTTCCCAAGAGGCCGCTCGTTGCGGTGACGATCTTGGAAAAATCCTTTGCGCCAATCTTCTTGAACGCCGGCAGAGGCGTGTCAGAGATAGAGGCAAGGATGGCGGTCATCTTCGCAAGCTGGCCGGGGAACTGGTCGCCCACGATCAAATCGCCCACGGTAGGCTCGCGGAATGTCAGAACCGGATAACGGTCCTCACCGTGGGTGACAGGCTTGGACAGAGTAACGACAACGGTTTCGTTATCGGTGGCGGTATTGGTATCGGTATCGGTCATGGTGAAACCTCAAAGAAATGGCCCGCACGAAGCGGGCCTGATGAAGGAAGAATTTCGGGAGGGAGTGACGCGCCCTTAGAGCAAGAGCGCGCGTCGAATGTCGCCGTTCTGAAGAACGCCACCCACTCGGAATTCGAAGTCGGTCATCTCGTAGATTTCCTCCTCGTCAATTTCGAGTTTGTAATAGTTCACGTCCACGGCGTAGTCGTTTGCCGACAGATCGCCACCCTTCCAGGTGCCGGCATCGGGCTTGTAGAGCTTGCCGCGAATGGACATGACCGCGCTGTGCGTGGTGCCATCTTCATCGACGTGTGCGCCCGTGACGAGGAAAGGCGTGTCAGCGCCGGGCTTCAGGCCGAAGAGCTTCAGGATTTGCGGATCGAGACCCGGCATCTTGAAGCTGAATTCCAGCGCATTGTATCCAAGGTGAACGTTGCGTTCCTTGATCATGCCGGAATTGCGCATCCCCTCGCGCTTGGCTTCGGGAACAGGCGGCGTAATGTCGCCAATCTGGCCCAGCTTGCTTTCGCGGTCTGCCCACAGCATGCAGTCGCGAAGGATATATCGGGGTAAAGTATTTGCTGCCATTTCAGCCTACTCCTTAAGCGGCAATCGGTACCGGGAAGATTTCGATGGTCCCATTGTCGTTCGCCGCATTGAGCAAGAGGCGGTAGTAGACAATGTTACGATGCGTCGTGATGTGGATTTGCTCCATGATGCCGACCGGCTCGAATTCCACATCAAGGAAGATTTTGCCCTGCGCCATGAGGGTGGGGGTGTTGAGGTCAGGCAACCAGCAGCGACCGCCGAGCAGGTCTTCATTCAGGACGAAGGCGCGAATTGCTTCGTTACCATCCTCAAGCATCATCTTCAGGTTGGCCTTTGTGAATTTGCGATCCACGTACAGGAAGTAGATATCCTCCAGAGACTCGTTGACCATGTCAGCGGTCGCGCGGACGCTATCGAACTGCCAAAGCGGATCATCCGTCGCCAGACGGCTACCCCAGGTGCGGAAGCCGCCACGTTCGTTGATGATGGTGGCCACCTGATTTTCGTTCAGGTAGTTGGCATCATCCGGATACATGATCGAGCGGGCAACGCCGTCGATGGTGCGGATGATCTTGTTCGAAACAGAACCCGACACACCCTCGCTGGAAGCCACCACGCGGGAGCGCACGCCGGCGAACACAGCCGCGACCGGCTTTGTCACCGGAACGCCATTCACGTTCTTGATGACCTTGGGATCAATCGGCAGGATGCGACCGCCATTGATCGTGCGACGGAAACGCAACGCTTCCGCGCTGGTCGTATTCGGGCCGTTGATATAGGCGCGGGCGCGAATTTTGGGGGTGACGGTGTCCAGCGCCGACACAAACGGGTTTGCAACATCACCGACGTTCGCCGTCGCCTGCGGCAGCACTTTTGCCGCGTCCGTGCCGCCACCTTCAAAGGTGATCGCGGGCGGTTCCGAAAGCTTCTTGCCGGGTTTGACGACGCGGACAGCCACAACCTTATCCGCGTTCACGCCTTCACCCATGACGGCTTCCAGCGTTGGCAACTCCTTGCCCTGATCGTCTCCGCCGCCCGTCGCTTTTACAATTGGCGGCTCCGTCAGCTTGGAGCCTTCGGCAACAACGGAAATCGACACGACGCCGGCTTCTATCCACGCACCGGTATTGCCGGCCGTGATGATGACGCGCGGCTGATAACCGGTCAAAGCTTTTGCACGCAGAGCGGCATAAATGCCGGTCCGCGCGACCGGATCGCCAATCAGGTTCGCTTGAAGCTGTGCAGGATCGTCGCTGTGCTCAACACGATTGATGATGCACCACGATCCGCCCTCGCCGAAAATCGTCTGCACGTCTTCGAGAAGCGTGCCATCAGCACGAAGGCCGGCCGCCTGCGTCAGAGAGGTGACGAGCGTCGGATAGTTCAGCGGAAATGCGGCCGGATCGGCATCAGGTGCAGTACCGTTGACGAAGGTAATGCCTTGGCGCTGAACACGAAGAAGAGAGGGCGTCACCGCGCTTTCAACCAAGGTCACGCCATGCGCATAGGCCAGGTCAGCCATTTATAGACTCCTTTGAAAGTTTCAGATTTTGAAGGGGGGCAGGGTCCGGTTTCACGACCGGACAGGGAGATGCGTCCCGCCACGAATGGCGGGACGGAGTTTGTCAAAGCGTGAGAGGCGTCACGGCCAGTAAGCCGGCTCCGTTGCAAAGTCGGCAGGGATCGGGCTCATGTTCTTTAGCTCGCGAGCCGCCAGAATATGAGCCTGCTTGTGGCCGAGCGCGGCGTATCCGAAGCGCATGACGGTTTGAGCATCCATCGGCTGGGTCGTGTTGTCGGCCGCGATCCACCTGAATTCAGGTGGCGCATTAGGGTCTAGCAGGCGCTGCCATCCGAAATCACCGGGCGCAGCTCCGAGAGCAACCGCGTCTGTTGCGGCCTTAACCGCCCCGGCGATATTCTCACGGTCCTCCGGACGGGACTGGTAGAGAATTCCATCGAACACGAAACCCGCCTCAACGCGACGGTCGCGCTCGATATCGACATCGAGTGCGGTCACCCCGCGAAGCGCTACCAGCTCGGCGGCATATGTGGCCGCCAGTGCTTCGATTTCGGCGGGAGTTGGTTTTTCAGCCGCCAAATCCCATTTGACAATAATGGCCGTGCTGGTCCTGTCGGGGCTGTTTGGCTTCACCTTATGGGCACACCAGAAGTCCGCGCCGTGGATTGCCGCAGGATGAAGCTTGCGAATGAGGAAAGCCAGTTCGTCTGATGAGAGATCGTAGGGCAATCCTTCAGTGCTGTAAGGGTCGCTCATCAGTTATTCCTCAACAGTTCGGCACGCAGGTTGATGACATTCGTGCCGTTCGAGCTGCGCAGCCCGACCAGAACGTAAGGCGCTGGGGCATCGGTAGTGCGGGCGTTGTAATTCGGGTCAATGGAGCCGAACTCCCAAACACCCCCCTCTCGCTGAACGCGCGCGCCCCGATCCGCGAAGCGGTCGGACAGCCAACCGAGATAGGCCGTCCAGAGATTGCCATCGCTGTTGACGCGGAAAAGATGAACCCCGTTGCGAAGGAAATCGAATTCTGCGTTGTTCGGCTGTGCGATAATCCGCCAGTTGAAATCACCGCCGTAGCCGTTGGGCGAGAAGTCGATAAGGCATGCACCGCTCGCGGCAGCACGCATTTCCAGCATAGCCGCATTGGCTGAGGGCTGGATCGTGATCGAGCCATTGACGACACCGCCAATCAGCCGCAGATAACGCCCATCGAACAAGGCCGTCAGCGCGGCCTTGATGTTCCCCCATGTCGTCCGGAACATGGTGGACGTGCCGGATTTCACACCTGCGAAGGTGTCACCGTCATCTGGCGTTGCCAGTCCGTTTGCGCCTGCAATGGCCGCGCCCACCGTAGCGGTTGTGGTCAACGCGGGCAGGTTAGCCAACGGCACCTTGCCATCGACCCCAAGGGGAGCCACGCCTTCCGGCTGGTTCAGCAGGTCGTTGCGCATGTACTCGGAGAGGCTTGCCTGAAGGCTCTCCAAGCCTTCTGTAGTCGCATAGTAGGCCGGCAACTGCCCGCCAAACTTCAGCGTGTCGGGTGCCTTTCCGCCGACGATGATCTGGTCGATCTGTTCCTGCGCCAAAGTGATTTTGGTTTGCAGGGTGGCAATTTGTGGCGCGACATTGACCTGAATGTAATCGAGCGAGGCTTGAATGCCCCGCTCTTCGAGTTCTGTGAACGATGCTGCGCGCGCCTCAACTACCCGAAGGCGCTCATCGACATCCCCCATGGTAAAGTTCCACAGAATGCGGTCGATGAGTGTCTTGGGGTATGAGGGCACCTGATAGCCGTTAGACCTCTCTGGCATAGTCAAGCACCTCGTCGCCTTCCTGCGCGATGATTGCCGCCACCAGCTCACCGCGCATGTTGATTTCGTTCAGGGGGTAGAAGGTGAAACGCCCCCACTTCACGATGCGAGAGAGTTTCACATCGTAGGATTTCTCCGTGTCGATCTTGAAGGCCATGGGAGCTCCTTAAAGTGCGGCAATGAATGCGTCCTGCACGAAGGGCACGGTCGCAACATTGTTTGTGGTGGCAGCAGGGCGCATGCGGGCGGCTGTTGTCGACGCGCCGAGCATGTAGGTGGAAAGATACGTCCGGCGCGCAGGCATCTGCGGATCGATCGTGATTTCGGTTGTGGTTGGATTAACCACCGCGTTGCCCACCATGATGGCAGGCGTAAACGTGTGGCGGTCTGGATCGAAGCTATCCAGCGTGTATTGCGTCTGGATGCTTGTTGTCGCGAAACCGAACGGAAAGCTTTTCGTGACGGCTCGCATGGCGTTGCGATTGCGGGCAACCCGCGAAACCGCTTTCTGGTCGAGCTGGATCATCGGCTGCAAATCTGCCGTGCCCATCATGACCATGCGCAGCTCTACCGAGGCCGGCAGACCAACAAGCGGGTTTTTCGAAGGGTCGCCGTCATCAAGCTCCGTCCAGACTGCCGAGCCGGACGGCCGGATTTCCCATCCAAGCTTGCAGCCGCCAGGCACCCAACCGGCAAACAGCATGTCGATTTGCGTCATGCCGTCCGCAAGGTTCAAAGCCTGCATCGGAATAACCGTGCGCGGGCTGCGGTAGCGAGCTGCATTCAGCCGGAAGCAGATATCTGTTTCCGTTGACCCCTGCGCGAATGCGCCGTCCGTCGTCAGAAACTGCGTTCCACCCGTATACTTGTTCGCAGCGGAAACATGCAGCGCGTGCGCGCCTGTCGTCACCGTTATGAACGCATATCGCTTGCCGCTTTCGAGCAATGTGATCGGCAGGACAACCCTGTTCCAGCCGACGACTAGATCGGCGTGTTTCAATTTGCCCTGCGCCAGCACCGCATCGAAACGTGGCGCACCGCCAGTCGTGGTTTCCACGATGAACACATGCACATCACCGTCAGTATCGACGCGAGCGAATGACAGATCGAGACTCGTGATCTGCATCGGCTGAGCCACAAGGAAGGTTTGTCCGTAGATGGAGCCATTGATGCCCACATCCTCAGTCACGTACTCCCAATAAGGTTCGCTGTAGATTTCTTGGCGAATTTGCCGCACGCCATAGGTCTGGTGCCCCGGCCCATAGTTCGCATCGCGATAGACCACTTCGAAAGTTTCTCCGCCAACATTGAGCATCTGCCCGACGCGCGCATCGCCGCCGAGGCCAGCCCAACCCGCCGCGTTTTCGCAAGCGTGCATCGTCGGGCCGTAGGTGACCCGGATACGCGATACTTCCTTTCTGACGAGCGTGGTCTCCGTGTGCACCAACTGCGAGATATTGAGCGATCCATCCAGCGCCGTATTGGCTATGCGCGTCACCTCGTCAAAGGCCGGCACCATGCGGCGATCACGAAAGGCAATCTTCGGATCGTCTTCCGCCTGCACTTCGAGGCGGGCCTGCACTTCAGCAGCAAAGCCGAAGCGGATACCCTCCTCGACGCGCGCCAGCCAATCGACATGGGCCATGTCCCAACGGTCCTTGATCAGACCGTCATCGAAGACATAAGCGCGGGCCTCGTCAGGCAAATCGACTTTGAGCCGTGCAGCCCCGATATCGCGTTGCATCTGGCGGATCACTTCACGACGCGGAATTTGCGTCAGCTCGGCCGTGATATTGACGATCTGCGTTTCAATCGTCTCGGTCCTCATGAAGAGGCCATCGAGATCGACTTCCAGCGCCGTGACGCGGCCCTCTACTTCAAAGAGCGTTTTCACGCGCGAACTGTTGCCCGGTTCTATGGCGTCGATACCGGTCGATTTCAGCAGAACGAACGCAATACAGGCATCCGTGGAATCAACGAGCGGCTTGACCGGAACCGGGTTTGCTTCGCCCGGCTGCACAATCAGGTCAACGACGCGGCGGATGGTTTTAGGCGTTGTGCGGTTGACGATGACACTGGTTTCAGGATCGTCGGATGTTTCGAAGGGCCGCGTTGCAGTATCGGTGATTTCGCGGCCGCGCAGAAGGACGGCAACCCAGCGCTGGTCCGATGCAGCGGCGGGAATATGAAGCTGCAGATTCATATTGGCTGGCGCTTCGTGCGCGTAAACGATCTTGCCGGCGACATAGCGGCCGGCCGAAACCGTGATTTCCTGCGCGGATTTCTTCGCCACCGTGAAGGCGGCCCAATGAGCGGGATAGCCGATGGCATCAAGCCAAAGGTTGTCCGTGGCCTCCTGCCCCTGCAAACCGATGGCTTCGAAATCGGCGTGATCAGCGATTTCGGCTTCAGAAAAAGCGGTTCTCTGCATGTCTGTTTCCCTCAATCCAGCCGCTTGCGGTCCATGTAACCGCCGAGGGCATGGCTTCCGTCGATGAAGATGTTGTCGTCAAAGGTGATGCCGCGCCGCCATGCGAAGGAAACTGAGTAGAGCGTTTCCGGCGTTTTGGCGGTGGTCATGGCCAGCTTGGCGCGGCGGATGGGTTCAAGGTTGACCGGCGTCATTGCGGCCCGCCCGAAGGCGCTACGGCCGATCTGGAAGCGGTTCTTCGGGGCGGTCAGCGTGACGCGCACCAGGTAGTGCGCGACAAATGGCTTATGCGCGATGGGCGTTCGCCCGATCACCGCCCGGCCGAAGGTGAAACGGCTCGGATGTGCGATGCGATCCACAATCTCCGCATCGACAAAGGCGAGATAGCGTTTCAGTCCGGCGAGGGTGCCTTTCAGCGCCGCCAAAGGTGACGCCGGGTAAAGCGTGGAAACGCCGGCGCATTGCGCGATCATTTCCCGCTTTCGCTCTTCGGTCCAATCGTCAAACCAGAGATCGACCGAATGATGCACGGCAAGCCATGGGAGGAACCGCGCCGGCGTCTGGTATGGGTCCATCAGCACGGCGTAAGGGATCGGCAAGTCATCCGACATTGCGGCGGCAAGCGCCTTTTCGAATTCCTCCGACGATGGCGGAAGCAAAACGCCTACATCGCTCATGCCCGCACCTCAATCTGAACATCAAGGCTGGTCATGACGGGCACCTTGTACGGGTCAGGCTCGATGACAACGGGCGCAAGATCGCGCACCCGGATCACGCCATCGCCGAAGGCAGCGCCCGAAAGCAGGGCTTCCGGGACTTCGCCGCCAATCAGGATGCGGGAGGTTGCCGCCGCGATGATGCGCTTTTCCGCTTCCGCCTTGATGATGCCGGCGCTGGCGCGAGCGGCGACGATTTCGAGCGAGAGCGAAACCGCGTATTCAGTGCGGCCGGCCGCCATGACCGAAATGGCGACGGCTTCCGGCGCGCGGTCCGGATGTGTGACAGCAGCCCGGATAACGGCCAGCTCGGCATCTGTCGGAAGCCTGCCCATCGGACCCGCTATGACAACATCCGTATCACCGCGCCGGCCGTGGACCGCCCGGCCATTCACCCGCGCATCCCAAAGCCCAAGCGACTTGTCAGCGGATTGCGGCCACGCCGTCCAGGCATCGAAGAGATAGCGGCCGGCCGAACCAGCAGCCGGCAAATCGAAGGACAGGAGATAGCGGCGAAGCAAGGCGTCATCGCTTTCCATGATGGCGGGCGAGCTGGGCGTGGCAGGGGAAACGACCAGACGGACAATATTGCGGCCGGCTGTGATGGCTTCCAGATTGCTGCCCTTGGCATAGGCCGCCAGCAACGACCGAAAGACATCATTGACGCGCTGGCGATCCATCAGGCGCAGATAAGACCACGCTTCGCCGACAATGCCGGCAGGATCGGTTTCAAGGTTTTGCACGTCATAGACCGGCAAGGCCGGATTGATGGCGCGCATCTGGTTCCAGAATTCCAGAAACCGGACCTTGAAGGCCGAATAGAGGGTTTCGAAGTCCAGCGCCTCGATAGCATCCGGAGCCGGCAGGCGCGAAACGTCGATGGCGGCCGGCGCGTAAACAGCAAGTGTCATGATGATCTGCCCGCTATGACGACCCGCGTGCTTTGATCTTCCGCAATGGAATAATCGCCGCGATGGCCGAGAGGATAATAGACGCCGAAGATTTCCAGCGAGATTTTGCCGCTCGCATCGGCACGGCTGACTTTTCCGAACCGCATCCGGAAACGCGGTTCCCATTTCTGGATCGCGATTGCGGCCGAGGAATAGAGCGCCAGCACGTTGCGGCGTGTCATCTTCGCATCGACCAGGTCCGGCAGCTCCGAGCCGAAATCACGTCGCATGACGCGCGCGCCAATCGGCGTGTTGAGGATTTTGTCAATTGACTGCTGGGTGTGATCCCAATCAGTCAGGGGTGCGCCGGTTGCGGCGTTGACGCCTGTTGAGCTTGGCATCCTCTTTCCCCTTTTCATCGATTGGCGAGACGACATCGCCGAAGGGCGGCGTAAGCTCGCGGGCCTGATCGGCAGACAGTTGGATGGGTTCGCCGGCATTGCGCCAGCGCCCGGCAATCTCGCAGCCGGTACGAACCGTGTAATTTTTCATGGGGGTTCCTCAGTCTATCGCGAAGACTTTTCCCGAGCCTTCGACAATCGGCCATTTTCCGGAAGAAGAGCCGGACATGACGTGCACCAGGTCGCCGATCCGCGCGACCTTTTTGCCGCCGTCGCCGCCGAGCTGCACGTTGTCGGATTGCACAATGACCTTTTCGGCCGTCACTTTCACAAGGCCGCCCGTCGCCTCGATGACGGTGTCGCCGATCTTTACGTGAAACGGCGTGTCGCTGTTTTCGCGGGCGTTCTCGTCGCTATAGGTCGAGAAGTCGATCTGCGCGTCTGCGAGATCGCCGCTTTCTGACACCACGTCCACTTGCTCGCCGACGCTGTAAAGCACGTCGACCTTGACGCCACCGGCCGAAAGCGTGCGCGCCTTGATCCATGGTGTCACGTAGGGTTTCTCACCCTGCCGGGACAGCTCGACGCGATACCTGCTCTTGTCGTCGCTGATTTCGGCAATCTTGCCTTTGCGGCGACGGTTGCGCTCGCGGCGCTCGATATCGGCAATCCGATAATTCAGTTCCTCGATATGGTGGACTAGCCAGTCATCACCCTTCATGGCGCCCCCCCATCCGGAAGCGTCAGCAGCATGGCGTCCGCTTCGCTGTGTGTCATGCCATAGCGCCGCATCGCAGCTGCCAGCTCTTCATCCTCGCCGGCGATCTGCGCTTTCATGAGTGCGATCTTTTTGACCATGTCCGGCTCGCGGTGCACCAGGTCGCTTTCGCATTTCGCGAAGAATGCGGCCATCGGCGTTCCCGGCTTCAGGGGGTGGCCCGCGACCGGCTCGGCAATGGCGGCAACAGTCATTTTCATCTGATGCGCCGCCAACCGAACGCCGTTCGTGTCGCCGCTGATACGCGCGCGCTGGCATTTCTCGACCCGCAAAATCAAGCTGTTAAATATCGCAGCCCACTCATTGTCCGGATCGGCCAGCGCATCTGCAATCTGGCGAAGCGTCATATCGAGATAAAATTCGAAGTTGGCGTCGGCCGCAGGGAGGCCATTCATGATGACCTTTTCCTCCGTAAGCGGATCGGTCATCAGGTGCGGCGAAGCAACGCCGGCTTCAAAAACGAGATCGATTTCGCCGCTGGCGATCAGGGAGCGCAATTCAAGGCCGCTCACCTGCTTGCTGTCGTCGGTATAGACCGAAACGAATTGCTTTTCCTGCGGAGTTTTAAGCTCGCCGGCGGAGCTGGTTTCCAAAGCGCCAATCTCGCTATCGAGAACATTGTCGCCAACCAGAGTGCGGCCCTTGAAAGCTTGAACGGCGCAGATGCGGAGGGCAATACGAACAAGAGACATGGCACCTACCAGCGTCAGGCTTGATTAAGCCCGGCAATCAGCCGGGTGTGGCTACGGTCATCGACCGTGGAAACTTCAAAGACAGGTTCGCCGGGGCGATCCAAGGCGCGCAGCTTGTCTTTCTTGCGAAGGACGATATCGGGATATTCGGTGCGGTCGATGTAGAGAGCCGCCTTTCCCGCCGCGATCCGCGAGTGCAGGGAGCGGCCGCCGCTGACATCGAGCGGCCCGGCCGTTTCGTCGCCAGTCCGCAGAACCGCCATGATGACGACTTGCGGCCGGTCCGGATCGGCTTTCTCGTTTTTCATGGGCGACAGTCGAATGCGCTCCGCAAACCTTTGGTCGACTCCGGACACAACCGCATCGCGCGCGGCCCGAAAGGAAGAAGCAATCGGCATGGCAATCCCCATGGAGTGCGCCCGGCCGCCGAGCTGGCGACCGGACGATTGTTGATGATCAGTTGCTGGTTTTGAGCTGCACCAGGCAGTCAGGCTGCTTGCAGATGGCCAGCATGTTGGACTGAGATTTCATTTCGAGGCCGGTTCCGTGATCGAGAACCTTAGTCGAGATGAAGATCGAACCGTCTTCACCTTCCGTAGGCGCCTGATTGACACGGTCGATATGATAGGCCGGGCCGTCATACGTGCGGAACATGGATTGCGTGCCGGTCGGGTAGGCCGTGCCGCTGTTGTCATCAACGTTCTTGACCGTCGAGATAGCGCCATCGTTCGCTTTGACCGGCAGACCGCCCTTGTACTCGCGGAAGAGAATGTCGCCGAATTCGAAGACGCGGCCCCAGTTGCCGCCGAGGCGCTGGCGTTCGAGCGTTGCGTGAAGGCCTGAATTGTTCGCCTGCACCCAAAACTTTTCGACCTTGGCATGCGAGATCAGCTTGGAGAAGAATTTCGTATCGACCACGGCTTCCACCGCGCCGACCGTTTCGCCTCTGGCATTGCTGATGATGTGGTCGCTTGCTTCCTCGCACTTGGCGCGGACATCGGTAGCGGCCGTGCCGAGCGCGAAATCGATTTCCTTCTTTTCGACGCCGAACGTGTCGTAAAGATTGTAGAGCGTGCGAAGCTTGCCGTCCTTGATTTCGCCGCGGAGCATGCCCAGCCGCAGGAACTCGCGGGTAATAGCGTGGTTCTTACGGATGATGACAAGCTTGCGTTCAAGCTCGGCGTCGAGCGAGCGCTCGGTGATTTCGCCGTTGACCACTTCGAGCATGCCGTCGATATCGCCCACAAGGATGTTTTCGAAGTGGGTGAAATGGGGGATCGCAATGATCATGCCGTTCTGGTCATCATCGCCGGCAACCTCACCAGGCGCACCCGGCTCCTGATGCGAGAGAACGACGATCTGGCCGTCGCGGAAGTCGATGCGAACCATGCGCGAACGCTTCGGTTCGCTCGGCGCGATGTTGAGCGCGTTCAGGAGGCCGAAGGTATTCGGCAGTTTGTTGACCTCGTCAGTGAGTTCAACGTTGGAGTAAGGCAGCAAGATTTCAGGCATTGCCGATTGTTCCTTGTGAAGAAAAAGGCGCAGGACATCGCGTCCCGCGCGCGCAGGCTGAAAGGCCGGCTATTGATGGAAAGGGTGGATCAGGCGCGCAGGATCAGGCCGAGGCGATCTTCGATATCTGTGATGGCGGCGGCCTGCTGTTCGACAGTGACGCCAGCGGGCCAGACGATGTTGGCACGGTTGAGAACCGAGAAGCGACGGGAATAAAGCAGACCGTCAACGCGGTCCACGCCGTCCGGCGCTTCGCAGTCCTTCAGGCAAACGCCGTGCACGATCTGGCTACCGTCCGTCGCGGCCGGGTCCCATGCGACCAGCTTGCCGAGCTTGTCGCCGGCCGGCGCTTCTTCGGTTCCGGCGATCCGGCCGACGAGCTGGCCGAGCTTGACCAGGCGGGCGTTACCGCCAGTGCCGCCGAGCAGGGTGCCAACGGCACGCGAGATTTCGGGATCTACTTCCTTCTTCAGCAGCGTGGACATGCCGGGGGTCTGCTGGAATTTCATGACAGGCAAAGTGCCCATGGTTCTTTCCTTTCGAAAGGAATTGGAGTTTCAGGGGTGGCGCGCGGAGCCGATCAGCTCTTTTTCATCTTGGCGGCGCGGGCATCCATGCGGGCGGACAGACCGCCCTTGGCCTGCGGCTTGCCGTTCGGTTCGCGGTTGAGGTTTTCCGCATTCATCATGCGGCGCGGCGGCTGGTATTCTTCCTCGCCGGCGTCCGCTTTCGGCGCGACGGACAGTGTAGCCTTGGCGGCCTCAACAGTGTTGCCGGCGTTGAACAGATGTTCGGCAAGCGCCTCGCGGCCCTTGGCTTCATCCAGCGCCATGATGGCGGCGCGGCGGTCAAGCGCCTCTTTAACGGCGTCGTTCGCGGAGGCCGTCAGTTTCGCGACCTGTTCTTTCAGGCCATTGTTTTCCGTTTCAAGCAGCGCGGCGCGCTCTGCGTCGGTCATGGTGGTTTCCTTTGGAGGGTTTGGCGTTTGGGTCTTTGGTGGATGGCTGGATGCCATCGACCATTTCTTCGTTTTCGCCAGCGCGACCAGTTTTCTGGGCGCGTGCGCAAACAGGCTGTAATCGAAGGCCGCAACCGGCTTTGCCTTTGTGGTGGCCGTCGCATCGGCGAAGCCTTCGGCAACCGCTTCATCGGGGGTAAACCAGCGTTCTGCCTTCATGATTTCGCGGCAGTCTTCAGCGCTCTTGCCGGACTTTGCGGCGTAGACGCGCGCATAAGAGGTAGCTAAGGCTTCCAGCGCCTCGATTGTCTTGCTGTGTTCGCTGGAATTTCCGAAGGTGAAACCGCTCGGATCATGGATCATCATCACGGAGCCGGCCGTCATGGTGACGGTTGCGCCGGCCATGGCAATCAGCGAGGCGGCCGACGCGGCGATGCCTTCGATGACAATGTTCGTGATGCCGGGGCGAGCCGACAACAGCGCGTGGATTGCAGCGCCTTCCGTCGCGACGCCGCCGCCTGAGTTCAAATGAACGTCAAGTTCGGAATCGCCATCGATCTGTGAAAGCGCGACGATCACATCGGCAGACGTAAAACCGTCATCGTAGTAATACTCGCCGACATAGCCGGAAAGCCGAAGCTTTCCGTCTTCAAGGATTGCAGCCATTTGGGATTACCTCAGTAGGGCCGGAAACGACCGCTGATAGCGTGCCGCCGAATTTTGGGTTTCTCGTCGCGCGCAATCTGGCAATTGCGGAGGGCTTCATTCAAAGCGCGCTGCACCTGGTCGAGCGAGGCGGTGGAATAGCGCATCATGTCTTCGCCGAAGCGGCCTTCCGTCATCATCTCGCCGGTAAGCAACGCTTCCTCGACGCGGCGCAGTTTGACTGCGCGCGCGCACCAGTCGATCTTCAAAGGATCGTCATTATCGGCCATCAGGCGGCCTCCTTTGTTGGATCGCGGTTGCCTTCGGCAGCAGCCCCAAGCGGCCCGCCGCCCCCGCCTTGCGAGCGGCCAAACGGATGCGGAACCCCTTCAGCGTCGAACATCCTCTTTTCGATGCCGAGCTGGGCGATCTGTTCTTCGCCGTTCCTGCCAACGAGTGCGCATTCGTCATGGAAAGTGGAAATTCCCGTTTCCATACGAACCTTGGCAGCAAGCGCCGCCTTGTAATCGTCGGCAGATGGTGCAGCCGGCCCGCTCCATTCAGACTGGAAGACGCTTTCGCGGTCCCGGCTGAAGGCTGCATATCCGCCCTTGAATGGAATGATCTTGCGAAAGATCATCTCATCAAGCCAGCGCTCGAAAACACCCTGAAGGAACGGGGCAACGATCCGCGAGCGCCGACGCATGACGATAGGCCAGATGGTGGCAACGGCCATACGAACCGATGAATAGGAGGCGTTGGAATGATCCATCGCCAGCGCCTCGTATGTGATGCCGAGGCATCGGGCGATTTCCTTCAGGAGACTTTGGAAGAACGGGAGATACTGCGAACCCGGCGTTGCTGCCGAGTGCATCTCGAAAGTTTCGCCCGGCCCAAGATGGTTGATGCGGCCGGACTCGGACATCGAAATGCCCTTGTTCTTCAGGGCATCAATTCGATTGCCCCAAACGTCCATCAAGTCTTCCTGCAGGCCGCCGATGAATTCGTTCCAATCACCCTCATAACCTTCGGGCGCGTCCATGTCGGAAAGCGTCCGGATGGCGTCAAACGCGGATTCGCTGGGTTCGGGACTTTTGATAGTCGCGGCGAATATGGTCTGTATCAGGGCCGTGGCAAGCGTTGCATCCGCGAGCTGATCGGATTGTGCGATGACCTTCAGCGCCGGCGCAATGACCGAAATCCCGCGCGGGCTGTTGAGGTTCGCGGCGCGGTCCATGACATGGATAACGTCAGCGCCGTCAATGGTCCGATCGGTCTCGATACCGTTTTTGCGGACGCGGAACTTGTAGCCAATCGCCCGGTTGTGTTCGTCATGATAGACGCCCTGATCAAGCCCCTCGCTTTCGATGGTCGTGCGCGGGCAACGATGAGAAGCAAGAATGGAAACCTTCAGGCCGATTTTCAAGCCGAGGCGGCGTTGTTCATCCAAGGGCAGATGATCGAGAACCGCAAAGCCCTCGCCCGAGGCAAGAAAGCTCAACAACAGTGCTTCTGCCATATCTGCAATCGTCGCCTTGCCGGCGAGATCGCATTCCTTCGGGTTCCACGCAAAGCGCCGCCATGCCCGTTCAACCTTGCGGCACCACGCGGAGGCCTGCTTTTTGGTGTAGCCGAAGGCTTCGAGCTGGGAGCGAAGATTGAGTTTCAGTTCGTCGCCGATGGTGTCGGTGATGATCTGTTGAACCGCGCCCGATATCCAGCCGCTGTTCTGCATGAAGTCGAAGGCAAGCGCCGAGGCGCGTTCGGCCGACTCGCGAACATCGAGGCGGGCATCGCGCGTGACGGCGCGGCGCATGGCAAGGGTTCCTGCCGTGTCGCCGCGCAGATATCGCGCAGTCATCTTTCGCGCCAGCGGATTGTTTGCGGCCGGGGCAGTTACCCGAACCGAATTCGCCTTGACGCGATGGCGAGGTTTTTCACTCAAGAGTATGACCCCCAACGTTTGCGCTGACGCGACTTCTTGCCGGTTGCTGGCGCTGGTTTCTGTTTTTGCTTGCTGAAGGGGCTTTCATCGGCCAGGTCGAACAAGTCGTTTATCTGTTCCGTGTCCCCGTGAAGATCACGGATCAAATCGGCCCAGCGGTCCGTTGTCAGCCGGCGCTTGTTTTCGAGGTGCCAGCCAAGCGCATAGGCGTAAACGGTCACGTCAAACCAGTCATTCTGGCGACCGTTGATCTTCTTCCATTTGCGCCCAGCCTTCGGATTGACCAGTTTTCGCGAACCGCGCTTGAGGCTGGTTCGCGCCTCTTCTTCCTCGTCAACCAGCCTTTCGGCCGTCAGCTCCTTGGCGAAATCGTTGTCGCAAAGGTTGGCAGCAAAATGGATGGTGCCCCGTGGCCACTGGTTATCCTCGCCGACGCCCTGCACCAGGTTGGCGAGGGCGGCCGCAACGGCCGTTTTCACATCGTAGAGGCCGACCGGATAGAGCAGGACTTTCGCAATCACGCGGTTGCGATGATCCTTGATATCCTTCTTTTTCGGCGTTCCGAGCCATGGCAGGCCGATGGGTTCGCGACCATCGAGAGCAAGAACATTCGGCCGGCCGGCGCAGAACCGGTAAACCCGGTCCGTTGCCCAGCCGGTATCGACGCCGGAAATGTCCAAGCCCTTTTCCCTGCCGCTCGGCGTGATGTAGGTCCGAGAGAGCGCGTCAGAAAGCTTGATCCATGGTTCGTCCGACTTGTCGGGCGATCCCTCGAAAATCTCGCGGTCGATAAGGCAATATTGCCCGCGCGGCCCGATGGCATAGACACCCCACTTGATGCCGTAGCCCTGAACGTCAGCCGCTGAAACCAGCAGGGCCGCCCATTCCGGAATCACGTTGTTCGGTATGCCCTCGTCACGGGCCGCCTCGACGATCTTTTCATGATCGATTTCGACGCCGCCCGGATCGTATGGCAGGGCCAAATCCTGCTGATAAAACGCCTTCATTTTGGTGGTATCGCCTTGCGCGTCTTCCCACCGTTTCCAGATTTCGGCCCAGCGTTCGCGGGGCGCGTAGGCGGCCCAAAGGTGATAGCTCGGTTCCCATTCGCGGCACCTGCCCTCCTTTACGGAGCAAAGCCAATTCGCAAGATCGGCCGGCGCTATCGCCAGCGGTACCGGATCGTCACCCTCGTGGACGCGGCGCGCGATCCAGTGTGCCTGTTCCTCCATCTGGCGCTTGTGGCCGTCAAGGATCGGTTCGTCACAGCGGATGCAACGCATGTGCACCGGGAGGCCGCGCGCGGCGTCCGGCCCGCGCATCATGTCGAATTCGAGCGCCTGATAGGTGCCGCAATGCGGGCACGGCATATAGCGATATCGCTGATCGCCCGCCTCAAAATCTTCGGTTATCGCGCATTCGCCGGCGATGCCCGGCGTTGATCCCTGCCACTCCTTAGCAAGGTCGCCGTACATTTTCTGACGCGCCCGCGCCTGATCGCGAGGACTGCCGCGCCCGTCAACGTCTTTCGGGTAGCCCGTGACTTCGTCCATCGCCAGATACTTGATGGACACCATCTGCAAGCCCTTGGAAGAACCTGCATTGACGATCTGGCAGAAGCCACCGGCATAGCGCTTGAACGCGGACGTGCTGCCCTGTTCGTCACGGCTATTAACCGGCATCACCTTGTGAGCGATGCGGGGCGATACCTCGATTGTCGGCTGCAATTTGATGCGGTTGAACTTCGTCGCTTCTTCCAGCGTCGGCAGCACGATCATCATCGAGCCGGGCGCTTGATCCACGATGAAGCAAAACCAGTTTTCAATTGCGGTCGATTTGCCGAGCTGGGCGGCCCACCGGCATGTGACGCGCCGCGCCGGATGATCCGGATGCAGGCAATCTTGTGGCTCGCGCAGATATGGAACGCGGTCCGTCAGGAAGTCACCCGGCCACGGGGAACCCGATTCCGGCGACACCTTGCGATAAGCGTCAGAAAATTCGCTTATCGTCAGGTCTTCAGTCGGCCGGCTGGCGGCCGCCATGCCGCGAAACAGGACCAACGCCCCATGGACAAGCTCTGGAAATCGAGCGCGAACATCGTGAATGGTCACTGGTAAGCCCGCCCTGATCAATCTTGCTGAAGTAGCTCGCCCTCGGCTTGGCGCTTCAGCGCTTCAAGTTGCTTTGTCACCTGCTCGTTGAAGGTCGCCAGACCAAGTTTGACGAACCCTTTCAGCGCAAGGCGCACGGTTCGTTCGTCCCAGCCGAACTTGAGCGAGAGCGTTGCGGCTTCCGGCTCGATGGCGCGCTCGAATGCGCTTTGCATCAGGGCAACCGCATCGCGGCCGGCCTGATCGACCTCGTCAACGATGGTGAGTTCGCCCCGCCGTTTGGCGAGGTCCATTTCCTTCAGCTCGGCGTCAGCGAGCGCTTTGCGCGCGTTGCCATCGGCCTGCGTTTTGTTGCGATTGTGGACGCCACCCGAGGAAGGTGCCGGGCTGGCCACGCTGCTGAAGAGCGTGCCGGCCGGGGCGGAACGGATGCGAATGTTGCCGGATCGATGCTCGACCAGGGCGATGTAATCAACCTTGTTCGACTTTCCGTCTTCGCGAAGCGGCAACGCTTCCGCGTGCTGCTTGAGGTAACGGGAGAGCGTCGAGCGATCCACCTTGTCGCCGGATTGCGTCAATCGCGCCGCCGCTTCGGTGATGGAAATCCAGTCTTCGTCCATCAAATCCATCCGTGCAAGCGTGCGTGCATCGTGCGTGTATGCGTGTACCGCTTTTCGAAAGTGCAACTAGTGAAATCCCGCAGTACCCCTGTCCCGTATGGTCGATTTTCTTCGAATACGGTCCCTAAATGGGGGGGTGGGGGTGCCGCCCCTCAAAGGGGGGCAGGGTCGAAGGGTCACGGGACCAGCTTATCAAGCACCGCCGAAACGCGTTGATCGAGCAGCGGCGCGGCGATCCGATGGAAGGCGGCGGCCGTTGCGCCCATGGACATCTCCACCGGAATGATGACGCCCGACCGCGCAAAGGTGATTTTACTGCCCGACGAATTCAGCCGGTAGTAAACGTGCCCGTTGAACTTCGGAACCTCTTTGCGATCCGGGAACAAACCGCCCCGCATGAAAGTGCCGGGATAAAGCGTTGCCTTGCCGAACGGCCTTGCCACCACGCCAGCCGGAGTTTCCTTCGGCCGAAGATACTTGAGGCGGATGTTTCCGCCCCGCGTGGTCATATCGTAAATATACCGACCGGGCCGAGCTGCCGCAGGATTGCCAATCGCCTTGACGATAACCTGCCTTGGCAAGCCGGTCTGGTTCGTCAGCTCACGGATGACAACCGTTTTCGAGCGGTTGCCCACCTGGTTGACGATGCGGGGCAAGACTTTCGGGAATTGGGCATTCAGCGTTTGAAGCCGCTTGCCGTACTTGGCAAGATTTCTGTCGGCCCATTTGATCGTCAAAACACCAGACATGGCCCCGCCTCCGGGAAACAACCCTTATACAAACGCAAAAGGCGACCGGTTAAGGTCGCCTTCGCTCAAGTCCGCCGATGATATAGCTGTCGCACTGGCCTTGAATCGGTCTCTCTGGCGAGAGGGTCAAGGCAGGGTCCGCCCCGGCTTACCAGCGTGGAGGTTTTGGAACCCCACTCGCCGGTCGAAACCGGCGCACCTGCACAGGATCAGCAGATCATCCTGCGGTATGCATAGTCACAACTGTTCGAGCAATGCAAGAGGGGCTTCGATGGTCGAAACCTTGCCGAACACGTCCACTGCCACCACAGCGCCGGTAGCAACGCGCTCGCCGTCAACGGTCCGATCCTTGCGCAATTTCAGGATGGTGCCGCCGAAACTGGCGAAGGGGCCAAGCACGAAACGAACCTTATCGCCGCGCTTGAACCGTTCGCAGTGCTTCACATCCGGCGCAGCTTCGTCATCGCCGAAAGCCTTGAAACGATTCATTTCCTCGTCTGATACACGATGGGGCTGAACCATACCGCCGACGAAGCCCGCCACACCTTCCAGCCGGGCAATACCGCACACTGCCGCAGGCGAATACACGATGTTCACCAGCACATAGCCGGGCAGAAGAGGACGCGATACCGCAGGGATAATGCGACCGCGAACGACCGTTTCACCGATGGTTTCGAGCGGAAGAAAAACTTTCACGCCGGCTTTCCGAAGGGTATCTTCAACAGTTTTTTCGGCCTTGTGCTTCGTCTCCACCACAAACCATTCGTGTTTTCCCGGCTGATTCTCCGCCGCCATGGAAAGCATGGTGACGTTGAGTCGCTTCGTGTTCTGCATCTGGTCGAACAGAGACGCAAAGCGCGACAGGTCATAAAGCTCCGGGTTGACCGGCTTGCTGGCGGCATAAATCTTCACGTTATGCATCATTGGAGCGTCCCTCGCTGATGGTGGTAAGGAATTTGGAAAGCGCGGCCTCAACAGCCGCTTCGAGATCGACAGCCCCGTCATCGACCGGGGGGAAGTAGACCCATTCGGGCGGATGCTCGATAAAGGGCCAGCCGTTGCGCTCATGCAGGCGCTTCCAAGCCGCAAACACACCGCTGTCACGATGCACCTGCCGGAAATCCTGCACCAAGGGAATGAGCAACAGAGACGTTGTGAAAGGCTCACGGCGGCGGGCAAGGTCTCGCATCGAGTTGACGAGGGGCCAGCCATTGTCACGGCGCTTTTCGTAAACAAGCTGTTCGCGGGAAATCATGCCCTTGGCGATGCGGGTTTCGTCAAAGCTGGTCACATGCAGCAGTCCGGTCGGCTCTTTCGACAACGCCTCGAAGCGCGTTCCCATCCAGAGCTTGCCGCAGACCTTGGCGATGCCGTGCGTGTTGACCGGGTCCGCAAGGACATGTTCCGGCAGGTCGCGCCAGTGACGGTTTTTGAGATAGACCGCTGCGGCCATCAGGTCGGCAGGCTTGGCCCAACGAAGATAGGCGGGCGTCCGCTCCACGCACTCGGTCCGATCTTCCGAGGAAAGAGCGAACCATGCGTTGCGGGCATATTCGATATCGCCCTTCTTCCACGTCGCAAACCAGAGCGTGAAAGCGTGCTCTATCTTTTTTCGATCAACCTTTTTCAAAACTCCCTCTTCCGCGCCAGCGGCTGGAGAGTTTTCTGGAATGTTAGTTGGAAGATTCTTATCTTGGTGGAACTCCTCCACCACCTTCCGGTCGTCATTTCCACCACCTTCGGGAACGATTTCCACCGCCTTGGCGGCGGAACGCGGTGGAACTGCTCCACCACCTTGAAGGGTGCGCGCGTCGTCGGAACGTGGTGGAGGATTTCCACCACCTTCATCGTCTTCGTTGCTGGCTGCATTGCCAGAAAGGTCGCGGCCCGGCCAGCGCGCAACATACTCGTTCCGCTTCCATTTCTGGCCGCGAAAACCGTGTTGCGTGACGACGATCCAACCGCTCTCTTCGGCGATTTCGAGATGTTTCAGAACGGTTTTCTTGTCGAGGCCCGTCAGATCCACCAGTTCCGAGATCGGCGGATAGCAGGAACCGCCGGTCGCATCCATTTTCAGGCCAAGCGTATGCAGCACAAGGCGCGTGATAGGCGGCAGGCCGGATTTACCGACCGCGTGACGCCAAGACCATGCACGCGACATTGCGCCGTGATCCGGTTCCATCACTGTGCACCGCCTTTCCGCACCACGTCGCGCAGGAAAGAGCGCACGGCGTGGACGCCGAGAACCACCGTGTGCGGCAATCCGCCGTCCGGCAGGCGCGTGGCGTTGATGGCTGCAAATTCCACGTCCAGCGCGTCCACGCCTAGCGTGAAATGCGCCTCCTGCAAAACGCGGCGGATTGCGGTATGGTCGCGATAGATGACGCCTTGCGGCGCGCGCAAAAGCCAGTCTGCGCGTTCCGCATCGGTCCGGCAGTCAGCCAGAATTTCAACGATAGGCATTAGATCGGTCATCGGCTGATTTCCCGCTCTACCTTGCGCGCCAGAGCGCGGTAGCTGTCCATCGCCTTGCAGAGATCGCCATGCGCCCGGCGCTGGTCGCCAGCAGCCTTTTCGGCGCGTGCGGTCGCTTCCTCGCAGGCGACGAATGCGACTTCCACCAGCTTCGTCTCTTTCAGGAAATCATCATAAAGCGGATTCGAACCTGCCGGGCCGAAGAACTGGTCTCGGACCTGCGCCACCCAATCGCGCGGCACACCCAAATCCTTCGCCACGGCAGCATCCGTCCAGGGGGATTTATAGGCGTCCTTGGCGTAAACCTCGTCGAGCTTGTCATTGATAATGCGCCGGTCCTCGCGGCTCATTTCACGGGGCTTGTCTGCAATCGTCGCTACGGTGTCCACCATGGCTTTTTGTCCTTTACGCTTGGCCGGGGTGGCGTGGATCGGGCAGAAATCCTTGCGCGGACTGCTGCCGACCAACCATCCCTTGTTCTGAAAGTGCTGAGTTGCCGCGATTGGCGGCTTGCGATTGGTCCCGGTTTGATGCGGGAAATAGGCTACAGCGCCGCAGCAGGCGCATGTGATCTGCATGGCCTTTGTGGACTTGTCGCCGTATGGGATGGAAACTTCTGAAAAGATGCGGTCGCTCAAACGGAAACCCTCCTCGCCCATATGTCGAAGTCCGTGCGCAGGTCGATAAACGCCGCCTGCGCCCGCTCTTCGCGATTGAGTTGTGTTTTACTGGTGATGCCGATCAGCGTTTTCAGGACCGTGTCGGCGTGCTCCTTGTTGTGGATCGCGCGCGCTTGCGCCGGATGCTGCCTCCGCTCAAGAAAGCGATGAAACAGTGGGTCGGCGCACAGCATTGCGGCATTCGCGGCAAAATCGCCTTCTCTAAGGTGCTGGCGCTGTTGCGTGTCTGAAGACGCTGGATGACCGCTTTTCAGGGCAGCAATCGCCCTTCGGCGGAGGCTGAGGAAGAGAACGGCGTCGGATAATGCGCCGCTGATGAGGTCAACCTCATCAGGCAATGCATCCTCGAAAATCGTGCACAGAATCGCCCGGTCCCCAGTCGAACGGGTGGCAACCACGTGCGTTTGCTTGCCATCGACATCGATTTCCCACCTGTCGCCTGCGCACCTGTCTGCGATCATTGCAATGCGGGAAAGACGTGCCTTTTCGCGCTCGCGTTCGGCCTGCGCTGGAGTCGTCATCCGGCTACTCCGAGAGCATAACCACCCCACTGCAACGCGGCCGCATCCGCGATACCCGGATGGGTTTGCGACCGAATTTTCCACCGGTCAGCGCCCGGCGGAGCACGATGCACAATAGACCAGCGCTTATGCTCGTCTGTTCCCGGCTTCGGCGGAACAAGCCGGTTCGTTGCCACCAGCGGCGGTAAACCACGCAGATAGAAGGAAGTCGCCTTGAAGGAAGCGTCGCCAAAATGCCACGGCTGCACGGTTTGTGCCGCCTTGTGATAGTTGCGGATTCGCATTTTGGCATAGCGATGCATCACGGGATTTTCGACGGCGATGCGCTGAATCGGGGCATTCCAGCAATCGGAGAACAACGCAGCCCCTTCATCTAGGAGCCGCCACATAATCGCCAGCTTTTCATCGCGCGTCAGGAGCGCCCACGCCGCACGTTCCCCCTCCAGCGCCTCATTTGGCGCGTTTGTTGGCGGCTCTTTGAGCCACCGCACACCAGAATTGCAAAGTCGTGTGCAGGGCGGGTGCATCACCGCAAGCAAGTCCCACCCCTCATTTAGGAGGTCGCGGACATCACAAATGATATGGCGATTACTACCGTCATCGGCGGGCAGAAGATCGCAGGACCAAACGTCATGACCGAGCGCCGCAAAAGCGCGGCGGACTACGCCAGACGTTTCGCAACCAATTAGGACCTTGAGAGGCTTGGCGATCCTGAATTGTGAATTGGAAAAGGGAATACTCACGCCGCCTCACTTTCCGCCGCGATGGCGGGTTGCTGCGGCTGGAAATCCTTCCAGTCCACGCGGCGGACAATGGTGGCGCTGCCATAGTTTCCGGCCTCGTCACGTTCCCAAACGAACCACGCCGTATTCATGCGGCTGCTGGCCTTGTTTCCGTCCCATCCGTCGCGATGCATCATCGGGAGGCGTCGCTTAAAAACGTAGACGCGAGCGGGTGGGCAATCGTCCATCACGAAATTGCGGTCATCGTCCGCGAACCCGCAAAGGAAATTCAGGTTGAGCAAAAGGGCCATCTTGCGCGGCTTGTAGACCCGCAGGGCATGGGCCACGAAGGCGTTCAGCACGTCGCCGTAAGGCGGATTGGTGACGATATCGTAAGACCCGGCTTCGTCCGGCTGCGATGTCAAGAAGTCCTGCACCGCCTGCAATTCGCCGTTGCTGTCCGCCGTGCCGTGGTCGTTAATATCGGCCAGCACCACGGCGTAATGAAACGCTTCCAGCATACGGGATATCGCGCCGCGCCCGCAGGCTGGTTCCAAGACGCATGCGGTGAATTCTTCCAGCGCTAACAGCGTAAACATCGCTTCGGGCGGCGTCTCGTAGAGGTTCGCCCCGCGCTCTTCCTTCGTGGCGCTGGCCGTGCCGACCGCCGCACGAAGATTGGCCTTCGTCGGTTCCAGCCCGGCGGCAAGCCTCGCCTGAATAGCCCGTTCGACAATGCCGGGTTCACGATGCTCCGCCGCAGCGAGTTTGCGCGCTTCGTGGATTTCCTTGTAAGAAAGGCCTGTATCTTCAACAGTTAACCCCTTTCCATCGGAAAGGGGTTTTGGACGGCCTCCCTTTGAGACTTCACCTGCCGCTTTGGCCTCGTCCCATTTGTCGGCAATCAGGATTTTCGCGCGGGCTTCGATCAAGAGCGCGTCGGCCTGCATGCGTCGAGCTTTGGCGATCAGCTTTTCCGTTGCGCCGATCTGTTCAGCAAACTGCGCGGCGGTCTTTGCCTGATTATAGGCGACCGACGCGACAATGCGGGCGTTCATAACGTCGCCTTCATCCAGCAGCGCCCGCGCCCGTTCCACCGTGGCGACGAGACCGGAAGCATCCGCGACCGGCACCACGGCAGTCGCCGGTTCGCGTTCTGGCAAGTCACCGGGTTCCGCAATGCCTTCGAGCATCGCCAGCATTTCGCGGGCGCGGTCGGTCGGGTAATAGGTCTTGCCGTCCTTCTTATCCCGCGTCAGGTAACCGTTGCTGACGGACTTGTTCGCGCTGATGCCCTGCTGTTGCGATTCGACTGTCACTACACCATCGCGGACCGCGTTGGTGATGATCGCAAGAGCGTTCGGGCCGGGCTTGGGGAGCTTGACTTGCTTGTAAGGGGCCATCAGTGCGCCCTCATCAAACGGTCAAGAAATGCCTGTCCCAAGCCGGTCAGCTTGGCGGTCTCTCCATCGGCGGTAATGTGGACGTAACCACAGCCTCGGCACTCTTCGGCCAACCGCCGCCGAACGGGCGTATAAAGTGACAGCTTGCCGCGCTGGAGTTTGACCTCGCGCAAAAAGCCCCTTGCGCTATCTGACAAGGGGCTATTCATCAATTCGGCGGTAGCCGGGTCAGTGAGGCGCTTCATTCCGCACCCCCGACAACACTAAGCCCGACCTTCTCGCCGCCTTTGGCTTTAACGCTGGCGAGCGCCTTTCGGAGCGCAGCAATACCGGCTTCCAGTTCCGCCGCGTCCCGATCCATCTTCGTGGCTTCGGCTGGCGTAACCACCATATCGGCAATGGCGACTGCGCCACCGGAGATCAAATCCCCGGCCTTGCGCACCATATCGGAATAGGCCACGACGACACACTGTTCGGCTGCGCGCTCGCCTTCCGGGTCCGAGAGCCGCCGCCCGTTAAGTTCGGCCATTGCGGAGGTGACGACCGGAACACCGCATTCGCTTTCCAGCGCGTAAACGGCATGCAACGGCATCAATTCCGGGTCGGTCGCATTGTTCATGCGCCCGATATGGCTTTTCGAAATGGAGGAAATGTCCGCTGCACGCTCGATCCCGCCCACGAGGCGGATAAGGTCACGTTGGGCGGCTTTGATGCGGTGAAACCATGCGTTTGAAATCATGAGACAATACCTTTCCCGCGCCGGGAAAATCCCGGCGTTTTTCCCGTGGTGGGAATTGTTTGGAGATGAGAGTTTCAGGGCGTCAGGAAGTTACGGAGGCCCACATGAAAAACGACAGTTGCCCGCGCCGGGCGAGAAGAAGGAAAGCGCACCGGCGCGGGTCGCAGCAGGCCGGGAGGATTGGCCGCGCGAAAGCAAATGGGAGCCGTTCATTCGGCGGCCTCCTTCGGTATTTGAAAGAAATAGCTGTCATTCCACACGATCTCGCGCTCAAAAGCAGCGCTACGGATAGCGCGCATTTCTTCGAGAGAAGGCGCAACCCCGCCTTCCCAACGGGAGACAGTCGACTGCGCAACGCCCAAGATTGCAGCGAAGTCAGACTGACTGACAGCAAAGAGTGTCTTTCTAATATGCCGAATTTCGTTCATGCGCGCATATTATGCGCAAACAGATATTTTGCAACGCTGAAAATATCCGCAAACAGATTTTTGTCGGATGGTGTAATAGATTATGCGTAAACGCATGGACACAGCAAAACAAATTGCCGAACTCTTAGCGCTTAAACACTGGAACCAGATGAAGCTTGCTACGCACTTTGGTGTGTCGCAGTCCACCGTCCATCGTTGGAAGGCGGGCGCTGACCCCGAAGGCCCGCACCGTGATGCGATTCGAGAGTTGCACGCCAGAGAGTTTGCGGACCCAACGTTGCAGCCTAGCCGGCGCGTTCCCTTGAAAGGCAAAGTGGGGGCGGGACAAGAAGTCTATGCTATTGATGATGGTGGGCACGATTACGTTGAAGCCCCTGCCGGGTCTCGCCCGGAAACTATCGCTGTCGAAGTTTCAGGGCAGTCGATGTTCCCAGCGTATGAAGAGGGGACGCTATTGTATTACTCTAAGCTGTTGCCGCCCTCCGATATGGTTAATCGGCGAGCTGTCGTTCAACTCGCGGACGGTAGGATCTTCGTGAAGATTATCCGCCCTGGAAGTTCGCCAGACACATGGACGCTCAGCAGCATAAATGCGCTTTACCCTGATATGACTGACGAAATGGTCGAATGGGTAGCGCCCATCGACTGGATTAAACCAAGGTAGGATTTTATCATATCCGCGACAGCTATTATCTTTATGCTTTCGCGGATTTTTTATTTACATGTATATCCGTTTGCGCATATTATCCATCTGGTCTGGTCGTCATGCCCTTGATGGTTCGGACAGACGGCCGGGCAGCACACTCTCTAAATTCGAAGGTGCTGCCCGGCTCCCGATAGATGGAGACAAAGAATGCATATCAATACATCGAACGAAACCGAGCTGACGCACGCGATGGCGGAGGCTATTCAGCGCGTTGGCGAAGGCTGCACGAAAGCCGACCTGCGGGAATGGTTCACGGCAGAGGAAATCAATCGCTGCGGCGATGCAGCTATTGCGCGGTTCCACGACATGCGCGTTCAAGACGCACGCGTTGCAGCTTGAGACGTCCGCTCCGGTTTCCGCCTCGCCCGAGGCGGTTTCCAGAACGGATGGAGACAGCCTTGATCCAGATTTCACCCATGATTCCGGCAAAACGCCCGCAGCAGCCAACGCCGCCCTATGGTCGGTTCTTTCTGGCCTGTGTTTGCGCCGTCCTGATCCTCGCCATCATCGGCGGCGCGGCGCTTTGCGCCACGGACCAAGCAACTCACACCGCTCGCGAGCTTGAAGAAGCCATGAGGACTCTTGACCTTCAAGCCACCGAGCTTTTGACGGAGGGCATGCGATGACAGCCGCCGCCGAAGCGAGACCTACAGGCGCCTGCCCATTGCCGCCCGTTCTCGGGTTGAGCCGTGAACAGGCCGCTGCCTATATCGGCGTTTCCAAATCCCTGTTTGACGAAATGGTGGCCGATGGCAGAATGCCGAAGCCGAAGAAGGCTAATAGCCGTACCATTTGGGACAGGCGGTCACTCGAAAGAGCCTTTAGCCGCTTGCCCGGAGGGGAGGGCGATGAAAATGAGGAGTGGGATTTCGCGTAAATGCCCAAGAAATTCGCCAAGAAATATGTAGTCGAAGATCGAACCGGGGGCAGTCTCCGGTTTTATTTTCGGCGGAAAGGCCAACCGAAAATCCGATTGCCGGGTCTGCCCGGCACGGATGAATTCAACGCAGCTTATTACGCGGCGTTGGAAGGATTGCAGAAAGAGGAAGCCGCCGGTCCGAAGATGGCGGGGAAGGGGACATTCCGCTGGCTATGCCAACTCTATTTTCAGAGTGCGGAATACAAGCAACTGGACAGCAAGACCCGATATCGCCGCAAGCTGATTGTTGAGGCCATGTGGAAAGAGCCAATCAAGAAGGGCGATAAAAAGCTTTTTGAGGACGTGCCAGTGACTGCGTTCACGCCAAAAGCCGTTCGCGTTCTTCGGGACCGAAAGGCGGAGACGCCGGATGCCGCCAATAGCTGGCTTAAAGCGCTACGCGCGATATTCGCGTGGGCGACAATGCCCGCTGTGGAATTGTGTGCGGTTAATCCCGCCCGTGATATCCCGTACTTCAAAACCGGATCGGAAGGTTTTCACTCTTGGACTGAGGATGAGGTTGACCAGTTCATTGCGAAACACCCTATCGGAACGAAAGCTTATTTGGCTCTAATGCTGATGCTTTATACCAGCCAGCGCCGCAGCGATATCGTGCTGTTTGGAAAGCAGCATATGACAAAGGGCTGGCTCCGGTTCGTTCAGGAGAAAGACAAGAAGAGGAAACCCCGCAGATTGGAAATGCCGCTTCATCCAAATCTGGTGAAGGCTATCGAGGCTGGGCCGTGCGGCGATTTGACCTTGCTTGTCACAGAGTTTGATAAGCCCTTCACGTCAAATGGCTTTGGCAACTGGTTTCGTAAACGATGCGATGAAGCCGACCTTAAACACTGTAGCGCCCACGGGTTGAGAAAGGCCGCCGCTGCCCGGCTCGCAGATCGCGGCGCGACCGAACATCAGATTATGGCAATCACCGGTCATACAACATCGAAAGAGGTAATCCGCTATACCAAAGCGGCTCGCCAAAAAGTGCTCGCGAAGAGCGCCGTTAAGCTTATGGATCAAGCTGTGGACGATAGCGAGGACTGACCAAAAGCAGAACAAAAGTGTCCAACTTTTCTACGTAGTGTGAACTACTTGGACATTTCGGACCAGAAAGACTAGCAAAATCAATGTGATTTTTAGGTAATGGTACCCCAAGCCGGGATCGAACCAGCACTCCTTGCGGAACCGCATTTTGAGTGCGGCGCGTCTACCAATTCCGCCATTGGGGCAACGGTGGTAATGCCACGGCGTCTATCACGGCCAATGGCATGCGTGCAACCCCAAAGCTGATTTTTCCTGTCTAATGACGTGCGTTTGCAGCCTTCATTTCAGAGCTTTTACCGGGCGGGGAATGAAAGGAGAGTGGCGTTTGTCCGTCCCGTATCGGTACACCGACGGTTGTGGCGTTAAAGCAATATTAGATACCACTAATAAATTAGAATATACACAATTGCTAATTGAATTATGATGTTTGCGTGGAGTTTCCACGCGGGGCGGGAGAAGCCAGAACTCATAGGAGGAAATTATGAGGGCGCTTTCTCGCAATTTGTTACTGTCTGCCTGTCTGATTTTACCGGTCAACGCCCACGCGCTGGATATCGGGATTGGCGGTGAGAACGGGGTGAATGCCAGTGTGGGCGGCAATGGCAGCGGTGGGCTCGGTGTCGATGCTTCCGTTGGTGGCAGCAATGGCGTCAATGCCAGCGCTGATGTCGGCGGCAGAAGCAGTGGCGGACTGGGCGCAGATGTCAACGCGTCGGTCGGTGGCAGCAGCGGGGTCAATGCGGATGTCAACGCATCCGTCGGCGGCTCGAGCGGTGTCAGTGCGGGCGCCAATGCTTCGGTTGGCGGCTCCAGCGGCATCAATGCCAATGTTGGTGCGAATGTGGGCGGATCGAGTGGTCTTGGCCTTGGTGTCGGGCTTGGCATCGGCGGCTCCAGCTCGCCAGGCAATCCGGGGAACCCCGGTAATCCGGGCAATCCTGGAAACCCCGGCAACACGGGGCCGGTATCGCCCGGTGGCATGCGCAATGCCATACAGGCCTATAACGACATGTCGCGAAATGAGCAGATCAAGCTTGCCCGTCGTTGTGTCGATATTCTCGGCGGCGGATATGACGCCGCACTGACACAATTGTGCAAGATGATCCGGACGGCCTCGCGCTGACGCAGCGTCAGCCCCATGGATAGTCCGAGACCAAACCGAAGGATGCTGCGGCATCCTTCGGGATTAACTGTTCTTGCGCCCAAAGGAGAGGATTTTCTGGCGCAGGCTGCGGGCGAGGTTGCGGGTGTTGCGATACATGTCCACCTGCGTGGAAACCTGTCGCACGTCACGGTCGCTGTTCTGCGCAAGCCCGACGACCAGAGTGCCCATTTCCTGCCGTTCCTGCCAGAAGCGGCTCATGATCGGATGATCGGGCACTGCGCAGCTGTCGCTGCGCAGAATATTGGCGTCGTCCAACTGCCAGTCGGTCAGTTTCTGCACCAAAAGTTTGCCGGGTGAAAACCGCGAATAGGATTCGTCAAAGGCGGTCTTCCACGTATAGGCCTCGCCAGCCGTCATGAAGACGATCATGGAGGCGATGGCGCTGCCATTGAGATCGATGGTGTGAATGCGCACCGCATCCGCTTCAGCCAGATTTGTGATTGCCTCGCGGGCGAAGGCGGCGCGATAGCGGTCGTTCACCAGCGCGCTGCGTTTGCGGCCTTTCCAGCCACTCGCTTCCAGCGCCAGGAATTCCTCCATGCGGTAGCGTATGTCCTTCGGTTGCCGGGTAACGGTGTAGGAAAGGGCCCCGAGTTTTTCGAGCTGTCGCCACTGCCTGCGCATCTCCCGCAAATGATGCGGCGCAAGTGAATTACGCAGATAGGCTTCGCCGTCCAGAAGGCTCTCCAGCATCGGCCGCTGATAGTTACCAGTCGTCGTCACCGGCAGGTTGCGGCTGATTGCTATGGCCTTGAACATCCGGGCAAAAGGCCCTTCAAGCCGTACATCCGGCAGTACCAGAACATTCGGCAGGCGCATTTCCCGGTCGGAAAGCGCATCGAAAAGATTGTCGAGCGTCTCTGCGGCACCTTCGGTATCGACCAGCGGCGTGCCGAGAGGGCCGAAGGGGTTGGCCCAGCCACGGATGATGGAGGGACCGATGGAAAAACCCGGCTTTTCCACGGTGAATGGCATCAGAAAGCGCATGCGGCTTCTAGCGCCGTTCTCGTCGCGAATAAGGGCGAAGCGCACGGACTTGTCATCGATACGCGGCATGGCGGGTGCAAGAAGCCGCCCTGTGAAGAAGACATTTGCCTCCATGACGCGGTTGGACAGGAAGTCGAGTTCTTCCTGCATGTCGTAACCGAGCCGGCCAGGATAGATGCAGAATTCGCGGCCGTCGCGTCCCACGCGCCGGCTGCTGTCGGCCACGGGGCGGTCACGCTCCTTAGACGCCATCAGCGCAGCGATGCGCGGGTCCTGAAAATCCGGATTCTTTGGGTCGCTGGACATGCTTATCGTTACACCGCCTTCCCAGTGTCTTGACCCGCCCGGGGATCGTTGAAGGCAAAAAGGACGATCCCGAGTGTGCGGCGAATGGCAACATGCAATAGCACAGCTTCTATGCACATTGCTATCGCGACAGCTGCCGCAGCGCCTGTCAGACCATAGACCGGAATCAACACCATGTTGAGTATAATGTTACAACCGAAGATAATAATATAAAGAGCTACGCACAATTTTTGTTTGCCGGCCATATTCAGCAGCGTTTCTCCCGGGCCGATCAGTGCTTTTGCGAGGAAGCCGGCAAAGAGGAAGAACATCAGCTTGTAACCCTGTACGAAGCCGGGACCGAACAGGGACAGCAGAAACGGCCCTGCCAGAAGCACGAGACAGCCAACGGCAAGCGATGGCCAGAAGGCCCAGCGCGCCGCCTGGCTGGCGAACCCGGCCAGCCCCTGCCTGTCATTGGCAGCAATGAGCGCGGCCAGACGTGGGGCCGCAGCCGCCTGCACGGAAAAAAACACGAATTGCATCAGCACGATGGTTTTTGCCGCGGCAAAATAGATGCCGACCTGATCCGGCGGCAGATATAGACCGACGATTACCACATCTGAATTGGTCATCAAAAAACCGATGCCGTCGATCAGGAACATCGGAAAGGCAAACCGTATCCACGGACGGAAATGCACCCTGCGGGCAACGCTGCGGAAATGCCGGTTGAGCCGGCGGTTCATGAACACGAAGTGGAAAAGCGTGGTGACATAGGTGGCCAAAAGGGCCGCAAGCATCGCTGTCGTTGCGGTTTTTTCCGCGCCGAGAAGGATCGCCACCAGCATGAACAGCAGGATCAGCACCGGGCGGATGATATAGGTGGGGCTGAGGGCTGAAACCGCCCAGCCGTTGGCACGCGCGGTTCCGTTCAGCACATCGCCAAGCGCCACCATCGGCAGGGTGAAAAGCGCCAGCGAAACCGGAATGAGGTAATAGGCAGAGATGCGCTCGCCGAAGAAATACAGGAAGACGAAACCGAAAAATGCAAGCGCGCTGGCCGAAAGCATGGCGAAGAGGCGCGCTGTCGAGGTCAGACCCATGATCTTGTCATGGGCATCCTCCAGGCGGTAGCCGGGCAGAAAGCGGATGACGGTGGTGTGAAAGCCGAGACAGGAGAGGTTGCCGAACAGGATGACCAGAACCCAGACAAAGGCGAACAGGCCATATTCGAATTCGCCCATCAGGCGGGCAAGGATGATCTGGGAGATGAAAGCGATACCGGCGCTGATGATGCGCACCGCAAAGGCGACGAGCGCCATGCGCTGGGCCCGGGAGACATCGTCTCTGCCGGAAACGACGACGGCGATTTTTGCCCCCAGGGGCGCCAGTTTAGCGCGCAGGCCTGCGGGTAAGGCTTTTTCCGCCGTGTTGAGGATAGCCATAATCCACACGCCATCATTTCCAGTTGAGTAGGCAACTGGATTATAAGCACCTTATCATTAACGAAGGGTTTGGGAGACAGGCACCTGTGTGCCGATATTGGCCACCTGCCTCGGTTTGCGGATCCCGTTGAAGAGAAAAAGGGCAAGCGGACTACGGCGTATCGCCTGATGCAGCAGATAGGCCGTTATCGTGGTGGCGACGACGATGATGGCGAATTCCAGGATCGGAGGCAGCGAGATCAGGATGAAGAGGGTGCCGAAGGCATAAATCAGCGGGTGGTGAACCAGGTAGATGGTGAAGGAAGCGTCGGTCATTCTCCTGGCAAGCCGGCTTGGCCGGTCGAAAAAGCGGCAGGCGATATCGATCAGCAGGCGGCTTGCCGCCACGGCGGCGATTGTGGAGACGAGTATCAGCAGGGCCGAGTTCGAAAAAGGATATTCCAACCGCAGCGTAACCGCTGTCGCGATCCCGGCAAACGCGATGACGCCCGTGAGGATGCCCGTCTGGCGGAAGCGGTGAAAAAGAGCCCGGTCGCGATGAAGCAAAGCCCCGATAAGGAAGAACGGTACGTAACGCGCGTAAGGGTCGGAGGCCCGTTCATAGAGAACGAGAAGGCTGTTCCCATTTTTGCCAGCAAGCAGGCCCGAACCGTAAACCGTCAGCTCCCATAAAACAGGGAAGGCGCAGAGCGCTGCGAAAAACGCGGCTGGATATTGACCCCGCATCCTGCCGAACCAGTCTCTTGCATAGGCGAGGGGCGGGCGCCCCGCCAGAAATAGCAGGCCGGCAAGCAGACCCGAATACGCGATAAGGGCGGGTAGGAACCATAGATGCATGATCCATTGCTCACCCGGAAACAGCAAATCCGGCAGGTTCGCGAGCAGCCGGTCGGCGGGAATATCACCTTTGGCGATACCTGCCAGTTTCAGCAGGAAAAGCTGCGATGGCCCAAGCAGGAGCACGGCCACGATGAAAGGGACGCCAAGGCGAAGGAAGCGCTGTCTGAGCCATGGCATCTTGCCCTTCCTGCCGATGACCATGGTGGAAAAATAGCCGGCCACCAGAAAAAACGAAGGCATGCGGAAGGTGACGAGCGCTGCCCCAAGCGCGGTCAGGACTGGGCTGGTCTCGAAATCCTTGATGTCCCAGGGCAAAGCATAGCTGTAGAGCAGGGAGGCGTGATAGGGTATGCCGAGCAGCATGAGGAGTGCCCGCAACGGGTCCCAATAATGCTCATAGTCTGATTTGCCCGGTTGCATTTTCCCCTCGCGTGACGAACGCGATCCCGCCTGATCCGTAACGATCAACACGACTATTGGTGGAAAACGCTAATAAACCCTTCATGCACCCGACGGGGTGGGCGGGGCCTTTTTCTTGGGCATGAGGTCAAGCACCAGTGCGCAGCCCAGAATGATGATACCGGCACCGAACAGCTGGGGAAGCGACAGGGGTTCGTCGAGCACCAGGGCGCCAACAAGCACCGCCACGACGGTGACGGCAAATTCCACGCTGATCGCCTTCGTTGCGCCGATCGAGGAGACCAGCTTGAAATAGGTGATGTAGGTCAGGCCGCTCATGACGACCGCCTGTATCAGAAGATAACCGTAATCGACGAGATCGGGCGTTCCGGGCAAGGGCACAGCGAAAAGAAGCGGCAAGGTCATCAGGCCGCCTGTCAGGAAGGAACCGATGGTTATTTCCCAGGATCCAACCCCCTTGAGGTGCAGGCTCGCAAAATTGCTGCCATAGGCGGCACAGATGCAGGCGGCGACAGCGGCAGCACAGCCAATGACAAAGCCGGATGTGACAGGAACAGCGGGAAAACCAACGAGCAGGACGATGCCGGCAAAGCCGATGACGAGACCGGCAATACCCTGCCGCGTCAGGCGTTCCAGACCCCAAATCTGCGAGATCAGCATTGAAAAAAGCGGGATGGTCGCCACCAATATGGCTGCCATCGCAGTGCCGATCTGAGGCGTCGCGTAGGACAGGCCGATCAGTTGCCCGGCGACCGTCGTTGCGCCGACGATTGCGAAAGCGCGCCAGCTTGCGGAGAATGCCAGCTTCCGGCGTGCCGCACGCGCAATGAGAAAGAGTGCTACAGCGGTTATGAGCGAGCGAAGCGTGACTGCGCCAATCCAGCCGAAGGCTGCGACGACATGTAGAAGCAGCAGGAAAGACACGCCCCACGTAATCGCGAGAAAAATATAGGCGGCAAGATCGCGAGGGGCCATGAAAGCAGTTTCCGCAAGATGATCCGGCTCCCATAGGGAAAGTGCCGATACCAGTCAACACCCCGACCAGCAGCAATGATCCTGCCCAAACAAAATCGCCCGTAACGCAGGTTACGGGCGATCGATTGCTGGCATAAAGCCCTGGCCTTTTACGCCTGTTCGTAAACGCCGTGGCAGTGCTTGTACTTCTTGCCCGAGCCGCAGGGGCACATTTCGTTGCGGCCGATACGGCCCCAGGTGGCGGGGTTGTTCGGGTCGCGCTCCTCGGCCGGTACGAAAGCGACCGGCACGCCCTGCGCCATCTCGTCTTCCCCGGTGACGGGGTCGAGGTGATGCGCGGTCATTTCCGGCAGCTCCGGCTGCTGCGGTTCCTGCTGCACCAGTTCCACGCGCATCAGCTGGGCGGTGACGGCTTCACGCAGGTTGGTAAGCAGCGACTGGAACAGCTCGAAGGCTTCCGCCTTGTATTCCTGCAATGGATCGCGCTGGGCGTAACCGCGGAAACCGACGACGGAACGAAGGTGATCGAGGTTGACGATGTGTTCGCGCCACAGATGGTCGATTGTCTGAAGCACGACCGAGCGCTCGACATAGGTCATGATCTCCGAGCCGAAACGTTCCGCACGTTCAGCGGCGTATTTGTCCGCGGCCTCGGTAACGCGCTGAAGAATGTCGTCCTCGGCGATGCCTTCTTCCTTCGCCCATTCCTCCACCGGCAGGTCGAGGTTCAGGAACTGGGCGATACCGGCCTTGAGACCGGCGATATCCCACTGTTCGGCATAGGCATTTTCAGGAATATGCTTGGTGACGAGCGCTTCGATCACTTCGTGGCGCATGTCGGCTGCGGTTTCACCGATATTGTCGGATTCCATCAGCTCAAGGCGCTGCTCGAAGATGACCTTGCGCTGATCGTTCAGCACGTCGTCATATTTCAGCAGGTTCTTGCGGGTCTCGAAGTTACGGGCTTCGACCTTCTTCTGGGCACGTTCCAGCGCCTTGTTGATCCACGGATGGACGATGGCCTCGCCGTCCTTCAGGCCGAGCTTCTGCAGCATGCTGTCCATGCGCTCGGAACCGAAGATGCGCATCAGGTCGTCCTGGAGCGACAGATAGAACTTGGAGCGGCCGGGGTCGCCCTGACGGCCGGAACGGCCACGCAGCTGGTTGTCGATACGGCGGCTTTCGTGGCGCTCGGTCGCGATGACGTAGAGACCGCCGGCGGCAAGCGCCTTTTCCTTGAGAACCTTGATCTCGGCGCGGATGGCCGCTTCCTTCGCATCACGCTCCGGACCCGGCTCCATGCCTTCCAGCTCGCGCTCCAGACGCATCTCGACGTTGCCGCCGAGCTGGATGTCCGTACCACGACCGGCCATGTTGGTGGCGATGGTGACCGCACCGGGAACACCGGCCTGCGAAACGATATAGGCCTCCTGCTCGTGGTAACGGGCGTTCAGAACCTGGAAATCGGTAAAGCCGGACTGGCGCAGCATGTGGGCCAGAAGCTCGGATTTCTCGATGGAGGTCGTGCCGACGAGAACCGGCTGACCACGATCATGCGCCGCCTTGATCTCGGCGATGATGGCAAGGAACTTCTCTTCGCCGGTACGATAAACCTCGTCGTCCTCGTCGATACGCTGGATCGGCAGGTTGGTCGGCACCTCGATGACGTCGAGACCGTAGATGTTGCCGAACTCTTCCGCTTCCGTCGACGCCGTACCGGTCATGCCGGCAAGCTTTGCATACATGCGGAAGTAGTTCTGGAAGGTGACGGAAGACAGCGTCTGGTTTTCCGGCTGGATCTGCACCTTTTCCTTGGCTTCCAGCGCCTGGTGCTGGCCTTCGGAATAACGGCGGCCCGGCATCATGCGGCCGGTGAATTCGTCGATGATGACGATCTCGTCGTTGCGGACGATGTAGTCCTTGTCGCGGGTGAAGAGCTTGTGGGCCTTCAGCGCATTGTTGATGTGGTGAACGATGGCGACGTTTTCGATGTCGTAAAGCGATTCGCCCTTGAGCAGGCCCGCCTGCCGCAGCAGGTTTTCAAGCTTCTCGGTGCCGTCTTCGGAGAAGTTGGCCGAACGCTGCTTCTCATCGATTTCGTAATCTTCCGGCGACAGAAGCGGAATGAAGGCGTCGATGGTGTTATAGAGATCGGAGCGGTCGTCCAGCGGGCCGGAGATGATAAGCGGCGTGCGCGCCTCATCGACCAGAATGCTGTCCACTTCGTCGACGATTGCGTAGTTGTGGCCGCGCTGCACCATCTGGGCGCGATCATATTTCATGTTGTCGCGCAGATAATCGAAGCCAAGCTCGTTATTCGTGGCGTAGGTGATGTCGCAGCCATAGGCCTCGCGGCGCTGGTCGTCATCTAGCCCGTGTACGATCACACCGGTCGTCAGACCGAGGAAACGGTAGAGCTTGCTCATCGTGGCCGCGTCGCGCTGGGCGAGGTAGTCGTTGACGGTAACGACATGCACGCCCTTGCCGGCCAGCGCATTGAGGTAGACCGCAAGGGTCGCCACCAGCGTCTTGCCTTCACCGGTCTTCATTTCGGCGATGGCGCCCTGGTGCAGGATCATGGCACCGGTCAGCTGCACATCAAAGGGTCGCATGTGTAGAACACGGCGCGACGCCTCGCGGGCGACGGCAAAAGCCGGGATCAGCAGATCGTCCAGCGATTTGCCGTCCGCAAGCTGCTGGCGGAACTCCGCCGTCTTTGCCGCCAGCGCGTCGTCGGAAAGAGCCTTGGTGGCTTCCTCCAGCGCATTGATGGCTGCGATCTTGCTTTTATAGGAGCGGACGCGGCGTTCATTTGCCGAACCGAACAATTTGCGGGCTATTCCGCCGAGGCTGACCATCTTACTGGCCCTTTCTGAAATTCCGTTTTCGCAGGCGGTTTTTTCCATCACGCCGATTTCGGCAACAAATGACGGACTTCGCCCTTCAACGTATCTGGACGCGAGGTTGCGTGACAGATAAGAGGGGGGGCAAATGATGTCAACGGTTCTGCCCGTTACAGAATGGCCACAATCCGGTGTTTGGAAGTTTTTTCAGAGCCGGAAACCATGTCTGGAGCCGGCATTGTCCCCGAAAGGTTCAAAATGTTGCGCTATAATAAAATTGCGGCTGCGGTGATTGTGGCCACGCTCGGCCTCCAGTTTCCTGCCTTTGCACAGGAAGACAAGGTTGTCGCCAAGGTCGGCGATCTGGAAATCCACCAGTCCGAACTCGACCTTGCCATGGGCAATCTCGATCCGCAGCTCGCACAGCTTCCCGACGAGCAGAAAAAGGTCGCAGCCCTTTCCGGCGCGATCGACGTCAAGCTCCTCGTGAAGAATGCCAGCGCCGAAGGTCTGGAAAAGACCGAAGACTTCAAGAAGCGCATGGAGTTCATTCAGGACCGTGAGCTGCACAACGCCTATTTCCGCAAGCATGTGGTTGATGCTGTCACCAATGAAGAGGTGAAGGCGCGCTACGACAAGGAAGTTGCAGCCTTGCCGAAGGAAGAAGAAATCAAGGCAGCCCATATTCTGGTTGCAAGCGAAGACGAAGCCAAGGACGTCATCAAGCAGCTTGATGCGGGCAAGGATTTCGCAGCACTCGCCAAGGAAAAGTCGACCGACTCCAACAAGGATGATGGCGGCGATCTCGGCTGGTTCGGCAAGGGCCGCATGGTTCCGGAATTCGAAGAGGCCGCTTTCGGTCTCGAAAAGGGTGCCTACACCAAGACGCCTGTCAAGACGCAGTTCGGCTTCCACGTCATCAAGCTGGAAGACAAGCGCATCGCACCGCCGCCGGCTTTCGAGCAGGTCGAGCCGCAGGTTCGTCAGCTTGTCATGCGTGACAAGTACGTTGCCCTCATCGAGAAGGCAAAGGCTGACCAGAAGATCGAAATCATGGATGAGACGCTGAAGAAGGGCTACGACGAAGCCACGAAGGAACAGCAGGCACAGCCGCAGCAGTAATAAAACCGTGTTACGGGGCGGCCACAGGCCGCCCCGCTTCATCTCAGGCACTTTCAAATCTTCCCCGTTTCCAGAATCTCAGGCGCTTTCCCATGTCCGTTGCCGTTTCCCCGCTCGCTCCGAAATCCTATCCCGACATGCCCGCGCTGCGTGGTGTTCGCATGGCGACGGCTGCCGCCGGCATCAAGTACAAGAACCGGACCGACGTTCTGTTGATGGTGTTCGACAAGCCGGCAAGCGTGGCTGGCGTTTTCACGAAATCGAAATGCCCCTCGGCCCCCGTTGATTTCTGCCGCGCCAATCTCGGCGGCGGCGTGGCGCGCGCCGTGGTGGTCAATTCCGGTAACGCAAACGCCTTTACCGGCGTCAAAGGCAAGGCCGCGACCGAGTTGACGGCGAAATCCGCAGCCGCTGCCGTCGGCTGCTCTGAAAATGAAGTGTTTCTGGCATCGACCGGCGTAATCGGCGAACCGCTCGATGCCACCAAGTTTGCCGGGGTTCTGGGCGACATGCAGGGCATGGCTGAAGCCGATTTCTGGCAGGAAGCCGCCAAGGCAATCATGACGACCGACACTTATCCCAAGGTCGCGACCCGCACCGCTGAAATCGGCGGTGTCGTGGTCACCATAAACGGTATCGCCAAGGGTGCCGGCATGATCGCTCCCGATATGGCGACGATGCTTTCCTTCGTGGTGACAGATGCCGATATTGATCCGGCCGCGCTGCAATCGCTGCTTTCCGCCGGTGTCGGCCCGACCTTCAATTCCGTGACTGTTGACAGCGACACCTCCACCTCCGATACGCTGATGTTGTTTGCGACAGGTGCGGCGGCTGAGGACGGTCAGGTCAAGGTGACGCGCGCCGATGACGAGCGGCTTTCCTCCTTCCGCGCCGCCTTGAACGATCTCCTGAAAGATCTGGCCCTGCAGGTGGTTCGCGATGGCGAAGGCGCACGCAAGATGGTCGAAGTCACCGTTACCGGCGCGGAAAACGATGTCGCTGCCAAGAAGATCGCCCTTTCGATTGCCAATTCACCGCTGGTGAAGACTGCGGTTGCCGGCGAAGATGCTAATTGGGGTCGCGTCGTGATGGCTGTGGGCAAATCCGGTGAAATGGCCGACCGTGATCGCCTTGCCATCTGGTTCGGCGGCGTGCGCGTTGCCGTCAATGGCGAACGCGATCCGGATTATTCGGAAGCGGAGACCACCGCCGTGATGCGGCTGGAAGACATTCCGGTGAAGGTTGACATCGGTCTCGGTGAGGGCAAGGCCACCGTATGGACGTGCGACCTGACCAAGGAATATGTTGCGATCAACGGCGACTACCGGAGCTGACCGTTGGAGCCGAAGAGAATGCAGGACAATAAAATCGTCAATCTGCCGCTGGTTCGCCGTCTGGAAGCAGTCAGCTTTCGGGCATGGCCGGCCTCGTCGGTGATTTATGACGGTAGCTGGCAAATCCGCCTGACGGGGTCGCATCCATCCAAACGCATCAATTGCGTGGTGCCGCTCGATCCTTCCGATTATGGAAACTGCGCGGTGCGGCTGGAAAAGGCGCGCAAGCGCTTCGAGGATTTCGGCCGTCCGCTGGTGGTGCGCGAAACGACGCTGATGCCGCCGCAACTCAAGGATTTTCTGGTAACGGACGGCTGGTCGATGGTTGAGGAGGTCAAGGTCATGACGGCCGATCTCGCTGGCATGGAACTGCCGGAAACGCTGGTCAGCCTGCCGAGCCACGATATTGGCCGTTTTGTCGAGGCAAGCATCAAGGTCAGCGATGGCGACCCGACCCTGCGCCCGGCGATCGCTGAAATCCTCAGTTCGATCAAGCCGACCCTTGGCCTGTTCATCAACGAAGAAGCAGGGGGCAGCGCACTTGCCACCGTTATCTGCGTGCAGGATAACGATCTTGCCGGCATTCTTTCCCTCGATGTCGAGAAGTCGCAGCGGAAAAAGGGCCTCGGCACGCAGCTGCTGGCGTCAGCACTGCGCTGGGCCCGCATCAGCGGCGCCAAAAGCGCCTGGTTGCAGGTCGTCTCCACAAATGCGCCGGCGATTGCACTTTATGAAAAATTCGGCTTCACCGAGGCCTATTCTTATCGCTACTGGCGCAAGGCTGGTGAAGAATGAGCGAAGCGGGCAAAAAAATCCTGCTGGTTGCCGCCTGCGCCCTTCTTGATCAGGACGGCCGTATTCTTCTGGCGCAACGACCTGAGGGCAAGTCGCTCGCCGGCCTGTGGGAATTTCCAGGCGGCAAGGTGGAACAAGGCGAAACACCGGAGGAGACCCTCGTCCGCGAGCTGGACGAGGAGCTGGGTATCAAGACCAAGATAGCCTGCCTCGCGCCGCTGACGTTCGCCAGCCATACCTACGAGACTTTTCACCTGCTGATGCCGCTTTACGTGTGCCGTCGTTATGAAGGCATGGCCCATGGGCGCGAAGGACAGGCAATTAAATGGGTAAAGCCGCAGGCTCTGCGTGATTATCCGATGCCGCCGGCCGACGAGCCGCTCATCCCCTTCCTTCAGGATTTGCTTTAAAGCGACCTACCTGGCGGGTTCGATCCCCTCGCGCAGCCTGTTGAAAACATCCCATAACTCCGCTTTACCGTGCCAAAACGAGGCTGTGTTAACAGATCGTTCAGCACCCTCTGGCAGATTGTTAAGCTAAAGAAGCGGTAAACTGCGCGTATGAGGTTGGCTATGAACGAGGATTTCTGGAAGACGGTGGAAGGTCGTCAGTCTTACTCCAACAAATCCCGTCGCACCGGCGTTCTTAATGTCGCGCTGCTTTTCGGGACGGCTGTGATTGCTCTTTCCCTGATCGTCACCCCCATGCTTGCCGGAAAATCATCAACGCGCGTCGCGCAGTTCTCCGACAATTACGACATGATAAGCACCGGCTCCATCAAGAAGACCGATGCTGGCAAGACCTATTCCATCCGCCGCAGCATAACCCAGCCGATGCCCGAGATGCCCTGTGTCGTGACGGGCTATAGCAGCGAGAGCGGTTGCTGATCGTTTACCATCATCGGTAACGGATTACTCATGCCCGTGGCATAGTATAAATTCGATTTTAGCAATATATAATGCCGGTTAGCGTAAGCACCGGATGGCGGATGGAGAATATCCCGTGCTGCATTGTTTTATTCGTTTCTTTAAAGACGAAAACGGCGCGACCGCAGTCGAATACGGCCTGATCGTCGGCGTTATTTCCGCCGCCATCATCGGTGGCGGAACCACCATCGGCAGCACCATCAATGCTGTATTCCAGTTCCTCGCCGATACTTTTGCCAACATCTGAGGCCTGCGCTACGCCTATCAGGAAAGCTTGACTTCGGTCGTCTTCAGGGCATCGGCAAGGCGCATTTTGGCGGAACCAGGTTTCAGCGGTTTCTGCTGGCTCTCGTGCGGTGCCCAGCCTGAGACATAGATGATGGAAAACGTGGCTCTGATCCGCCCGTCCGGATCGGAATAACGTTCGGCGTAAAGCTCCGCTGCCCGCAGGAAAAAAGCGCGGTTGAGCGGTTTTCTGCTGCGGCTTGCCAGCGGATTGGCCATGCCCATGGCGCGCAGATCGCGCATCAGGGGAAAAATCGAGTCGTAACGCACCGTATAAGTTTCCGCGTCGGTGACGGGAAGCGCAAAACCGGCACGCTGCAACAGTGCGCCAACATCGCGCACGTCGGCAAAGGGAATGACGCGCGGGCTGGCGCCGCCGGTCAACTCGGCTTCTGCCGTCAACAGCACATCGCGCAGTTCCTGCAATGTGCCGCTGCCGGGGATGGCTCCGAGAAACAGCCCGTCCGGCTTTAGCGCCCGCCTTATCTGGATCAACGCACCGGGGGTGTCGTTGGTGAGGTGGAGGGCAAGCGGGGAAACAATGAGATTGGCGGAGGCTTCTTCGAGCGGCAGATGCTCCATGGAGGCCACCTGCGGCACATTCCCATCCGTCGCAAAGGAGGTATCCGTCTCGATACGACGGATAGCATCCACCTTGCCCGTCTCAGTCACACGCCGGGCGGTGATGCCCGTCCCGCCGTGCAGTTCGATTGCGGTCTCGAAACGGCGCTCGACGATGGCGAGCCTGTCGGCAAACTCGTCGGCGGCCATGTCGAGAAGAAACAGGGCCTTGTCGTCACGCCGGTTCCACGCCCGGCGGCGATTTTGTTCGATCAGGGCCTGGTCAAAGAGAATATCCATCGTCGTGCCTGCTCGGCCTGTAGCGCCTTTGGGATCGGCGGGCCGCATCGTTGCTGTCATGCCGCTTCGGGCATTGTTTTTCCGGTCAGAGGCCGAAACATATCTCTCTCGCAAAGGCACCCGTTCGGCGCTAAAGTCAACCTCATGGGCGCTGGTGAAGATCTGTTTTCGGGATTGCTGTCGAAGTCCGCGACGGTGTCGGTGGCGGCACGCAGCGTGTTGCACTCGGCCTTTCGCATGGTCTATCCGCCCACTTGCGCAGGGTGTTCCCGCATGACCGGCGGCGAGGGTGCCCTGTGTGCTGATTGCTGGCGGGATGTGGCCTTTATCGATCGGCCTTTTTGTGAGGTTCTGGGCATTCCCTTCGCCCGGGATCACGGCGCGGGCACTGTAAGCGCACAAGCCATCGCCGACCCACCGCCTTTCGACCGTCTGCGTGCTGTTGCCAGCCATGAGGGAACCGCGCGTAAACTCGTACACCGGCTGAAATATCAGGACCGGACCGATCTTGCGCGTTTCATGGCGCTGTGGATGCTGCGGGCAAGCGACGGAACGGTTGATAGGTGCGACTGTATCGTGCCGGTTCCGCTGCATCGCCACCGCTTCTGGCGTCGCCGTTTCAACCAGTCCGCTGAGCTCGCACGGCATCTGGCAAAAGCCACCGGCAAACCGCTGCTTGCCGGCACGCTGTTGCGCGTGAAGCCGACCGAGCGGCAGGTGGGGCTTTCAGCGCTTGCCCGGCAGGACAATGTGCGGGGTGCTTTTGCAATAGCGCCCGGCCGAAAAACCGATGTTTATGGCAAGCGAGTGGTGCTGGTGGATGATGTTTATACCACTGGTGCAACGGTGGGCGCGGCAAGTCGCGTCTTGCGGAAGGCGGGTGCTACGGATGTGACCGTTTTGACCTTTGCAATGGCCATTTCCGGCCCTATATGAAGCCTGAATGAAACGAGGATATCGTGCGTTTCAGCACACGTTTGCGAGGCTTCGAAATACATGGCACCGGTAACGATCTATACACGGGATTTTTGTGGTTATTGCGCGCGCGCCAAGGCGTTGCTGGACAGCAAGGGCGTCGATTACGCCGAATATAACGCGACGACGACGCCGGAGTACCGGCAGGAAATGATCGAGAAATCCGGCGGAACCACCTTCCCGCAAATCTTCATCAACGGCCAGCATATCGGCGGTTGCGACGATCTGCATGCACTGGAGCGTGCTGGCAAACTCGACGTTATGCTGGCCGCTTAATCGGCTCGATTTTCGATACGGAGGACGTGATGATTTTCAAGGCTGCCGCCATTCAGATGCGCTCGGGTGTCGATGCGGTGAAAAACGCCGCCGATATGGAGCGCCTGGTACGTGTTGCTGCGGCTGCGGGAGCTGTCTATGTTCAGACGCCGGAAATGACCGGCGCTCTCCAGAAGGACAGGCAGGCGCTTCGCGCCCAGCTGCGTGACGACGATGGCGATATCATCGTTGCGACCGCCGCGCGGCTGGCACGCGAACTCGGCATCCATGTCCATGTCGGCTCGACAGCGATTGCCCGCCCGGATGGCAAGATTGCCAATCGCGGTTTTCTGTTTGCGCCTGACGGTTCGCGTATCTGCAGCTATGACAAGATCCATATGTTCGATGTCGATCTCGACAATGGCGAAAGCTGGCGCGAAAGTGCGGCTTACGAACCCGGCGCTGTCGCTCGCGTTGCCGAACTGCCGCTGGGGAAATTCGGCTTTGCGATCTGCTACGATGTGCGCTTCCCGCAGCTTTTCCGGGCGGAGGCACTCGCCGGCGCCGAGGTTCTGACGGTTCCGGCCGCCTTTACCCGCCAGACGGGTGAAGCCCACTGGGAAATTCTGCTGCGTGCCCGCGCCATTGAAAACGGCGCTTTCGTCATTGCCGCCGCACAAGCCGGCCTGCATGAGGACGGGCGGGTCACGTTCGGCCATTCCATCATCATCGACCCCTGGGGCAAGGTGCTGGCAATGGCCGGTGGCGCCGGGGAAGAGATCATTTTCGCAGAGATCGACACGTCTCTCGTAGCTGCCGCGCGCGGAAAAATCCCGAATCTGCGCAATGCCCGCGAGTTCGGACTGGACACGGTTCTTCCTGCTGGAGGTGAGGCGGCGTGATCCGTTATGCGCTGGCCTGTGAAAAGGGCCATGAGTTCGAAGGCTGGTTTTCCGGGAGCGACGATTTCGATAATCAGTTGCAGCGCGGCTTCTTGTCCTGCCCGATGTGCAATTCTCCGCAGGTTTCCAAACTTCTGATGGCGCCTTCGGTCTCCACCGCCCGCAAAAAAGACGAACGTCAGTCGCTCGCCATGGACACGGCCAGAAAAGAGGCTATCGCAAAAATCCGCGAGGCGGTCGCCAATATCCGCGCGAATGCGGAAGACGTCGGCGATAACTTCCCCGAAGAAGCCCGCAAGATCCACTATGGCGAGGCCGACGAACGCGGCATCATCGGCCACGCGTCTGCCCAGGACGCGAAGGCCTTGATTGACGAGGGCATCGAGATTGCACCGTTGCCAGTGCTGCCCGATGATGTGAATTGAGTTTGCCTACGATTTTGATGACGTCTACCACTTGGGGTGACGTCATCCGTCGTTCATGACCGGAGAATTGGGTGCGCTAGCTTTACGCGGGTCTTTTCGCCAGCATCATGTAGTTGACTTCCATGTCCGGCGAGAGGTTCCAGCGGTCCTGCAATACGTTGTAGAAGACGCCGGTACGGTGGACGATATCCATGCCGCTGGCCACCAGCGGCCGTTCAAGCTCATCCGGGCGAACCAGCTTCTCATATTGGTGGGTGCCGCGCGGCAGCCAGCGCAATACGTTTTCGGCGGCGAAGATCGCAAGCGCGCGGGCTTTCAGCGTGCGGTTGATGGTGGCGGCGAACATCAGCCCGCCGGGACGCACCATTTTCGCGCAGGTGGTGACGAAGAGATCGACATTGGCCACATGCTCGACAACTTCCATGTTGAGGACGACGTCGAAGGTTTCGCCCGCCTCCAGCAACTGTTCGGCGGTCACGGCGCGGTAGTCGACGCTGACACCGCTTTCACGGGCGTGGGTGGAGGCGATGCCGATATTCTTTTCTGAAGGGTCGGCGCCCACCACGTCCGCGCCCATGCGCGCCACGGGTTCGGAAAGCAGGCCGCCGCCGCAGCCGATATCTAGCACACGCAGCCCTTCAAGCGGGCGGTGCGCCTTCGGGTCGCGGCCGAAATTATCGCAGATGCGGTTGCGGATATATTCAAGCCGCACCGGGTTGAATTTGTGCAGCGGCCGGAACTTGCCCGTCGGGCTCCACCATTCCGCAGCCATCGCGGAGAAGCGATCCACTTCGCTCTGGTCGACGGTCGTCTGTGCGGTTTCGCTCATGGTTCTGCTCCATATTGCTGTTGCATTGAAGTCGGATGATTGATCCCCGAAGTCAAGACCGGCGGCACATTCCGGCGGCAAATTCCCGGGTGCTTCATTGCCGCAGGTGGAACTGAAACGGGCTGCGATTTGTTTCATGCTGCGTTCATGGAACGCGGCGTATTTTCCAGCCATGGCAGTATGTGGAACGCATGCTCGTCCATCGAAATTGGTGGACGCCGACAAGGGCAAAGCGGGCTTTTGCTTGAGGAGAAGTAAGTGAAGAAAAAACTGTTTGGCGCAATTGCGCTGGTGGCCATGCTCGCCGCGCCGGCTCTTGCCGAAGCTGCGACTCGCGGCTTTGCCACCGCGAATGTGAATATGCGCTCCGGTCCGAGCACAGCCTATCCGGCCGTGGTCGTGATCCCGGTCGGCGCACCATTGACGGTACATGGCTGCCTGTCCGATACGCCGTGGTGCGACGTCTCTTTCGTCAGCGGTCGTGGTTGGGTCGCCGGTCGTTACATCCAGACGACGTTCAGGCAGAACCGGGTCTACGTTGAACCGCGTTATTACCGCGATCTCGGCGTTCCCGTGATCACCTTCGAAGCCGGTCGTTATTGGGACCGTTATTATCGTGACCGTGACTTCTACCGCGAGCGTGACCGCTGGCGTCGTCCGCCGCCATCAGGCGGTTACTGGAATGCTGCGCCTCCGCCGCCGCGCGGTGACTGGGAACGCCCGCGTCCGCGCGACGAATGGCGTGATGGCCGCCGGGATGAATGGCGCGATCCGCGTCAGGGCGGTGGACCGAATGACGGCCGCTGGGAGCGCCGTTATGGCGACTGGAACCAGGGTGACAGAAACCGGGGCGACGGAAACCAGGACAGGCCGCGTCGAGATGGTGACCGTCCTCGGTTCGAGGAAGAAAACCGCGACCGCAATCGCGATCGCCAGCCAAATCAGGACGAAGGCCAGCGTCGTCCGGAGCGCCGCCAGTGGGATGATCCACGCCGCGCCCCCGCCTCGGAAAACTTTCAGGGCGGTTGCCGGGTCGGTGATCCCGGTTGCGATCCGCGATAAACAGACAAAGCCCGGCGAGATTTCGTCGGGCTTTTCATTTGCCGGTTCAAATTATCACGAGAGTACTTTTATTTCGCGGTTGCTGCCTTGCGTGCACGGGCCTTGGGTTTTGCGGGGGCTTCTGCCTCCGGCTCCGCAGCAGCGGTCTTCGGCGCTGCTTTCTTGCGCTGGGCAGGCTTTGTCGCCTCCGATGTCTTCAGCAGCGAAAATTCATGCTTTGCCTGTTCCCAATGGTCCGCGTCACGGCCATGTGGATGGCCTTCCTTTTCCCAAAGTGTATAGGCCCGTTTGCTGATCCACTCTTGTTCCGAAACCTGCATGCTCGTCTCCCGTTGCTGTTGACAACGCCTTTGACAAGGCGACATTCCGCTTGGTCCGGCACACGCTCGACAGGAATCAATGCCGGCATTTCAAACTCCATTACATGCCATGATTTTCCGGGCGTCAAGCAAACATGCTGCATTGCGAAAGCGGATTTCAGGCATTTTACGCGGGTGAAAGCGGTTTGAGCGAAAGACGTTCCTGAAGGACAAGATCAACGTTGCGTGATCGCGCCCGGACCTCCAAGATGGGCTGGTGAACGGTAGCGGAGGAGGCGACCTTGGAAGTTGCAACGGAAGCGGAGACGCAGGTCGTCATCGAGAGACGGGTAGGGGCGGGCATCATCCACCTGAACCGTCCGAAAGCCATCAACAGCCTGACGCTGCCGATGGTTCGTGCCATGCTCCAGGCGCTTCACCGTTTCGAGGATGACCCTGACGTTTCCTGCGTGGTGTTGACAGGAGAAGGCGACAGGGGGCTCTGTGCGGGGGGTGACGTTCGCATCATTCACGATCTCGGCAAAGCGGGCGATCCGCAGGTGCTGGATTTCTGGCGCGAAGAGTTTCCGCTGAATTATCACATTGCCCGCTTTGGTAAACCTTATGTCGCGTTGATGGACGGCATCGTCATGGGTGGCGGCGTCGGCATTTCCGCCCATGCCAGCCACCGCATCGTCACCGAGCGGACGAAGCTTGCCATGCCGGAAACCGGTATCGGCTATTTCCCTGACGTCGGCGGTTCCTGGCTTTTGCCCAGAGCGCCGGGCGAATGCGGCACCTGGTTGGGGCTGACAGGCAATGCGGTCACTGCTGCCGATGCGATCTACGCCGGTTTTGCCGATTATTTCGTCCCTTCTGCGCGCCTTACAGATTTGGTGGAGAATCTATCACAAGCGCTCGATCCTGATGGTGTCGAGGCGGTAGTCGGCACTTATGCCGTCGAAGCTGGTGAGGGCGTCCTGTCGGAACACCGTGAGATCATCGACGCGGCATTCCGTTTCGACACCGTCGAGGAGATTTTCGCAGCACTTTCGGAGCGTGACGATACGTTTTCGCGCGACAGTCTGGAAATTCTCAAAAAACGCTCCCCTACCAGTCTCAAACTAACCCTGAAGCTGCTGCGCCTGGGGCGGGAAAGCGCCAGCCTCATCGAATGCCTCGAACGGGAATTTGCCGCCGGCACGGAGATATTGCGGGGCCATGATTTTTATGAGGGCGTGCGTGCGGCCCTGGTCGACAAGGACCGCAATCCGCGCTGGCGACCGGCACAGCTGGAGGATGTGCGTGAAGAAGACCTTCTGCCATATTTTACCAAACATTCCGGTAATCTCTTTCCCGAGCACCGCCTATAGATTGCTCAACGCAAAAGAAATCCGGCTTGCGGACATATATGAAATCATCGCCTTTTGAATTGCTGTTGCTTGGGTGAAATTTCTAATACGCTTCTGCTTAACGCACGGCTGTTGCTCGCAGGCGTTGTCGCCCCCCGTTATGTTGACGACCATTCGATTTTCCGGGGGTATTCATGAAACGTCTTCTCATCATCGGCACTGCCATTGCCGCTCTCTTTGCAGGTGCGGCGCAGGCGCAGTCTCCGACCACCATTCTCAACGCCTCCTACGATGTTGCCCGTGAGGTTTTCGCAGCCGAGAACGAGGCTTTCATCAAGCTGCATCCGGGTATCACGGTTGATCAGTCGCACGCCGGCACCTCCAAGCAGGCGCGTGCCATCGTTGAGGGTCTGGAAGCTGATGTCGTCACCTTCAACCAGGTAACGGATGTCGATTTTCTGGTGAAGCAGGGTTTCGTTTCCGCCGACTGGCAGAAGGATTTCGCAAACGACGCCTCGCCGTTCTATTCCTTCCCTTCCTTCCTCGTGCGTGCCGGTAATCCCAAGCACATCAAGGACTGGGACGATCTTGCCCGTGACGACGTGAAGGTGGTTTTCCCCAATCCGAAGACCTCGGGTAACGCCCGTTACACCTATCTTGCCGCCACGGCCTATGCCAAGGAGAAGTTCAACGGCGACGAGAAGAAGGTTCAGGAATTCGTCAAGAAAATCTTCGACAACACCCCTGTTTTCGACACCGGAGGCCGCGCCGCCACCACCACCTTCGTGGAACGTGAAATCGGCGACGTGCTGATCACCTTCGAAGCCGAGACCCGCGGCATTGCCAAGCAATATGGCGCCGACAAGGTTGAGGGCGTGGTGCCTTCCGTCAGCCTGCTCGCCGAATTCCCGGTCGCCGTGGTGGACAAGGTGGTCGACAAGCGCGGCTCGCGCGATCTGGCGAAGAGCTACCTCGATTTCCTCTACACCGAAGAGGGCCAGCGCATTGCTGCCGAATTCGGCCATCGCGTTCACAACGAAAAGGTTGTCGGCGAGTTCAAGGACAAGTTCCCGGCCATTCGCCTCGTCAACGTCAATGACGTTTTCGGCGGCTGGAATAAAATCCAGAAAGAGCATTTTGCGTCCGGCGCGACGCTTGATACGCTCTACGGCAGCCGTTAATCACGACGATATGCAACAGGTAAAAGACCCGGCGGGAAACTGCCGGGTCGCTTTATGATGAAATGGGGGCGGGGTTTGAAGCGGAATGTTCTGCCGGGGCTTAAATTGTCCCTCGGCGTTACCCTCACTTACGTCGCCATCATCGTGCTTCTGCCGCTCTCGGCGCTGGTGTTCAAGGCGGCGAGCCTCGGGCCAGCCGAATATTGGGCCATTATCTCTTCGCCGCGCGCTGTTGCGAGCTATCGCGTCACGGTGCTCTGCGCTCTCGCCGCGACCTTGTTCAACGTCGTTTTCGGACTGGCGCTCGCCTGGGTGCTGACGCGTTACCGCTTTCCCGGCTGGCGCCTTGTCGATGCAATTGTCGATCTGCCTTTTGCGCTTCCCACCGCCGTTGCCGGCATTGCGCTGACGACGCTGTTTGCGGGTAACGGCTGGTTCGGCTCGGTGCTTGCGCAATTCGGCATCAAGGTTGCCTATACGCCGCTCGGCATCATGGTGGCGATGGCCTTTACCAGTCTACCCTTCATCGTGCGCACCGTGCAGCCGGTGCTCGAAGACCTCGATCCGGCATTGGAGGAGGCGGCGCAATCGCTCGGCGGTTCCGATCTCGAAATCTTCCGCAAGGTCATCCTGCCGCTTCTGACGCCAGCTCTGCTGGCCGGTCTCTCGCTCTCTTTCGCGCGCAGCCTCGGTGAGTTCGGCGCCATCATCTTCATTGCCGGCAACCAGCCGTTTTCAACGGAAATTACGGCACTGCTGATCTTCATCCGGCTGGAGGAATATGATTATCAGGCCGCCGCCGCCATCGCCTCCGTGCTGCTCATCGCGGCCTTCGTGATGCTGGCGGTGACCAATTACCTGCAGGCGCGTGCGCTTCGTTATACGGTGAGGAGCTGAGACATGAGCGCCATTTCCTCGCATCGCAAGCCACCGCGCGTCGGTGACGCGCCCTGGGTTCGTCGTAGCCTGATCGCTTTTGTGCTCGTCATCGGCGCGTTCCTGGTTGTCGCTCCTCTGACCATCATCGGGGTCGAGGCTTTTTCGCAGGGCTGGAAGGTTTACTCAGCCACCATCACCCACCCCGATACCCGCCACGCCATCATGCTGACGGTGCTGACGGCGCTGATTGCGGTGCCGATCAACACGGCCTTCGGCGTCGCGGCCGCATGGGCGATCACCAAATTCGATTTTCCCGGCCGGCGCTTCCTGCTGGTGCTTATCGAGATACCCTTCTCCATCTCGCCGATCGTCGCCGGTGTCGCCTATCTCTTCGTTTACGGGCTGCAGGGGCTGTTTGGGCCGTTCCTCGATGCGCACAATATCAAGATACTCTTTGCACTACCCGGCATCGTCATCGCGTCGATGTTCGTCACGGCACCCTTTGTGGCGCGCGAGCTGATCCCATTGATGCAGGCGCAGGGCCGCGATCTGGAGGAGGCGGCCACCTCGCTTGGCGCATCCGGCTGGCGCACCTTCTTTTCGGTGACGCTACCGAATATCAAATGGGCACTGCTCTACGGCGTCGTTCTGTGCAACGCCCGCGTCATGGGTGAATTTGGCGCGGTGTCGGTCGTGTCAGGCAATATTCGCGGCCAGACCAACACGCTGCCGCTGCATATCGAGCTGCTCTACCATGATTACCAGACGGCCGGCGCCTTTGCGTCGGCCTCCATCCTCGCTCTGCTCGCCGTCGTCACCATCATCGCCAAGGTGGCGCTGGAAGGGCGTGGTGCGGGGCGCGGGGCCAAGAAGACCAGCGGCGGTGCCGCCATCGCCACGGAGACCTGATTCCCATGAAAATCCGCCTCGAAAATGTGGTGAAGACCTTCGATACATTCCGCGCGGTGCGCGATGTCTCGCTCGATATTGAAAGTGGCGAGCTTCTGGCGCTGCTCGGCCCCTCGGGTTCAGGCAAAACCACGATTTTGCGCATGGTCGCGGGTCTCGAATATAGCGATGGCGGCCGCATCTTTTTTGGAGACGAAGACGCCACCAATATTCCGGTGCGCGATCGCGGCGTCGGTTTCGTGTTCCAGCACTACGCACTTTTTCCGCATATGACGCTGCATGAAAACATCGCGTTCGGCATGAAGGTGTCGAAGGTGAAGCGCGACAAAGCCGCGATCGATGCGCGGGTCGGGGAACTGTTGAACCTGGTCAAGCTTGACGGTCTGGGCGACCGGTTCCCGGCGCAGATTTCCGGTGGGCAGCGGCAGCGTGTGGCTCTGGCCCGTGCGCTTTCGGTCGATCCCAAAGTGCTTCTACTGGATGAGCCCTTCGGCGCGCTGGATGCCAATGTGCGCCGCGACCTGCGCCGCTGGCTGCGTGAAATTCACGGCGCGCTGGGCATTACCACGATTTTCGTGACGCATGATCAGGAAGAGGCACTGGATCTCGCTGACCGCGTCGTCATCCTCAATCAGGGCGAGATCGTGCAACAGGGCACGCCGAAGGAAGTCTGCCGCCAGCCGAACAGCGCCTTCGTCATGCGCTTTCTCGGCGATGCCAACCGTGTGTCCGGCGTGGCGCGCGGCGGCAAGGTCTATGTCGGTGACAACGAACTACCTTTCTCCTACGGTCAGGCGGATGGCGCCGTCGAGATTTATGCCCGTCCGTCCGACCTGGAATGGGAAGATCTGCACGAGGGCATTCCAGCCTCGGTTTCGCGGGTTCTCGACCGGGCAGGCGAGCGGCGGGTGATCGCCAGCACAGATGGCGGCGATCTCCTGGAATTCGACGTGCCGCCGGAAAATGATGTCGCGGCAGGCGATCGCGGTTCCGTCATCATCCGCCGTGCGAAGATTTTCCCGGCGGCTTGAGGGACGCTCTCGCCAGCCTCATATCAGCAGTTCGAAAGAGGCCTCGGCCGCCAGCCTGCCATTGACCATCAGGTCAACCTTGTGAACACCCGCATAGTGCTTGCGGGTGGTGAAATCGCGCATGGCGCGGCTTATCGAGAGCGCGCATGTTTCGCCCGGCTGCAACTCGATTTCTTTCCACTTGAAGACTTTCGCGGAGGCGTCACCGCTCTTTTTCACGTAATGCACGGCATAATCGATCACCAGCTTCTGCGGGCTTTCTGCCGTCGAGGTGAAAGAAGCTGAAATCCGCACCGGATTACCAAGAGCGACCTTTTCAGGAGAAACCTGAAACGCCGAAAGCGCAATCTGAGCCTCCTTATGGGCGCCGAAATGGGCGAGTGCGGCAGCGTCGCCTTTCTTGACCAGAGTGCGCAAGGCCTGCCGCACGATCCAGCGTGTATGCGGGTTTTCCTTCGGCCATGTGTCGATGAGTGCCAGCACGAAAGCGGGATTGTCCTTGGTGATGTCGTTCAGATGATTGGCGACGGATTTGCGCACGTAAAGCGCCTCGTCAGCTTTCATGGCATCAAGGATCGCGGTGACCGGTGAGGGATCATCGATCAGGGCTTTGAGCTGGAACGACCAAGGCAGGCGCGGCCGGCAGCCTTCGCTCGCCAGCCTTCGCACATGCTCGTTGTCATGTCGCGACCATGTTTCCATCACGGCAAGTGTTCGGGCCAGATCCCTTTGCAGGAAATGGCGGATGGCAAATTCCGAGGAGCCGAAACGGGTGAAATATTGCAGCGCCTGTATGGAAAGATCAAAATCGTCGAGACCGTAAAGCGCCACATATTCCGGCAGCGAAATGGATGCGAAACCGTTGCCTATCCCGGGTGCTGCGACTGTCAGAATTTCGATGTTGCGGGCATAGTCGCCGGGAAGCGTGGCGTGCAGGCTGGTTGCCACCTGCCGCATGCGCTGCATGATGCCCAGCGCTTCGAGATTTGTCGTGGCAAGCGCCATGAAGCCGGGAACATCGAAAGGCGCATGAACGGCTTTGGTCTGATCGGCGATGTGTCGCAGTTTTTCGTGGTTGAAGATTTCCTTCAACGCGGGTGCCGCTGTCTCGCTCATAGGGCCTCTCTAAGTTCACTTTTTGTTCTTTTAGGGCATGATGAGGACGGAGGCAAGGGAAGGCGGTACTACCGAAGAAAAGACATAGCAGATCTTGCTTCTTCACAGATTGACGAAGGTCTTTCACTCCGTCATTCCGGGCTTGATCCGGCATCCGGCATCCGGCATCCGGCCACTGGGCGCCTGCGCGGTGAATAGTCTTTTGCGGTCAATGACTTGATCGCGCTGGACCCCGGATCTAGTCCGGAGTGACGATGCGTGGAGATTCCGAGTTCGCCAAATTCAGGTTCAGGGCGGATATTGTCATCCGCCCTGAGCTTGCATCCAAAGCTTCAGCTCATCTGGCTGACGAATTTCGTCTCCAGATAGGCTTGAACCGCCTCCGAACCGCCCTCCGTGCCATAACCGGAATCCTTGACGCCGCCGAAGGGGACTTCGGGAAGCGCAAGGCCGTTGTGGTTGATGGTCAGCATGCCCGCCTCGACCTGGTGGCCGAGCGCATGCGCTGTCTTGACCGAGCTGGTAAAGGCGTAGGAGGCAAGGCCGAAAGGCAGGCGGTTCGCTTCGTTGATGGCATCATCGAATGTCGAGAAGCGGTTGATGATGGCGACGGGACCGAAGGGCTCGTCGTTCATGATCTTGGCTGTCACGGGCACGTTGGCGAGCACCGTGGGCTCGAAGAAATTGCCCTTGTTGCCGATGCGGCGGCCACCGGTCTTCAGTTCCGCGCCATGGGAAACGGCGTCGTTGATGAGACCTTCCAGCGCTGGGATGCGGCGCTCATTGGCGAGCGGCCCCATGACGACACCTTCTTTCAGGCCGTTGCCGACCTTGATCGCCTTCGTGGCTTCCACGAAACCTTCAAGGAAGCGATCCGCCACACCCTCCTGCACGAGGAAGCGGGTGGGAGCGACGCAGACCTGACCGGCATTGCGGAACTTGGCAAGCGAGGTCACCTCGATCGCTTTTTCGATATCGGCATCGTCAAAGATCATCACTGGCGCATGACCGCCGAGTTCCATCGTGGCGCGCTTCATGTGCTTGCCGGCAAGGGCTGCCAGATGTTTGCCGATCGGCGTGGAGCCGGTGAAGGAAATCTTGCGGATGACCGGATGCGGGATCAGATATTCCGAAATCTCGGATGGCACGCCGTAAACGAGACCGATGACACCCGCCGGCACGCCCGCATCCACAAACGCTCGAATCAGTTCCGCCGGCGATGCCGGTGTTTCTTCCGGGGCCTTGACGATGATGGAGCAGCCCGTGGCAAGGGCAGCCGAAAGCTTGCGGACGATCTGGTTGATCGGGAAGTTCCATGGCGTAAACGCCGCGACGGGACCAACCGGCAGCTTGATGGCAAGCTGGGAAACGCCGGTTGCGCGCGCCGGGATGACCTGGCCGTAGGTGCGACGTGCTTCTTCGGCGAACCAGTCGATGGTATCGGCGGCGCCCATGATTTCGGTTGCCGATTGCGACAGCGGCTTGCCCTGCTCGCGGGTCATTATATAGGCGATCTTGTCCTTGCGCTCGCGCAGGATATCGGCTGCCCTGCGCATGATCTTGGAACGCTCGAAAGGCGAGGTGTCGCGCCAGACCTTGAAGCCACGCTCGGCGGCGGCAAGTGCCAGATCGAGGTCCGCCTTTTCGGCATGAGCGATCGCGCCGATGATTTCGTCGGTCGCAGGGTCGGATACGGCGATCGTCTTGCCGGAAACGGCGTCTCGCCATTCGCCATCAATGAGAAGTTTGATGTCGGGATAGGTGTGCATAGGGACTACCTTCATGATGCGGCCGATACGGCAGGGTGCCGTCCAGCCCGGAGACGTGAACAGAATTTTCCTGACCGGAATATATCCGGTATCGCCGCTTGCGCTGCGCGGAACGGGCGTCTGGGCATTTCCGGCAAGAGGAAGCTGAAAATGCCGGAAACGGAAATGACAGCTCTTATATTAAGTTGCGTACGGTATGTTTCAACCGTTCGCTCTGGCAATCGCCATGATTTTTCTGTGATGCGAAACTTGTCTCTCGGCTTTCCTGCCTGACAGGCAGGCGGATGCCGAACGCGCATTGGTCTTGTCCGATACGCGCGAATCATGTGTTGCTGTTGTTAAGCAATCACGCATATGCCGCAATTTGGCCTTTGTCGCACCAGACGGATTGATACGAAGACGTAACTTGTAGTGTTGCTTGCGTCATAACAGGGCGTGAAGTGTAAAAAAGTACAATAAGACGGAAAAATTATCCAAACGGTTTACTCAAAACCTAGAGAAAATACGGATAAAATCTCACTAAGGATATAACATTCATTCCTGATATATATTGCGAGCGTCGGTTCCCTTGACCCTCAGAGGTTGGCGAAAACCCCTCGACCTGAACGCTAGATGGAGAAAGAGTATGAGTTTCGCCCGGGTACTTCTCAGTGCGTTTCTGTCGCTCATGTGGCTTTCCTGTGCCGAGGCCGGGACAATCGCCAAGCCGCAAGGCAAGCCGATATTGACCATCTCCGGAAACATCACCAACACCAATGCCGATGGCGCTGCGGTATTCGATCGCGACATGCTGGAGGGATTGGGCATGGTGACGGTGGAGACCACGACGCCCTGGCACGATGGCCGCGTTCGTTTTGACGGCGTGTCACTGGCAAAGTTGATGGATCTCGTCGGTGCAAAAGGCACCAGCGTAACGGCAGTTGCACTCAACGATTATGTGAGCACCATACCGGTTGAGGATTTTAAGAAATTTAACGTTATCCTCGCGATCAAGCTGGATGGCAACTACATGACAGTTCGCGAAAAGGGTCCGCTGTTTGTCATCTATCCCTATGATAGCGACCCGGAATTGCAGAAGCAGACCTATTATTCGCGGTCCGCATGGCAAGTTGCCAAATTGATAGTGGAATAAAGGTGCCGTTTGCGAAAACTTGTGGCGGTGATCATCTGTTGCTTCGTCCTGGCAACGGGCTATATCGCTTTCGTCATTGCCGAGCGTCAGACCGCTCTGCAGAAATTTGCCCGCTATAACGATTCGTGGGCGGTCAGTCAGACCGTGGCGGAGTATCTCCGCCTTCAGAACAAATTGGCCGTTTTTGCGCTCAGTCCCGGTGTCATAGACCGGGACGAATTGCAGCTGCGCATGGACATCATGCTAAGCCGCCTGGAGCTCTTGAAGCAGGGTAACCTCGGCGCTTTCATCAATGAAAAACAGCAATGGCGGGATCTCGTAACCCGCCTTGACGCGGTTCTGGCCCGCCTGGAACAGCAGATGAACACCCTGGAGCCAAGGGATGTTCCGGATCTGCTCTCCGAGATGAGCTCGCTCGATGCGCCGATGACGACGCTGGCTTCGTCGTCGGTCGCCTATGACGTCAATCTGATCGATACGGCCCATGAAGACGTGCGCAAGCTGCATATCGTCTACACCGCGCTTGCGGGCGGGTTAATCCTGTGCGGCATCGCGCTGGTGATATTGCTGCTTCGTCAGAACGATCTGTTGAACCGCGCGCAGAAAAGCATGCGCGGGCTGACGGACGACCTGCGCGCCGCCACGCTTGAATTGCAGGCCAAGAACGTCCGGCTTGAGCATGATGCCTATCATGATGCGCTGACGGGCCTTCCGAACCGCTCGCTGTTCCGGCAGGAACTTATCGAGCGGTTGCGCCGCTCTTTCGGCGGCAATGGAACGACGGCCATTCTTCTGCTTGATCTCGATGGGTTCAAGGACGTCAACGACACGCTTGGCCACGATTCGGGCGACGCCTTGCTTCAGGCCGTGGCACAGCGCCTTTCGGGGATCGGCGGTGATTACGACATGGTTTGCCGCCTTGGCGGCGATGAATTCGCTGTCGTGTCCGATGATCTCAATGAGGACACGGCGCGCCGTCTCGCCTCCAAGCTTATCGAGCAGATCAGCCGGACCTACCAGCTCGGCGAGCAGGAGGTGAAAATCGGCACCTGCATCGGCATCGCCATATCGCATGGTACCGTCGATGCGGATGAATTGTTCAAGCGCGCGGATCTGGCGCTTTATGAAGCCAAGGCCATCGGCCCTGGCCGGGCGAGTGTTTTCAAGGTCCGCATGCAAAAGCAGCTGACCGAAAAGAAATCCTTCGAGGCCGATCTGCAGACGGCGCTGCAGAACGACGAGATGGAGGTCTATTACCAGCCGCAGGTGGCGACGCAGACCCGCAAGCTTTGTGGCTTCGAGGCACTTTTGCGCTGGAAACATCCAGTGCGCGGCGATGTTCCGCCCAGCGTGTTCATTCCCGTTGCGGAACGAACCGGCCTTATCCATTCGCTCGGAAAATGGGTGATGGAGACTGCCTGCCGCGAGGCGATGCGATGGGATGAGGACATGAAGGTGGCGGTCAATCTCTCGCCGGTTCAGTTCCACAGTACCAACCTCATTCAGAACGTGATGGGTGCCCTTGATAAAAGCGGGCTGGAGCCGAGCCGGCTCGAGCTTGAGATCACCGAATCGATCCTGCTGAACAAGAGCGACCAGACGATCAACACGCTGACGCGGCTGAAGGCCGTCGGCATCCAGATCGCCATGGACGATTTCGGCACCGGTTACTCCTCGCTTGCGAATTTGCGCGGCGTGCCGTTCGACAAGATCAAGATCGACCGGTCATTCCTGCGCGATATCACCAGCGACCGCGACGCGCTGGCGATCGTCGAATTCGTGGTCGGCGTCGGGCGCAGCCTCCGAATGACCACCATCGCCGAAGGCATCGAGACGGAGGAGCAATATGAGCTGGTCAAACGTCTGGGATGCGATCTGGTACAGGGCTATCTGATCAGCAGGCCGTTGCCGGCCAAGGAGCTTGTGGCCTGGAGTTCCGTTTGAACGGGTTTGCTTTCGAACAGGGCAAGCCATGTTAAATTTCAGTGGGATACATCATTGACGGCGAAAACCAGTACCGGTTGTCGCACCGATACTGTAGAGCATTCGCGGTCTATGCGGGATCGTTCTTTTGACGAGACCGGGTTTTGAGAAAGGGCTTGGGAAATATGGAAATTCTGGATGTGCATGGAGTAGCCCTGCCTCTTTCTTCCGATGAGGTATCGCCCGTCATATGGCAGGCGCTGACCGACGGCAGCTATGAGGCGAAAGAGGCCCGCAGCGTCCTGAAAGCCATCAAGCCCGGCGACCGCGTATTGGAACTGGGGTCCGGCATCGGCATCATAACCTCGATCATTGCCGGTATTCAGGATGTTTCCGTTTGGGCATTCGAGGCCAATCCGTCCACAGCGGCACTGGCGGAACGGGTGATCAAGGCAAATTGCCGTGGCAATGTCGTGTTTTCCCAAGGACTTCTCACGGCCGACGAGCCGCGTACCTATCCATTCTATGTCCGCAAGGATCTCTGGATGTCGTCCATGGACGAAAATCAGGGTCCTTATGAAAGGCGCATCGAAATCTCGTCCGAGAATATCGATGCGTTTGTCGCCAGCCGGGGCATCACGGCGCTCGTGATGGATATCGAGGGCGCGGAACGCGATCTGCTCGGCAATGCCGAGCTTGCTGGCGTGGAGCGGATATTCGTCGAGCTGCACGATCACCTTTATGGCCTCGAAGGTGTTCGCGACATCATGCAGGCACTGACCGCCAAGGGATACGCCTATGATCCGCGCGGTTCACGCGGCCCTTGCGTGTTGTTTTCCAAGGACGTCAGCCCGAGGGAATACGATCCCGACGTGGATTGAGAGTTCGAACAACTTAGCGAGTTTCGTTTCCGGCGGTGTGCAGTCGCGACCGCGCCCTTCCGCCGTTGATTACAATTTAAAACGCAACTTATCCGGTTGGTTATTTCAATCCGTTTGCATCTTCTGTCGCAACTTTTCGGTCGCGGTGCCGTTTAGCGCCGGTACCGGGGCGTAAGACAGCGGGCGGCACGGCCATTATTGCCAGATCAGCAATTCATTCAGAATTATTGTTGCAATTGTTGCGGATGTTTTCCTGCGTCATCATCCCTCCATCAAACCGGCGCACAACATAGATCGCACCGGAAGATGCCAACGCAACCGAAGGAGAAACGATCATGGGCTTTGTTAAGACGACAGATGGAACAGACATCTTCTACAAGGACTGGGGCCCGAAGGATGCTCAGCCCATCGTGTTTCACCACGGCTGGCCACTCAGCTCCGACGACTGGGATGGACAGATGCTGTTTTTCCTCTCGAAAGGGTATCGTGTCGTCGCCCATGATCGCCGTGGTCACGGCCGCTCCGCGCAGGTTTCCGAAGGTCACGATATGGACCATTATGCCGCAGACGCCTTTGCCGTTGCGGAAGCGCTGGACTTGAAAAACGCCGTGCATATCGGCCATTCCACCGGCGGTGGCGAAGTGGCGCGTTATGTTGCCAGACACGGTGAACCCGCAGGCCGCGTCGCGAAGGCCGTTCTGGTTTCCGCCGTGCCGCCGCTGATGCTCAAGACCGAGGCCAACCCCGAGGGCCTGCCGATGGAGGTTTTTGACGGCTTCCGTTCAGCACTTGCCGCAAACCGCGCGCAGTTCTTCCGCGATGTGCCCTCCGGCCCGTTCTACGGCTTCAACCGCGATGGAGCGACCGTTCAGGAAGGCGTGATCCAGAACTGGTGGCGGCAGGGTATGATGGGCAGTGCCAAGGCGCATTACGATGGCATCAAGGCATTCTCGGAAACCGACCAGACCGAAGACCTGAAGGCCATCAGCGTGCCTACACTCGTGCTGCACGGTGAAGATGACCAGATCGTGCCGATTGCGGACTCTGCGCTGAAATCGGTGAAGCTCCTGAAAAACGGTACGCTGAAGACCTATCCCGGCTTCTCGCACGGCATGCTGACCATCAATGCAGACGTGCTCAACGCCGATCTCCTGGCCTTCATCAAGGCTTGATCCTTTTGCAAAACGGAATGCGGCTGGATACCCGGCCGCATTTTGTCGTCCTGCGTCAAGCCAGACGGGCCTGCCATTCGCTGCGATAGGCGGGAAGCCCTGCAATGGCATCGGGAGCGAAATGGCGCTCGCGACCGGCAAGTGGTTTGATACCGGTGAGGAGTGCTGCCCCGGCACTGGTGCCTGTGGAACCGCTGACGGCGATGACCTCAGTTTCGGCAAAACCTGCCAGCGCCTTGAGATAAAGCGCATTGCTGGCGAATGGCCCTTCGACCAGTATCGGGCCTTTCTGCCCGATGAGCGATAGGCTGAACTCCGTCATCAGGGCGAGATAAAGCGCCGCTGCCGCGTGCCGTTCAGCAACAGTGGCATTGTCGTCGGCAATCCAGCGCGCTGTTTTGCCGGGGAAGGGGCCGGAACCGCTGACGACGCTGGGCAACAGCATCATGCCTCTGGTGAGCACGCCGCCGAGAGCGGCTTCGGTTTCTTCGTCCGGAGCAGGCCCGAATTGGTGCGTCAGCATTTCATATTCCCTGCCGCCCATGAAGCGGGAGGAGGGAACGGGACGCCCGAGGGCATCGACATTCAAAAGCGTATCACGGGCGGGATCCAGCGTCTCCGCCGTACCGCCGATGGCGAAATTCACCACCCAGGTGCCGGTGGAGACGACCGAAAAATCACCCTGCCGCCGCAGCAGATGCGGCAGCAGCGAGGCGTTGGAATCATGGATGCCGCAATAGACCGATATATCCGCCGAAAGCCCGGTTTCCAGCGCCACCGATTCGCGGACTGGCCCGAGTACATCGAAGGCGGAGCGCACCGGCGCCATCAATTGCGCAATGCCCAAGCGCTCGACCAGCGATGAAAACGCCTTCAGCCGCGGATTCCACAAATCCGTATGGCAACCGAGCGAGGTCGTCTCGGTGGCCTGAACGCCGGTCAGCCGCCCTGCCCAATATTGCGCGTAGGTGACGATGCTGCGCACCCCAGCGAATTCCTGCGGAAAGGCGGTTTTCTGGAAATGGATTTGTGCGCCAAGGTTCAATCCGGCTGGAAGCGAGGGCGAGCCGGTTTCAGCAAAATCTGGCCTGATGCGGAGATAGGCTTCCGCAACGCTTGCGGGGTAGCTGTGCTCGTAATCCAGCACAGGCATGGCAAGATCGCCGTTTTCGTCAAGAAGTGCGGCAGACGCGCCATGGGTAGTGATGGAAATCGCGTCGAAACCCGGCTCTTCCGCGAACCGCCGCAGAGAGGCGAGAATGAAGCTCCAGAGCATCTCCACATCGTAATGCGGATAGATGCCGTCACGAAGGACAGGGTTGGAACGTCTGTCACCGGTTATCTCTTCGCCGCTTCGGGTGTCGATGACAACGACCTTGGCATTGGTCTTGCCTATATCGATGACCGCGACGCGGCGTGGCTTTGTCATGTCATTCATGGCAGGTGGAACACCGTCACAAGGTCAGTCGCGACAGGCGAATTATCGGGGTTGCTTTCCATGATGTCAGCCATATGCGCCCACCATTTCTTCATCACGGGATGCTCGGGCAATGCTGCCATGCCGTGGTTCTTCGGGCGGGTCAGCACGCCGAACAGGATGTCGGTTTCCGGGTCGAGGTGGATTGAATAGTCGCTCACACCCGCTTCGTGCAGTAGAGCAACCAGTTCCGGCCATATCTCGTCATGGCGCCGTCTATATTCGGCTTGCTTGCCGGCGAAGAGTTTCATCTTGAAAGCGTGTTTTTCTAATTCCGGCATGGCTTAGCCTCTGATGGCGCGAAGGCGGCGCACAACGATGGGTATGGCGATGGTGATGATCAAAAGCAGGCCGACGAAGATCGACATGACGATGCCAGGCACGTTCAGAAGACCGAGGCCGAAGGTGACGAGGCCCATGACGAAGGCAGCGATGACGACACCTGCAATGGTGCCGGAGCCGCCGAGAATGGACACGCCGCCGAGCACCACCATGGTCACGACTTCAAGCTCCCAGCCTTGAGCAATCGAGGGGCGGGTGGAACCGAGCCGCGAGGTGAGGCAGACGGCGGCGATGCCGCTCATCAGGCCGGTCAAAAGGAAGAGGATGAATTTCACCCGCTCGACGGGAATACCGGAAAAACGGGCGGCAAACGGATTGTTGCCGATCACGTAGACCTGCCGGCCGAAATTGGTGGCGTGCAGCAGAATGGCGAAGATGACGGCCATGGCGAGGAACAGCACGAATTCGAAGGAGATGACCGAGTATACGTAACCCTGACCGAAATAGGCGAAATCCGCCGGATATTTGCCATAGGCCTGGTCACCCAGCACCATATAGGAAATACCGCGAAACAGGCTCATCGTGCCGATGGTGACGACGATGGATGGCAGTTTGAGGCCAGCGACGAGAAAGCCGTTGAACGCCCCGCAGAGTAGCCCGGTTCCGATGCCGATGGCGACGAGCCCCGGTGTGCCGACACCCATCTGCACCGCCGCACCCATTGCGGTGGAGGCGAGAGCGATGATGGCGGCCACTGATAGATCAATCTCGCCAGCGATGATCAGAAGCGCCATCGCAAAGGCGATGATCGCCTTTTCGGTGAAGTTGAACGTCGCGTCGGACAGGTTCCAGGCATTGAGGAAATAGGGTGAGGCAAACGAATTGGCGATGAAGATGAGGATCGCGACGCCGAGCAGCAGCACTTCCCAGCTTGCCAGGAGACGGCGCAACGGCGTGCCGAGCTTGTCTGGAATGATGCGCGGCTTCTGCGCCGGTTGAGAATTCGTACTCATGCTGCGGCCTCCTTGGCCTGATCGCTTGCCGCCCGGTCGCGCAGGATGATGCGCCCTTTTCGAGCTTCGGCGCGGGCGTTGAAGACGACGGCGAGCACGATAACCACGCCGGAAATCGCCATTTGCGCGAAGGGAGAAATGCCGATGACGGGCAGGGCGTTCTTGATGACGCCGAGAAACAGTGCGCCGAGCACAGCGCCTGCCACCGAGCCAATGCCGCCGGCAATGGAGATGCCGCCAATCACATTTGCCGCCACGCTATCGAGTTCGAAACCTGCGGCGATATCCACATAGGCGACGGCATAACGCGATACCCAGAGATAGCTTGCAAGTCCTGCCAGTGCACCCGACAGAACGAAAGCCAGAAAGCGCGTGCGGCCGACATCGATGCCGGCATAGACCGCAGCGCCCGGATTACCGCCGGAAGCGTAGGCGGAGCGGCCGAAAGAGGTCCGGCTGAGCACCAGCCAGGCGCCGGCGATGATGAGGATGGCGACCCAGGATAAAACCGGCATACCGAGGATCATGGTGCGCGGCACGTTGAGGAAGGTCGGCGAAAGCTGATGCGCATTCACCCAGCCGCCGCCCGACAGCACGAAGGTCATGCCGCGATAGATGGTGAGCGTGCCGAGCGTGACGACGATGGGCGGAATGCCGAGCCACCAGACGAGAATGCCGTTGATCGATCCCAGAAACGCGCCGATGCCGACCGCCATGGCGATGAGAAGCGGCAGTGGAATTCCCGGGAAGGCGGCATTGGTCATCGCCACTGCCATGCCGGTGAAGGCGAGGTTGGCGGCAACCGAAAGATCGATGGATTTGGTGAGAATGACCGCCATCTGGCCAAGCGCCAGGATGATGAGGATGGAGGTATCGTTGAAGATATTGACGAGATTGGCCGGCTTGCCGAAACCGGGCGCGCGCAGCGCAAAGCCTGCGATCATGATGACGATGATGCCCGCCAGCAGCCATTCGCGATTTTTGAGAAAACGTTGCATGGTTTTGCCCCTCTCAGGCGTTGCCGGTGGCGGCGCGCACCAGCTTTTCCGGAGAAAAATCGGCGCGTTCGAACAGACCTGCCATCAGGCCTTCGCGCATAACGATGGCGCGGTCGGACATGCCGAGAATTTCGGGAAGTTCAGATGAAATCATGATGATGGAGAGACCTTCGGCCGCCAGCTCGCTGATGAAGCCGTGCACGGCGGCCTTGGAGCCGATATCGATGCCCTTGGTGGGTTCATCGAGAATAATGACTTTCGGCTGCGTGGCGAGCCATTTGCCGATCACCACCTTCTGCTGGTTGCCGCCGGAAAGCGTGCCGACGGGCACGGACAGGGCGGCGGCGCGCAGGTCGAGGCGTGAGGCATATTTGCGCGCCAGAACAAATTCGTTTGCGGCGGCGAGAAAGCCCTTGCGAGAGGTGCGGGCAAGAGAGGGCAGCGACATGTTCTGGTAGATCGGCATGTCCAGCGCCAGCCCATGCCGTCCACGCTCTTCCGGCACATAAACGATACCGGCGCGGATCGCATCCTCCGGCGAACGGATAACGAGCGGTTCGCCGTTGAGGGTAACCTGTCCTGAGGCTGGGCGGGTGATGCCGAAAAGCGACTGGCACAGTTCCGACCGCCCGGCGCCGATCAGCCCATAAAGGCCAAGAATTTCGCCTTTGCGCAGATCGAGAGAAATATCGCGAAATTCGGTCTGGTGTGAATAATCTTGCACCGAAAGAACCGTCGGGCCGAGTGTGACCGCCTGTTTCGGAAAGGCGTTCGTGACGTCGCGGCCAACCATCAGGCGTACGATCTCATCCTGCGGGGTGTCGGCGAGATTACCCGCGCCGACCATCTTTCCGTCCCGGAATACGGCGTAATTTTCAGCGATTTCATATACTTCATCGAACTTGTGGCTGATGAACAGGATGGCCTTGCCCTGCCGCTTCAGGTTTTCAACGATGCGGAACAGATCATCGATTTCCTTGCGGGAAAGGGCGGCTGTCGGTTCGTCCATGATGACGATACGTGCCTCGACGGAAAGCGCTCTGGCGATTGCCACGAGGTGGCGCTGCGCGATGGAAAGGTCCTTCAGCCGAATGGACGGATCGATGGTGCTTTCGAGCTGTTCAAGCAGGACCCCGGCACGCGCATTGATGGTCTTCCAGTCAATGAGGCCGAAACGGCCTTTGGGCGCATGACCGAGGAAGATGTTTTCGCCCACGGAAAGCTCGTCGAACAGCACGGTTTCCTGATGAATGGCGGTCACGCCGGCATCGATGGCATCCTGTGCGCCGTGAAAGGTGACAGGCCGGCCATCGAGAAGGATTTCCCCTTCATTCGGGCGGTAGATTCCGGTGAGAATTTTGACGAGCGTGGATTTTCCAGCACCGTTCTCGCCGATCAGCGCCGTGACCTTGCCGGGATAAAGCGCGATATCGACGCCATCCAGCGCCTTCACGCCGGGGAATATCTGGCTGATGCCGCGCATTTCCAGAATGGGCGTCGCGCTGGAAGTCTCGGTAACGTCTAAGATTTTGGTTTCAGCACGCATCATTCCGTCTTACCGGTTGGTTTTGAGTGTAGCGGCGAGAGGCACCCCCCTCTGCCCTGCCGGGCATCTCCCCCCAAGAGGGGGGAGATCGGCAAGCGGATACACCCTGCCTATGGAACGAGCGGGTGCGGCATATCGATCTCCCGCCTTGAGGGGGAGATGCCCGGCAGGACAGAGGGGGTTAGCCTCCGCACTGCCGGAAATTATTCAGATCAGAAAATCTTCGAGAACTGATCGATGTTCTTGGCGTCATAAATGAAGGGATCGGCCATGGCCGCTTCGCTATTTTCGCCGACCTTGATCTTGCCCATGCGACCGGCTTCGATTTCCGAGCCCGGCTTGCCGTCTGCTTCACCCTTCACAAGGCGGTAGGCAATCTGGGTGGCGGAATAACCGAGGTCGATCGGGTTCCAGATGGCGAATTCCTTGGTTGCGCCTGATTTGATGGCGCCAGCCATCTCCGAGGGCAGGCCAAGGCCCGTCACAAAGACCTTGCCGATCTTGCCCGCATCCTTCACGGCCTGAGAGGCCGCAAGAACGCCAACCGTCGTCGGTGCGACGATGACCTTTACATCAGGATGGGAGGAAAGCAGGCCCTGTGCTTCGCGGTAGCTCTTGTCGGCAAGGTCGTCACCATACACGGTGGTAACGAGGTTGAGGCCGGGGAAGTCCTTCAACTGCTTCTTCATCTCATCGATCCAGATATTCTGGTTCGTGGAGGTGGTGGTGGCAGAAAGGATGGCGAAATCGCCCTTGCCGCCTTCCAGGTGCGATGCGGCAAGCTGCAGGCACATCTTGCCGATCAGCGCGTTGGACGAGGGGTTGAGCTGCAGAATGCGGCCTTCAGGTGCCACGCCGGAATCCCAGGAGATGACCTTGATGCCGCGCTGCGCCGCCTTTTTCAGCGCCGGAACTACGGCGTCCGGGTCATTGGCGGAAATAGCGATGGCATCCACGCCCTGCGCGATCAGCGAATTGATGACCTCGATCTGGCCTTCCGCAGTGGTGCTGGTCGGGCCCGTATAGATGATCTCGACGCCACCGAGGTCTTTTGCAGCCTCCTGCGCGCCCTTGTTGGCGGCTTCGAAAAAGCCGTTGCCAAGTGATTTGACCACCAGCGCGATCTTCACATCGGCTGCCTGGGCAACGCCGCCAAGACCCGCGACGGAGAGCGCCGCGCTAAGTGCCAGGACGCTCGTCAATGTTCTGCGTGTAAGTTTCATGTTCCTTTTCCTCCCGTTTTTGAACCTGTTCCTCTCTTCGGTGCTTCCTCAAGCGACCGAAGAGGAATCCTCCTCAACAGGCGGGTTGGCTATCTTGCCATCCCCCGCTGCGCCGGCGATCAGCAATTCGACGCCGGCATTTTCAACCATCCGCGCCGCCTCATCCGAAATCCCGTCATCGGTGATGATGGTCGAGACGTTTTCGAGTGGGCATAAAATCAGGCTGGATCGTTTTTTGAATTTCGAGGAATCGACCATCACGATCAGCTCTTCCGCCTGCCGCATCAGCTTCTGCTCGCTCTGGATCACCAGCGCGTCCGATTCCATGATGCCGAGTGCGCCGATGCCCTGCGCGCCGAGAAAAATTCGCCTTGCGTAAAAATTGCGGATGGCATCGTTTTCGAAGGGCGACAGGATGAGGCTTTGATCGCGATAGATCGCGCCACCAGGCACGCTGACATTGCATTTGGAATTTTTGACCAGATGCTCCGCAATCGCGAAGGAATTGGTCATCACCTGCAGCCGTCGCGCCGCCATGTAGTGCACCATCTGGAATGTGGTCGTGCCACCATTCAGGATGATCGCATCACCATCATTACAGAGATCAACCGCCTTGCGCGCAATTGCGCGTTTCTTGTCGATGTTGACCGATTCGGACACGCGGAACGGTCGCGCGGCCAGATTACCCAACTGCGGTGGATGCACCGCTTCGGCACCGCCACGCACGCGCCTCAACTTTCCCTGAACATGCAGGGACGCGATATCCCGGCGGATCGTTGCTTCCGACGCATCCGTCAGTTCGGCAATATCCTGCACCGTCACGACAGCTTTTTCCTGTGTGGCGCTCAAGATGATGCGATGGCGTTCGCGTTCGTGCATGTGGTCCTCCTGATTGTGATTATTCGCAATCTCTTTACGTTGTCAATCAAGAACGATCAAATTAATCAATATCGCGGTGCAACATGAAAATTTATGATCGTTTTTGATTGACATTACGCTTTTGTATGCGCGATATCTGCCGTCAACGGAGGCGGACCGATCTCGGCACCCGCGAATGCAGACTTGACTTGGGAGGAAGACATGACGGGAAAATCCCGCCTTCTCGAAAGCCGTTGGGACGATGCCTATGCCAAAACGCTCGATGAGCCTGGCAAGCTGCTTTATCGCTCCAATCTGCTTGGCGCCGACAAGCGCATCACCAATTACGGCGGCGGAAACACATCCGCGAAGGTGCTCGAAACCGATCCGCTGACGGGCGAGAAAGTCCGCGTCATGTGGGTTAAAGGGTCAGGCGGCGATGTCGGTACCATCAAGCTCGATGGCTTTGCGACGCTTTATCTCGACAAGCTGGAAGCGCTAAAGGGCATTTACAAGGGTGTCGAGGATGAGGACCGCATGGTCGGCTTCCTGCCGCATTGCACTTTCAACCTCAACCCACGCGCCGCCTCCATCGATACGCCGCTGCACGGCTTCGTGCCTTTTGATCATGTCGATCATATGCATCCGGATGCGATCATCGCGATTGCCGCCTCCAAAAATTCGAAAGAACTGACGCAGCAGATCTTTGGCGATGACATCGGCTGGCTTCCCTGGCGCCGTCCCGGTTTCCAACTGGGTCTCGATCTCGAGGCTTTTGTAAAAGCCAACCCCGAGGCCAAGGGCGTTGTGCTGGAAAGCCACGGTCTGTTCACCTGGGATAACGACGCCAAGACATGTTACGAACTGACGCTCGCCATCATCAACAAGGCGATCGAATGGTTTGCGGCCAAGACCGAAGGCAGTACGATTTTCGGCGGTGCCGTTGCCAGGAGCCTGCCACTTCCCGAACGCCGCGCGATTGCTGCGCGGTTGATGCCGGAAATCCGTGGTCGGATCGGCCGCAAGGAGCGCAAGCTCGGCCATTTCGATGATCAGGACGCGGTTCTGGAATTCGTCAATTCGAAGGATCTGAAGCCGCTCGGAAATCTCGGCACCTCCTGCCCGGATCATTTCCTGCGCACGAAAATCCGCCCGCTGATCCTCGATCTCGATACGGCAAATCCCGATGTGGATGCGCTGACAGCCGCTCTCGACAAGGCGCTAGAGGCCTACCGCGCCGACTACGTCAGATATTATGAGGCGTGCCGCCATGATAATTCGCCTGATATGCGCGACCCGAACCCGGTGATTTTCCTGATCCCCGGTGTCGGCATGCTGTCCTTCGCCAAGGACAAGGCGACCGCCCGTATCGCCGGTGAATTTTACGTCAACGCCATCAACGTCATGCGCGGCGCTTCCACCGTGTCCGAATATCAGGGCCTACCCGAACAGGAAGCCTTCGATATCGAATATTGGCTGCTGGAAGAGGCAAAGCTGCAGCGCATGCCGAAGCCGAAAAGCCTTGCCGGACGCGTGGCCTTTGTCACCGGTGGCGCTGGCGGCATCGGCCGGGCGACGGCGGAAAGGCTGGCAGCGGAGGGCGCCTGCGTTGTTCTCGCCGATATTGACGAGGCGGCGCTGGAAGCGGCCAAGGGCGATTTCGCGAAGCGCTACAGTGCTGATGCGGTGCGCAGCGTCAAGCTGGATGTGACGCAGGAAGACGCGGTCATTTCCGCCTTTGCGGAAGCGAGCGTGGAATTTGGCGGCGTGGATATTCTCGTCTCCAATGCCGGCATCGCCTCGTCTGCACCGGTGGAAGACACGACGCTTGCCATGTGGAACAAGAATATCGATATTCTCGCGACGGGTTATTTCCTCGTGTCTCGGGAAGCATTCCGGCTACTCAGGCGTCAAAATCTCGGCGGCAACGTGGTGTTCGTCGCCTCTAAAAACGGTCTTGCCTCTTCGCCCAATGCTTCTGCCTATTGCACGGCCAAGGCGGCGGAAATCCATCTTGCCCGTTGCCTTGCTCTGGAAGGGGCGGAAGCCGGCATTCGCGTCAACACCGTCAATCCCGATGCCGTTCTGCGCGGTTCGAAGATCTGGAACGGCGAGTGGCGCGAGCAGCGCGCGGCCTCGTCCAAGATCGAGGTGACCGATCTGGAGGAACATTACCGCAAGCGCTCGATGCTGAAGCTCAATGTGTTCCCGGAAGACATCGCCGAAGCGATCTACTTCCTGGCGTCCGACGCGTCGGCCAAATCAACCGGCAATATCATCAATGTCGATGCCGGCAATGCGCAGAGCTTTACGCGGTAGGAATTTCGGCACGTCTCACCTCCGTCATCCCGGCTGAATGCCGGAATGACGGAGGGGGCGATGATCGAGCATGCACTGGACCGATTCCGGGGAGGAAGAGATGACCGACACCAAAATCGCCGCTGATGTGATCGCGGCCGAAAACGACAAGCGCGCCGCCGCGCTGAAGGACGACTACGATGCGCTGGGCAACCAGCTTGCGCGCCGCAACATCGATATTGATGCTGTCACCGCCAAGGTCGCGGAATTCTTCGTCGCTGTTCCATCCTGGGGCGTCGGCACCGGCGGCACCCGTTTCGCCCGCTTTCCGGGCGAAGGTGAGCCCCGCGGCATTTTTGACAAGCTGGATGATTGCGCCGTCATCAACCAGCTGACACGGGCGACCCCGAATGTCTCCCTGCATATTCCGTGGGACAAGCAGGACCCGAAGCGTTTGAAGGACCATGCCGACACGCTGGGTCTCGGCTTCGACGCCATGAATTCCAATACCTTCTCGGATGCACCGGATCAGAGCCATTCCTACAAATACGGTTCGCTCAGCCACACCGATGCCGCAACGCGGGGCCAAGCCGTGGAGCACAACATCGAATGTATCGAGATCGGTAAAGCCATTGGTTCCAAGGCGCTGACGGTTTGGGTTGGCGATGGTTCCAACTTCCCCGGCCAGAGCAATTTCACCAGAAGTTTCGAGCGCTATCTCGCGGCCATGGCCGATATCTACAAGGCGCTGCCGGATGACTGGCGCATCTTTTCCGAACACAAGATGTTCGAGCCGGCTTTCTATTCCACCGTCGTGCAGGATTGGGGCACCAACTACCTCATCGCCAATACGCTCGGTGAAAAGGCGTTCTGCCTCGTTGATCTCGGTCACCATGCGCCGAACACCAATATCGAGATGATCGTCTCCCGGCTCATCCAGTTCGGCAAGCTCGGTGGTTTCCACTTCAACGATTCGAAATATGGCGATGACGATCTGGATGCCGGCTCCATCGAGCCTTACCGCCTGTTCCTCGTCTTCAACGAGCTGGTAGATGCCGAACATCGTGGCGTGAAGGGCTTCCATCCCGCCCATATGATCGACCAGTCGCACAATGTGACCGACCCAATCGAAAGCCTGATTTCCAGTGCCAACGAAATCCGCCGCGCCTATGCGCAGGCGCTGCTGGTGGATCGCGCGGCTTTGGATGGCTACCAGCAAGACAACGATGCGTTGATGGCCTCCGATACGCTGAAACGGGCCTATCGCACCGATGTCGAGCCGGTTCTCGCTAAAGTAAGGCAGTTGGCGGGCGGCGCGATCGATCCTGTTGCCACCTACCGGGCGAGTGGTTATCGCAAACGGGTTGCGGCGGAACGCCCGGCTTCGGTCGGTGGCAGCGGCGGGATTGTCTAGGGTTTGAGGGGCTAGGCGGAGAAGCCGAGCCTGCTTACAAACCTTGCCGCAAACGCGACGTCACCCTCGGCCTTGTGCCGAGGATCTGCCGACATTTCACAAAATAGATAGGTAGCAGATGCTCGGTACGAGCCCGAGCGTGACGAAGGTGAAGGTGTCCGTCACCACCTCACCACCTCCTCTGCGCCGTTCCCTCACTCCGCCGAAGGCGATTGCCTGCGGACCTGAAACGTATGCTCCGGCCCCGGAAACGCACCGGAGCGCACCTCTTCGGCATAACCTGCCGCTGCATGTGAAACGGTCGCACCCAGATCGGCGAAACGTTTGACGAATTTCGGTTTGAAATCGGTGAAGAGACCGAGCATGTCGTCGGAAACCAGCACCTGCCCATCGCAGGCCGGTGATGCGCCGATGCCGACAGTCGGGACGGAGAGTTTTTCGGTCAATTCGCGCGCAAGCGGCTCGACGGTACCTTCCACGACAATGGCGAAAGCACCGGCCTGATCGACCGCAATCGCATCGCGCCAGATTTTCTGCGTTTCCGCATCTGAATGCCCAAGAGAGCGGAAACCTCCGGCGGTGTGGACCAGCTGCGGCATCAGCCCGACATGGCCGAACACCGGAATGCCGCGCGCCACGAGAAAGGCGATGGTTTCGGCCATTTCCTCACCACCTTCCAGCTTCACGCCATCACAGCCGGTTTCCTGCATCAGCCGCACGGCGTTGCGGAACGCCTGTTCCTTTGATTCCTGATAGGTCCCGAAGGGGAGATCGACGATGACGCAGGCGTGTTCCACACCACGCATGACGGCGCGGCCATGGGCGATCATCATATCCAGGGTGACGCCGACCGTCGTGTCCATGCCATAAAGCACCATGCCGACTGAATCGCCAACCAGCAGCAGGTCGCAATGCGGATCGAGCAGGCGGGCAATCGGCGTCGTATAGGCGGTGAGGCAGACGATGCGCGCACCGCCTTTCATTTGCGTGATGGAGGCTGTCGTCAGCCGCTTCTGTTTCGCGTGCGTGCTCATCGTGCAGCCTCCTGTTTGCCGGTTTTATCACGTCCGATGACGCGGTTGTCGAGAAGGCGGGTGTTGCCGACCCGCACGAACAGTGCCACCAGCACAGGCTCCGCCTGCAGCGAAGCCACGGGGGCCAGCGTGTCGGGATCGCGCACCGCCACGACTTCGGGCAACGCCAGCTTCTCCTTGGCGATGAATTTTTCTATCGCCGCTTCTAAAGTGGCCGGGTCGTCGCAGCCCTCATCGTACAGCCGCTCGGCCTCATCAAGCGCGCGCGGCACAATTACGGCGGCGGCACGCTCTTCAAGGCTCAGGTAGACATTGCGCGAGGAGCAGGCGAGCCCATCCGCCTCACGTACGGTGGCGACGGGAACGACGCGGACTGGCTGGGCGAGATCGTCCACCATGCGCCGGATCAGCGTTACCTGCTGGTAGTCCTTTTCACCGAAATAGGCGGCACCCGGCTGCACGAGATTAAAAAGCTTGGTGACAACAGTCGTAACCCCGGCAAAATGCCCCGGCCGTACCGCACCTTCCAACTGGCTTCCCAGTTCCGGCACATCCACCACGGTCTGCATCGGGCGCGGATACATCTCCGTAACCTCGGGTGCGAAAAGAATGTCGACACCTGCCTCTTCCAGCAGCGCGCTATCGCGGGCGAGATCGCGGGGGTAACGGGCAAGATCCTCATTGGCTCCAAATTGCAGCGGATTGACGAAGATCGAGACCACCGTCACGTCGTTCTCCGCTTTCGCCCTGGCAACCAGCGTCAGATGGCCGATATGCAAAAAACCCATGGTTGGCACGAAGCCGACGGTCTTGCCATCGCGACGAAACGTGGCGGTCAGACCGCGCAACTCGGCGACGGTTTTTACAAGGCGCATAGGTTCTCCTCCAGCTCCCCGATCGCCCTCCGGCGAAAGGTGGTGGATAGAACTCGATTTGCCGAACGGGGTCAACGCGGCTGTGGGCATTATATCGATTAAGACCTTGAGCGGTGGTTCAGGACCCGCCAGCCCAAATCGGCGGGCGTTTTCCAGCGAAGGCGTCTCTGCCTTCGCGCGCCTCCTCGCTGCTGCTGATCTTCGCTATGACGCTTTCGGCAAAGGCGAGCCGTTCACTGGCCGGCAAGTCGCGCATCGTCAGCAGCGCTGCCTTTCCGGCGGCGACTGCGCCTGGCGCGTTCTGCCGCAAGCGGGCGAGTACCCCCTCGATCACGCCATCGAGTTCGGCACGTGGCGCCGTGCGGTTGATGAGGCCGATGCCTTCGGCCTCTGCGGCGGTGACCGGTTGCCCCAGATAGGCCATCTCGTGGAGGCGGCTCAGCGGTATTTTGGCCAGAAGTTTCGCCGCCACCATGGCCGGGAAAAGCCCGACGCGAACTTCCGGCAAGCCGAACTCCGTATGATCGGCGGCATAAGCGAGATCGCAGGCCGCGATAAGGCCTAGCCCACCCGCCAGCACCCGGCCATTGACGCGGGCGATGACGATTTTGTTGCAGGTCTCGATAGCGCGCATCACATTGGCGATGGGGTTCGTTCCGTCTCGCGAGAGGAACATGCCACCAGCGCTTTCCTTCAGATCGGCCCCTGAGCAGAAGCTGCGGTCGCCCGCTGCCGTTATCACAACCGCACGCAGGTCGCCGTCGCTGGAGGCCGTCCGGATCGCATGCGTCAAGGCGTCCGTCATCGCGGCGTTCATGGCGTTGTGGACGTCCGGCCGGTTAAGCGTCAGCCACAGAACGTCCTTGCGCTTCTCGCTCAACAGCTCACCCACCATGTGCATTATCCTCCATCTTTACGGCAAGAAGTGCCTTACCGGCGCGTGACGCATTTGCCCTGCCTAGATGGCGACTTATCCAGTCTCCCGTTCTCGCCACCGTCATCAGGTCGATGCCGGTTTTGATGCCAAGCCCGTGCAGCAGATAAACAACGTCTTCGGTGGCGACATTGCCGCTTGCGCCCGGCGCAAAGGGGCAACCGCCGAGCCCGGCCACGGAACTGTCGAACACACAAATACCTTCCTCAAGCGAAGCCAGCACATTGGCGACGCCCTGCCCGTAGGTGTCGTGGAAATGCATGGCGAGTTTTTCGCGCGGGATGCGGGTCGATACATGTTGGATGAGCTTGCGGATTTGCCCGGCCGTGCCGACACCAATCGTATCGCCGAGCGAGATTTCGTAGCATCCCATGGCGACAAGCGCTTCGGCCATCGCCGCCACATCTTCGGGTGCGACCGCGCCGTCATAGGGGCAACCCGCGATGCAGGAGACATAGCCGCGCATGCGGATGTTACGGCTGGCCGCTGCCTCCGAAACATCGCGCAGGCGCTCGAGGCTTTCGGCGCGCGAACAGGCGATATTGTGCTGGCTGAAGCCTTCGGATGCGGACACGAAAACGGCTATCTCCGTCACACCGGCTTCAACGGCGGCCTCGAAACCCTTGATATTGGGAACGAGCGCCGGATAGGCGGTATTGGGATGTCGTTTGAGGCCTAGAAGCACCTCCTTCGACCCTGCCATTTGCGGAACTTTTTTTGGCGAAACGAAGGCTCCTGCCTCCACCGCCGCCAATCCGGCCGCAGCCAGCCGCTCGATCAACCTGATCTTGATGGCGGTGGGAACCTCTGCAGTTTCGTTTTGCAGGCCATCACGTGCGCCGACCTCGACGATCTTGACGGTTTTGGGTAAGGCCATCTCATGCGCCCTCCGGTTCGAAATCCACCAGCATGGCGCCGGCTTCGACCATATTACCTTCGGCGCAGTTAATGGCGGTGACGGTGCCTTTTGCTGGCGCACGGATAGTGTGCTCCATTTTCATCGCCTCCATAACCACAAGCGCGTCACCGGCCTCAACCGCTGCGCCCTGCTTGCTTAGAATGGCGCGGATGACGCCGGGCATCGGGGCTTCCAGACCGCCGGTATGGGTGGAGGTATCCGCTACATCGACCGGGTCGGGCTGGCTGATGCGATAGTGCTCGCCATCCAGAAAAAGCGCGTGGCCGTTATCGCTGGCAAAGAAACGGCACTTCCTTTGCCTGCCATCGACGGTCGCCCGCAGTGTGCCGTCTTGTGAGATGCTGCCATGAGCGCGGATAGCCCGCGTGCCGATCTCCAGTGAAAAACCATCTGGCTCATGTGTAACGGCGACATCGACCGGCTGTTGATCCAGGACGAAACGCAGGGTTTCCCTCGCTGGCGCATTGAGGCGGAAAGAGTTCGTATTGTTCCAAGGGCTATAAGGATCGGCCTGCGGCTTGGCCCCGTTCCGGCGTGAGAGAAGCAGGCCGAGCGTGGACAAAGCTATTTCGTTCTCGCTCGTGGCTCCGGGGGCAAAAAGCGCCGCTTCGTTGCGGGCTATGAAGCCGGTATCGAGTTCGGCGGCGGCGAAAGCATCCAGCCCCGCAAGCCGTGTCAGAAAGGCGGCATTGCTGGTGACGCCGCAAATCGCCAGTTTTTCGAGTGTGAGACGCAGACGCCGCACGGCAGACGGACGGTCGTAGTCCCAGACGATCAGCTTAGCGATCATCGGATCATAGTGCACGCTGATGGCGTCGCCGGTGCGTATGCCGCTATCTATCCTAAGGTGAGGTCCTTCTTCCGGAAAGGCGAGGTGGCTGACCGTGCCGATTGACGGCAGAAAATCATGCGCCGGGTCTTCGGCGTAAATCCGTGCCTCGATGGCATGGCCGTTGATGCGCAGATTGCCCCAGTCGTCCGGCAGCGCCTCTCCATTCGCAACACGGATCTGCCATTCGACCAGATCGAGCCCGGTAATATATTCCGTGACCGGATGCTCGACCTGAAGCCTGGTGTTCATTTCCATGAAATAGAACGCGCCGGACGGGTCGAGCAGGAACTCCACCGTTCCAGCCCCGCGATAGTCGATGGCGCGGGCGGCGGCGACCGCCGCGTTGTACATGCGTTGCCTGAGCGTATCGGGCAGGCCGGGGGCAGGGGCCTCCTCTATGACTTTCTGGTGCCGGCGCTGGATCGAGCAATCGCGCTCGAAAAGCGAAAGACAATTGCCATGGCCATCGGCAAAGACCTGCACCTCCACATGTCGCGGCCGTTCCAGATATTTCTCGATCAGCATACGGTCATTGCCGAAGGCGGCGAGCGCTTCGCGTTTTGCGCCGGCGAGCTCTGCCGCAAATTCACGCTTTTCACGGACAATGCGCATGCCCTTGCCACCGCCGCCAGCTGAAGCCTTGAGTAAAACCGGATAGCCGATGGCTTCTGCCTCGCCGGCAAGCTTTTCGTCGGCCTGATCCTCGCCGTGATAGCCGGGCACCACGGGAACGCCCGCCTGCGCCATAAGCGCCTTCGCCTCGCTTTTTCCGCCCATGGCGCGAATAGCATCGGGTGTCGGGCCGATGAAGATGAGGCCGGCAGAGGCGCAGGCTTCGGCGAAACCGGCATTCTCCGAGAGAAAACCGTAACCGGGATGAATGGCTTGCGCGCCGCTTGCCTGTGCGGCGGCGATGATCTTTTCAGCATCGAGATACGACGAGCGGGCAGGTGCAGGACCGATCGCAATGGCCTCGTCGGCCAGCGCCACATGCATGGCGTCGCGGTCGGCATCCGAATAGACCGCGACGGTGCGGATGCCCATCTTGCGGGCGGTGCGGATGATCCGGCAGGCGATTTCGCCGCGGTTGGCGATCAGTATTTTTGAGAACATCGTCGCCTCACATCCTGAATATGCCGAAACGGGTGGGTTCAATCGGCGCGTTCAGCGCGGCCGACAGGCCAAGGCCGAGCACGAGGCGGGTGTCCTTCGGGTCGATGATGCCATCGTCCCACAGTCTTGCACTGGCATAATAGGGGTGACCTTCCCGCTCGTATTTTTCCCGGATCGGCTGTTTGAACGCCTCCTCGCCCTCCTTGGACCAGTGGCGGCCATCCGCCTCGATGCCGTCGCGCCGGATTTGCGCCAGAACAGATGCCGCCTGCTCGCCGCCCATGACGGAAATGCGCGCATTCGGCCACATCCATAAAAAGCGCGGCGAATAGGCGCGCCCGCACATGCCGTAATTGCCCGCACCGAAGGAGCCGCCGATAATGACGGTGAATTTCGGCACTTTGGCCGATGCAACGGCCGTAACGAGCTTGGCGCCATCCTTCGCGATACCATCAGCCTCATAGGCCTTGCCGACCATGAAGCCGGTGATGTTCTGCAGGAAAACCAGCGGAATGCCGCGCTGGCAGCAGAGTTCGATGAAATGCGCGCCCTTGAGCGCCGATTCCGAAAACAGAATGCCGTTATTGGCGACGATGCCGACGGGATAACCGTGGATATGGGCGAAACCACAGACCAGCGTCGTGCCGTAAAGCGCCTTGAACTCGTCGAATTCGGAACCATCCACCAGACGCGCGATGATCTCGCGCACCTCGAAAGGCTTGCGCGTATCGGTGGGCACGATGCCGTAAAGCTCCTCCGATGGATAAAGCGGTTCTGCGGGTTCGCGAATATCCAGCTCCACGCGTTTGCGGCGATTGAGGGTGGAGACGATCCTTCGGGTCAGCGAAAGCGCGTGGCGGTCATCGTGGGCATAGTGATCAGTCACGCCGGATTGCCGCGAATGCACATCCGCGCCGCCCAGTTCTTCCGCACTCACCACTTCGCCCGTTGCGGCCTTCACCAGCGGCGGGCCGCCGAGGAAGATCGTGCCCTGATTTTTGACGATCACGGACTGGTCGCTCATAGCAGGCACATAGGCCCCGCCAGCCGTACAGCTTCCCATCACCACGGCGATCTGGGCGATGCCTGCCGCCGACATATTGGCCTGATTGTAAAAGATGCGGCCGAAATGATCGCGGTCGGGAAAAACCTCGTCCTGATTGGGAAGGTTCGCACCGCCGCAATCGACCAGATAAATGCAGGGCAGGTGGCTGTCGGCAGCGATCTCTTGCGCGCGCAGATGTTTCTTGACCGTCAGCGGATAATAGGTGCCGCCTTTCACCGTCGCGTCATTGGCCACGATGACGCATTCACGGCCTGCGACGCGACCGATGCCGGTGACGATGCCGGCGGCCGGAACGGGTTCGTCATAGACCTCGTATGCTGCGAATTGCGAGAATTCGAGAAACGGACTGCCGGGATCGAGCAGTGCTTCTATCCGGTCGCGCGCAAGCAATTTGCCGCGTGACAGATGCCGTTCGCGCGCCTTGTCGCCGCCGCCCTTGGAGATTTTTTCGACATGCTGCCGCAGGTCATCCACCAGGCCCGACATGAACGTGACGTTGGCGGAAAAGGTGGGATCGCGGTTCAGACTGGACGTAAGCTTCATCGCATTCCTCACCCATTGCCTTTGACCAGTTCGCGGCCGATCAGCATCCGGCGGATTTCGCTGGTGCCCGCGCCGATTTCATAAAGCTTGGCGTCCCGAAGCAGCCGCCCGGCCGGACTTTCATTGACATAGCCGGAACCGCCGAGAAGCTGGATTGCATCCAGTGCAACTCGCGTCGCCCGCTCGGCGGCAAACAGGATCGCACCTGCCGCATCCTGCCTTGTGATGCGGCCATTGTCGCAAGCGCGCGCCACGGCATAGACATAGGCGCGGGAGGCGTTCATGGCCGAATAGATATCGGCAAGCTTTCCCTGCACCAGCTGGAATTCGCCGATCGGCTTGCCGAATTGCTTGCGCTCGCGCGCATAGGGTAGCACCAGATCGATAGCCGCCTGCATGATACCAACAGGGCCGGCAGCCAGCACCGCGCGTTCGTAATCAAGCCCGCTCATCAATACCGTCACGCCGTCGTTCAAACGCCCGAGGATGTTTTCCTCCGGGACCTCGCAATCCGTAAACACCAGTTCGGAGGTGGGTGAGCCGCGCATGCCAAGCTTGTCGAGTTTTTGTGCGGGGCGAAAACCCTTGAAGCCTTTTTCGATCAGAAAGGCCGTGATGCCACGCGCACCGGCGGAGATGTCCGTCTTGGCGTAGACAACCAGCGTGTCTGCCTCGTGACCGTTGGTGATCCACATCTTTGTGCCGTTCAGCAAATAGACGTCGCCCTTACGTTCCGCCTTCAACCGCATCGAGACGACATCCGAGCCGGCTTCCGTCTCGCTCATGGCGAGCGAACCGACATGCTCGCCCGACACCAGCTTCGGCAGATATCGCCGCTTCTGCTCTTCCGTTCCCCAGCGATGAATCTGGTTGATGCAGAGGTTGGAATGGGCGCCATAGGACAGGCCGATGGACGCGGAAGCGCGGCTTATCTCCTCCATCGCCACGCAATGAGCGAGATAGCCCATGTCAGCACCGCCGAATTCCTCCGAAACGGTAATACCGTGCAGACCGAGTTCACCCATCCGCGGCCAGAGCTGGCGCGGAAACTGATCGTTGCGATCGATTTCTGCTGCGAGCGGCGCTATTTCATCGTCGGCGAATGCTCTTGCGCTGTCGCGCAATGCTGCGATTTCCGGGCCGAGATCGGCATCGAAAATGGCGGCGAGGTTCAAACTCATCGCTTCTCCTCCTCCGGACGGCCGTTTATCTCCGTCCCTCTCGTCAGCGGCCAGCACCTCCTCCGTGCTGGCAACTCTCATTTATGGCGCGTCACCTCCGGTGAAGGCGGCGGAACGGCGCACGAATGTCTTGATGGCGAAATTGGACTGGATGCGCGACACACCGGGAACCGTGGTCAGGAAATCCAGAAGCTGCTGATAATGCGGTAGATCCCGCACCATGGCATGAATGAGATAGTCGGAACTGCCGCTCGTCTGGTAGCCGCCCACCACTTCCGGAATGGAGGCGACATGGTGCTCGAACGTCGTCAGCGCTTCCTTGATCTGCCGTTCCAGCGTGACGGAAATGAAGACGCCCATATTGCCGAGCAACCGGTTCTCATCGAACACGGCGGTATAACCGCGAATGATGCCTTCTTCTTCCAGCTTGCGCACGCGGCGCAGTGTGGGCGTGAAGGAAAGCCCGATCCGGGCCGCCAGATCGCGCCAGCTCACACGCCCGTCATCGCCAAGCACATGGAGAATCTTCTGGTCGAAACTGTCGAGCTCAATCATGGATCATTTGCTCTATGATATGACTAATTGTTGGATCAAAGATATCGCCAATCAAAAAACTGTCAATCAAAATAGCTTTGAAATGAATTCGAGATAGTGATAGCGTTCACGTCAGTCGCGGTCTGGAGGAGATTGCGATGACGGTCGTTCTCTCGGTGGGAGGATGACCAAGGGAGGTGAATTTGGCTGTGCATGACCCTGTCGTTATCGTCGGGGCCGCCCGTACTGCTATGGGTGGGTTCCAGGGCGAATTCAAATCGGTGGCGGCGTCCGATCTTGGGGCGGCGGCGATCCGCGCGGCCGTCGAACGGGCTGCAATTTCTTCCGCTGACATTGACGATGTACTGATGGGCTGCGTGCTCTCAGCCGGGCAGGGACAGGCTCCTGCCAGACAGGCAGCGATTGCCGCCGCCATTCCCAACTCGGTTGGCGCAACAACAATCAACAAGATGTGTGGCTCGGGCATGAAAGCGATCATGCTGGCACATGACCAGCTTGCGGCGGGAAGCTCTTCCATCGTGCTTGCCGGTGGCATGGAAAGCATGAGCAACGCCCCCTATCTGCTGGACCGCGCCCGCAACGGCTATCGTCTTGGCCACGGCAAGCTCACCGACCACATGTTTCTCGACGGTCTAGAAGACGCCTATGACAAGGGCAGGCTGATGGGGACTTTTGCTGAAGATTGCGCGCAAGAGTATCAATTCACTCGCGCGATGCAGGATGATTTTGCGCTCGCCTCACTGGAACGGGCACGACGCGCCATAGAGGAAGGTGCGTTCGAAGCGGAAATCGCGCCTGTTGGCGATGATGGCGTGGACGAGTTGCCGGGGAAGGCAAAGCCGGAAAAGATACCGCAGCTTAAGCCCGCCTTTCGCGACGGCGGAACGGTGACGGCGGCGAATTCCAGTTCTATCTCGGATGGTGCAGCCGCTCTCGTTCTCACGCGCCGTTCCGAAGCGGAAAGACGAGGCCTTTCACCGCTGGCGACCATTATCGGTCAGGCATCCCATGCGGATGCACCCGCCAGATATCCGACGGCTCCCATCGGCGCGATAACAAAGCTGTTCGAAAAAACCGGCTGGTCGGCAAAGGATGTCGATCTGTTCGAAATCAACGAGGCTTTCGCGGTTGTGGTGATGGCGGCCATGCGTGATCTCGATCTGCCACATGAGAAGGTGAATGTGCATGGCGGCGCCTGCGCGCTCGGCCATCCCATCGGGGCTTCCGGTGCACGCATCGTCGTCACGTTGCTGGCCGCTTTGCAGCGTCACGGACTGAAACGCGGCGTTGCCGCCGTCTGCATCGGCGGCGGCGAGGCGACTGCGCTTGCGGTCGAGCGGCACTGAAGGGAGGCGGAGATGATCCTGAACGAAGCTCAGCAACAGATCAGGGACATGGCCCGCGATTTCGCCCGCGAGCGGCTCGCCCCCGGCGCTTCCGCGCGCGACCGGGAAAGCCGGTTCCCGAAAGACGAGCTGAAAGAAATGGGTGAACTCGGCTTTCTCGGCATGCTGGTCTCGGAGGACTATGGCGGGTCGGAAACCGGTGCTGTCGCCTACGCCCTGGCGCTGGAGGAAATCGCTGCCGGTGACGGCGCCTGTTCCACCATCATGAGCGTCCACAATTCGGTTGGCTGCGTGCCGATCCTGAAATTCGGCACGGAAGAGCAGAAGCAGCGCTTCCTCCCCAAGCTCGCCTCCGGCGAATGGATCGGCGGTTTTGCGCTGACCGAACCGCAGGCCGGTTCCGACGCCTCCAATCTGAAGACAAAAGCGCGGCGCGATGGCGACCGCTATATCATCGACGGCGCAAAGCAGTTCATCACGTCGGGCAAGAATGGCGATGTCGTCATCGTCTTCGCCGTCACTGATCCTGCTGCTGGCAAAAAAGGTATCACGGCCTTCATCGTGCCGACAGATACGCCCGGTTACGAGGTAATCAGGGTCGAGGAAAAACTCGGTCTGCATTCTTCGGATACCTGCCAGATTGCCTTTACCGATATGGCGGTCCCAGCCGAATTGCGGCTCGGTGAAGAGGGGCAGGGGTATCGCATCGCGCTCGCCAATCTGGAAGGCGGTCGTATCGGCATTGCCGCACAGGCGGTTGGCATGGCGCAGGCGGCTTTCGAGGCGGCGCGGGATTATGCCCGCGAGCGCAAGGCCTTCGGGCAAGCCATCATCGAGCATCAGGCCGTGGCGTTCAGGCTTGCGGATATGGCAACGCGCATAACGGCGGCGCGGCAACTGGTGCTGCATGCAGCGGCGCTGAAGGAAGCGGGCGAGCCCTGCCTTTCGGAGGCCTCGATGGCCAAGCTCTTTGCCTCGGAAATGGCGGAGCGTGTCTGCTCGGACGCCATCCAGATTCACGGCGGTTACGGCTACATGGCGGATTATCCGGTGGAACGGATCTATCGCGATGTGCGCATCTGCCAGATTTACGAGGGAACCAGCGATGTCCAGCGCATGGTCATCGCGCGAAACCTCTGAAAATTGTTTCGTCGTCTGGAGGAGATGGCGATGGGAGGAGTAGAATGGATATTACCGAAACCACGCATCTCAGCCTGCATGTTCCCGAACCAGCGGTGCGGCCAGGCGACCAGCCGGATTTCTCCAATGTGAAGATACCCAAGGCCGGCTCCGTGCCGCGCCCGGAGGTGGACGCAGCACCTGAAGACATGCGCGATCTGGCCTATTCCATAATCCGCGTCCTCAATCATCAGGGTGAGGCTGTCGGCCCGTGGGCCGGGCTGCTTTCGGATGAGGATTTGCTCGTCGGCCTGAAGAACATGATGCGGCTGCGGGCTTTCGATGCCCGCATGCTGATGGCACAGCGGCAGGGCAAGACCTCCTTTTACATGCAGCATCTGGGTGAGGAAGCGGTCAGTTGCGCCTTCCGCAAGGCGCTCTCCAAAGGCGACATGAATTTCCCGACCTACCGGCAGGCGGGTCTGCTGATCGCCGACGATTACCCGCTCGTCACCATGATGAACCAGATCTATTCCAACGAACTGGACCCGCTGCATGGGCGGCAATTGCCGGTTCTTTACTCCTCGAAGGAGCATGGCTTCTTCACCGTGTCCGGCAATCTTGCTACGCAATATGTGCAGGCGGTCGGCTGGGCGATGGCATCTGCCATCAAGGGCGATACGAAGATCGCGGCAGCATGGATCGGTGACGGCTCAACGGCGGAATCGGATTTCCACTCGGCGCTGGTCTTCGCCTCCACCTACAAGGCACCGGTCATCCTCAACATCGTCAACAACCAATGGGCCATTTCCACCTTTCAGGGTATCGCGCGCGGCGGTTCCGGCACCTTTGCGGCCAGAGGCCTGGGCTTCGGCATTCCGGCGCTCCGGGTCGACGGCAACGATTATCTCGCCGTTTATGCCGTGGCACGCTGGGCGGTGGAGCGGGCGCGGCGCAATCTCGGACCGACGCTGATCGAATATGTGACCTACCGTGTCGGCGCGCATTCCACTTCCGACGATCCGAGCGCTTATCGCCCCAAGACCGAGTCCGAAGCATGGCCACTGGGTGACCCGGTTCTGCGGTTGAAGAAACATCTCATCCTGCGCGGCGTCTGGTCGGAGGAGCGGCACCGGCAGGCGGAAGCGGAAATTGCTGACGAGGTGCTTGAGGCGCAGCGTGAGGCGGAAAGCCACGGTACGCTGCATGAGGGCCGCAAGCCGCCAAAGAAGGATATTTTCGAGGGCGTTTACGCCGAGATGCCGCCGCATCTCGCCCGCCAGCGCCAGAAGGCAGGGTGGTGAGACATGACAAGAATGACGATGATCGAAGCCGTCCGCAGCGCCATGGATGTGTCCATGGAGCGCAGCGACGATGTGGTGGTTTTCGGTGAGGATGTGGGCTATTTCGGCGGCGTGTTTCGTGCGACGCAGGGCTTGCAGAGCAAATATGGCAAGACCCGCTGTTTCGACGCGCCGATCAGCGAATCCGGTATTGTCGGCACGGCCATCGGCATGGCCGCTTATGGCCTGCGCCCCTGTGTCGAAATCCAGTTCGCGGATTACATGTACCCGGCCTATGACCAGATCACCCAAGAAGCGGCGCGCATTCGTTATCGCTCCAATGGCGATTTCACCTGCCCCATAGTCCTGCGCATGCCGACCGGCGGCGGCATTTTTGGCGGGCAGACGCATAGTCAGAGCCCGGAGGCGCTTTTTACCCATGTCTGCGGGCTAAAGGTGGTGGTTCCCTCCAATCCTTACGACGCCAAGGGGTTGCTGATCGCCTCGATCGAAGACCCGGATCCGGTGATGTTTCTGGAGCCGAAGCGGCTTTATAACGGCCCCTTCGACGGCCATCACGACCGGCCGGTAACGCCATGGTCGAAGCACGAGATGGGCGAGGTGCCGGAAGGACATTACACCATTCCGATCGGCAAGGCCGAAATCCGCCGCGCCGGGCAGGATGTCACTGTCGTCGCTTACGGCACCATGGTGCATGTGGCGCTCGCCGCAGCGGAAGAAACGGGCGTGGATGCCGAGATCATCGATCTGCGCAGCCTTTTGCCACTCGACCTGGACACCATCGTGAAATCCGTTTCCAAGACCGGCCGCTGCGTCATGGTGCATGAGGCAACGCTCACGTCAGGCTTCGGTGCGGAAGTCGTGTCGCTGGTGCAGGAACACTGCTTTTATCATCTGGAAGCACCGGTCGTCCGTGTGGCTGGTTGGGATACGCCTTATCCCCACGCGCAGGAGTGGGATTATTTTCCGGGGCCGGCCCGCGTCGGGCGCGCCCTCGTCGAAGTCATGGAGGCCTGAAGATGGCGGAATTTGTTATCACTATGCCTGATGTCGGCGAAGGTGTGGCGGAAGCCGAACTGGTGGAATGGAATGTCAAACCCGGCGATCCCGTGCACGAGGATATGGTGCTGGCCGCTGTGATGACCGACAAGGCGACGGTTGAAATCCCCTCGCCGGTTGCGGGCGTCGTCACATGGTTGGCAGCGGAGGTGGGTGATACGGTGGCGGTTAAGGCACCGCTGGTGCGCATCGAAACCAATGCCTCCGCTGTTGTTGCTGCCCCCGCGGATGTGACCGAGCCGGAAGCGCCATCCGACATGACGGAAGAGCCGCCAGCGGCTGAAATCCAGCCCGCCCGCGAAATACAGGATGCGCCGCCTTCCCCTGAGGTAGAACACCATAAACCTCTGGCGTCGCCAGCCGTTCGCCAGCGCGCCGACGATCTCGATATCGATCTCGGACAAGTGAGGGGAACAGGGCCGGACGGGCATATCACCCACGCCGATCTCGATACATTTCTGACCGCACGGTCGCAATCTGAGCGGCCCGCTGCGCCGATAGCTTCCCGCGATAGCGCTGTCGAAGAGGTGAAGGTGACAGGGCTGAGGCGCAAGATCGCCGAGAAGATGACGCTTTCCGTCTCCCGCATTCCCCACATCACCTATGTCGAGGAAATCGACGTGACCGATCTGGAGGATTTGCGCACGACCATGAATGGCAACCGCCGGTCAGGACAGCCGAAACTGACGATCCTGCCGTTCCTGATGCGCGCACTTGTGAAAACGGTCGCCGATCATCCCGGCATGAATGCCACCTTCGATGACGAAAAAGGGGTCGTCAGTCACTACGAAGCGGTGCATATCGGCATAGCCACGCAGACACCTACAGGGCTGATGGTCCCGGTCGTTCGCCACACGGAAGCGCTCGGCCTTTGGGATTGTGCTGCTGAAGTTGTGCGCGTGGCCGAGGCGGCGCGCACCGGCGCCGCGCAACGGGACGAGTTGACCGGCTCCACCATCACCATCAGCTCGCTTGGCCCCCTTGGCGGTATCGTTTCGACGCCCATCATCAATCACCCGGAGGTGGCGATCATCGGCGTGAACAAGATCGTGACGCGACCGGTCTGGGATGGCAGCGGTTTCGTGCCGCGCAAGATGATGAACCTCTCCTCCAGCTTCGATCACCGGGTCGTCGACGGCTGGGATGCCGCCGTCTTCATTCAGGCTATCAAGGCGCTGCTGGAAAAGCCGGCGCTGATCTTCATCGACGGCTGAGCTTCGTTCGAAAAGGATTTTCTTCCGTGAAGCACTTCAGCTTCACGGAACTGTTTCGGTGTCGGTATAGGCTTGCGTTCGCGATCTTCGAGTATAGAAGAGAAAGAACGAGAAGCGTGTTTTCTCATCATGATCATAGTGGCGGACGGGGGCGCTCCGGTGCCCAGCGCTTCGCTGTTCATCGGCAACCGAATGAAGAAGAAGGTCCTTTCATGAGCACTCCCAAACCCGTTGTCCTGACTATTCTCGATGGCTGGGGACTGAGCGAGGACACGTCCAGCAATGCGCCGGTACTGGCAAACACGCCCACCATGGATCGGCTTTTCGCGACCTGCCCGAATGCGCGGCTGACCACCTTCGGCCCGAATGTCGGCCTGCCCACCGGGCAAATGGGCAATTCGGAAGTTGGGCACACCAATATCGGCGCCGGTCGCATCGTCGCCATGGATCTTGGCCAGATCGATCTGGCTATCGAAGACGGCAGCTTTTTCAGGAATGCTGCGATGCTCGATTTCGCCGCCAAGGTGAAGGCTGCGGGCGGCGTGGCGCATGTGATGTGCGTCGTTTCCGATGGCGGCGTTCACGGCCACATCGTCCACGGTCGGGCGGCGGTGAAGCTGCTGACCGATCTGGGTTTGAAGGTCGTCGTGCACGCCATCACCGATGGTCGCGATGTCGCGCCGCAGTCCGCAGAGGGCTTCGTCGCCGCATTTGCGGCAAGCCTGCCGGAAGGCGCCAGCATCGGCACGGTGATCGGCCGTTATTATGCGATGGACCGCGATAATCGCTGGGAGCGTGTTGAAAAGGCCTATGACGCCATGGTTCTCGGCCGGGGCGAACATGCGCCGGACGCGGTGAGCGCCGTTGCCGCAAGCTACAAAAATGATGTTACGGACGAATTCATCCTGCCAACGGTCATCGGTGGTTACGAAGGCTTCAAATCCGGCGACGGTCTCTTCTGCCTGAATTTCCGTGCCGACCGCGCTCGTGAAATCCTGCTTGCCATCGGTGCGGACGATTTCGACGGGTTTGTCCGTGAAAAGCCTGTGCTTTCGGCACTGCTTGGCATGGTGGAATATTCGACCAAACATGCGACCTTCATGACGACGGCTTACCCTAAGCGCGATATCGAAAATACGTTGGGCGCCTGGGTTGCCAAGCAGGGTCTGCGGCAGTTTCGTCTGGCCGAGACGGAAAAATATCCGCATGTCACTTTCTTCCTGAATGGTGGCAAGGAAGAACCTGAAGTGGGGGAAGACCGCTTCATGCCGAAGTCTCCCAAGGTTGCGACCTACGATCTGCAGCCGGAAATGAGCGCGCCTGAGGTGACGGAGAAATTCGTCGAGGCGATCGGCAAGGGTTACGATCTCATCGTCACCAATTACGCCAATCCCGACATGGTGGGCCATACCGGCGATCTGCAAGCCGCGATCAAGGCTTGCGAAGCCGTGGACCGGGGGCTCGCCGCAGTCGTTGCCGCTCTGGAAAAGGTTGGCGGCGCCATGCTGGTGATTGCCGACCACGGTAATTGTGAAACCATGGTCGACCCGGTAACCGGTGGCCCGCACACCGCGCACACCACCAATCCGGTGCCGGTGATCCTGTTCGGCGGACCTGAAGGCGCGAAGCTGCATGACGGTATCCTCGCCGATGTCGCTCCCACGCTGCTGCAATTGATGAATGTGCCGCTGCCTGCGGAAATGACGGGCAAAAGCCTGATCGACCTGTAATCCAGCGACGATGCGCGAGAGCCTGCTGCTCTCGCGCATGTCCAGGCAAGGCGGAAATGCCTACCGTTTGGCGTAGATTCGGTCGTGAACGAGCATGCCGGCGATCATGGCGCAAACGAAGAGAATGACCGGCATTAGGCCGAGAGCAAGCGCCGATATCGCCGGGCCGGGGCAGAAACCGGCAAACCCCCAGCCTGCGCCGAAAATAGCCGAGCCCACAACCAACGGCGCGTCGACCCGAGTTTTGGCGGCAAGGTGAAATTCCGCACTGAGAACTGGTTTGGCAAGGAAACGGCACAACAGAACGCCCGGCACGGCGACCAAAACCGCACCGCCGAGAACGAACATCAGGCTCGGATCCCAATGGCCGCTTGCCACGTCAAGAAAGCCTGAAACGCGGGCAGGATCGATCATGCCGGACAGGGAGAGGCCAAATCCGAACAGTGCCCCGGCCGCAAGTGCCACCACGAAACGCGCCATGACCTGATTTTTCATGACAGCGCTCCGGTTATCGTCGCGGCAAGGATACCGGTGATCAGGAAGATGGCAGTGGCGGTGATGGAGCGCCGGGAAAATCGCGCAAGACCCATGATGCCATGGCCGGATGTGCAGCCGGATCCCATGCGCGTACCGAACCCCACCAGCAGCCCAGCAATGACGATCAGCGGCCAGGGTGCAGATATGGTGAGCGCGGGAAAGCGGCCGAATGCGGCGGCGTAAAGATACGGGCCTGTCAGCAAACCTGCGACGAAGGCCACATCCGTCAAGCGCCGTTCCTTGCCGAGCACATTGCCCAGGATGCCGCTGATACCGGCGATGCGGCCGTTAAAGAGAAACAGAAGAATACTCGCGAGGCCGAGCAGCATACCGCCGAATAGAGAGGGCCAATAGGCTGTCACGGGTTTTCCTCCGGCGCACAGAAGATGGTATAGAGAGCCTCGATCAGCTGCGCCGCTTTTTCCTCGGTTAACCGGTAGAAGATCTGTTTGGCCTCGCGCCGCGTTTCAACAACGCCCGCCTCACGCAAAACCCCAAGTTGCTGGGAAAGTGTGGGCTGGCGGATATCCAGCTTGGCTTCCAGCTCGCCAACGGAAAACTCCCCTTGCGCCAGCGTGCAGGCGAGCATCAGCCGCGCGGGATGGGCAAGTGTCTTCAAGAGTATGGCGACCTCGACTGCGCGTTCCTCCATCTCGGCAAGCGGGATTTCGGTGATATCAGGTATCTGTTTCCGCACGTTTTCCTTTACCATGTGCTGCCCTCCAGCACGTCGAGCGGGAATTTCAGATAACGTTTGCCATTGGCCTCCGGCTCAGGCAGGCGCCCGCCACGGATATTGACCTGCAAGGCGTGCAGAATGAGCTTCGGCATCGGCAAGGTGCGATCCCGCGCCTCGCGCAGCTGGATGAAGCCTTCCTCTGTCATGCCAGCCAGATGCGGATTGCCGCGTTTCTGTTCTCCAACAGTGCTTTCCCATTTGGGCGCGCGGCCACCGGGTTGATAGTCGTGGCCGGTGAAAAGCCGCGTTTCGTCGGGGAGGGCGAGGATGTCCTGAATGGATGCCCAGAGCTCTCTGGCGCTGCCGCCTGGAAAATCGGCGCGCGCCGTGCCGGAATCAGGCATGAAAAGAGTGTCATGCACGAATGCGGCGTCGCCCACCACGTAGGTTACGGAGGCAAGCGTATGTCCGGGTGAAAACAGCACGCGAGCTTCCAGCGAGCCGATGTTGAACCGGTCTCCCGCTTCAAACAGCCGGTCCCATTGCGAGCCGTCTGTTTCAAGATCGGGCCAGTTATATTTCTCCTGCCACAGCCGCTGCACACCGGTGACCTTGGCGCCGATTGCCGTTTTCGCGCCGGTTCTTTGGCTGAGATAGTGCGCGGCGGAAAAATGGTCGGCATGCGGATGCGTGTCCAGAACCCATTCCACCGACAGGCCTTGCTCCTTGACATAGGCCAGAATGGCATCGGCATTCACCGTGCCGGTCGCCCCCGATTTCTCGTCGAAATCGTAGACCGGATCGATGATGGCGCAGCGCCGGGTTGCGGGGTCGGAAACGACATATTGCACGCTCGATGTGCTCGGATCGAAGAAAGCCTTGACGTGCGGCTTTGCCGCAGCCTGCCGCTCCAGCCAGCGGACGGCGCCGGAAAGATCGAAACCATGCTGTTGGCCGAAAGTCGTGATCTCGCTTTGTTTCATGCGCCCGTCCAGCGCTTCGCCAAGCACATAAAGCGTCAGCGCCCGAGCTCCACCCTTGCAATGGGCAAATACGGGGCCTTTGGCCTCGGTCATTGTCTGCTGAAAGGCACGAATATCGGCTTCGGTAATAGTCGGGCCATTGACCGGAATGAAACTGTAGGCAAGACCCGCAGCATTGGCGGCGCTTTTTTCATGTTCATTGCCCGGCTGGCCGGGCTCTTCGCCATCCGGCCGGGCATTGATGATGCTTTTGTAGCCCTGATCGGAAAGCGATGAAAAGTCGGAGATATCCGGCTGGCCTGCGACCGTCAGACGTTCGTTGATCCTCACGGCACTCATCGGTTTCTCCTGTTGTTCTAAATTAATATACGTTATCATATAATGTATATTGTTCGGTGGCAACAGACGGAAGAGAAAATTTCAGAGGTGGCGATTTCCTGTGTTCACGACGAAATCACAAGCTTGCCCGAAGGGGATCGAGCAAGTGTGCTTTTCCGGGAAGCCCGCAGGTGAGTGTGGGCGGGGGGCTGGCTTCAGGCTAAAAGCTTGCGGCGCGTCGCTTTCCAGCCAAGACAGATTGCCGCAACAAGCAGGGCGAGTTGAGCGACAAGGAATGGTGGTTCGTTGCCGTTCGGAGCCAGTGCGTTCAGTGCCTCGACCTTGAGAAAGGACTGAACGATCAGCACGAACATATTCAGATAAAGGCCCATCGTGGCGGTGATCGAATAAACAGTTCGCGCCCTGCCATTGAGTCCGTATCCGTAAAGCGCGACCAGCGCGACCGCCAGAATGATGGTCGAGATGATGCCGACGCCGAGTGCCGGTGTGAAGTTGCCGATTGGAAAAAGGAAGCCGGTGAGCGTTGTGGCGAGCGTGGTGACGAGAAACAGCGCCATCATGCGCGGCATCCATCGCCCTGCCGCATAAGCGGGCAGGGCGATCAACCCGGTTACGATGCCTATGAGGCTCAAGGCAACGTGCAATGTCGTGAATTGGGGAATGGTCAGTCCGAGGATCATGATGCGTCTCCCTCTATTCAGTTTGGGTTGCACCATACCGGCTGGCGGCATGTGCATGCGATAGATTGGGCCTCAATGCAGCGCGGGCCGCAAGGAAATTTTCAAGGTCTGCCGTATCCGGCAGGGAAGGAATGGTCAGCGTCTCGCCCAGATCAAGACCGGCCAGGGCTGCATCCACCATCTCGTGAGCATCCATGACCATGGCGGCGGGAATGGCGTCGAGACGTTCCTCTTCCCAGATGGCCGTGCGGGTGATGCCCGGCAGGACACCCTGAACCCGCACGCCGGAAGGGGAAAGCTGCGCGTGCAGCGCCTCGGTGAAGGCAAGCACAAAGGCTTTGGTCGCCGGATAAACGGCGGTAAATGCCGCCGGCATCAAGGCCGTGACCGAGGTGATATTGATGATCGTGCCCTTTCCATCTGCTGCAAGACGCGGTGCGATCGCCGCTGCAAGCCGGGTGACGGCAAGGATATTGAGATTGATCATCGTCGTGACATGGGCCGGGTCCAGTTCCGTGATAGCGCCGTCTCCGGCAATACCGGCATTGTTGACGAGACCGGTGATCCGCCGGTCCTCGCGCAGCCGTGCCTCTACCCTTTCGAGGTCTTCCGCCAGTGAAAGGTCTGCTGCCAGAACCTTGACAGCGATCTGGTGACCCTTCTCCAGCCGCTCGGCCAGCGTCTTAAGCTTTTCGGCGCGTCGCGCCACGAGGATAAGATCGTGGCCGCGTTTTGCCAGGCGCTCGGCATAAACAGCGCCAATGCCATCGGACGCGCCGGTGATGAGAAACGTATTCTGTGTCATGTCACATGTTTCCTTTGTCTGATGGTTTCAGGCGTTGATGAAAGCAAGAAGGTCGGCGTTGAACCGGTCCTGATGGGTCTGTGTCAGTCCATGGTCGGCGCCCTCATAGACCTTGAGGGTCGCATGTTTGACGATCTTGACCGTGGAGAGCGCCGAAGCGCCGATCGGCACGATCTGGTCGTCGTCGCCGTGCAGTACGAGCGTTGGCTTGTCGAAAGCCTTCAGGTCCTGATGGAAATCGCTTTCCGAAAAGGCGCGGATGCTGTCTAGCTGGCCCTTGAGGCCGCCCATCATGCCCTGCCGCCAGAACTCGTCGCGAATACCTTCAGAAATCACAGCACCTTCACGGTTGTAGCCGTAGAAGGGAATGGTCAGATCCCTGAAGAACTGGCTGCGATTGTCGTAGGTACCCTTGCGGATGCCGTCGAAAACATCGATCGGCAGGCCGATGGCATTGCTTTCCGTCTTCAGCATCAGTGGCGGTACTGCGCCGATGAGGGCGATCCTGGCGACGCGGGCCGTACCATGGCGGCCAATATAGCGCGTCACCTCGCCGCCGCCGGTGGAATGGCCGACGAGAATGATGTCGTGAAGATCGAGCTGTTCGATTAGCTCGGCCAGATCGTCAGCATATTGATCCATGGTGTTGTTGTGCCAGACCTGGTCGGAGCGGCCGTGGCTGCGGCGATCATGGGCGATGGTGCGGAAACCGTTATTGGCAAAGAATACCATCTGCGCGTCCCATGCATCGGCACTGAGCGGCCAGCCGTGGGAAAAGATGATGGGCTGGCCGTCTTTCGAACCCCAGTCCTTGTAGAAGATGTGCGTTCCGTCTCTGGTGACTATCGTTGTCATGGCTCTCTCTCCTGTTGCGGGTGGTTTGCTTGCGTCCTGTGGGAATAGAGATACTCTGGAGACAGCCGGGGCTGGATTGGCGCTTCTGACAGAAAACGAGCCGAAACTGACAAAACGGGGATGTGGGGCATGGCGGGTGTTGCGGGAAGTGCGCTGGAAGTCGGTCTGGTTCTCTACCGGGACTGTCAGGTCGCCATGGTGCACGGCATCACCGATCTTTTTGCCATCGCGTCGGTCTTCTCAGAGGATCGTGGTGGGCCGAAACTGCGCGTCAGCCACTGGAGCATGGGTGAGGGCGGTGAGTTTTCCCGTTGTCATGACACCGAGCCGGGCAGGGCGGGGCATCCCGATATCTTCGTCGTACCCGGCCGGCTGACCGGGCCAGCCGAAATCGATGAGGCTGCGCCCTATGCCCGCTGGCTGCTAGACCGGCATGCGCAGGGCGCGACGCTGGCCGCCAGTTGCGGCGGTTCCTTCATCATCGCTGCGACAGGTCTTCTGGCCGGCCGCCCCGCCACGACCCACTGGCTGTTTGCGGAACGGTTTCGCGAGCGCTTTCCCGATATCCGCCTGGAGATAGACAAGATCGTCATCGAAGACGGCGATATCATCACGGCGGGTGGGCTAATGGCATGGACCGATCTTGGTCTGCGCATTGTTGACCGGCTGCTTGGGCCTTCGGTGATGATCGAGACCGGTAAGTTCTTGCTGATCGACCCCGCCGGTCGGGAGCAACGACATTACAGCAGTTTTGCGCCGCGGTTGACGCATGGCGACGAGCCGATCCTGAAGGTACAGCACTGGCTGCAAGCGCGCGCCGGGCGGGCGACCAGTGTCTCCGATATGGCCGCACATGCCGGGCTTGAGGAGCGAACCTTCCTTCGCCGTTTCAAGGCCGCCACCGGTATGAAGCCTATCGAATATGTCCAGCATCTTCGTGTCGGCAAGGCGCGGGAACTGCTGGAATTCACCCGTCGTTCGGTAGACCAGATTGCCTGGTCGGTGGGATACGAGGATGCCGCTGCCTTCCGTCGTGTATTTCACCGTATTCTCGGCCTCTCGCCGGGCGAGTACAGAAACCGCTTTTCCAGCGGTTCGGCCATGGTGGCCGCCTGAGGGCAAATCCCGCTGTTGCGACATTGCCGCTTCGCAACGAGGTTGGTGCGAGAAGCGCGGCCCTTGCAATGTGGCGGGTGTTTGCTAACATGCCAGACAAGTTTAAAACAGGTGGGCCGGAATGGACGTTGAGAGCAGCACGAAGCCGGGAATATCGCTCGCGGCGAAAATCAGCTCCGCATTGCGGCGGGATTTATCTGAAGGCGTGTTCCGTCCTGGCGACCGTCTCCCGAGTGAGAGCGCGCTGACACGTGAATATTCCGTCAGCCGCACCGTGGTGCGGGAGGCCATCGCCATTCTGCGCGCGGATGGTCTCGTTGAGGCCCGCAAGGGAGCGGGCGTTTTTGCCATTGAGGTGAAGCCGGCCAAGGAAGTGCCTTTCAATGATCTCGCCGTGGGGCGGATCTCCTCGGTAATCGAACTGCTGGAATTGCGCACCGTCTTCGAAGTTGAGTCCGCCGGGCTTGCGGCATCGCGCCGTTCCGCCGTGCAGGTGGAGTCGATTGTCGATGCGCATCGGCGCGTTGGCGACTGTCTCGCCGCCGGGTTGCCGACGCGGGATGCCGATTTCGAGTTCCATCTGGCCATTGCACAGGCGACGCAGAACAGGCGATTCCCCGAGTTTCTTCAACTCATCCGCTCCGGCATCATCCCGCGTGGCGAATTACAGGGGGCGGCGCCCGGTTCCCGTCCGAAGGACTACAATCTTCATCTCCAGGAGGAGCATGCGAAGATCGTTGACGCCATCATCGAAGGCGATGCCGATGCTGCCCGCCAATATATGGCGGCGCATCTGCGCGGTAGTCTTGAGCGCTACAAGGTGCTTTTGCGCTCCCGTACAGCCGCTGAATAACTAGGAAATTTCAGCTTTCTCAGCAGGTTAAGCGCTCGCCCGTCGGCAGAAAGCCAGAGAGGCGGCAAGCGTCAAAAGTGCGCCGCCGCAAATGCGGTCGAGCCATAACGCCCTTGACTTCCGCAACAGTCTGACGGCTTGCGAGCCCAGCAGGGCATATCCGAACATGACGATGAAATCGATGCCGGCAAAAACCAGCGCAAGCACTGCATATTGCTGAATCTGCGGTGCTGCCGGATCGATGAATTGCGGCAGGAAAGCCGAAAAGAACAGATATCCCTTGGGGTTGGTTACGGCCACAAGGAAGCTTTTGAGGAAAATCGAGCGGGCGGAAGTGGCCCCGGAAGTGTCTGCCGATTGAAGAGCGCCATCGAGCGAGCCTCTGGAGCGCAAAAGCATGACGCCCAGGAAGGCGAGATAACAAACGCCGACCCATTTGACGACGCCGAACCAGAACTCCGAGGCGGCGAGCAATGCTCCCAATCCCAGTGCAACCGCGCCGATCAGGACGAAATCTGACAGCACCGCACCAGCCATACCTGTCAAGGCGCGGCGAACCCCGAAACGCGAGCCATTCGCAAGCGCCAGCAAAACCGTCGGGCCAGGTGTGGCAATACCGATAAAGGCAACTATCGCAAATGCCAGAAGTGTCATTTCCGCCATGTCTTCCTCCCCCTTGAAGCAGGAGATATGCCGGTGCCAGACCGGCATCTCCACAGGCAGTTCGAAGCGAAGAATACAGGCTTTTGTCATCGCGGCAATATGTGTGATTCCTTTCTCCGGCAAAGCAAAGAACCGCTGGTTTTCGGATGAAATCTCGGTCTTGAAAGGCAGCGTTGTTGCCTGCTTCAGTCATCTTCCAAGCCTGCCGCAGGACCAATTTTATCGGCATATGCTTGACAGCTCTCCACACCTGTGACAACTTGCGAATAGTTGTCAGACAGGATTGCGCCTTTGTTATTTTGTGCAATCGACTTCTGGCAAGGGAGGAACCATGCCAAAAAGACGCCTTTCGCTGTATGGCCTGTCCGGCCAGATCGGAAGTATTGCGGTCACGCTGCTCGGATTGCTGCTGCTGACCTTTTTCATCGGCCGCCTGATGCCCGCTGATCCCGTGCGGGCCATTGTCGGCGAGGACGCGACCCGCGAAACCTATGAGCAGGTTTACCATGCGCTCGGTTTCGACCGTCCGCTCTGGCAACAATTCATCTATTATCTCGGCGACGTGTTCACCGGCGATTTCGGAACCTCGATCCGCACGGGCCAGCCCGTCATCCAGGATATCATACGCGTCATGCCGGCGACGATGGAGCTCGCGACCTTCGCGATCCTGATCGGTGCCGGCCTCGGGATTCCCATGGGGGTTTATGCCGCCGTCAAGAAAGACCGCTGGCAGGACCATTTGGTCCGGGTGCTCAGCCTGTTCGGCCATTCCATGCCGATTTTCTGGACCGGTATGATTGCGCTGATCGTTTTTTACGCTCATCTCGGGCTTGTCGGCGGCGGTGGCCGCATGGACCAGTTCTATATCGGTCTCGTGGAGGAACGAACGGGCTTCCTCCTCATCGACAGCCTGCTGGCGGGCGATATGGAAGTCTTCTGGTCGGCCATCAATCACCTCATCCTGCCCGCCGCTCTGCTTGGTTATTCATCGTCGGCCTATATCACCCGTATGACGCGCAGCTTCATGCTCGACCAGTTGGGCCAGGAATATGTGACGACTGCGCGCGTCAAAGGCCTGTCGCAACGCCAGACGGTGTGGCTGCATGCTTTCGGCAATATCCGCGTGCAGCTCGTCACCATCATTGCCCTTGCTTACGGCTCACTGCTGGAAGGCGCTGTCCTTATCGAGACCGTCTTCGCCTGGCCGGGCTTCGGCCAATATCTCACCAGCAATCTTATCATCGGCGACATGAATGCCGTGATGACCTGCGTACTTATTGTCGGCGTCATCTTCATCGGGCTCAATCTCCTGTCCGACATTCTGTACCGCTTTTTCGATCCGAGGACCCGCTGATGACGGCTCGTGCAGAAACTTCCTTGCGTCTTCCCGTGCCTTTGAACGCGCTGAAGAACATCATTGTCTTCCTGCTGAAAAGCCCGACATCGGCCTTCGGCCTGGTGATATTGCTGCTTCTCGTCATCGCGGCGATTTTCGCGCCCTGGCTTGCGACGCATGATCCTTACGTGCAGGATCTCGCCAAGACGCTGCAGCCGCCCGGTAACGGCCATTTCTTCGGCACGGACGAGCTTGGACGCGATATTTACAGTCGCCTTCTGTGGGGCGCGCGCATCACTCTCACCATCATCTCGCTGGTGTCGATCATCGTCGGTCCGGTCGGTCTGCTGGTCGGCACGGCCTCCGGTTATCTCGGCGGCAAGTTCGATACGGTGATGATGCGCATCACGGATATTTTCCTGTCTTTCCCGAGCCTCATCCTGTCGCTCGCCTTCGTGGCCGCGCTCGGACCCAGCCTCAACAATGCGATCATCGCGATCGCGCTCACCTCATGGCCGCCGATCGCGCGGCTCGCACGCGCCGAAGCGATGACATTCCGCAAGGCGGACTACATTGCCGCCGCAAGGCTTCAGGGTGCTTCGCCGCTGCGTATCATCATAAAATCGATCATGCCCATGTGCCTGCCTTCGGTCCTGATCCGTCTGACGCTGAATATGGCGACCGTCATTCTGACCGCCGCAGGCCTCGGCTTCCTAGGCCTTGGCGCGCAGCCGCCCCTGCCGGAATGGGGCGCGATGATCGCGACCGGACGCCGTTACATGCTCGACAGCTGGTGGCTCGTCACTTTCCCCGGCGTTGCGATCCTTTCCGTCAGCCTCGCCTTCAACCTTCTGGGTGACGGCCTGCGGGATGCGCTCGATCCGAAGCAGATGAACCGGAAATAGGGCCATGGAAAAACCAATCCTCGACGTCGAAAATCTTCGCATCCGTTATGGCGGTTCGCCCACCGAGGCCGTGCGCGGCATCTCCTTCACCCTTGGCCGGGAGCGTCTCGGCATTGTCGGCGAAAGCGGCTCGGGCAAGTCCACCGTCGGCCGGGCTTTGCTGCGCCTCCTGCCATCGGCGACGATAACGGCCGACAAGCTTGATTTTGATGGCGTCGATCTTCTGTCGCTCAGTGAGAAGGAGATGCTGAAGGTTCGCGGACGGCGCATGTCGATGATCCTTCAGGATCCAAAATTCTCTCTCAATCCCATCCGCCGTGTCGGCGATCAGGTGACGGAGACCTATCTGCGCCATTTCAAGGCGTCGAAATCGGAAGCCCGGGAAAAGGCGCTCGCCATGCTCGATGCGGTGAAAATCCGCGACGCCGTGCGCGTCTACGAGCAATATCCGCACGAAATTTCCGGTGGCATGGGCCAGCGCGTCATGATTGCGATGATGCTGCTTGCCGATCCTGATCTGGTCATTGCCGACGAGCCGACCTCTGCGCTGGATGTGACGGTGCGGCTGCAGGTTCTGAATATTCTCGATGGCCTCGTTCGGGATAAAGGCATCGGTCTCATCATGATCAGCCACGACCTCAATCTCGTGCGCAATTTCTGCGACCGGGTACTCATCATGTATGCCGGCCGGGTGGTGGAAACGCTTGCCGCGCGCGACCTCGATCAAGCGCAGCACCCCTACACGCGCGGCCTGCTCGCGGCGCAGCCGCGGATTGGCGGCACGCGTGCGCCACTTGCGGTGCTGGATCGCCGCCCCGAATGGCTGGAGGAGAAAGTATAATGGCCGTTTCCGTTGAAACCCGCGATCTCTCCATCACCTTCGGCAGCGGCCACACGGCGCTGAAAGTGCTGCCTTCGGTGTCCTTTCGCGTCGAGCCGGGCGAGTGTTTCGGTCTGGTCGGTGAAAGCGGTTCGGGCAAATCAACAGTGTTGCGCTGCGTGTCGATGCTGAATGATTTCTGGAGCGGCGAAATCCTCATCAATGGAAAGTCGGTTCGCGACATGCCGCTGATCGAGCGATGCCGCACGTTGCAGATGGTGTTTCAGGATCCCTATGGTTCGCTGCATCCGCGCCAGTCGGTGCGCACCGTTCTCGGAGAATCGCTTGCCATCCATAAACTGGGCGATCGTGAAGAGCGCATGCGCAAGGTAATTACGGATGTCGGTCTGCCCGTGTCGTTCCTGGACCGCTTCCCGCATCAGCTTTCCGGCGGCCAGCGGCAGCGCGTGGCGATTGCGCGTGCGCTGATCCTTGAACCGTCGCTGCTCCTGCTCGACGAGCCGACCTCGGCGCTCGATGTTTCGGTGCAGGCCGAAATCCTCAACCTGTTGCAGCGCCTGCGCGAAGAGCGCGGCTTCACCTATATCATGGTGACGCACGATCTCGCCGTGGTCGACCACATGTGCGATCGCTTCGCCGTGATGCTGCGCGGCGAAATCACCGAAATCCTGCCGCGTGAGGCCATCGCCGGCAATGGTGCGACCCATCCCTATGCGCGCGAACTGATCGGCGCCTCGCTGGAATATGAAGGCGCATGACACCTTCCAAAGCGTGATCGTCCTCCTCCGGGGCATCACGAATAATAAAATCCTCCTTCCTTGCCCGGCCTTCAGTGCCGGGCAATTTTTTTTGGATGGCTACGGCGGGAGGGCGGGCCGCCAACTGCGCTTAGGCTGCTCACACAAGACCCCGGATCTCGTCCGGCGTTACGGAGTGCGGAGGCTTCGCTTGCGCCTAACACATTGGGTGAATGGAGCTTCATTACAGCAAAAAGGCGCGGGGTTAGCCGCGCCTTCTCCTACTTGCAGATATGGCAGCCGATCAGCGCTCCTTGCTCACCTCTTCAAAGCGCGAGAGCCAGGGGCTGACGATCATACCCTTGATGTCGCTGCGGAAAGCGGCGGTGTCGACGACTTCGGAGAATGGTTGAATGGACATGACGATTTCGTCCATATAGGCCTGAAGGTCCTCGTAGAGCTTCGTCTGTTTCGCCACGTCGCGCTCGACAAGGGCTTCCTCGATCATCTTGTTCAGCTTTTCATCGAAGAAGCTAGTGCGCCAGCTTTGATAGTTGGTGAGCTTGGCGTCGTCCGCATTGTTCGGATTATAGGCGATGGAGCGCAGGTTGTTGTCCGGATGCGGCTGCTGACCGCCGCCGCCGCGGCCGAGAAGCAGTTCGAAGTTGCGCTCGCGCATGGCGCCGTAAATCTGGTCGCCGGAACCGCTGATCAGTTCGGCCTGGATGCCGGCCTGGGCCAGTGTGTTCTGGATGGCCGTTGCCGCTTTCATGAAGGGGTCTTCCGAGAGCACGCGCAACGTCGTCTTGAAACCGTTTGGATAACCGGCTTCAGCCAGAAGCGCCTTGGCTTTTGCGATATCGAGCTTGTAGCCCTGATCCGGCAGCGCGCCCATCACACCGGTGCTGAGAGAGCGCTGATGCAGCTTGCCGTAATAGGGCATGACCGCCTTGTCGAGGCCGTCGTAGTCGATCAGGTAACGCAGGGCTTCGCGCACTTTCTTGTTCGCAAAGCGCTCGTCTTTCATCGAAACGCTGAGGTAATAAAAACCGGAGCCGGGTGTGGATTCGATGGCGATGGTCTTGTCGGCTTCGAGCGACTTCAGGTCCGGCGCCTGCAGGGAGTAGGCGACATCGATATCGCCCTTTTCCAGCATCAGCCGCTGCGATTGCGATTCCGGCAGATGGCGCATCAGGACGCGCTTCATCTTGGCTTTTTCACCCCAGTAATCGTCGTTGCGGGTGAGGATGATATATTCGTTGGATTTCCACTGGGTCAGCTTGAACGGGCCGGAGCCCGCCGAATTGAGCGTCAGCCACGCGCCACCAAGATCGCCGTCCTTTTCGTTGGCAAGCGCCGTCTGGCTGTCGATGATCGAGCCGGGCCCATTCTGTGCAAGAATCATCAGCAGCAGGTTGGGATCATCAGGCTTCGGAATATTAAGCACGAAGGTCTGGTCATTTTCGGCGACGAAAAGCTTGTCGGCATCCTCCAGCTTGAAACCGCGTGTTTTGAGGAAAGACGATTGCGCCAGATTGCGGGCGAGCAGACGTTTCAGGCTCCATGCCACGTCCTTTGCCGTCACGGCGTTGCCGGACGCGAACTTGGCGTCGGCCCGCAGGTGGAAGCGGATCGATTTCCGATCCTCGCCGATTTCCCAACGTTCGGCAAGGCGGGGCTGGACGCTGCGATCTTTGGGCGAAAGCACGACCAGCGTGTCGTAGATATTATTCAGAACCTGCACCGTCTCGCGGCCGGTAATGGCGGCTGGATCAAGGGTCAGGATATTGCTCATGGTCGTGGCGACGATGAGCTGGTCCTTCGGCGTTTCGGCAAAGACGCTGAGCGGCACGGCGCCGATCAGCAGTGCACCGAGGGCTGCGGTTGCAAGAAAATGTCTCATTTTTCCTCCCATACGGCCGGTTCATACGGCCTTCCACGTTTCGATCCGCGCGCCTGTTCCTCCACAGGCTTCGTGTGATCAGCCAAGAATGTCTCTGACCGGAGCGGCGAGCGCCCGGCCGATTGCAGCCGTTGCCGGCGCTTCCAGATGCACGCCATCCACTGGCGAGGCGCTGGCGACCGATCCGGCATCAAAGAAGTGATGCCCAAGTTCGGCGGCGAGTTTGTGATAGAGCGGCGCAAGCCGTAGTGATTGTCCGATATCGCGACCGCCTGCGGGCTCTCCACCCGGGCCGGCGACGCAGGGCGGCGGCGCGACGATCAGAAGCTTAGGCACTGCATCTCGCGGCTTGTAGATGAAGGTCTCGACGATTTGCGCCAGCCGCCGCATGCCCGAAACGGCGGCTTCCGCGCGACCGCCATGCACCGGCTTGATGTCGTTGGTGCCGAGCATGACGATGACGAGATCAAGCGGCATGTGGCACGAAAGCGCGACTTCAAGCGCTCGCGCGCCATTGCGGCAGGCCGGGCCGGCATGGTCGTCATAACAGGTGGTGCGTCCGCCTAGCCCTTCGGCATGAACCTTCGCCATTCCGGAAAGCTCGGCCTCCAGCACCTCCGGCCAGCGATGCTCAGGCCGGTGGCGGAGACCCGTTGCCGGGTCTGCGCCCCAGGTGAGGCTGTCTCCAAAGGCGAGCACGGTTTTCATAGCCTTATCTCACCCGGTTGTTGTCGATGAAATCGAAATCGATATCCTCGCCAAGGCCCGGCCGGTCGGGAACGTGAACGAACCCATCGCGGTCCATCGGGTCGGACAAAGACTTCAGATAGTCGTGGCCGTCATCATATTCGAGGAAGGGATGCAGGAGGCCACGCTCGTACCAGCGGCAATTCTTGGTGGCGGCGACCACATGCAGGTTCATGGCCGTATTGCCATGCACCTCGCATTCCATACCGAAGGCTTCGGCGAGATGCATGGTCTTGAGCGCCGGCGTGATGCCGCCTACATCGTTGACGCCGGTGCGAAGAATATCGCAGGCGCCGGCCTTGATCCATTCTGCGCGGTGCCAGTGCTTGCCAGCTGCACTTTCCGGGCCGACGACGGGAATATCGAGATTGTCGGCGAGCCACTTGTAGGAGGAGAGCGACTGCTCATCCATCGGCTCCTCGATCCAGTCGAAGCCGAGCTTTTCAAGGCCACGTCCCAATGCCAGCGCATCGGTGCGGGAATACCAGTGAAAGGCGTCGATCATCAGGCGGATATCGGGCCCGACCGCTTCGCGCACGGCCGCGCAGGCCTTGAGGTCCATCTTCACATCCGGCGCCCAGCTGACGGGCGGCATCCAGGTGTGAAGCTTGATGCCCTTGTAACCGCGCTTCACCAGCGTTTCGGCGAACCGGCCGTAGTCTTCAGGCGTTGCAAGGCCGCCTTCCAGCTCGTCCCCACACATGATCGAGCCATAGGCGAGCACCTTGTCGCGATAACCGCCGATCAACTTGTATACAGGTTGTCCGAGGCTGCGACCGGCAAGGTCCCAGAGCGCGCAGTCCACCACCGCCAGCGTGCGGTCCGTCAGCTGCGCCGCCGAGCCGCGTTGCCAGTGAGCAAGGTCCTGCCAAAGGCGTTCCCGGTCGCGATGATCCTCGCCGATCAGCACCTTCTTGACGAATTTTTCGATGACATGCGGGCGAACGATTTCCGGCGCTGTGAAGGAATGGCCTTCTTGCCCGTCTTCCGTGCGGATGGTCAGCATGGCCTGTTCCACCTGATGCGCCGGACCCGGATGTGCGTGACCGGCACTGTCCGAGTGCCGACGGGTCGTCGTGCGGAAAACACGGACCTCGACGTCGGTGATGATCATAATTCCTCCCTCATGCAGGTATCGCAGCGTTCGTGGTGGCTGCAATGTCATACATGTATGCATTATTTGTCAACATGTATGATAATCTGTATTACATGTTGGGGAGGAAAATCAAGGGCATTCGCGCGGCGCTCGATACGTCGGCGTATTTAAAAGGATGGAGAGGGGACAAAGCGACCGCTCCTTGAGGATTAATCTATAATTTTAGTAGACTAATGAATCGCGCAACGATCTTTCAAAAATCGCCGGGACTATAAAAGACCATGCCGCGCCAGCGATGCCGGTCATCGTGCATTCTGCTTGGGTATGCGCGGTACAGGATGATGGCCGCACCTGCGCTGTCTGAGCTTCATCATGCCTCAACAAACATTCCCGGATGTACACCATGCCTATTTCCCGTATCTCGCATTTTGCTTTTCTGGTTCCCGGCAACTATCACGATGATGATCCTGCGCAGGGGCTGGAGGAAACTCTGCAGCTTTTCGAAGTCGGCGAGGCGCTGGGTTATGATAGCGCCTGGGTCCGCCAGCGCCATCTGGAACGCGGCGTGTCCTCGGCCGCCACCTTTCTCGCGGCGGCGTCGCAGCGCACCAAGCGGATTGGCCTCGGCACCGCCGTCATTCAACTGGGTTATGAAAACCCTTTCAGGCTGGCGGAAGATCTCGCCACCGTGGATGTGCTGTCACACGGACGGTTGAATGTCGGCGTCTCTGTCGGCGCGCCGCCCTTCGCCCATCTGATTTCGGATTATGTCGATACGGCGCCCGATGCGGATTACAGCCATGCCCGCGCCGAGAAGCTCGCCAGGGCCTTGAGATCAGAACCGCTGTCCAGCGAAACGGAGGCGGGCAATGCAGCGGGCGCGCAGGTGCCGCGCCTTCGGCCCTTCGCCAAGGGGTTGACCGACCGGCTGTGGTATGGCGGCGGATCGCAGAATTCCGCTCGCTGGGCGGGGAAGGCGGGATTCAATCTGCTGACCGGCAATATCGTCAGCGGTGAAAATACCGATGATTTTCTGACGGCGCAGGCGGCCCTCGTTGCTCGGTTCCGGCAGGAATGGGCGCATGAGCGCCAGCCGCGCGTCGCCCTTGGCCGCGTGATTTTGCCGACGGACAGTGCCAGCCCGGCGACACGCCGCCGTTATGCGGAGTTTGCGGCCGAGCGCGACAAGCGCACGCATACGCCGCATGGTGCGCGCCGCACGCTTTTTCTGCCTGATATTGTCGGGACGACGGATGAAATTCTGGAGAAGCTGTCGCGCGACCCCGTTCTGCCGTTTGTCTCGGAATTCCGTCTGGAACTGCCCTATGAATTCCAGCCGGAAGATTATCGCCAGATCGTGACGGATTTCGCCTCTGTGCTGCCGCAGCTTTCCGGCGAAAGGCCGGTTTTGAAAGTGGCAACAGCTCAATAGTGCGTTCACAACGCCGCCATTCCTGCGCCGAGCGTGGGAATGGCGAACGAGGCGAACAGCGTCAGTCCGGTTGAGGCAGGCCGTATCTTTCGCGGATGGTCGTGCCTTCGTATTCGCGCGGATAAACGCCGCGGTCTTGCAGCACCGGCACGACTTGTTCGACGAATTCGGCGATATCGTCAGGGGCACGGGGCGGCTGCAATGTGTAGCCGTCAACCGTTCCGTCCTGCCAGAGATCGATGATGCCGTCCGCCACCTCTTCCGCTGTGCCGAGCAGTAGTCGGTGATGCCCCTCCGAGCGCCGCACGGCCTCGCGGGCGGTGAGCTTTTCATGGGTCAGCAGTTCGGAAAGGCCAAGCCCCATGCCGACAGCCCATTGCCGGTTCTGGTCGGGAATGAAGCGCTCGCCATCCAGTTTCGCATCGGGATCGAAATCGCGGGGATCGATACCGTTTTCCTTGGCGAAGCGTGCCAGAAGACCGTCTTCCGAGCCGGTTCCGCTGTAGAGTTCGTGTTTGCGCAGCGCTTCCTCGCGCGTCTCGCCGAGAATGACGACGAGGCCGGGAACGATGCGGATGCCGGAGGGATCGCGGCCGAAAGACACTGCGCGGTCACGGACCTTTTTGCCAAAGGCCTGGCCAGCGGGACGGGACAATATGTTGCAATAGATAATCTCGCCATGACGTGCCGCCAGATCGATGCCGCCCTCGGAAGCGCCCGCCTGGGCGATGACGGGGTGCCCCTGCGGTCCACGAGGGACGTTGAGCGGGCCTTTAACATGAAAATATTGCCCCTCGTGATCGATGGTCTCGGCCGTCGCCGCATCCCAGAAGCGGTCTTCCGGTATCTCGCCTTCGCGGCGCGGATCCCAGCTCGACCAGAGCTTTTTCGCGACATCGAGAAATTCCGTGGCCTTGGCATATCGCTCATTGCGCGGCGGCAGCGGGTCGTTGCCGAAATTGGCGGCGACGTTCGGATTGAAGGAGGAGACGATGTTGACGATCAACCGACCGCCCGTGACGATATCGATGGATTGCGTTCGTCTCGCAAAATTATAGGGCGAGTTATAGGTGGAGGACACCGTCGCCACGAATCCGATGTCCGGCACCTGTGCGGCAAGCGATGTGGAAAGGATGAGCGGATCGATGGTGTGAAACGGCCGGCTTGTCGGGTCGGTCAGCAATGCCGGGTGATCCGAAAGGAAAACGGCGTCGAACCGGCCTTTGTGAGCCAGTTCCGTCAGTCGCCGGTAATAGCCGATATCGTTGATATCGTGCCGGTCTCCGCTCCTGTATTTCCAGGCATTGGCGAGGTATCCGGTGGTATTGATGCCGACATTGAGATTGAGCCGGCGTTTGTTCGTGCTCATGCTGCCACTTTTTCTTTCAGGTCTGTTGGATTGCCGGCTTGCGGGTCCGACACAATTGCGGGGAAGCGTAACAGCCGGGGTTCCGGTCGCGAGTTAAAAATCCTTGCTGTCAGGAGAAGAAAAACTTCTGAGACATGGCCGACTCCCGCAAGGAAATGCTCACATCGCGTGCCGCTCTCCGCCGAAGTATCGCTCGAGGATGACGCCATTTCCGAAAGGATATTTTACCGGAAGTACGAAGCCATGATGATATGGAAACGAATTTCCTCAATGGCCTCTCAAATAGTACACTTTATCTATAGAAAATATTTTATGGCGTGTAGCGTGTCGTAGAGATCGCAATTGAGAGGACGAACGCCATGGCTGATGCGGCCCTTCGCCAGATAACCCACCCTGAAACCGTCTGGTACACGCGCTGCCCGGCGCCGACGCCGCTTTCCATCGCGGTGCAGCTTGGCTGGATCGAGGAGAGTTTCGCCGGCCACGGCATTACTGTGTCCTCAATTCGCGATGCGGCGGATCCGGCCATTCGCCAGAGCCATTTCGATCACCGTCTGGACTGGTCATTCCGTCAGGGCGGTAATATTCCGCCTATCTGGGCAAAATCCGGCGGACGCCAGACGCGTCTTGTCGGTTTGACCAGGACCGACGAGTTTCAGGCGGTCATAGCGCTGCCAGCCAGTGGTATAACAAAGGGCGGCGAGCTGAAGGGCCGGCGCATCGGGCTGCCGAAACGACCGAACGAAACCATCGACTTCCAGCGCGCCACATCGCTCAAGGGCATCGTGTCGGCACTGACCGTTTCCGGCCTTTCCGTGGCGGAGGTCGAGCTGGTCGATCTCACCGCAACCGAGCCGGTGCTGCTCGGACCGGCTGACGACAGGTTCCATGGCCTGCGCCGACGGCTGCCCTATGGGGAGGAGATCGCGGCATTGCATCGCGGAAAGATCGATGCGTTTTTTGTCAAAGGAGCGGAGGGCGTCACCGTTGCCAATCTCATTGGCGCGCGCGTCGTCGTGTCGACTGGGTTTCACCCCGATCCGAAAATCCGCATCAATAACGGCACGCCACGTCCTTTGACCGTGGATGCCACCTTTGCCGATGAAAGGCCCGATCTCGTCGCCGACCTCGTGGCCACGGTACAGCGGGTTGCCGGCTGGGCGAACGCCAATCCGGCGGAAGCGGTGCGTTTCATCGCCCGCGAGATCGGTGTCAGCGAGGAAGCGGTTATCGCCGCCAACGGGGCGGATGTGTACCGTAACCTGAGGCTCGATCTCGATCCGGCGGAGCTGGATGCGCTCAGCCACTTCAAGGATTTCCTGCTGGAATGGAAATTCATCCCTGACGATTTCGATGTGAACGACTGGGCCGATCCGCGCGCCCTTTCTTTACTGCAACAGGCTGCGGCGAAGTGAGGGCGTCATGACAGCAACCATTCTTGTAACGGGTGCAACCGGCAAGCTCGGCCAACGCGTCGTCAGCCGCCTTTTACAGAAAGAGGCGAAGGTTAGGGTGCTGACCCGCCGGGGTGAGGACGCGCTCAAGCTTTGGGGCGACAGGGTGGATATTTCGGAGGGGAATTTCTCCGATCCGGCCAGCCTGAAAGAGGCCTCACGCGCGATAGACACGGTGTTCCTGCTTTCCCCAATCGGTGAAACGCTGGCGGCGGACCAGAACGCGGTCATCGATGCCGCTCTCTCCGCCAGCGTATCGCGGATCGTGAAAATATCCGGCTCCGACTGGACCATCGCCAATGCCGCACGCTCCATCTCGGGTGCCGCCCATGCCGAGGTCGAAAAACATCTAGCCGGGAGCGGCATTGCGCATACGGTGCTGCGGCCGAATGCCTGGATGCAGGTGGCGCTGGAACCCGTCGTCGCAGCACTACGCCAGGGGGAGGATGTGCCCACCCGTTTCGGCGATGCGGCCGTTTCCTTCATTGATGCCGACGATATAGCCGATGTGGCGGTTCACGCCTTGACTGCGAGCACGTCTGTTTCCGGCGCCTTGGTGCTAACCGGCGGTGAAGCCTTGACGGCACTGGAAATCGCCCGCATCGCGGCCCGTATCCTGCATCGCCCCGTGGGGATATCGCATCATTCCGCTTCCGTTTTTCCACCGCATATCGGAGCTTTCGAACAGAAGGCGATTGGTGAATTCGGCCAACTTATCCGCGAGGGCCTCGCGGCCCCCGTCAACGACAACATCGAGCGGATTACCGGTCGTCAGCCCCGCAGCGTGGAGGCCTATTTGCGCGCCCGGCTGGCAGCGACCACCCCGCAGGGTAATCATTCCGAGGGAGAAAAGACATGGCGCTGACTGTTTCACTGCCTGAAGGTCCTGAACTGAAATGCCCCACTGATTTCGAAGACAGCCCGCTCAGCCGCGCGGCGAAACAGCCACTGATGCTGGGGCTGTTCCTCAATCTGCAGGACATCAACTTCTCCAGCCTCCCAACCAGCAATAGCTGGACCTTCGATTATAACGCGGAGCTGGTGAAGCGCGCGGAGGAGCTTGGTTTCGAAATCGCGTTCAGCCGCACGCAATGGCTGCCCAAGGGCGGTTATGACGGCGAATCCTCGCTCGACAGTTTCATCGCACTCGGCGCCATGGCGGCGGTCACGAAGAGTATTCTTCTAATCTCCACCATCCATGTGCTTTACGGGCCCCTGCATCCGCTTCATCTCGCAAAATATGGCGCAACGCTGGATCATATCGCCAGGGGACGATGGGGCATCAACATCGTCACCGGCCATCGCGCCATAGAGCATGAAATGTTCGGCTGGCAGCGGATCGACCATGACAAGCGCTACGACATGGCGGGCGAGTTGTTCGATGTGCTGCATCGCCTGTGGGGAGAAACCGAAAACTTCTCCTACGAGGGCAAGCTTAACCCCTGGGCCATCAACAACGGCTGGATAACGCCAAAGCCCGCCTTTGGCCGCCCGCCGCTGGTGACGGCGACCGGCTCGCCGGCCGGTATCGATTTCGCCGCCCGCCATTCCGATCTGGTTTTCGTTACCTCGCCCGGCGGCGCGCATATCGACAGCGCGCTGGAAACGCTTCCCGATCATATCGCCACCATCAAGAACCGCGCCAGGGCCTATGGCCGTCATGTGAAGACGCTCATCAATCCGATCATCGTCAGCCGCGATACGGAGAGGCAAGCGATCGCCTATGCCGACGCCATCGAGGCGGGAAAACCGCAGCCCGGCACCCGTGCCTTTGCGACCAACAATTACGACAGCGACGCCCATGCCTGGCGGGGTCGCGGCGATGCACGCCACAAGCAGGGGCGCAATCTCGGCGGCAATATCGAAATCATCGGCTCGCCGGAGCAGGTGGTCGAGCAGCTTGTCGGCTTGAAAAAGGCTGGCATCGATGGCGTGCAGCTGAATTTCTACGATTTCCGCGAAGATCTCGAATATTTCGCTGAGCGCATTCTGCCCTTGATGAAGGAGGCTGGCCTGAGGCTCTGACGCCTCTCCCGCCTCAGATTTCCAGTTCTGAAGCTTAGCACTTCGCAATCACAGAGATTGCGAGAACGATCTTTTTTGCCCTGAGGAGATACCGTGAATATTGCCGTCGATCCCGTCAAAACGCCCGCGCCGAAAGTCATAGACCGGATCGGGACCTATGTTCCCGAACTCGTCTCCATCCGCCACGATCTGCACCAGCATCCGGAAATCGGTTTCGAAGAGGTGCGCACCTCTGGCATCGTCGCCGAGAAGCTCACCTCCTGGGGCATCGAGGTGCATCGCGGTTATGGCAAGACCGGCGTGGTCGGCGTGCTGCGTGGCCGTCATGCTGGCAACCGTTCAATCGGGTTGAGGGCGGATATGGATGCCCTGCCGATGCCGGAAGAAACAGGGCTGCCTTATGCATCGGTCTATCCCGGTAAGTTCCACGGCTGCGGGCATGATGTGCACACCACCATATTGCTTGGCACCGCCCGTTATCTGGCGGAAACCCGTGATTTCGCCGGCACGGTGATTTTCATTTTCCAGCCCGCCGAAGAAGGACTGGGTGGCGCACGCGCCATGATCGCCGATGGGTTGTTCAAGGATTTCCCCGTCGATGAAATTTACGGGCTGCACAATTCCTCCCATGCAGCACCCAACCATCTGAAGGTTTCGCCCGGCACCATTCTGGCAGGCGCCGATTTCTTCGATATCCGACTGAAGGGCAGGGGCGCGCATGCGGCTCACCCGGATGTCTCGCGTGATCCGGTGCCGGCGACGGGTGAACTCATCCAGGCATTGCAGACCATCGTCAGCCGCAATGTGCCGCCGACCGATCCGGCCGTCTTGTCGATCACCCGTATCGAGGCGGGATCTGCCTATAACGTCATCCCCGAAACGGCCTCGATTGCAGGCACGGTGCGGGCCTTCTCCGACAGCGTGCGTGAAACGATCCGCGGCCGTATCCGCACCATCTCGGATCATGTTGCCGCGGCTCACGGCCTGACCGCCGAGGTGGATATTCGCGACATATTCTCGGTTCTGACCAATCACGACGCGTCGGTGGAGATTGTGGCCGGGGTGGCGCGCGAAGTTCTCGGAGACGAGCGCGTTTCCACCGAGCCCAGCCGCTTCATGGGCAGCGAGGATTTCGCCGACCTCCTGAAACATGCGCCCGGTGCGTTTTTCACCCTCGGTCATTCCGGCACCGTGCCGGCCCATAATCCCGGTTTCATTGTCGACGATGCCATCCTGCCGGTCGGCGCCACCTTGTTTGCCCGACTGGTCGAAACCCGGCTGAAGCCTGCCTGAAATTTGAAAACAAGCCTGCAAGAGGAAACATCCATGGATATTACAAGACGTAAGACATTGCTTTTGAGTGCTGCGATAGGTGCGGCCATGCTGCTGCCATCCGTGCCGGTGCTGGCGGCAGAAACGCCGAAAAAGGGCGGTATTGTCACCCTTGCGGGTCTCGGTGAGCCGACGACGCTTGTGCCGCTTTCCGATTCCAATACGCGAACGCGCGCGATTTCCACCAAGATCCTGGAAGGGTTGGTACGCTTCGACAGCGAGTTCAAGCCGCATCCGGTTCTCGCCGAAAGCTGGGAAACCTCCGCCGACGGGCTGCGCTACACCTTCAAGCTGCGCAAGGGCGTCAAATGGCATGATGGCAAGGATTTCACTGCACAGGATGTGAAATTTTCCCTGCTTGCCTTCAAGAAGGTTGGCCCACGCGGCCGTATCACTTTCGCCAATGTTGCCGATATCGAAACGCCCGATCCGCTGACGGCGGTAGTGGTGCTTTCCAAACCTGCACCCTATCTTCTGCGGGCGCTGACCGGTGGCGAAACGCCCATTTTGCCGGCCCATGCCTATGCTTCGGAAAACTACAATGAGAGCCCGAACGGCAACGCGCCCGTTGGCACCGGCCCCTTTGTGTTTGAGGAATGGAAACGCGGCAGCTATGTGAAGCTCAGGAAGAACCCGAACTACTGGCAGGCCGATCTTCCCTATCTCGATGGCTTCGTGGCGCGGTTCGTCGCTGACGCGGCCTCCACCACCATCTCGGTGGAAACGGGCGAGGCGGATTATACCGCCGATGTCTCCTACAGCGATCTGGAGCGTTTGCGGCAGAATCCCAAGCTTGCGGTGGAGGTCTATACCGACTCCTATCTCAATAACGCCGCCGTATTCGAGTTCAATCTGGAGAACCCGATCCTCGCGAAAAAGGAGGTGCGGCACGCGCTGGCACATGCCATCGACCGCAATTTCATCAACGACGCGATCTTTTTCGGCACGGCGAAACCCGCCGGTTCGAACATTCCAGCGGTATTCACCGCCTATAATGACGAGAAGCCCTTTACCTATCCCTTCGATCTGGCCAAAGCGAATGAGCTGCTGGACAAGGCGGGGTATCCGAGGGGTGCGGATGGCACGCGTTTTTCGCTGCGGCTGGCCTTCCTGCCCTCCGACGTTTTCCGCAAAACCTCCGAATATCTACGCTCGTCCTTCGGCAAGCTCGGCGTGAAGGTGGATATCGTCGAAGGCGATCTCGCGACCTTCATCAAGCGCGTCTATACGGAGCGCGGTTTTGACCTGACGGTGAACGGCATCAGCCGGTTGTTTGATCCGACAGCGGGCGTGCAGCGGCTCTACTGGTCCGATGGCATCAAGAAACCCGCGCCATACGTCAATGCCGCCCACTACAACAATCCCAGGGTGGATGATCTTTTCCGCGCCGCTGCGATTGAAGTGGATGAAACGAAACGGGCGGGGCAGTTCCACGATATCCAGAAAATCACCGGTGACGAATTGCCGAATTTCTCTATCGTCGCCCTGCCGACCGTCATTCTGCGCAACACCAGCCTGCAGTCTCTCGTCACCACAATCGACATTGCCTATGGCGATCTGTCGACGGCCTGGAAGAACGAGTGAGCGTTTTGCATATGGCAATAAAAAACCCGGCAATTTTGCCGGGTTTTTTATTGCTGAAAACGGCCCTCCGGCCTTTTTTCACTATCGCGGGATAACGGCTTTTTCGGGAAAAACGTTGCCTTTGGAACAGGCGGGCAGGAACGGTGATGCCAATTATCGGAACTCTAAAAAAATCAATTTCTTCAATAATTTAGGGCGAAGGAATTCTTCGTTTTGCGGGAAGAATAGCTTTCTGGACCTCTGATTTCTCTGCCTGCACTGTGTCCATGAAATCTCACCCGCACACGATGGATGCCATGGCCAAGGATACGCTTTTTTTGATCGCCCCCGGTTTTGAAGACCCCAAGCACCCCGGTGTCCGGTTCGTCTGCCCGCATTGTAACCAGATCGAAGGCCTGCTTGCCGCCTTTCCGGACCTTGCCGCCGGGATTGATATCCACCGGGTCGGTTTTCAGCGTCCGCGCGAAGCGGTCATCGCCGTCGTGGGTGAGGAAAACCAGTCGTTGCCGCTGTTCGTCTTTACCGGCGATGCACCAGCCGATGCGACGACCAAAGGCGACACGCACTTCATTCAGGACACGAAACGCATTTTGCAAATCCTCGCCGAGCGTCACGGGTTCCCGCAACTGCACTGAGATGCCGCACCCCGCACATCGGATTTTTATCGGAGATAGACATGACCTTTTCCAGACGCCAGTTTCATAAAATTGCACTCGCCGCCGGCGCTTTCGTGGCGCTGCCAGGTGGTTCTTTCGCTGCTGCTGAAGAGCCCGTTTCGGGCGGTACGCTCAAGATCGTCTATTTTCCCGAGCCGACGCAGCTCGTGGCAATCAATACCAGTGCGGGCGGTCCGCAGTTCATCGGATCGAAGATTTATGACGGGCTTTTGACGTACGATTACGAACTTTCGCCCAAGCCGAGCCTTGCCAAAGAATGGAGCGTTTCCGCCGACGGGCTGGAATATATCTTTCATCTGCAGCCGAATGCGAAGTTCCATGACGGCAAGCCGGTGACATCGGCAGATGTGGAGTTCTCGATCCTGCGGCTGAAGGAAGCCCATCCGCGCGGCCGGGCGACTTTCTCGCATGTTGAAAGCGTCGATACTTCCGATCCGCTGGTCGCGAAGGTGAAGCTTTCCAAGCCGGCGCCGGGATTGATAACCGCGCTCGCCTCGTCGGAATCGCCTGTTGTGCCAAAGCACATCTTCGAGACCTTCAAGCCGACTGACAATCCAAAACCCGCCCAGATCATCGGCAGCGGTCCCTTCGTCCTGAAGGAATGGGTGCCGGGAAGCCATATTCTTCTGGAAAAGAATGCCGACTACTGGGACGCGTCAGGTCCTTATCTCGACCGCGTCATCATTCGCCTCATCAATGATGCGGGCGCTCGCGCGGCGGCGCTGGAAACCGGAGAGGGCGACATTGGCCCGAACCCGGTGGCGCTTGCCGATCTGGAACGGCTGAAATCCATTCCGACGCTGAAGGTGGATGACCGCATCTACGCCTATGCCGGCCAGCAGAACCAGCTCGTCATCAACCTTGAGAACGAATATCTCAAGGAATTGAAGGTGAGGCAGGCTATTGCCCACGCGATCGACGTTCCGGCGCTGATCGATACCGTGCTTTACGGTTACGCCGTGCCATCGCCCACGCCGATCAGCCCCGGCCTTGCGAAGTTCCACAATCCGGATATCGGTTTTGCCAAATTCGACGTCGCGCTGGCGGAAAAGCTGCTGGATGAGGCGGGCTTTCCGCGCAAGGATGGCGGCAAGCGCTTCAAGCTCAGGGTCACCACCAACCCGTTCAACCCGCAGACCTATTCGGATTTCATAGCGCAGGCGCTTTCCAAGATCGGCATCGAGGCGGATATCCAGAAATTCGATTTCGGCACCTATGTGAAGGTCGTTTATACCGATCGCGCCTGGGACCTTTCAGTCGAATCCCTCTCCAATACCTTCGATCCGACGGCCGGCGTGCAGCGTGTCTACTGGAGCAAGAACTTCAAGATCGGCCTGCCGTTCTCAAACGCCAGCCACTACGCCAATCCGGAAGTGGACCGGCTGCTGGAAGCGGCCGCGGTGGAGCCGGATATCGAAAAGCGCGCAGCCTTCTTCAAGGAGTTTCAGGTCGTCGTCGCCAAGGATCTTCCCGTCATCAATCTCGTTTCGCCAATCCAGCCGGTCGTCGGCAGCGTCCGCATCAAGGATTACGCGACAGGGGCGGAGGGGCTCAGCGGCAATCTCGCCAAAGCGTGGGTGACGAAGGAGGCGTAAGCGCATCCTCACCTCTCGTTTAAAGCCGCGTCAAAGTTGAAAAGGGTTCATCGCCATGAGCAGAAAATCCGAGAAGCTGGTCCTCAATGCGTTCATCTATCCGGGTGGACACCATGAAGCAGCCTGGCGCCACCCCGAGTCGGAGCCACTGCGCATCACGGATATAAGGCTCTACCAGGATATCGCCCGCAAGGCCGAGGCGGCAAAGCTGGATGCCATTTTCTTTGCCGATGCGCCGGTGCTGGACGCTAATATCCGCTATGCCGCCCGGCACCGGCTGGAACCGATCACCATGCTGGCGGCCTTGGCGGCCGTCACCGAAAAGATCGGCTTCATTGCGACGGCCTCCACCACCTATTACGAGCCTTACAATCTCGCGCGGCTGTTCGCCTCGGTCGATCATATCAGCGGCGGCCGGGTGGGCTGGAACATCGTGACGACCTCGGCCGATGCGGCGGCCGGAAACTTCAATCTCCAGCAGCATCCGCCGCATGCCGACCGTTACCGGCAGGCGACTGAGTTCGTCGATGTGGTGACGAAGCTCTGGGACAGCTGGGAAGACGATGCCATCGTCGCCGACAAGGAGAGCGGTCTTTTCGCCGATACCGACCGCATCCATCCTGCCAGTCACGAGGGCGAGTTCTACCGGGTGCGGGGCTCGCTTAACCTGCCACGCTCGCCGCAGGGCAGGCCGGTCTATGTGCAGGCCGGCTCTTCGGAGGACGGCCGTGGCTTTGCTGCCCGTTATGCCGAGGCAATCTTTACCGCGCATCAAACTCTGGAGAGTGCGCGGTCTTTTTATTCCGACATCAAGAGGCGCGTGGCGGCCACGGGGCGCAATCCCGCCCATGTGAAAATCCTGCCGGGGATCAGCCCCTTCATCGCCTCCACCGAAGAGGAGGCGCGAAAGCTCGAGGCGAGTTTCAACAATCTCATCCAGCCGGCCTTTTCGCTTGGGCAGTTGCAGCGCATTACAGGCATTGATCTCTCATCGGCCGATCTCGATCAGCCGTTGCCGAAGGAGGCGGTGGAAGCGACGCGCGCGCAGGCGGATAGCAGCCGGCATCAACTGGTTCTCGATGTCATCGATCGGGAAAATCCGACGATCCGGCAATTGTTGCACCGGCTTGCCGGCGGGCGCGGCCACAAGGTGATTTCGGGAACGCCGGAACAGGTGGCAGACTGGATAGAGACCTGGTTCCGTGAAGGTGCTGCCGACGGCTTCAACATCATGCCACCATGGCTGAATGGCGGGTTCGATATTTTCGTCGACGAGGTCGTGCCGATCCTCAAACAGCGCCGGCTGTTCCGCGAGGACTACGAGGGCAACACGCTGCGTGATCATTACGGCCTGCCCCGGCCGGAAAACATCCATACGACCAGGGAGTTGCAAAGGGAACGCGCCTGATGTGGGACGGGCGTGCTCAGGCGGCGGCTTCGAGTGAGCGTGTATTCTCGCGCAACAAGGCGAGTAGAGATGCGATTTCCGGCAGCCGCCGCCTGTCAGGACTGGTCAGAAGATGATACCGGCTGGCGGTCGGCTGAGGTGCGCCGAAAGGTGCGATCAGACGGCCGGTTCGAAGCTCTTCGGAAATGAGCGAGTGGCGCGCAAGGCCGATGCCGTGGCTGGACAAGAGTGCCTCTATCAGCGCGGTCTGACGCGAAAAGCGCGGTCCGGTTGCGGAAAGCCGAAGCGGAATGCGGCAGGCGCGCAGCCAATTTGCCCATTCGAAGGCAGCATCGGCGCCATTGCCGCGCAACATCGCAAAAGAGATATCCCGAAGCCGCTCGGGTTTACCATTAAGCTGGTGGCGGGTCGCAAAATCCGGGGTGCAGACGGCACTGACGGTGTCGGCAAAAAGCGGTTCGTGAATGAAACCGGGGATTTGTCCGTGGGTGGCGACGATCGCGCAATCGGCATCGAAATGCGTGAGGTCGATGGCGTCGCCCTCGAGAGATTCAATCGAGATATCTACGTCTCCAAGGGCTGGAACGATGGTTCCCAACCGCGGCGCCAGCCATCGGGCCGCAAAACAGCCTTCCGCCAGAACCTTCACCTGCCGCCGGCCGCCGGAGGCCATGAGATCGGAAAGGCTGCCGATCATAGTCTCGAAAGCGTCCGCAAGGCCGGGGTAAAGCGTGCTGCCGGCCTCGGTCAGCACCAGCTCGCCGCGCTGGCGGCTGAAGAGTGTTTGCCCGAGATGGGTTTCCAGACTGCGCACCTGCTGGCCGATTGCGGCAGTCGAGACATGCAGTTCTTCCGCGGCCCGCGAGAAGCTGGCGTGACGCGCGGCCACGACAAATGCGCGCAGGGCCGTCAGCGGCGGCAGCCGGGAAAGCGTCGGCAACCGGAAAGCCGCTCTTGCGACCGAAGGAGGGATGAATTCCGTTCTCATGGCCGTTTTCCCTTCATGGCTAGAATACCCGGCCTTCCCTGAGGTGCGTCGTGGTGCCGTTGAGATAGTAGTCGCCGATGACACGCGCCTTGTGGGCAAGCGGATTGTGGTTGTAGACCGTGCGGATGTTGCGCCAGTGGCGGTCGAAATTCCGCTCGCTGGACGTCGCCGATCCGCCGCCGAGTTCGTAAAGGTTGGTGGCGACCGTCAGCGAAAGCTGCGATGCGATGATCTGGGTACGGGCGGTGGCGAGAGAACCTTCCAGCAAAGCCGCTTCTATCGCCTCTTCGTCGCCGCTGGAAAAGGCGGCGGCGGTCCTGTCGAGCGTTCTTGCCGCCTCGCGGATCAGCGTCTTGACGGCGAAGGCACCGGCGCTGATCTCGCCGAGCATCTTTTGCACAAAGGGGTCCTGATTGGCGGTTTCGGCGCTGCTGTGGAGAGTGGTGCGCGCCTGGCGCAGAACATAGTCGATGCCGTCGTTGAGTGCACCCTGAACGGCACCGGCGGCAGAGGCAGCGAGATGCAACTGTCGCATGGCCGAGCTGTGGCGCCCGATCTGGCTGCCGAGCTTGCGGGTCGTCAGCTCATGCGGGAGCACCTCGACATTTTCAAGCAAAACGCCGCCGCTTGCCGTCATGCGCTGGCCCATGCTGTCCCAGTCGTCGAGAATGGTGATCCCGGGCCGATCAAGCGGAATGAGGACGCCGATCGGCTGTTCGTCGTCGCCGACAGCGCTGAAGGTGCCGAAATCTGCGAAGGCGGTACCGGTCGCATACCATTTGCGGCCGTTCAGACGATAACGGTCGCCATCGGCGCTGAGGCGCGTGGTGATTTCGCCGGGGCGTTTGGTCCCCTGTTCCGTGCTGGCGCCCGCAAAGAGCTTGCCGGTGAGGACATTTTCGAGGTGCCGCCGATCCTCAAGCTCGATCGGTGTGAGAGCGAGGTTTTCGGTGAAATTGAAATGGCTTCGGAGTGCGTGCGGAATATTGCTGTCGGCTTCCCCGAGGATCATCAGGACTTCTATATAGTCCGCAATCGAGCCTCCCGGCCCGCCTTTGGCCTCGGGGATGCGCAGCGTGCCGATCTTGGCTTCTTTGATCAGGCCGAAGATTTCGAAGGGAAGTTCCCGCTGACGCTCACGGCGAGCGGCATCCTTGGCGGCAACAGCCGCAATGTCCCTGGCGCGGGCCAGAATGTCGTCTCGGCTCGGCACGCTGGAATTATCGGTGGTTGCGGTCTGTATTTTAGGATTGGACATTGCGGATTTTCCCTGAGCGGATGTGATGACCTGCGGCACGGTCGCGCCGCAGGCATTTTCTTCTGGACGATCAGGCGACCGCGCGCGGCTTGACGACCGGGCGGGGAGCCGGTTCGATATTGCGCGGCACGCGGCCTTCGACGGGATGGCTCGGATCGTTGAAGCCGGGTGTCGAGGGATGGCCTGTCGTCACAAGGCTGTCGACCAGCGCCTCGTCTTCCGCATCGATCTTCACATCGAGGGCGCGGACGTAACCGTCCCAATGGTCTTCAGTGCGCGGGCCGGTGATCGCGGCGGTGACGAACTTGTTGTTCAGCACCCAGGCGAGCGCAAAATCCGCTGCCGAAACACCCTTTGATGCGGCGTGCGCCGCAACCTTCTGGGCGATTTCGACCGACTCGGGGCGCCATTCGGTTTCCAGAACCCGCTTGTCGCCACGGCCGACACGGGTATCTGCGCCCGGCTGCTCACCCGGCTGATATTTGCCGGTCAGCACGCCACGTGCCAGCGGCGAATAGGAAACGACGCCCAGCCCGTAATTATGTGCCGCGGGCAGCTGCTCGGCTTCGGCTGTGCGGTTGACGATGTTGTAAAGCGGCTGGCTGGCGATAGGCCGGTCGATGCCGAGCTGATCGGCCAAATGCGAAATTTCGGCAATGCGCCAGCCCCGGAAGTTGGAAACGCCGAAATAGCGCAGCTTGCCGGCACGGATGAGATCGGCAATGGCGCGTACCGGTTCTTCCAGCGGCGCGTCGAAGACGGCGCGGTGGAAATAGAGGATATCGATGTAGTCGGTGTTGAGACGGCGAAGCGAATTCTCGACGGTCTCGATCACCCATTTGCGCGAATGGCCGCCAAGGTTCGGACCCTTGGTGTGGGAATTGACGAATTTCGTTGCCAGAACCCAGTGATCGCGACTGGCCTTGATACCGCGACCAACGACTTCTTCCGACTTGCCGTCGTGATAGACATCGGCAGTGTCGATGAAGTTGATGCCCTGCTCGCGTGCCTTGTCGATGATGCGGAAGGCCACGTCATCCGGCGTCGGGCCTCCGAACATCATCGTGCCGAGGCTCAGCGGTGAAACTTTCAGCGCGCTGCGTCCGAGATAGCGATAGTCGACCATTATGGTTGCTCCTTCAGTTTATTGGGCATGGTGGCAAGCCACGGCGTGGTTCTTGCCGAAAAGGGTGTAATCCGGCGCTTTTTCGCGACAGAGATCGGTGGCGAGCGGGCAGCGGGTGTGAAACCGGCAGCCGGATGGCGGGTTGTGGGGGCTCGGCAGGTCGCCGGAAATGGGCGCTGCCTGCTTGCGGCGCGCGGGATCGGGAACGGCTGCGAGAAGCGCACGGGTATAGGGGTGTTTCGGCGAGGCCCAAAGCTCCGCGGTCGGCGCGCTTTCCACGATCTTGCCGAGATACATGACGAGAACGCGATCGGAAAAATAGCGTACGACCGAAAGGTCGTGGGATACGAAGAGATAGGACAACGAAAGCCGTTTCTTCATCTCCACCAGAAGGTTGAGGATCTGCGCCTGTATGGAAAGATCGAGCGCCGAGACAGGCTCGTCGCAGACGACCAGTTCCGGCTCGAGAACGAGCGCCCGGGCAATGCCGATGCGCTGGCGCTGGCCGCCGGAAAACTCGTGCGGATAGCGGTCGAGTGCATCCGGTGGCAGACCCACCTGCGCGACGATCGCCTCGACGATCTCCCGCTGTTGCGCCCTGTCGCCAATGCCGTGCACCTTCAACGGCCCGGTAAGGATGGTTCGCACCGTCTGGCGCGGATTGAGCGACGCGAATGGGTCCTGAAAGATCATCTGGATGCGGCGGCGGATGCCGCGCAGCTGCGACGACGACATCGCCGTGACATCGGCGCCCTTGAAGGTGATCCTGCCAGAAGTGGGCTCCACCAGCCGCATCAGCGACTTGCCGAGCGAGGATTTGCCGCAGCCTGATTCACCCACCAGCGCCACGGTCTCGCCCGCCTCGATGTCGAGCGACACATCGTCGACGGCGCGGACTGTTCCGCGTCCTCCCGAATAGTGGGTGGAAAGACTATGCACTGACAAGAGCGTCATCAGATACCTCTTGGGATGTGGGGGATACGAAGGGGCAGGCGGCGTAGCGGCCTTCCGAGACGAGCCTCAGCGGCGGTACGAACTGCCCGCAGAAACCGCGGGCGCTCGGACAGCGTGGCCGGAAGGCGCAGCCGCGCTCGCCCGTAGCGGAAACGATTGAACCCGGAATTTCGATGAGTGGCCCGTCGCGATAATGCTGGCCGTCTTCGGCGCGCGGAGAGGCAGCCAGCAGGCCGCGCGTATAGGGGTGGTAAGGATTGGAGAAAACCGGTTCAGGCAATCCTTCTTCCACCTTGCGGCCGGCATACATTACCATCACCCGGTCGGCCCATTGCGCCACAATGCCAAGATCGTGGGTGATGAGGATGACGGCCATGTTGAGATCGCGGCGCAGATTGTCGAGCAGCTGCAGGATCTGCGCCTGTATCGTCACGTCGAGCGCGGTCGTCGCCTCATCGGCGATCAGTAGTTTGGGATTGCAGGCAACGCCGATGGCGATCATGACGCGCTGGCGCATGCCGCCGGAAAGCTGGTGTGGATAATCGTCCACGCGGCGCTGGGCGTCGGGAATATTTACGAGGTCCAGAAGCTCGATGGCGCGTTTGCGCGCCTGGTGCCTGTCGATCCTTTCATGGATGCGCAGCACCTCGATGATCTGTTCGCCCACCGTCAGGACCGGGTTCAGCGACGTCATCGGTTCCTGAAAGATCATGCCGATATCGCGGCCGCGAATGCCTCGCCATTGCCGCTCGGAAAGCGGCAGGAGATCGCGGCCTTCGAGCAGAACACGCCCGCCGGTTTTTGCATGCGACGGCAACAGGCCGATCAGGCCGAGCGCAGTCAGCGATTTTCCCGAGCCGCTTTCGCCGACGATTGCAAGCATTTCGCCGGACTGCACATCGAAGCTGACGCCCTTGACCGGTTGTGCTGAGCCGAAGCTGACGGAGAGATCGTGGACTTCGATAAGTTTGCTCATCGGCGTTCCTCCGAAAAACGGGGGTTGAGCGCATCGTTGAGACCGTCGCTGATGAGGTTCAGCGAAATGACGGTGAAGACGATGGCGAGGCCGGGAAGGGCGGTCAGATACCAGGCGGTGCGAATGACGTCGCGTCCCGACCCGATCATCGAACCCCAGGAAACACGGTTGGGGTCGCCAAGTCCCATGAAGGAAAGGGCTGCTTCCATGAGGATCGCACCCGCCACCATGACGGAGGAGGTGACGATGATCGGCGGCAGGGCGTTGGGCAGAATTTCCTGAAACACGATACGCGCATGGCCATAACCGAGGCTTCGTGCGGCAAGCACATAGTCCTTCTCGCGGATGGCGCGGAATTCGGCGCGGGTCAGGCGCGCAACAAGTGGCCAGGTAATGATGCCGATTGCCGAGGTTACCGTGGTGACCGAAGGCTGGGCGATAGCGACGAGCACCACCAGCAGCACGAAGTTCGGCAATGTCTGGAAGATTTCGATGATCTTCACGAGAATATCGTCGATGACGCCACCGAAATAACCGGCGAAAGCACCGATTGTTATGCCGATCGTCAGCCCGATCAGGGTGGCGACGACACCGACGGTGAGCGAGATGCGTGCGCCATGCACGATGCCCGCCAGCACATCACGACCCATGGAATCGGTGCCGAGCGGATAGGCTGGATTCTGGCCGGGCCAGAGGAAGGGGCGGGCCACCATTTCCAGCGGATCGCCCGGATAGATCAGCGGGGCCGTGACAGCGGCGATGAGGACGGTGGCAAGAAACAGCAGCCCAACGATGGCGTTGGGATTGGTCAGGAAAATCTTCAGTTCCCGCCGCAAGCCGCGCCGCGGCACGGAGACGGAGCGGGCTGAAAGCGCGTCCGGCGCATGGATATAGGGCCAGACTTTTTCTTCAGGTTTTTTAGGTTTGGGATTGCTCTCTTCGGCACTGAGTTCGGCCGCGTCGAGAACTGCTGATGTCTGGGAGGAATTCATCGGCTTTCTCCGATGCGGGGGTCGAGCCATGCCTGCAACAGGTCCACGGCGGCATTGACAATGATGACGACAAGGGAAGACAGAAGCAGAATGCCGAGCAGCACGCTGAAATCGCGGGCCATGACGGCCTCGAAAGCAAGACGGCCAAGGCCTGGCCAGCTGAAGACGGTCTCGACCACGACCGCACCGCCCAGCAGGCCACCAATATGCATGCCGGCCATGGTGGTGATTGGGATGAGTGCGTTGCGCAGAATATGGCGTGTGGTGAGCCGGAAGGGTGAAACGCCTTTTGCCCGTGCCGTGCGCACATAGTCCTGGGATTTGACTTCCAGCATCGCCGCGCGGGTGAGGCGGGCATAAATCGCTAGAAAATAAAGCGCCAGCGAAAGGGCGGGGAGAACGATATAGCGCAGCCTGTCCAGAAGGGCGTCGAGGCCGGTGAGGCTGCTGCCGATGGTGCTGTCGCCGCCAGACGGAAGCCAGCCGAGCTTGACCGAGAAGGTGAGGATAAGCATCAGGCCGATCCAGAAGCCCGGCACGGAATAAAAGATTAGCGAGCCAATCGAAATGATCCGGTCCGGCAGCTTGCCGGAAAAGAGCGCCATGATGGAGCCGAGGAAAACGCCGACGAAAATCGCAATGCCAAGTGCTGCTCCCATCAGCGCCAGCGTGCCGGGCAACCGCTGGCCGATAAGATCGGCGACCGGCATGCCGTAGCGGGGTGAAAAGCCGAGGCTGAACTGGGCCAGATTGCCGAGATAGTTCATGAGCTGATGGACGACCGGCAGGTCGAGCCCGAAGCGTGAGCGAATTTCGGCCATGGTCTCGACGGTCGCCGAACCCGCTTCCGCGGCCAGCACGTCAGCCGCATCACCAGGCGCCAGCTGCAGCAGGAAGAAGTTCAGGATGACGATACCGAGAACCGTCGGGACGGCCTGAATGGCCACCCGCCTTGCCTGCGATAAAATCCGTTTCGAATTCGACATCGGCTCCAGTCCATTCGCTTGAAAACATGAAATCGGCCCGTAAAGGCGTTGGTATTAGTTGACTAATTTTATGGAATTTGTCAAAGAGTAATAGAATTATTTTCTGAAATTTACGGAAAAATGCGCCATAAAGAAAAGATAATTCCTATTTATGAGAATGGTTGGTGCTTCATGCCAATCTCACTCTCGTCTGCGGAACAAACTTCTTCCCAAGCGCGGCCGTTCAGTTTTGCCGGTTTTTCGCCGGTTCAATTAAGGAGATGTATCGCATGACTGTTTTCAACCAGACGACGCGCCGCGGATTTCTGCTGGCGTCGGTGGCGCTTGGCGTGGTGTCGTTGCCGGGGCTGAGGCTCAACGCAGCAGAGCCGGCAAGCGGCGGAACGGCCACTTTGCTCATCTCATCGGAGCCGCCGGTTCTGACGACGATCGCGCACACGGCCTATAATTCCGTCTACATATCGCCCAAGGTCACTGAAGGGCTGCTGACCTATGATTTCGACCTCAATCCCAAGCCGCTCCTGGCCAAATCATGGGATGTCAGCGGCGATGGCCTGCGTTACACCTTCAATCTGAGACCCGGTGTAAAATGGCATGACGGCCAGCCTTTCACATCTGCCGATGTGGCGTTCTCCATCAACACCATCAATGAAGTGCATCCGCGCGGGCGCAATACCTTCCTGAACCTCACCAGTGTCGAGACCCCGGATGATCTGACGGCCGTGCTGGTTCTTTCCAAGCCTGCGCCGTATCTGATAACGGCGCTTGCCGCTGCTGAAACGCCTATCGTGCCCAAGCATCTTTATGAAGGCACGAAAGTTACCGAAAATCCCATCAATCTCGCACCTGTTGGCACCGGCCCGTTCAAGTTCAAGGAGTGGGTGCGGGGCAGTCATATCGTTTTCGAGCGTAATGCCGATTATTGGGATGCGCCGCGCCCCTATCTCGACAAGCTGATTGTTCGCTTCATTCCTGATGCTTCGGCCCGGGCGATTGCCATCGAAACCGGTGAAATCGATCTCGCGCCCAGCACGCCGGTCGCCTATAGCGATCTCGACCGGCTGAAGGAGCTGCCGAGCCTCGGCTTCGAGACCAATGGCTATCAATATACCAATTCGATCAGCCGCGTGGAGTTCAACCTCGAGAAGGACGTGTTCAAGGATGTCCGCGTCCGCCGTGCCTTCGCGCATGTGATCGACCGCAAAGTCATCTTCAACACGGTCAATTATGGCTATGGCGCGACAATCACCGGCCCGATCAATCCGAAGCTGACGAAATGGTTTGTCGAGGATCTGAAGACCTATCCGATCGATCTGAAGGCGGCCGAAGCGCTGCTGGACGAGGCGGGATACAAGCGCGGCGCGGATGGTATCCGTTTCAAGCTCAATCTGGACTATGTGCCGAGCACCGAGGCCTATCCGCGTGGCGCGGACTACATTCGCCAGGCACTGGCAAAGGTTGGCGTGGATGTGACGGTGCGGACGCAGGATTTCGCCACCTACACGAAGCGCATCTATACGGATCGTGATTTCGACTTTGCCTATGAGGGCATGAGCAATCTCTTCGACCCGACAGTCGGTGTGCAGCGGCTCTACTGGTCCAAGAACTTCAAGAAGGGTGTGCCCTTCTCCAATGGCGCCGCCTACAGCAATCCCAAGGTGGATGCGCTGCTGGAAGCTGCCGCTGTCGAGATCGATCCGGACAAGCGCGTCGCGCAATGGAAGGAAATACAGCAGATCCTCGTTGATGACGTTCCTGCCATCGACATCGTTGCGGCACCTGAAATCACCATCTTCAACAAGCGCATTGCCGATCACACGATCGGTGCAGAAGGCGTCGCGGGCAGCCTGGCCTTCGCGCATATTGCGGCATCCTGATCGTCTCGCCAGACCCTGCCCACCGTTTGTGGCGGGCAGGGACATCTCCCTTTCGTCGACGGGCACCGCAGCATCGCTTTCTGGTGTCATCGTTTTCATCGAGGCCAAAGCCATGAGCACGACACTTTCTGAAATCTGGTACACACGTTGCCCGGTGCCCACGCCCGTAGGGCTTGCGGCGCAGCTCGGTTATCTCGCACAGACCTTCGAGGATGTCGGCATATCGCTGAAATCCATCATCGATTCACCGGATCGTTCTGTGCGGCAGAGCCACTTCAACCACACGCTGGAATGGTCCTTCCGCCACGGCGGTAATGTGCCCCCTATCCGCGCCCGCTCGGAAGGGCGCAATACGCGTCTTATCGGCATCACTTGGACCGATGAGTTCCAGGCGATCATCACCCTTCCGGAAAACGGTATCCGCTCGCTTGCCGATCTCGTCGGCCGCCGTTTCGGTGTGCCGCGCAGACCTGATGGGATTGTCGATTTCATGCGAGCGACAGCATTGAAGGGCATCGTTTCGGCGCTTTCGCTGGAGGGCCTTAAGGTCGAGGATATCGAGCTGAAGGATATCGTGATCAAGGATTCCGTGCTGGCGACACAGGAGGGACCATCCCTTTTCGGCCTGAAGCGGCGACAATCCTTCGGTGAGGAGATCATCGCGCTGTTGCGGGGTGAGGTCGATGCGATTTTCGTCAAGGGTACTGCCGGTATCGCCGCCGCGAACCTGATCGGCGCCGTGCAGGTGGCGGAATTCGGTTTTCACCCCGACCCGAAGATACGCATCAACTCCGGCTCTCCCCGCGTGCTGACAGTCGACGGACGACTTGCCGATGAGCGCCCCGATCTGGTGGAGCGGTTGGTCGCCGCCATTGCCAAAGCCTCGCTCTGGGCGGAGCAGCATCCGGAAGAGACCCGCCGTTTTATCGCGCGCGAGGCGGGTGCGACCGAAGAGCAGGTTCTGGCCGCCAACGGCCCGGATGTCCACCGCCATCTAGGTCTTGGCCTCGATGCAGACCTCGTCGCCGCCGTCGGCCATTACAAGGATTTCCTGCATCAATGGGGTTTCCTTGAAAACGACTTCGATCTCGCTGCGTGGATCGATGACCGTTTCGTCACGGCCAGTGAAAGGGCGGTGGCATGAGCGGCGCTTTATCCGCCGTTCCAAGCCCGGAGCAGCACTTGAATCCCGTCGCCATCGCAACCGCGCTCGCCGAAGATTTCAGCCTGACTGCGGCGGAGTATGACAAAAGCGGCGAATTCGCCGCCGGTAATTTCGAGGCGCTTTTCAAGTCTGGCCTGCTTGGTCTCGTGACGGCTGAAAAGGACGGTGGCTGGGGGGAGGGCATGGAAACCGCGCATGCCGTCATCGCCGCCATTGCCAAGGGTGATCCGTCAACCGCCCTCATCCTTGCCATGCATTACAGCGTTCATGCTGCCATCCGGCGCGGCAGGTGGCCGGCAGATCTCGCGGCAAAAGTGCTGGCCGCCAATAACAGGGAGCGGGCGCTTCTGAACAATGCGCAGGCAGAGCCGGGGATCGGTTCCCCGGCCCATGGCGGACTGCCGGAAACGACGGCGCGGATCGAGGGCGATTTCTGGGTGGTCAATGGCCGCAAGAGCTTCGTCACCGGCCTGCCGGGTCTGAAATGGGCGATTGTACTTGCCGTCACGACGGAAGAGGTGCCGCGCCTGATCCAGCTTCTGGTCCCGCTCGATGCGCCGGGCATCGGCCGGGAAAAGGCATGGGAAGCGACCGGAATGTATGCCACCGCCAGTGACGATCTCCTGCTTGAGAATGTGAGGGTGCCGCTCGCCGATATCGTTGCCGAACAGCCGGCGGACGAGCCGTTGCGGCGGGATGAGGCGGACGGTTACAATTTCTTCGTGCTGCTGGCCTCCGTCTATCACGGTGTCGCGCTTTCGGCGCGTGACGCCCTCTTGCGCCATCTGACAGGCCATGTTCCGGCAAGCCTCGGCGCGCCGCTGTCATCCATTCCCCGTATTCAGGAAGGTCTGGGCGAGATCGAGGTGCTTCTTGCGGCCAACAGGCGCCTGCTCCGCTCCGTCGCGCGTGATATCGATGCGGGTGATAAGGTAGGCACGGATGCGCTCGCCGTTCGTCATGTGGTGATCGACAATGCGGTGGCGGTGACGGATCTGGCGCTGGAGCTTGGCGGCAATCGCGGCCTTCGCCGGGATTATAATCTCGAGCGGCATCACCGCGACGCCATAACGGCAAGGGCGCATGCGCCGCAAAGCCACATGATCCGAACTATCCTCGGCCGTCAGAGCATCAAGGCTGTCGGCGGCTGACCGTAGAAGACATGGGCGGCTTTGTTCGGCAGGCCGCCCATGTTGACGCCGCTCGCATCAGTCCCGGAGTAGCGGCAACAGCTTGTCGCCCTGCCGTTCAATTTCCTGAAGATAGGGCGTGTCGGAAAGCACGAAATGGGTGATGCCAAGCGCGCGGTATTTGCGCAGCGACGCGGCGACGTCTTCCGCCGAACCGACGAGCCATGTCGTTGCGGCACCGCCTCCGCCAAATTTGCCGGGTGCGGTATAAAGATTGTCGTCCAGCACATCGCTCTGCGTGTGCAGATCCAGCAGGCGGCGCTGGCCGACCGCGACACCTTGCAGATGATCGTTCCAGCGCACGCCATTGTTCGCAGCCATCTCCGCCACCTTTGCTTCCGCATCGCGCCAAGCCTCAGCCGTGGTTTCGCGCACCAGCGTGGTGATCCGTAGACCGAATTGCAGCGGCGGCAGGTCACGGCCGAGGGTCTCACTGAAATGTCTGAGACGTTCGATCCTTTCGCGCACGCCGGCGAGCGGTTCGCCCCAGAAGAGCTGGACATCGGCTTCAGTTGCGGCAACCTGTTCGGCGGCCTCGGACGCGCCGCCGAAATAAAGTTTGGGATGTGGCCGGCCGGCACTCTCGCTGATGCGCGGCGAGACGGTGGAGTTCTTGACCCGGAAATGCTCGCCATCGAAAGTGACGTTTTCCTCAGTCCAGAGCCGCCGCACCAGCCGCATGAACTCCTTCGTGCGCGCATAACGCTGCGCCTGATCGCCTTCTTCGTCGCCATAGGCAGAAAGCTCGTCCCTGCCGGAAACGACATTGATTCGTACCCGGCCACCAGAAAGCTGATCGAGCGTGGCGGCGGCCGATGCGAGATTGGCCGGCTTCCAGTAGCCGGGGCGGATAGCGATCAGTGGCTCGAAAGTGGTGGTACGCGCGGTAAGCGACGCCGCAACCGTAAAGGTATCCGGACGCCCCCAGCCGGTGCCGATCAACGCGCCCTTCCAGCCATGGTTTTCCAGCGCCCTGGCATGGGTAGTTAAAGTATCGAGGCTGTTGTGGTTTTCGCTGACGGCGTCGCCCCGATGTCCGGGTTTGACGTCATTGGGGATGTACCAGAGAAATTCGCTCGTGCTGCTCACATTATCCGCCTGAATTTTCGCTTTATGTCGCGGTGGAATGGCCCTGCCGAGACTCGGCATCTGCCATTTTGGGGTTCGGGAGGTTGAGGTCTCCGATAGTGCGAGAATGACAAACCGGCGGCGGCACGGCCAAGCAGCGGCGTTTCTTTTGGAATGCGGCAGAGGAAAAGCTTTCCGCGCGGTTTGCTCGATTAGAACATATTTTCTATGGAAAATATTTTAGGCAATGATTCCACATGCGCAGTGCCAAGGCTGCTGCCGAGAACGTATTTTTTGCCGCAACGGAATTGTCTGGATCGATTTTTCTCGAGTTCGGAAAAGCTGAGCAAGGCAATAGTCGACTAAAATTGCGAAATTCACCATTCTTGGCACACCCCGCCCGCAAACCACGGAGTAGGCATGTGTACCACCTTGATTGTCCCCGGCCTCAACGGTTCGGATGAGGGGCATTGGCAGCGGCACTGGCTGCTGGAAGATTCGGAGGCGCAGCTGGTCGATCAGCAGAATTGGGAATGCCCGGTTCTTGAAGACTGGCTTGAGCGTCTGGAAGCGGCGCTCGCCGCAACCGAAAGCGCCTATATTGTCGCCCACAGCCTGGGTTGCCTGCTTGTCGCCAATATGGCGACACGACCCGTGGCCAGCAAAATCAGGGGTGCGCTTCTGGTGGCGCCCGCCCATCTCGACAGAGTGGAGGCAATGCATCCATGCATCGTCCGCTTCGGCGCATTTCCTCGGTCGCCGCTCGCCTTCCCCAGTCTCGTCGTAGGTAGCATGAACGACCCCTATATGAATCCGGACGAATTAGCCCGCACCGCTGCTGACTGGGGAAGCGATATCGTCAATCTCGGCTCCGTTGGACACATCAATATTGCCGCCGGTTTCGGCCGGTGGTCCGAGGGCTATGCTCTTTTCGCACGCCTGAAAGCGGCGTCCGAAATCAAGGCCAGCAGATCGAGGAAGCGCGGATCACCCGTTCTGCAAGGTGCGCTGCTGCAGGGTGATGCCGGCGCTCTATAGTCTTTTCGTCCCAAGTCCGTGCTTTGAGCGGCCATCGTGTCGGTGCCATTGCGATGACCCCTTTATTGGCGGTTCGAAACGGAATTTTTCCCGCTGCCGCAACCTTAGTCCACGTTTGCCGGCAATCCGCCAATTATAGAATAGTAATTTTATGGAAAATATTGACCAATCTGGGCGCTCGCCGGAGGATAGAGCGAATTGACCAAAGGAGGCGCACATGCCGCAGGGACTTCATGCGTTTACTGTCGATCTGTTCGGTCTGGCCAGGCGTAGGCCGCGAGGGGATGATCAGCGCAGGCTCCAGCCGCTGGATCATTCCGGTCGTATCAAGCGGGAAAAGAGCGATCTCGACCTTGAGCGGGAAGAGATTTACGAAATGAATTTCGCGATGCTCGGACTTTATCCGGTCCTCTGACACAGGGAGGCGAAAGGTTTGTTTTCGCTTCCCAGACCCATTTCCCAGCGGAGATAAACTCTCCTTGCGGCACGGAAATTGGAACAAAATTTCTTAAAAGCGGCGGGGAATTGGCTACCCTTTTAGTACCCAGCCGAATTGCCCGATGGGCGGATTGCAAAGGACCTGTCGATGAGCACAGCTGACAAACCACTCGATTTTCTGTGGTTCATACCCACCTCAGGCGACGGCAGCTATCTTGGCTCCGACGATCTGTCACGTCCCGCCGATCCCGGCTATTTTCGGGAAATAGCGCAGGCTGCGGATCGGCTCGGTTATTCCGGGGTGCTTATTCCTACCGGCGTCGCCTGCGAGGAATCCTTCATCCTCGCGGCCAATCTCGCCGCCTATACCGAGAAACTGAAATTCCTCGTCGCCATCCGTCCGGGCGTTGCCTCGCCGGCCTATTATGCGCGGCTGGCCTCCACGCTGGACCGTGTTTCCCATGGTCGGCTGCTTCTCAACATCGTCGTTGGCGGCAGCGCGCAGGAGCTGGCTGGTGATGGCATCTTCCTGCCGCACGACGAGCGTTACGACCACGCTGACGAGTTCTTCCAAGTGTTCAATTCGTTGATCGAAACTGGCAAGGGAGATCTCGACGGCAAATATATCAAGGCACAGGGTGCCAGGCTCGGCCTGCCACCGGTGCAGGAACCGCGTCCGCCGCTTTATTTCGGCGGCTCCTCCGATGCCGGGATCGAGTTCTCGGCCGGTATCACCGACAAGTATCTGACCTGGGGTGAGCCGCCGGCACAGGTGGCGGAAAAAATCGCCAAGGTTCGCGCCGCCGCAGCGAAAAAAGGGCGAGAAGTGACATTCGGCATTCGCCTGCATTTCATCGTGCGCGAAACCGATGAGGAGGCCTGGGCCGATGCGGACAAACTGATTTCCAAGCTTTCCGACGAAACCATCGCTTCCGCTCAAGAGGCCTTCTTAAAGGCGTCGGATTCGGTCGGTCAGGCAAGGATGCGGGCGCTGCATAATGGCCGGCGTGACCAGCTTGAAGTCTCTCCGAACTTGTGGGCGGGAATCGGTCTTGTCCGCTCTGGCGCCGGCACCGCGCTGGTGGGTTCGCCGAAGACAGTTGCGGCGCGGCTGCGGGAGTATCAGGCGCTGGGCATCGATACCGTCATCGCATCGGGCTATCCGCATCTGGAGGAAGCCTACCGTCTATCCGAATTGCTGTTTCCGGAAATCGGGCTTGATGGGCCACGTAATCAGATCCGTTCGTCTTTCGGCACGAAACAGGTTTTCGGCGGCGGCGGCCACGGCGGTAACGTCAAGCTGGTATCCGGCTCGTGATCAATCGCCGGAAGGCGGTCGGCCCCGTCTTCCGGTTAGCCTTTCCTATGGGCGTCATTCGGCGGAGCGTTCACGGGAGAGCGGCATATAAAACATTATTTCCATAGAATATAAGTATTATGGAAAACGATGTCTATTTCACGCCCCGCCGCCGCTGCTAACTATTGAGCAACAAGCTGTTTTCAGGAGCGATCGATGACATTGCAATATGCGGCCAAGGATCAACAGTTCATCAATCTCCGCGATCCCGTCTCTGGCAAGGCGCCGGATGCCGATAGCCTTAAGGCGGCGCTCAGGACGCTGGGCGGCGGTGTCAGCGTCATTACGGCGGGCGAGGGTGATGCGCGCACGGGTGCTACGGTAACATCCGCCACCGCCCTGTCGGTCGATCCGCCAAGAATTCTGGTTGCGCTCAACCGCTCCTCCTCCACATGGCCTGTGGTGCAGCGCTTCGGCCATCTGGCGGTGAATATTGTCGGCCCGAACCATCAGTTCATCGCCAACCAGTTTGCCGGTGTTGGCGGTCTGAAAGGTGTGGACCGTTATCGCGGCGCGGAATGGACCCGTCTGGCGAGCGGCGCGCCCATCCTCGAGGACGCCGTTGCCGCGATCGATTGCACTATCGAGGAGGCGATCGAGCGCCACAGCCACGTCATCATCATCGGCAAGGTGGAGGCGATCCGCATCGGATCGGGTTACTCGCTGGTCTATCAAAACGGCCGTTATCATTCGCTGGACTGAGCTCCGGCCTTTCCGGCGCTTTCACTGGGTCATTCTTTGAGGGAGTTGAGCATGGGATCTGTCACGCCGCTCGGCGAAAGAATTCGTTTCGTGTCCCCGCGTCTCGGCGCGGATGGGGATGTACTGACCGTTGCCCGGACGATTGCCGAAAAATGCGCGGTGGAAAGTGCCGCACAAATCCACGCGCGGATTGCCCGTTCCGGCCTTCTCGCCCTCTCCGTTCCAAACGATCTGGGCGGGGCGGACATCACAAACGACGTTCTCTCGCAAGCTCTCTCGATTATTTCCGCGGCTGATGCGGAGGCTGCGCATGCGCTTGCCGAACACTTCACGGCGCTTGAATTCATCAGGAACGCCGGTAGCGAAGAGCAGCGCAAGACCCTCTTCGCCCGCCTCGATCTTGGCGAGACTTTTGCGCTTGCCTCATCTGACGCCGGCGTGGATCAGGCGGTTCTGTTGATTGGCGATGACTATGGCTTGCGGCTGCCCGCTGACATTGCCCGATCTGTTACCTCAGATGCAGACTGGATCGTTGTCCCGGCAGTCAACACGGCAGGGCAGGCCGTGCTCGTTGTTCTTCGCAATCGCCCGGATACATCATGGGACGGCCTGCTGCGCGCCGATCAGGTCGCGTTTCTTGCCCAGGGCGCTGGAAATCTGGCAGCCTCCGTTTTCACCCTTCTGAAGGCCGCCGTGGCTCTGGGTGAGAAACAGCGTGAGCTTTCAGCGTTGCTGATTGACAGATTGGCCGAGGAAGGTGATGCGCGCCCCCTTATCGGCGAAATATTTCTCGCAATCGAATTGCTGAAGGCACAGATTTCCCGCCTCGCGGCCAATATCGATGCGGCGCAGGTGGGGGCGGAAAGCGTGACCTTTCGCTCTGTCCGCAACAATGCCATCACGCTGGAAATTCTAATGGCCCGTCTCGGCCTTATCGATGGTGCAAGCGAATCCGGGCTGATTGCGACCCTGGGAGACGATCTGCGCCGGCAGTAAACGGCGCTTATTCGCCTGCCGGAATAAATTGCGCGTCTTGTCCGCCTTTTGCCACGAATTGTGCGAGCGTCATATTGTCCAGGATTGTTGCGATGGCGTCCCGCACGTCCGTCATCGAAACCCTGACCTGACAGGTCTCGGGATCGTCGCAGTCGTCGCAGGCTTCAAAAGCGGTGCGGCTGGCACAGCGGATGGGGGCCAAGGGCCCGTCCAGCGTTCGGATGACCTGCCCGATCATGATTTCCGATGGCATTTTCGACAGCGAATAACCGCCATTCGGTCCCTTCTTGGAACGCAGAATGCCGCTGTTGCGCAGTTCCAGAAGAATAGTATCCAGAAATTTTTTCGGAATATTGTTGCGGGTTGCAATCTCGGTCACAAAGGCGGTCTCGCCCTGGGGCAACCGCGCCAGATCGACAAGAGCCTTTAGTCCGTATTTGCCTTTTTTGGTCAACATCGCATGATCCGCAAAGAGGGCCAGCACCTTCTGAGTGCCGGGTTATGGTGTTCTCAACTTACTAAGTAGTTTTTACCGAATTCCCGCGCAAGTCCGTTTCGTCCCGGCTCGATGCACAAAGCGGCTTTACACCATCGTTTTTTCGCCCTGTTTCCTCATCGTTTCGGATTGCTTTGCCAAAGACGCCTGCCGAAACCATAGCGGGAAATAATATTTTCTCTGATCGCGTCGCAACGTGGAACGAACGTCCTTTATTACTATATAAAATCAGTAGACAAAGTATGCATCAAAAGACGTGCGAGGTGATGATGTATACTCTCAGTTTGCTGGACAAGAGCCCTGTTCCAACGGGTGAGAACGCGGCAAGCGCGTTCCGCGACACGATCAATCTCGCCAAACGCGCCGAAGAACTGGGCTATCGCCGATTCTGGGTGGCAGAACATCACAATTCGCCGGAGCTTGCCGGTTCCGCGCCGGAAGCGCTGGTTGCATGGATTCTGGCGAAGACCTCTCGTATCCGCGTCGGCTCGGGCGGTGTCATGCTGCAGCATTACAGCCCCTACAAGGTCGCCGAGGTTTTCAACGTGTTGTCGTCGCTCGCCCCCGGTCGGGTCGATCTCGGCGTCGGCAAGACACCGGGCGGGCTGCCGCTTGCGACGTCTGCCCTACAGCAGGCCTATGATCCCGCCCGCAAGCCGGATTTCGAAACGGCTTTTGGTGAACTTACCACGTTTCTCTCCGGTGCCGCGCCGCAGGGGCATGCGCAGGCCGGGTTGCAGGCAACACCGGTGCCGCCGGTTGCGGTGGAACGGTTTCTGCTCGGTGCCAGCCCGGAAAGCGCAAGGCTTGCAGCTTCCAAAGGATGGAATTTCGTCTTTGCCGGCCACCTCAATGGTGATCCGGAGGTTCTTCGCAGCAGCCTCTCGGCTTTCCGTGAGGAGAGCGGCGGCAGGGCGCCGATCCTTGCCCTCTCCGTCTTTGCCGCCAGTGATCCCGACCATGCGGCGCGGCAGGTGGAAGGTCAGCGCATCTACCGGGTGTTCCTCAGCGACGGCAAGGCGTTCAACCTTGGCCGCCGTGAACAGGCGGAAGAATTCGCCCGCCAGTCCGGCGATACCGATTATCGCATCGAGGAGCGTAAGCCCAACGTCCTGCATGGCGGGCCGGATGATATTCACAAGGCGCTGCGCGCGCTTTCCGATGAGCACGGTATCGAGGAATTCATCGTTGAGCCGCCGCATGTGGGGGCCGATCAGAGGCTCGCCTCGATCGAATTGCTGGCCACACACCGCCTTTCCAGGGCCGCGTGAACTTGTCCTCAGGAGGAAATGACATGACGAAAAAGACAATCCGTTTCGGCATCATGCTCCAGGGCCCCGGCGGGCACATGAACGCCTGGCGGCACCCGAAAAGCCCTGTTGATGCCAGCGTCAACTTCGATTTCTTCAGGAAGAACGCGCTGAAGGCAGAAGCCGCCGGCATCGCCTTCGCCTTCGTTGCCGACGGGCTTTACATCAACGACAAGTCCATTCCGCACTTCCTCAACCGGTTCGAGCCTTTGACCATCCTTTCGGCGCTCGCCTCCGTCACCTCGAAGATCGGTCTTGCCGGCACGGTTTCGACCTCCTACAGCGAGCCCTTCACCATCGCGCGCCAGTTCGCCTCGCTTGATCTTCTGAGCGGTGGCAGGGCCGGCTGGAATGCAGTGACGACGCCACTCGAAGGTACGGCGAAGAACTACAGCCGCAACCATCCCGAACATGCGCTGCGCTACGAGATCGCCGATGAATATCTGGAGGTGATCAAGGGCCTGTGGGACAGCTGGGACGACGATGCCTTCGTGCGTAACCGCGAGACAGGACAGTTCTTCGACAGGCAAAAACTCCACACGCTCGGCCACAAGGGTCGCTTCTTCCAGGTGGAAGGTCCGCTGAACATCCAGCGTTCGCCGCAGGGGCAGCCGGTGATTTTCCAGGCGGGTTCTTCGGATGCCGGTATCGGGCTTGCGGGTAAACATGCCGACGCCGTTTTTACTAATTCTGCATCGCTCGAGGAAAACCAGACATTCCTCAAGCGCGTGAAGCAGAGTGCTGTCGCGCAGGGCAGGTCCGCTGCCGACGTGAAGATTTTCCCTGGCATCGGGCCGATTGTGGGCGAGACGCAGGAGGAGGCGGAAGCGAAATACGACATCATCCGCAACCTCATCACCATCGAGGATGCGCTCGCCTATCTCGGCCGTTTCTTCGACCACCACGACTTCAGTGTCTATCCGCTGGATGAGCCTTTCCCCGAACTTGGCGAGATCGGCAAGAACAGCTTCCGTTCGACGACCGACCGCATCAAGCGCCGTGCGAAGGAAAAGAGCCAGACGTTGCGCGAAGCGGCGCTGGAGGCGGCGACCCCGCGCGAAGGTTTCATCGGAACTCCGGACAAGGTGGCGGACGAGATCATCCGCTGGGTGGAGCACGATGCGGCCGACGGTTTCATTCTGGGCTTCCCGGTGATTGCCGAAGGGCTGGATGATTTCATCCGCCTCGTCATACCGGTGCTGCAACGGCGCGGATATTTCGAACCGCATCTGGAAGGCACAACGCTGCGTGAGCATCTCGGCCTGCCTTTCAAGGACAGCATCTATTCCCACGCTGAAAGCGGTTCCAGCAAGGCGATCGCATAAAAGCGGGGTCTGGCGGCAGCCATTGCCGCCCGGAGAGAATTTCAAGGTGCTGTGCGGGTAAAGCGCAGCGCAGGAGACCAGAACCATGAATATCCGCATTGACGGCGCGCGTCCGCAGGACGACGCCGAACGGGGAATCCTTGCCTTCATCGAGGAAAGCATCGCCATCCGGCACGATCTTCACCGACATCCGGAGCTTTCGCTTGGGGAAAAGCGCACGGCGGCGCTCGTTGCCCGTTATCTCCTCTCCATCGGATATGAGGTGACCGAGGGTGTCGGGGGCCATGGCGTCGTCGCCACCTTGAAACGTGGTCATGGTGACAAGCGTCTGGGTATCCGCGCCGATATCGACGCCCTGCCCATCGTCGAGGAAACCGGTCTTGCCTATGCCAGCCAGACACAGGGCGTCATGCATGCCTGCGGTCATGACGGTCACACGACTATCCTGCTCGCCGCTGCCCGTTATCTAGCTGAAACATCGAGTTTTTCCGGCACGCTGACGCTGATTTTCCAGCCAGCCGAGGAAATCGGTGCGGGTGCTAGAGCGATGATAAAGGACAGGCTTTTCGAGCGGTTTCCCGTCGATGCCGTGTTCGGACTGCACAATTGGCCGGGTGTCGAAACCGGACAATTCGGCTTTGTCGAAGGGCCTGCCATGGCCTCCGTCGACAAGGCGAAGGTTCGGATCATCGGCAAGGGCGGGCACGGGGCGGCGCCGCATGAAACGGTTGATCCGGTTCTTGCCTCGGCAAGCTTCGTCACCGCCTTGCAGAGCATCGTCTCGCGCAATGTCGACCCGCGAGACATGGCGGTGCTGACGGTAGGCTCCATCCATGGCGGAACTGCTTCCAACGTCATTCCCGAGAGTGTCGAACTGCAGATTACCGCGCGGGCCTTTTCGCCCGCCGTGCGCGACAGACTGGAGGAGCGGCTTCCCGCCCTTGCCAAAGCACAGGCGGAAAGCTTCGGCGCAAGCGCCGATGTCACCTACTCCCGTGGCTTCCCGCCCGTCATCAATCACATCAGGCAGACAGCTTTTGCCCGCGACGTCGCCAAACGGCATTTTCCAGCCGAACAGGTTGCCGAAAGCTTTCAGCCGCGAACGGCGAGCGAGGATTTCGCCTTCATGCTTCTGGAGCGGCCGGGCTCCTATCTCTTCGTCGGCAATGGCGACAGCGCGCCACTGCACAGCCCTCACTACGATTTCAACGATGCGATCATTGCGCCTGCGGCACGCTTCTGGGTGCGTCTGGCCGAAGCATACCTCTCCTGATGCAACGAGTTTAGGACAATGAGATGAGCGACAGTTTTCTCTACACATCGGTCAAGGATCCGCTCGCAACCCCGCTTCTGGAGGAGTTGCTGTTCGAATATGACAGCCGCTACGGCACATATTTCAACGCGGAAGGCGCCAAGGCGGAACTTAACAAATATCCGCCGGAGGCTTTCAGCCCGCCGTCGGGCAATTTCCTGCTGCTCTTGCGTGGCGGCAAGGCGATCGCCGGCGGTGCTTTCATGCGCTACGACGAGGAAACCGCCGAGTTCAAGCGGGTCTGGACCCATTCGGCCCACCGCCGGCAGGGGCTTGCCAAAATAGTTCTTCAGGAGCTGGAGCGGCAGGCGATCCGGCAGGGTTACGCCCGTGTCTATCTGACCACGGGCTTCCGCCAGCCGGAAGCGGTCGGCCTATATCTCACCAACGGTTATCGCGCGTTGTTCGATACGTCGGCCGATCCTGAAACGATCAGGTCGCTGCCTTTCGAAAAATGGCTTGCCGATAGCGCCTCCGCCTCCGTTGCGGAAGGCGCTTCGATACTGGCGGCCCGGCCGCATTCTTCCCCGGCCCACCCGTGAAAGGCTTTTTCAGATGACGATAGCCTCTGATTTTCCGCATGTTGCATTGAACGACCAGAAGGGTGAACCGATCAAGGGTGGGTATTCCCATTTCCGCATCGTGCCGGCCCGCTACCCCTTGCGGACCGTGGGAACAGTCTTCTCCGTACTCATCATTGCGGCCGTTCTGCATTCCGTTTTCGGCAATCCGCGCTGGGGCTGGGATGTCTTTGCGGAATGGTTTTTCGCTGAACCGGTGTTGGTCGGCTTAGGACGGACGCTGCTGCTGACCGCGCTCGGTGCGGTGCTCGGCTTCGCGCTGGGAACGCTGCTGGCGCTTGCCCGCGTTTCACGCTCGCCACTGCTGGTTGCCGTATCCTGGACCTATATCTGGATTTTTCGATCCATTCCGCTGATCGTGCTTTTGCTGATCCTCAACAACCTCGGTTATCTCTATGAGACCGTGACGATCGGTGTGCCCTATACGGGCATCAACTTCTTCAGCTGGAATACCACGCAGCTGATGACGCCGTTTGCGGCCGCCGTTCTGGGGCTGACGCTCAATCAGGCCGCCTTCGCATCCGAAATCGTCCGTGGCGGCATTCTCTCGGTTGATCAGGGGCAGCTTGAGGCTGCCGCAGCACTCGGCCTTCCCCGGCGGCGGCAGGCGTCCCGCATTGTTCTGCCGCAGGCGATGCGCTCCATCTTGCCCACCGCCTTCAACGACATCATCGGCCTCGCCAAGGGGACTTCGCAGGTCTATATCCTTGCCCTGCCGGAGCTGTTCTACACGATCCAGATCATCTATCGCCGAAATCTGGAAGTGATCCCGCTGCTGATGGTCGCGACCGTCTGGTATCTGGTGATACTGACGGCGCTTTCGATCGTGCAGCACCATATCGAGCGGCATTTTTCACGCGGTGCACTGCGCAATCCGCCGTCGTCACTGTTCGCCACGATTTACCGCACCTTCCTGCCGCGCAAACCCTTGCCTGAAGCCGTGGAAACGGTGGCCACGACAGCCGTAAGGCCCGAGCGTTCGGTGCCTGCCCGTGCCGTGAGCTTTCAGCTCGGAAATCGTGGCGGGTCGGTCAATATTCATGGCGTTTCGAAATCCTTCGGGTCGCTGAAGGTGCTTGATGATATCAGCCTTTCCATTCCGGCAGGCAGTGTTACCACCATTCTCGGCCAATCCGGCTCCGGCAAGTCCACATTGCTGCGCTCCATCAACCATCTCGAGCGTGTCGATGACGGTTTTATCGCCATAGACGGTGAATTGGTCGGTTATCGTCAAAAGGGCGATACGCTTTATGAGCTGAAGGAACGGGAAATCCTCAAGCGCCGCGCCGAAGTGGGCATGGTGTTTCAGAGCTTCAACCTGTTCCCGCATCTGACCGCGCTTGAAAACATCATCGAAGCACCCATAGCCGTTCGTGGCATATCGAAAGAGCAGGCGCAGACCGAGGCGCGCGATCTTCTGGCTCGCGTCGGCCTTGCCGAAAAAGCTGGCGCTTATCCCCGTCAGCTTTCCGGCGGTCAGCAGCAACGCGTGGCGATCGCCCGGGCGCTGGCGTTGCGGCCGAAGGTGTTGCTGTTCGATGAGCCGACATCCGCGCTCGATCCTGAACTCGTCAACGAAGTGCTTGATGTTATCAAGGAGCTTTCCCGCTCCGGCGTCACGCTCATCATCGTTACCCATGAAATCGGTTTTGCCCGTGAAGTCTCCGACAGGGTCGTCTTCATGGAACAGGGCCGCATCATCGAAACAGGCACGCCGGACCAGGTGTTCAACAGCCCGGAACATCCCCGCACCGCCGAATTCCTCGCAAAAGTTCTCTAATCAAAACAACAAAGGAAACACTCGCATGGCTTTTTCATCGAAATTATTGTCGTTGCTTGCAGGCGGTCTTTTCACCGCTACCACCGCGCTGATACCGGCTGCGCATGCGCAGGAAATCGACCTGTCGCCGGAGCAGAAGGGGCGAGTGCGCGCCGAGAAGGTGGAAGAAGCGATCAAGCTTCTGCCCGCTGGCCACAAGTTCGTCGCGGATGGAAAGTTGACGGTCGCGACCGTGCCGTTTCGGCTGCCGCTGGTCGATTATGCCAGCGATACGAAAACGCCTATTGGCGTGGAGCCGGATATCGCCCAGCTGGTTGCTGACAGTCTTGGCCTTGAACTTCAGCTAGTTCCCATCGCCTGGGCCGATTGGCCGCTGGGCCTCACCTCCGGCAAATATGATGCCGTCACCTCCAACATCACGGTGACGGAAGCCCGTAAGGAAAAATTCGACTTCTCCAGCTACCGCAACGACCTGCTCGGCTTTTACGTGGGCAGCAACAGCAAGGTGACGAGCATCAGCAAGCCCGAGGATGTTGCCGGGTTGAAGGTTATCGTCGGCGCTGCCACCAATCAGGAGCAGATCCTGCTGAAATGGATCAAGGACAACAAGGCCAAGGGTCTGGCCGACACCGATGTGCAATATTACGACGATCAGGCCGTGCTCGATGTCGCCCTGCAATCCGGCCGCGCGGACGCCTATCTCGGCCCCAATGCGACGTCAGCCTTCCAGGCAGCAAGCCAGAAGAAGACCAAGCTCGTTGGTACCTTCTCCGGCGGTTGGCCCGAAGCGGCGGAAATCGCCGTTGCCTCCAAAAAGGATGCCGGAATTGCCGCAGCCATCACGGCGGCACTGAACGCCCAGATCAAGAACGGCAATTACGGCAAGGTTCTCGCCCGCTGGAACCTCGGTTCGGAAGCCATCACCGAATCCCGGACCAATCCGCCCGGTCTGCCCAAGAGCTGAGTGCTGGTTTGCTGCCAGAAAGCTGAGTTTCCACAAAGCTGAGTTGAAGGTGGGACATCACTCAGCCGGTAGCGCGGGCCTCCTCCCGTCCGCGCTACCTCCGTCCCGCAATCCATTTTATCGGGGAGCCAGAATGGCACTCACCTCTCGTCTTGCCACAGTCACGTTCGGCGTTTTTCTCTCTATCGCCGCTTTCGGGTCGGCTTTCGCAACTGATGTCTTCGATCTTTCGCCAGACCAGCCTGGCCGGATCAGGGTAGAAAAAGACCCCGCAGCGATTGCCGCCATCCCGAAAGATTTCAAGTTCATCACCCCGGGCAAACTCACGGTCGCGGTTGCACCTGGCGGACCACCGCTCGCGACCTATGCGACGGACGCCAAGACCGTGGTGGGTGCCGATCCGGACTATGCGCTTGCGGTGGCTGATAGTCTCGGCCTTGAGCTTGAGCTGGTTGCTGTCGCCTGGGCCGACTGGCCGCTGGGGCTTGCCTCCGGCAAATACGATGCTGTCATCTCCAATGTCGGGGTGACCGAGCAGCGCAAGGAGAAGTTCGACTTCTCCACCTATCGTCAGGGCCTGCACGGCTTTTTCGTGAAGTCCGACAGCGGCATCACCGCCATAAATGAGCCGAAGGATGCGGCGGGCCTGAAGATCATCGTCGGCGCTGGCACCAATCAGGAGCGTATTCTGCTGAAATGGAATGACGAGAATGTAGCCGCCGGTTTAAAGCCGCTCGAGCTGCAATATTATGACGACGAGGCCACCCGGCTTGTCGCGCTTTCTGCCGGGCGGGCCGATGTGATCGTCCAGCCGCATGCGCAGCTGGTCTTCATCGCTGCGCGTGACAAGACCATCAAACGTGTCGGAACACTCTCCGCCGGCTGGCCGGAACGTTCGGATGTCGCCATCACCACCCGCAAGGGTTCGGGATTGGCCGATGCGCTGACGCTCGCCACCAACGATCTGATTAAGAGCGGCGCTTACGCGAAGATACTGGAACGCTGGCAGCTCTCGGAAGAGGCCTTGACGGAATCGAGAACCAACCCACCCGGCCTGCCGAAAAGCTGACCGGTCGAATAAATGCGGTGGACGGCAGCACCTGCAGGTCATGCCTGCGGGTGCTGTTTTATTTGTCTGTTGGCCTGCGCAGAACAATCAGAAATCCGCGACCTTGCCCCATGACGAGTCAAGGAAACGGCTGGGATGATACGGGGCCGGGTCAACGATCGGGGTTGAACCCGTCACGATATCGGCGATCAGGTGGCCAGCGCCGGGGCCGATGCCGAAACCGTGGCCGCTGAAACCGGCGGCGAGGATGAAGCCGGGCAATTCGCTGGTCTCGCCGATGGCGGGCACACCATCCGGCGTGCTGTCGATGAAGCCGGCCCAGGCAGCGGATATCTGGGTTTTGCGGAGTGCAGGCAGAAGTTCCAGCGCCCTTTTGTGGGTCTCACGGATGGCGGCGGCATTCGGTTTCGGATCGAGAATACGAACCCGCTCCATCGGCGTCGGCGCATCGAGCCGCCAGTGTTTCAGCGTTTCGTGCCCACCGCGAATCCCTTCCAATCCACCCGGTCGCAGGCTGCGCCAGCGCTTGAGGAACATCGGAACGAATTCGCGTGCAAACCGCATTTGCTGCGCGGTCGGGTCGATGCGACCGAGGCCGCTGATGGCGAGCGTGTAACCGCCGTTGCTCCGGCGTGTTACAGAAACGGCTTTTGTATGCAGCGCATCCGGCAGTCCTTCCGCACCTGCTGTGACGGACAGGATTGAGGAGCGGACAGCGGCTTGCGGAAAACGAATTCCGAGCTGGCGGCAGAAGGACGAGGCCCAGGCGCCGCCGGACATGATGGCGGTTTTGGTGCGGATCGTGCCTTTTTCGGTAACGACGGCGCTAACGCGACCACCTTCCGTCTCCAGACCGCGCGCGGCGCAATTCTGGTGCACCGTTCCGCCCAGTTTCATGAGGGCACGCGCGACGGCCGGCGCCGCCATCGAGGGATCGGCGGTGCCGTCCGTTGGCGAAAAGACGCCACCCTTCCAGCGTTTCCCAGTCGCGCGTCCGCGGTTGCTCGCCTCATCCGCGCTCAACATATGCGTCGTCACGCCTGCGGTGATGGCAAAGTCGCGCCAGCGCGCCCAGCCGGCAATTTCAGCTTCGTTGTCGCTCAGGTAGAACAATCCGCAGCGGCGGAAACCGGTGTCTTCGCCGCTTTCTGCGGCAAACCGTTCCCAGAGCGTCAGGCTCTGCGTTGAAATCGGCAATTCGCGGGCGTCGCGGTTCTGCTGCCGGCACCAACCCCAGTTGCGGCTGGATTGCTCCGCGCCAACAAGACCTTTTTCGACAAGAGCCACTTTCAGGCCACGCCGGGCGAGGTAATAGGCTGCGAACACGCCGACGATACCGCCGCCAATAATGACGGCGTCCGCCGATTTCGGCAGTTCCGGTGATGTCGTGATCTGTTGCAGCGGCGCAGGCATGGTGGGGCTCCTTGTATTCGTCTTAATTTACCTTGGTCGCCGGGTAAACGCTGCCAGACTGCGCCGATTGCCGGAATCTCCTGCTGTTCGTAGCCATGTCTGCAACTCTTTATGCTGGATGAAAAAAACATCCCCGCGTCGACAGGGCACGCTCATGTGATAATATTTCCATGGCCGCGTCAGAATTTTATGCCGCGTGCACGAAAAAATATAAAAGGGGTTCCGCACGTGATGAAACTTGACCGGATCGACATCAAGATCCTTTACGAACTCCAGAAAAATGGTCGCATCACCAATGTCGAGCTGGCGGAGCTTGTCAATCTCTCGCCAAGCCCCTGCCTGATGCGCGTCAAGAAGCTTCAGGCCGAGGGCTATATCGAAGGTTATTCGGCACAGATCAACATCAACAAGCTCGGCCAGACACTGACGGTATTTACCGAGATCACGCTCAAGAACCACCGCCAGATCGACTTCGCCCGTTTTCTCGGCGTTATCGAAAAGATCGATCAGGTGGTAGAATGCCACCTCGTTTCAGGCGGTTACGATTACCTCCTGAAATTCGTCACCTCCGGCATCGTCGAATATCAGTCGATCATGGAGCGGCTGACGGACATGGATGTCGGTATCGACAAATATTTCAGCTTCGTTGTGCTGAAATCGCCGATCATCAAATCGCATATGCCGCTGACCAGCCTGTTTCCGCTTTGAGGTCGAAGACGTCCCTTTGCAGGGGCGCCAGAATGTCGAGACGTGTCGCTTCATACTCAACGTCATCCTGGGGACAAGCCCGAGGATGACGAAACTGATGTTGTCACCTCTTGGAAAACGCCCGCACCAACTCTGCATCCTGCTGAAGATTGTCTAGCCATTTCGGGTCGAGCTTCGGTACCGAGGAGAACAGGAGCTTCGAATAGGGATGGGTCGGCGACTTGATCGCTTCCGTTGCCAGATGCTCCACTTTCTGCCCGCCATACATCACGACGATTTCGTCGCAGATGGTTTCCACCACAGAGAGATCGTGGCTGATGAAGATGTAGGAGAGGTTCAGCTCTCGCTGGAGTTCGCCGAGCAAGTCGATGATCGCGGCTGCGACGACCGTATCAAGCGCCGAGGTAATTTCATCGCAAATGATGAGCGATGGTTCTGCTGCGAGCGCGCGGGCGAAGTTGACGCGTTGCTTCTGTCCGCCCGACAGACCGGAAGGATGGCGGTGGCGAACCGAGCGCGGCAGCTTCACCATATCCAGCAACTGGTCGATCCGGGCGTCGCGCGCCTTGCCTCTCATGCCGTGATAAAAGGTCAGCGGCCGGCCGAGAATATCCTCGATGGATTTGGCCGGGTTGAGCGCCGTATCGGCATATTGGAAGACGATCTGCATGCGACGCAATTGATCGCTGGTGCGTTGGCGGGCATCGGCATCCAACTGCCGACCTTCGAAGATGACATGACCGCTGGCGGCGGGCAGAATGCCGGCAATGGCGCGCGCCAGCGTCGATTTTCCGCAACCGGATTCGCCGATGATGCCGAGATTGCGTCCGGGATAGACTGCAAGGCTGACGGAATCGACCGCACGCACCAGCGGCATATGGTCGTCACCTTTCGTTCCATATCCGGCGATCAGCTTCTCGATATCCAGCAGCGGCTTCGCGTCACTTTGTTTTAGCGGCGCTACGGTGCGTACCTTGTCATTAAAAGCGGTGAGCAACTCCCGCGTATAAGGATGCTGGGCATTCTCGAGAATATCCGTGGTCGTACCGGTTTCCTGTATCTCGCCGCCTTTCAGCACCACGATCCGGTCGGCAATCTGGGCGACGACTGCGAGATCGTGCGAAACGTAAACGCCGCCGATACCGCCCTTGCGCATCGCTGATTTGAAGGCGCGGAGAACCTCGATCTGTGTCGTCACATCGAGTGCCGTGGTCGGTTCGTCGAAAATGACCAGGTCCGGGTTGCCGATCAGCGCCATGGCTGCGGAGAGACGCTGAAGCTGGCCGCCGGAAACCTGGTGCGGATAACGGTCGCCGATGGTTTCGGGATTGGGCAGCGACAATGCCTTGAACAGTTCCACCGCTCTTTGGCGCGCCTCCTGCGGCGGCATCAGATCGTGGATGCGGGTGACCTCTATGACCTGGTCGATAATCTTTTGAGCCGGATTGAAGGCGGCTGCGGCGCTTTGAGGGACGTAGGAGATTTTCGTACCGCGGATCTTCGCCCGTTCCATTTCGGAAAGCTGTACCATGTCGCGGCCTGCCACCGTGACGCTGCCGCCGGAAATACGGCAGCCTGGGCGGGCATATCCCATCAATGTCAGTGCAATGGTGGTCTTGCCGGAGCCGCTTTCGCCGATCAATGCGACTATCTCGCCATCGGCGATATCGATGTCTACACCCCTGATGATTTGGATGCGGCGGCCGGAATCGGTGGTCGCCTCGACTTTAAGTCCTCGGATTTTAACAAGATTTGTCATTATTCGCTCCTGTCGCGGATTTTCTGCGGCAGATTGTCGATCAGCAGATTGACGCTGATCGTCAGGCTGGCAATCGCCAACGACGGAAAGATCACGGCTGGCGCAGCAAAGGGCAGGCCGCCGATGTTTTCACGCACCAGCGCACCCCAGTCTGCATTCGGCGGCTGTAGGCCAAGACCGAGAAAGGAAAGGCCCGACAGAAGCAGCACGATGAATACAAAGCGCACGCCGAGATCGGCCAGCACGGGACGGATGATGTTGGGCAGGATTTCGGAGCTGATGAGGTGCAAGAGGCTCTCGCCGCGCACGCGGGCCACGGTGACGAAATCCATGGTGTTGACATTGACGGCGAGCGCCCGGGCAAAGCGATAGGCGCCCGGCGTATAGATTACCGACAGGGTGACGATCAGCACAGGAATGGAGGAGCCGACGGCAGCGACAACCACAAGCCCGAAAAGCTTGCTTGGAATGGAGTTCACCGCATCGAGAAAACGGCTGAGGGCCGCATCGAACCAGCCGCCGACCACGGCAGCGCTCATGCCGAGAACGACGCCCGACACGCAGGCGATCGTGACGGCCGCAAGTGAAATGCCGACCGTGAAACGCGCGCCCATGAGAATGCGGGAAAACACGTCGCGGCCGAGATAGTCGGAGCCGAGCCAGAGATCGGAGGTCATCGGACCGAAATAATCGAGATCGACGATTTCACCGACGGGATGCGGGATGAGATAGGGCGCAAAGATCGCAACCATGGCCCAGAGAAAAATGACGAGAAAGCCGAAAACGCCGACGACGTTGATTTTGTAACCCAAGCGCGAGGTCCCCGAAGTTGTTTTGATATTGTCGGTCATCAGCGCAGCCTCGGATTGGACATGATGGCGATGATATCGGCGGTTGTGATGAGGAGGAGATAACCGACGCAGAAAATCATTGCGCAGCTCTGGATCAGTGGCAGATCACGGGTCGCGACGCCATCAACCATCAGCTTGGCGATGCCTGGATAATTGAAGATAGTCTCGACGATGATGACGCCGCCGACGAGATAGGAGAGCGAAAGGGCCACCGCATTGACGATGGGACCAAGCGCATTGGGAAGTGCGTGGCGCAGGACGATGCGCATGCGCGGTGCGCCCTTCAGGAGCGCCATTTCCACATAGGGCGTATCGAGCGTCTCGATGACGGCGGCGCGGCTCATGCGGATCATCTGTGCCGACACGACGAAGGTGAGCGTGATGACCGGCATGGCGTAAACCCGCAGCACATCGAACACTGTATGCACCTCGCTGACCAGCGACAGGGCTGGCAGCCACTTCAGATATACGGCGAACAGCAGAACCGCGAGCGTCGCGATCATGAATTCCGGCACGGAAATGACACCGATGGTCAGGATGGTGACGGCGCGATCATAAAGCGTTCCACGCAGCATGGCGGAGCTGATGCCGAGCGTCAGGGCCAGCGGCACGGCGATAACAGTGGTGATGCCGGCAAGCTTCATGGAGTTGACGAAACGTGGGCCTATGAGGTCGGCGATGGCCATATTGTTGGCGTAGGACGTGCCGAGTTCGCCGTGCAGCAGGCCAAAAAGCCAGCGGACAAAACGCAGAAGGGCCGGGTCGTCGAGATGCATGGCGGTGCGCAGACCGGCCACGGCCTCCGGCGTTGCCGACTGGCCAAGAAGGATCGTTGCCGTGTCGCCGGGCAGCAGGCTGGTGGCGGAAAAGACGATAAACGATACGATAAGCAGCGTCGTCAGCATGACGACCAGCCGCCTGGCGATAAGGGAGAGTATCCGGCTGTTCATTTACATGCTCCTGCGACCTGCCTGGATCATGATGATTTCAGGCCCGATCGACCTGAAATCATCATGATCCAAATTATATAGCTGTAGCGAGATATCAGGCGAAAACCGCTTGTTTTTCAAAGTGTCGCTCCAGCTGTGGAGGCTTCCCGCACCGGCGGAAAGGTTGCCGGGCGCATCGGCGCCCGGCCCCTTGGTCTATCAGGCTTCGAGCCAGACGTATTCAGCAAACGCGTAACCCATCATGCCGCCGAGCGGATTGGCTTCCAGACCCTTCAGCTTGGAGGTGATGGCGTCGACATTGGTGATATAGGCGGGAATGATGGTGCCGGCTTCGTCGGCGATCATCTTTTCCATTTCGAAGTAGATCTGCTTGCGCTTGTCCATGTCCAGCATGCCGCGTGCTTCGAGCATCATCTTGTCGAACTTCGGCGACTTGTACTGGCTTTCGTTCCACGGCGCGTCGGAGGCGTAAAGCAGCGAGAACAGAATATCCGGGGTCGGGCGCGGGTTGATATTGCCGAAGTGAATAGGCGCCTTGAGCCAGTAATTGCTCCAGTAACCGTCCGAGGGAACGCGCTGCACATCCAGCTTTACACCGATTTCTGCGGCCGACGCCTGGATGATCATCGCCATGTCCACGGCAGAGTTTGCAGCATCCGAGGTGATGACGGGGATAGACTGACCGATAAGACCCGCTTTTTCAAAGTGGAACTTCGCTTTATCAGGATCGAAGGCCTTCGGCTTGAGGTCCGGATTGTGGTAGGGACTCATTGGCGGCACGGGCTGGTCGTTACCGACCTCGCCGAGGCCACGCAAAGCCGCCTTGACGATCTGCTCGCGGTTGACGATCGACTTCATGCCGGCGATGAAATCGGCATTGTTGCCGGGCGTCTGGTCCAGCCGCATATTGAGGTTGGTGTAGTTGCCGGACGTTCCCTTGGACAGAACGATGCCTTCCTGCTTGTCGAGCAGGCGCAGCGAACGCGGATTGATAGCCGCTGCGAGGTGGATATCGCCCGAAATGAGGGCGTTAACGCGGGCATTGTCTTCGGCAATCGCGAAGAATTCGAAGCTATCGACGTGCGGACCACCCTGTTTCCAGTAATTGGTGTTTTTCGACATGATCGAGCGGACGCCGGGTTCGAATTTCTCCAGCTTGAAGGCACCGGTGCCGTTCCCCTTGGAGAAATCGGTCGCGCCATCGGCAACGATCATGAAGTGATGCAATGCCAGGATGGCCGGCAGGTCTGCATTTGCGTTTGCCAGCGTGATCTCGACGGTGCTCTTATCGCTCGCCTTGAAGCCGGTCATCTGGGCGGCGATCTTGGCGACCTTCGAACCGACGGCCGGGTCAAGGTGACGCTTCAGCGAATAGACCACGTCATCAGCGGTCAGTGCCTTGCCGTCGTGGAAGGTGACGCCGGAACGCAGCTTCACGGTCCAGGTCTTGGCGTCCTTCGTTTCGATGGATTCGGCCAGCTCCATCTGGGGCGTGCCGGAAACATCGAGGAAGCTCAGCCGGTTATAGAGCGCGCAGCAACGAACGTAATCCGTCGAAAGCGAGGCTTTTGCGGGATCGAGCGTGTCGGCCGTGGAGGAGGACCAGCCGGCCGCCTTCAGCGTGCCGCCGGAAACGGGAGTGGCCGCCAGCGCCTGCGAGGCGCGGCCGAGAATGGCCGAACCGGCGGAAAGTGCTACGCCGCCGGCCAGCATCATGTGAAGCAGCTCTCGCCGCGTCGCGCCGCGACGGATAGCCTGTTCAACGGCGGCATCGTCAGAGCGGGTCCAATTTGTAATCCTGTCACTCATGGTCTTCCCCTTTTGTATGATTTGTTGAAATGGCATCTGCAGTAATTTTCGGCATCCACGCCCGAGTGCGCGTCATGCCACAGGCGGTTCAGCGGCCCGAGTGTCTCGTGGCCTCGGCAAGGCCGGCCATCGAGGTGAAGTGGTAGTCCGGTTCGGTAAAGTTCTCCGGCTCGATGGTGCCGCCATATCCCTTCTGGGCGTGGCGGCGCTCTATCCAGCAATTGGTCATCCCGAGTTTCCGTGAAATGCCGATATCGTGGTACTGGCTCTGCGCAACGTGCAGAATGTCGTCCTTCGATGCGCCTTCGCTTTCAACGAAGGCGAAAACCTTCTCGAAGAATGCGGGATCCGGCTTTTCCGTGCCGGTATCATCCGCTGTGAAAGCGGCGTAAAAGGGACTACCGAGTTCCTTCGAGAAATACTCGAAGGCCCAGCGCTGGGCGTTGGTCATGGCAATGAGACGATGCGTCTTTGCAAGCTCGGCCATCGCGGCACGACTGTCTTCAAAGCCTTTCCAGTTTTTTGCCGCGTCGCGCAGGCGCTCACCTAGAGCGCGCTCCGCCGGCAAACCGAGTTCCGGAGCGATGATCAGGTAGACGCGGACGAGATCGTCCGGAAACAGATCGGTGGCGTCGGAGTAACGCGCCGCGCGGTAAAGGCTAAGCGCCTTTTCACCGTCGACCTCAACGCCGTTTTCAGCGCCGATCTGGATCAGGGTCGATTTCAAGCCACCTTCGAAATCGATGAGAGTTCCCACCACGTCGAAGCTCATATATTTGAAGTCGCTCAGTTTCTTGGGCAATGTCGGTCTCCGCTTTGCCGCGCAGAGCCCTTGGGAAGGCTGCGGCATTTTATTCTGTTCCCGGACGGGATCCTTGCCCCGTTCCCATTCTTGCTAACGCCCTTTTTTATGGCGTTTAGTGCTTTTTCTGTTGATAGTTTGGCAGTTCCAGCGCGCCGGATTCTCCGAAAAGGATCGGGTCTTCGGCAGAATATTGCGAATATGTGCGGCGTTGCGACATTTCGAGAAGGTGCCGCAACGCCATCCACTGTTCGCCTCAGGCCATGGCGGCCCGCACTGCCGGGTCCTCGAGCGTCTGGTCGAGGGTTTTCCGCGTCCGCTCTATAATGGCGTCGATCTCGTCATCGATGCAACACAGCGGCGGCGCGTAGCCGAGGATGCCGTTGGCGAAGGCGCGCACGATGAGGCCGTTTTCCCAGGCGCGGTCAAAAACCTTGCGTGCAGGGGCCGCTGCAGCCGGCAGCGGGGTTTTCTTCTCTTTGTCGGTCACGAGTTCGATAGCGGCAAGCATGCCCCGGCCACGTACATCGCCAACCAGCGGATGGCTTCTCAATCCTTCCAGCCCGGCCATCAGCCGCTGACCGGCGCGCCGGCCGTTTTCCAGCAGCCCGCCCTCGTAAAGTTTCAGCACTTCGAGACCAACGGCGGCACTGACGGGATGGGCGGAATAGGTATAACCGTGCCCGACCGCGGCATCGCCGGCGAAGTCGGCTATTGTATCATAAACATGGTCGGCCATGAAGACGGCGCCCATCGGAACATAGCCCGAAGTGAGACCCTTGGCGGCCGTGATGAAGTCCGGCACGATATCTTCGTCGGCACAGGCAAACAGTGGTCCCGTGCGGCCGAAGCCGGTGATGACTTCGTCGGCAACGAAGAGAATGCCGTAGGAACGGCAGAGTTCTCGCATGGCCTTGATCCAGCCAGGCGGCGGCACCAGAACGCCACCGGAGCCCTGAATGGGCTCTGCATAAAAGGCGGCGACCCGCTCCGGGCCGATAGCCTCGATCTTGTCCTTCAGGATTTGCAGGGAAGAGGCGATGATGGCGGCGGGGTCGCTGCCGACCGGATTGCGATAGGCATAGTGAGACGGAATTTTGTGCTGCCAGTCGTAAGGCACGCCGAAACCTGCATGGAAGGCAGGCAGCGCAGTCAAGCCTGAACCGGCGGTGGTGGAGCCGTGATAACCCTGTTCGATGGAAATGAACTGGTCGCGCTGCGGCTGGCCTTTGGCGTGCCAGTAATAGCGGATGAAGCGGATGGTGCTGTCCACCGCGTCGGATCCGCCAAGCGTGAAATAGACGTGGTTGAGTTCGCCGGGCGCGCGGTCGGCGAGTTCGGAGGCGAGGCGGATGGCGGGTTCGCTGCCAATGTCGAAATAGGCAGTGGCATAGGGCAGTTCACGCATCTGCTTTGCCGCCGCTTCCACGATGCTGTCATGGCCATAGCCTGCATTGACGCACCAGAGGCCGGCAAAACCGTCGATCAGCTGGTGGCCGGTCATGTCGGTAATCGTGGCACCCTTTGCCGATTTCAGCACGCGAACGCCAAGCTTTTCATGGCCGCGGAAGGAAGAGACAGGGTGCACCAGATGGGCGCGGTCGAGCTCGGTCAGTGAATTGCTTAACATGGGTCTCTCCGGATTCAGCCCAGCGCCTGGCTGGTCAACGCGAATGTTTTCAGTTTTTTGTCGGCAGAGGTTTCCGCCTTCGGCCGGCGCATAGCGATGCCGCCACCGACATGGGCAAGACCGTATTCGGCAAGCCAGGGACCTAGGCCCGTCTCGGTGGTGGTGTCTACGCGCAGGAATGCGCCGGGGCGCTCGGAAACTACGAAGGCAATCAAATCCTTTGCGATTTCAGCAGTTTCCGCCACAATCGGGCCGATGACTTCACCACGGCCAAAGGCGCGAAGGCCTGCAAAACCCATGATGGCGCCATGCTGTTGAACCACCGCAAACCGTGCCCTATCTGCAAGCTCGGTAAAGAGTGCCGTACGATCCGCACCGAATGCCTGCGCGTCGAGTGCGGCTAGCTCGGCCGGTACAATCGTTTCTGCCCATGCCACGTTATCGGGCTTATCGGCGGCTGTAGGAATTCCCTGGTGCTGACGCACCTCGCCGCATGCGACGAACCCCATCTTCTCATATAGGGGGAGGCCTTCAGCGGTGGCGGTCAGACGGCACTCGCGATTTTCCGCAGCATCGACGACCGCCTGCATCAGCTTGCGTCCGAGACCACGGCCGCGCATGGCCTCGTCCACGATCACCATGTTGACGGTGGCGCAGGTGTCTCCGAGAAGCGTGGCCATTGCGGTTCCGACGACGCGACCGTTTTCGATAGCGACGAAACCCTTGCTCAGTGAAAGGACGAGCGCCCAGTCTTCCCGGCGGTGTGGCCAACCGGCCTGGCGGGAAAGCTCGACGGCGGCGTCGAGGTGTTGCGGCTCAAATTTCTGGATATCGATGAGGCTGGCTTGCATGGCCCAACTCCGTTTTATTCTTCATGTTCATTGATAGACCGACGGCAAAAGAACATTGTCCCGACGAATGGCAAGGTTCGATATGTTTCACTGTTGCTTTTACCCGCCGCCGCATCTTATGCCGCACATCATCTGCTTCCATCCGCAGAACGGGGGTGGGCGGCGGCTTCCGGTTTTGTCGCACGCAACTCTCTGCCAAACTGGCGGCTGCATACGCAACAATCTGCTTTCGCGAATGGCAATTGCAGTGCGTCGACCGGGCAAAGGCCTCTATGATCTTGTTATTGCAGCCACCACCCATCCCCAAGCAAGGACGACGACGACATGACCATCTTCCGCCCGAAATACATCACTTTCGATTGCCACGGTACGCTGATTCATTTCCAGATGGCAGAAGCTGCCCGCGATCTCTATGGTGATCGTTTGGGCGAGGCCGAGATGCAGCAATTCATCAAGGACTTCTCTGCCTATCGCCTGGACGAGGTCATGCATGACTGGAAGCCTTACGCCGAAGTTGTCCATAACGCCCTGTCGCGCACCTGCAAGCGCAACGGTGTGGCCTTCAAGGACGAAGATGCGGTAATGGTGTATGAGCGCGTTCCGACATGGGGTCCGCATGCGGACGTTCCGGCCGGTCTGGCGAAGGTTGCCAAGGAAATTCCGCTGGTCATTTTGTCTAACGCCATGAATTCGCAGATCATGTCGAATGTGGCAAAGCTTGGCGCGCCGTTCCATGCTGTCTATACCGCCGAACAGGCGCAGGCCTACAAGCCGCATTTCAAGGCTTTCGAATATTTGTTCGACATGCTCGGCTGCGGCCCGGAAGATATTCTGCATGTCTCGTCCTCCTTCCGCTACGACCTGATGTCCGCGCACGATCTTGGCATCAAGAACAAGGTCTGGGTCAACCGCGGCCACGAACCGGCAAACCCCTATTACGGTTATACGGAGATCTCCGATATTTCCGGTCTCGCGGGCGTCGTTGGACTGTAAGGAAGGACCGGATCATGAAGCTCGTCTCCTATTGGCACGACACGGCGCCCCTGTTTGCGGGGGCGGCGCAAGGTCCTGTCGAAGGCCATTACGATGTGGCCGTCATTGGTGGCGGCTTCACGGGTCTGGGTGCTGCGCGCCAGCTGGCAAAAGCGGGCGCGCGCGTGGTTGTTCTTGAAGGACAGCGCGTCGGCTGGGGTGCTTCCGGGCGCAATGGCGGTCACCTCAACAACGGGCTGGCCCACTCCTACCTCTCCGCCAAGGCGGAACTCGGTAAAGAGCGCGCCATCGCGCTCTACAAGGCGCTGGATGCCTCGATCGACACGCTGGAAAGCCTGATCGCCGAGGAAGGGATCGACTGTAATTTCCGCCGGGCCGGCAAGCTGAAAATGGCTTCGAAACCGCAGCATTTCGAAAGTCTGGCAAAGAATTTCGAGGCTGTTCATGCCGAGGTGGATCCCGACACGGCGCTTCTGTCGGTTGACGATCTCAAGGCGGAAATCGACTCTCCCTTTTATGGCGCCATGCTGTCCAAGAAGAGCGCCATGATGCATATGGGCCGCTATGTGGCCGGCCTTGCGCAGGCTGCCAGCCGCCATGGTGCGGTGATCTTTGAAAATGCGGCGGTGACGAAACAAACTCAGAACGGCAAGACACACACGCTGGAAACGGCGCGCGGCAAGGTCACCGCGGATAATGTTCTTGTGGCAACCGGCGCCTACACGCCCTCCGGCTTCGGCTATTTCCGCCGCCGCATCATCGCGGTCGGCAGTTTCATCATCGCCACGCGGCCGTTGACGGATGCCGAGATCAAGGCGTCCGTCCCGGGTAACCGCACCTACGTCAATACCATGAATATCGGCAATTATTTCCGCCTCGCACCGGACAACCGGTTGATCTTCGGCGGCCGCGCGCGCTTTTCCACGACATCGGACCAGCGTTCGGATGCCAAAAGTGGCGCGATCCTGATGGACAGCCTTCACCGCATATTCCCGCAGCTTGCGCATGTGCCGATCGATTATTGCTGGGGCGGACTGGTTGATATGACCAAGGACCGTTATCCCCGCGCCGGTTTCCATGACGGCGTCTGGTACGCCATGGGCTATTCCGGCCACGGCGCCCAGCTTTCCACCCATCTGGGCATGATCATGGCTGACGCCATTCTGGGCCGCCCGGACAAAAACCCGCTGAAGGGGATGGACTGGCCGGCGGTGCCTGGCCATTTCGGCAAGCCCTGGTTTCTTCCCTTGGTGGGGCTTTATTACAAGATGCTGGATAAGATTCAGTAGCGCGTTAGTTCATTTCTTCATCATGCCGGACTTGATCTGGCATCCAGCCACTGCGTGCCTGCACGGTGAATAGTCTTTTACGATCAATGACGTGATCGCGATGGACCCCGGATCTATTCGGAGGTCACGACACGTGAATGCCGTGGCTTTGCCAAACCAATTCATGCCTCCGGATTTTTCTTCCACCCCTGGAAATGCTGCTTTTTCAATTTCGCACCAAAAAAGAAGGGCCGCAGAGCGGCCCTTTAGGCGGGGAGAAAGAAACAGTCTTCAGGCAAGTCCACCGATGTGGAACGTCTTCATTTCCAGATATTCCTCGATGCCGACCTGTGCGCCTTCGCGGCCGAGGCCAGATTGCTTGACGCCGCCGAAGGGGGCGACTTCGGTGGAGATCGCCCCGGTATTGAGGCCGACCATGCCGAACTCCAGCGCCTCGCCCACGCGCCAGGCGCGTTTGAGGCTTTCAGTGTAGAAATAGGCGGCAAGGCCGAAGGGCGTGCCGTTGGCGATCGCAATCGCCTCCTCTTCCGTCTCGAAGCGGAAGAGCGGGGCGACTGGCCCGAAGGTCTCTTCGCTCGCCAGCCGCATGGCGGTTGTTGCGCCCGTCAGCACCACCGGTGCGGTAAATTGCGAACCTTCAGGCAGATCGTGAGGCTTGGTAATGATCTCGGCGCCCTTGGAAACGGCGTCATCGATATGCGCGCGGATTTTGGCGATTGCCGGCTCGTTGATCATCGGACCGATGGAAACACCTAGTTCCGTTCCGGGTCCGACACGCATGGCATCGACGCGATCAGCCAGTTTTTTCGCAAACGCATCGTAAACGCTCGCCTGAACGAGAATGCGGTTGGCGCAGACGCAGGTCTGACCGCCATTGCGGAATTTCGAAACGAGCGCGCCTTCGATGGCGAGATCGAGATCGGCATCGTCGAATACGATGAAAGGGGCATTGCCGCCGAGTTCCAGCGACAGTCGTTTTACACTGTCGGCCGCACCGCGCATCAGCAGCGAACCGACACGGGTAGAGCCCGTGAAGGAAATTTTCCGCACCGTCTCATTGGCCATGATCTCGTTGCCGATCTCCGTCGGCATGCCGGTGACGATGTTGATGACGCCAGCCGGAATGCCTGCACGTTCGGCGAGAACGCCGAGCGCTAGGGCCGAATAGGGCGTGAATTCCGAGGGCTTGATGACCACGGTGCAGCCAGCCGCCAGTGCAGGTGCGACCTTGCGGGTGATCATGGCGTTCGGGAAATTCCACGGTGTGATGATGCCGCAGACACCGACCGGCTCCTTCAGCACCACGATACGGCGATCCGGCGTCGGAGAGGGAATGGTGCCGCCGCTGATGCGTCGGCCTTCTTCCGCAAACCACTTGACGAAGGATGCTCCGTAACGGATTTCGCCCTTGGCCTCTTCAAGTGGCTTGCCCTGTTCGATGGTCAACATCAGGCCGAGATCGTCGATGTGTTCGATCATCAACGCGAACCATTTTTCCAGAAGCGCCGCGCGCTCCGCGTGCGTTTTCTTCTTCCACGGCACGAAGGCAGCGTTGGCGGCTTCGATGGCCGCGCGGGTTTCCACGCTGCCCATATCCGGCACGGTGCCGATCACCGCCTGCGTCGCCGGGTCGATCACGTCGACCGTCTTGCCTGATGCGGCCGCTTTCCATTCCCCGCCGATCAAACCCATTTGGCGAAAGAGTCCCTTGTCCTTCAAGCCCTGCATTATCTGTCTCCGAAATCAGTCGAGAGCCGCAAGAACTGCGGCAGTTATTACGTCTGTCTTGTCCTTGCCCGGCACGGTGCCAATGCCCTGGCCGGTCGCCTTTTCCAGCGCCGCCATGACCCGCCTGGCCGTATCCGCCTCACCCAGATGCTCCAGCATCATGGCGCCGGACCAGATGGCGGCGATGGGGTTGGCAATGCCGAGATGGGCGATGTCAGGGGCCGAACCGTGCACCGGCTCGAACATGGAGGGTGCCGTGCGGTTGGGATTGATATTGGCGGAGGCGGCAAAACCCAGGCCGCCCTGAATGGCTGCGCCGAGATCGGTCAGGATATCGCCGAAGAGGTTTGAGGCGACCACGACATCAAGGCTTTCCGGCGCCATCACCATGCGCGCCGCCATGGCGTCGATATGGTAACTGGAAACTTCAACATCCGGATATTCGGCGGCGAGCTTTTGCGTCACCTCGTCCCAGAACACCATCGAATATTTCTGGGCGTTGGATTTGGTGACGGAAGCCAACTTGCCGCGACGCTTTTGCGCCTGCTCGAAGCCGAAGCGCAGGATGCGGCCCACGCCCTTGCGGGTGAAGATGGAGGTTTCGACAGCGACCTCGTCTTCGGTGCCCTGATGCACGCGTCCGCCGGCACCGGAATATTCACCTTCGGTATTTTCGCGGATGCAGAGAATGTCGAATCCATCCGCTTTCAACGGTCCCTGCACGCCGGGCAGAAGCCGGTGCGGGCGGATATTGGCGTATTGCACAAAAGCCTTGCGGATCGGCAGAAGCAGGCCGTGCAACGATACCGAATCCGGCACCTCCGCTGGCCAGCCGACCGCGCCCAGCAGAATGGCGTCGAAGCCGCGCAGGGTCTCGATGCCATCCTTCGGCATCATCGCGCCGGTCTCCTTGTAGAAGGCGCAGGACCAGGGGAATTCGGTGCCTTCAAGCGCAAAACCGGAGCTTTTTGCTGCGGTGTTGAGAACCTGCCAGGCGGCATCAGTCACGCTTTTGCCGATGCCGTCTCCGGGAATGAGTGCGATGCGATGCGTTTTCAAGATGCTTCCCCTGTTACAGTCCGATCAGGACGCTTTTGCTCTTGCGGTTGGCGAGATAGGCCTCCCGTCCGAGATCCTTGCCGATGCCGGAGCGTTTGTAACCGCCGGTCGGCAGGATATGGTCGCGGGAGCGGCCATAACGGTTGACCCAGATCGTTCCTGCCTGGATGGCGCGAGACAGGCGCATGACGCGCGAGATATCGCGGCTGAAAAGACCCGCGGCAAGACCGTAGGTCGGATGATCGGCGAGCGCCAGCGCCTCTTCTTCCGTCTTGAAGGTTTGCAGGGTCAGCACCGGCCCGAATATCTCCTCTGTGACAGCAGGGGAGGTCTGGTCGACATTTGCGATCAAGGTCGGCTGGTAGAAATAACCCGGACCGTCCATGATCGCGCCGCCCGTCAGGCATTCGCCGCCATGGGCGACAGCCGCCTGCACGATGCCGTCAATGCGCTGGCGCTGCACTTCGGAGATGATCGGCGAATACTGTGTTGCTTCGTCCCAGGTCGGGCCGGGCTTCACCGTCTTCATGCGGGCGACTATTGCGGCGGAAAGCGCCTCTGCGACACTCTCTTCAACGATGATGCGCGAGCCGGCAACGCAGGCCTGCCCGGCATTGGACAGAATGTTGCCGGCGATCGCGGCGGCGGCTTTTTCGATATCGGCATCTGCAAAAACCAGCTGCGGACTTTTGCCGCCCAGTTCCAGCGTCATGGGCTTGACGCCGGTACGCGCGATATTTGCCATGATGGCCGAACCTGCTGCCGTCGATCCGGTGAAGCTGACCTTGGAAATTTCGGGATGGCCGGTGATGGCATTGCCTGTCACTGGCCCGTCACCCAGCACGATGTTGATAAGCCCGGCGGGCAGCCCTGCCTTGATGGCGAGTTGCGCCATGAAAATGCTGGAGAAGGGCGTCATTTCCGATGGTTTCAGCACTACGGCATTGCCGGCTGCGAGTGCCGGGCCAAGCTTCCAGCCCGCCATGGACACCGGAAAATTCCAGGGCGTAATGGCGCCCACGACGCCATAGGGCTCGGTCATGATCATGCCGACGCTTGTATCGTCGGTCGGCACGAGATCACCGCCCTCCTTGTCCGCAAATTCGGCAAAGAAGCGGATCTGTTCGGCAGTGACGGCGATATCGCCGGCAATCAGGTGGCCCACGGGCCGGGTTGAGGAGAGCGCCTCGATTTTCGCCAGCGTCTCGGCTTCCTGCTCGATCAGGTCTGCCCAGCGTTGCAGCACCCTGGTGCGCTCACGCGGGCGCACGCCGGCCCAGTTACTGCTCTTCAGTGCGGCTTTGGCGGTTTGCACCGCCTCATCGACAAGTGCCGCATCCGCCTTGGGGCAACCGGCATATTCGATGCCGTCCGAAGGACGATGCATGTCGATGCCGTTTTTAGCCGGGATCAGCCGGTCGCCGATGAAATGGCCGATCGGCAGGGACAGGCTGTCTGGATCGAAGCTGAGCGTCATGGATGATCCTCTGTGGATATGCGCCAAAGCTACTCCCTGATGGCAAGCAGCATCGACCGACTGCGGCGGGGGCGGTGAACGAAAATCCTGTTTTGCTGGTGGCCCACAGCGCAATCTTCGGCGGGCATGAAGACCGCGCCGAAAACTTTGCGGCGGGTCCGATCGAGGGCCGTAAATCCGGTCGAAAGGCATCCGGGCAGGATACCCATGTAAACCATGGCTGGCATCCACCTGCGGATTGCCAGCCATCGCTTTTCTCAAAAATGCCTCTGCATCAGCCGGGATGCCAGGCATGCTGTTCGGCAAATCATCCGTTCACGGTCACATAGATCTTGCGTACGGTTTCGATTGTCTTCCAGACGCCAACGAAACCGGGCTTCATGACGAAGCTGTCGCCCGCCGTGTAACGCAGTGGCGCGCCGCCCTCCGGTGTGATCTCGATAACGCCTTCGAGAATGTGGCAGAACTCGAATGTCTCGCCCTTGATCGAGCGGCTTTCGCCGGGGGTCGCTTCCCAGATGCCGGTATGCACGGTGCCATCACGGGCTTCATCTAGCGGCCAGGTTTTGAACGACGGGTCGCCGGCGATGAGGCGTTCGGGCAGGGCCTTGGAGGCTTTCGGTTCAAAGGCGGGATTGGTGTCGATGGTCTTGAGGAGAGACATGGGTGTCCTTTCTTGGAACGGTAGGATCAATATCCGCGGCTACGGTCAACGAGGCCGAGCGGTTCGAGACCGGATTCGTATCGTTTGATATTTTCGACGACGGTGCGGGCAGCGGAATGGGGCTGGGTGACGCTGGCAATATGCGGCGTCAGGAGAATTTTCGGATGGGTCCAGAAGCGGTGGTCTTTGGGCAGGGGCTCCGGATCGGTAACGTCAATCACCGCACCTGAAAGCCTGTCGCTGTTGAGTGCATCGAGCAAAGCGTCATGATCGAGCTGTTTGCCGCGCCCGGCGTGAACCAGAGCAGCCCCTTCGGGAAGCATCCCCAGACGCTCGGCGTTCAGAAGCCCCGTGGTCTCGTCGGTGAGAGGCAGCAGGCAGACGAGAATATCGCTGGTGGAGAGAAGGGATTTGAGGCCGTCGTCGCCATGATGGCAGGTGACGCCATCGATCTGACGCTGTGAGCGGCTCCAGCCGGAAAGCGGAAAGCCGAAAGGTTTCAGCCGCTCGAGCGCCGCAACGCCCAGCATGCCGAGGCCGAGAACGCCCACCCGGCAATCTTCCGCCTGACGCTGGGGCAGGGCATTCCACAGTTGCTGGCGCTGCTGGTTTAAATAGACCGGCAGGTTGCGGTGGAGGGAAAGTACGCCGAGGCAGATATATTCCTGCATCATGCGGATGATGCCCTCATCCACCATGCGTACAACCTTTACCGTCTCAGGGATCGCCTCGATGTGAAACTGGTCGACACCCGCGCCGATCGAAAACAGGACTTCGAGATTGCGATACCGGGCAATGTCCTGTGGTACCGTCCAGGTGATGAGGTAACGGACTGCGTCGGGATCGACGGTTGATGCATCCATCGAAAACGGCAGATCGGGCAGTGCTGCAGCTAGAGCCTGCCGGAAAATCTCGCCGCGCTTGGCGTCGGAATTGAAGAGAAAAGTCATCTGAAATCTATGCTTCCCGAAGGTTCAAGCCGTACAGCGGCTTGCGAGTGTTTCCAGCATCGACCGGCAGGCCGAAATTTCGCCCGTCGTTATGAACTCGTCCGGCTTGTGGGCGCGGCCGATATCCCCTGGTCCGCAGATGATGGCGTCGATGCCCGCCGCCTGGAACAGCCCCGCCTCCGTGCCGTAGCTGACGGCGGCGAGACAGGGGGTGCAGGTCAATTCCTCCAGAAGCAGAACAAGCGGAGCATTGGCTGCAAGCGAAAGCGCCGGATAATCGCTCATAGGCGTCCATTCGATATCGACACCCTTTGCTGCAAGAGCCTCGACGCTTGCGCGAACCGGCCCGAGCAGTTCAAGCGGCGATGTGCCGGAAATCGCCCGCGCTTCCAGCTCGATGGCCGAGAAATCGGGGATGATGTTGATCGCCTGGCCGCCCTTCATCGTGCCGATCTGCAGCGAGGAGTAGGGTGGCTCGAAAGTCGCTTCAAAGGGGCCTTTCGTCAGCTCATGTGCCGTCTCCACGGCCTTTGCCATGATGCCGGTCATCAGGTGAATGGCATTCACCCCCTGATCAGGGCGGGACGAATGGCCGGAACGGCCACGGATGGTAATGCGAGCTGCTGCTTTGCCCTTGTGTGCACGAACCGCCCGCATATTGCTCGGTTCGCCGATAATTGCGCCCGCCGGCTGGGCGCACAGTTCAGGCAATCTGGCGAGAAGATGCGGAACGCCACGGCAACCCGCCTCCTCGTCGTAGGAAAAGGCGATATGCACGGGACGTTTCAGCGCCATGCGCGAAAATGCAGGCGCCGCGGCGAGAACCGTGGCCAGAAAACCCTTCATGTCGGTGGTTCCGCGCCCGTAGAGACGATCATTTTCCGCCCGCAGTGTAAAGGGATCGGAAGACCATTCCGGCTCGCTGGCGGGTACGACATCCATATGGCCGGACAAAACATAGCCGGCGCGATCGGCCGGGCCGAAGGTGGCGAAGAGATTGGCGCGGTCGCCCTCCGGTCCCGCAAGCAGCGATACTTTCGCGCCGTGGCTTTCAAGATAATCGGCGATCCAGCCGGCAATATCGCCATTGGCGGTTCCAACGACCGACGGGAAACCGACGAGACGCTCAAGGATTTCGATTGCGTTCAATGGTCGTCTCCGCTGACCGGATTGTCATCCCGAAAGCTTAGAATGGACTGCGACGTTTATCTGCTGAAATGCGAATGATTTCGGTAGATTGTTGTGACCTTCCAGTGCTTTCAGAAAATTCGTGCTGGCGTAACCGGCTACCGTCGGATGTCGTGGGCTAGGCCGGGACCGGATGAAGGTTCTGAGCCGTAGGGGATGAGGGCCGTTGGTTATGGACCTGCTCAAAGTCGATAGTTTCGAGCTGCGGACCGTGGATATCGCGGACGTGGATGCCGATCATCTGCATGCACTCTCCATGGCCGTCGGATGGCGATATCACGCGAATGAATGGTGTTTTCTGCGGCAATGCGGCGTGGGTCTCGCTGCGCTCGATGAGATCGACCGTGTTGTCGCAACCGCGATGCTCTTTCCCTATGATCAGGGGTTTGCGACGCTCGGCATGGTCATTGTTTCGCCCCGTTTGCAGGGGCAGGGCGTAGCACCATGGCTGGTGCAGAAACTTGTCGCGAAATTCCCCACGGTCTCCCTGCGGTTGAACGCGACGGGAGCGTCGCGGCGGTTGTTTTCAAGGTTGGGTTTTGCCGGCGATGCGGAAAAAGTATATCTGTTCCGGGGAAGGGCGAATTGCCTTTTCGAGATACCGCCGCCCGGCAGAAAACAACGAATAGAGCCGTTATCCGCAGGTCATCTGACTGATGTTGTGGAACTAGACCGGTCGGCTTTTGGCGTTTCGCGCCGGAACGTTTTACAGCGACTTTTGACGCAGAATGCGGGTTACGGTGTGTTTGAGGCGGACCGTCTTACCGCTTTTGCGCTGCGCCGTGCGGCGGGGCGGGGCCACATTATCGGTCCGGTCGTTGCGGGTGCGGACATGGATGCGATTGCGCTTGTGAGGCGGCATTTTACCGATCTTGACGATGAGCTGGTGCGGCTCGACACCATCAGCGACAACAATCTCTTTATTGATTTTATTGCGCAATCCGGGCTGGTGGTGATTGAAAGCCTTACCACCATGTCCAAAGACGCGCCGCAACCGGCGCCTTCCGGCGCTACAAAAATTTTCGCGTTGGCGGGTCCGTCTTTGTGCTGAGCTGCAGCACTATCGCAATTGACGCCCCGGCGCTTGCCCCTTATGTCAGAAAGTGACGGTTCCTGAAGCCGAAGGGCAAAGGGATTAATAGGGAACATGGTGCGGGTGATTTCTATCGCCCAATGCCGTGGCTGCCCCCGCAACTGTAAGCGGATTGCCGCTCATCCTCGTGACGCCTGAAAAGCGTCATGCCACTGCACCCTTCAAGGTGCGGGAAGGCAGATGAACGGCGCATATTCGCGAGCCAGGAGACCTGCCGTCATAATATTGACCATCGTTACGGGCGGGGATGCCCGGAAGAGGAGCTGATTATGACCTTTCCGTCCGCGGAAACGTATTTAGAGTCCCGTTCTCCATCTCCACACTTGTTGTCGCTCTGTCACTACGCGTTTTGACGCGCGGCCTGCGGATCACGCCACTTTATTTAGACTGGAGAACATATGTTTCATTTCAAACGCCTGCCGGTTTCCGCCGGTCTTCTGGCTGTCGCATTAGCGGCCTTGCCCGCCGGTGCCGCTCAGGCTGCCGAAACCACCTATCCGCTGACGATCAATAGCTGCGGCCACGAAATCACCTTCAAGCAGGCGCCCGCCCGCACAGTATCGGTCGGCCAGAGCACGACCGAGGTTCTCTATCTGCTCGGCGTGGCCGACAAGGTGGTAGGCACGGCGCTGTGGATCGGCCCGGTTCTGAAGGGTTACGAAGACGCCAATGCCAAGGTGGAGCGGCTTGCCGACAATGATCCGAGCTTCGAGGCGGTGGTTGGCAAGAGGCCGGACCTCGTGACGACGCAGTTCCAGTGGCAGATCGGTCCCGAAGGCGTTGTCGGAACACCGGAGCAATTCGCCGAACTCGGTATTCCCGTTTATACCTCCCCTGCCGATTGCATGGGCAAGGACAATTCCGGCGGCGGCGACGGCGTGCGCAAGTCCGTTTTCACCATGGACCTGATCTACCAGGAGGTCCGCGACCTTGCTAAAATTTTCAACGTGCAGGATCGCGGCGAGGAAGTCGTTGCCGACCTGAAAAAGCGTGAGGAAGCCGCCCGCGCCAAGATCGCTTCGGCGAATGGCAAGATTTCAGCAGTATTCTGGTTCTCCAGCGCCGAGCTGGATATCGATCCTTACGTGGCGGGCCGCAATGGTGCGCCGGGTTACATCATGTCCGCGCTCGGACTGAAGAACGTTATCGAAAGCGATGAGGAATGGCCGACTGTTGGCTGGGAAACCATCGCCAAGGCCAATCCGTCCGTGATCGTTGCCGGCAAGATGGACCGCCGGCGTTTCCCCGCCGATGACGTCGCCGTCAAGCTCAAGTTCCTTGCTACCGATCCGGTTGCCAGCATCATGCCCGCCGTCAAGGCGGCCCATGTCTTCGAAATGGACGCGCAGGCGATGAACCCGACCATCCGCACGATCGAAGGCATTGAAACGCTGGCCGAGGCGATTTCCACAGCCGGTCTCGCCAAGTGAACGGTCTTTCCGTCAATCTTGGCAGGGCGGGTCTGGCTTTTGCCGCACTCGCCCTGCTGCTCGTCGCGCTGATGGCCGGTGCGGCCATCGGCGAGACTGCCATTCCGTTCGACGTCGTGGCAAAAACCATTGCCAATCGTGTCTTCCATGCGGGTTATCCGCTGGAGCCGCTGGATGAGGGCATCGTCTGGAGCTACCGCCTCAGCCGCGCCGTCGTTGCCGCGTGCTGTGGCGCCTCGCTGGCGCTGGCCGGTGCGGTGCTTCAATCACTCCTGCGCAACCCGCTCGCCGATCCCTATATCCTCGGTATTTCCGCAGGCGCCTCAACCGGGGCCGTGGCCGTGGCGCTTCTGGGCTTCGGGGCGGGGTTCCTGACGATGCCGGCCGGCGCCCTTATCGGAGCTTTTGTGGCTTTTTCGCTTGTCAGCCTTCTGGCGGTGCGGGCAGGGCACGGCAACAGCGCCATCATCCTGGCGGGGGTCGCCGGTTCGCAACTGTTCAACGCCATGACGTCGTTCATCGTCACCAAATCCGCCAATGCCGAACAGGCGCGCGGCATCATGTTCTGGCTGCTGGGTAATCTTTCGGGCGTGCGCTGGCCGGATGTCTGGCTGGCTTTGCCGGTCAGTATTGCGGGTCTTGGGGTGTGCCTCTGGTACGCACGCGCGCTTGATGCTTTCGCTTTCGGCGGTCAGGCAGCAGCTTCGCTCGGTATTCCAGTGCGCCGGGTATATGCGGTGCTGATCTCGGTTTCGGCGGTCATGACGGCAGTCATGGTGTCGCTGGTCGGTTCTATCGGCTTCGTCGGTCTCGTCATCCCGCATGCGGCGCGCATCTTCGTTGGCGTTCGCCACGGCATGTTGCTGCCGGTGACGGCGCTGACCGGTGCAATTTTCATGATCATCGCAGATATTCTCTCGCGCACCGTCATTCCGGGGCAGGTGCTGCCGATCGGCGTGATTACTGCGCTGGTCGGCGCGCCCGCCTTCGCCTTTATTCTCGGGCAGAAGAGAGGCCGGTCATGAAATTATCCGCCCACGATCTGCATTTCCATGCCGGCAATCTCGACATCGTGCGCGGTGTTTCGCTGGAGGTCGCCCCGGGCGAGTTTCTGGGTATCATCGGGCCGAACGGCTCGGGCAAAAGCACGTTGCTTTCCATGCTGGCCGGCATTCGCATGCCGCGTCGGGGTCATGTCATGCTTGGTGAGGAACGGCTTGCCACATTCGGGCGGCGCGAACTTGCCCGCAGGCTGGCCTTTGTGGAGCAGCAGGCCGAAACCACCGAGCGCATCAGCGCGCGACAGGCCGTGGAACTGGGGCGCACGCCCTATCTCGGCCCGCTTTCCGCATGGTCGCCAAAGGACGATGCCATCGTCGATGCAGCGCTCGGAAATGTCGATATGGCGGACAAGGCCGAGCGAAACTGGCATCACCTTTCCGGCGGCGAACGCCAGCGCCTGCACATTGCCCGCGCATTGGCGCAGGAGCCGCATATTCTGCTGCTGGACGAGCCGACCAACCATCTCGATATCGGCCACCAGATCGGCCTGCTCGATCTGGTGCGCAGGCAGGGACTGACGGTTGTGGCGGCGCTGCATGATCTCAATCACGCCGCCATGTTCTGCGACCGCGTCGCCATCATGCATCGCGGTGAAATGATCGCTGTCGGCCCACCGCGCGAGGTCCTCACCTCTTCGACCATCGCCGATGTGTTCGGGGTGCAATCCGTCGTCACCACGGATGAAAGCGGATTTTCACATATTCGTTTTCTGCCGGCCCACGGTGCGGCCGATCACGCAAGGAAAGCAACGGCACGATGATGAAATTGAAAAGACTTGCAAATCTCCGCTTTTGCGCCCGACAGCTTTGCGTTTCCGCGGGACTTGCCATGGTTGTGGCCACAGGGTTTTCCATTCAAGCCGGAGCCGAGACCTTCGAGGTGAAGATGCTGAACCGTGGCGAAAAGGGCTCCATGGTGTTCGAGCCCGATTTTCTGGAGATCGCTCCTGGCGACCGCGTGCGCTTCGTGCCGAGCCACAAGAGCCATAATGCCGCGACGATCGATGGTATGGTTCCCGAAGATATTGAAGGTTTCAAAAGCCGGATCAACGACGAATTCGAGACCGGTTTCGAAAAGCCAGGCTTTTACGGCATCAAATGCTCGCCGCATTACGGCATGGGCATGGTCATGCTGATCAAGGTGGGGGACGCGGTTTTGCCGCAGAGCTACAGGACGGTAGAGGTCCCCGGCCGGGCGAAGCCGCGCTTTGAGGAGCTATTCGAGCGGGCGGAAAAATGACGTCCCTGCGTCGCGTTTTCATGCGTCATGCCGGACTAGATCCGGCATCCAGCCAAGGCGCGTCTGCACCGTGAGAAACTATTATTCCGCGATCAAGGACTTGGTCGCACTGGACCCCGGATCACATCCGGGGTGACGGTGAGCTGGGCGGCAGCTTGGGGCCTTTGGTCGCCCTATCCCTTGCCGGACGTGTGCGGCTTCACGGCGCATACTGCATAACGGTGCTGCAATCCCCGCAAAATGCCTTTCAGCAGACTGAAATTTTTTGCCTGGGCACGATGAATGGCCTGAAGTTCCTGATCGATGGCAACGGGCTCGAAGCCGGTTTCACGCAACAGCGCCGCGACGTCATCAGCTCTTGCACCCTTTGAAAAATAGACCCGCGATAGAATGCTGTTGAAGGTGTTTTCCGGATCCGCCGGCTTGTGCGGCTGGTCCGGCTTCACAAGGCCGATGCTTTCCAGACCCGCCGCCAGCTTCTTGACTAGTCGTTCGCGCCAGCCGGTGTTTACGAAATCGCCATCGACGATCAGCAGGCGTCCGCCGGGTTTCAAGACACGGAACCATTCGGCAAAGCTCGCCTTCGGGTCCACCAGCGTCCAGACCAGATGGCGGGTGATGATGACGTCGGCGCTTTCGTCCGGCTCCATCGTGTTTTCGGCGTCGCCGACAAAAAAGCGGATATTGCGCCCGCGGGTTTTCGCCTTCGCCCTTGCAAGCTCCAGCATGGTTTCCGACCAATCCATGCCGGTGACCTGAAAACCGAGATCGTCCATCAGGTGCGAGATAACGCCGGTGCCGCTGGCCAGATCCAGCGCCTTGCGGCCTTCTCCCTGGCCCAGATGCTTCAAAACCAGCGCGTGCCAGGCCTTGCGCTCTTCTTCGGAGAAAATCTCATGACCCGGGGAAAGGTCGAAAGTCGCGGCGCGGCCGGACCAATAGGTTTTGATTTCGTCTCTCAGGCTGTCGTTTTTGCCATAGTGGATAGTGTCGATCATCGGTCTTCAGCTCACATACCGCTCAGTTAAGAATGGCTCTAAAACATAAAACTTGACTAGTATAGTCAGAAAATAATACAGCCGCGCCAGTCAACACTGGAGAGCAATATCCGATGCGCATCTCAGCCAAATCCGCGGCACTTGCCCTTGGCCTTCTCGTATCCGCAGCGTGGCCTGCATTGGCCGAAAAGGTTACCGTCAAGGATGTGACCGGCCGCGACGTGGAAGTCAATGTGCCCGTTTCGCATGTGATCCTCGGCGAAGGCCGTCAGATCTACTTCCTGGCGGCGCTCGACAAGGAAAACCCTTTCCAGCACGTTGTCGGCTGGCGCGACGACCTGGCGAAAGCCGACCCGGAAACCTATGCGGCCTATCTCGCCAAGTACCCTGATATTGCCAAGCTGCCGACCTTTGGCGGCATGAAAGACGGCACCTTCGACATCGAGCAGGCCATTTCGCTGAAGCCAGACGTGATCCTGATGAACATCGACGCGAAGACCGCGACGCAGGAGGCCGGTTACATCGAGAAGCTCGAAAAGGTCGGCATCCCGCTTGTTTACGTCGACTTCCGCGAAAAGCCGATGGAAAACACCGAGCCGAGCATGCGTCTGATGGGCCAGCTGACCGGCAAGGAAAAGATCGCCGAGGACTTCATCAAGTTCCGCGCGGACGCCATCGCCAAGGTCACCGATACGCTCGAAAAGGCCAATCCGAAGAAGCCCGTCGTGTTCGTCGAACGCGCCGGCGGTTATTCCGACGATTGCTGCATGTCCTTCGGAAACGAGAATTTCGGCAAGATGGTCGAACTCGCCGGCGGCATCAACATGGCCAAGGACATCATTCCCGGCACGTTCGGCAACGTCAATCCGGAACAGATCATCGCCTCCAATCCGGAACAGATCATCATCACGGGTGGCAACTGGAACGGTTATGTTCCCGGCGGCAACTGGGTCGGTGTCGGTTATGGCGCGGATATGAAGGAAGCCCACCGCAAGCTTGAAAACCTGACCAAGCGCCCGGCTTTCACCGGGGTACAGGCGGTCAAGAACGGCAATGTCCACGCCATCTGGCACCAGTTCTACAACAACCCGTATCAGTTCGTGGCCATTCAGGAAATCGCCAAGTGGCTGCACCCGGACCTCTTTAAGGATCTCGACCCCGAGGCGACCTTCAAGGAGCTGCATGCCCGCTTCCTGCCGCTCGACTACAAGCCCGGTTACTTTGTGTCGCTGAAGGACACGAAATAAGACAGGGACGGTGAAGGGGAGCGCCGTCCGATCGATGGATGAAGCCGCAGCCATGCGGCTTCATCATTTTCTTTTGGAAATAAGAGGATTTCTCATGCGGCTTAACGCTCTCAGGCATCTTGCGGTGCTGGCTTTGTCTCTTCTCGCTTTGCCGGCTTATGCCGGAGAAATCACCGATGTCACCGGACGCAAGGTCGAGCTGGACCTGCCGGTCAAACGTGTCATCGTCGGTGAGGCGCGCCAGATCCACGTCATCGCGGCGCTCAAGGGCGACCAGACCTTCGACACCATTGTCGGCTGGCGTGACGATCTCCTCAAGAAGGACCCTGACAGCTACGCCGCCTATGTCGAGCGCTTTCCGCAGATCGAAAAACTGCCGCGCTTCGGTTATGTGCCGCAGGGCGATTTCAGTCTGGAAACGGCCATTACCCTTTCGCCTGACGTGATCACCCTCAATCTGGAAGCGGAAAAATCCGCCAAGGAAAGTGGTTTCGAAGAGAAGGCCGCCGCCGCCGGAATCAAGATCGTCTATCTCGATTTTCGTATCGATCCCGAAAAGAACAGCGAAGCCTCGATTGAAATTCTCGGGAAAATGTTTGGCGCGCAAGAGCGTGCAAAGGAATTCATCGCCTATCGCCTTGCAGAAATCGCCCGCGTGACCGACCGGCTCGCCAGCGTCAAGGACCTGAAGCGTCCCGGCGTCTTCATCGAGCGCGCGCCCGGCATTTCCGGTGAGGACAATTGCTGCCGCACCTTCGGCCCGGTCAATTTCGGCGCAATGGTCGATCTCGCTGGCGGCCATAATATTGCCGACGGCATCATCAAGACGACGTTCGGCGATCTCAATCCCGAGCAGCTCGTCGTTGCCGATCCGGATCATGTCATCGTCACCGGCTCAAACTGGGCGGCTGAATCCGACATCAACCAGTTCGTTCCCGTTGGACGCGGAGCCGACATGGCTCTTTCCCGGAAAAGACTGACAAACCTGATGAAGCGCACGCCGTTTCCGGAACTGAAGGCTGTCAAACAAGGCAATGTCCATGCCGTGTGGCACCAGTTCTACGGCGCGCCCTACGAGTTCTTTCCGATTCAGCAATTCGCCAAGTGGTTCCATCCCGAGCTCTTCGCCGATCTCGATCCCGAGAAGAATTTTGAGGACTTTCACCGGAAATTCCTGCCCGTCACCTACAAGCCGGGCTACTTCGCATCCCTCGAAAAAGGTTCGAATGAATGAGTTCGTTGAATGAAAGCGCCGTTGGCGTGAGTGGGCGCGATCAATATCGCGCCCTTGCCGCACGAAGGATCGTTATTCTCTTCGGGCTTTTCATCGCCCTTTGTTTCAGTATGGCTGCCGACATGGCACTTGGTCCGGCGCGCTACACGATATCAGAAGTTCTGGCGACGATTGCCGATCCGGCTGCTGCTGCAAACCAGCTTCGGGTGGTGATATGGGATATCCGCATGCCGATTGCGCTGATGGCGGTCACCGTCGGCGCGTCGCTTTCGGTTGCGGGCGCACAGATGCAGACCATCCTGTCCAACCCTCTCGCCAGCCCGTTTACGCTCGGCATTTCGGCCGCCGCCAGTTTCGGCGCCGCGCTGGCCCTTGTTGGCGGCGTTGCGATCTTTCCCGGTGCCGTCCAGTACATGGTGCCGATCAACGCCTTCATCATGGCGATGATTGCCGCCCTGTTCATCCATTTTGCCTCGACGATGCGCGGCGTAACCGTGGAGACTATCGTCCTTCTCGGCATCGCGCTGGTGTTCACCTTCAATGCCGCATTGTCGCTGCTTGAATATCTGGCTTCCGAACAGGCGCTCGCCGCCGTCGTTTTCTGGACCATGGGCAGCCTGACCAAGGCCACGTGGGAAAAGGTCTATATCACCGGTGGTATTCTTCTCGTTACGGTGCCGATGTTCATGCGCAACGCATGGGCGCTGACGGCGCTTCGGCTGGGTGACGACAAGGCAGCCAGCATGGGCATCAATGTGCGTCGGCTGCGGCTGCAGACCATGCTGACGGTCAGCCTTCTGGCCGCGATTCCGGTTTCTTTCGTTGGTACCATCGGTTTCGTCGGGCTGGTCGGCCCGCACATAGCCCGCATGGTGGTGGGCGAAGATCAGCGCTTCTTCCTGCCGGGCTCGGTGATCTGCGGTGCGCTGCTGTTGTCGGCAACCTCTGTTATCAGCAAGATACTCATTCCCGGCGCAATTCTGCCAATCGGCGTCATCACGGCGCTGGTTGGCGTACCGTTCTTTTTCGCGCTCATTTTCGGCAACAGGAGACGCGCATGGTAGCGCTCGCACTGAAGGATGTCGGCGCTGCCTACGGCCGCACGACTGTTCTCTCCAAGGTCGGCATTGATACGCTGGAAAGCGGCAGTGTCACGGCGGTCATTGGCCCGAACGCTGCCGGCAAGTCAACGCTTTTCAAGCGCATCGCCAGCCTGATCTCCGGTCCCGGGCTTGTCGAGTTGTCAGATACGGCACGCGGCAACCGGGCCATCTGCTACATGCCGCAGGACACCGGCGCCAACGCCGTGCTGACGGTTTACGAATCCGTGCTTCTGTCCGCCAAGCAGGGCGGCGGCTGGCGTGTTCACGACGATGAGCTGTTTGAGATCGACGCCATTCTCAAGGCGCTGAAAATCCACGATCTCGCCTTCCGGGGGCTCGGCGAATTGTCTGGCGGTCAGCGGCAGCTTGTGTCCCTGGCGCAGGCGCTGGCCCGCAAGCCTGAGGTGCTGTTGATGGACGAGCCGACATCTGCTCTCGACCTCCACCGGCAGGTCGAGGTTCTGGGGTTTGTGACCGACCTTGCCCAGAAGACTGGCATGATCGTGCTGATCGCCCTGCACGACCTCAATCATGCGCTTCGTTATTGCGAGAATACGATGGTGATCGCGCGCGGCGAAATGGTGGTGAGCGGCAGCACCGAGACGGTGATAACCCCGGCCATGCTGCGCGATATCTACCGCATCGATGCGCGCATCGAACCCTGTTCGCAGGGCAGGCCGATGGTAATAGTCGACGGCGCTATCTGACGCTATCACAGGACCCGGCTGCGCCTGCCGCCGGGTCTGCGAGTCTCTGGCTGTTGCAGGACCCGCGACCGCACAAATTCTTGATAATAATAGTCATGAAATAGCTGTTCGGTCGAGAGTTTGGGTGCTAGAGGTTTAGACGGGAAAACTGCTTTGTCGTTTGGGGGCTTGCAGTTTCGTTTATCCTTGAAATTTCTCTCGGTTGAGACATGGGCATACGGGAAGATGACAAGCGTTATAACGCTTACGTCGCGCACAGGGTTGACCTGATCAAATACGCCGCGCTTATTTTAGGGTCGCGGGCGGACGCGGAGGACGTGGTTCAGGAGGCATTCCTGAAATTCGTTCCCGAAGGTTCCGGCAATCCTTCCAACCTCAAATCCTATCTTTTCCGCATCGTCCGCAACCTCGCCCTCGATAGTCGCCGCCGCAACCGGCAGGACCTGCGGGAGCGGCCCGACGATACCCCGTTCTGGGGCATACCGCAGGGTCACGGCACACCAGAAGAGCATGCCCTGTTCTGCGACGAGGTCCGGCAGATGCAGATTATTTTGGCCTCTCTGCCGGTTCAGGCGCGTGTGGCATTGGAAATGCATAGATTTGGCGGCTACAATATGGAAGAGATCGCCCGTCACCTCGGCGTATCCGTGGCTAGCGCCCACCGTCTGATTAAGAGTAGTATTGCCGCCATTACCAAAGAAATGCAGTAAAATAGCCTTTATTGTTTCATCTTGTGAAAAAAAGTTCTCCCTCAAACGTCTTTAAAGCAACACGGAAGACGAGGCATCTCCTCCGCCCAGTCAAAGGAACTGACCGGCTCAATGACAATTGATCCCGATAAAAAAATAACATTGCCGACCGGGAAGGCGGAAGAGGCTGCCGACTGGCTGATACGCCTGCAGACGGGTTCGGCGGAACCGCGGCTGAAGGCGGAATTTGATCGATGGTTGGCTGCTTCGCCGGCAAATCGTCTGGCCTGGGAGCGGACATGCAAGACTTGGCGGAATCTCGGTCTGGTTGAGCCGGGTTTAAAGAGCCTCTGGGAAGACGCGCCGCACCTTCCTGGCGTTGCCGGAAAACAGGCATCGCGACGGCGCTGGTCCTTGCGACATTATGCCGGCATGGCGGTGGCAGCGGTGTCTCTCTGTCTTGCGGTGCTGTTCGTTCCCACGCTTTTCGTCCATATCAAGGCCGAATATCAGACCAGTACCGCAGAGAGCCGCACCATAACCCTCGAAGACGGCAGCAGGGTGCAGCTTGCCGCGGCAAGTGCGCTTACCACTGATTTTGCCAATGGCCGCCGTAATGTGAAGGTGCTGAAGGGCGAAGCTTTTTTTGATGTCGTGCCGGATAGCGACCGTCCCTTTGTCGTGGAGGCGAAAAACCTGACCGTCCAAGTGCTTGGCACGGCTTTCGATGTCGACATGACGGATGGCGTGACGCAAGTCGCGCTTGCGCATGGTTCCGTGGAAGCTTCCTTCCGCAACGCGCCACCAACGCGGCTGGTGCCGGGTGAGATGCTGGTTGTCGACGCCTCCGGTGCAATCCGGAAAGAGACCGTTCCCGTCGAGGATATTGGTGGCTGGCGCAACGGCGAGCTTTACGTTGTGGATGCGACGATCGGTTCTGTCGTCGAGCAAATCCAGCGGTATCATCCCGCATGGCTGACGATGGCGGACAAGACGCTTGCAGAGCAGCGTGTGACTGGCTTCTACAATCTTCGCGATCCGGACCGTGCGCTGGAAGCATTGGTGGAACCCTATAAGGGCAAGGTGCATGCAATTGCCAATACCGCCCGCATCATCACCCGTTTCTGAAGCGCCATAAAACAAAAAATCGTATTTATTTTCAGTCGTTTATAAAAAATTCTCCGAAACCCTGAAAAAAACTGCCGAGGCAATCGTCTTTTTGTTGAGTAATCCGGTCAAGATATAGCCGGAGCGAAGACAGGAAGACAAAAGCAGTATGCGCCTCCAGATACGTATGAACGGTTCAGGGAAAAACGCGGCAAAGCCGGCACGTATGACGGTGCTTTTGGCGACAACGGCGGTGGTCGTTTCAATGTCGGTACCGGCTTTTGCGCAGAGCGGACCGAATGCCGCCAATGGTCAGCGCTCCGGTGGCGAGCAGGGTGCAACGCGGCCTTTTAATATTCCCGCCCAGCCGCTGTCCTCCGTTGTCGGCGTTTTCGGGCGGCAATCCGGTCTGCAGGTTACGCTTGCCACACCGTCCGCCGGCAATGTGCGCACCAATGCCGTTACCGGCAGTTTTACGGTGCGGGATGCGCTGTCACGGCTTCTGGCAGGCACGGGCGTGAATTTCCGGTTTACCGGAAATGGCAGAACCGTTGTCATTGGCTCGGGGCAGGCCGCTGCCGATCTTTCCGGGCCAGAAGGCACCACCATTCTGGAAGAAATTACCGTGACGGGAAAAACCGGACGCAATTCCATTGCCGGCAACGGTTATCAGGGAACGCCCGACTGGGTTTATGAAACACCCGCCAGTGTCAGCGTCGTCAGCCGCGAGGCGATACAGTCAGCCGGCGTGCGCAACACGCGCGATGTCTTCAACCGCGTCTCCGGCGTCTATGCCGGTGAGGGCAACGGCAGCTTCCCGACCGTTTCGCCCAATATACGTGGCTTGCAGGAAAGCGGCCGCGTGGTCGTCTCCATCGATGGTGCGCGGCAGAATGCGCAGCGTGGCGCAGCTTTCGGCGGGGCCACGAGTTACACCGCGAGCGCCGGGCAGGGTTACGTCGATGTCGCCTTTATCCGTGCTGTCGAGGTCGAGAAAATAACCAATGCGAGGTCGGGTAACGCGGGTTCGCTAGGCGGGAAGGTCGAGTTCCGTACCGTCAGCGCCGCCGATCTGATCCCCGAGGGTGCGAACAAGGGGGCTGAGGTGAATGTCTCCCGTGGCACCAATGGTTACGATTTTCAGGGTTCGGTTCTGGCCGCAGTTCGTGAGCCGAATGGCCCTCTCTCCTTTGTTGCCGGTTACAGCCGCACGATCATGGATGAATACAAGATCGGAACCAAGGGTGAGGCCCGAAGCACCGCTTTGACGATGAAGGACCTGCTCGGCAGGGACGGTTGGTCGACCTTTTTCAAGGGCGAAGGTGACTTCGGGGATGTGCAGACTTCGTTGTCATGGATGCATCAGCAGAATGATTTTGTTCAGGGTGCGTCCACCGTGGTCGACAGGGAAAGTGTACGCAACGACAGCGTCGTCGCGAAGCTGGATTGGGACCCCGAAAGCGAACTAATCGATTTCAAATCGTCGTTGTGGCTGAACGACAATATGACGCACGAACTGCGTGCAGAGCGTATTGGGTATGCCGCTGAGACGAATCTTGACATGGGCTTACGCAGTTTTGGCGTCAGTGTCGAAAACACCAGTCGCTTCGATACAAAAGCGGGTGCGTTAAGTTTGAATTATGGTGGGGAAGCATTTCGGGATATTGCATCGTCGATTGCCACCAGTTCCGCAATTAGCGAGAATCCCTCGTTCGCGAGTAGCTACACGGCTTTCAGTCCTGCCGGACGGCGTGATGTTGCCAGTCTGTTTGTAAACGGTGAATTAGAGCCCGCCGATTGGATCAAGCTGAGTGGCGGCGTGCGTTATGACTGGTCACGTCTGAAGGGATCGGCGACTTACTACAATCAGGTAACGGTTGCGACGGGTTCAAACCGTGTTGTAGGCGCGATAGACAATTATCTCACCTATGTATCGCAATACTCGCGGCCGACTTACGATCGTGTCTACGCGATCTGCACCACGGGTGTATTTGGTGGTCGCACTTTCACTGCGACACAGAGGACAGGTTCCTGCAACACTCTGAACAACGTCTGGCCTGCAACCAGGGGTGAAATCATCAACGGCCAATGGCGGGATGCTGGAACTACGTATTTTGATACGACTTATTCGACGGAGTATCCCTCTTACGACGTGGAAATAGACCGTACCTACAGTGCCTGGCTGCCGTCCGCTACGATAGAACTGAAACCCGTTGACTGGTTCCGGCCTTACGCTAGCTATTCCCAGAGCCTGCGACCGCCGACAATTCTTGAGGCTTTTTTTGCCGGCGCACGCCCTGGAGATTCGGCCGGCTACGAATACGCCCCGAACCAGTCCCTGCGCGCGGAAAAAGCGACGACCTACGAAATCGGCGCGAATATGAGCTTTGACGGCGTGCTGCTGGACAACGATTCCGTCCGCATCAAAATGGCCGCCTTTCGCCGTGAGGTTAAGGATTATATCGCTCTCGGTTATCTCGTTACGGATCAGGTGGCGGATCGGACTTATACCAGCTTCGTCAATCTCGACGGCACGACCTATATGCGCGGCCTTGAATTCGAGGGCAATTACGATGCGCGAAGCTTCTGGCTTGGTGGCTCAGCGACGCTGCTGAAGACCGACTGGCCGGACAACACGCAGGTATTTTCCAACGGCACCACCACGACAAGCGGCGAGATTGTCGCATGGCCAGGCGATGTTGCGCCCAAGGTGAAGCTTACGTTCGATGGCGGCATGCGTTTCTTCGACGAAAAATTCTCTCTGGGTGCGCGGCTCAACCATGTCACGCCGACACAATCGCGGACGCTCGATACGGAGGGGAATCTGCGGGAGGTAACCGATCCCTACACGACGGTGGACCTATACGGCTCCTATGCCTTCAACGAAAAGGCGACGCTTCGTTTCGCGGTCAACAACCTGACCGACCGCAAATACATCCCGGCAGCCAGTGCCTATACCGCACCGGGCCGCACTTTTGTCGCGACGATGAACGTGAAGTTCTGATGCGCGGAAGAAATTCTCCGGGCTGGGGTTGCAGCCCGTCCCGGAGATGAAACGCCTTCGTCACATGACAAAGGTATCCCTATTGGCCAGCAAAGGAGTACACCTATGGCTACCACAATTCAACTGACGCAGTCTTCCTCCGACTTGATCGGTTACCTCAACGGTTGGACGAGCGGTTTCGGTTCGACCTATGGTGCGTTCTACGACGCTCAGACCAGCTCTCTCGCCACCACCACTATCGATCCGAACACGACCTATGAGGCGTGGGGCGATGGCAGCAACGGTGGCAAGGGCATTGTCATGAGCGGTGCCCTGCAATACTCCCAGGGCAACCTGACAGGTTCGGTCGACAGCATCGTTCTCGGCACCGGCTACAGCCAGTCCACCAGCGGCATCGCCGTCAGCCAGCAGGAACTGCTGATCGATCCCGACGGCTCCTACTCGCTCGCAGGCGCGCGCGATCTTCTCGATCTCGCCGTTTACCAGCTTGCCCGTTTTGGCTCGCTGGCTGGCTTCTATGACTACTTCGCGGCTACCGGCACTGTGATCGAAGACACTGCTTCCTCTAACACCCTTACGGGTTTTGCTGGTAATGATACGTTCGTTTTCTCTGGCGGCAGTGATGTTGTACAGGCTGGCCCGACCGGAACATACGGTTATCAGGACGGCACCGACAAACTGGATATTTCCGCTTGGGGCGCCGGAAGCATCGATGACGTCATTGTGGGCAGCAATGCAAACGGAGACGCAGTTATTGAAAACATCTTTGGCGGCGACAGCATCACTCTCGTTGGTGTAGATTCCAGCGTACTCGACGCATCGGACTTCATTTTCGCCAGCGCATCGGCGCTTGCCGCTTAAAGGAAAATCAGGCTGTGGGCTTTCAAAACCACCAGCAGACACCGCCGCAGTCCCTCACTGCGGCGGTTGTTTCGCCCCTTAAAAGCACGTTTTTCGGTGTGGCGCTCGTCAGCGGTGTGGTCAACATCCTGGCGCTGACGTCGCCCCTGTTCATGCTTCAGGTTTACGACCGGGTGCTGGCCAGCGGCAGTCTGCCGACACTGGTCGGGATCGCCAGTCTTGCGCTCGGCCTCTACGGCTTCCAGTGCCTGCTCGACATCATCCGCGCCCGGGTCCTGATCCGTATCGGCGAGGACTTCGACATGCGCTATTCCGGCAAGGTGCATGATGCGGTGGTGCGCCTGCCGCTCGTCAACCGTATGCCGGGGGACGGCCTGCAGCCGCTGCGCGATCTCGACAACGTGCGCGGTTTTCTGTCTGGCACGGGGCCCACCGCCTTTTTCGATCTGCCTTGGATGCCGCTCTACCTTGGCATATGTTTTCTGTTCCATTTCTGGATCGGCGTGACGGCTCTTGCCGGTGCCGTTCTGCTCATATCCCTCACCATCTTGACCAATATGTTCTCGCAGAAGCCGATCCGCGACACCATGGTCGAAAACATGGCGCGCAACCGGCAGCTGGAAGCCTCGCGCCGCAACGCCGAAGTCGTGCAGGCCATGGGGCTCGGCGGCCGGCTTGGCAAACGCTGGCAAATCTCCAACGAGGCTTATCTCGCCGCCAACCGCAAGGCGGGCGACGTGGCCGGCGGCCTCGGCAATATCGCAAAATCCCTGCGGATCGTGCTGCAATCGGCCATTTTGGCGGTCGGCGCATGGCTGGTCATTCAGCAGGAGGCCTCAGGCGGCGTGATGATCGCCAGTTCGATCATGATGGGTCGGGCTTTGGCGCCCGTCGATCTTGCCATATCCAACTGGAAGTCCTTCGTTGCCGCCCGCCAGAGCTGGGCGCGGCTAAGGGAGCTTTTTGCGCAGATGCCGGTAACGGCGACCGCAATGGCACTGCCGAAGCCTGAGAGAGAATTGAAAGTCGAAAACGTCACCATCATTCCGCCGGGAGAGAGAAAACCGACCGTCGCGGGCCTTGGTTTCGTCATGACCGCCGGGAATGCGCTCGGTGTCATCGGCCCGTCCGGCTCGGGAAAATCCACCCTCTCGCGCATTCTCACCGGAGCCTGGATGCCCGCCGCCGGCAAGGTGCGGCTTGATGGTGCGAGCTTCGATCAATGGGATCGCGAAGCCCTCGGCCGCCATATCGGTTATCTGCCGCAGGGCGTGGAGCTTTTCGACGGCACGATCGGCGAAAACATTTCCCGTTTCGAGGACAATCCCGATCCCGACGCAATCATTGCCGCTGCGAAAGCCGCCGGAGCGCACGAACTGATCCTGCGCTTCGAAAAGGGGTATGACAGCGATATAGGTGAGGCCGGTTCCGCGCTTTCGGCAGGACAACGCCAGCGTATCGGTCTCGCGCGTGCGCTTTATGGCGATCCCTTCATCGTCGTGCTGGACGAGCCGAATGCCAATCTCGATGCGGAGGGCGAAGCCGCCGTTGTCAGGGCGATTGCGTCGGTCAAGGCGCGCAACGGTATCGCCATCGTCGTTGCGCATCGGCCCAGCGCGATCGGTGCCGTTGATTTCATTCTGATGATGGAGGAGGGGCGGATGAAGGCCTTCGGTCCGCGCGACGAGGTTCTCTCGAAAGTGCTGCGCACTCCGAATGCTCAAGCGGCGAAAGGTTTCACTGCATCCGCGCACACGGTTTCACCATTGCGTGTCGTCGCGAATACCCAACCTAAGACGGTGGCGCTGCAAGAGAGTGGCGAAGAGAACAGGCAGGAAGGAGATACGGATGTCAAAAATTGACCAGCGCACGCAGGTGTCCCGCTCCATCCGCAAACATCTTCTTGCCGGTCTTGCCGCAAGTGTAGCACTGCTGGCCGGCGTCGGCGGATGGGCAGCGACGACAAATCTTGCTGGCGCGGTCGTGGCGTCCGGTCATCTTGTGGTCGATTCCTATATCAAGAAGGTCCAGCACCCCAAGGGTGGCGTCGTCGGTGAAATTCTGGTGAGCGAAGGTGGCAGGGTAAAGGCCGGCGACGTCGTCATGCGTCTCGACGCCACCCAGACCCGCGCTAATCTCGCCATAGTGACCAAGCGGCTGGATGAGCTGAGCGCGCGCATGGCAAGGCTGGAGGCCGAACGGGACGATCTGCCGGAACTCGTTTTTCCACAGGCTCTGGTGGCGCGCAAGGACGATCCCGATGTCGCTTCCGCCATGCGCAGCGAAACCAGGCTGTTCGAATTTCGCAAATCCTATCGCGAGGGGCGCAAAGCACAGCTTGTGGAGCGTATCACCCAGTTCGAACATGAAATCGAAGGGTTGAGGGCACAGGAAGTCGCCTACGACAACGGGCTTGCGGTTTTGCAGGCTGAGATAACCTCGCAGAAATCCTTGCGGGAGCAGGGCATCGTGTCCGTGCAGCGGCTGAACAGCCTGCAGACCCAGGCCGCGACATTTGGCGGTGAGCGTGGCGAAAAAATCGCCTATCAGGCGCAGACGGCGGGCAGGATCACCGAAACGAAACTGCAGATCCTGCAGATCGATCAGGAACTGCGCACCGAAGTGGGCCGGGAACTGCGCGAGATACAGGCGCAGACGGGTGAATATGTCGAGCGGAAGGTCGCTGCGGAGGACGAGCTGAAGCGCATCGATATCATCGCGCCGCAATCCGGCATGGTGCATGAAATGGCGGTGCATACCGTGGGCGGCGTGGTGACGCCGGCCGACCCGATCATGCTCATCGTGCCTGATGGGGACGAACTGGCACTCGAGGTGCAGATCGTGCCGAAGGATATAGACCAGTTGCAGGTAGGGCAAAAAGCGATGCTGCGGATGACCGCGTTCAACCAGCGTGTCACGCCGGAACTGGAAGGCCATGTCAGTCGCATCGCCGCCGATATCACCACCGATCAGAGGACCGGCCTCTCCTATTATCTGGCGCGGATTTCCATACCGGTTGCCGAGCGGGAAAAGCTGAACACTGCGCCGCTGATGCCGGGCATGCCTGCCGAGGCCTTCATCCAGACCAGCGAGCGCACCGCGCTCTCCTATATCGCCAAGCCGCTGACGGACCAGATCAACCGCGCCTTCCGGGAAGAATAGCGGGCTTTTCTGATTGGCAGTCACGACTTGAGATCAAAGCCAGCCCAGCGCTTTCGCTGCGCGGATCGCTTCCGCGCGGCGTTTGCAATCCAGCTTGCGGAACAGGTTTCCGAGATGGAATTTTACCGTCACTTCCGAGATGTTGAGGGTCTGGGCAATCTTCTTGTTCGACATGCCGCTGGCTAGCAATTGCAGCATCTGTGCTTCCCGCTGTGAAAGCCCGCCATGCAGGGCGCGTGCCTGCGGCGAGTTGACCGAGGCGGCGAAAATCGACAGCGCGTTCCGGACATCGGAAGAGGTTTCGATGAAACCGCGGATACGGCGATTGTTCAGAAGCGGCGACAGGAATATGCGCTCCTCCGACAGGACGCCGTTGCAGCCAAGGCGCGTCGCCGATTCAAGTGCGTTGAGGATATGGGCGCGGGCGCCGGCACTGTCACGACGCTGGTGTGCGGCATAGCTCTGCCATATTCTGAGCGCGACCTTTTCGCGGTTGGTGACCTTGGGGTTGGCGATCATTGCATCCATCTGCCGGGCGAGATAGGCGCGCGGCGTGAAAAGATGTACCGCGTCGCGGAGCCAGGCCATCACATAGGCGATTTCGTCGCGCCGCGTGAGCCGGGCAAGGTCCTCATTCGCGCTCTCCACCCAGTTGCGACCCATCGGCATGCGAATTGCCGATAGCGTCGCTGCCGCATCCGCCCAGCGGTTGGCGTTCTGGTAGGCGATGGCCGTTCTGATCTCCATCATCGCATGGAATTGCAGCCCTTCCGAAAGGTGAATCCACAGGCCGTCGAGAAAGCCCGGACGAACGGTCATCGGAAAATGATCGATCAGCACCTGCGAGGCATAATGCAGGGCAAACTGCATCAGGCTCGGCCATATCTCGGCGGCGGCGAAGTGGTCGAATTCATGCTCGACGAAGTGCAACAGGTCGCGTGGTTTTCCCGCCTCATAGGCAAGGCAGGCTTCCGCCAGCCGCAGCATTCGGAACTCCTGCGCGGCGTCGTGTGGCACCTGTTCCAACCTCGTGCGCGCATCCTGTGCCGCGCGACGGGCCAAGAGCACATCACCGCTCATCAGTCGCAGGACGATCTGGTGCAGATGGATGAAGAATTCGAGCAGCGGTTGCCCGCCCATCTTGCGCAGATAGATAAGCGCGCGGGCGGCGGCGGCCTCGGCCTCGCGAAAATTACGGCGGCGGATTTCGAATTCCAGCAGCGCATTGTAATAGGCGGCCCATTTGCCGTGATCGTCCATGGGGTAATCGGCCATGAATTCCCCGAGGCGCGTTATCACAGCGTCATTGGGGGTCAGGTCCTCGGCAATCATCAGGTTCAGCCGGAAGGTGCGGGCGGCAAAGGAAAAACGCGAACCGCGGGCAAGCACCTTGAGTGGATCGAGATAATCCGAACCGAGGCTCTTGCCAAGCAGATGGCGCACGCGTTGCAATTCGCCCTGTTTCAGCAATGCGCGAGTGACGGCGAAGAGGACTGTTTCATTCGCCGCGATCATGTCCTGCGAAAACCGCATGATGATCTCGCGAAACCTGTCGACGCTGCTTCGGTAGATCAGTTCGCGCCCATGGGCGCGTTCTAGGATTTGCGCAGCGTGGGTCTCATAACCGCGGTCAAGCAACATGGCCATTGCCGCAAGCGCCCGCCCTTCCTTCTCGAATGCGGAAGCGACCTCTACCACTGCCCTGCCAGCCTGTAATGTGGCGAGACGTTCTCCCGCTGCCACGGTCAGAAGCCTTATCAGTGTGTCGTGTTTTTCCGGGTTTGCGATCAGGAAGGGCGGCAGAAGTTCTGCCCATTCAGCGTCGGGTTCTGCCGAGGGATTTTCCAGCCAGAGCGAAAGCGCGACCGTCTGGGCCGGTGACAGATGCGGCAGATAATTTTCCCGCAGATAGTCGACGCATAGTTTTTCGTCGGCGAGGCGAGCGAGAGACAGAAAGGCCGGCCACCCCGCATAATCATCGAGCGCCAGACGCTTCTGTTCTGTTGGAAGGCCCGCGGTCTCATCTTGGCCAAAGGCCAGTTCATTTGCTCCGATCGTCAGCGAACCACGATGCAATATTTGCCGCGCCAGCCCGCTGATACGTTGATCCGGACGGCAGGCGATGACCACGAAACGCACGGTTTCCAGAATAGGGGCGGGCATGCGGACCGCGCGTGCGAAGACCGGCACATCCCATAGCAGCCAGCCTTTTGCCGCCTCATCACTTCTGGGCTGGTGCGTCCGGCATACCTCGGTCCCCAGCTCTTGTGCCAGCAAGTCCATAAGAACGCTTTTCCCGGCGCCCGCCGGCGCGCGCAGAAAGATCACGCCTGCGGTTTCGCTGGCGATACGGCGGCAGAGTGTGGTGCGCGGCAGAAGCGTCATTCAGACAGGGATAGGAGATCTGAACTCAAAAACCTATACTCATTTATCAAAAAACTATACCTTTCTGCGATTGTTCAAAAGGACATGTGGTGAAAACTTGTGCTCAGGAAACTGATGCACAAGGAACGGTCCACCGATGCAGCAACATCCGCTGGTCGCGATTTTGAACAGACTCGGCGCTTTCGTACTGGTCATGATCGCCCTGTCCATCATGATTTTTGCTCTAGCCCGTGTGGTGCCGGGTGATCCCGCCCGCATGGCGCTCGGCCCTGCGGCAACACAGGAACAAGTTGATGCGCTGCGCGGCGAGATGGGTCTCGATAAGCCGCTCGCCGCCCAATACCTCGACTATATCGGCAACGCCCTGCACGGTGACCTGGGCTTCTCGCTGGTTTCCCAGCGCCCCGTCACCACCGATCTGGCCCAGACCGTTCCTGCGACCGTCGAACTGGTTCTGGTCTCAGTGATCTTCATGTTTGCCGTCGCCATCCCGCTCGGCGTCATCACGGCGCATTACCGCGACCGTCCGCTCGACCATATCGGCCGTATCCTCTCGCTCACCGGCGTGACGATCCCGAGCTTTCTGTTTGCCATCACGCTGCAACTGCTGGCCGCTCGCTTTCTCTCCGGGTGGCCGATCATCGGTAGGATCGATCATTCACTTGGCTGGCAGGGTGGCCCGACGGGCTTCATCCTGATCGACGGTACGCTTGCCGGACGGTTCGATGTGGTGCTGGATGCGCTGAAGCACCTTGCGCTGCCGGCCTTTGCGCTCTCCGTGGCCGGTATCGGCCAGATCACCCGCATCACGCGTTCCTCGATGATCGAGAACCAGCGCAAGGATCACGTGCTCACCCTGCAAAGCTTCGGCGTGCCGGAGCGGGTCATCATCTTCCGTTATCTGCTGAAGCTTTCCTCCATCGCGCCGCTGACGATCATGGGGCTCGAATTCGCCTCGCTGATCGGCAATGCCTTCGTGATCGAAATGGTCTTCGCCTGGGGCGGATTCGCATCCTACGGGCTGAACGCCATCCTTCAGAAAGACCTCAATGCCGTGACTGCCGTGGTGCTGGTGGCCGGCCTGTTCTTCATCGTTGCGAACCTGATCGTTGATGTCCTGATCTCGATCATCGACCCGCGCCTGCGCCGCAAGGAGGCTCGCTGATGGCTGATATGAAAATGCTCGAACCCACCGATCGGGGCTTAAGCGCCGGTTACATGATGTGGTACCGCTTCAGCCGCAATTCGGCAGCGGTCATCGGTTCGCTGATCCTGTTGTCGGTGCTGGTTCTGGCGATCTTTGCGCCCTGGCTTACACCCTATCCCAAACATATCGGCGCGGTCGTCGATTTCCGTGCCCGCCACATGCCGCCGGATCTGGAGCACTGGTTCGGAACCGACAAGGCCGGACGCGACATCTTTTCCCGCACTGTCTTCGGGCTCAGGGTCTCGCTTCTTCTCGTCATCGGCGTGCTCGGCATCTCGGTCCCGGTCGGTACCGTGCTTGGCCTGGTCGCCGGTTATTTCGGCGGCTGGACCGAGAAAATCATCAGCGGCCTGACGAATGTGATGCTGGCCATGCCGCCCCTCGTCATGGCGCTGGCGGTCTCCAACCTGCTGGAACCCACCTTGATGAACGCCATGATCGCGATCACGCTTCTATGGTGGACCTGGCATGCGCGGCTGATCTATTCGGTGTCGAAATCCATCGCATCCGAGGACTACATCGAAGCGGCACGTCTTGCAGGTGCGGGTCCGCTGCACATTCTCTTTCGCGAAATTCTGCCCAATTGCGTCTCGGTCATATCAGTCAAGACGACGCTGGATGCGGCATTCGTCATCCTCTTTGGCGCGACGCTGAGTTTCCTCGGTTTCGGCGTCAAACCGCCAACTCCCGATCTCGGCTCAATGGTTGCCGATGGGCGCCAGTTCATGCCGGATTTCTGGTGGGAAGTCCTCTGCCCCGGCGCGGCCGTGCTTTACGTGACGCTGGGTTTCAATCTGCTGGGCGACGGCCTGCGTGACATGTTCGACGTGGAAAGCTAGAGCCATGACTGAACCGCTTCTCAAAGTCGAAAACCTCAACGTCAACTTCACCAACTACGGTCGCACGCGCCAGGTGCTGCGCGATGTCGCCTTCACAGTCTCAGCCGGCGAGCGGGTGGCGCTGATCGGCGAAACCGGATCGGGTAAATCGGTCACCGCCAAGGCGATCATCGGCACTTTGCCGAAGAATGCCACTATTGCCTCCGGCGCCATTGTCATCGACGGGCGGGATGTGCTCGCCATGCCGCGAAGGGAACGCGAGGCGCTTAAGGGAACGGCGTTTTCGCTGATCATGCAGGACCCGCTGTCTTCCTTCAATCCGGTCTTCAAGATCGGCACGCATCTCGATGATGTCATGCGCTTTGCCGACAAGCGCAACGGCATCAACTCGTCCAAAACAGAGCGCCGCACCCGTATCGCAGCGGTTCTGCGCCGCGTGCAGCTTGGCGATACCGAGCGGGTCATGAATGCCTATCCGTCCGAGCTTTCGGGCGGCATGCGCCAGCGCGTGTTGATCGGGCTTGCGCTGCTGCATCAGCCGAAGCTCCTCATCGCGGATGAGCCCGGCACGGCGCTCGACGTCACCACGCAGGATGAAATTCTCAATCTCATCAACCAGCTGGTTGCCGAAGAAAATATGGCGCTGCTGATGATAACCCATAATCTCGGTGTCGTACGTAAGGTGGCGGATCGGGTCGTGGTTATGCACCATGGCGACATCGTCGAGACCGGTCCCTGCACGCAAATCCTGCACGCTCCCGCTGCGGACTACACGCGTTCGCTGCTGGATGCGGTGCCGCCGCTCTACGGTCCGCGTGTCGCCGATCTGGCGCAGAGCACACGCTCGCCGATCGTTACCATCGAGGGCCTGAACAAGATTTACGGCAGACGCAACGGTTACCACGCCGTGCGCGACGTGAACCTGACGCTGAAGGACGGCGAAATTTTCGGTCTTGCGGGCGAGTCCGGTTCTGGAAAAACCTCGGTCGCCCGGATGATCATGGGACTTTCGCGCCCGACCTCCGGCAATCTTGTCATCGACGCCCCATCTCCCGGGCGTGGCAAGCGGCTGACGCAGATCGTCTATCAAAATCCGGGCACTTCCCTAAATCCGAAGCGCACGGTCAGGCAGACGCTTACCCTACCGTTGAAATCCATCGGTATGGACGGTGAGGCGCGCGAACGCCGGATGCAGGAACTGATGGGGCTGGTGCGATTGCCGCAATCCTATCTCGGTAAATATCCGCATGAACTTTCCGGCGGACAGAAGCAGCGTGTCGCCATTGCCCGTGCACTCGCGGCTGAACCGAAGATCCTCATCCTCGACGAGCCGACGGCGGCGCTTGATGTCTCCGTGCAGAAGACCGTTATCGACCTTCTGCTGCAGCTGCGGGAAGAGCTTGGCCTGACCTATCTGATGATCTCGCACGACCTCTCGCTGATGCGCAATTTCTGTTCGCGCATCGCCATCATGCTGCGTGGCGAGATCGTCGAGGAAGGGGTGACGTCTGCGGTTTTCACCGAGCCGAAGCATCCCTACACCCGCGCCCTTATCGCGGCGATCCCCGTCGTCACCGACGAGGAAGAGCGCCTGAAACCCACCGTGACAGAGGAAGAGCGTATGCGCTTCCTCGTAAAAACGACCGATTGATAAAAGAGGAGCCTGACGTGTATCGCGTTGGAATTGACGTCGGCGGCACAAATACCGATGCCGTTGTGTTACAGGAAAAGACTGTTCTGGCGGGGGTGAAAGCCTCCACCACCGAAGATGTGACGTCCGGTGTCATCGAAGCCCTTGAAAAGGTGATCGAGGCGTCGGGCATCGACAGGGCACACATCGGTGCCGTGATGATCGGCACCACGCATTTTACCAATGCGGTGATCGAGCGGCGGCATATGGACGAGGTCGCCGCCATCCGGATCGGCCTGCCGTCCGGCGCCGGCCTGCCGCCGATGGTCGACTGGCCGGATGACCTCCGGGAAATCGTTGGTAACCACGGTTATCAGGTCCGCGGCGGATATGAATTCGACGGTCGCGAAATCTCAGCCCTCGATGAGGACGAAATCGTCCGCATCGCCGCCGATATCCGCGCAAAGGGCCTGAAGGCCGCGGCCGTCACCTGCGTCTTCAGCGGCATCAATGATGCGATGGAAGTGCGGGCGAAGGATATCCTGCAGGAGCGCTGCCCCGGCCTGCCGGTGGTTATGTCCAAGGATATCGGACGGCATGGTCTGCTCGCCCGCGAAAGTGCTGCGATCATGAATGCCAGCCTTCTTTCGCTTGCGGACCGCACCGTTGCCGCTTTCGGCGAGGCGCTGAAGGCAGCGGGCATAACCTGCCCGTTCTACATCACCCAGAACGACGGCACGCTGATGGCGGCGGATGTGGTGCGCGGCTTCCCTGTGCTCACCTTCGCCTCCGGCCCGACGAATTCCATGCGCGGCGCTGCTTTCCTCACCGGCCTCAAGGATGCCGTGGTCGTGGATGTCGGCGGCACCACCTCCGATGTCGGCTCGCTGTCGCACGGCTTTCCGCGCCAGGCGTCCACGACGGTGGATATTGGTGGCGTGCGCACCAATTTCCGCATGCCGGATGTGTTCTCGATCGGTCTCGGTGGCGGCTCGCTGGTGGTCAATGGCGAACATGGCCTCACCGTTGGCCCGAAATCAGTTGGTTACCGCGTCCGCCGTGAGGCGCTCTGCTTCGGCGGCACGACCCTGACTGCAACCGATATCGCTGTCGCCTCCGGCAAGGCGGACGTGGGCGAGAAGGCTCTGGTTTCCACTCTGGACAAGCGGCTGGTGGATGCCGCAGTCAAAAAGATCAACGACATGCTCGAGTCCTGTGTGGAGCGCAGCCGCATCTCGTCATCGCCGGTGCCGGTGATCGCCGTTGGCGGCGGCTCCATTCTCATGCCTGACCGTATCGGTGATCTGGATGTCATCCGCCCCGAGAATTTCGCGGTGGCGAATGCCGTGGGTGCAGCGATCGCGCAGATTAGCGGCGAGACGGACCGCGTCTTCTCGCTGATCGAGGGGCGCACGCGTGAAAGCGCGCTTGCGGAGGCGGAGGCCGAGGCACGCGAAAAGGCGATTGCGGCTGGCGCAGTGGCCGAAACGCTGGAAGTCATCGAGCGCGAGGATATGCCGCTTGCCTATCTGCCCGGCAATGCCACCCGCATTCATGTGAAAGTCGTTGGAGAAATGGGAGCCAATCATGGCTGAGACGCGCAAGCTGAAATATGACGAAGCGGCATTGCGTACGCTGACGAGGGAAGATCTCGACGCGCTGGAAATCGGTGCGGGCATTCTCGGCACCGGCGGCGGCGGCAATCCCTATCTGGGCAAGCTGCTTGCACTCGAGGCCATGAAAGCCGGTTACGAGATGAAGATCCTTGCGACAGACGCCATCGAGCCAGACGCGCTTTGCATGTCCATCGGCGGCATTGGCGCCCCCGTTGTCGGCGTGGAGCGCATTCGCGAGGGCCGTGAGGGTCTGCGTTGCCTGCGCGCCATGGAAGAGCTGATCCGCACGCCGGTAGACGCCATCGTCTGCGAGGAAATCGGTGGCTCGAACTCCATGAACCCGCTGGTGACGGCGGCGCTTGGTGGCCTGCCGATCCTCGATTGCGACGGCATGGGCCGGGCTTTCCCAGAGATGCAGATGACGACCTTCTCCATCTACGGCCACAGTTCGACGCCATCGGTGATGTGCGACCTGCACGGCAATGCCGTGATCTTCAGCCACGCCGTTTCCGAAGTCTGGCACGAGCGCATGGCCCGCGCCTGCGTCGTTTCTCAGGGCGGCGGCGCAATGCTGGCGACCGCGCCGATGCAGGCGCACTACGTGCACCAGTATGGTATTCCGAAAACCTACACCAAGGCGATCGCGCTCGGCGAGGCGGTGATCCGTGCCCGCAAGCAGCAGGAAGACCCGATTGCGGCAGTCTGCGCGCTTGAAGGCGGACGGCGCATCTTCAACGGCAAGATCACCGATCTGAAACGCCATCTGCGCGGCGGTTTCGCCGTGGGCGATGTCGAGCTTTCCGGCTTCGACGATTGTTCGGGCCAGACGGCGAGCGTGGCGATCCAGAACGAATTCCTGCTGTTCCGCCGTGACGGCAAGGTGGAAGTGACCGTCCCTGATCTGATCGTCTTGCTCGATGTCGATACCGGTTACCCGATCACCACCGAAGTCCTGCGTTACGGCCAGCGCGTGGCCGTCGTCGCGATCCCCTGCCACGATCTGCTGCGCAGCGCCCGCGCGCTCGAAGTCGTTGGACCGGCGGCTTTCGGTTACCCGGACATTCCTTTCTCACCGCTGCCCGTCCCGGTCGGCAAGGCTGCCTAACCATAAGCGGGGCAAATGACCCGCAATAAAGAGGAGAACGACAATGAAAATGCCAGGACTTCCTTCCCGCCTTGCCGTGCTTGCGCTCGGCACGGCAATCGCGTTGCCGCTTGTTTCTTCCGCTGCTTTTGCAGAGGACAAGGTTTCGGTCGCGGTCAACACGATGCAGATATTCAGCTCGCTCGACCCGGCGAAAGTGACTGACTATACCGGCTACATGGCCATCGTGAACATGTATGACGGCCTGACCACGGTGAATGCCAAGGGCGAAATCGTGCCGCATCTGGCAAAGTCCTGGGATATTTCTGCAGACGGCCTGACCTATACCTTCCATCTGCGCGACGATGCGAAGTTCCAGGATGGCACGGCGGTGAAGGCTGCCGATCTCGTCTGGTCGGTGCAGCGCCTGCTCGGCATTAACAAGGGGCCGTCGAACCTCATCGTCGGCGTACTGAAGCCCGAAAACGTCAGCGCGCCTGATGATGCGACGCTCGTCATGAAGATCGAGCGTCAGTTTTCGCCCTTCATGGCCTCCACGCCGCTGATGATGGCGTTGAACAAGACGTTGATCGAAGCCAATGCCAAGCCCGAAGACAAGTGGGGCGAGGCCTATGTGGGCGAACATTCCGCCGGTTCCGGCCCATACAAGCTCGTCAGCTACAACCGTTCTGCCGATATGGTCATTGCCCGCAATGCGGACTATTTCCTTGGCTGGACCAAGGGCAAGCCGATCGACGAAGTACGCTTTGTCCAGACGAGCGACGACGCTACCGTCAAGGCGCTGGCTGAAAAGGGCGAACTTGGCCTTTCCTCGCACGGCCTTGGCAACGACACCTATGAATCCATCGGCCGGATGAAGGGTTACAAGCTCATCCAGACCCGCACCGCTGGTGGTTTCGTCATCAAGCTCAACACCAAGGTTTACCCGACAGACGACGTTCACGTTCGTCGCGCCATTGCCTATGCGACGGATTACAAGACGATCCAGGAAGTGATCTATCCCGGTTTCGACATGCAGGGGCCGCTATCCGACGCTTTCAAGGACGCGCATAACGGCGATATTCAGCCCGGCGTCTACGATCTGGAAAAGGCGAAGGAAGAACTGGCGAAGTCGAAATATGCCGGCCAGAAGATCACGCTGGTCAACAGCTATGTCGCTTCGCTGGCCTTCGAGGCGGAAGTGGCGCTGCTTTTGCAATCCAGCCTCGAGCAAATCGGTATTACGCTCGATATCAAGCCAGAGCCTTGGAACCGTATCGTCGAGCTTTCCTCCAAGCCTGAAACGACGCCTGCGTCGACGCAGGTGAATATCTCGCCGACCTATCCGTCTCCGGATGCGATGTTCTACAACCAGTATCACACCAAGGCATCAGGCACATGGATGTCGATGGAATGGCTGCAGAACGCGGAAATCGACGGGCTGATCGACAAGGTCCGTGCCACGACCGATACCAGCGAACAGAACGCAACCTACAAGGAACTGCAGACCAAGATCGCCGATCTTCAACCGGATGTGTGGGCGGTTGCGCCGAACCGCCGTTATGCGGCGAACAAGTGCCTTCAGGGTTACGAGTTCATTCCCATGCAGAGCTGGGACCTGAACTTCTCCAACTTCCATTGGGACTGCAAGGCGGAGTGATCTCCGTCCCATGAAAAGCGGTCCCGCCGCAGGGCGGGGCCGATGAGACTTGGAACGATAAAGGGAAGGAGCATCGCTTGCGCCGGAAAGGCTGCGGCATGCCCGAGGATGACGCATGATCCAGGAATTTTCCGAAGACGACATCGAACCTCTTGCCACCGGCGCCTGGATTCTGGGAACGGGCGGTGGAGGCAATCCCTATATCTCGACGCTCAATCTGCGCCGTCTTTATGCCGAAGGCAGCCGGGTGAAGGTCATGGACCCCATGGCGCTTGCTGATGACGACATGGTTGCGGTCGTCTCCAAGATGGGTGCACCGCTTGTTGGTCAGGAACGGCTGGGAGACCCCGTTCATCTTGCCCGCGCGGTCGAGGTCATGGAGGATTATCTCGGCAAGCCTTTCCGGGCGATCATGAGCGTGGAAATCGGCGGCTCGAATGCGCTGTCTTCTTTTCTCGCCGCCGCCATGCTCGACCGGCCCGTCGTCAATGCCGATGCCATGGGACGTGCTTATCCCGAAGCGCAGATGACCTCATTCGCCATCGGCAATCTGCCGATGTTTCCGCTGTCGCTGGTCGATGTACGCGACAATGAGGTGATCGTGACGCGCGCTGCATCGTGGAAATGGATGGAGCGCATCTCGCGCAAGGTCTGCACCGAAGTCGGTTCCACCGCCGCCACCTGCAAGGCGCCGCGCACCGGCAAGGAAGTGAAGGAATGGGGCATTCATTACACCGTCACAAAGGCGACCGAACTCGGGCGCGCGGTGATGGAGGCGCGTGCACGCCATGATGACCCGGTTCAGGCGGTTCTCAACCATGAGGGTGGCAAACAGCTGTTCCGCGGCAAGGTGGTGGATGTCGCCCGCGAGACCACCGGTGGCTTTCTGCGCGGCAGTACGACCATTGAAGGCATCGACGCCGATCGCGGCTCACGCATGGAACTTGCCTTCCAGAACGAGTGGGCGGTCGCCTTCCGCGACGGCCAGCCGGTCGCCATGACGCCGGATTTGATCTGCCTTCTCGACACTGTTTCGGGCAGCGCCATCGGCACGGAATCGGTGCGCTATGGCCAGCGTGTCACGGTTATCGCCCTGCCGGCGCCGGAACTCTTGACGACGCCTGCCGGCATTGCTGCCGTTGGCCCGCGTGCCTTCGGTTATGACATTGATTTCAGATCGGTATTCCCATGAAACGCATCGGTATTGACGTTGGCGGCACCAATACGGATGCCGTTCTGATCGATGGAGACGCCATCGTTGCCTCGATCAAGGTTCCGACCACGCAGGATGTCCTGTCCGGCGTGAAGGCGGCCCTCGCTCACGTGTCTGGCCATGTCGGCGCGGCAGATCGCCCGATCGATGCGGTCATGATCGGCACCACCCATTTCACCAACGCTGTCGTGGAGCGAGCCCGGCTGGAGCGGGTTGCGGCCATCCGCATCGCGCTGCCGACCGGTTCTTCACTGCCGCCCATGTGCGACTGGCCGAAGGATCTCTACGAGGCTGTCGATCCGCTGATCTTCATGGTTCATGGTGGCCATGAATACGATGGCAGTCCGCTGGTGCCGATGATCCCGGATGAAATCCGTGAAGCTGCGATGAAAATCCGCGATGCAGGCATTACCTCGATCGCCATTTCGGCAACCTTTTCGCCGCTGACCACGGAGTGCGAGGTGAGGGCGGCGGAGATTGTCCGTTCGGTGATCCCCGATGCACGCATCACGCTTTCCCACACGTTGGGCCGTATCGGGCTTCTGGAGCGCGAAAACGTCGCACTTCTGAATGCCGCCTTGCAGACGCTTGGCAGGACCACGGTACAGGCATTTTCGGATGCGCTGCGCGAAGCAGGTGTAAAGGCGCCGTTTTATCTTACACAGAATGACGGCACCGTCGCGCTTGCGGACGTAGCTGCCGCAAACCCCGTGCACAGCTTCGCTTCCGGCCCGACCAATTCGATGCGTGGTGCGGCTTTTCTCACCGGGCTTTCCGATGCCATGGTGGTGGATGTCGGCGGCACTACCTCCGATATTGGTTGCCTTGTCGGTGGTTTTCCGCGTGAGGCAAATAATATTGTCCATATTGGTGGGGTCCGCACCCTGTTCCGCATGCCCGATCTTCTACCTGTAGCACTGGGCGGCGGCACCATTGTCGATCCGCAGACAGGCAAGATCGGCCCGCGCTCGGTTGGGTATCGCATCCTGACCGAAGCCCGCGTTTTCGGCGGTGAGACACTGACGGCATCGGATATCGCCGTTGCGGCAGGCCTGATTGAGATGGGCGACAGGGATCGTGTGAAGGGCCTCGATCCAGCATTCGTGCAGGCGACGCTCGGCCGTATCCGCGACATGGTGGCCGACAGTTTCGACCAGATGAAGACATCAGCCGAAGACGTACCGCTGGTTGCGGTCGGCGGCGGCGCATTCCTGATACCGGAGCAGGTGCCGGGCGCATCCGAGGTGCTGCGTGTGGAAAATGCAGGCGTTGCCAATGCGCTCGGCGCAGCGATGGCGCAGGTGTCCGGTGAGGTGGATCAGGTCTTTTCCGGGTTGAGCCGCGACGAAGCCCTTGCGAAAGCCGAGACCGAAGCGCAGAACGCAGCGGTCGCTTCGGGAGCGGAGCGCGCGAGCCTCAAGACGCTTGAGGTGGAGGATATTCCCATCGCCTATCTGCCTGGCGGCGCTCGCAGGGTCCGCGTGCGTGTTATCGGCGATATCGCCTTTCATTGATGGTAAGAGGCCCTGCCTGCGGCGGGGCAACAGTGGAGTGAGGATATGACGAAGATCGCACTGGCCATTCACGGTGGTTGCGGGGTTATGCCGGAAGACAGCATGACTCCGGAGGAATGGGAAGCGGCGCGCCACGATCTGGCGGCGGCACTGCGCGCCGGTTATGGTGTGCTCAAGGCTGGCGGAACTGCGCTGGAAGCGGTTGAGGCGGCAGTCGTCGTTATGGAGGACAGCCCGCATTTCAACGCAGGCCATGGGGCGGCGCTCAACGAGAATGGCATTCACGAACTCGACGCGTCGATCATGGATGGCAAGACCCTTGCCGCAGGCGCAATCAGCGCCTCCCGCGCCATCCGCAACCCGGTGAAGGCGGCCCGGGTGCTAATGGAGGATGAACGCGCAGTCTATCTCACCGGTGAAGCGGCTGACCGGTTTGCGCAGGAGAAGGGGCTTGCCACGGAGCCTCAATCCTATTTCACCACTCAAAAGCGTGTCGAGGCGCTGGCGGCCATGAAGGCCCATGCCACCGCAGGTACGGAAGCGACGGAAAACGAAAAACACGGAACCGTCGGTGCCGTGGCACTCGATGCTGCTGGGCATCTCGCAGCCGCGACATCCACCGGCGGCTACACCAACAAGCCTGACGGCCGGGTGGGTGACAGCCCGGTGATCGGGGCGGGCACCTATGCACGCGACGGCGCCTGCGCCGTTTCCGGCACCGGCAAGGGTGAATTTTTCATCCGTTACGTCGTCGGCCATGAGATCGCGTCCCGTGTCGCCTATCTCGGGCAGGATCTGGAAACCGCCGCCGGCAACCTCGTCCACAAGGATCTGGCGCCCTACGATATCGGTGCGGGTCTTGTCGCCATCGATGCCGAAGGCAGCATTGCCGCACCCTATAATACGCCCGGCATGTTCCGGGGCTGGGTGACTCCATCAGGAAAGGCCCGTGTTGCCACCCACGACAGGGTCTATGACGTGGAATTGTAACCGGCGACCGACCGGGCCGAATGACAGTGCGAAAAAAACCGGTGACATGAAGGCCTATCGGCGGCAAAAGGTCTGAACCGAAACCGGCTCGTCTTTTCATCCCATGGTGCTGGCCTCATGAATATCAAGCAGCTCGAAGTCCTTCGCACGCTTCTTTCCACCGGCTCGACCATCGCCACCGCCAAGGCCATGGGGCTAAGCCAGTCCGGTATCAGCCGGCTTCTGGCTCAGCTCGAGGCGGACCTGTCGCTGACGCTGTTTGCCCGTGACAAGGGGCGGCTGATCCCGACGCCGGAGGCAGCGCTTCTCGCGCGTGACGCGGAAAATGTGCTGCTTGCTGTCGATCGCATGTCCGGCCACGCCGAAGATCTGCGCAATGGTGCGGCCGGTCCGGAAATCGTCCGCATCGGCCTGCCGAGCAGCATGTGGGAGAACTTCGCGCCCGCCATGCTGATAGACTATGTCAGGGATTTCCCCGGCGTGCGCATCGAGACTTTTTTTGAAACGACCACCGCCATCAACAGGCTGGTTGGCGAGCGGGTGATCGACCTCGGTTTCCTGCGCATGGAAGGTGAGATTGGACCGGGCATTGATGTCGAGCGCGTCGCCACCGGCAAAAGCGTCTGCGTGGTCCGTCAGGATCACCCTTTAGCCGAGCTTACCGAGATAACGGTGAAGGACCTGCGCAACATTCCGCTCATTCTGATCGGCCGGCAGCGGCCGAACCGCATGGCGCTCGAGCAGGTCTTCAAGAAGGCGGGCGTCAAGCCCATGGTGAAGATCGAGACCCACACCAACAGTTCCGCATGTGCCTATGTCGCGCATGGTCTGGGCGTTACGATCATCAGCAGTTTTTATGCTAACCTCTACAGGCACCTTCCCGTCGTGGCGCTGCCCTTCATTCCGCAATCAACCCAGGAGTTCGGTCTTGCCCGGGCCTCGGGCGCACCGCTGTCCATCGCGGCGCAGGCACTCAGCGACGCCTTGAAGCAACAAATCCAGCTTTCGCAAAAAATCGACTGAAAACAGGGTTTTTCGCGAGAAATCTCATTGTCCCTGTCAGGATGAAACGTGCCACCATTCTGCATAGGTATATGACGTTTATGCATAATATTGCGCGTTATTTATCAATCCGTCATAGTCATTCGCAACGAAACCGATAGAGGCGGGAGCACGTTCCCGGCCATCAATCGTGGGGAACCGATGATAAGATTCATACTGAGCCGTCTTTTGATGGCGCTGCCGACGATCGCCTTTGTGTCGATCACGGTCTTTGCGCTCATCCGCTTCATTCCGGGTGATCCGGCCGCCCTGATGCTGGGCGACATGGCGCAACCGGAACAGATCGAGGCGATGAGAACAGAGCTTGGTCTCGACAAGTCCATGCCGCAACAGTTCGTCATCTGGGCGGGCAATGTGGTGCAGGGCGATTTCGGCCGGTCCATCGTCAACGACGAGGCAGTATTGCCGCTGGTCGTGTCGCGGTTCCTCGTCAGTGCTGAGATCGTCGTCGTCGCCGTTCTGCTGGCCAGCCTGATTGCGGTTCCGGCAGGTGTGATCGCCGCCTGGAAACAGAACAGCCTGACCGATCTTGCACTGGTTGGAACGGCAACCCTGCTTTTGTCCATACCGACATTCTGGCTCGGGCTTCTGCTTCTGCTGTTCTTCGGTCTAAAGCTCGGCTGGCTGCCGGTACTGGGATACGTATCGATCAGCGACAATCTCGTTGGCGGCATGCTCTATCTTGTCCTGCCTGTCATGACGCTGGTGATCCACGAAATGGGTGTCTTGATCCGCATGGCCCGCGCCTCCACGCTTGAAGTGCTGCGGCTGGATTACATTACCCATGCCCGCGCCAAGGGACTTTCGGAGAGTGCCGTCCTCTGGCGGCATGCCTTCAAGAATGCCTTTGGTCCGACATGGACAATGATCGGCCTCATCCTCGGGAATCTTCTCGGCGGCATCGCCGTCATCGAGACGGTCTTTACCATTCCGGGGCTCGGGCGGCTGATGGTCGACAGTATCTTTGCGCGTGACTACCCCGTCATACAGGGCTGCCTGCTGTTCGTTTCCTTGTCCTACGTGCTGGTCAATCTCTTCGTCGACCTTCTTTATCCCCTCTTCGATCCGCGTGTGGTTGCCGAATGAAAAAGTTCACACTCAACGGGCTTATCGGCGGCGTTCTCATCGGCCTCCTGCTCATCACCGCCATTACCGGCCTGTTCTGGACGCCCTATGATCCGATGAAGCTCGGTTTCGCCTCGCGGCTGGCCGCGCCCGGTCCCAGCCATCTTCTCGGCACCGACGAATTCGGGCGCGATGTTCTCAGCCGCCTGATGGTCGGCGCGCGTGCCAGCGTCTGGATCGGCTTCCTGACTGTCAGCTTCGCCACGATCTGCGGCACTCTGATCGGTCTTGTCAGCGGTTATGCGCGCGGCTGGGTTGATGGCGTCATCATGGCCATCAACAATGCGCTTCTCGCTTTTCCCGGCATTCTCCTGGCGCTTGGCCTTCTCGCGGTCTTTGGTGCCAACCAGTACGGCATCATCTTTGCGCTTGGCATCGCCTACACGCCATCAATGGCCCGCGTGGTGCGTGGCGCCGTGTTGTCGCTGCGTGAGCGCGAGTTCATCGAGGCATCGCTGGTGATGGGCAATGGCGAGATCTACACCATGTTCCGCCACATCCTGCCCAATTGCATCGCGCCGATCACGGTGCTTGCCACATCCATGTTCGGCTGGGCAATCCTCTCGGAAAGCGCACTGTCCTTCCTCGGCCTTGGCGTGCCACCGCCGGCCCCCACCTGGGGCAACATGCTGGCCGCTGGCCGGCCCTTCATCCAGCAGGCCGTCTGGCTCGGGCTTTTCCCCGGTCTCTGCATCGCGCTGACACTGCTCGGCATCAATCTTCTGGGCGATGCCCTTCGCGACAGGCTTGACCCGCGCATGAGAGGTCTCAAATGACGGACAATACTCTTCTTACCGTGCGCGGCCTTTCGCTGGAGGTCGCGGGAAGCGGCCACCGGGTAGTCAAGGATGTTTCCTTCGATATTGCGCCTGGCGAAATCTTCGGCATCGTCGGTGAAAGCGGATCGGGAAAGACGCTGGCCACCCGCGCGCTCATCTCGCTTCTGCCCCCGGCAATTGCCGTCACCGGCGGATCGGTCATCTACAAGGGAAGGGACGTGATGTCCCTGCCGGCAAGGGAACTTCGCCGCCTGCGCGGCGCGGAAATCGGCGTCGTTTTCCAGGAGCCGATGACCTCTCTCAATCCGTCGATGACGATTGGCCGGCAGTTGGAAGAAGGCCTGATCCTTCACACCAAGTTTTCGCCGGAAGAGCGCCGCGAGAAAATTCTCGAGATGCTGAGACGGGTCGGTATCCGCGATCCCGAAGGGGCGCTTGCTGCCTATCCGCATGAGTTTTCCGGCGGCATGCGCCAGCGCATCATGCTGGCCTCGGTCATGCTCCTGAAACCGGCGCTGCTGATCGCCGACGAGCCGACGACGGCGCTCGATGCCGTCATCCAGCGCGACGTCATGGAGCTGATGGTCGAACTGACACGGGCGGAGGGAACAGCCGTCCTTCTCATCAGCCATGACCTGCCGATGGTGGCCCGCTATACGAGCCGTATCGTGGTCATGGAGAAGGGCGCGATTGTCGAACAGGGGCGAACCGAAGACCTGCTCGATGCGCCGCAGCATCCCTATACGAAAAAGCTGCTTTCCTCTTTGCCCTTCCGGGGCGAGCCGCGTGTCGTCGACACCAGCAAGGCGCCGATGATTTCAGCCCGAAACATTGTTGTCGATTATGCCGGACGCAAGTCACTGCTGAAGAAAGCCAAGCCGAAGCGGGCGCTGCATGGGGTCAGCATCGATATTCACGAGGGTGAAGTCGTGGCACTGGTCGGTGGCTCCGGCTCCGGCAAGACCACGCTTGGCCGCACCATTGCCGGTCTCGTAAAGGAAAGCGAAGGGCAGATCCAGTTTCAGGGGCGGGAACGCAAAGAGGACTGGAACGACTATCGCCTGAATTGCCAGATGGTGTTTCAGGATCCCTATTCCTCGCTCGATCCGCGAATGACCATTCAGGCGCTGGTGGAGGAGGCGTTGCGTCTCGTCCCCGGCCTGGATCAGGCCGCCAAGCGCAAGCGGGCGCTGGAAACGCTGGAAGAGGTGGGGCTTGGCGCAGACTATGCCAGCCGTTATCCGCACGAGCTTTCCGGCGGCCAACGCCAGCGCGTGGCGATTGCTCGTGCCATTGCCCGCCGTCCGCGGTTCCTGATCGCCGACGAACCGGTTTCCGCCCTTGACGTGACGGTGCGGGCGCAGGTGCTCGATCTCTTTTCCGATCTGCAGAAACGTTACGGCTTTTCCTGCCTGTTCATCAGCCACGATCTCGGCGTGGTCGAACAGGTGGCCGACCGTGTCGTCGTCATGCAGGACGGCCGTATCATCGAAGAGGGCGACCGCGACACGATTTTCGACAGCCCGAAAGAGGCCTACACACGCCGACTCCTCTCGGCCATTCCCGCCCTCGACCAGAATGAAAAGGGCGGTGTGACACTCAAATGGCGTCTGGAAGAAGAAGTTTAACAGGAACATGACAATGACTGTGGCTGCCCAACTGAATGCTATCTGTGATGCACAGCCTTTTGTGACGCGCTTCATGGTGCGCAATCTCCTGACCGGCGAAGAGATCGGACGGGGAGAAAACGAGGAGACCCCGTCGGGCAGCACCCGCAAGACGTCGATCATGATGGCCGTGCTCAAGGCTGCCAGCGAAGGGCGGCTCGATCTCGACCAGCCGGTCACCTACGAGAAGAGGCTGGCGGAAGAGGTGGCCAGCGGCATGTTCCGCTATCTGACGCCGGGCATCGTCATTTCCCTGCGCGATGCACTCGCCGGCATGATGGTGCTGAGCGACAATGTCTGCACCAAGATGGTGCTGGAGCGGCTGACGCTTGAGGAGGTGGACAGCTATTGCAAGACGCTCGGCATGGCTAATACCCACCACCGTTTCCTCATTCCACCGTTGGCGCTGGCGGCCGATCATCCGCTGAAGACCGTCACCACCACCTCGGCGGCGGACCAGGTGCTGCTGCTTCAGACCATTCTTGATGCCCAGTCCTCGCCAGAGGCGCAGGCAAAGCTCGGCTGCAGCCCGCAATTGTGCGGCTGGGCAATGCAGACGCTGAAAAACCAGATATTGCGCTACGGAATCCGCTCCCGCCTGCCATTCGAGGCTGTGGTGGCGAGCAAGAGCGGACGCGGCAAGCGCGGGCGTATGGACGCCGGCATCGTCTACAGAAACGGCGCGCCGTCTTTCATCATCACCGCCTATACCGATGAAGTGCCGCAGGTGATGCCTGACGGCACGCCGGGATACACCATCGCGCTCGAAACGATCGGCCGGCTGGCGCAGGCCTGCTGGGACGGCTTTCAACAATGATAATCAACGACAACAAAGAGGGTAGAACAGTGAACAAACTTCTTCTCGCAGGCGCGGCCCTGCTCGTAACAGCCAATATCGCGGCGGCTCGCGACATCACCATCGCGCAGAGCTCCGATCTGCGCAGCAGCAATCCCGGCGTCAATCGTGACGGCAATACGGACGGGGTGATCCTGCACATCGTCGAAGGCCTCGTCGGTTACAACAATGGCGGCGAAGTAAAGCCGCTGCTTGCCGAGAGCTTCGAGGTTTCGCCAGATGGCCTCACCTATACGTTCAAGCTGCGCGCGGATGTGAAATTCCATAACGGCAAGCCGCTCACCGCAGAAGATGTCGTCTGGAACTGGACGCGCTATCTGAAGCCCGAAACCAAATGGGCCTGCCTGAATGATTTCGTGGAAGGCGGTGCCGCGCATGTCACCGGCGTCAAGGCCACGGACGCCTCCACAGTTCAGATCACGCTTGAAAAGCCGTCAGCCGTTTTCCTCGGCCTGATGTCGCGGCCCGAATGCGGTTATACCGGCATGATCTCGCCGGAATCTGTTGCCGCTGACGGCAGCTTCGTCAAGCCCATCGGCACCGGTCCGTTCCAGTGGAACGAATGGAAGAAGGGTGAATATATCCGCCTCACCAAATTCGCGGATTATGTTTCGCCTGTGAACGACGGCAAGCCGGATGGCATGGTCGGCTCCAAGCGGCCGCTGGCCGACGGCATCAAGTTCATGGTTATTCCGGACGCCTCGACCGTGAAGGCGGGCCTCGAATCCGGCGTGCTCGACACCGCCGAGATTTCTCCCGATCTCATTCCGGAGTTCAAGACGAATGAGAAGATGCAGCTCATTGTTGCCCGCAACAACGGCAAGAACCTTTTCTATATTCAGACCCGCGACAAGGTGCTGAGCAATCCAGGCGTGCGCCGCGCCATGGCGATGGCGCTTGATCTAGATGAACTGGTCGCCGCCGCATCGAACGGTACGGGCGAAGCCAACGGCTCGATGGTTTCGCAGGACTCGGTCTATTTCGATGAGACCCAGAAGAAGCGTCCGGCCTATGACATCGAGGCAGCCAAGAAGGAACTGGAGGCAGCCGGTTACAAGGGCGAGCCGATCTCTATCATCGCCAACAAGCGCGGCAATGTGCCGAGTTTTCCGGCAGCCGTCATGGCGCAGGCCATGATGCAGCAGGCGGGTCTGAACGTACAGATCGAGGTGCTGGACTATGCCACGCAGGTGGATCGTCGCCGTTCCGGCAATTATCAGGTGATCTCGCAGTCTGTCGCGCCGCGTCTCGATCCGGCCCTGATGTATGCATTCTACGTCGGTAACAAGGACAAGAACGCCTCCCTGATGTGGGATGATCCGAAGGCGATCGAGCTGATGAAGGCTGCCTATGTTGAGGCCGACCAGGCGAAGCGCCAGAAGATTTTCGACGAGTTTCACGAACTGATGCTGAAGGAAATGCCCGGCATCTTCCTTTACGACATGGTCGATGTCTGGGGCGCGACCAAGAAGCTCAAGGGTCAGCCGGTCTGGCAGTCGAACGCCCGCCTCTGGGAAGTCTCGGTCGACAACTGATCCAATATTGCCCGCGCCGGAAGCAAAGCCCGGCGCGGGCATTTTCCATCATGACCGTAATGATTTGGCGGCCCCCCGCCGAAGCGTTTGGGTGCGCCCTTAAAGGGCAGGAATGCGAGGACAAGCCATGAACCGTGAAGCCGTGATGTCGATTGCCGCCGAAATCGAGTCAATGAAGCCACATTTCACCACTTTGAGCGACAGCATCTGGGATTTTGCCGAACTCAAATTCGAGGAGAGGCAATCTGCCGGGGTTCTAGCAAACGCGCTTGAGGAGAACGGCTTTGTGGTCCGCCGCGGTGTAGCTGGCATGGACACGGCCTTCATCGGTGAATTCGGCCACGGCAAGCCGGTTATTGCCTTCCTCGGCGAATTTGACGCGCTTGCTGGCATGAGCCAGATGGCCGGCGTGGCCGAGGCAAAACCGCTTCAACCCGACGCCTCTGGCCATGGCTGCGGCCACAATCTGCTCGGCGTCGGCTCGCTGATGGCCGCCATCGCACTTGCCCGACATCTGAAAGCCAACAACCTGCCCGGCACGGTGCGTTATTATGGCTGCCCCGGCGAAGAGGGCGGTTCCGGCAAGACTTTCATGGTGCGCGCCGGTCTGTTTGACGATGTCGATGCGGCTTTGACATGGCATCCCGCGCCCTTCAACGGCGTGCGCTCCACCAACAATCTCGCGGTGCTGGAATATTTTTATCGTTTCAAGGGCGTTGCTTCCCATGCCTCCAACGCCGCCCATCTTGGTCGCTCGGCGCTCGATGCCGTTGAACTGATGAATGTCGGCGTCAATTTCCTGCGCGAACACATGCCGCAGGATTGCCGGGTGCATTATGCGATCACCGATGCCGGTGGCAAAGCGGCAAATGTGGTGCAGGCAAAGGCCGAAGTGCTCTATCTGATCCGCGCACCTGAAATGCGCCAGGCGCTCGATCTCGCAGCCCGTGTGGACAAGGTCGCGCGTGGTGCGGCCATGATGACCGAAACAGAGGTGGAGATCGTCTTCGATACCGCCTCCACCAATCTCCTGCCCAACATCACACTCGAAACGGCGATGCATGAAAACATGGTGGCGCTTGGACCCATAGCATTCGACGATGCCGATCAGGCCTTCGCCAAGGTCATTCAGGACACGTTCACGGAAGAGGCGATCAAAAGCAGCATCCGGCTCTACCAGATCAAGGGCGACGTCTTTTCCAACGGTAAGATCGACGGGTCGACGCCGCTGCATCTCGGCCTGCGCGAGTTCGAGGGGCAGTCGCATTTTCGTGCCGGATCGACCGATGTCGGTGATGTCAGTTGGGTGACGCCGACAGCGCAATGCTGGACGCCCGCATGGGCAATCGGGACCAATCCGCATACATGGCAGGTGGTGGCGCAGGGCAAAAGCCCGGCCGCCCACAAAGCCATGGCACACGCCGCCAAGACGCTCGCATCGACAGGTCTTTCGCTGATGACCTCGCCCGAGCTGCTTGAAAGTGTCAAAAAAGAATGGCTGGAGAAAACCGAGGGCAGTGATTATGTCTGCCCCATTCCGGCGGATGTGATGCCCGGTTTTCACGATTAAGACGTGGCGCGTCTTTTGCGCCCGTCCAACTCTTCCATTTGTCCGTGATGTTTTATCGCAGGCAGCCCAGCGACTTCCGCGAAAGTGCTCAGCAAGCGCATGAGCCCCCTCCGCCCACGCCAGGGCGGAGGGGGCTATCCCCGTTTTCTCTGAAAACTCCTGGTCATCACCGCCTTGTGTGCCGTCTCGTTTCACGGCCACGAAGAAAGCATTGACGTTCGAACCAAAAATGGAATAAATATATCGAACAACAGAAATTCGGTTTCATTATTCCGTTTTCTGGATGTGAGGAGTTAGCGGCGGGCTCTCGGGTCCGTTTCCGGCTGGGAGAGGTGGCGCTGGACACCGAGGAGGAGAAAACAATGAAAAAGCTTATTATCAGTGCGGCTATGTCTGTGCTTTTGGGCACGGCGGCACATGCCGAGACCGTCGGTGTTTCGATGGCCCTGTTCGACGACAACTTCCTGACCGTGCTGCGCAACGGCATGCAGGATTATTCCAAGGAGCTGAAGGGCGTCACCCTGCAAGTTGAGGACGCGCAGAACGACGTTGCCAAGCAGCAGAGCCAGATCCAGAATTTCATCGCCTCCAAGGTCGATGCGATCATCGTCAATCCGGTTGATACGGATGCGACGGCGGCCATGTCGAAACTTGCTGCTGAAGCCAAGATTCCGCTGGTTTACGTCAACCGCCAGCCGGTAAATGTGGATTCCCTGCCAGACGGCCAGGCCTTCGTGGCATCGGAAGAAACTGTGGCCGGCACGCTTGAAACCAAGGAAGTCTGCCGCCTTCTCGGTGGCAAGGGCAAGGCCGTGATCATGATGGGCGAGTTGTCCAATCAGGGCGCGCGCATGCGCACGCAGGCCGTTCACGATGTTCTGAAAACCGATGAATGCAAGGGCATTTCCGTGGTTGAAGAGCAGACGGCCAATTGGCAGCGCACGCAGGGTTCCGACCTCGTCACCAACTGGCTGTCCGGCGGTATCGAGTTCAATGCCGTCATTGCCAATAACGATGAAATGGCGATCGGCGCTATCCAGGCTCTGAAGGCCGCGGGCAAGGACATGAAGGAATATGTCGTTGCCGGTGTGGACGCCACGCAAGACGCTCTTGCCGCCATGCAGGCAGGCGATCTCGACGTGACGGTCTTCCAGGATGCAGCTGGCCAGGGCAAGGGTGCTCTCGATGCCGCACTGAAGCTCGTCAAGGGCGACAAGGTTGACAAGAAGGTCTACATTCCCTTCCAGCTCGTTACCCCGGAAAACGTCAAGGACTACGTAGCCAAGAACTGACGACCCTTTACCGGCATTTGCGACCGTTTCAAGCAATATCGGAAGCAAATGCCGGTTCTGGACGGCAGTCGGCGTCTCAGAGGCCGAGTTAAACCAGGCTAGAATAGTATTTCAGTGAATTCAAAGTTTTACAGCGCTTATGTGTGTCTTGATCGGCACGGCGCTGTAGGCCTCCCCGGAGGATGGGCGCCTTTTGGCGAAACCTCTTCCCCCGGTCATTTTTGTCTATCGTGGAGGATAAGATGGTCGTCAGCCCATCGACAATGGCCGCCGTGCGCGCCAGCGGCGCCGTGCCCAATGCAGAATATCTTCTCGCAGCGGACGGCATACGCAAGGAATTTCCAGGCGTTGTCGCGCTGGATGACGTTTCGTTCCACCTCAAGCGCGGCACCGTGCATGCGCTGATGGGTGAGAATGGCGCCGGTAAATCGACGCTGATGAAGATTCTGGCAGGTATCTACCAGCCGGATGTCGGAGAAATTCGGCTTAAGGGCGCTGCGATACGCCTCGATTCACCGCTTGATGCGCTCGAAAACGGCATTGCGATGATCCATCAGGAACTCAACCTGATGGCCTATATGACGGTGGCGGAAAATATATGGATTCGCCGAGAGCCGAAAAACCGACTGGGCTTTATCGACCATGGCGAAATGTATCGCCGCACCCAGACATTGCTCGAAAGGCTCGGTATCGATCTCGATCCGGAAATGCGTGTCGGCGAACTATCGGTTGCAAGCCGGCAGATGGTCGAAATCGCCAAGGCGGTTTCCTACGACTCCGACGTTCTCATCATGGACGAACCGACGTCAGCGTTGACTGAGCGCGAGGTGGAACATCTGTTCCGCATCATCCGCGACCTCAGGGACCGCGGTATCGGCATCGTCTACATCACTCACAAGATGAATGAGCTTTTCGAGATCGCCGATGAGTTTTCCGTCTTTCGCGACGGCAAATATATCGGCACCCACGCGTCCACCGATGTGACGCGAGACGACATCATCCGCATGATGGTGGGGCGCGAAATTACCCAGATGTTCCCGAAGGAAGAGGTTCCGATCGGCGATGTGGTGCTGTCGGTCAAAAATCTGACGCTGAACGGCGTCTTCCATGACGTGTCATTTGATGTTCGCGCCGGGGAAATTCTAGGTGTCGCCGGCCTTGTCGGTTCTGGCCGCTCGAACGTGGCGGAAACGGTGTTCGGCGTTACGCCGGCGTCTTCGGGCACTGTGGAAATCAACGGCAAGCCTGTGTCGATCGCAAGTCCGACAGAGGCGATCCGTCACCGCATGGCGTTCCTGACGGAAGACCGCAAGGATACCGGCTGCCTGCTGATCCTCAATATTCTTGAGAACATGCAGATCGCGGTTCTACAGGACAAATATGTCGCCAACGGCTTCGTGCAGGAAAAGACGCTTTCGGAAGCCTGCGACGACATGTGCCGCAAGCTCCGGGTCAAGACGCCCAATCTTTACGAGCGCATTGAAAACCTGTCGGGCGGCAATCAGCAGAAGGTGTTGATCGGGCGCTGGATGCTGACACAGCCACGCATCCTCATTCTGGATGAGCCGACGCGCGGGATCGATGTTGGCGCAAAGGCCGAAATCCACAAGCTGGTTGGCGAGATGGCGCGCAATGGCGTCGCCGTCATCATGATTTCCTCCGAAATGCCGGAGGTTCTGGGCATGAGCGACCGTATCATGGTCATGCATGAAGGTCGCGTGACGGGCTTCCTTGACAGAAGTGAAGCCACACAGGTGAAAGTGATGGATCTCGCATCGCGGTGAGGCGCGCCGGGATTTCTCGAGGAGGAATGACTATGAATACGAACGCCGCCGCCAACGCAGAGTTGGATGCAAAATCCGGACGCAAGCCGCACAGGCGCATACCGCCCGAAGCAAATATATTTTTCGTGCTGATTGGCATCGCGCTGGTTTACGAAATTCTTGGCTGGATTTTCATCGGCCAGAGCTTTCTGATGAACCAGCAGCGCCTGACGATCATGATCCTGCAGGTGTCCGTCATCGGCATCATCGCCGTCGGCGTCACGCAGGTCATCATCACCGGCGGCATCGATCTGTCCTCCGGTTCGGTCGTCGGCCTGACGGCGATGCTGTCTGCCAGCGTGGGGCAGTCCTCCACATGGCCGCGGGCGCTTTATCCGGGTCTGACCGATCTGCCTTTCTTCATGCCGCTGGCTGTCGGCATTCTGGCTGGCGCTTTGGCCGGTTTCATCAACGGGCAGCTTATAGCACGCACGAAAATCCCGCCCTTCATCGCAACCCTGGGCATGATGGTGACGGCTCGCGGCCTTTCCAAATGGTACACCAAGGGCCAACCGATTTCCGGTCTGACCGACGGTTTCACCTTCATCGGTACAGGTGTCTGGCCGGTCGTGGTTTTCCTCGTCGTCGCGGTTATTTTCCACGTTGCGCTGCGTTACACCCGTTACGGCAAGTTCACCTATGCCATCGGCGCCAACCAGCAGGCCGCCCGCGTTTCCGGTATCAATATCGAGGCGCATCTGATCAAGGTCTATGCCATTGCCGGCATGCTGGCCGGTCTTGCTGGTGTCGTCACCGCTGCCCGTGCACAGACGGCCCAGGCCGGCATGGGTGTGATGTATGAACTCGACGCCATCGCCGCGGCCGTTATCGGCGGCACTTCGCTCGCCGGCGGTGCTGGCCGTATTACCGGCACAGTGATCGGCACCATCATTCTCGGTGTCATGACATCCGGTTTCACGTTCCTCAGGGTCGATGCCTATTACCAGGAGATCGTCAAGGGGCTGATCATCGTGGCTGCGGTCGTCGCTGACGTCTACCGCCAGAAGAAACGCGCAAAACGCTAAGCACTCCTCCTCCCGGACCTGGGGCAGGCCTTCAGGCTTGCCCCTTTTTTTGTCCTATCGACAAGGACCTGAATGGCCTTGGAGGGGAGGGGTCGGTTTCAGGTCTTGCTGTTCCGGTAGTCGTGAACTGCCTTGCCGAAAGCTTCAAACAAAGCGCGCGAGGGTGCGTCTGTCTCGGCCCAATATTCCGGGTGCCATTGCACACCAACGGCAAAGCCCTTGGCATCGATGACGGAAACGGCCTCGATCGTGCCGTCTGCCGCCGTCGCCTCCACCTGCAGGCGTGGCGCGGTCTCGGCAATTGCCTGCCGGTGCAGCGAATTGATCTGGATTTCTCCCGACACGCCAAGATGCTGCGCAATGCAGGAGCCTTCGCGCACATGCACCGGCTGGCGGATTGCGAAGGCCACGTCGCGGTCCTCATGTTCCGGCTTGCGGTGGTCCCATATTCCGGGCTGTTCCTGAATTTCGGAAGCAAGCGTGCCGCCCAGCGCGACGTTCAGCTCCTGAATGCCGCGACAGATGGCAAGCATCGGAATGCCGCGCTCCAACGCCCGGCGGATCAGCGGCAGGCTGGTGGCGTCGCGGGCTGGATCGAACGGGCCGTCACTCTCCTTTGCCTCTTTTCCGTAGAGAGAAGGGTGGACATTGGTGGCCGAGCCGGAGACGAGCAGGCCATCGACCCGGTCGAGGATGGCATCGACCTCATTGCCGTCCTCGAAGGCCGGAACGATGAAGGACATGACATCAGCCACCCTCAGCGCCGCGGAAAGATACTGGTTCTGCGCGGCGTGCCAGTCGGCTCCGGTGAAATGCCGGATGTCGGCGGGGACGGCGATAATCGGTTTTGGCATGGTGGCTCCGGGGGCGAATCTTCGAAAATTTGTGCGACTGCCAGCGGGCCAAGTCAAGCATGTGTTTCGTCCTCGGAACGCAATATATGCGGCTAAAGTATAAGGCGGCGTCGCGATATTTCAGTTGCAAATAAAATAGCGAAGAGGCCGCCGAAAAAATCCTGATATGGCTGGTTTTCCGGCAATTAATTCTTGGCGCGGGTGCTTGTCAGCTGGGCGGTAACCGTGCTTACTTTGCTGCGATGCCTGAACAGCACGAGGGGAATTCAAGCTGCGGGCAGCGTTGATATCTGGGAGGATATAGATGGATCGCCGTTCCTTTATGAAAAAAGGTGCGCTGGCGGGGGCTGCTGCGACAGCCTTGGCTGCGCCCGCAATTGCACAACAGAATACCAAGATCACCTGGCGACTGACGTCTTCGTTTCCGAAGTCGCTCGATACGATCTATGGCGGCGCCGAGGATATTGCCAAACATGTGGCGGCCGCTACCGACGGCAATTTCACCATCCAGCCCTTTGCGGCTGGCGAAATCGTGCCCGGCCTGCAGGCGGCCGATGCCGTATCATCAGGTACGGTGGAGATGTGCCATACCTGCTCCTATTATTACGTCGGCAAGGATCCGACCTTCGCTATCGGCACGGCGATACCGTTCGGTCTTAATGCCCGCCTGACCAATTCCTGGTTCTACGAAGGCAACGGCAACAAGCTGCTCAACGAGTTTTACGCCAAGCACAATCTCTACGGCATGATATCAGGTAATACCGGCGCCCAGATGGGCGGCTGGTTCCGCAAGGAAATCAACACCGTCGACGATTTCAAGGGCGTGAAGATGCGCATTGCCGGTCTTGCCGGCAAGGTGGTGGAAAAGCTCGGCGTGGTCCCGCAGCAGATCGCCGGCGGCGATATCTATCCGGCGCTGGAAAAAGGCACTATTGATGCCGCCGAATGGGTTGGTCCGTATGACGACCACAAGCTCGGTTTCCAGAAGGTGGCGAAATATTATTATTACCCGGCCTTCTGGGAAGGCGGACCGGTCATCCATTCCTTCGTCAATCTGGACAAGTGGAACAGCCTGCCGAAGAACTACCAGACGGTGCTGCAGGATGCCTGCGCTTTCGCCAATACCAGCATGATGGCGAAATACGACGCGAAAAACCCGATCGCCATCAAGCAGCTGGTTTCGGAGGGTGCCGTGCTGCGGCCCTTCAGCCAGGAAATCCTCGAGGCCTGCTATAAGGCGGCGTTGGAAGTCTATGCCAATATTTCAGCAACCAACCCGGACTTCAAGAAGATCTACGAGGATCAGGTCGCCTTCAAGCGCGAGGGTTACCTGTGGATGCAGCTTGCGGAATATACTTTCGATACTTTCATGATGATCCAGCAGCGTAACGGCAAGCTCTGATTATTCGGTGCGGCGGACCGGACAAAAGCCTCGGGGACTTCGGTCCCCGGGGTTTTTGTCGTGCCGTCGCGCCTGCATCCGCCCGATAGAAAAGGGCGATTGACGATCAGGGCTGTCGGAATCAACAGCAGCAGGCTCAGTGACCAGGCGCAGTCTCGGCAAGGATTGGCCACGCTGACCTCGGAAAAACCGGACAGGCTGGTCGATGACTGTCAGGTTCAATTTCCACACAGAGTAAATGGAAGGCAGGGGTGCAACCCTGTCTTCCACTCAGCAATGATCAGTTCTCCGAAAAATCCGTAAAAGACGCCGGTTAAGGCCCGATCTTCGGTGGTTCACCGAGGTTAGGCATGCCTGGCAACCCACCCGGCTGGCCTCCTGGCAGGCCGAAATTGGGCATGGTGTTGCCGCCCTGATTGCCGAAGGCAGGCACTTCGATCTTGATGGAGTTGAGGTCCACCTGGGGTGCTTTGTCCAACCAGTAGGTGACGGATTCCGGCCAGAAGATCACGATTGCGACGAGGATGAGCTGCATGCCGAGCCAGGGAATGGCACCCATGTAGATATCCGAGGTCTTGACCGTGCGCGGCGCGATTGAGCGCAGGTAGAACAGCGCGAAACCGAAGGGCGGGTGCATGAAGCTGGTCTGCATGTTGATGCAGATCAGCACGCCGAACCAGATCAGGTCGATGCCGAGCGCCTGCGCGATGGGTGCGAGCATCGGGATAACGATGAAGGCGATCTCGAAGAAATCGAGGAAGAAGGCGAGGAAGAAGATGAAGATGTTGACGAAGATCAGGAAGCCGATCGGGCCGCCCGGAATGCCCGACAACATGTGCTCGATCCACAGCGAACCGTCCATGCCCTGAAAGACGAGGGAAAAGCAGGTGGCGCCTACCAGAATGAACACCACCATGGACGTGATGTGCATGGTGGAATGCATACCCTGCTTGACGAGATCCCAGGTGAGGCGGCGGTGGGCTGCGGCCAGCGCCATGGCGCCGACGACGCCGAGCGCGCCGGCTTCCGTTGGTGTTGCAAGGCCGAGGAAGATGGTGCCGAGCACGAGGAAGATCAGCACGATGGAGGGCACCATGCCCGCCAGCACGCGAAATACCAGTGCACGGTTGAGTTCGCCCCGCGCTTCTGGCGGCAAAGCAGGCAAATCCTTCGGCCGCACGATCGACATGAACAGGATGAAGAGCATGAAGATGGCGACTTGCAGGATCGACGGGCCGATTGCGCCGAGATACATGTCGCCGACGGATTTGCCGAGCTGGTCGGCAAGAACGATCAGCACGAGCGAAGGCGGAATGACCTGCGTGATGGTGCCGGATGCGGCGATGACGCCGGTGGCGAGGCGCGGATTGTAACCGTATTTCAGCATGATCGGCAGCGAGATGACGCCCATGGTGATGACGGAGGCGGCAACCGTGCCGGTGATCGCGCCAAGGATTGCGCCGACGATGATGACGGCATAGGCGAGGCCGCCCGGAATGGCGCCGAACAGCTTGCCTGTGCCTTCAAGCAAATCTTCGGCAAGCCCGCATCGCTCCAGGATCGCGCCCATGAAGGTGAAGAACGGAATGGCGAGCAGCAGGTCGTTCGAGACGATGCCGAAGATGCGCAGCGGCAAGGCCTGAAGGAAGGCCGGCGAAAAATGCTCGGTGAAGATGCCGATGACGCCGAAAACCAGACCGACGGTGGCAAGAGAGAAAGCAACCGGAAATCCGTAGAGCATGAAGATGATCATGCCGAGGAACATCAGTGGCGGAAGAATTCCATATTCGAACATGGGAAATATCCTGAAGGTTCAGATCGCGGCGATCATTGCAGGGGTTTTTCGTACTTCGTATCGAGCGCATAAAGCCCGTTGAGGGCGCCGATGCGCTTGATGAGTTCGGAAAATCCCTGAAGAACCAGAAGGGCGAAACCGGCGAAGATGATGAGTTTCACCGGCCAGCGGATAAGCCCGCCCGCATTGGAGGACATTTCGTTCTGATGCCAGGAAAGCATGAACATCGGCCAGGAAAGCCAGGCCAGATAAAAGCAGGCGGGCATAAGAAAAAGTACGATGCCGATGATGTCCACCCACAGGCGCGTGCGCGACGAGATAGCCCCGTAGATGATGTCCACCCGCACATGTTCATTCATGCGCAGCGTGTAGGACGCACCCACCAGCACGATGAAGGCAAACATGTACCACTGGATTTCGAGCCAGCCGTTTGAACTATAGTTGAAGGTATAACGCACCATGGCGTTTCCGGCGCTGACGAGGCAGCAGACAAGCACCAGATAACCGGCGACCTTGCCCAGAGCTTCGCTGACAAGGTCGATCAGCGCACTTAATTTCAAAAGCGGTTTCATGACTTTCCCCTCTTCCCTTGCCGGGCCCTTTGCGGGTTATGGTGGCAAGCAAGCCGGTCGGCCATCGTGACGGGCACGCCTCCACGCGTATCCGCACAGCCAAATTCCGGCGTTCCTCCCCACAGAATCCCGTGTATGGGCAGGCTGTCCGAAAAGCAACCGAAACCACTATTAAACCGGCCGTATGGCCGCCGTTTTCAACCGTTTACAAAAGAATGTTGCACGACGGCACGCTTTGCACGGCATACCGTTTGCCCCGCTTGTCATCGATGTTCTTTCGTGTGGAACGCATTGCACTTTTCGCCGACTTCATGTTACCTCTGGCTCCGGAGAATCCGGCATGGGCCCGTTATCGTCCGCAGGGCAAATTGTCTTGTGCGGCGGGTATGGCGGATGGAGCAGAAGGGGAAGCGGAATGAGCGAACACCACACAGGTCCGGTCGAAGTTGGCGCCGAGATGAACTACGCCGAGCATGAAAAGACCTACAACGCTTTTCTTGCCATGACGAAGTACGGCACGATGCTGGTCTGCGTGCTGATGCTGGCCATGGTCGCGGGTTTCTTCACGTCCGTGGGTTTCCTTGGCGGCCTTATCGTTTTCCTCGTGCTTTCGGCTGCGGGTTTCATTCTGCTGCGCTGAGCAACGCTGTTCACAAGCGTGTCGCGGCGCGGACGTTGCGATGCCTTGCAACAGGCAAGCCCAAACCCGGAAAGGCGAAGCAATGAAACGCCTGTTTGCCTGGCTGTTATTGTTGGCGGTGATGTCGCATCCCGCTTTGTCGCGCGATCTTTTGCCGTCTGAGCAAGACAAGCTGCAAACACAGATAGAGCGGTTCAGCGCCGCCTTGAATGCGCAGGATTTTGATTTTGTCGGCCGGACGGTGCCGCCGAAAATCTTTGAATTCATTGCAAACGACGCGGGTGTTTCCGTCGGGCAGTTGCGTAGCGCTCTGACCACGCAGATGCAAATGGCGCTTGCAGCGGTCAAGATCACCGAATTCACCATGGACACGGCGGCGATCAGTGTGCAGCAGACGCCTGATGGAACGCCCTATGCGCTCGTTCCGACGAAAACGGTGATGGAAACCGGCGGCCAGACGATCGAAGCGAAATCCCATACCCTGGCGCTTATCGACGGTACGCAATGGTATTTGCTGCGTGTGAGCGATCAGCAGCAGGTGACCATCCTGCGAAAGGTCTATCCATCCTTCGCCACGGTGGAGTTTCCGGAAGATTCCGTACAGCAGGTGAAATAGCGTGCAGGCGTCCGCTAAACCGTAGAAACTCTAACCGGCTTGAAACCGGATTTCCGCATTGTCAGGAAAAACGCCCCGGACGGAACGGATCGACCGATATTGCGGTCTCCTCGCCGTTTGCCAGTTGCGTCACGAGGCGGGCGGTAGCTGCCGATTGCGTCAGCCCCAAATGACCATGGCCGAAGGCATAGATGACGGAAGGTGTTGTGCGCGCGGTGCCGATGACGGGAAGACAGTCCGGCATCGAAGGGCGGAACCCCATCCATTGCTGGCCGCCTTCAACCTTGAGACCGGGCAGGAAACGACCGGCTTTTTTGAGCATGGCCTCGGATCGCTTGAAATTCGGCTTCAACTCCAGACCGCCCAACTCGACTGCGCCGCCAACGCGGATGCCGGAAGATAGCGGTGTAACGACAAAACCGTGGTCGTTGAAATAAAGCTGGCGCGTGAGGTTGAAGGCGCCGGCGGGCAGGGTGGTGTTATAGCCGCGTTCGGTTTCCAGCGGCACGATGTTGCCAAGTGTTGCGGCAAGCGGCTTGGACCACGCGCCGCAGGCGATCACCACCTTGTCGGCGTCGATCTTGTCGCCGTTTTCCAGGGTCACGATCGTACTTTCGCCGACGGCGTCGATGCGTTCTGCCTCGCCCTTGCGCAGCTTTCCGCCACGGGCGATCACCAGGTCGAAAATGGCACGGGTGAAGTCGTAGGGATTGGAGACCTGCAAGCCATCAGGCGAGAACATGGCGTGGCGGAATTGCGGGGCAAGACCCGGCTGCAATTCGTCTATCTCGTTGCGGGCGACACGCTTGGAAGAGAAGCCTGCCTGTTCCTTTTCATCCCAGTCCTTGCGGGCAGCGTTGAGGCTGGCTTCGCTGTCGTAAAGATCGAGCGTGCCGGTTTTCGCGACAAAGTGCGAGAGCTCCGGCATGGCCGCGACATGGGCCATTTCGGTGGCAGACAGCCGGTTGATCTCGCTGAGCGTTCTCAGGCCGTGGCGAAAGTTGCGCTCAGCGCTGGCGCGCCAGAAACGCCACAGCCACGGCGCGATCTTCGGCGCATAAGCAGGCGGCACACTGAGCGGGCCAAGCGGATCGAAAAGCCAGCGCGGTGCTTTTCTCATGATGCCGGGGGCGGGAATGGGGATGATTTCGGGAAAGGCCAGGATGCCGGCATTACCGGAGCTTGCGCCGCGGGCAACTTCACCGCGCTCCAGAAGAAAGACCTCACGCCCGGCATTTTGCAGGTAAAGCGCCGCCATGGAACCGATAATGCCGGTGCCGATCACCAGCACGTCGCATTTCAGGGTTTTGGTCATCGGCGCTCCTGCAACACAAATCTTTCAAGCCCGCCATAACAATGAATGCCGTACCGATGAAAGCCCGTATCGCTCTGCGGCGGCAGAAATATCAGCACTGTGGCAAATAAGCGGTTCTCATCCGGTGCGGACGGGTTGGTAAAGGCAGCTCGGTCTGAAGTATTCTTGCCAACAGTTTCGGTCATTGGACCAATAGTTATGGGTCATCATTAATTGCTATTTAACGGTGTCCGGCTAGGTTTCGCGTACACGCAGACCGATCCTTTATTTTCATCTCTTTGGCATCGAGGAGGAAAGGTCCGCATACAAGTTATTGTTGGGAGTTCAAAGACATGTCTCAATTTTTCAAACTCGGTACGGACGCATCTGCGGTACTTGATGCCCTAAGCCGCTCGCAAGCCATCATCGAGTTCGATCTGACTGGCAAAATTCTGAAAGCGAACGACAATTTCTGCAAGGCGGTCGGCTATCAGCAATCAGAAATCATCGGACACCCCCATAGCATGTTCCTGTCTCCCGAAGATGCAGCGTCACCCGAATACAAGGCCTTCTGGGCGAAACTCTCACGCGGCGAATACGATCAGGGCCAATATCGGCGGCGGTCGAAAACCGGCGACGACATCTGGATTGAAGCCTCCTACAATCCGGTTTTTCGTTTCGGCAAACCTTACAAGGTGGTCAAGATCGCTTCCGATATCACGGCGACGAAGCGCCGAAGCACCGAGGATAACGGCAAGCTGGCAGCGCTTTCGCGTGCGCAGGCGATGATCGAGTTCACGCCCGAGGGGAAAATTCTCTCCGCGAATGAAAACTTCCTCACAGCACTCGGCTACACGGCGGAAGAGATCATCGGCAACCATCATTCGATGTTTTGTGAGCGTGGCTACGTGCAGTCCGAAGAGTACCGCAATTTCTGGAAGGATCTTGGTAAGGGAGAGTTCTCGACCGGTCAGTTCATGCGGCTTGGCAAGAACGAAAAACGCGTCTTCATCCAGGCGTCCTACAACCCGATCATCGACGAGCGGGGAAAAGTCGTCAAGGTGGTGAAATTTGCCTTCGATGTAACGGACCGCGTGCATGCGGTGGAAGAACTGGGCGCGGCGCTTGAGCGTCTTTCCCAGTGCAACATCCGCGTCACGCTCGACAAGCCTTTCGTGGGTGAGTTCGAGGGGCTGAGACGGGATTTCAACAAGTCCATCGCCGAATTCCAGAAAACCCTGGAAAATGTTCTTGGGCAGACCGATGACCTGACCAGAAGCAGCCAGGAAGTCAGCGAAGCCTCTGTTCATCTCGCTGAAAGATCGCGTGAGCAGGCCGTGGCGCTGGAGGAAACCTCGGCGGCGCTGGAAGAAATCACCGCGACCGTACGGGCATCGACGGAAAACACCAAGGAAACCCGAAAACTCGTTCAGAGTGCGCGGACGTCAACGGCGGCTTCCACCGAAGTCGTTGGGCGTACCGTCAACGCCATGCAGCGCATCGAGACGGCATCGCGGGAAATCAGCCAGATTATCGGCGTTATCGACGAAATCGCCTTCCAGACCAACCTTCTTGCCCTGAATGCGGGCGTCGAAGCCGCGCGCGCGGGTGATGCGGGCAAGGGTTTTGCGGTCGTGGCACAGGAGGTGCGCGAACTTGCGCAACGCTCCGCCAGTGCCGCCAAGGAAATCAAGGCGCTCATCAACAATTCCGGCACCGAAGTTATGGAAGGCGTGCGGCTTGTTGGCGAGACGGGTGAGGCGCTGAAGCAGATCGATGCGCTGGTGAAGCACATTGACGGCAATGTCGATATGATCGCCAAGGCCGCCGATGAACAGGCCTTAGGCATCAGCGAAATCAACCGCGCAGTCAACCAGCTCGACCGGATGACGCAGGAGAACGCGGCGATGAGCGCGCGCACGACCGCCATTAGCGCTACACTTGCCCAGGGTGCGGATGTGCTGGCGCAACTGGTCAGCCTGTTCAAACTGAACCGCCGCGCGACCCAGCGCGACGACGGGGCATCCATTTCATCCAACTCGTCGCGGACGAGCCACAGTGTGAAACTGTCGGGAAGGAAAGCAGCCTGACGGATCGGCGACAGCCTGCTTCCACGTGAGCCTCTTGTCATACGGATGCCCGTCGCCGGGCATCCGTTTTTTATGCCCGCAGGGCAGGCCTGTTGATGCCGAGATGGTCGCGCAACGTCGAGCCTTCGTATTCCTTGCGGAACAGGCCACGTTCCTGCAAGAGCGGCACGACTTCGCGGTTGAATTCTTCCAACCCGCCGGGGAAGAAGGGCGGCATGACGTTGAAGCCGTCTGCCGCGCCGTTCTCGAACCACTCCTGCATGCGATCCGCAACGTCCTTGGCCGTGCCCATGACGATATGGTGGCCACGACCAGCTGCAACGCGCAGCGCCAGTTCCCGGATCGTCAACTTTTCGCGGCGCGCCAGTTCTGTCAAAAGTTCGGCGCGGCTGCGCAACTGGTCGGAAATAGGCAGGTCCGGCAGCGGGCCGTCGAGATCATACTCGGTAAGGCTATGGCCGATGCGTTCCTCAAGCAACGGCATGGCGCTCTTGATGTCGGTCCAGCGGTTCAGCTCCTTCAGCTTCTCGCCGGCCTCTTCGAAGCTCTTGCCGATGATGGGCATGAAACCGGGCATCACGGCAACGCTTGCGGGATCGCGGCCGAATTTCTCCACTCGCGCCTTTAGGCTGGTGTAGAAGGCCTGCGCCTCGGAAATGGCCTGCTGGGCTGTGAAGACGATATCGGCAGTGCGGGCGGCGAGATCCTGCCCCGGGCCGGAGGAGCCGGCCTGAATGAGAACTGGGTGACCCTGCGGCGAACGCGGAATGTTCAGCGGCCCCTTCACCGTGAAATATTTGCCTTCGTGATCGAGAATGTGGACCTTCTGCGGATCGACGTAGCGGCCGCCTTCCTTGTCCTTGACGAAGGCGTCGTCGTCCCAGCTGTCCCACAGGCCACGCACGACGTTCACATATTCTTCCGCAACGGCATAACGCTCGTCATGCTCGGGATGGCTCTTGGAGAAGTTCGCCGCCGTGCGGGCATAGGAGGTGGTAACGATGTTCCACGCCGCACGTCCGTGGCTGAGATGGTCGATGGAGGCGAAGGCGCGTGCGGTGTGGTAGGGCTCACCATAGGTGGTGGAGGCGGTGGCGGCCAGTCCGATCTTGTTTGTCACCATGGCAAGCGCCGCAAGCAGGGTAAGCGGCTCGAAACGGGCGATCATCGAGGGATGGGCGTCGACGCCGCTTGTGAGGCCATCGGCCAGAAAGACCATGTCGAACTTGGCATCTTCGGCCATTTTCGTGACACGGGTCAACAGGTCGAAATTCTCGCTGCCGGCTTCCGCATCCGGGTGACGCCAGCCGGAAACGTGGTGGCCGGCTCCTTGCAGGAACAGGCCAAGATGCATCTGTCTTTTGCGGGTATTCGTGGTCATGGTGATCATGCCTTTATTTCGGTCGTGTTATATTTGCGTTGCCAGAAGCGCTTCTAGCTTCTTGAGGTCGGCTGAGGTTTTCATGGTCCGCACCAGTGCCGGAATTCCGGCGAATTTTTCATTGCCGCCGGTGGCGTCGGCAAATTTTTCCGTGGGGTCATCAATGCCGGGAAGACCGTCAATACGGCGCGACAGCACCGTGCCATCCTTCTTCGTCACGTCGATGACCACGAAACGGGTGGTAGGATCCGGCGAGAGGCGGCGGGCGGTCTCGTCGTGCCGGCGCGAGACTTTTGCGGAAAGTCCAAGCAGGTCGGCGCGTGCAGGGCGTTCGTCGAAATGGCTGATGCCGAGTGCGCCATCCGTCAGTGCGGCGGCGAAGACATATTCGGCGCTGAAACGCGCATCGATGCCCGTGGCGGGTGTGGCCGAACCCACAAGAGCGGCATCGCCTCCCGGGGGGAAGGTGATGACGACAGTTTCGATTTCATCTGGTGCCAGATCACTGGCGCTGCGCAGTGCAAGCGCACCAACGGCAACAGGGTGGCTGGCGGTGCAGCAGGGAAATGCCTTGAGCGTCAATCCGGGAGAGACGATCTGCCAGGGTGTACCCCAGCCGGACAGGAGCCGTTTCGGCTGTTCCGCGCCAAAGGCGAAGGCGGAATAAAAGCCGATAGGGTTTTCCAGAAAATCCGGCGCGCCCTGAAAACCTGATCTTGCCAGCTGCGCGGCGGTGAGGCCAGCGCGTGTCGCAAGCCCGGCATGCAGGGGCTTGGCATCATAACCAAATTGCAGGCGAAGTCCGGCCGACTGCGTGGCGGCAAGGCCGAGTGCGATAGCGGTCGTCTGCGGGGTGAATTTGAGAAGATGGGCAATGGCCGCCGCCGCACCGATGGGGCCGAGGGTCGCGGTGGCGTGGAAGCCATTTTCGTAATGCTTTGTACCGAGCGACAGGCCAAGCCGCGCCATGGTTTCCAGCCCGACAATATAGGCGGCGATAAATGCATCCGCCGTAGAGCCTTCCTCGACCGCAACAGCCAATAGAGCGGGAACGATGGCGACGGTGGGGTGGCCGCGCACGCTGCCATGGACGTCGTCATAATCCAGCACGTGCCCCGCATGACCATTGATGAGTGCGGCCGTGAAAGCATCCGTGCGCAGATCATGGCCGACAATGCCCGCCGTGCCGGATGTGCCTGACGTAAAGCTGTCGATGAGGATTTTCGTGCTTCGGTCGTAAGCGCCACCCAGCATACAGGCAAAAAAGTCGATCAGCGCCGTGCGGGCGATCGTCACAGCCTCTTCGTCGCGGAGCGGATCAGAGGCGGCGATGGCTTCTGCCAGATGAAGGGTGAGTTTTTCGTCGGCGGTCATGGCGTCAGATCCCTTCGCCGTCGGCGACCCGTGCCACCTGTCCGCCGAGGCCCTTTACGAAGGCGTTGATACGCGGATTGGTCGACTTGTAGAAGATGTGCTCCGGCGTGCCCTGATCAACGATCAGGCCGTTTTCCGTGAAGACGATATTGTCGCTGATTTCCTCGGCGAAGCGCATTTCGTGTGTCACGAGAATGCTGGTCATGCCGTCATTGACGAGATCGCGGATGACGGCGAGCACTTCGCCGACGGTTTCCGGATCAAGTGCGGAGGTAACCTCGTCGAACAGAACCAGTTCAGGCCGCATGGCAAGCGCGCGGGCAATGGCCACACGCTGCTGCTGGCCGCCGGACAGCTGACCGGGATAGGCATCCACCTTCTGCGACAGGCGGACTTTTTCCAGCAATTCGCGGGCATGACGCTCGGCTTCCGCCTTCGGCGTGCCGAGGATTTTAATCGGCGCGATGTTGATATTTTCCATGACAGTTAGATGCGGGAAGAGGTTGAACTGCTGGAAGACAATGCCGATGCGCTTGCGCAGCGTTATGCGCTCAGCTTCCGTTTTCAGCTGATCGACGCGGGTGCCCCCCACGGTGATCTTGCCAGATTGCGGAATGAGCAGGCCGTTGATGCAGCGCAGGATCGTGGATTTGCCCGAGCCGGAAGGGCCGATGATGGAGACGGCGTCGCCCTTGTTGACGGTGAGATCAATGCCTTTGAGCACTTGATTGTCGCCGAAGGACAGGTGCACGCCTTCCAGTTCAACCAGAGCTTTGGCGGCGGTTTGGGGGGCGGATGCGGACATGGTGTATTCCAATCAGCGGGAAGCGAAGCGCCGTTCAAGGCGCTGCGTGAAACGGGACACGGGATAGCAGAACAGGAAGAACGCCATCAGGACGGTGAGATAGACCACGACGGTGAAATCGTTGCGCTGCACGGCGGTGCTGGCATCGGTTGCGGCGTGGAGAAGCTCATGCACGCCGACCAGCGAGGCAAGCGCCGTGCCCATGGTGATGGAGGCGTAAAGGTTCATCCACGGCGGCAGCGAGCGCTTCACGCATTGCGGCAGGATGATCCAGCGCAGCGTCTGGTTGCGCGAAAACCCGAGGCCCTGCGCCGCTTCCCATTGTGCGGTGGGAATGGACTGGATGGCGCCCCGGGTGATTTCGGCGATGTGGGCGCTGGCCGGAATCGCAAGCCCGACCACGGCCTTGATCCAGTCTGGAAACGGAATGTAGTTGCCGAAGGCGACGATCTCGAAGGGGAAGATGTAGGTCGCGGCGAAAATCAGCACCAGATGCGGGGCGTTGCGGAAGATTTGCACGTAGGTGAGCGCCGGCGCGCGCACGAGCCGATAGGGCGCAAGCTCCATGATGCCAAGCACGACGCCGATGATGGTGCCGATGGCAATCGCCAGGATGCTGATCAGCACATTCATGGCAAAACCCTTGCCCAGATAGGGCAGCCATTCCAGCAGCACCTGTCCGAGCGAGGGATCGAGAACCAGCCACAGCACGACGGCAACCAGCACGCCGCACAGAAGAATGGTGCCGAAAGGCAGCTTCTTCGCCGCCTGTGTTGGAGAGACCACCGCGCTCATTGACCGAACCCCGGAACCGCAAGACGCCGCTCAAGCCACAGGCCCGCCCTTGCGACGATGAAATTGATGACACTGAAAAAGATGAGGATCACCAGCATAAGTTCGACCACATTGTCGCGCTGCGTCCAGATCAGGATCGAGGCATAGGTGATTTCACCGACCGCAATCGCCGAGCCGACGGTGGTGAGCTTCACCAGATTGATGAGATTGTTGATGATGGAAGGAAGTGCCGTGCGGATTGCCAGCGGAAATTCCACGTAACGTAAAATCTCGAAAGAGCTGAAACCGATGGCCCGTGCCGCCTCGATGGTGGTAGCCGGCACCGCCTCGATACCGCCGCGCAAGGCTTCCGCATGGAAGGCGGCAACGTGCAGGCCGGTGATGGCGACGACCCAGAAGAACGGGGTGAGCGGATTGTTCTGCGCGCCGCCGAGCGCGTTTGAAATCAACATGTTGAGCACAAGGAAACCACACATCAGCTGCACCAGCGTCGGCGTGTTGCGCGTCAATTCCACATAGGCGCGCACCGGACCGGCGAGCCAGCCTTTGCCTGACGTGAGCATGGCGGCGAAAATGAAGCCGAAAACGAGGCTGAGCGGCAGGGTGACGGCGACGAGGATGAGCGTCATCTTCATGCCGTCGAGCCAGATCTGAACCTCGTAGCCGCTGTTCAGAAAGTCATAGTTGAGGCCTATATGTGCGGCCAACTCTATGAAACGCGCTGTAAATCCATCCTGCATCGGATATCCATGCTGTTGTCGCGGCTGCCGCCCGGCAGGCGGTGCCAGAATGACCTGTCTTGCTATAAAGCAGAAAAGAACGGCGGGCGAAACCGGCCGTTCTCAGTGGTGAGGGGAAATCTCCGTGATGGCAGATGCCCCTACGACATGCCGGTCCCCCGGACCAGTTCCGGGGTGACGGAGCAAGCGGGATTGCCCAGCCGTTACTGCGCCGCGGAGAGCTTCGTCTTCTGCTCTTCCATGAAGCCGATGCTCGGCAGGCGGTTGGCCTTGGCGAATTCGATCATTTTGCCGGAAGCGTGCAGCTCCTTGACGATCTTGTCGAGCGCAGCCTGCGTGTCGGCCTCGCCCTTGCGCAGCCAGATGACGGAGTCAGAAGGGATAAGGTCGGTGGGGATCAGGATGCCGTAATCCTTCCACTCATCGGCGCGGTCCTGAAGCATCAGGCTCAGCGTGCCGTTGACGTGCACGGAGACATCGCAATTGCCGCCCTTCAGCGCGAGCAGCGATTCCGGCTGGCTCGGCAACGCCTTTACCTGCGCGCCATATTGCTCGATCAGCGGCTGGGTGTAGTTGGAGCCCTGCGATACGCAGGCAATCTTGCCCTTCAGGTCCGGCCAGTCCTTGATGCCCGAGTCCTTTCGACCGATGGCTGCGCCGCCCTGGCGGTCATAGGGGGTGGGCACGTAATCGAGCGTTTTGGCGCGCTCTTCCGTGTACTGCATGTTGGCGATCAGAATATCGACCTTGCCCTGCTGCAGGAACTGCACGCGGTTGGGCGGGGTCACGGTTTCGGTCACCAGCTCCACACCGAGACCGGCGGCCAGCGCCTTGGCGACGTCGATGTTGAGGCCCTTCTGCTCCTGCGTCTTCGGATCGATGAAGCCGAAAGGCGCGCCGGACAGGATGACGCCGACGGTGAGCTTGCCGCGACCCTTGATACGGTCGAGCGTCGCATCCGCGTGAGCGGCGGTGGCCATCGAAGCGATAGCGACGGTTCCGGCGATGAGTTTTGCGGCAAATCTGGAGAAGGAGAGGGCCATGGGTATTTCCTTTTGGTTGTGGGTGGAAACTACATGAGGCGTCCGTCGAGAGCGAGAATTGGCGTTGCGCAAAAAATTGTATAAATAAAATCGTGTTCCAATAAGTTCTCTGGTGAGAAAAAATAACCTAATAATTTGAAATCGTAGAATCTTGTTCTTACGGTGCCGGGGTTCGGCGCTTTGGCATATCCTCGCCACAGGGCGAGGATATGCTGGCTATGCCGGGGCATTTTGAGCACCCTTCTCCCGAAGAGCGCTCCCACACCGTTACCGACCGGCGTTATAGGCCGCGATCGCCGCCATATTGACGATGTCGCTGTCCTTGGCACCCATCGAGGTGATCTGCACCGATTTGTCGAGGCCGACGAGAAGCGGGCCGATGACGGTCGCGCCGCCCAGTTCCTGTAGCATCTTGGTGGAGATCGAGGCGGAATGGATGGCTGGCATGACCAGCACGTTGGCCGCACCGGAAAGGCGGGCAAAGGGATACTGGCTCTGCATGCGATGATGGTTCAGCGCCACATCGGCCGACATTTCCCCGTCGACCTCAAAATTGACGTTGCGCTTGTCGAGGATTTTCACCGCTTCGCGCACCTTGTCGGAGCGTTCGCCAACCGGCTGGCCGAAGGTGGAATAGGCGAGCATCGCCACACGCGGTTCGTAGCCGAAACGGCGGGCAAGACCGGCCGCTTCTTCGGCGATATCGGCAAGGTCTTCGGCGGACGGCATGTCGTGCACGGCGGTATCTGCCACGAAGACCGTTCGGTTGCGCGACACGACCAGAGAAACGCCGATGACACGGTGGCCGGGTTTGGTGTTGATGCAGCGGCGGATATCCTCGAGCGCCGTGGAATAGTTGCGGGTAACGCCGGTGACCACGGCGTCCGCATCGCCCATCGCCACCATGCAGGCGGCGAAATGGTTACGGTCGTTGTGGATCAGGCGCTGCACGTCGCGCAGCAGGAAGCCGCCGCGCTGCAAACGCGCATAGAGATAATCGACATAGGCATCGACGCGGCTGGAAAGGCGGGCATTGGTGATCTCTATATTGGCGCGGTCGAGATCGATGCCGGCACGCTCCGCATTGGCCTTGATGATGTCGTCACGGCCGAGCAGGATGGCGGTGCCAAGCCCCTGCGCGGTAAACGAGATCGCCGCGCGCATCACCTGTTCTTCTTCCGCTTCGGCGAAAACGACCCGCTTCGGAGAGCGGCGCACACGCTCGTAAAGGCGCTGCGTGGTCGACGCCATGGGGTCGCGACGGGCGGAAAGCTCGCGGGCATAGGCATCGAGATCGGGCAATTCGCGGCGAGCGACGCCGGTTTCGATGGCGGCCTTCGCCACGGCCACCGGAATTGCCGAGATCAGTCGCGGATCGAAGGGAACGGGAATGATATATTGCGATCCGAAGCGCGGGCGGTTGCCCTGATAGGCGGCGGCCACATCATCCGGCACATCCTCGCGGGCAAGATCGGCCAGCGCCTGTGCAGCGGCAATCTTCATTGCGTCGTTGATCTGGCTTGCGCGGACATCGAGCGCGCCGCGGAAGATATAGGGAAAGCCGAGGACGTTGTTGACCTGGTTCGGATAATCCGAACGCCCCGTCGCCATGATGGCGTCGTCGCGGATGCGGGCGACTTCTTCCGGGGTGATTTCCGGGTCAGGGTTGGCCATCGCGAAAATGATCGGCTTCGGCGCCATGGAGCGGATCATCTCTTCGGTGAAGGCACCCTTCTGCGACAGGCCGAAGACGACATCCGCGCCCTTCATGGCCTCAGTCAGCGTGCGGTTGTCAGTCTTTACCGCATGGGCGGATTTCCACTGGTTCATGCCTTCGGTGCGGCCCTGGTAGATCACGCCCTTGGTGTCGCAAAGCGTGATGTTTTCGGGGTTGAAACCCATGGCCTTGATGAGGTCCATGCAGGCGATGGCAGCAGCACCTGCGCCGTTACAGACGAGCTTCGTCGTCTTGAAGTCTCGGCCCGTCAGTTCGATGGCGTTGATGAGACCGGCGGCGGCGATGATGGCGGTTCCGTGCTGGTCGTCATGGAAAACGGGAATGTCCATCAGCTCGCGCAGGCGGCTTTCGATGATGAAACATTCCGGCGCCTTGATGTCTTCCAGATTGATGCCGCCGAAAGAGGGGCCAAGGTAACGCACGCAATTGATGAATTCGTCGGCGTCTTCGGTATCGACCTCGAGATCGATGGAATCCACATCCGCAAAGCGCTTGAACAGAACGGACTTGCCTTCCATGACAGGCTTGGAGGCGAGCGCGCCGAGATTGCCGAGACCGAGGATCGCCGTGCCGTTGGAGATCACTGCTACCATGTTGCCGCGTGTCGTATAATCGTAAGCGGTCGCCGGATTTTCGGCGATGGCTTTCACCGGCACGGCCACTCCCGGCGAATAGGCAAGCGACAGATCCCGCTGAGTCGCCATCGGCTTGGTCGGGGTGATTTCCAGTTTCCCCGGTCTGCCTTGCGCGTGGAAATCCAGTGCTTCCTGATCTGTAACCGATGTTCTGGGGCTGGCGGGCTTCGTCGTGTCGGACATGGGCTGAGTGTGCTTTCGTGTCGATAACAGTGCAAAAATATCCGTCGTTGTTATTGTATTTTTCGCGCGCGTGCCAAGCGTTGAATGTTGTTCAGTGCAGCAAATTTAGCCGTGGCGAAATTTGTGGCCGATTCAATCGATTAAGTGCGTATTGTCGGCATTATAGGTGGGACTGGTAGGCCTGCCGTACCATATTCACGAAGGCCTCCACGTGGAGGGCAAGCGGACCGCGTCTGACGACCAGCACGCTATCTGACCAGGCATCGGCGCTTTCGAGCGGCACACCTGTGATGCCCCTTGTGGAGCGCACGGTGCTTTCCGGCAGAATGGAAATTCCCGCGCCAGCTTCCACGAGGGCAAGGATGGTGTTGACGTTGGCGATGCGCGTGCCGATTTCCGGCTCACAGCCTGCATCCTCGAAAAGGGAAAGCGCGCTGCTGCTGAGCCCCAGGCCGATCTCGTCCACCGGTAGCAGCAGTTTTTCCTGCACGATATCGCCAACCGAAACTCTGGGGCGGGAGGCGAGCGGATGGCGCTCCGGCAGGGCGACGCACAGTTTGGAGCGGTCGAAGGGCATGGCCCGCAAGCTCTGCGGCAATTGGGGCAGGGGTGCGCGAATGAAAGCGACGTCTGTCTTGCGCGTCGCCACCTGCTCGATCAATTGTTCCATCGTCATGCCGGGCAGGAGTTCAAGCGTCACCTCCCTGTGGTCGTTGCCATAGCGGGTGATCAGCGCCGGCAATTTTCGTTCCGCCATTACGCTGGTGCCGAAGCCGATGCGCAGCGTGCCGAGCTGGCCGCGCCTGATCTGGTGTGCCTTTTCCAGCGCCCCCTTGGTGCGGGCAAGAATTTCCTCCGCATCGAGCAGCATCGACTGCCCAGCCGGCGTAAGTTCCACACCGCGGTTGACACGGAGGAAAAGCTTGAAGCCCAGATTCTCTTCCAGTTGCCGGATACGCTGCGTTACGGCCGGTTGGGCGATGCCCAGCTGCAAAGCGGCCGCGCGGAAATTTTTGGCCCTTGCGGCTTCCACGAAAATGGCGAGCTGGCGAATATCCATCGGCGGAGAGGTCTTTGTGTTGTAGGTGTTGATATGGTATAAGCGCAGCTTATCAAAAATGCCCGTCTTGCGCATTGTCATCTTGTCGCAGGCGACGTTATACCGCACCGAGGTTTCGGTCGCCCAGTGCCCGCATGCGGGCCTCTGCGATACGAACTTGGGAGGATTTGTTCGAGCACATTGTCCGCCGTCCATTGGGGCCGGCGATAAACTGCAGTGAATGGGTCAAAATGACAGTCACCACGGAAGTCTCCCGCACCATTGTTCCCCATTTCGCCTCGTCGCCTTCAGCGCATCTTCGCTCAGCCGTAAGTGCGGCGGACTGTCTGGCCTGGGCCGGGCATTGAAAGATCATCGGGCGTCAGCCTTCGCGGCGGCTCTCCTAACCGGATATTTAATTTCATGAGTAAACCAGCAACCTCAACGTCGCTTGCAGCCAGATTATGGCTCTTCGTGCTCGGCGCTGTCATTGTCGCTGCGGGACTGTTCTTCGCCATTGGCGGCGGGCAGCTCGCAACACTCGGCGGCAGCCTCTATTTCGTCTTTGCGGGTATCGCGCTGATCGTCTCCGGCTTGCTTATTCTGCTGCGCAAGCCTGCCGGCGCGCTCCTGTTCGGCCTTGTCTTCATCGTTAGCGGTGTTTGGGCAGTGTGGGAAGCCGGACTGCACTTCTGGCCGCTCATCTCCCGCCTGCTGGCGTTGGGCGTGGGCGCCACGGTGGTTGCGCTCTCCTATCCGCTGCTGCGGCGCGCGGCTGGCAAGACGCCTGCTTACGGCGCGTCCTTTGCCCTTGCTGGCGTTCTGGCCATTGCGTCCGCTGCCGGTTTTGCCGGCATGTTCGTGCCGCATCCGACCGTCGCCTTCAAGGGTGAGGTTGCTGCACTGACGCCGGTAACGCCGGAAAATGAGCAGAAGAACTGGGAACATTACGGCAATACGGCGGGCGGCAGCCGCTTTGTTGCGCTTGACGAAATCAACCGCGATAACGTCAAGAACCTTGAGGTGGCATGGACCTATCGGACCGGCGACATCCCGATCAGCCCCGGCGCGAACGGTGCGGAAGATCAGGAAACGCCGCTTCAGGTCGGCGACACCGTGTTTGTGTGCACACCGCACAACAATGTCATCGCCCTCGACGCCGATACCGGCGCGCAGAAGTGGAAGACCGAAATCAACGCCAAATCCACCGTCTGGATGCGTTGCCGTGGTCTCGCCTATTTCGATGCCAAGGCGCCGCTGAAGCAGCCGACCGCTCCGGGCGCAACGCCTGTCACCCCGGCGATCGTAGCTGACGGCGCGCTTTGCCAGCGCCGCATTCTCATGAACACCATCAACGCGGAACTCATCGCGCTCGACGCCGACACCGGCGCGTTTTGCCCGGATTTCGGCACCAACGGCCGCGTCGATCTGAAGATCGGTCTTGGTGATGCGCCGGACCCGCAATATGTGCTGACATCGGCCCCCACACTGGCCGGCACCACCGTCGTGGTCGGCGGGCGTATCGCTGACAACGTACAGGTGGATATGCCTGGCGGCGTGATGCGCGGTTTCGACGTTGTGACGGGTGAGCTTCGCTGGGCTTTCGATCCCGGCAACCCTGAAATCACCAAACTGCCGCCCGAGGGCCAGACCTACACCCGTTCCACGCCGAACGTCTGGGCATCCATGTCCTACGATCCGGAGCTGAACACGGTCTTCATGCCGGTAGGCAGCCCCTCGGTCGATCTTTATGGCGCGACGCGCACACCGCTCGATCATAAATACGGCGCTTCCATGCTGGCGCTCGATGCCACGACCGGCCGCGAAAAGTGGGTCTACCAGACGGTTCATAACGACCTATGGGACTTCGACGTGCCGATGCAGCCGAGCTTCGTCGATTTCCCGAAGGCTGACGGAACGACCGTTCCGGCTCTGGTCTTCGGCACCAAGGCCGGTCAGATCTATGTGCTGGACCGTGCGACTGGCCAGCCGCTGACCAAGGTGGAAGACGTTCCGGTCAAGGCCGGCAACATTCCGAACGAGCCATATGCACCAACGCAGCCGCGTTCGGTGGGCATGCCGCAAATCGGCGCGCAGACGCTGACGGAAGCCGATATGTGGGGTGCCACCCCTTTCGATCAGCTTCTTTGCCGTATCGCTTTCAAGGGCATGCGTTATGAAGGCCTCTATACGGCGCCGGGCACGGACCTCTCCCTCGCCTTCCCGGGTTCGCTCGGTGGCATGAACTGGGGCGGCATCTCGACTGACCCGACGACCAACACAATCTTCATCAACGACATGCGCCTCGGCCTGTGGATTGAGATGAAGGAAGCTGCTCCCACCAAGGCAACGGCAAGCGGCGGCGAAAGCGTCAATACCGGCATGGGCGTCGTTCCCATGAAGGGCACGCCCTATGCGGTGAACAAGAACCGTTTCCTGTCTGCTCTCGGCATTCCCTGCCAGGCTCCACCCTATGGCTCGATGACTGCGATTGACATGAAGACGCAGCAGATCAAGTGGCAGGTTCCTGTCGGCACCGTTGAGGATACCGGTCCGCTTGGCATCAAGATGGGTCTGCCGATCCCGATCGGCATGCCCACGCTCGGCGGAACGCTTGCCACCCAGGGCGGTCTCGTCTTCATCGCCGGCACACAGATTATTATCTGCGCGCCTTCGATACGGCGACCGGCAAGGAAGTCTGGAAGGCCCGCCTTCCTGTCGGCAGCCAGGGCGGCCCGATGAGCTACAAGTCTCCGAAGACAGGCAAGCAATATGTCGTCATCTCGGCCGGCGGTGCACGTCAGTCTCCTGACCGTGGCGACTACGTGATCGCTTACGCGCTGCCGAACTGATCCTGACAGGTCATCGCTCTGAAAACGGAAACCCGGGCCATTCGCCCGGGTTTTTCTTTGCGGCCTGTCAAAGCCATTGATCGCCCTTTGCGCGGAACCTCACCCTGTGCGTTGCGTTAGCAAAACGGGTCCGACATTCACCAAGCTTTCACAAGGCGAACTTATGAGCTTGCGCTTATCCGCCCGTGAACCGATGATGGCAGCATTGGTAAATATGTATATTGTCCGGCCCGCCGGAAGTTTTTTAAAGTTGGAAAGGTTTTTATTGTGACGGAACAATCTCGAAAGATCACGCCGGTTCTTCTTGCTGGTGGGGCGGGATCACGGCTTTGGCCGGTATCGCGCGATCAGTTGCCCAAGCAGTTCCAGCCGCTGGTCGGCAATCTTTCGACCTATCAGCAGACACTGACGCGCGTGGCCGACAAGGCGCTTTATGCCGAGCCGCTGGTGATCACCAACGAGGATTTCCGTTTCTTCGCCCGCCGCCAGGCTGAGGAGATCGATCTTCCGGCGACGGTGGTTCTCGAACCCGCCCGCCGCGACAGTGCCGCCGCCATGGCCGCTGCCGCCGTGCTGGCCGAGCGCCGGGAGCCGGGATGCCTCGTGCTGGCGCTCGCCGCCGACCATGTGGTGCTGGATGCCGACAAATTTTCAGAGTCCGTGAGGCTTGGCGCCAAGGCCGCCGATCAGGGCAATATCGTCGTTTTCGGTCTGGTGCCAACCGAGCCGCGCACCTCTTACGGCTACATCAAGCCTGGTGAAGCAATTGATGGTGAGGCTGACTTGAGCATCGTCGAGGCATTCGTGGAAAAGCCGGACGTGAAGACGGCAATCTCCTATCTGGAGAAGGGGTATCTCTGGAACTCCGGCAACTTCCTGTTCCGTTCCGACGTGATGATTGCCGAACTCAAGGCATTCGCGCCGGAAATTCTTGCGGCAGTAACGAAGTCGGTCGAACAATATGAAAGCGACCTTGGCTTCGTGCGCCTGCATCAGGCGAGCTTCGAAGCCTCTCCGAAAAACTCCATCGACTATGCGGTGATCGAGAAGACCAAGCGCATGGCGGTGGTGCACGGCCATTTCCGCTGGTCGGATATCGGCAGCTGGGACGCGATCTGGGAAATCGCCGACAAGCACGGCAACGACAATGCGCTCGAGGGCGACGGCGTCTTCATCGATTCCGAGGGCTGCCTGATCCATTCCACGCAATTGCTGACGACCGTGGTGGGGGCAAAGGATTTGGTGGTGGTGGCTACCAAGGATGCGGTTCTGGTGGTGCCGAAAAACCGGGTTCAGGACGTGAAGGGCCTGGTGGAGACACTGAAGGATGGCGAACACGCGCCGCGGACGCAAGCGCACAGGCGAGTGTATCGTCCATGGGGTTACATCGAACATATGTATGTGGACGAGCGCTACCGCGTGGGCCACATCACGGTTGATCCTGGCCACCGCATCTCGTTCCAGAAACACTATCACCGCTCGGAGCACTGGATCATCGTCAAGGGCACGGCAACCGTAACGATTGGCGACGAAACCCGGCTGCTGACGGAAAACCAGTCCGTCTATATCCCGATTGGTCAACCGCACCGGCTTGCCAATGAGGGGCAGATTCCGCTCGAGTTGGTCGAAATCCAGACCGGCGCCTATCTTGGCGAAGACGACGTCATCCGCATCGAGGATGATTATAAGAGGCATTAGGACTGCTGCGCGCACCGACGCGGCATTTTATCCCGGCCGGCGAGGCCGGGATGATAAATCCCTGACTTATCTGTCGGCTCGACGGATCAGGAGACAGTTGCATTCACGCAGTGGGCGAAAGCGTGGGAAAGCATCGCTGCTTCCAGCCCGCGACGCCAGAACAGCCACCCGAACATCAGTCCGGGGATAAAATTGCCGAGCATGACACTGACAATCAGCAATGGTTGCGGATGAACGGGAATGGCAAACAGAAAGGGCAGGTGGCCCACGGCAAAAAGGGCCGCTGCGATAAAAATTGCATTCCACAGCATGACCGGTTGGACTTGCCCCTTGCCCACTATTCGCCAGAGCACCCATGCGAATAATGTCATCAAGCCCCATCGGGTCAGCAGCTCCTCCGTTATGCCACCATAGAGAACCCGGGTGACACGTGGGACTTCAAACGCCGCCATTTTTTCCATGGTTGCCGTATCGGTGAAGGCAGGCAGGATCACAGACGAATAAGCGATCATCAGCAGGCCGACGATAAGACCCGTCAGCAAAGCTGCTGGGGCTTGCCTGCGCAAGACTGGCCCGAACCCGGTTCCTTTCAGCCAGGCATCGATCAGCGGAGTGCCGAGCCCGAGTTTGCCGGCAAGCGCTTGACCCGTCGCCACCGCAGCAATGATCAGGACTGCCGGCTGGACGAGCATCACAACCCGTATCGTGAAGGAAAGATCCTGTCCCGCCGCCAGTCGTTCGAACGGTGCGAGCAAAAGCGATAACACGCCCGCCAGACCGATCATCAAAAGAATGTGCCAACGTTTTGCCATCGCTCACCTTATGTTCGCCCGTCCATGCGGGCTTGGCACTCTGTGCGCAGGAACCGACGCCAAAGTCGGAAGACTATGAAGATGCTACGTTGCCTGCAGATTACCGGTGCGCAGTCTTTGTCGTGCCATTCGGCATCCTTCCAATTTCCCAATCTTCTTTCTCAACAAAATCTAGCCGTTCGGCACGTTTGTAGCTGCTCGACACAGCGCGGCGAGCTGCGGCGAGATTCATTTTTTAGGCGGTTGCCTAATCAAAAATCTTCGCTTACGTTCCAACTGCAACGTTTCAGTGAGGGAGGAGACTCATGCGAATGCGCTTTATTTCTGCGGCCTTTTTGGCCAGTGTTATGATTCCGGCGGGTGTCGCTGGGGCTACCGATCTTGAAGTTACCCATTGGTGGACATCGGGCGGTGAAGCCGCTGCCGTTGCCGAACTTGCCAAGGCTTTTGATGCCACCGGCAACAAGTGGGTGGACGGCGCTATTGCCGGTTCGGGCGGCACCGCCCGTCCGATCATGATCAGCCGTATCACCGGCGGCGACCCGATGGGTGCCACCCAGTTCAACCATGGCAGACAGGCCGAAGAGCTGGTGCAGGCCGGCCTGATGCGCGACCTGACCGACGTTGCCGAAAAGGGCAAGTGGAAAGACGTCATAAAGCCGGCAAGCCTGCTCGACAGCTGCACCATCGACGGCAAGATCTATTGCGCGCCGGTCAACATCCATTCCTGGCAATGGTTGTGGCTTTCCAACGAAGCGTTCAAGAAAGCGGGCGTCGAAGTTCCCAAGAACTGGACTGAATTTGCTGCCGCAGCACCGGCACTGAAAAAAGCCGGCATCCAGCCGCTCGCGCTCGGCGGTCAGGCATGGCAGGCCAATGGCCTGTTCGACACGTTGACGCTTTCGATCGGCGGCAAGGATCTTTATCAGAAGGTCTATGGCGACAAGGATGCCGAAGCAGCGGCCGGTCCTGACATGGCCAAGATTTTTGCGGCCGCCGTCGAGGCCCGCGACATGGCCAAGGGCACAAATGTTCAGGACTGGAACCAGGCCACCAACATGGTCATAACAGGCAAGGCCGGCGGCCAGATCATGGGCGACTGGGCGCAGGGCGAGTTCCAGCTTGCCAACCAGAAGGCGGGTACGGACTACACCTGCCTGCCGGGTCTCGGCCTTAATGACTATCTCACCACCGGCGGCGACGCCTTTTATTTCCCGCTGCTGAAGGATGAAGCAAAATCCAAGGCGCAGGACGTTCTGGCCGCAACCATCGTCGATCCTAAAACGCAGGTGGCTTTCAACCTTAAGAAGGGCTCGCTGCCGATCCGTGGCGACGTCGACCTCAATGCGGCCAATGACTGCATGAAGAAGGGTCTGGAAATTCTGGCCAAGGGCAATGCGCTGACCAGCACAGACCAGCTGATTTCTGCTGATACGCAGAAGCAGAAAGAAGACCTGATGGCAGAGTTTTTTGCCAGCGCGATGACTGCAGAAGATGCACAGAAGCGCTTCGCCGGCATCATCGGTTCCGCTGACTAACCGCAACCTCTTGTGCGGCGGGTGGCATCCATCCGCCGCAAGCTCCCTGCGGGATGCGTAAACGCGCAAGCCCGGAGGATTGGGGCAAGGTCTTTGAGACCTTGCCTGGCTATCAACGGCAACGTTACAGGAGGGTCATCCATGGCGGGTCTAGCGCGCTCCGGCCGCCCCAACCAGCTTTTCCGCAATCTCAATTCGAAGATTGCTTCCATTCCCATGATATTGACCGCCGTCGTGATTTTTCTCGGCGGAACGGTCTGGACGGTGATTTATTCATTCACCAATTCCAAGCTTCTGCCACGTGCAAGCTTCATCGGTTTCGACCAGTATGAGCGGTTGTGGGCCGCGCCGCGCTGGATCATTTCCATCCAGAATCTGGCGATCTACGGCATTCTGTCGCTGATCTTCAGTCTGGTGATCGGCTTCGTGCTGGCGGCGCTGATGGATCAGAAGATCCGTTTCGAGAACACCTTCCGCACCATCTTCCTTTATCCCTTTGCTCTGTCGTTCATCGTAACCGGCCTTGTCTGGCAATGGCTGTTGAACCCGGAATTCGGCATTCAGTCGGTGGTCCGCTCGATGGGGTGGGAAAGCTTCACCTTCGACCCGCTTTATAATTCCGAGATCGTTATCTACGGCATCCTGATTGCTGCGCTCTGGCAGGGCACGGGGCTCGTCATGTGCCTGATGCTGGCCGGTCTTCGCGGCATAGACGAGGATATCTGGAAGGCGACGCGCGTCGACGGCATTCCGATGTGGAAGACCTATATCCTCATCATCATTCCCATGATGCGGCCGGTCTTCATCACCACGCTTGTCATTATCGCGAGCGGCATCGTCAAGGTGTACGATCTGGTGGTGGCGCAGACCAGTGGCGGACCGGGCATCGCATCCGAAGTGCCGGCGAAATATGTCTACGACTACATGTTCCAGGCGCAGAACCTGGGGCAGGGCTTTGCCGCCTCCACCATGATGCTTCTGACCGTCGCCATTATCGTCATTCCATGGGCGTACCTCGAATTCGGAGGCAAGAAGCGTGGCTAATATCAGCACATTGAACACGGTCGCCGCCGCAACCGATGCGGTTGCCACGGACCTTTCCGGTCCCCGCGGCAAGAAGCCGAAAAAAACGTTTTCCCGCCGCAACATCATTCTCTATGGCACGCTGTTTGTCGCTGCCGCCTACTACCTGCTGCCGCTTTACGTGATGGTCGTCACCTCTCTGAAGGGTATGCCGGAAATACGGCTCGGCAACATTTTCGCGCCACCGGTGGAAATCACCTTCGAACCCTGGGTGAAAGCCTGGGCGAATGCCTGCACCGGGCTGAACTGCGACGGGCTTTCACGCGGCTTCTGGAACTCGGTACGCATCCTCATACCGTCGGTCGTGATCTCGATCATCGTGGCTTCCGTCAGCGGTTACGCCATCGCGAACTGGAAGTTCAAGGGTTCGGAACTGTTCTTCTCGATCCTCATCATCGGCGCCTTCATCCCCTATCAGGTAATGATCTACCCGATCGTCATCGTGCTGCGCGAATTGGGCATTTATGGCACGCTGACCGGCCTCGTGATCGTGCACACGATTTTCGGCATGCCGATCCTGACGCTGCTCTTCCGCAACTATTTCGCGTCGCTGCCGGAGGAATTGTTCAAGGCGGCACGTATTGATGGCGCCAATTTCTGGCAGATCTATTTTCGCATCATGCTGCCCATGTCGCTGCCGATCTTCGTCGTGGCGATGATCCTGCAGGTCACCGGCATCTGGAACGACTTCCTGTTCGGCGTCGTGTTCACGCGGCCGGAATATTACCCGATGACGGTGCAGCTCAATAATATCGTCAACTCCGTGCAGGGCGTGAAGGAATACAACGTCAACATGGCTGCAACCCTTCTCACCGGGGCCGTGCCGTTGATCGTTTATTTCGTCTCCGGCAGGCTTTTCGTCCGTGGCATCGCCGCAGGCGCAGTAAAAGGTTGAGTTATATGAACAAAAGCGTTTCCATTCGCGATCTTTCCCTGTCCTTCGGTGCCGTTACCGTCCTGAAAGACCTCAATCTCGATATTTACGACGGCGAGTTCCTCGTGCTGCTCGGCTCTTCCGGCTGCGGCAAGTCGACACTTCTCAATTGCATTGCGGGCCTTCTGGAGCCAACCGACGGGCAAATCTTCATCAAGGACCGCAACGTTACCTGGGAGGAGCCGAAGGATCGTGGCATCGGCATGGTGTTCCAGTCCTATGCGCTTTATCCGCAGATGACGGTGGAGAAGAACCTCTCCTTCGGCCTTCAGGTCGCCAAGGTTCCGAAAGAGGAAATCGACCGGCGCGTCAAAAGGGCGGCGGGCATATTGCAGATCGAACCACTCCTGAAGCGCAAGCCCGCCGAGCTTTCCGGCGGCCAGCGCCAGCGCGTGGCGATCGGCCGGGCGCTGGTGCGCGATGTGGATGTGTTCCTGTTCGATGAACCGCTTTCCAACCTCGATGCCAAGCTGCGCTCGGAACTGCGCGTCGAGATCAAACGGCTGCACCAGGCGCTGAAAAACACCATGATCTACGTGACACACGATCAGATCGAGGCGCTGACACTGGCTGATCGTATCGCCATCATGAAAAGCGGCGTCATCCAGCAGCTTGCCGATCCCGTCACCATCTACAACAAGCCAAGGAACCTCTTCGTCGCGGGCTTCATCGGTTCGCCCTCGATGAATTTCCTGCGTGGCGAATTGATCGAGAAGGACGGCAAGGTGGTCTTCACCACCAACGGCGTCACCTTCTCACTGGATGGTTATCAGCCGGAGGCGCCGCTTGTCGCCGGTCGTGCCGTGGTTCTCGGTGTGCGTCCCGAACATGTGCGCGTCGATGCCGACATCGTCAGCGGCGAGGTGCATGAGGCGATCGTTGACATCGAGGAGCCGATGGGCGCCGACAATCTGATCTGGCTCAAACATGCCGGTCATACCTTGTCCGTGCGCGTTGGCGGCCACAGGCGGTTTGCGCCGGGCACCCGGGTTCGCCTCGGCCTAGACCTCACCATGGCCTCGCTGTTCGACGCACAGAGCGAAGAGCGGCTTTAGGAAGGGCCCCGTTTTACCCCCAACACCATCCCAAGCACCCACATCTCTATGGAGGAGATAATGACAGAACTCGGTTTCCAGCTTTACAGCGCCCGCAATTTCCAGCCGTTTTCCAATATTTTGAAGAAGCTTTCGGCGGCTGGTTACAAACATGTCGAAGGTTACGGCGCCATGTACGCCTCGCTTGATGACGCTGGGTTGAACAGCCTGCGCTCCGAACTCGATGCCAATGGTCTTGCCATGCCGACCGGCCATTTCGGCCTTGACCTTCTCGAGGGTGATCCGAAAAAGGCTCTGAACATCGCCAAGGTTCTGGGCGTGGAAGCGATTTATTGCCCTTACCTGATGCCCGACCAGCGCCCGGCGGACGCGGCTGGTTGGTTCGCCTTCGGCAAGCGCCTGCAGGAAGCGGGTAAGCCATTCGTGGATGCCGGGCTGACCTTCGGCTGGCACAACCACGATTTCGAGTTCCAGGTGCTCCCGGACGGCTCCACCCCGCAGGAGCAGATTTTTGCCGGCGGACCGGACCTGAAATGGGAAGCGGATATCGCCTGGATTATCAGAGGCAATGCCGATCCGCTCGCCTGGATCGAAAGCTACGGCAAGCGCATTACCGCCGTGCACGTGAAGGACATCGCACCATCAGGCGAAAATGCGGATGAGGACGGCTGGGCGGATGTCGGCCACGGCACGGTGGACTGGAAGGCCCTCGTGGCAGCACTGAGGGCAAAATCCGCCACGAAACATTTCGTGGTCGAACACGACAATCCCAAGGATATCGATCGGCTGATCACTCGCTCCATCGCATCCTTCAAAACCTATTGAGCATCAATCCGGAGTTTTCATCATGCAAAGGGAACTGGGCGTCGGCATCATCGGGTGCGGCAACATCTCGTCTGCTTACTTTTCGCTGGCACCGCTCTTCAAGGGCATCAAGGTGCTGGCCTGCGCCGACCTTAACCGCAATGCGGCGGAACTGAGGGCAGAAGAATTTGGTGTCACGGCGCAGTCGATCGAGGAACTCCTCGCCAACAAGGACATCGACGTGGTGGTGAACCTCACCATTCCCGCCGCGCATTTTCCCGTGTCGAAAGCGGCACTCGAGGCGGGTAAACACGTCTATTCGGAAAAGCCGCTGGTGCTTTCGCTGGAGGAAGGCGAGGAGTTGCGGCGCATCGCCCGCGAGAAGAACCTTTCCGTTGGCTGCGCGCCTGATACTTTCCTTGGCGGCGCGCATCAGCTTGCCCGGCAATATATCGACGAGGGCAAGGTCGGGCGCATCACCTCCGGCACCTGCCATGTGATGAGCCCCGGCATGGAGATGTGGCACCCCAATCCGGGCTTCTTCTTCCTGAAGGGGGGCGGGCCGATCCTTGATCTTGGCCCCTATTATGTGGCGAACCTCATCAACCTCATCGGCCCGGTCAAGCGCGTTGGCGCACTGACATCAATGGCCAACCCCACCCGAACGGTGACCAGCCAGCCGCTGAACGGCGAGATCATCCCGGTAGAAACGCCTACCAACATCCATGCGCTTCTGGAATTCGTGAACGGAGCAACGATCACACTTTCGGCCAGCTGGGATGTGTGGTCGCATCGCCACGCCAATATGGAACTTTACGGTACGGAAGGATCGATCTACGTGCCGGACCCCAACTTCTTCGGCGGTGTGGTGGAGGCGAGCGGACGCGACAAAAATATCCAGCCGCTGGAAGACTGGGCGCATCCCTTCGGCATTGCCAACCAGGAAAGCCCGAATGGCCCGCGCGCCAACTATCGCACGGCAGGCCTGGCCGATATGGCGATTGCTATCCTTGAAGGCCGCGATGCCCGCTGCTCGCTGGATCGCTCCCTGCACGGTATCGACGTGATGACCTCCATCCTCAAATCCGGGGAAGAAGGCCGCTTCATCGAGATGACCACAACCTGCACGCAGCCGGCAGCACTCGGCATCGAGGAGGCGCAGGCGCTGCTGCGCTGAGCCCGGTCTATCGAAAAAAAGAGCCCGGCGCACTGCCGTTTTGCCGGGCTCCTTCCGCTCCGCCGCATCATGGCGAGCTTCGTGTCTCAAAAGCCGATGAAAAAACCAAGCCAGCGTGCGACGGTCGTGACCATCCAGATCAGGAAGACGAACGGGGCGATCCCTATCGTGGCGACGAGCGTCGCGGAGGCTATGAAAAGTAAGACTGCAAGATTGCGCCTGAGCCCTGGGCGTCTGTTGCCGAGTGCCTTATCCATGACGCACGGTGGCCATCAGCCTACGAACGGTAAGGGTGACATAAAGCGTGCCTGCCAACGCCATCAAAATGCCGGAGCCGATGGAGTTGAGATCGCTTAGCGAAAAGAGGAACATAGAACCGGCCGCCATCGGCAACATCCTTCAAGAACTGCAACGTTCAGTCCGTTCTAGATCAAGCCGGTTTCCCGCTTATGTCGCGATTGTTTCGTCTTGTTGCTGCGGCGGGGCAATTTCGTGGATTGCGCGGAATTTCCGCTATTTCCGCAAAGCCCTTCACAATCGCTTCGCTTTGGTTTAAAGCCGCCCCCGTAATCCGGTCGCAGCCCACCCGGTCAAAACAAGGGATCCCAACGTATGAAAACCATCGTCATCTGCTCCGGCGGATTGGACTCCGTTTCGCTTGCGCACAAAATCGCGGCGGAACATGAACTTTTCGCTCTTGTCTCCTTCGATTACGGCCAGCGCCACAAGAAGGAGCTGGATTTCGCAGCCGACTGCGCAAAACGTCTCGGCGTGCCGCATCATCTCATAGACATCACAACCATCGGCGCGCACCTCACCGGTTCCGCGCTAACGGACGATATCGACGTGCCGGACGGACATTATGCGGAAGAGACAATGCGCTCCACGGTGGTCCCGAACCGCAACGCCATCATGCTGACCATCGCCTTCGGCCTTGCCGCCGCCCAGCAGGCGGATGCGGTGGCGATCGCCGTGCATGGCGGCGACCATTTCATCTATCCCGATTGCCGGCCGGGCTTCATCGACAGCTTTAATGCCATGCAGGCGCATGCGCTGGAAGGCTACGCAGACGTCACCTTGTTTGCGCCCTATGTCACCGTCTCCAAAGCGGCGATTGTGACTGACGCGGTCAAATACGGGACCCCATTTGGCGAAACCTGGTCCTGTTACAAGGGCGGCTCTCGCCATTGTGGCCGTTGCGGCACCTGCGTGGAGCGGCGCGAGGCCTTCCATCTGGCAGGTGTTACCGATCCGACGGACTATGAGGACCCGGATTTCTGGGTGGCGGCCACCCATGCCTATGCGGCACAGGAGGTGCGTTGATGTTTCGCATCACCAAGGAGTTCCATTTCTCCGCCTCTCACCAGCTGAAAAGCCTGCCCGCCGACCATCAGTGCGCCCGCCTGCACGGGCATAATTACATCGTTGAGGTCGAACTATCAGGCGAAGAGCTGAACGAGCACGGTTTCGTGCGTGATTACCACGAACTCGCGCCGCTGAAGCGCTACATCGACGATCATTTCGATCATCGCCACCTGAACGACGTTCTCGGCCATGACCGGGTCACCGCGGAATGTCTGGCGAAGCACTTTTACGATTGGTGCAAGACGAGCCTGCCGGAAACCAGCGCCGTGCGAGTGAGCGAAACCGCCAAGACCTGGGCGGAATACCGGCCATGACGGCGGCTGCACAGAAAGTTGCAGCGAAGGAAACAGCGATCCGCATCAGCGAAATCTTCGGCCCGACCATTCAGGGCGAGGGTTTGCTGATTGGTCTGCCCACCGTTTTCGTTCGCACTGGTGGCTGCGATTACCGCTGCTCCTGGTGCGATACGCTGCATGCCGTCGACAGCGAGTATCGCGACACATGGAAACCGATGTCCGTGGAGGCGATCTGGCAGGAGGTGCGACGGCTTTCCGGCGGTGTGCCGCTGACGGTGTCGCTTTCGGGCGGCAATCCCGCCATCCAGCCCCTTGGGCAACTAATCGCGAAGGGGCAGGGCGAGGGCTATAGGTTCGCGCTGGAAACGCAGGGCAGCATCGCAAAAGACTGGTTTGGCGATCTCGATCATCTGGTGCTAAGCCCGAAGCCACCATCGAGCGGCATGGAAACCGACTGGCAGGCCTTTGAAGACTGTCTTGCCGCCGCCGGCGATGGACCGCAGGTGGCGCTGAAGATCGTCGTGTTTGACGATGCGGACTATGCTTATGCCAAGGCTGCATCAGCCCGTTTCCCGCATTTGCCGATTTACCTCCAGCCCGGCAACCACACCCCGCCGCCGCCTGATGACGACAACGCGCGTGTGGATATCGATGGTATCATGGATCGCATGTTGTGGCTGGTGGACAAGGTCAGCGAAGACCGTTGGTTTTCCGCCCGGGTGCTGCCGCAGTTGCATGTGCTCTTGTGGGGGAATAGGCGAGGCGTTTGAGGTAGTACCTCCGTCACGCAGCGCTAGATTCGGGGTGACGGGAGATAATAGTACACGCTGCAGTATTGGAAGCGGCGGCTTACGCCGCCGCGCCCTTGCAATTCAAGCAGAGACGGCCAGCTCCCGCCGTTCGCGGTCGGCGATGATCGAGAGATCAAGCACCTTCTGCAAATTCGCGGCGTGGCGGAAGTCCGGGTCAGCAATGCCACCTTCCATGACGGCCTTGGCGAATTTTTCGTAATTCGTCGGCACCGGGTCGACATCGATTGTCTTCCAGATCGCCTTTTCCACATCGTCGCCGATGCAGGCTCGCAGGCTGGAATAGTCAGGCGTGTGAATCACTTCCAGCGCACCCTTGTCGCCGTGGATGCGCAGGCGCAGTTCGTTGAGATGGCCCGTTGCCCAGCGGCTGGCGTGAATGACGCCCATGGCGCCGTTTTCCAACTCGGCGGTCATGGTGAAGCTGTCATTGGCGTCAAGATCGTAGGCGCCGATCTTGTTGCCTTCATATTTGTCGAAGGTCTTCAGACGCGTGAAGATGCGCTCCACATCGCTGCCCGCGCCATAGGAGGCGAAGTCGAGAATGTGGATGCCGACATCACCCAGAACACCGTTTGAGCCGTGCTTGGTGGAAAGCCGCCACAGCCACTTGCTCTCCGTCATCCAGTCGCCCCAGGCCTTGGAAACGAGCCAGCTCTGGAGATAGGAGGCTTCCAGATGGCGCACCTTTCCGATCTTGCCGGCCAGCACCATTTCGCGTGCCGCCTGCAAGGGGGCGACATTGCGATAAGTGAGGTTGACCATGGCAACAAGGCCCGCTTTTTCTGCGGCATCGGCCATTTCGGCGGCCTTGGCGTAGTTCTCCGCCAGCGGCTTTTCGCAGAAAACATGTTTGCCCGCCGCCAGAAGCTTGAGGCTGGTCGGGTGGTGGATGGCATCCGGCGTGACGTTTGCCGCCGCGTCGAACTCGCCCCAGGCAATCGCGTCATCCAGCGAGGTAAAGGAGAGTGGAATGTTGTGGCGAAGCGCAAAGCCCCGCACAACCACATCATCCACATCCACCGCAGCCACCAGTTCGACGCCGGGGATTTGCGAGAAATATGTGGCATGGTTGTTGGCCATGCCGCCGGTTCCGAGAATGAGAAGTCTCATGGCTGTTTACCTGTAACCTGCTTCGCCTGCCTTGTGCAGCTTGGGGCCGCGTTCTTCGATAGGCTCCAGCGCCTTGTCGACGGGAACGTTAGGGGCGTCATGAATGCTTTTCAGTGCGCCGACCGGATTATAGGCCCATTTCACCGAATTGCTGATGACCTTCTGTACATTGGCGTCGTGATAGGTCGGATAAGTCTCGTGACCGGGGCGGAAATAGAAGATGTTGCCTGCGCCACGGCGCCAGGTAAGGCCGGAACGGAAGACTTCGCCGCCCTGGAACCAGGAGATGAACACGGTTTCCAGCGGCTCCGGCACGGAGAACTGCTCGCCATACATCTCTTCGTTTTCCAGCTCGAAATGCTCGGGCAGGCCGGCTGCAATCGGGTGGCGCGGATTGATCGTCCACAGGCGTTCGCGTTCGCCCGCCTCACGCCACTTAAGCGCGCAGGGCGTGCCCATCAGTCGCTTGAAAGGCTTGGAGAAGTGGCCGGAATGCAGGACGATGAGGCCCATGCCTTCCCAGACACGCTTGGCAACGCGCTCGACGATTTCATCCTGAACCGCACCGTGGTCCTTGTGGCCCCACCAGACCAGAACGTCGGTCTTGTCCAGACGCTCCTGCGAAAGGCCGTGTTCCGGTTCCTGAAGCGTGGCGGTGGTGGCGCTGATCTCAGGGTTGGTATTCAGCGCATCGGCAATCGTATTGTGCATACCATTAGGGTAGATCGAACGCACCGTCTCGTTGATGTGTTCGTGGATATTTTCGCCCCATACAACGGTGTTGATGGTCATTTTCTTGCTCCTTGGTGAAAGCCGGAAGCTTGGGTGATCCGGCGAAAGTTAACTGTTCAGGCGGCGCCGCGCACGGGATTGCGCGCAAGGGCCTGGCCCTGCGCGTCGAAGCGGTGGATCTGCGCCGCATCCGGCACGAGAACGATTTTTTCTCCCGGCTTGCGGTCGGTCACACCTTCCTCACGAACGACGATGGGTTCGCCAGCACCAATCTCGACATAGATGTAGCTGTCCGATCCCAGCATTTCCGAATGGATGATTTCGCCGTTCCAGCCGGTCTCACCGGCACCGATCGCAAGGTGTTCGGGGCGGATGCCGATGGTCGCGGCACCTTCGACTTCCGCATATTTGCCGGCAAGGAAGTTCATCTTCGGCGAGCCGATGAAGCCGGCAACGAAGGTGTTGACCGGGCTTTCGTAAAGCTCGAGCGGCGTGCCGATCTGTTCGACGCGGCCATCGCGCAGAACGCAGATGCGGTCGGCAAGCGTCATGGCTTCCACCTGATCATGGGTGACGTAGATCATCGTCGTGTCATGCATCTCCCGGTGCAGCTTGGCGATTTCGAGACGGGTTGCGACGCGCAGCGCCGCATCGAGGTTGGAGAGCGGTTCATCGAACAGGAACACCTTCGGATCACGCACGATGGCACGGCCGATGGCGACACGCTGGCGCTGGCCGCCGGAAAGCTGCTTCGGCAGACGTTCCAGATAGGGCGTGAGCTGCAGCATTTCCGCTGCCGCCTCTACACGCTTGCGGCGCTGCTCCTTGTCGGCGCCTGAGAGTTTCATGCCGAATGCCATGTTTTCGAATACGGTCATATGCGGATAAAGCGCATAGGACTGGAAGACCATGGCGACGCCACGCTTGGCGGGTGGCAGGCGGTTGACGGCCTCTCCGTCAAAGGAGAGCGTGCCGCCAGTGATTTCCTCGAGCCCGCAGATGAGGCGTAGCAGCGTGGACTTGCCGCAACCGGAAGGGCCGACGAAAACCATGAACTCGCCGGAGCGGATGTCCATGTCGATGCCCTTGATGACATCGAAGGCGCCGAAGGATTTGCGAAGATTGCGCAGTTGAATGGTGGTCATAAGTTTTCTCCTAGCCTTTGACGCCGCCGGCGGTGAGGCCGGAAATGATGCGTCGCTGGAAGATAAGAACGAGGACGACGAGCGGGGCGGTGACGATGACGGAGGCCGCCATGATCGTTCCCCAGGGGATTTCAAACTGCGAACCGCCCGAAAGAAGTGCGATGGCGACGGGCACCGTGCGCTGTTCGTTCGATGAGGTAAAGGTGAGCGCGAAGAGGAACTCGTTCCACGCCGCAATGAAGGCGAGGAGCCCTGTGGTGACGAGCGCCGGCCACATCAGCGGCATGAAGACCTGGGTGATGATGACCCATGGCGTTGCGCCATCGACGATTGCCGCTTCCTCGATTTCGATCGGCAGGTCGCGCATGAATGTCGTCAGCACCCAGACAGTGAAGGGCAGGGTGAAGATCATGTAGGAAAAGATCAGCGCGAGCGGCGTGTTGAAGATGCCAGCCCAGCGGATGAGTTCGAACAGGCCGGCGAGAACGGCGATCTGTGGAAACATCGAGACCGAGAGGATGGTGAGCAGAAGCAGCGAGCGGCCGCGGAAACGGACACGGGCGAGAGCATAGGACGCCGTTACCGCAAGGAACAGCGACAGTACGACGACTGAAGATGCAACGAACAGCGAATTGCCGAGATTGCGCAGGAACGTGCCGTTGCCGATGACGAAGTTGTAATTGGTCAGCGAGAATTCACGCGGCCAGTAATTCACCTGGAACAGCGCTGAGCCGGATTTCAGGCTGGTCAGTATCGCGTAATAGAACGGGAATACCGAAATCACCATGATGACGGCGACCAGCGCATAAAAGGCGGTGGTTTTCAGGATGCTTGGCAGGGTCATCGCGAAGCTCCATCTGTGTTGACGCGCCCGAGCCACATATAAACGACTGTTATCGAGGCGATGATGAGGAACAGCATGGTGGAAGCGGCTGCGCCATAGGCGAACTTGTCGAAATCGAACAGGTTCTCACGCGCCAGCACCGACATCGTGCGGGTCTGGGCGTTATTCGGCGTCAGAATGTAGATGAGGTCAAAGACGCGCATCGCATCCAGCATACGGAAGATGACGGCAACCATGAGCGCTGGCCGGATCATGGGCAGGGTGACGCGGAAGAACACTTTGACGGGGTGGATACCGTCCACCTTCGCCGCCTCATACATGTCCTTCGGCACCATTTGCAGGCCGGCGAGAATGAGCAGCGCCATGAAGGGCGTCGTCTTCCAGATATCGACAATAAGAACGGCGACCATTGCGGTGTCCGGATTGGCGGTCCATGCGATCTTGTGGGAGATCAGCCCGAGATTGAGGAACAGGTCGTTCAAGATACCGAACTGGTCGTTCAGCATCCACGCCCACATCTGCGCCGAAACGATGGTGGGAATGGCCCATGGAACGAGGATGGCGGCGCGCACGAGGCCGCGTCCCTTGAATTCCGCGTTCAGCACCAGCGCAACGATAAGGCCGAGAACGGTTTCGAAGCTGACCGAAAGGATGGTGAATTTCAGCGTGTTCAGAACCGCGCCCCACCAGGCGGGATCAGCCAACAGGCCGCGATAGATGGTTCGGCCGCTGCTGAGCGTGATCCAGGTGAGGTAGTTCTTGAAGCCAACGAATTGTGCGCCGTCGAGATTGGTCAGCGACGCGTCGGTGAGGCTGAACCAGACGGTGCGTACCAGCGGCCAGCCGGCCACCATCGCAAGTACCAGAAACGTGGGGGCAAGGAACAGCCATGCGGATTTCAGGCGTTCCGACTGAAGGTCGGAGCCGGTGCCGGATGCCGCGGCCGGTCTTTGAAGGGCGGTATCGTTCATGGGGATATCTCGCAGTTGGGGTGTGGGAAACGCTCAGGCGAGACCGCTTCCCACACGGGCCGGATTACCAGCCGTTGCCTTTGAGATCGGTCAATTCGACTTCAAGGAGCTCAAGGTTTTCCGCCGCCGTGCCGTTGCCGGAGAGCGTGTTGTGCACGGCACCCCAGAATTTGGCCGAAACCTCGTTGTATTTCACCTTCGCCGAGGCAGAGGGGCGTGGAACGGCGGTCTGGAAAATTGGCTTCCATGTCGGCATGAAAGGCTGTGCGTCCGCGACATCCTTGTCGTCGTAAAGCGAGGCGATCGTGGGCATGTTGGAAAGCTGGATCGCACGCATCTTCTGGGTATCCTTCGATGCGAGGAACTTCACGAGCTGGATGGCAGCTTCTTGATCGTCGGAATATTTCGAAACGGCGAGGTTCCAGCCGCCGAGCGTTGAGGCGGGTGCCGCACCCTCTTCACCGGCCGGCAACGGCGTGACGCCGAATTTGCCCTTGATGGCGCTGTCGGCACCGTTTCCAAGCGCATATGCATAGGGCCAGTTGCGCATGAAGACAGAATTGCCGGTCTGCCAGACGCCGCGTGCTTCCTCTTCCTTGTAGGCAAGCACGCCCTGCGGCGCGATGGTGCCGACCCAGCCCTTGGCGGCTTCGATCGCGGCTGCGGCTTTCTCGTTGTTGATGGAGATGTCGCCGTTGGTCTCAACGATATGACCGCCACCGGCGGATGCAATCCATTCCAGCGCGTTGCAGGTCAGACCTTCATAGGCGCTGCCCTGGAAGACGAAGCCCCAGAGGTCCTTCTGCCCGTCTTCGCGTTCCTTGTCCTGAATTTCCTTGGCGGTCTCGCCCAGTTCCTTCCAGGTTTTCGGCGGCTGCTTGCCGTATTTTTCCAGAAGGTCCTTGCGGTAGAACAGAGCGGGTGCATCGGTGAACATCGGCATGGCGACGAGCTTGCCGTCCACCGTCTGTGACGCCACGATGGAGGGGAAATGATCGCCAATGACATCCTTGGTTGCTTCGGTCAGATCCACGAATTGGTCGGAGAGCTGCGGCGCCCAGATCACGTCCGTCTGGTAGACGTCGACATCCTTGTTACCCGCTGCAAGCCATAGCCTGTACTGGCTGAACTGCTCACTGGACGATGACGGCATGGTGACGAGATTGACCTTGTGGCCGGTCTCTTTTTCGAAGGCGGCGATCCGCTCCTTGAAAAATGCAATGTTCTTGCCGGTCGAGTTGGCGGCGATGGAAAGTTCGGCCGCCTGCGCGGAAACTGCCGCAGACAGCACGCTGCCACACAGCAACAAAGTCTTCATGGAAATATTCATTGTCAAACTCCTCCGTTGACGCTTCCAATCATCCTCAAAATTGAAAGCGCTTTTGACTGGTGTGACGTTCGCAAAAGCCGACAAATCTGTCAATACTCTTTCTTATGGCGTGGAAATTGGGCGTCTTCGGGTGTTGCCACGGAGGGTTTGCCTTTCGAAACGGCGAACTGTAAGGTTTCAGGTGGGAATAAATTGAAAGCGATTTCAATTTTTGCCCGCTTGAAAAATCTGCGGCGGCGACGCATGCAGGAGCAAATTGGCAGAAAACATGAAGCTCAAGGAATTCGCAGAAAAGGTCGGGCTGTCACCCACCACGGTCAGCCGCGCGCTTGGCGGCTATCCCGAGGTGCGTGAAGAGACGCGCCAGCGGGTGATGGATGCTGCGCTGAAATACGGCTACCGTCCCAATGCCAACGCGGTCAGGCTGGCAACAGGCAGGGCTGGCGCCATCGGTGTCGTGATGGGCCGTTCGGGCGGCGGGCATTTCTTTTCGGAATTCATGGGCGGCATGGCGACGCGGCTGGAAGGCGAAGAGACCGACATTCTCGTCAGCGTCACCGTCGACAATAACATTGAGGAAGAGCTCGCGATTTTCAGCCGGCTGGCGTCGAGCGGACGGGTGGATGGCATAATCGTGCATTCGCCGCGTCCGGAGGACGAGCGCATCGCGCTGCTCAATCGGCTGGGCGTGCCTTTCATCGTGCATGGTCGCTCGAAGACGGCGTTCGAGCACGCCTGGCTCGATATCGACAATCATGATGTGACGTATCGTCCGACAATCCATTTTCTGGAACGTGGCCACCGTCGCATCGCGATGATAAACGGCCCGACAGGCCGTACATTCGTGCAGGACCGCGAACAGGGTTTTCGTGATGCGCTCGCGACCCATGGCATCACGCCTGATCCGCGCCTCATGATGAGCGAGCATTTCAGCGAAGATGCCGCCTTCCGTTTCGCCCGCTCGCTGCTGGAGCAGACGCCGCGCCCGACCGCCTTCGTCGCCGGTGCGATGATGACGGCGCAGGGCGTCTATCGCGCGGCAACCCAACTGGGATTGGTGATCGGCAAGGACGTGTCCGTCATCGCCCATGACGACGTGTTTCCTTACCTCACTCCGGAAAGCATGATGCCGCCGCTTTCCACCACCCGCTCGCCCATGCGCATGGCTGGCATGCGGGTTACGGACCTGCTTCTGCAGATCGTCGGCGGCCGTCCTGTCCGCGAGGTTCAGGAATTGTGGCCGGTCGAACTGATCCTGCGGGAATCGGTCGGTCCAGCCTGACCTCGTCGCCATAGCTCACTGATTCCATTCCATTTTGTGAACGTCAATTGATTGCCGTTCGTCTTTCATCGCCTATACGGCAGCGTCATCTCGTGTATAATTGAAGCTGCACAGGCCTTTTGGAACAGGACCTGGGCCAGCGCGTTGAGGGGACGTGTTGAAGGAGGTGACCGATGTTTGAATTTTTAAAGCCGCAACAACAGACTGTGATCGATGACGTGGAGGCAACCGGCACCTATGCCGACGCGCTGCTCAACGTGCCCAGCCCGGAACTGACCCGTTCCACCGCTCGCGAACACGGCCATGAGGCCCACTCCCGCGACTATTGCGAAAACCGCGATATTTCCCGCAGCTCGCTCGGTTTCGCCTGAGCCCTCGCAAAAGCTTCCCAAAAAAAACGGAACTGACCGGCGTTTTCCCGCGTTTGCCTTGTACAATCCGCACGGCGGCGCAATGAAATCGAAGGGACCTGACCGGCATTTGACCGATGGGCGAATTGGGTGTTGCGCCGCCTGAGGAGGGGCGGCGCGCTCGCGTTGTCTCAGCAGATGAAAGCGCATTTCGATTCCGCATTGGAAGAAAGCGCTTATATCCAGGAGCTGCAATGCCAACTGTTCCCGTTGAACCCTATCCAGACCCGCCAATGCCGGTGCCGCCACAGCCGGATATACCGCCGGTCAAAGAGCCGGAGCCCGACAGGCTGCCGGACGAGGCGCCAACCCCCAATCCAGATGAAAACGACGGACCGCCCAAGGTCTTGTAGGTTTCAAGCCTGTTCGAATTTCCTGCTGAGGAAGGCCGAGCCTTCAAGTCCGAACCGCCACGGATAATCCTGCGCGCGGCTTATGCCGATGCGTCTGCCGCTGGTAACGGCGGCGGCCTCCTTTGGCAGGCGGAGGAAAAACGGCGGGCGGTCCAGCGCTGCTCCGTCCATTTCTCCGGTAATGGCCAAGGCCTGACAAAGCCTGCCGGGGCCGGAACATAACAGTTTCAGTTTGTCAGTTCCTCGCCGCAGTTTCATCATGTCTATGCCGGTGAGGGGTTCGATGGCGCGCAGAAGCACGGCGGAGCCCGGAGCGCATACGAAGTTTGCGCACCAGTGAATGCCGTAGGACCGGTAGACATAGAGATGGCCGGCCGGGCCGAACATCGCCTTGGTGCGCGGGGTCTGCCCATTGAAACTATGGGATGCCGGATCATCAGGATGATAGGCTTCGGTTTCCACGATGATGCCGCCTGTATTGCCAACGCGGAATTCCACGCCGATGAGGGCGCGCGCAACGTTAACGGGATCGCGCTGAAAGAAGCGCTCCTGCATTTCCGGGCCCAAGGCCTGATCCATCTGGAACCCCTTCTGCTCCGCCATCGTTGTGAATTCAGGTTTCAGTGTGTTGTCGCATCGGATTACGCCGATGCTTTTTCAAATCGGAGGACATGTCATGCAACTTTCTACGACCTATGTAAAACGGGATAGCGGAGTGATTTCCGTGGAATTTGTCGGCAGCGACGGCGATCAGGTCTCGGTCCGCCTTGCCGACGGTCTTGATGGCATCGACGATGCGGAGGCCATCAAACGCGCGAGCGCGGTGATGGTTCAGCTGACGGCATTCGGAACGCGTCAGGGCGCCGATGCGCCGTCGCAGTTTTCCGCTCTCGGCACGGCGCAGGATGAAGTCCCGCACGGTCAGGCGAGCGCCCGCACATCGAAGGATCGTGACATTCTTGAAGAGGAACTGGAAGAGGGGCTGGAAGACAGTTTTCCGGCCAGCGACCCCGTCTCGGCAACGGTCACCTCGATCGCGTCTAGAAAAGGAGGGCTGTGACCTTGGCCACTGGTAAAGTCGCCCTCGTGACCGGCGCTGGCTCCGGCATTGGCCGGGCTGCTGCCCTTCATCTGGCTGCGGAAGGCTTTTCCGTAGGCCTTCTCGGCCGTACCGAATCTGAATTGCAGGCGGTGAAAAATGAGATTTCCGCCTTATCCGGCGCTTCTAAGGTCCTCGTCGCCGATGTGGCGGAAGAGGCAGTCATGCGACACTCCGTTGCAGAGCTTGTGGATGCTTTCGGCCGTCTGGATGTCGTGGTGGCCAATGCGGGCGTCAACGGCGTCTGGGCACCGATTGACGAGCTGACGCCTTCGGAGTGGGACGATACGATCCGCATCAACCTGCGAGGCACCTATCTCACTATCCATGCCAGTGTGCCGCATCTGAGGGCGGCGGGTGGTGGCTCCATCATCATCGTCTCTTCCATCAACGGCACACGCACTTTCAACTCGCCTGGCGCTACCGCCTATTCGGTGACGAAGGCCGGGCAGCTTGCCATGGCCCAGCAACTGGCGCTGGAGCTCGGGCGTCATCGCATTCGTGTCAACGCGGTGTGTCCGGGCGAAATTGAAACGGCGATTGACGAAAATACCGACATACGCGGGCGCGACAGGACCGAAGTGCCAGTCCGTTTCCCGGCGGGTGACATTCCGGTCACCGGCGGGGTTGCAGGGACGAGCGAGGATGTTGCTGCATTGATCGGTTTTCTGGCATCGGACCAGTCGCGCCATATCACCGGAACGCCGGTATGGATCGATGGCGGGCAGGGGCTTCTTCGGTAGCGGCAGTTCCATCACAGGCTTGTGTGCGTATGATTAACGAATGGGTAACGTCTGTTCACGAGACTTTGTCCTTGCGGGAGGTTGCCGCCATATGGCCACCTTCGCTAGTTAAGCCTCTGCCACAAAGGCGGGCAAATCGGGCGGGCAGAACGATCCATGGGTATGAATGCATTGCTGAACTTCGCAAGTGCGGGGCTGCGGCGCAGGGTAAAAGTGGGAATGAGAATAGCTGCGGTCGTCGCGATCGGCAGCGGTCTCGCCGCGTGCACCTCCATGGGTCTCGACAGCGTCAAAAAGGACCCGCCGAAGCTGTCATCCAAGATGATGGCGCAGATGTCTGCCAAGAGCATGCGCCCGGAAAGCCCGGTTCTCGTTCGCATTTTCAAGCAGGAAAGCGAGCTTGAGGTCTGGAAGATCGACAAGACCGGTAATTATGCGCTGCTCAAGACCTATCCCATGTGCCGCTGGTCCGGAAAACTTGGCCCGAAGACGAAGACGGGCGACCGGCAGGCGCCGGAAGGATTTTATCATGTCTCCGCAGGCATGCTGAACCCCAATTCGCAATATTACGTCTCCTTCAATCTCGGCTATCCCAACCGGCTGGAATCGGCGCTTGGTTACACCGGCGAAGCGTTGATGGTGCATGGCGCCTGTTCTTCGTCGGGCTGTTACGCGATGACCGATCAACAGGTCGGCGAGATTTATGCGGTCGTGGCGCGCGCGCTGCAGGGCGGGCAGGACCGCTTTCAGGTTCAGGCCTATCCCTTCCGCATGAGCGCGCGGAACATGGTGGCGAATCGGGACGATCCCAATATGCCCTTCTGGAAGACGCTCAAGGAAGGCTATGACTATTTCGAGGTGACGCGCCGCCAGCCAAAGGTTTCCGTTTGCGGCCGGCGATACGTTTTTAACAGCGAATTTGCCGGCGGTGAGCCTGCCGATCCGCTGGCGGCCTGCCCACCTGCGATAAACCAGCCGGACCCCTTGGTGGCGTCGAAAATGGCCGAAGAGCAACAGAAATTTGCCGCCGCGATGAACGAGGGAACTTCTGCCCCGGTCAGCGCGTATGTAGACGGCGGCATGCACCCAAGCTTCCGTGCCATCCTGAAATCCAGTGGCGCAAAGGCCATGGCATCGCAGGTCTCCGGCACGAAGTACCCTATAAGCCGCCCCGAGGCGGCGCTGGCAGATCCCTTTGCCAGCGCAAGATGACGCAGATGAGGTTTTTCAATTGAACGACACGACAACGACCCGGCGAGGTTTCCTGCTTGGAGCGGGTGGATTGGCGCTGGCCGGCCTTGCAGGCTGCAACACCACCGCGCGTGAGGCTACACGGCCAACAGCCCCCGCCGACGACCCGATGTATGCCCTGATGTACGGTCCGAAGCCCGACGAGCAGTTTCCGTTGCCGGAAATTCCCTACAAGCGGATCCCGCGCCAGTTCCTGCGCCAAATGGTGGAAAATCCCACCGGTGAGCGTCCCGGCATCATTGTGGTCGATACCGCCAACCATTTCCTTTATCTCACCTACGAGAATAACCAGGCCATGCGTTACGGCGTCGGTCTCGGCCGCGCGGGCTTCGAATGGGCCGGACGCGGCGTTATCCAGTACAAGCGTCAATGGCCGCGCTGGACGCCGCCCGACGAGATGATTGCCCGCCAGCCTGAGCTGGAACCCTATAGCGGCCGCAATGGCGGCATGGAGCCGGGCCTCAAGAACCCGCTCGGTGCGCGTGCACTTTATATCTTCAAGGACGGCAAGGACACGATCTACCGTCTGCACGGCTCGCCGGAATGGTGGACGATCGGCAAGTCGGTTTCCTCCGGCTGCGTGCGTCTGCTGAACCAGGATATTGTCGACCTCTATAACCGTGTGCCTGATGGTACGCCGATTGTGGTGACGGCGCTCGGGCCGGCACAGCAGGGTGTTCCTATCGGGCAGGCGGGCGTGCCCGTGGCGCAGTATGGCGGCGGCGTGGTCGGCGACGGCCTGTCGCAACCAATGCAGACCTATTGATAGACAAAATTTCCAGCCGCCTGAGAAGGCGGCTGGAAATGGCTAATGAATGAAGGCGCAATCACAGCGCTTCGATACTGCTGCTGCCGGCGCGATTTGCGGCAGCAACCTCAGGCCACGCGACGGGTAACGTCGCGGCTGCCGGCACTTTCCATTTCCAGACGGAACCGCGATACAAGCGAGCGCAGCTTTGCCGTTTCGGCGGCGAGCATTGCAGAAGCCGCGGTGGACTGCTCCACCATGGCCGCATTTTGCTGGGTGGCATGATCCATGGAGTTTACCGCCGCGTTGATTTCGGCAAGACCGGTCGATTGTTCGGTCGCCGATGTGGCGATGGCGTTCATATGGCGATCGATGCCGGCGATACGCTCGCCGATCTCCTTCAGCGCCGTGCCGGTGTCGAGAACCAGTTTCACGCCGCTTTCCACTTCCGTCGAGGATTGCCGGATATGATCGCGGATTTCGCTTGCGGCCTTTGCTGCGCGCTGGGCGAGATCGCGCACTTCCTGCGCCACTACCGCAAATCCCTTGCCGGCTTCACCGGCGCGTGCGGCTTCCACGCCTGCATTCAACGCCAGAAGATTTGTCTGGAAGGCGATCTCGTCTATGGCGCCGACGATGCCGGTGATCTGCCGGGACGAGGTTTCGATGCGGCGCATCGCCTCTTCCGCATGGCTGACAACCTCCACAGATTTCAGTGCGCTGTGGTTGGCATCGGTGGCGGCGAGCCGCGCTTCGGCGGCACGCTTGTTGGCGTTTGAAACATTGACCGTGATTTCATCGAGCGCTGCTGCGGTCTGTTCCAGAGACGCTGCCTGATTTTCCGTGCGGCGGGAAAGATCGCCGGCACCTGCGGCGATTTCCCGGCTGCTGCCGTCAATCGTGCTGATGCCATCGGAAATGGCGAACAGCGTTTCGCCGAGTTGACGCACTGAGCTGTTGAAATCGTGTCGCAAGGCCTCGAATTGAGGGGCAAAGGCCTGATCGAGCTGAAAGGCCAGATCGCCCGATGCCAGCCGCTTCAGTCCTGTCGCAAGACCGGAAGTGGCGATGCGCAGCCGCTCAGACGCATCGTCCTCCGCTTGCTGTCGCGCGGCCGCCTGATCGGCTTCTGCCTGCAGTCTGGCTGCTGCTGCCTGTTCTTCGAGCGCCCGATTGGCAATCGCCGCCTGCCGGAATATTTCGACCGCGGCGGACATGGAGCCGATCTCATCCTTCCGGTCCATGCCGGAAGGAGGCTGTGACGTGTCGCCGCTGGCAAGGATTTCCATCGTCTTCGACAGGCGCAGGATTGGACCCGTTACCGTTTTGCGAGTGAGGATAAAGAGGCCTACGCAGAAGAGTGTCGCCAGAACCAGCAGCCCTTCTAATACGAGCTCGATTACCGCCTTCGTCTCCTGGCTTTCCGCGACAGTTGCTTCGGAAAGCGCGTCGATCTGTTCGCTCGCCGTTTCCATCGCGGTTTCGAGAGTGGTGAACTGGCGCATGAAGTCCGGAATCATTTTTGTCGCCGCGCCCGGATCGGCTTTGACGAGGCCAACCACCGTTTTGGCGCTTTCAAGATAGGACTGAAGCGGTTTTTCAACGCTCTCGATAACGGCTTTGGCGTTCGTACCTTCGGTAAGCGCCTTGTTTAGCTTCAATGCTTCAAGGAAAGTGGCTTCATGTTCGGCAAGGTCGGCCTTTACCGCGTCGAACGACAGGCCCATCGTATCATTCGTGGAAAGAATGGCTGCCAGCACGTCTGAGCGCAGCGCATCGTGCATCATGTCGGCTCGCATATGATTGTGAAGTATCTCGGCGGACCGCGATACATCCGTACTATTGCGATTGAGCGTATTCGTCGCCCAGATACCGACCCCCGCCGCGCTTCCGGTGATGGAAAAGATCGCAATGCTTGCCAATATGATTTTTTTCTGAATCGACGCCATGAGGCCATTCCCGCTCGGTTGGTTATACTACGGGAAATTAATAGAATATGCTTAAGAAATGATCTATTTTTGTTGCGGTCTTGATAAATGCAAAAAAAAGGCTGCAATAGAAATTGCAGCCTTTTATTTATTAGAGATTTATACTTTTAATCCGCTCTTTTCAGCGCGTCGCCCAAGATCGAGACGATATCGTCGAAATGGGATTTTTCGGCGATAAGCGGCGGCGAAAGGGCAATGATATCGCCCGTGACGCGAATGAGCAGACCGCGCTCGAAGCAATCCACGAAAACGTCATAGGCGCGTGCGCCGATAGCTCCATCACGCGATTGCAGCTCGATGCCGGCGATGAAGCCGATGGTGCGGATGTCGATGACATTGGGCAGGCCCTTCAGCGAATGGATGGCGTCGTGCCAGACATCCTGCATTTCTGCCGCGCGGGTAAAGAGCCCTTCGTCGCGGTAGATGTTGAGCGTGGCGATGCCGGCGGCGCAGGCAACCGGATGTCCGGAATAGGTATAACCGTGGAACAGCTCTATCTGGTTGTCCGGCCCATGCATCAACGCATCGTGCACCTTGCGGCTGGTAAAAACCGCACCCATCGGGATTGCGCCGTTGGTCAGCCCCTTGGCGGTGGTAACGATGTCAGGCGTAACGCCGAAGTAGTTGCTGGCAAAGGACGAGCCCATACGGCCGAAACCGGTGATAACCTCATCGAAGATCAACAGAATGCCGTGCTTGTCGCAGATGGCCCGCAGGCGCTCCAGATAACCCTTCGGCGGCACCAGCACGCCGGTGGAGCCGGCAACCGGTTCAACGATACAGGCCGCGATTGTTTCGGCCCCATGCAGAGCAACCAGCCGTTCCAGATCGTCTGCCAGTTCGGCACCATGCTCGGGCTGGCCCTTTACGAAGCTGTTTTTCGCCAAATCGTGGGTATGACGCAGGTGGTCGGCCGGGATTTGCGGAAAAACACGGCGGTTGTTGACAAGGCCGCCAACGGAGATGCCGCCGAAACCGACGCCGTGATAACCGCGCTCACGGCCGATCAGACGGCTGCGGGTGCCCTGACCGATGGCGCGCTGATAGGCGATCGCAATCTTCAGCGCCGTATCGACTGATTCAGAACCCGAGCCGGTGTAGAACACGCGGTCGAGCTTCGCGCCTTCCGGGCCAGGCGCGATTTCCGCCAGCCGCTCGGCGAATTCGAAGGCGACGGGATGGCCCATCTGAAACGAGGGCGCATAATCCATGGTCGAAAGCTGATGTTTGACGGCGGATGCAATCTGGTGGCGGCCATGGCCGACATTGACGCACCACAGGCCAGCTGTACCGTCGAGAACCTGACGACCGTCATTGCTGGTGTAATACATGCCCTCCGCGCTCGTCAGCAGGCGGGGATTGGCCTTGAACTGCCGGTTGGCGGTAAATGGCATCCAGTAGCTGTCGAGTGAGGTGGAGTTGGATCGGTTGGGGTTGTCCATAACGGTTCTCCTGTTCGGTGCCGGTGATTGAAAGCTATTTTCCGGGCTGAACAAGCCCTTTTCTCGCTGTGGCCAAGCCATTGAAAATGTTATAGGCGGGAAAGGTAGTTTTCGATATTTCGAACAACGGCAACGGGGGATCACGCATGTCGGTGGATATAGGCGGGCGTTTGCGCCATTTGCGGCTGCGTCACAATATTTCCCAGCGTGAACTGGCAAGACGTGCTGGCGTTACCAATTCGACGATTTCCCTGATCGAATCCAACACCTCCAACCCGTCCGTCGGCGCGCTGAAGCGCATTCTCGACGGTATACCGATCGGCCTTGCCGAATTTTTCGCCTACGAGCCGGAGACCAGCCGCAAGGCATTTTACCGCGCGGATGAACTTGTCGAAATCGGCAAAGGACCGATATCCTTCCGGCAGGTGGGCGAAAATGTTTTTGGCCGCAGCCTGCAAATCTTGAAGGAATGTTATCAGCCGGGTGCCGATACCGGCAAGGTGCCACTGGTCCACGATGGAGAGGAGGGGGGTATCATCCTCTCCGGGCGTCTGGAGGTGACGGTCGACGAGGAGCGCCGTGTTCTCGGTCCGGGGGATGCCTATTATTTCGAAAGCCGCAGGCCGCACCGCTTCCGTTGCGTTGGTCCAGTGCCGTGCGAGGTCATCAGCGCCTGCACACCACCCACCTTCTGATTCTATGGCTTTCGCGTAAAGTCACGCCGGAATGGTGGTCGGACCGTTGCAGCCGGAGATAATATGGTCCAGCCGGAGAGATTTTCTACGAGCCGACCGAACTTTGATACGGGTTCCTGCCATTATTTTGCCGCTTTTGCGCCGCTTTTGCAATTTTTCCATCGCTTTTTCTTGGCGAAGTTGGCGTGCCGGCAAAAAAATCCCGGTTAATATGTCAAATTTTATATGCATTGCCACAATCTTGCTGCGCTGCAAAAAAATTTAATATTCTTCCTGACGCATGGCTGTTCTTGGCGTTCCTGTCTCACCTGATTAAGTCACAAGAAACATATAAGAAAAGACTATCTGTTGTCGAAAACGCAATACATGCGGGAGCGGCACCCATGCTCTCAACACATGGCCGCCGGCACATTTGTTGCTTTTTTATGCAACCGTTAATATTGCCCTGACGTTGATCGGCCGCTCTCGCAAGAAATCGCATAGACGGTCAGGGGCAATGTGCCTTACAAAAAATCCATTAGCATCAAATTCAGAACACAGACTTGTTATCTCTTTTAGACGGAAAGACACGCCTCCGGGCACCGACCAATCGCAAAACATAAATGGAGTTCTCTCTATGAAGTCCGCGACCCAATCGGCTGAACAGACACTCAGCAGTTCCGAAGACTTCGATGTCAGTTTCCCTATCGGGGGCATCGCAAAACGCAGCTTCGATATGACATCGGCCCTGCTTGCGCTGCTCATCTTCAGCCCGATTTTTCTGTTGATCGCCGCACTGGTGAAATTGTCCGATCCCGGCCCGATCTTTTATGGGCACCGGCGTGTGGGACATAATGGCCGCTATTTCCATTGCCTGAAATTCAGGACGATGGCGATGAACGGTGATGAAATGTTGCGGCAATATCTTGCCGCCAATCCGGAGGCTGCCGAGGAATGGCGTGCGACCCGCAAACTCAAGAATGATCCGCGCGTAACCGCAGTTGGTGCCGTGCTGCGAAAGCTCAGCCTTGATGAGCTGCCGCAGCTTCTCAACATCATCCGCGGCGAAATGAGCGTCGTTGGCCCGCGCCCCGTCGTCGACGAGGAGCTGAGCTACTACGAAAGCGATGCCGCCTATTACCTCAGCACCCGTCCGGGCCTGACCGGCCTTTGGCAGATCAGCGGCCGCAATGACGTAAGCTACAAGACCCGCGTGGCTTTCGACACGCAATATGTGCAGAACTGGTCGATGCGACAGGACGTCTTCATCATCGTCAAGACCATTCCCGCCGTGTGCCTTTCACGCGGAAGCTACTGAAAACCGATATTGAGTTTGGCTTTATCGATCTTTGTTTTGCCACGCACCCTGACCGGGATCCCAAGTCCGGTCTTTGGGTGCGTCATTGGTGCAAATCATAATGGCCGCTTTTTGCGGCGCTGTGCAGCCGGCACCGTCCGGCTGCTCTATCGCCTGATCGCCCGCGCGGCGATCCGCAAACAGGGAGTTTCCCGATGAACGGTCCTATTGCCGTCGCTAGCCGTCCGCTTGCAAAAAGAACCGCCGGACGCACTTTCTCCGCCCTTCTGCTTGTCGCATCCGTCGCATTCGGAGCGCCGCTTTCCGCAATGGCTGCGGAAGGCGCTCAATACAAGCTCGGCACCGCCGACAAGCTGCGCATCCGCGTTGCCGAATGGCAGCCGGCCGATGGTAGCATCCGCAACTGGGATGTCATCAACGGCGATTATTCCGTCGGCCCATCCGGCGCGCTGTCGCTGCCCTTCATCGGCCAGTTGGATGTGGCGGGGAAGACGTCCGCGGAGGTCGGTGAGGCGATTGGAGCCCAGCTCCAGAGCAAGTTCGCCCTTCGCAATCTGCCGTCGGCTTCTGTCGAAATCGCCCAGTTCCGGCCGATCTTCCTCAGCGGAGATGTACAGACGCCCGGCGAATATCCCTATGCTGCCAATCTCACGGTGTTGAAGGCCGTGAGCCTTGCCGGTGGGTTGCGGCGCTCCGATGCCGGGCAGCGTTTTGCCCGCGACTTCATAAATGCCCGCGGCGACGCAGCCGTTTACGACAACCAGCGCGCAAGGCTGCTTGCCCGTCAGGCGCGTTTGATCGCCGAGGTCAAGGGTGACACGGTCATCGCCAAGACGCCGGAAATGGAAAAGATTGCCGAGATCGACGCGCTTCTCGCCAGCGAAAGCGCGCTGATGAAATCGCGCACCGAGCGTTACACTTTGCAGCTCAAGGCACTGACGGATCTGCATGCGCTTCTGGAAAGCGAAGTCGAATCGCTGAAAAAGAAATCGGAAACGCAAAACCGCCAGCTCGAGCTTGCCAATGAGGACCGAGACCGCGTCAACCGGCTGAACGAGCAGGGCCTTGCACTATCGCAACGGCGTATTTCCGCGGAAGAACGTGCAGCAGAGGTCGAAGCCGCACTGCTTGATATCGACACGCAGTCATTGCGTGCCAAGCAGGATATCAACAAGGCGACCCAGGATGAAATCAACCTGCGCAATGACTGGGTGGCACAGCGCTCCAAGGAATTGCAGGACACGGAAGCGGAACTCGACAAGCTCAATCTGCAACTGGGTACAAGCCGGGAATTGATGTCGGAGGCGCTCGCGCAATCGGCTGAGGCGATCCGTTTCGATCCGTCGGGAAAATCCGCGACAATCAGCTACGTCGTGGTGCGTGAGGAAAACGGCAAGCCGAAGGAAGTGAAGGTGGATGAAAACGCCATGCTTCAGCCAGGCGACGTCATCAAGGTCTCGTCCGAAATCCTGATGCAGTGAGGTTTTCATGCGGATCGCCAAATCGGCACTGATCGATCCCGAACGCAATGAAGTATACGGAATGGCGGCGATTGCGCTGTCATTCTTCGTTTTCGCCTATTCGTCGCGTTTCGGGCAAATCTCGATTCTGGCCTATTATGGCATGTGGCTGCCCCTTGTAGTGGTCAATTACCGGCGCGTGCTGGGTAACTATCCGCGCTATCTGTGGATATTCGCCTTCGGCATCCTGACCGTGCTGTCGAGCTTCTGGTCGGAGGCAGCATCGGTCACCATGCGCGCTTCCATCCAGTATATGACGCATATCGTCTGTGCACTTATCGCCATGCGGGTGGTCTCCATCCGCACGCTGACGCGTGGGGCGTTGATCGGCATCACCGTCATTCTGCTCTATTCGCTGCTGTTCGGTGTCCACCTTTTCGATGCGCTTGATGGAACCTACAGTTTTGTCGGGGCTTTCTCATCGAAGAACCAGCTTGGCTTTTACGCCTCGCTCGGCGTCATTTTCGCCGTCTCATCCGTGCTGATCCTCAAGCAAAGGGATATCTGGCTGCCGATCGCGGGCATCACCGGGCTCTTATCGGCCTATAGCCTAATTGCTTCGCAATCGGCCACATCCACCATTACCACGGCGGCGGTGGTCGCCCTCATCATCGGTTTCATCCCGATTGGCATGCTTTCACCGGCCAACCGCAAGATGACCTTTTTCGCACTCGGCGGTATTGGCATATTGCTGGTGGTCGCGTCCCTGCAGTTCGGCTTGCTTGATGCCATTCTCGGCCTTTTCGGCAAGGATTCGACACTGACAGGACGCACCTATCTCTGGCAGCAGGGCATCGAAGCGGCAAAGCAGACACCGATCCTCGGCGTTGGTTACCAAGGGTTCTGGGTGGTGGGTTTTGCCGATGCCGAGCGCCTGTGGAACGACTTCTTCATTACCGGACGCAGCGGCTTCCATTTTCACAACACCTATATCGAGACGGTGGTGGAGAATGGCATCGTCGGCATGGTTCTGCTCGGCATGGTGCTTTACGGAACGCTGCTCGGCCATCTGCGCTCGGTCCTGATGCGCCAGCGCGATCCGCAGGGCGTCATTCTCTTTGCCATCTGCGCGCTGTTCGTCGTCCGCTCCTTCGTGGAGATCGATATCATCTTCCCATTCCAGATCGGCTCGTTCCTGCTGTATTTCGCCGCCGGAAAACTATGCCTGCCGGCGAAAGCCACGCAGAACAGCGAAACTCATCCCGCGATTGGCGTGCGGTTACAGACGCGAGCCTGAGCATTCGCTCTGCCCGATCCTAGAGGTAATCCGATGAGACGTGCGGGCTGGCGTGGATGAAACTCCACATGTCCTTGCTGACAGAGACGATGTCGGCGATGGATTTCTCGAGGTGTTCGATTTCTTTCTCGTCCATGCGTTCTACCTTGCCGTAACGGACCTGGGTTTCGTCCTCCACCAGTCGCATGAGCTGGGTGCTGGCAATTTCGCCCTTTTCGTCGAAGGAGTAGATGCAATGATTGTATTTGTTGCGCGTTTTCGATTCTTTCTTGAGCCGCGCCATGATGGAGAGAATGGTCTTGCGATCCGGCGCTGGTGTTGAGGGAAGTTTTGCCAGACGCTCGATGAGATCCATGCGTGCGCGCGTGGTGTTGAGCGTCAGAAACACGACGATGGCCGCTTCCTTCTCCACTTTCAGGAGATGGACGATCAGATAGATCATCAGGCTTTCGGTGTTGGTCCACACGTAATTCAGCCTGCCGACCATCAGCAATATATCCGACATTGCTGCCATGCTGTTCTCCCGCCCCACCAGACATATACTGGCATTCTATGCCGATCTGGACGGGATTGACAGCGTAGGTCCTTCTGCGTTCCGCATTTTCCAGACGCAAAACCGCCATCCAACCTTCCTGGAAAAGCGGTATTTCTTCATCTTTCCTTGAATGCTCGGGACATGCTCTCGGAGATAGGCTTGGTCAGATATTCGAAGAAGGTTCGCTCCGAAGTCTGGATCAGGACATCCGCCGGCATGCCGGGAACGGGATGGAAATTATGGACCTTCGCGATCTCCTCGTCTGAAACCTGCACGCGCACGATATAGACGTCCTTAACCTGCAGGCCTGCATTTTCCTCGATGCTGTCGGCGGATACGTAAAAGACCTTACCGTTCAGAACAGGCGTGGTGCGGCGGTTCAGTGCCGAAAGGCGGATCGCTGCCGTCTGGCCCTCATGCAACTGGTCGATGGAGGTTCTCAGAACCTGCGCCTCAAGGATCAGGGGAACGTGGGCGGGCAGGATTTCCATGATCGGCTTGCCGGTGGTGATGACGCCGCCTGCCGTGTGGTAATAGGCGCGCACCACGGTACCGTTGACCGGGGAGCGGATGACGGTGCGTTCCAGCACTTCGGCGGCACCGCGCACCTGCTCGCGCACGCTGTCCAGATCGGCTTCGGCGGTTTCCAGCGCGTCGAGAGCAGCCTGCTTGTTGGCGTTGATGGCAATGACCGCTTCCTGCTTGAACTTGGCGATTTCAGCCTCGCTCTGGTTCATCTCGCCGGTCAGTCGGGCGATATCGCCCATGGCATCGGCAATGGCGCGCTCCAGCGCCAGCATGTCGGTCTTGCGGATGACACCGTCCTTGGCAAGCCTTTCCTTGGAATCACGCTCCTGGGTCAGAAGTGCCAGCTGACGGTCGAATGACTGCTTCTGCCCCTCATAGCCCGCATAACGAAACTCCAGCGACTTGATGTTCTTTTCGATGAGATTCAGTTGCTCGTCGAGTTTCACGATCTTGCTGTGGAACACGATGTTCTGGCTCTGGATGATGGATTTGATATCAGGATCGCTGGCTTCCTTCATGACGATGTCAGGCACCTTGAAGCTTTTTTGGCCCTGCGCCTCGGCGCGCAGGCGCGTGACGATGGTTTCGAGGCGAAGGCGTCTCAGCTGGAACATGCGCTCGTTGGCGAGCGCCGTCGTCTTGTCGAGCGTCAGAAGCACGTCTCCTTCCTTGACGGTGTCGCCTTCGCTGACCATCATTTCCTTGATGATGCCGCCCTCCAGATGCTGCACGACCTTGTTGTTGCCGGTGGCGACAAAGCTGCCCTGGGCAATGATGGCGGCGGAGAGCGGTGCAGTGCCGGCCCAGTACCCGAAACCGCCGAAGGAGGCGAGCAGCACGGCAAGACCGATTGAACTGTGGAGGCGAATGGAACGTGGCACTTCGCTGTACCACTCAAGCTGGCCCTGGGGTTTTACCTCTGCGACGGCGACGGCGGTTTTTTTCTTGAACATGACGATCCTCAACCCTCGATCTGCGGAGACTGGCTACTTTGCCGGCCATTGCCGGAAATGGCCTTCAGTACGTCCATCCGTTCGCCGAACATGGCGACCGATCCGTCCTTCAGCACCATTATCTTGTCGACGCACTGAAGAAGTGCGGGTCGCTGGGTGATGGTGACGGTGGTGATGCCCTGTTTCTTGGCGTGCAGAATGGCTTTTGCCAGCGCCTGTTCGCCCTGCGTATCAAGGTTGGAGTTTGGTTCGTCCAGAACCACGAATTTTGGATCACCGAAGAATGCGCGGGCAAGCGCGATGCGCTGCTTCTGGCCGCCCGAAAGCGGTGCGCCATCGGCGGCAACCACGGTTTCGTAACCCTGCGGAAAACCGGCGATCAGCTCGTGTACGTCGGCGAGCACAGCCGCCTCGTAGATCTGCCGGTCTTCGACATCGTCACGCATGCGACAGATATTGGCCTTGATGGTGCCGGGGAACAGCTGCACGTCCTGGGGCAGATAACCGATGCTTTCACCGAATTGCCGCTGGTCCCAGTTGCGCAGGTCCATGAGGTCAAGGCGGACATTGCCGGAAGTGGGAAGGATGGAGCCGACCAGCATCTTGCCAAGCGTCGTCTTGCCGGAACCGGAATTGCCGATGATGGCAAGGGATTCCCCTTTCTTCAGCGAAAAGGAAATGCCGTTCAAGATCACCTTCTTCTGCGGCGGCGGCACGAAAAGGATACGTTCCACATCCAGACGCCCTTCCGGATTGGGCAGGCGCAGACGCGGGAAATTGAGCGGTGAGGTGATGAGAAGCTGCTTGATACGGCTATAGGAGGCTGCAGATTTGTTGAACTGATGCCAACCCTCGATCGCCCCTTCGATCGGTGCCAGCGCGCGGCCGGAAATGATGGATGCTGCGATCACCATGCCGCCTGTCAGTTCGCCTGCGAGAGACAGATGCGCGCCCCAACCCAGGAGTGCGACCTGCGTGATCATGCGGGCTGCTTTGGAAACACCTGAGAACATGATGTTGCGATCCTGCGCCGCCACATGCGACTTCAGCGATCCGGCTGTTTCACGACCCCACATCTTCACGGCCTCAGGGATCATTGCCATGGCATTGATGATCTGCGAGTTGCGCGACATGGAATCGAGATGGAAATTGGCGCGGCTCAGATAACCGGAGGCTTCGGCGAACTGTCTGGCGGTGAAGCGCTGGTTCAGCCAGGCTATGATGAACAGCACCGCGCAGCAGACCATGATGATGATGCCGAGATGCGGATGTACAAGATAGACCACCACGATGAAGAGGGGCATCAACGGCGCATCGAGAAAGGCGATCAGGGTGCCGGAGGTAATGAAGGAACGCAGCTGCTGCAGGTCCTGCAGGATCTGGTAGTCCTTGCCGCTGCCATGCAGGGAGGCACGGGCCGCAGCCGACAGAATCGGCGCTCCAAGCTGCACTTCAAGCTCGACAGCGGTGCGCATCAGGATGAAGCGCCGGATGGCGTCCATGAAGGCTTGCAACAGAACCGCGCCGAGAACGGCGACCGTCAGCATGACGAGGGTATCCATGGAGCGGCTTGTCAGGACCCGGTCCGAGATTTGAAACAGATAGAGCGGGATGGCAAGCAGCAGAACGTTGATGGCGATGGTGAACAGCATCACGATCGCCATGTTGCGCCGTATCGCGGCGATGCCCTTGGCGAGGCTGGCGGCGAAATTGACGGGTTCACTGCGCTTGTGGAAGCCGCTCTGGCTTCCGCCGCCTCCTCCGCCACCACCGCCATTCTCCGTCGGCTCCTTGCCGTTGCCGCCGCCGCCCGTCACCGGACGGCGCTCGTTTTCTCGGATAGGCCCGTCATTATTGTCGATGGTCTTGACGAAGGGCAGGTCGGGTGCGCTTTTCAGCTCGGTATTGTCCACCTTTGCTTCCGGCTCCGGCGGTGAGGCGGGGCGCCGGTCTTGCTGCGGCGGCACTGGCCTTTCCTGCGGAACGTCACGCATTTGCGGTTGTTCGGCGTATGGGGAATGTTGCGGAAGGGGCCGGGGCGGTGTGATCTCAGGGGAGGGCGGGGCTGCTTTCGCGCTCGGTTCCGCGCCGGACAGATGGCGCAGGTTTTCGACGGCCTCGTTTATGGCCGAAATGCAGGCATCAGTCAGCTTGCTGTCTTCCGCATCCTGATCCAGCGGCAAGTCCAGCGAGTGCCCGGCGGTAATGGTTTTTCTTGAAATATGATCCATTTTTTATTAATCCCCTCGGTGATCTCGCGGTTTCTGCGGCTTTGGCGGGGGCGTTTCTCTCCGCCTGTCAAAACCTATGCAGTGACCGCCTGCATGACGTCGGATGAATGCGCGCTGGACCACGACATGTCGTGACCGGCGTTGATGACGCCATCGGATTCATTCTGAATGGTGGCGGGATCGTCGTGCAGAAACGCGATCACTTCGTTTGCCAGCTGCTGGCCTTGGTGACCCGGTTGCGATGCATCGTTTTCGATGATGCCGCCCTGTATAAGGATAGCATCCGAATAAAGCCCGCCTGCGACGTAGGTGGTGGAACCGAAGCTGTCGTAATCGATAATCTGCGCGAGATTGATGACGGCGTTGCTGCCGGTATCGATATGGATCGTGACGTTCTCGTTGTTTTCGAGAATCTTTGCTGCTGCCTGCGTCACATAGTCGGAATCGCCCAGCACGCTCACCTGTTTGATGATGCTGACGTCATAAAGATTGCCAGTGATGTAAAGGACGTTGATCCCCTGATAGCCCGCAAAATTGGCATCGTGGGCAAGCGCGTCCGGCATGTTCGGATCACGCTCGTTAATCGCTTTCACCGTCTGCGCCATATAGTCCGGCATGGTTTCGAAACGGTCGTTGCTACCGACATTGTGGATGCTGGCGTCGTTCCACAACAGGTTGTTGCCGGACTGAACGGTGGCACCCTCAGGCGCGTCGGGGTTGGCGCGGATCCAGTCATTGTCGTAAAGCACGGCGATCTGGCTGATGAGGTTCATGTCCAGCACATTGCCGCCGACGATGACCAGATCGTACTGCATGCCGATGCCGAGGAAATTGGCGATGTTGAGGGCAGCGTTGCCACCGCTCAGCAAGCTGACGCTGGCACCTGAAGAGGTAACCGTCAGTGTGTCGTTGTCGCTGATGAACTGGTACTGCTCGATCCAGTGGACGAAGGACACGTCTCCCTCGAGGACGCTGACACGCCAGGCAGTGGGAAATATTGGCGTTTCACCACTATCGTGACTGCTGTCGGCGCTTTCCGCACCCGGATAGACACTGCGTGAGAAGGTCGCAATATTGTAGGCGGCGGTTGCGTCATGGTCTTCGGACTGCGTGAAAACGGAATCGACCTCATCGCGGTCGCTATAGACATAGGCCTGGGTGATTGCGTCGATCTGGTGATAATCGCCCATGACGGTGGTGACGGAGGCCATGACGGCAGTATTGACCAGCGTTGCTATGTTGGCGACGACATTTGCGCCGGCAGCCACATCGAGGCTGTTTCCGGCGGGGCTATCCTCATGCAGCGAAACATCGCTCTTTTCCGGCTCTTCAGCGGGCTTGGCAATGCCACGATCCGGCATGAAGTCGTCGAGCGTTGGCTTTTCGCTTGCCATGGAGCCATTGATGTAGAGGCCGTTGATGTCATTGCCAGCGAGAACGAAATCCTGTTCAGCGCCGGTTCCAAGGGACGTCACGTCATTTTCGCGTGCATGGTCGATATAATCATGTGCTGATTTGGCGAGCGCCTGCAACGCGTCGTAGCTGTCGGTGCGCTGGAAAACGGAAAAGGGCGTGAAGACGGCTGCTTCGTTATGGAACTCGACGGTGCGCTGGGTCACGAAACTGGTGTCGCGCGCCACATTGGGGCCGTCCGTCATGTTCAGATAGTCGTCGTCCTGAAGAATATTGACCTGAGTGACATGGGCGATAACCGAGCCAGGGCCGGTGTGAAGCACCAGTTCGCGTTCTTGCTCAAAGGAGACACTGCCCGGAAAACGGAAATGCGCCGCTGACATATCGACCGGTATCGCATTTGCAAGCTGCTGCATGTCGTGTTCGACCATGCGGGCGAAATGCGGTTGCAGATAGTCGAAGTCGTAATAGCCGGCGCGATATTTAACGCCGGGATCGTAATCCTGAAGCTGCAAGTCGTAGTTCTTGTCTAGCAGTCTTGCCGCGTCATCATCCGACAACCGGTCTTGGTTCGCGTGTGCTGTGCCTTCGGCATAGTTGCTTCTTAGACGCGCTTCCTCGATCACCGTGTCGAACAGGCCGATGAAATGCGCAATCATGTCTGAAATTCTGTCGATTTGCATTGCAGGTCCCTCCCTGATCATCGCGGCAGAGCCTGGGCGGCGGGCGGCACACGTCCAAGAGGCGGTGCTTCGTCTTCGCGCAAACCCGGTCCTTCAACCGCAAACTGCACCGGCGAATGCCGGTGCAGCTTTTTTCATAGAGAGGTACTCGTCAGGAGCCGCTGTCCTCGCCGGTATCGGAAACATGCGAGTTACCGCCTGTGACCGAGATATCAACGGCATTGGAGAGCATGTTGGCGCCCTGCACCAGTTCCAGATGGAAGCCGGAGTTTGCAAGGATAGCCGACGCATCTGCAGTGCTGGTACCCGCAGCGTCGTCGCCAGCCTTGAGGTCCCATCCCTTGCCGTCCATGCCTTCTGCGCCAAAGGCGTCGCCGGCATTCGCGCTCAGGTGGTTCTGTGCACCACCATTGTCCATCCTGACATCCCAGGCCTGATCCTGATCCGCCAGGTGGTTGGCCTGCACAAGGCTGAAGCCCGTGTCGTTGCCTTCGCCGTTGAGCGAGCTGTTGAGGATATTGTCGACATCAAGTGTGAAGGAGAAGTCGTCACCGAGGTTAAAGGTGAGGTCTCCGCCAGCGATGCCGAGATTGCCGACATCCTTGACGCCGGCGATGTTGCCGAAGTCGTCATCCGACTTGTAGAAACTGTCAGCGGAGTTGAAGCTGTCGGAAGTCGTCGTTGTTGTTGTTGTCGTGTCGTCGTCGGAATAGGAGAAGGTCTTGGTGTCCGTATCCGTGACCGTCTTCACGTTGGTGTCGTTGTCGCTGTACGACTTGCTTTCATAGCTCCAGTCGTAATCGGTCTTGATTTCGGTGCTGGTTTCGGTGCTCGTCTTTACGGTCGTATCGTTGTCGCTGTAAGACTTGCTGTCATAGCTCCAGTCATAGTCGTTGTCGCGATTGTCGCCGTTGCCCACTGCAACGTCGATTTTGGCGTCAACATCCACATTGGTGCTGTTGTCGCTGTTGTCGTTGTTGCGGTTTTCACCGTTTGCGGTGCCGACGTTGCTGTCGTCCACCTTTGCGTCATTGGTCGAGGTGTTGGCGAAACCCTCCGAAAGCGCGCCAATCTTGGTGATGTCGTCGCCCGCAGGCTGTGGATTGTAACCCATGTCGATTTCCTCCGAAAAAGCTCGGAGCAGCTTTCGAAATCCCTCTCATCTAAAACGGGATTTTTTCGCGCTTGCTCCGCGTTGCACAAAGATTGATGTTCTGCAGATGCACTCGGTACGTCTCATCTGCGGCTTGGCATCGGCCCGTAACCGGGCTCTTCTCGTTCAGCCCTTGTGCGCTACTCGGTATTAAGGCGCACAAATCCGTTCCTCGCTCCGTTGGGAGCGCGGTGGCTTCGTCTTTTTGCTTTCGTTATGTCTTGAAAAGGAACCGGCGTTTGCAAACACACGTCAAAGGCCGGGGTTGTCTTTCCATCGGTCACTGTTTGCAGCGACGGTCAGACTGTGCAGCAGAAAAATCGCGCTTCCTAGCTATCAATTCGGGCTAAACATATCGGCACCCTTACCACCAATATATATGTCGGAAGGCGGTCGCATGGAGATTTGCAGCCGGTTCAGACGCAAATAATTGCGCTCAGGCCGGGAAAAGCTGCTTTTTCTAAAAATATAGTCAATGGCGGTGAGAAGGGTCCCTATCCCGAAATGGCACATTCCGGAAGTTCGTTTGCCGGGCAGGTATGTAAAGGGATATCAACCAAAAGTTATATTTTCCCGGATTGCAAAACCGGAGCGAAAGCTTTTCCGATGTGTTTGTTTTTACACTGGTTCCGGGCTCAACGATTCATTACGGGCGTAACCAATTTTGTACGTCAATTGCAAGAAATAACCCATTTGGGCCATTTCTTTGCACAGCTTTTCGTATTAGCCTCCTTAATTAACGGGTAATTAATGATAGTTGACATGGCGTGAAGCGGGAGTTGCCCCATTTGTTTCTAGGGGTATCCCGGCGAATGACAGAGCACACAACCAAAAAGAACGTAATGCGTAGCGCTTTAGGGGAGACGTCGATGTTCATGGGAACTTCAGATTATGCGGCAAAACAAAGTGGAGCCGTTGCGCCTGTAAATGGAACTTTATTGATCATCGCGGATCCGGACCTGTTTTCCGAGTGCCTCGTGGAGGCGCTGGGCAAAAAGTTCCCTACATTCGCTGTGATGAGCGTTATGTCGTCGGCAACGATCGACGATGACTATGGCGCCGATGTCCGGCTGGTCCTGCCGTACCGCATGTCGGGCGAGCGGCTTCATAGCGTTCTTTCGGCGGTCCGCGAAAAGCATCCGGATGCCCCAATTGCACTTGTCGTCGAAACCATCGACAAGTTTGAGGAGCCGCTGAAGCAACTGGTGGGGATGCGTATCATTGATGGCGTGCTGCCGCTTAATCTGCGGCTCGACGTTTTCATGGCGGCGGTTGATCTCCTCATGAAGGGCGGGGAGCATTTTCCCGCTGCCCTTCTCGGCAAGCTCACCCCCTATTCCCAGGCCGTGAACGGCAAAAGCGTTCAAAGCAACGCCGTGATTGCCAACCGCGCCGACGCTCTTGCCGTCAGCAAGAGTGAAATGGCGGCGCTGACGACGCGCGAGGTGCAGATCCTCGACCTGCTTTGCAAGGGAACGCAAAACAAGATCATCGCCGACCGGCTTCACCTGTCCGAGAATACCGTGAAGGTGCACGTTCGCAACATCTATAAGAAGATGAATGTGCGCAACCGAACGGAGGCAGCGTCGCGCTTCTTTCACAAGGACGACGACGCGGCTATCTCCGGCTGGAGAAACTGAACATCTGGCGGGCCTGATGCCGCAATGACGCCAGTTTCAAGCAGAGGTTATGCCTGAGGCTCAGGGCCTCAGGAAACAGCGGGACTTCTGACCAAATCCGCTCGGTGAGCAGATATAGGGAGAAGAACCGGAATAGGAATGCCGCGGCGATATCGTCGGTGTGTCGTAAGTATCGGCAACAAGCGTGACGGCTGCGTTGCCTGTCTTGTCATAGCCGTAGGACGCCTTGGCTGGAGTAACCCGGCTCTTGATCGTCGCCGTATTAGCAGATGCGGTCTTGATCAGAACGGCATCTTCAACGACGGAGCACGAGGCCGTTGCGAAAGTGAACGTCGCAAGTGCGGCGGCAACAAGTGCAAAACGACAGCGGCGGGCCGCTTTGCTGTTATGGGAATAAGGCATTTCATTCATGATGTATGTCCCCTGAAATCGACTAGCTGTCGCATCTCGCCGGGTGGTTTTGCCCCGGTGGACCGAGCCTTACAAAACCAGAATAGTCCCGACTGGTTGAGCGAAGCTTGCGCTAATGCTCAATAAGAAAGGCATAATGGAGGCGTAGTTAAAAAGTATTAAATCGAGTGATTAATACGAGTAATTCGGGGTAATCAATTGTAATATTTCGATAAAATAAAGTTGACCTGTTTTATGACGCGCCTATCATAAAAGTTGAAATATACCGAATCCAAATATTAAAACCTCCAGAAGAAATAAAAACCGGAGGTGACATTCGAAATATCCTGCAATCTGGAGTTTGATCTAGTTCAAGTCGAATCAGCCGGGCTGGTTCCTCATTGGGAGGAGTGTGTAATGCGTAATTTCGTTCCCAACGACCATGACAACGGCGCTACAATCTATTCCGAGTGGCGGCCAGGCCAGCGCGTTCTGGTCAACGGCGGGGCTGGTTTCCTTGGCTCCCATCTTTGCGAACGTCTGTTGGCTTGCGGTCATGAGGTGATCTGTCTCGACGATCTTTCGACTGGACGGACCGTGAATGTTGAGCATTTGCAAGCCAACAAGCGGTTTTTGATGGTCGAGCATGATGTCCGCAAGCCCTATGACATAGACGTCTCGCTGATCTTCAACTTCGCGTCGCCGGCCTCGCCGCCGGACTACCAGCGTGATCCAGTCGGCACCCTGCTTACCAATGTGCTCGGCGCGGTCAACGTTCTCGAAGTCGCTCGCAGATGCGGTGCAACCGTGGTGCAATCCTCGACATCGGAAGTCTATGGCGACCCGCTCGTCAATCCGCAGCCGGAAAGCTATTTCGGCAACGTAAATACAATCGGGCCGCGAGCCTGCTACGATGAGGGCAAGCGCAGCGCCGAAACGCTTTTTTTCGATTATCACCGCTTTTATGGCGTCGATATCAAGGTTGGGCGCATCTTCAACACCTATGGGCCGCGCATGCGCCCCGATGACGGGCGGGTGGTCTCCAACTTCATCGTCCAGGCGCTGAAGGGTTCGGACATCACCATTTATGGCGACGGCAGCCAGACGCGCTCCTTCTGCTACGTCGATGATCTGATCGACGGGTTCCTGCGTTTTTCAGCCAAGCCGAAGGATTGCACCGGACCGATCAATCTCGGCAACCCGAGCGAAATTCCGGTGCGGCAACTGGCCGATATCGTCATCCGCATGACGAATTCCCGCTCGCGCATCGTGCATCTGCCCGCCGCGATCGATGATCCGCAGCAGCGCCGTCCCGATATTTCGCGTGCCAAGGAAATGCTCAGATGGCAACCGCGCGTACCGCTCGAAACCGGTCTGGAGAAAACCATCGTCTATTTCGATGCGCTGCTGGCCGGCAAGAAGGTTGCGGAGGCCGTATGAGATGTCCCGTACAATCCTCGTCACGGGCGGGGCCGGATTCATAGGCAGCCACATCTGCAAGGCGCTGGCGCATTCCGGCTTCAAGCCCATTGCTTACGATAATCTCTCGACGGGTCACGCGGATTCAGTTCGCTGGGGTCCCTTCATTGAAGGCGACATTCTCGATCGTAGTCTCTTGAAGGCCACGCTCAAGGAGTTCTCGCCAGCCTTCGTCATCCATTGCGCCGCAAATGCCTATGTCGGCGAATCCGTCGAGGATCCGCGCAAATATTACCGCAACAATGTCGGCGGCAGTCTGGCGCTTCTAGATGCCTGTCTCGACCAGAATATCGGCGGGCTGGTATTTTCCTCCAGCTGCGCCACCTATGGCGTGCCGCCGCAATTACCGATCCGCGAGGAAACGGCGCAGATGCCGGTCAATCCCTACGGTCGTACGAAGCTGATTTTCGAAATGGCGCTCGATGATTACGCTGCCGCCTATGGCATGCGTTTCGTCGCGCTGCGCTACTTCAATGCGGCGGGTGCCGACCCGGATGGCGAACTTTACGAACGCCACGAGCCGGAAACCCATCTGATCCCCCGGGCAATGATGGCTGCCGCCTCGCGGCTGCCGCAACTTGATGTATTCGGCCAGGATTACGACACCAGCGACGGCACCTGTATCCGCGACTACATCCATGTCAGCGATCTGGCTGATGCCCATGTGGCCGCCGTCAACTATCTTTCCGATGGCGGCGAGACCCTGCGTGTCAATCTCGGCTCCGGCCACGGCACATCGGTCGGGGATATCATCCGCGCGATCCATCGCGTCACGGGACAGGAAGTGCCGGTGCATTTCGGCGCAAGGCGCGCCGGTGATCCGCCCGCCCTGTTCGCCGACATAGAAAGAGCGAGGGCGACCCTCGGCTTTGCGCCGAAGCGCTCCGATATAGACACCATCATCCGCACGGCTGGTCCCGGCTTCGGGCTGGAGGTGCTGTCATGAAAGCTCGCTCTACCCCTTCCTTACCATCATCGCGTCCCGTCGCGGGGCAATTGCGAATGCTGCCCGTCTTCACCGGCTGGAACCGCATGGCCTATCGTCTCGGAATTGGCGGTTGGCTGGTGACGCTTGCCTATTTCTGGATCTGGTGGCTGGACCGGGATCGGGTCATCGACTGGCCGTATTTTACGGTCGTTACGGTAACGCTCGCGTGGATCACGCTTCTGCCGTCCTATTTCATCTTCATCTTCCTGAACGCCAGGGTCGTCGACCGGCGCTCTCCTCTGCCGCAGGGCAGGGTGGCGATGGTTGTAACCAAGGCGCCATCGGAGCCTTTTGCCGTAGTACAAAAGACGCTGCAGGCCATGCTGGAGCAGAAGGGCCTGGAATTCGACGTGTGGCTTGCGGATGAGGACCCGGATGCGCAAACGTTGAAATGGTGCGGCGCGCACGGTGTTTTCGTTTCGACGCGGAAGGGTGTCGTCGATTATCACCGCAAGACATGGCCTCGCCGCACCCGTTGCAAGGAAGGCAATCTCGCTTATTTCTACGATCATTACGGGTATGAGCGTTATGATTTCGTCGCGCAATTCGACGCCGATCACGTTCCGGAACCGGACTATCTGAGTGAAATCATCCGTCCTTTCGCCGATCCGGCGGTTGGATATGTCTCCGCACCAAGCATCTGCGATGCCAATGCAAAGGAAAGCTGGGCTGCGCGTGGCAGGCTTTATGCCGAGGCAAGCCTGCACGGCGCCCTGCAGCTGGGTTACAACAACAGCTGGGCGCCGCTTTGTATCGGCTCGCATTATGCCGTGCGCACCAAAGCCCTGCGTGAGGTGGGCGGTCTGGGACCCGAGCTTGCCGAGGACCATTCCACCACGCTTTTGATGAATGCGGGCGGCTGGCGCGGCGTCCATGCCGTCAACGCAATCGCGCATGGCGACGGGCCGGTGACTTTTACCGATCTCGTGGTGCAGGAATTCCAGTGGTCACGCAGTCTGATGACCATCCTCTTGCAATATTCGCGGCATTACGTGCCGAAGCTTCCCTTGCGGTTGAAATTCCAGTTCCTGTTTTCACAGCTCTGGTATCCCCTGTTTTCCGGCTTCATGGCACTGATGTTCGTGCTTCCCGCTTTTGCACTGTTGAGCGGCCAGGTACTCGTCAATGCCTCCTATCCAGTGTTTCTGGCGCATTTCCTGCCGATTTCGCTCATCATGATCGTGTTCGCCTTTTTCTGGCGGGCCACGGGGGCCTTTCGCCCGCATGATGCGAAACTCTTCGGGTGGGAAGCCATCGTGTTTCTGTTCCTGCGCTGGCCCTGGTCGTTGATGGGTGTGCTTGCGGCGATACGCGATACGATCCGTGGTGATTTTGTCGACTTTCGCATTACACCCAAGGGCACGCAGGCAAAACCGCCGCTGCCGCTGCGTGTAATCGCGCCTTACATGGTTCTGGCGGCACTAAGCCTTCTCGCAATGGTGCTGGCGCCGCGTGAAAACGCTGCGGAAGGTTTCTTCGTCTTCGCCGCGATCAATGTGGCGATCTACGCGGGCCTTTCGGTTTTTCTTCTCGTCCGACACACCATGGAAAACGGCTTGCCACGGCTGCCGGCATTGCGCGGTGGGGCGACGGTTGCCGCCTGTTCGTTACTGCTTGTGGCAGGTAGTGCCGCGGAACTCAGCTCCCATGCGATTGGTGGGCTGGAGGCCCTGTCGCACGGGCAACCCTATGTCAGCTTCACCGAAACGCGGTTCACCGTGGCCGGTGCTGGCGTGGAGGGAGCGAGATCGGTGCGTCTGAAACTGCGCATCGTACTGCCGGGAATGCCCGGAATTCGAAACATGCAGGCGGAGCCCATGGTGCCGCCACCGGTCATGACAACCGGAGAAATCATGCTGGCCGACAATAGGGTCGGACAATAGAAGGAGGAGGCTGTGATGAGAACAACAATAAGCAAATGCGGGTTCTCCGCTTTCGTACTCTGCCTTGCGGTGATCGCGCCAAGTGCCGTCCACGCCGCGGGCGGCACGAAGACGCCGAAACCGCTCCGGACCAGCGAAGTCGTAGATATGTATTACGACAAGACCTGGAAATGGGAGACTGGTGGCGGACGCTTCATCGCCGATGGCCGCAAGTTCATCGCCCTGACTGAAGAGAAAGGCAAGAAGGCCGTCGGTGAAGGCCGCTGGACTGTCGATGCCAAAGGTACGCTGTGCATGCGAGCTACCTGGAAAACCGATGCCGGAAACGGCAAGGCAGACACGTGTTTCGACCACGGTCGCATCGGTCAGGTGCTTTACCAGCGCAAGCAGGGCGGCCCCTGGTACGTCTTCCGGCATAATCCGCCACGGCCCGGAGATGAATTCCTGAAACTTGTCCGCAAGGACGACGTCACCCCGCAAATCGCCGCCTATGGCAAGGCGATGACTGCGACGAGGTAGGAGGAAAGTGTCATGCAAATAACAAGAAGAAGACTGCTCTTTGCAAGCGGGGCTGCTGTTGCTGCTTCAGCCAGCATGTACCCCATATTCAAACTGGATGCCCAGGGGGTCGCGCCCATGGGCTCCACGGGCATGAAGACGCTTGCCGACAAACGTCCGACATTGCACGCGGATGGTATACGCTTCGGCGCCTACGATCCGCACGGCGATTTCACCGGCCAGACCGGGGTGGCGACGGAACATCTGTTCCTGCCCTGGGAGGACGTGGATCTCGACAGCCTCGCGCTCGCAGATGCCTATGCTCTGGAGCGCAAGCGTAATGTGTTGATCACGGTCGAACCCTGGTCATGGGACGTCAACTGGCGGCTCACCTCCGACGAGTTGCGTCGCAAGGTGATGGGAGGCGACTACGACAAGAACATGCAGGCGATCGCCGCACGCATGTCCGCAATGAAGAGCCCGCTGATCCTGCGTTGGGGACAGGAAATGGAAGACACATCCGGCCGCTTCTCGTGGTCGGGCTGGAACCCGCAGGACTATATCACGGCCTACAAACGCATGGTGGACATGACCCGCAAGGCGGTCCCCGGCGTCAAGGTGATGTGGTCGCCGAAAGGTCTCGACGGTCTGCGCGCTTACTATCCTGGTGACAATTACGCGGACCTGGTCGGTCTCTCGGTCTTCGGTCTCGAGGACTATGACAAGATCGAATATGGCGGGCCGCAGAAGTTCACCGATCTACTGCGCAAGGGCTATGGGCTTGTCGAAACCTTCAATAAACCGGTCTGGGTTGCTGAACTGGGTTATGAAGGCGGCGATTCCTACGTCCGTCCATGGATGAACGACGTGACGCTCAAACAGGCGGATTTTCCCAAGCTGGAAGAGGTCGTCTATTTCAACGACAAGGACGTGCACCCATGGCCGCACAATCTCGGCAAGCCCGACTGGCGCGTTGTGCGCCCGGCGCGGCTTAACTGAGGCTGGAGCGGGTAGAGCGGACGCCCGGCCCGCTCGCCCGCCCGGACTCTAATGGCTGGAGGCGAGTACGGCCTCGGCCTCATAGATGGCGCAGACGATGTGGTAGAAAGTGCTGGCCGGTGCCGGTTCGTCCAGCATCGGCTTGTCGGCCGGCCATTTGTCGAACCAAAGTCCTTTGACCGGTGTGTCGAGGAAAGGCTGCAGCGCGCCGATGGCCCTCAGGCCCGAGGCAAGATAACGCTGTCTTTCTTCACCAATGGTCACGCTGGCAAGGCGCAAGGCTGCCTTCAGCCATTCCGTCTGCGGCCAGAGCCGTGCCAGCCCGTCATGTACCGAAAAATCATCGTACAAGCTCATGATCGCGACCTTGCGGCGTGGGCAGATGCCATGCGCTTCGCCGATCTCGAACATGCGCTTGGCCTTGGCGATTGCCTCGTCATTGTTGCGCAGGCTGCCCCAGCGCACCAGAAGCCAGGCCCATTCGAACTGGTGACCGGGCTCCATGATGCGGCCCTTCTCGCCTTCAAACGGCATCCAGTCATGGCCGAAGAATTCGCGTAGCCCGCCATTGCTGCCATCGATGAAGCGGGTGAGTGCAAGGCCGGCGATCTCATCGGCCAGCGCGGTCCATGGACCTTCGGGGTCCTGCACTTCCCAGGCAAGCATCGCCTCGAAAAGATGCATATGCGGATTGGAGCACAGCGGCGTGCGCGGCGGGTTCGCTTCCTCAAAGCCGGCGACGGGGTGTTTGTAGTCGCGATTGAGGACGGCGAGGATCTCGAGCGCCCGGGCACGCATCTCGTCCTTGCGGTCGGGAAGGGCTGCGGCCGTCTGTGCTGCGGCGAAAAGCGCGAAAGCCTGATTGTAGAGATCGAAGGACGGATCGATCAGCTTGCCGGTCTGGTCGGCGAGGTTGCCGTAAAGGCCGTTATCGAGGCGATAGACCTTTTCGAACCAGCTCAACCCATGCAGCAACGCATCCTTCCACGGACCCTGCCAGCCGTTCTGGCCGGCGGCAGCGAAACAATAGGCCTGACGAGGCTGCACGCGGGCGCGGCGGTCATCAGAAAAAACCGGTTTCGCATCCTGGCCGAGGCGCTCGTAAAAACCGCCGTCCGGACGGGCGGAGCCAACCTCCCACCACAGCGGCAGTGCGTCCTCTTCAAGCCATTTCCGTAAGGTTCCGATCTCTTCGGCCAGCGCCTGAACGATACTCGGAAATTGCACAGTCATGCGTCAACTCTCTGTTTTTACAGTTGAATGAAAAAAGTGATCAATAAAAATACGTCATTATAGACGCAAGTAGACCATGGGACATATTGCGCTGCAACCGTAAAAATATCGACCTCACGCCGAGCGAACCCGCACCAGCGCGATTTGGTTCCGTCGTCTCGTCCGGCAAAGAAGGGATCCGAAACGATTCGGAGGCCACAAAGCATCAGAAATTACAATATAAATTTGATATTGCTTATTCGCCTGCCTCCAGTATTTCGTAACAATGGTCTGGTCATTAGTGATTCGGTCTCCTTTTAACCTGTTAGGGCTTGGGGAAATAAAGGGGCACGGGGCAGTGAAATTTTCTGCCTTTACTTCATTGCTATTCTCTATTGCAGTTCTTTCGGGCTGCAATACTCCCTCGGGCGTCAGGTCGTTCGGGGGCGCAAAGATGTTGTCTGCGTCCGAAGCACTGGTTTTCCCACCGCCCGGCGGTCCGGAAATCGTCACCGTAGTCAATCGCACCTACTCCAATGCCGTGGCACAGCAGGTCGTATTGCGCGCCGAAGCCGCTACGCCCGGACAGAACTACATCAAGGCCGAGTTCTTCGGTCCGCAGCAAGCCGGCGACACTGATCGCGATGCTTTGACTTTCTCCGGCTTTAAGGCATCCTCCGTCGCGCGGGAAATCCGCTCGGAGTTTCCGGGTGAGAACATCGTCATGTCGGCGAATTATCTGCAGAACGGTTACGGCGCCTTTTCTTATGCGGCCGGCAAGGGCCGGGGCAGCGATACCTGCCTTTATGGCTGGCAGGACATCCGCTCACCCGAAAGCATGCGGCAGGATTTCCGCAACCTGGGGCGTATCAAGGTGCGACTGCGCCTCTGCCAGTCGGGGGCAAGCGTCGAGCAGCTTCTGACGGTCATGTATAATTACACGATCACCGGCACCTATGCCTCGCAAAGCTGGAACCCCTATGGCACGCCGCAGGCGGTGGATCAGAACCTTGGGCGGCCGGGCCATCCGGTCTATCCCATGAAGACCAATGAGGTGCCGATGCGGCCCGGCAGTGAAGTGACTGCGAGCATACCATTGCAACCCGTGCGCCGTGCTGCCGTACCCGTCACGCCTGTTCAGCCGACGGCGCAGCCGCTACCGCCGGTGGCGGCAGTCAGTATTCCGTCACCCGCATCCGTTGGCGCGCCCGCCCAGCCCGCAAGGCCTGCTGTAGTCGGCAGGCGCGCGGCCAGCGTGCAGGTGGAGAGCCAGCAGCCGACGCAGGTTCCGCAGGTGGCTATTCCGTCGCCCACATGTCTGTCCGGTTCGGCAGCGCCTCCGGGATGCAGGTGATGGCTGGAGCAACAGCAGAAGAGGGCATTGCAAAAGATCCCGGTAAAAATTCCGGGCGGGGAAGAGAGCGGAAAGTTTCGGGATGAACAAGGCCATCACAATCATTGTCTGGTTTCTTGTGTCGCTTTGCGTTCTGGCCATCGTCACGATGCCGGTCAGCCTGCAGACGCACCTGGTCGCCACGGCGATCTCGCTCGTACTTCTCGCTACAATAAAGAGTTTCAACGGGCAGGGAGCCTGGCGGCTCGTGGCGCTTGGTTTCGGCACGGCCATCGTGCTTCGCTATGTCTATTGGCGCACCACGAGCACGCTGCCGCCCGTCAACCAGCTCGAAAACTTCATTCCCGGCTTTCTGCTTTATCTCGCTGAAATGTACAGCGTCGTGATGCTGGGTCTCAGCCTCGTCATCGTGTCGATGCCGCTGCCTTCCCGCAAGACCCGGCCTGGCTCGCCCGATTACCGGCCGACGGTCGATGTTTTCGTGCCGAGTTACAACGAGGACGCGGAGCTTCTCGCCAATACGCTGGCGGCGGCCAAGAACATGGATTACCCGGCCGACAAGTTCACCGTCTGGCTGTTGGACGACGGCGGCTCGGTGCAGAAGCGCAATGCCAGCAATATCGTCGAGGCGCAGGCGGCACAGCGCCGCCATGAGGAGTTGAAGAAGCTTTGCGAGGACCTCGACGTGCGTTATCTGACGCGCGAGCGCAACGTCCACGCCAAGGCCGGAAATCTCAATAACGGCCTCGCCCATTCCACCGGCGAACTGGTGACGGTGTTTGACGCCGACCATGCGCCGGCGCGCGATTTCCTTCTGGAAACGGTGGGCTATTTCGAGGAAGATCCCCGGCTCTTCCTGGTGCAGACGCCGCACTTCTTCGTCAATCCCGATCCGATCGAGCGCAATCTGCGCACCTTCGAGACGATGCCGAGCGAAAACGAGATGTTTTACGGCATCATCCAGCGCGGTCTCGACAAGTGGAACGGCGCGTTTTTCTGTGGTTCCGCCGCCGTGCTGCGGCGCGAGGCACTGCTGGATACGGAAGGGTTCAGCGGCGTCAGCATCACCGAGGACTGCGAAACGGCGCTCGCGCTGCATTCGCGCGGCTGGAACAGCGTCTATGTCGACAAGCCCCTGATCGCCGGGCTGCAACCGGCCACCTTCGCAAGCTTCATCGGCCAGCGCAGCCGCTGGGCGCAGGGCATGATGCAGATCCTGATCTTTCGCCAGCCTCTGTTCCGCCGTGGTCTCTCCTTCACGCAGCGTCTTTGCTACATGTCGTCGACGCTGTTCTGGCTTTTCCCGTTCCCGCGCACGATCTTCCTGTTTGCGCCGTTGTTCTACCTGTTCTTCGATCTTCAGATTTTCGTGGCTTCCGGCGGCGAGTTTTTGGCTTATACGGCCGCGTATATGCTCGTGAACCTGATGATGCAGAACTATCTCTATGGCAGCTTCCGCTGGCCGTGGATTTCTGAACTCTACGAATATGTGCAGACGGTCCACCTTCTGCCAGCCGTCGTGTCGGTGATCTTCAATCCCGGCAAGCCGACCTTCAAGGTGACGGCGAAGGACGAATCCATCGCCGAGGCGCGGCTTTCGGAAATCAGCCGCCCGTTCTTTGTCATTTTCGCACTTTTGCTGGTTGCGATGGCCTTTGCCATCTGGCGCATCTACGCCGAGCCATACAAGGCGGACGTCACACTCGTCGTCGGCGGCTGGAACCTGCTCAACCTTATCTTCGCGGGCTGTGCGCTTGGCGTCGTCTCCGAGCGCGGCGAAAAATCGGCGTCGCGGCGCATCACCGTCAAGCGGCGCTGCGAGGTCAAGCTTGAGGGTAGTGACGCATGGGTGCCGGCCTCCATTGACAACGTGTCGGTGCATGGCCTGCTGATCAATCTTTTCGACAGCACCACCGCTATCGAAAAGAACACGACAGCGATCATTAGGGTGAAGCCTCATAGCGAGGGCGTGCCGGAAACCATGACCATCAATGTGGTCCGCACGGTCCGGAACGACGGTTTCATTTCCATAGGCTGCACATTCTCGCCGCAGCGCGCCATCGATCATCGCCTGATCGCCGACCTGATCTTCGCCAATTCCGAGCAATGGAGCGAGTTCCAGCGCGTGCGCCGCAAGAACCCCGGCCTCATCAGAGGCACGGCGATCTTTCTGGCGATATCGCTCTTCCAGACGCAGCGCGGCCTGTTCTATCTGGCCAAGGCGCTCCGGCCCGCCTCCAAAACCGTCAAACCTGCCGGAGTTGTAAAATGAACGGCGGTAAAACGATCAGGAGTTCACTGACAGCGCTGATGTTGGGTGTCGTCGCAACCGGTGCGATGGCGCAGTCCTCACCCTTCGACATGTCGCCGGAGAAGCCCGCACAGACAGCCCCGGCACCCGTGCCGTCGCCGACACTTCCCCCAGCTGTACCGCGCCAGCCGCAGCCAGCCCAGCAATCGACCCAGCCTGCAGTGGGCCAGCCTCCTGTGGTAATGCAGCCCGCACCTGCGCCGCAACCGCCGCTGCGGCCGCTGACGCCACCCGTATCCATGCCGCCGCAGGGTCAGGCGAGACCCGCACCCGTTCAGGCATCGTCACCCGCGGCGGATAGCCGTCGCCGGTATATCTTGCCGTACGAAAAGCTCAGCCTTTCCGGCGAAATGGATCGGCGGCAGTGGAGCATTTATCTGACGCCCGAGCAGGTGAATGCCGCCGTTTCGCTGAATATTGGTTATCAGAACGCCATCGTGGTCGCGCCGGAAGACTCGAATTTCCAGGTCAGCCTCAACAATGTTCCGCTGGAGACGGCGCGCATTGAGGCGCCCGACGGTGAGGGCAATGTTTCCTTGAAAATTCCACCCGGTGTCCTGCAGGTGGGCGCGAATGTCGTGACGCTTGGCGTGCAGCAGCGCCACAGAACCGATTGCACAATCCAGTCCACTTATGATCTGTGGACCGATGTTAATCCGGCAAATACCTATATCGGCTTTAACGCCGATGTCGCGGGCAACTTCACCAATATCGACGATATCCAGGCAACCGGTCCGGACGCCAAGGCGGCAACGTCGATCGAGATCGTTGCACCTGCCCTCGGCAATCCGGCATTTGCAGATTCGCTGCTGCGCCTTTCTCAGGCTCTGGCACTCCGAACCCAGATGCCGAACCAGACGATCCGTTTCGTGGCAGCACCCTCCGCCGAACGCAAGGCGGGAACGCTGGTGGTTCTTGTCGGCACCGCACGCGAGATTGCCGGCTTCACCGGCGCGGTGCCGCCCGAGGCGTCGGCGGGTGCTTTTGCCGGCTTCGATACCACTGCACCGGGTGGCCTCTCGCCGCTCCTCGTCAGCGGTCCCACCCCGCAGGCGGTACAGGCGGCGATTGAGACGCTGTTTTCCTCGATCGCGCGCACGCCCGGTGCCCAGAGAACGACCTTTTCCACCCGCAGCTGGCATGCGCCGGATGTACCGCTCGTCATGTCGGACCGTCGCATCGCGCTTTCCGAGCTTGGGCTTGAGAGCAGCGAATTTGGTGGACGGCGTTTCCGCAACGAATTCTACGTCGGCATGCCCGCCGATTTTTATGCGTCGGCCTATGGCGAGGCGGCCATGCTGCTCGATGCCGCCTATTCCTCGCAGGTGCTGCCCGGTAGCCATATAGACATCTACGTCAATGACGAGATCGCCTCGACCGTGCCGATCTCCAACAATGGTGGCGGCATTTTCCGGCATCTGCCCATCAATGTGACGATGCGCCACTTCAAGCCTGGCCCGAACAAGATCACCATCGAGGCCGTGTTGATGACGGCGCAGGATCAGGTCTGCGCGCCGGGAGCGCCGGCCAGTACGACCCCGCGTTTTGCCCTGTTCGACACATCGGAAATCCATATTCCCGATTACGCGCAGATCGGTCGCAAACCGGATCTCGCCGCGATGTCCGGTGCCGGGCAGCCCTACAGGTTTGCCGCAAATCCCGTCGCGCTGTCGCTTGATCGTTTCGATAACGACACCATGTCGGCGGCGGCGACATTGGTCAGCCGGCTGGCAAGCGCTGCGGGATATCCGATCAATGTCGAGACCGTGGCCTCTCCGCTGGTGATCGGCGACCGTGACGCCCTGTTCGTCGGGACGATTTCGCAGTTCCCGCAATCGCTGATCAGCCAGTTCAATCTTGTCCCTTCCAGCCAGATATCCTGGAAAATGGGAACGGGCGTTCAGCCGCCTGCGCAGAACAGCGAAACCCTCTTTAATGACTGGCGAGAGCGGGTGGACGGCGGCATCTGGCAAGGCCAGGTTTCCTCCTTTGAGGAGTGGATGAAGCGGAATTTCGATCTGAGTTCCGATACGCTGCGTTTCCTGCCGGCGGCCGAGCAGCCCTATGCGCCGCCCGGCAATGTCTCCTTCATGCTGGTGCAGGGTCTAAGCCCTTCCGGCGAAGGGGTCTGGACGCTGGCTACCGCCCCGACGTCGGCGGAGCTTCGTGACGGCATGTCTTCGATGGTGCGTGAAAACCATTGGCGCGACGTCACCGGGCGGGTCGCAGCTTACGATGCCGGTGCAGAAAAGATCGAAACGGTCGAGGTGGGGCAGCCGTATTTCTATGTCACGCGGGCGTTTTCCCTCTCGAACTGGAGGTTGATCGCTGCTAATTGGCTGTCTTCCAATGTTCTTTCCTATTCGCTGGCATTCATCGGGTTCGTGTCGCTCCTGGGCTTTGCCACCTTCGCGATGCTGCGTATGATGGGGCGACACCGATGAGGCGTGGGATTTTTAGACTTGCCGGCATTTTCTGCGTGTCGCTGATGGCGTTGATCTCAGGCATCTCGATTGCCCGCGCCGCATCTGTCTCGCCTGAGGCCTGGTCGGCCTATAAAAGTGCGTTTCTCGATCCCGGCGGGCGCATCATCGATACCGGTAACGGCAATATCAGCCACAGCGAAGGCCAGGGTTACGGCATGTGGCTTGCCGTTCTTTCAGAGAACATTGCCGACTTCGAGCTGATATGGAGTTTTACCCGCACGGAACTCCTGGTGCGCGACGACGGTCTCTCCGCGTGGAAATGGGACCCGCGCACCAGACCGCATGTGACTGACATCAACAATGCCACGGATGGCGATATTCTGATTGCCTACGCGCTGGCGCTGGCTGCCGCGCAGTGGAACCGGCAGGACTATGCAGAGGCATCGGCGGCCATCGCATCGGCGGTCCTCAAGAAGACTGTCGTTCAGCGCGGCGGGCGAACGCTGCTTTTGCCCGCCGCCAGCGGCTTTGGCGAGGTTGACCGGGGCGACGGCCCGGTGGTCAATCCTTCCTATCTGATTTTCGAAGCATTTCCGGTCCTCAATCTCGTCGCACCATCGCCACTCTGGAAGGCGCTTGCCGACGACGGCGTGGCGCAGATCGCCACATTTGCTTTCAGCGACAGGAAACTGCCCGCCGACTGGGTGTCGATGAAGACGAAACCGCAACCGGCATCGGCGTTTCCGCCCGAGTTCGGTTACAATGCGGTGCGGATTCCGCTTTATCTTGCAAGGGCGAAAATGGGCTCGCCGGAGCTGCTTGACCGCCTGAAAAACGGCATGACGCTGGAAAGCGGTGCTGCGGGAACCTTCGATCTCAAGAGCGGCGCGGTCAAGGACGTTCTGTCGGATCCCGGTTATCGCATCATTCCGGCGCTCGCAGCCTGCGCCGGCGGCGGCCCGGCTGTGCCTGCCGAACTGAAAGGCTTTCAGCCAACGCTTTATTATCCTTCTACATTGCATCTTCTGGCATTGTCGTTTCTGGCAAGGAATAACGGGGAGTGCCGATGAACAAACCGCTGTCTACCTCGGCTCTCATCCTGCTTCTGATTGCTCTCGCCGCCTTCCACTGGCGCGACACCATTCTCGGACGTGTATCGGACATTCATACTTCGGCGGTTGGCGGCAACCGTGCGGCGCAGCGCGTTTCTCCAGCGGCAGCCAATCCGGCCCAGATCAACGCGTTCCTTAAAAATCGCGAGATGGCGCAGCTAACCCAACCCGTGACGCCAGCGGTAACGGTGCCGGCGACTGATCCGCAACCGCCGGTTACGCAGACACAGACGGGTGGACAGATATCGCAGCCCCAAATGGCGCAGGCGCCCGCACCCCGCCAGACCCAGCCGGCGTCATCAGACATGCTCGAGGTCGATCTCAGCGCGCTGCGCTATTTCGCGGCCAAGGGCGATACCCAGCGCCTTCAGGCCGAAATCGCGAGGCTGCGCACGCTCTATCCGAACTGGACACCGCCTGCCGATCCGCTCGCCATTCCCGTTAACGGCGATCCCCGGCTCGATGCCATGTGGCAGCTTTATAGCGACGGCCGTTACGCCGAGGTCAGAAAGGCGATCGCCGACCGCCAGCAGGCGGAACCCGGCTGGCAGCCTCCCGACAATCTGACCGGCATGCTTTCCCTCGCCGAGGCCCGCCAGCGGCTCGTCAACGCTTCCGATCTCAAGCAATATGCGACAGTGGTGGACGCGGCCGCCAGCAATCCCGGCCTGCTGACCTGTAGCGAGGTGGATGTCCTGTGGCGGGTTGCCGATGCGTTTGCCAATACCGACCGCATGGGACGGGCGCGCGACGCCTATCTCTACATTCTCAACAATTGCACGACGCCAAGCGACAGGCTCGCCACGGTGCAGAAGGCGTCCGCGCTTTTGCCGGCGGAGATGATCGGCGATTTGCTTGCCAAGGAAAAGCCCAACGCAGACGGTCAGCTGGAATTCGAACCGGTCAAGAACGATCTCGCCCGCCAATTCGTGGCGAAGGCAGGGGAGAAGGAGGGAATTTCCGTTCCTTCCGCCTATCTGATGCGGCTTGAAAGGCTTGCCGAGACCGACAAGCTTGCAAGCGATGCCCTGTTGCTCGGCTGGTATAATATCCGCCAGAAGAACATGGCGGAGGCGGAAAAGTGGTTTCGCAAGGCGCGGGAAGAGGAAGACAGCGCGTCTGCTTCGCAGGGGTTGGCGCTGGCGCTGATCGACCGCAACGAGCCACGTGAAGCTGAGGAGGTCATGTATAAGTGGCGCACCGCTTCGGACGACGGGCTTGCGACCTATCTTGCCGCGACAGCCAATCTTCTGGCGCTTGAGCCGCCTGTGGTCCTTCCGCCGGATGTGTTGCAGCGCATCGCCGCTGAAACAATAACTCGCAAGGATGCGGCGACCGCGCAGCAGTTCGGCTGGTATTCGCTTGCTTTCCGGCAGACGCCGCTCGCCTTGCAATGGTTCAGCACTGCGCTTGGCTGGAAAGCCGATGACGAACCATCGGCCTATGGCATGGCAGTCAGCTATCACGATCTGCGCAATCTCGCCGGTCTGCGCAGCATACAGCAGCAATGGGCAAGCCGCTCGCAACGCATCGCTGATGTGGGAACGGCACGTATGGTGGACCAGTCCGCGCAGCAGATAGCGCCCGTCACCGCACCGCCTGTCGCCACAGCTTCCCAGACAACGGCACCCGCGCCCTATGCGCCGCAGTCTGAGACAGTGGTGGCTTATAGCCAGCCCCAGCCGTCTGTCCAGCAGCCGGCTCCGGAACCTTCGCGCAAGCAGGCGCGTCTGCCAGCGCAGACGCAGAGGACCGTAAGTGCCTCGTCACGTCCACGCTCCTGCGCGGTCTATCCCGATCCCCAGCGCCTGCCCGCACAGCAGGCGCTTGATCTCGGCTGGTGCCTGATGGAGACCAACCGGCCGGCGGAAGCCCTGAAGGCTTTCGAATCCGCAATTGCCGGTGGCCAGTCGACTGTTAAAAGCGATGCGGCCTATGGCCAGAGCCTTGCCTATCTGCGCATGGGGCTGACGGACCATGCCGCTGTCTCGGCGACGAAATCGCGCATGGACCGCCCGCGCGCGACTGAGTTGCAGGTTTCAATCCTGGCCGACAGAGCGGTTTCCGCCTTCCAGTCCAAACGTTATGCGGAAACGCTTCTCCTGCTTGATCAGCGTGCGCGGCTTGCCGATGAGCGCACCGATCTCATGGTATTGCGCGGTTATTCCTATCTTGCCATGAACCGCTACGCCGATGCTGCGCAGATTTTCGAAAGTCTGACGTCCATTGGCGATAAGGAGGGCATCAGGGGACTGGCAGCTGTCCGTGCCGCCCGGCCGAGCAGAGGGCCCCAGGGCGGCTGATGGCGTGGGGCGGCAATGGGCTGCCGCTGCTTACCCCGCGTCTGTGAGGTTGCGGATGATGCGCATGAAGATGCGTGCGCCGATATCGATCAGCCCATCCGGAAAGTCGTAGTCGGGATTGTGCAGGTTGGGATAGTCCTTGCCTGCACCCAAAAAGAACATGGCCGATGACGAGACGGCGCGGAACCTTCCGAAATCCTCGGAGGCTCGCATCGGCAAACCTTCCGAACCGTGGGAAATTTTCTCTGCAGTCAGCGCCCGCAGGATATGGTCGACGGCTTCCGGCGCATTTTCGCAATGCAGGAAAATATCGTCATAGGCGATATCGAGTGTCAGTTTCTGTTCTTCGGCCACCTTTTTTGCCAGCGCTTCCGCATCTGCGCAGAGTTTTTCCATTCGGTCGTCTGTCAGCGTCCGGAGCGTCGCCCAGATTTCCGCATCTGCCGGAGAAATGCCGAAGGCCGCTTCACCCATCACGGCATGGGTGATTGTCACCATCGAAAAATCGGGTTGCGGTGGAAAGCCGGAACCGAGATCGGTCAAAGCCGGCATCAACTCAGATATCGCCCGCATCGGCGAGACGCCATGCTCCGGTGAGGAGGCGTGCGCGGTCTTGCCGGAGAAGCGGATTTTGATGCCGCGTGATGCGCAGTTGACCGGCCCTTCCACCACGCTGACATGGCCGAATGGCAGGCCTGGAAGATTGTGAAGAGAAAAGGAATAATCCGGCTTCATCTCGCCAAAGCGCGGATCGGCGATGACGGCGGCCGCGCCCGCACCTGTCTCTTCTGCCGGTTGGTAGAGCAGTACGACGCTGCCGGTTTCCGGGCGCTTTCTGGAAAGTCCAAGTGCAAGCGCCGTCAGAATGGTGGAATGACCGTCATGGCCGCAAAGATGGCCCTTACCATCTGTGCCGGAGCGGTATTCGGCGTCGGTTTTTTCCTGAATGGGCAGAGCGTCGAGTTCCGAGCGGATGAGGACTACCGGACCGCTTTTGCCGCTGTCATAGACCGCTGCCACGCCATGACCACCCAGATCGGTGAACATCCGATCCGGTTTTGCCTGCTCGAGGAAATCGCGAATACGCCGCGCTGTTTCCTTCTCCTCGCCGGAAATTTCCGGATGGCGGTGCAGATCATGGCGCAGCTCGATGAGGTCAAGCATATCCTTGTTGGTCAGAAACATAAAAAACCCTTGCAAGTCGTCCGGCCGATTTTTTCTGCCGCAACTTACAGGTCATTACGTTCAATGCAAAACCTTTGGCGGACGCCAGCGCTTGCCCGTCGATTTTGGCCTGGCGCTCAGCGTGATGACATCGGCAGGCAGCGGAATCCTGGCCTTTCCCAGTTCCAGCCGGGCAAGGGCTGCGCGCGCCTTTTCGGCATATTCCAGATGCGTAGCGTCGTCAGAATGGTAATGCTGCAATCTGTCGAGGATTTCGGCGCCTTCCATCGTTCTTTCGGCCGCAATCAGCGCCACGGCGCATTTGTAGAGCGCCTCGCGGTGGAAGGGGGCGCGATTGGTCACCTGACGGAATGCTTCGGACGCCTCGTGATATTGCCGTTGCGCCAACCGCGCTTCGCCTATGCGCATCCAAAGCAGAACCGGGTCCTGACCGCTGCCGAGGAGACCGAGGAAAGCGATTTCCGCTTCGCGGAATTCACCGCGGTCGAAGGTCAGATTGGCCAGCCCGAATTGTGCGCCAAGGTGATCGGGCGCGGCTGCCAGCACCTGGGAAAAGGCGATGTTGGCGGCCGCCTTCTTGCCCGTCTTATAAAGTTTGAGACCCTCTTCGTAGACGAAGCGTATGCTGCGCGGGTGGAGCTTGCCGCCGAGATTGTCGCCCGAGCGGGTGCGGAACAGCGTGCAGCTGAGCTTGTGCTCCTCCGGGCCGAAGAAATATTTGTACGGCTCGTTGCCTCGCAGGAAATCATAAGTCTTGAAACCCTGTTCGATCGCCCTGCGGATGCAGTGTCCGTGCAGCACGAGGCCGGGTGAGGGGGTCTTCCAGTTCTCGTCACGACCGGTAATGTAGAACAATACCGATTTTTTCTGCCGGTCGATGATATTGGCAAGCGCGCCGAGCGGCTGGTCGCCGAACCACAGGACCGGCACTTCCAGATCGCCGCGTATATACACATCCATCAGCATTTGCCGTGTTGCGCCGATCAACAGTTCGGTGCGCTCCTTGCCCTTGTGCGGCGCCCAGCGGATGCGCCAGAAATCGAACAGGATGCCCATGTCCCGCTTGATTGTTTCTCTCGTTGCGAAGGTGATGCGGTATTCGTCACCGCTTTCCACCTTCCTCATGAAGCGCCGGAGCTTTTGCCGGGACTGGCTGCTCATATGGCTGTCGAGATAGGAGTCGAACGTGTCCGGCAGGGCCACGACCGGGCAGATGCAATTGTTGATGTTATAGGGGTTGGTCGGCATGTTGTCGCGGAACATGACGAGCGGCCCCTGAAGCGCGCGGATCATCGCGTCGCGCCGCTCCGGTGGGCCGGAAAGATAGTCGAGCTTGAGTTCGGTCCAGTTCTGCTGCCGAATATAGGAACAGAAACCGGCAACCGCGTTATTTTCATATTCCGGCAGAGTGATGAAGCCGGTGTAATCCGCCGCGGCATTGCCAGCCATGACTATGCTGTCGTGGAAGCGGCCGGTTTTCTTGTCCGGTTCGGTGACGATGCGCAGCGGAAAAAATGCCACATAGGGCGAGCCTTCGGGGCGTTCCCTGAGCGCCAGGATGAACCAGCGCTTGCGGCGCGGCATGTAATCCCGCAGCCAGCCCCAGGACAGGAAGTGTCGGGAATGGGGATCGGCCATGAACACCGTTTCCCAGTTTTGCCGGATCGCCTCGAAGCCGGCGTCGGTGTCGATGATGTCGATACGCATTCGTCCCCCTCCCAATACGGATCACAGATTCGGGAGATTGCATTTTATGAGCAAATGGCCGGCTTCAAATATTCCCTTCGGGTGAAAGGCCTATATCAAATGGGATTAGCCCGTAACGCGGCTCCCATTCGTGCACCGCGACAAAATAGCCCTTGTCAGCGGGTCGCAGCACTCTAACATGCGGGCTGAATGCGCGACCGGCTCAACGGTTCGCATGGCAAAGGAGTTCTTTCATGGCTGTTCCTTTTATGCTTTTGACTGGTGCGAGCCGCGGAATAGGGCATGCCACCGTCAAGCTGTTTCAGGAAAAAGGCTGGAGAATCCTGACCGTATCGCGGCAACCCTTTTCGGAGGAATGCCGCTGGCCATCCGCGCGCGAAAGCCATATCCAGGCCGATCTGGAGGACCTGTCCCGCATCGACGATCTGGCCGACGAGGTGCGCTCGCGCCTGCCGGAAGGAAAGCTGGCCGCACTCGTCAACAATGCCGGAATCTCGCCGAAGGGCGAAGGCGGTAGCCGCCTTGGCGTTGCCGACACAACGGCGGAGATTTGGACGCGGGTGCTAAACGTCAATCTCGTCTCGACGGCGCTTCTTGCCCGTGCGCTTTTGCCGGAACTGGAGGCGGCAAAAGGCTGCATCGTCAACGTTACCTCCATTGTCGGCTCGCGGGTGCACCCTTTCGCCGGCGTCGCCTATGCCGCATCGAAGGCGGGACTTGCGGCGCTGACACGGGAGCTGGCGCATGAATTCGGGCCGCGCGGCGTGCGCGCCAATGCCATAGCGCCCGGCGAAATCAACACCGCCATCCTTTCACCCGGAACCGCTGAACTCGTGGAAGCGCAGGTCCCGCTCGGGCGGCTCGGCACCACGGCGGAGGTGGCGCAGACCATCTACTTCCTCTGCTCGGAGCAGTCGAGCTACATCAACGGCGCAGAAATTCTCATCAATGGCGGCCAGCACGTCTGACGCTTCAGCCCATCCAACCGAAACGGAGCCTTTATCCCATGACCATTCTGCCGAATTCCGTCGAGGCACGCGATATCGCCTACCAGATGCATCCAAACGTCAATCTGCGTAAATTCGAAAAGACCGGTGGTCTGGTCATCGAAAGTGGTGAAGGCATCTATGTGACCGACAGCAGCGGCAAGCGTTATATCGAGGCGATGGCAGGGCTTTGGTCTGTGGCGCTTGGCTTCGGTGAACAGCGACTGGTGGACGCTGCGACAAAGCAGATGCAGAAGCTGCCCTATTACCACACCTTCTCCTACAAGACGCACGGCCCGTCGGTCGATCTTGCCGAGTTGCTGATCGAGCTTGCGCCAGTGCCGATGTCGAAGGTTCATTTCACGTCTTCGGGATCGGAGGCGAACGATCTCGTTGCCAAGATGGTGTGGTATCGCTCCAATGCGCTGGGCAAAAAGAACAAGAAGAAGATCATTGGCCGCATCAAGGGTTATCATGGCGTGACGATTGCCTCTGCCTCGATCACCGGCCTGCCGCGCAACCATGAAAGCTTCGACCTGCCGCTGGACCGCATGCTGCATACGGCCTGCCCCTCCTATGTGCACTTCGGCAAGCAAGGTGAAAGCGAGGCGGATTTTACCGCGCGTATTCTGAAGGAACTCGAAGATCTGATCCTCAGCGAAGGCCCGGAAACCGTTGCCGCCTTCTGGGGCGAGCCGGTGATGGGTGCCGGCGGGGTTCTTCTGCCGCCTGAAGGTTATTGGGAAGGTGTGCAGGCGATCCTGAAGAAATACGACATTCTGCTTGTCGTGGACGAGGTCATCTGCGGGTTCGGCCGCACCGGCAAGATGTTCGCCTGCGAGACCTACGGCATCAAGCCGGATGTGCTTGTTGTTTCCAAGCAGATATCCTCATCCTACATGCCGCTGTCGGCGATCATCATGAATGACGGTTTTTACCAGCCGATCGCCGACGAATCCGACCGGATCGGCTCCTTCGGCCATGGTTATACCGCCTCCGGCCACCCGGTCGCGACGGCCGTCGGTCTCGAAAACCTGAAGATTATTCAGGAGCGCGATCTGGTCGGCAATGTCGCGAGGCTGGAAGGCAAGTTCCTCGATCATCTGAAAGCGCTTTCCGACCATCCGCTGGTGCATTCCTCGCGCGGCGTCGGTCTTCTTGGCGCGCTGGAGATAAAGCCGTGGGAAGGTACGAAGCCGGGCGATGCGACGCTCGTCATTGCCGCCGGCATTGAGGATGAGGGCGTGATCACTCGCCCGATCGGCGAATCGATCTGCTTCTGCCCACCGCTGATCATCACGGCCGAGCAGCTTGATGAGCTGTTCGCCGGCGTTAAGCGGGGACTGGACAAGGTTGCGGCCGCACGCGCTTGATGACTTTGCGAATGTCCCGGCCGGTTCGTCCGGCCGGGCGCCGCTGTTAGCTTGCCTTATCCCCGGTATGCCACAAGCACCGCGCCGCAGGCGATTAGCACCACACCCAGCCAGTTGGGCAGCGACAGCCGTTCCCCCAGAAACAGAACCGCGAAGACGGCGACGAACACGACACTGAGCTTGTCGATGGGGGCGACGCGGGCGGCATCGCCGATTTTCAGCGCCCGGAAGTAACATATCCAAGATGCGCCGGTCGCCAGCCCCGAAAGCACGAGAAAGGTCCAGGTACGCGCCGAAATGGTGGAGGGCTGTTGCCAGTTGCCGGTAACATAAACCATCAGGCCAGCGGCAGCGAGAATGACGATGGTGCGTATGAAGGTGGCGAAATCGGAATTGACGTTTTCGATGCCGATTTTCGCAAAAATCGCAGTCAATGCCGCAAAGGCCGCCGATAGCAGTGCCCAGAATTGCCAGGCCAGAAACAGGTTCTTCATAAGGGCCTACTCCGTTTTTCGCATTCGTTCTCGCTCGATCTGGCCTATAACATCCGCACGGCGATAAAAACCGTTTTCGACGGTTGGGAGGGCTTCAAACGATGAAAGGCCGGAGCATCGATCTGATGCGCCGGCCTTCATTCGAGAGCCTGCCCGGACGAACCGGGACAGGCTGGACCTTGGGAGGTCGTGTTATTCGGCGGGCTGAACCGCACCCGGAAGCGAATCCACATCGGCGATGCCAGTGAATTCTTCCTTGCCGCTGAGAACGCGGGCGAGCTGTTCCTGATCCAGTTCACCTTCCCAGCGGGCAACAACGATGGTCGCGACCGCATTGCCGACGAAGTTGGTGAGTGCGCGGCATTCCGACATGAAGCGGTCGATGCCGAGGATGAGCGCCATGCCGGCAACCGGAACCGACGGCACGACGGAGAGCGTTGCGGCCAACGTGATGAAGCCAGCGCCTGTGATGCCGGCAGCACCCTTGGAGGAGAGCATGGCCACGAGCAGCAGCAGGATCTGTTCGCCGAAGGAGAGGTGGATGCCGGTCGCCTGTGCGATGAACAGGGCAGCCAGCGTCATGTAGATGTTGGTGCCGTCGAGGTTGAAGGAATAACCGGTGGGGATGACGAGACCGACGACGGAGCGCTTGCAGCCCGCCTTTTCCATCTTGCTCATCAGGCCCGGCAGGGCGGCTTCCGAAGACGAGGTACCGAGAACCAGAAGCAGTTCTTCCTTGATGTAGCGGATAAGCGCGACGATCGAGAAGCCGTTATAGCGGCAGACAGCGCCGAGGACCACGAACACGAACAGTGCTGATGTGACGTAGAAGGTGCCGATCAGCATCGCGAGGTTGGTGACGGACGAGATGCCGTATTTGCCGATGGTGAATGCCATGGCGCCGAAGGCACCGATGGGGGCGGCCTTCATCAGGATCGCGACCAGCTTGAAGATCGGATACATCATGGCATGCATGAAATCGGTGACGGGCTTGCCCTTTTCGCCGACGATACCGAGCGCGATGCCGAACAGCACGGAGAAGAACAGCACCTGCAGGATATCACCGCTGGCGAATGCGCCGACGATGGTGGTCGGGATGATGTTCATCAGGAAGCCGGTGATGGTCTGCTCATGGGCCTTGTCGGCGTAGGTCGCGACGGCCTTGGCATCCAGCGTGGCCGGATCGATGTTCATGCCGGCACCCGGCTGCACAGTGTTGGCGACGATGAGGCCGACAATGAGCGCGAGGGTGGAGAACACGAGGAAGTAGATCATGGCCTTGCCGGCCACGCGTCCAACCTTCTTCATATCGTTCATGCCGGCGATGCCGGTTGCGACAGTGAGGAAGATGACGGGAGCGATGATCATCTTGACGAGACGGATAAAGCCGTCGCCGAGCGGCTTCAGCTGTTCGCCAAAGGCCGGATAGAAATGGCCAAGCGCGATACCGGCGATAATGGCGACCACAACCTGGAAATACAGGTGCTTGTAGAATGGCTGCTTGGCGTGGCCTGCCGCCACGGTTGTTGTATCGATCATGTTTTTTCCTCCTCGGCCTCACCCTGCCTTAATTGGCCTCCCGGGATCGCCGTGTCGTTGACGGCTTCGCGCCGATTGAGGAGTCATGTGCAATACGCATGCCAGACTTGCTTATTTGGTGTAACTGGCTGATTTAAAAAGTACTTTTTATTGACGCCGTATCAGCTCGCCGATGTATGTGCGGATATCCGGACAAAACCTCTTGCGGTCTGTGTGTAAATCCGCACAATTGTCGCATGACCCAAGAAGATCAGGCCTCTCATTCCCAGGCACGACGGCGCGCTCAATGGCTGGCGTTGGCGGGCTTGTGGCTGCTCGTCAGCCTGGGAGTTCTGTTGGTTGCCGATGACTTTGCGCGAAACCAGGCAATACGCACCGCCGCGTCCGAGGCCTCCACCGATGCCGAACTCAAGATCGCGCTTCTGAATGTTGCGCTGGAGCGGCCGCGCGCCATTCCGCTGGTTCTGTCCGGCGACCCCGACCTTGCGATTGCGCTGGATGGCGGTGGCGCGCCTGCCATTGACCGGCTGAACCGCAAGCTGGAGGGGCTGATCGAAGGCACGCAGTCCTCTGTCATCTATGTGACCGGACCGACCGGCTTGACAATTGCCTCCAGTAACTGGCGACAGGCCGACAGCTTCGTCGGCTCCAATTATGCCTTCCGCGAGTATTTTCAGGCGGCGATGAATACCGGCATGTCCGAACATTATGCGCTTGGCAATGTCAGCCGCCGGCCGGGCCTTTATATCTCGCGCCGCATCGATGCCGCAGACGGTCGGCCGCTCGGCGTCGTCATCGCCAAGGTGGAGTTCAACCGTCTGGAGGCGGATTGGAACATCGGCGGCAAACCGGTCTATGTGGTTGACAGGAACGGCGTCGTGCTGATGACGAGCGTGCCGGATTGGCGCTTCAAGACCGTAGCGCCGATTGACGAGGCGCGACGCAAAGCCATTTCCGAAAGCCTGCAATTCGGTAACGAGGCGCTTACAACGCTGCCGTTCCGGATGGCGCGACTCTCGAGCGACGGCGTTCCGCTTATCCGTGTCGATGACCCGGCAAGTGAGCGCGGCGATTATCTGCGGTTGGAAACGCCGGTGCCGACGACCTCATGGACCCTGCATTATCTGCAACCGGTGGCACCGGCGCTGAACGCCGCCATTCGCGAGGGCAGGGTGGTGGCGCTGGCAACGCTGATGCCGCTGATGGCGCTTTCGGCTCTGTGGCTGTGGCGCAGGCACAAGGCGCTGAGGGAAAAGGAAGAGGAGCAGCGCGCCCGCACCGAGCTGGAAATGAAGGTGCAGGAGCGCACCCGTGATCTGACAAGGACCCGCGACCATCTTCAGGCGGAAATTGCCCTGCACGAAAAGACGACAGGTGAATTGCGCAACGTGCAGCACGAGCTGGTGCAGGCCAACCGTCTCTCCATTCTAGGGCAGGTGGCGGCGGGCGTTGCCCACGAAATCAACCAGCCGGTAGCGACGATCCGCGCCTTTGCCGACAATGCCCGCACCCTGCTGAAACGCGACCGCATGGCGGAGGCCAACGAAAATCTCGAAAACATCGCGGCATTGACCGATCGCATCGGCACGATTACCGGCGACCTGAAGATATTGGCGCGCAAGGGCCGCACCGCTGCCGAACCGGTCAGTCTCAAGCTGGTCATCGAAGGCGCGGTGATGCTGTTGCGCAGTCGTTTTTCCGGACAGATGGATGCACTTGATATCGTGTTGCCGGATCAGGACCTGAAGGTGCTTGGCAGCCGCATCCGGCTCGAGCAAATTCTCATCAACCTTCTGCAAAACGCACTGGAAGCCACTGAAGAAATTGATGCGGCGCGTGTCGAGGTGCGGGTGCGCGAGGAAGGGGACATGGTCTTGCTTTCGGTCAGCGACAATGGGACCGGCATTCCCGAAGCGATCCGCGCCCAGCTTTTTTCGCCCTTTAATACATCTAAGGAAAGCGGCCTAGGCCTTGGTCTCGTCATCTCCAACGATATCGCCTCCGACTATGGCGGGCGGATTGAGGTAACGAGCAGCGAGGCAGGCACGTCTTTTTCCGTATATCTGAAGCGAGCATAACATGATGGCAGGTGGAACCATATTTCTGGTGGATGACGACTCCCAGCTGCGCAAGGCGATGGTGCAGACGTTGGAACTCGACGGATTGCCCGTTACCTCCTTTTCCCGCGCCGAACAGGCACTTGCGGCGCTCAACGAGGATTTCGACGGCGTCGTCATCACCGATGTGCGCATGCCCGGCATGACCGGGCTTGAGTTCTTCGACCATGTCCGCAAGATCGATGCCGATCTGCCGGTTATCCTCATCACCGGCCACGGTGATGTGCCGATGGCGGTCGATGCCCTTCACAACGGCGCCTATGATTTCATCGCCAAACCATTCCCCGCCGAACGCATGGTTGAAAGCGCCCGCCGCGCACTGGAAAAGCGCCGCCTCGTGCTGGAAAACCGCGCGCTTCGCCGGGCGAGTGCTCAAGCCGAGGACGATTTACCTCTGATTGGCCAGACGCCCGCCATGGAACGCCTGCGCACCACGCTCCGGCACATTGCTGATACGGATGTAGACGTGCTGGTGGCAGGTGAGACGGGCAGCGGCAAGGAAGTGGTGGCAACGGCGCTGCATCGCTGGAGCAAGAAGCGATCCAGGGGCAATTTTGTGGCACTGAATTGCGGGGCGCTGCCGGAAACGGTGATCGAAAGCGAGCTTTTCGGCCATGAGCCGGGTGCTTTCACCGGTGCGCAGAAAAAACGCGTTGGTCGCATCGAACATTCAAGCGGCGGCACGCTGTTTCTCGACGAGATCGAAAGTATGCCGCTTGCCGTACAGGTGAAGATGTTGCGCGTTCTGGAAATGCGCGAGGTCTCGCCACTCGGTTCAAATGAGGAGCGACCGGTCGATATTCGCGTGGTGGCGGCGGCGAAGGTGGATCTCGGCGACCCGGCCGAGCGTGGCACGTTTCGCGAGGACCTATATTACCGGCTGAATGTGGTGACGCTGTCGATACCGCCGCTGCGCGAGCGCAAGGCGGATATTCCGCTGCTGTTTTCGCACTTCGTCACCAAGGCCGCCAACCGGTTCAACATGCCGGTACCGCAGATCAGCGCCGGCGTTTCCCGCCGCCTTAACGACTACGACTGGCCGGGCAATGTGCGCGAACTCGGGCATTTCGCTGAAAGGGTAGTATTGGGGCTGGAGATGGATGCGGCCACCACGACTGTTTCGCAATCGAGCATTCCGGCTTCCGGCACCCTGCCGGAGCGAATGGATGAAATAGAAGCGCAGATCATTCGCGAAACGCTTGTGCAATCTAATGGCGACGTGGCCGAAACCATTGCGATACTCGGCATTGCCCGCAAGACCTTTTACGACAAGCTGCAACGTCACGGCATCAACCGGGCGGATTATGTGAAAAACGGCGCTGCTTGAGGTGCCGCAGGATCTGGGGTGACACTTAATGAAAAGCCGCGGACGTTTCCGTCCGCGGCCTGATTATTAACAGCGATAACTGCGCAGACGTTATCCCAGATCAACCCGCTACGCAGAAATGACGCTGGCCGTCATTGCCGACATAGGTGCCGGAGCGGCCGTTGAAGCTGCGATAACGTTGCGAGCAATAATCGTACCAGGCATTCGTCCACGGCTCGATGGTGCGGTAGGTACGGCGTTGCTGGTAGTAGCCGGAATTATTGTCATAGACCGGTTGGGCACGGTAAACCGGTGCCGGACGATAGACAGGCTGCGGCTGTGGCTGATAATAGCGGTAGTCCGGCTCTTCGTACACATAGCTCGGTTCATAGCGACGCGGCGGGTCGATATAGACTCGCTCGTCGTCTACCGGTGCCGGGCGGGAAAGGGCTGAGCCAACGGCGACACCGGCGGCAAGGCCAAGCACGCCACCCAGAATGGCGGCATCGCGACGGTCGCGGCGGCCCCAGTCATCGGCGGATGCGCTGTTGAAGGGCACGATGGTGGCGGCGGCGACGGCGATAGCCAGAACGGTTTTAGCTGCAAAGGACGACATGATCTTCTTCCATCCGGATGGCAGGGCGCTGCCAGTTGCAAATTCAATGGTTAAAGAAATATAGCGCGCCTGCTGAACGGGCGCTGAATGAATTGTGGCGGCTGGCGACAGCTCGCAATTCCTGTTTGCGCAAGCCGCGCTTCGCGCTAGAACTCAAGTTCAAACAGGACAATTCCATGAGCCTTGCCCATATAACCGTCAATTCCGATTCATCCCACGAAGACCGTGCCCAGGCTATTCGAGATACGCTGCGCGACGCCATTGTCGACCGACGGCTTGCCCCGGGAACGAAGCTGTCGGAATCGGAAGTGGGAACGCTGTTCGATGTCAGCCGCACGGTGGTGCGGGCGGCTCTTCAGATGCTGGCTTACGAAGGACTGGTCAAGGCCGAGCGCAACCGCGGCGCTTTTGTCTCCAATCCCACACCGGACGAAGCGCGGCAGGTTTTTGCTTCGCGCCGGCTGATCGAGCCCGGCGTTCTGGACGCCGCAATCGAAAAGATCACGCCTGCGGCGGTGAAGCAGCTGAGAGAGCATCTGGTTCAGGAAAGCCGCCACCAGCATGAGCGCGGCCCGCACGCCAGGCGCGCGGAAATCAAGGCATCAGGCGATTTCCACCTGATGCTGGCCTCGCTTGCCGGCAATGCCATCCTCGAAAAATTCATGGACGAACTGGTCGCCCGCTCGTCGCTGGTTATCGCGCTCTACGGGCGCTCGGGCGTTTCAAGCTGCGGCCACAACGATCATGCCGACCTGCTCGATGCACTGGAGGCGAAGGATGCGGCAAAGGCCCGTGCCTTGATGCTGCAGCACCTCGATCACATCGAGGCCGATCTCGACCTTCGCATGAAGGAAGGATTGGCGCTGAAGGATGCACTGGCACTTTGAGCGGCCACCATCCCCGCCCTTCAGGCGGGGATAAGCGCCGCCCTGTCGCACTTCAGGCTGCGTAACGGCTGAGTGCCAGATCGTGCGTGTCTATCTCGGGCTTGTTCCCGCTGATGAGATCGGCAAGCACACGGGCCGAGCCGCAGGACATGGTCCAGCCAAGCGTACCGTGGCCGGTGTTGAGATAAAGATTGCTGTAGCGGGTGGTGCCGATAACAGGCGTGCCATCCGGCGTCATCGGGCGCAGGCCGCACCAGAATTTCGCCTGGCTCTGGTCACCTGCGCCGCCGAACAGGTCTTCCACCGAATGGGCCAGAGTTTCCTGTCTTGCTGCGGGCAGATCCTTGCTGAAACCGGCGATTTCCGCCATGCCACCGGCGCGGATGCGCGAGCCGAGCCGGGTGATTGCCACCTTGAACGTTTCGTCCATCACGGTCGAAACGGGCGCGCGTTCCTCCTTCACGATCGGAACCGTGATGGAGTAGCCCTTGACCGGGTAAACCGGCAGGGTAAGGCCGAGCTGGCGGACGAATTGCGGGGAATAGCTGCCCAGTGCGGCGACGAAAATATCGGCTTCCACCAGCCCCTTGGTGGTCTCCACGGCCTTGATACGGCCTGCCTCGACGATGGGGCGCATGATGCCGGTATCGTAGATGAAGGTGACTCCCGCCTCTTCAGCCATGCGCGCAAGTTCGGTGGTGAACATGAAGCAGTCGCCGGTTTCATCACCGGGCAGGCGCAGTCCGCCGACGATCTTTTCCCTGGAAGGAGAAAGGCCGGGCTCGATGGCGGCGCAGCCTTCGCGGTCGAGAATTTCGAAAGGCACGCCACCTGCCGTCAGCACGTCCACATCCTTGCCGATGGCGTCGAACTGCTTCTGGGTGCGGAAAACCTCCAGTGTGCCCTGCATGCGCTGGTCGTATTCTATCCCGGTTTCGTCGCGCAGCGCCATCAGGCAATCGCGGCTATATTCGGCAATGCGCACCATGCGGCTCTTGTTGATGGCATAACGCGCCGATGTGCAATTGCGCAGCATCTGGCTCATCCAGCGCCACGCCGCCGGATCGGCGGTCGGGCGGATGATGAGCGGGGCATGCTTCATGAACAGCCATTTCATGGCCTTCATCGGAATGCCGGGCGCGGCCCATGGCGAGGAATAGCCGGGGGAAACCTCGCCGGCATTGGCAAAGCTGGTTTCAAGTGCTGCCGCCGGCTGGCGGTCGATCACCGTCACCTTGTGTCCGGCTTTGGCCAGATACCAGGCGGAGGTCACGCCGACGACGCCGGCTCCGAGGATAGTGACGTTCATGATCGTCTCACTTATGGCTGACAGATGTTGAAGCGACGGCCGGGTTTTCGCCCGGCTGAATATAATTGCGGCGGTAACGGCGTCCGAGGCCGGTCAGGATTTCATAGGCGATCGTGCCCGCATCCTCGGCAATGTCTTCCAGCGTCTGGTCAGGCCCGATCATCTGCACGAAGCTGCCTTGCGTCAATGTTCCCAAGGGCAGGGCGGATATATCGAGAATGATGCTGTCCATTGAAACGCGACCAGCAATGGGTAGGCGAACGCCATTATACCATGCCGCACCGCGATTGCTGAGCGATCGCGGCAGGCCATCGGCATAACCAGCCGCGATCGTCGCAAGCCGCGTCGGCCCGGCCGCTTCGAAAGAGCCGCCATAACCGACCAGCGATCCGGCGGGAACGTCGCGGGTTTGAATAACGGCGACATCAAGCCGGACAACCGGTTTCATCGGGTTGGGACGGGTAACTGAGGGCGCGCCGCCATAAAGCGCGATGCCGGGGCGTAGCAGGGAGTTGTGATAGTCGTTGCCCAGAAAGATGCCGCCGGAATTGGAAAAGCAGACGGATACATCAGGAAAAGCGACAGCGGCTTTTCGCATCACAGAGAGTTGGGCGGCATTGGAGAGGTGATCCGGTTCGTCGGCGCAGGCGAGGTGGCTCATCACGAGGGCGATGTCGATACCATCAAGCAGTTGCGGCCGGGAGGCGAGGACTTCAAGCTCCTCGGGAGAGAGGCCGAGACGGCACATGCCGGTATCGATCTGCACTGCGGCGGGTAACGTCTTGCCAAGATTTTTGGCGTGGGCCGCCCATTGGGCGATCTGCTCGAGCGAATTCAGAACCGGTGTGACGGCCATGGCTGCGCAGGAGGTTTCGTTACCGGGCTGAAGCCCGTTGAGGACGAAAATCCGCGCTTCCGCTGAAAGACGCAGCCGGAGCGCCAGCGCTTCATCGATATGGGCGACGAAGAAATTCCGGCAGCCCGCTTCAAACAGCACCTGCGAGACGATATCCGCGCCGAGTCCGTATGCGTCAGCCTTGACGACCGCTGCCGTCTGCGATGTGGGCGCCATTGCCGCAAGTGCGAGATAATTATCGCGCAATGCGCCAAGATCGATGGTCAGATGGCCGCTTGCACCACCCGCTGCCTGCTGGCGGCTGATCTGCATGTCCATGGTCGTTCACCCTCATTTTTATCATATGAGAGTATTGCAACGATTGTCGAATTTCTTGGCTATTGTTCGAATAAGATGCGATAAAAATGCAATCTACGCAACTTTCATTGTCGTATTGGAATTTTCTATGTCGTCACTCGACGCGACCGACCGCCACATCATCCGCCTGCTCCGGCTCAATGCCCGCATCAGCAATGCGAAACTTGCTGCGGAAGTCGGCCTTTCGGCCTCTGCCTGCCTTCGCCGGGTCGATATTCTGGAACGGGAGGGTATCATCCGGGGCTATACGGCGCTGACCAGCGGCCTTGCCGGCGGCGAGGTGATCTCGGTCATCGTGCAGATCACGCTTGATCGCCAGACGGAGGATTTTCTCAACAGGTTTGAGAACGCGGTGCGGCGTTATCCAGAAATCCGCGAATGTTACCTGATGACGGGCGGGTCGGATTATTTCCTGCGATGTGAGGCGGAAAGTGCGGGCGATTTCGAGCGCATCCATAAGGAGATTCTGTCGAAGCTGCCGGGTGTTTCGCGGATTCATTCGAGTTTTGCGATCAGGAATGTGCTGGCGACGCCGAAGGCGCGGTGAAGGCGGATGCGCAGAGCGTGCGGCTCACCCCCTCTGTCCTGCCGGACATCTCCCCCTCAAGGGGGGAGATCGGGTGAGGTTTTCGCCTCGGTCCCCATTAACGTCGGTATCGCGATCTCGTTCGCCAACTAAAACGCCCGGGGCAGGCCACTTGTCGATCTCCCCCCTTGAGGGGGAGATGTCCGGCAGGACAGAGGGGGGTAAGCCCTACGCTCCACTCTAACCTTCACCCCCACCACCGATAAAAATGATGCACCGGTCCTCGACCCTGACCGACGGCAAGCTCCCGGCCAGCATCAAGCGCTCCATTCAGATAGTCCTTCGCAAGACCAACCGCCTCCGCCAGGTTATGCCCCATGGCCAGATGCGCGGTAATCGCCGCCGCCAGCGTGCAGCCGGTCCCATGGTCGTTTTTCGTGTCCACTCGCGTAGCGGAAAGCGCCTGCACGGTGCCGTCTGCAAACAGATAATCCGTACTCTGCGGCCCGTCGCCATGGCCGCCCTTGATGAGCACGGCTTTCGCGCCCACCTTCAGGATCATCTCGGCCTGACGGGTGATCTCCGCCTCGGTGTCTGCAATAGGTAAGCCGGTGAGAAGCGCTGCTTCAGGCAGATTCGGCGTGACGATGGTGGCGAGCGGCAGCAGGTCGCGCCGCAATGTCTCGATCGCATCCGCATGCAATAGACGGTCGCCGGAGGTCGCAACCATCACGGGGTCGAGCACCACCGGTTGGGGCTGCTGCCGAAGCCTTGCAGCTATGGCCGCGATGGTTTCGATCCGCGATACCATGCCGATCTTCACCGCATTGACGGCAAGATCGGAAAAAACCGCATCCATCTGCGCGACGATGGTGGCGACGGAAATATCCTCCACTGCCGTCACACCTTTGGTGTTCTGGGCGGTGATGGCGGTGATGACGCTGGCGGCATAGGCGCCGAGTGCCGAGAAAGTCTTGATGTCGGCCTGAATGCCCGCGCCGCCGCCGCTGTCTGAGCCGGCGATGGTCAATGCGATTGCTGTCATGACTGTCTCGCTTTCAGCGCTGCATCGACTGCCGCGCGGAAGTCCCTGGTTGTGCTGGCAATATCGCCTGCGCGGAAGATTGCAGAAATGACGGCAACACCATCCGCACCGGCAGCGATGACGTTCGGCACGCGGGCAAGATCGATACCGGCGATGGCGCCCACCGGCATGCCCGGCCGCAATTCGCGGAGCAGAGTGCGGAGCGTCGTAAAGCCGTCAAGGCCGACAGGCTTGTCTGGATTGACCTTGGAAACGGTTTCGAACACGCCACCAATGCAGGCGTAATCGGCGGGCATGGAGGCCGCCCGCTCGCCATCGGCGCGGTTCTTGACGGTGAGGCCGATGATCGCCTTATCTCCAAGGATGCGTCTGGCGGTTTTGGCATCCATATCATCGGCGCCGAGATGCACCCCGTCCGCGCCAGAGGCGAGCGCCACATCCACCCGGTCGTTGATGACCAGCGGCACGCCCGTGCCGGCAATAGCTTCGCGAATGGCGCTGGCGTTTTCGATCATCTCCCGCGTGGAGGCGTGTTTGTCGCGATATTGCAGAATGGTCGCGCCGTTGAGTGCGGCCGCCAGAGCAAGCTCGCCCAACGGCGCAACATCGCCGAGGCTCGCATCGACCAGCGCGTTGAGACGGTAATCAACCTTGTTCATGCTCAATCCTCGCATGGTTTATTATGTCTTCGCCGGAAATTTCTGAAAGCACATCCAGAAATGCCGGCTCGAATGTGCCGGGGCCTTTGGCGTTTTTCGCTGCCAGTTCGGCTGCGACACCCGTGATGGCGAGGGCGGCGGCGGCGGCCGTCAGTGCGTCTTTTTCCACCGCCATGAAGGCGGCGATGACGCCACCCGATAGGCAACCCGTGCCTGTCACCTTCGCCATCCACGGGTGACCGTTGACGATTCTGACACTCCTTGTGGCGTCGCGCAGGTTATCGACAGGTCCGGTCTCTATCCTGATGGCGTTCGGAACAGCACCGATCAGGCTCATCTCAGCGCTGTTGCCGCGCACGATGGTGGGTCCAAGCGAGATCAGGTCACGCGCGAACGCCAGTCGCGATGGCGAATAGTCGCAATGCACGGGGTCCAGAATCCACGGCTTGCCAGCCGCGCGGGCGATCTCGACGGCAAATCGAATGACTTTGCGCCGGTCGGCGTCGAGCGTGCCGAGATTGATCGTTACCGCATCGGCTTTCGTGACGAAAGCACCGATTTCTTCGAGTGAGGTTGTCATCGAGGGGATGCCGCCGACGACGGTAATGCCATCCGCGGTGAATTTCTGTACCACGGTGTTCATCAGGCAATGCACGCGCGGGCGCGTCTGCCTTACCCTTTCGAGGATCTCTGCGGCCTTCGCCGCAGTCGGAAAACTGTTTGCCATGGTTATTGCAACTCCACGGCAATGTCTTCCGCCGCCGGCGCCTGCTTGATCAGTTGCATGTCCTGCATGAAGGTGCCGAAGCGTGTGTAGCGGGTGCGATCGAGTGCGGCTGGACGTTTGGCGAAACGCGGCAGCGTATCGAAAAACGCCTGTTTGTTCAGCGCGTCGTCAAGGTTCGGATAGGCCTTGATGAAAAGCTGCCAGGATTCTTGCGGGTGGTTGGTGATGAAAATCGCCGCCTGCTCAACGGCCGAGAGAAAACGCGGCAGGCGGCTATCTTTCACGAGATCTAGATGGGTGACGAAGATGAGCTCGTCATAGGCGGGCACGCCATGTTCCTCGGGGAAGAACGAGCGGCCTTCGTGGCCCTCAAGCTTCATCTGCGTCAGTTCGAAATTGCGGAAACCGCCAAGCGTGGCATCGACCTTGCCGGCGATCAGGGACGGCGAGAGTGAGAAATTGACGTTGACCAGTTCAACATCGTCCTTTGTCAGTCCCTCCTTCTCCAGCATGCGCTTCAGCATCGCATCCTCGAAGCCGGAAACGGAGAAGCCGACCTTCTTGCCCTTCAGGTCCTTCAGGCTCTTGATTGGACCATCGGCCAGAACGGTGACGGTGTTCAGCGGGGTTTCCACCAGCGTGCCGAAACGGACGAGCGGCAGCCCTGCATCGTGGTCGAGATAGAGGTTCGGCTGGTAGTGTACACCGATATCGGCCTGCTTTGCCGAGACCAGACGCGGTACGGCGGATGGGTCTGCGGGCGGGATCAACTCGACCTCCAGCCCTGCATCGGCGAAAAGGCCGCGTTCCTTGGCAATCACCATCGGGGCATGGTCCGGGTTCAGGAACCATTCCAGCAATACGGTAAGCTTGTCGGCCGCCTGCGATTGCGCGGGCGAAAGCACGCTTGCTGCCGCGACGACGAGGGAAAGAAGAGTTCGTTTCATGGTGCCGAAAGTCTCCGCAAATGTTTGAAAGGAATGACGTGGTCTGTTTCTTTGGCCCAGGGGGCGAGGTTGGCCGTTGCCCGGTCGACGACAAGCCGCAGCAGCACCGCAATGACGGCGAGGATGGTCATGGCGGCGAACATTGTGTCGGTCTGCATGCGGGCATTGGACTGGATCATGACAAAACCGAGCCCGGCGGAGGCGCCCACCCATTCGCCAATGACCGCGCCGAGCGGGGCGAGCGGAGCTGCGACCCTCAGCCCGGAAATGAGTGAGGGAAGCGCCAGCGGCACACGCAGCCGGATTAGGATTTGCCAGTGGCTCGCCTCCGTCAGCGAGGCGGCATCGAGGATTGTCCGATCCGTGCGGTTGAGGCCGTCGGTGAAGGCTGAAGCGACGGGGAAAAAGATGATGATCGCCGTCATGACAACTTTCGAGGCCATGCCGAAACCGAACCAGAGTACGAGAATAGGGGCCAGCACGAAGACCGGAAATGCCTGCAACACGAGAACCATGGGCCAGACGAGGCGGCCAAAACGCGGGACGGCGGCAATCGTAAAGGCAACGAGAATGCCGGCGGCAATGCCAGCCGCAAGCCCGACAGCCATTTCACCTGATGTCACCATGGCCTGTCCGAACAGGAAGGCTGGCTGGCGCAGGAGTGCTGCGGTAACATTGGCCGGCGAGGGCAGGATGTAGCGGGGCGGTGCAAACAGCCAGATGCCCAGCTGCCAGACAATCAGAATAAGAACGACGCCCTTCAGCGCATGGGAGGCACGCATCGGCCGGGGCTCAGACGCAGCCGTACCGTATACGAAGGGAAGGATGTTTCATCATCATCGTTCGGTCTCCAGCTGTGGCGATCACGGAGATCCGGGCAAAGCGGAGAAGAGAAAGGGCAGTAACGCAAAGGCGCTACAGTTTCCGTTCCTACGCCGGCATGACCCGGATCAGGTTCAAGGGTCCGGCTCATCGCCATCTCAGCACCGTCAGGTGCTCCCCTCGGAAGAGACTGTTTTGCTAGGAGGGTTTTGAAGTAATGTCAACGTTGAAAGTTAACGAGAATATTGGCGAATTTGCCGCGAACATATTAGTTGTTTATTATATTAAGTTTATCAAAAATTAGTTATTTATTGAAACCGCTTTTCAATTCCGCTGTATTAGCTTCAGCTCCCAGATTGGTTGGGGGCGAACTTGAAAAACTTCTGGCAAGAGAAATCTGGAAATTTTGGCATTCTGACCGCGCTGCTCATGGTGCCTCTGTGCGGGGCTGCCGGTGTGGCGCTCGATATTACGCGCGGCATGTCGGTCAAAGCCGATCTGCAGCAGGCGGCGGATTCCGCGGCTCTGGCGGCAGTCGCCGATATGTCCGCAAGTGTTCAGGCGGCAAAGAAGATGTCGGGGGACGGTGTCATTCCCGTCGGCAATGAAGAAGCCCGGGCATTCTTCGATGGCAATCAGCGCGGCGACGCGGACTACACCATTACCTCTGTCGATGTCTCGGTGATCAAGCACGGCAATGTGGTCGAGTCGTCCGTCAGCTTCAAGGCGTCGGTCAGCACGACCCTCTCAGGGCTTCTGGGGAAGGATTTCGTTTCGGTTGCCGGCACGGCCACGGCCAAATACGAAACGGAAACCTTCAGCGATTTCTATCTTCTGCTTGATAATACGCCCTCCATGGGAGTGGGCGCGACACCCACGGATGTTGCCACCCTGGTTGCGAACACTGGCGATAAATGCGCTTTTGCCTGTCACATCGTGAAGGACGGCGTGGCAGACCCGAACAGCTATTACTTCAAGGCCAAGAAACTCGGGGTTACGACGCGTATCGACGTGGTTGCCAAGGCAACCGCCAGCCTGATGGACACGGCAAAGTCCACGCGCAAAAGCAGCAATCAATATCGCATGGCCGTCTATACCTTCGGGGAACGGGCGGAAGATACCAAGCTGCTTGAGGTCGTTTCGCTAACCTCGGATCTGGACGCAGCAAAGAAAAAAGCTGGTGAAATCAACCTGATGTCAATCCCCTATCAGGGATACAACAACGACCAGCAAACAGATTTCGACCGGGCACTGATCCAGATTGGAGATAAGGTCGGCAGTTCGGGCACGGGCGCAAGCTCGGCAAATCCGGATAAGGTTATTTTCTTTGTTTCAGACGGGGTGGGCGACAGTTACAAGCCGTCCTCCTGTACTAAAAAACTGACGGGAGGCCGCTGTCAGGAGCCGATCGACATCAAAGACTGTACGAAATTGAAGGAAAAGGGTTTTCGTATCGCGGTGCTTTATACCACCTATCTGCCGCTGCCGACGAATGACTGGTATAATAGCTGGATCAAGCCCTTTCAGGCGGAAATCGGCTCACGCATGCAGAGCTGCGCTTCCCCGGGCCTGTACTTCGAAGTCAGCCCGTCCCAGGGCATCAGCGACGCGATGACGGCATTGTTCAAGAAAGCCATTACATCACCACGCCTGACGGGCTGATGGCCTTTTAGCGAGGCCTGTTAAAGCATCGGTTGAACGCCGCAATATCTGCGGCGTTTTTTGGAAATGGCCGGAAGGTGATGCTTCAAGCGATATTGCGAAGCTGTTCAAATAACGCAGTAAAGGGCGTTTCAGCGCGGTGGAACACAGCCGGCTGGCCTATCGGAGCCTCCACGGTGATCTCGTGCCCGCCAAAATACCGCGCGCCACTCCAAAGATGCATCCATTCCCCATCGCCCGGAAGGTAAAGCGTGCGCTGCGTCTCCCCCGCCTTCCACACTGGTGCGACCAGCATGTCGGCCCCATAGAGATAGCTGTCCTGAATGGCATAGGTCTGCCGGTCGTTCTCGTGATGCAGGAAAAGCGGGCGCTGTACCGGCAGGCCGGTTTTGGCTGCTTCAGTGGAGAGCGATTTCAGATAGGGGGCGAGTGCGACATAGATTGCCGTCATGCGGGCAAAATGGCCAAGAACGGTCTCGTCCTGATCGATCTGGAGATTGTCGCGCGGGCGATTGCCCTCATGGGTTCGCATGACAGGAGTAAAGGCTGCCATCTCCGTCCAGCGCATGATGAGTTCCGGGGTTCTGACATTGCCGAACAGGCTGGTATAACCGCCAATGTCGGAATGGTGATAGGCATTGCCGAGAAGACCGGAGGACAGCGCACCGCATATGACGGTGACGAGACCGTCATGGCGGGAGAAATCGACGGACTGGTCGCCGCCCCACAGCAGCGGGCAGTGGGCTTGCACACCGGTAAAGCCCGCCCGCATGAAGAACAGCGCTTCGCCGGTTTTGCCACGGCTTTCAACAGCCTTGGCGTTGACCTCTGCCCAGAGCGTCGGCCAGGTATTGTGCATCAGCTTGGCGTCGATGCCGTTCGATAGCGTGATGTCGATCGGCAGATATTCGCCGAAATCGGCCATCCAGCCAGAAAGGCCGAAATCCAGCATGTTCTTGCCGATGATCTCTTCGGAAAACCACTCGGCTGCGGCCGGATTGGTGAAATCGACCACGCCACAATCGAACTCGCCGAAATCCACGAGCGCCGTCTTGCCGTCCGCGCCGGTGGCGAAATAACCGGCCGCCTCCGCCTCCGGAAAAAGCGGGCCGTCGACGCAGAGATAGGGGTTCACGTATCCCAGAAAACGAATGCCCTGATCGGCAAGCTCGGCGATCTTCTGACGCAAATGCGGATAACGCGCCTCATTGGCCTGCCAGTCCCAGAAGAGCCGGGCGCCGAATGATGTCTGGCGAAGCCCCACCCAGTCCTCGCACCACAGGCCGGAGACCTTGGTTCCGGCAGCGCGGATTTTTTCCAGCCGGGCAAAGGAGTTGGCGCCATCCTTTAACCCGATGATCGCGCCGCCATAGACCCACTCCGGCAGTTCCGGCTGGCGTCCGAACCGCAGCGAGAGGGCGGAAACGATATCGGTGAAACGATCGCCGGTGAAAAACTCGATCCTTTCGGGGATCGCCCAGATCTCGACTTCGTGGAAATCTTCGTTGCGGAAATCGAAGACCGAATAGGCGCTGGTTTCCACATGCAGCGCATATTTGCGCGACGACAGATAGGTCGGCTGCGGGTAATTGGTGTTGTAATAATCGCCACCCGCCTTGCCGCTGACGTCAGCCTTGAAGGTGATTTCAGCGGTCTTGTCGCGGCCGACACCGGGTTCGGAGGTCCAGAGCGGAAAGCGGCGGCCGCGCATGTCGAAATAGGACATCTGTTCGCCACCGCCCCAGACATGTTCGTCCTCATCTGCGACGATCCGCAGCCACAGCCGATTGATGGTTTCATCCAGCGCCGTGACCCTGATGGCATTTCCATCCAGCGCCAGATGAAGGCGCGCGGCCTGCCCGGGTGCGGAAGACAGCGTAACGCTGTCGCCACTGACTTCGGCGTGGCGGAGCGCAGTTCGTTCGATGACATAGTCCTCGATATCGAAATTGCCGCGATACATATCCATCCGCTCCTTGCCCAAACCGGCGAAGAAAGCCGGGTTCTCAGGCGAATGAGAAAGAATGGTGTGGCTGCCAATCGCAAGCGTGAAGCCGTCTCTGGTCTTTTCGAATTGCATGACTGTACCTGTTTAACCCTTGAGACCGCCGGCGGTGAGACCGGAGACGACGCGTTCCTGAAAGATGACGATCAGGATCGCAACCGGGACGATGCCGACCACCAGCGCCGCCGAGATGACGGGCCAGGGGAAAGCGAACTCACCCTGGTAAAGCTGGATGCCGACCGGCAGCGTGCGCAGTGCCGGATTGGAATTGAAGGAGAGCGCCAGCAGGAATTCGTCCCAGGCGTTCACGAAAGCGAGAATACCGGCGGTGAAGACACCCGGCGCGCATAGCGGCACGACAACCTTGAACAGCGCACCGATGCGGGTGCAGCCATCAATCATGGCGGCGTTTTCCAGATCGCGCGGGATGCTTTCGAAGAAGGACACCAGCATCAGCGTGCAGACCGGCAGGGAGAGCACGGTGTAAGGCAGTATAAGAGCGGTCCAGCTATTGAGCAGGTTGAGCGCACGCATGATCTCGAACAGAGGCACCAGCAGCGTTACCAGCGGGAATGTGGAAACGGCGATGATGAGCGAGAGGATCAGCGCCCGGTACTTGAGATCGAGCCGCGCCAGCGCATAGGCTGCCAGCACCGAAATCAGAATTGTGAGGGCCGTGGAAAGCAGCGCGACCATGAAGCTGTTGAACAGGAAGAGGTGCAGCGGCTGGTCGGAAAAGGCCTGCATGTAATTGGCGAGTGTGGGCGCATGCGGAAACCATGTGATCGGTTTCACCGTCAGTTCCGCTTCGGTTTTCAGCGAGGTGAACAGGATCCATATTGCCGGGAACAGGCCGTTGACCAGCAATATGGAGGCCGCAATGAAGCGCAGCGGCTTGCCGGAGAAGAAGGAGGACAGACCGGAGGAGGTCGCAACGGTGCTCATAGGATCAGTCCTTCGTCCTGATAATGCGGAGATAAACGGCGGTGACGCACATGGAGAGCGCAAACATCATGACCGCCAGTGCCGAACCGTAACCGAGATCGAGGAAGGAAACGGTGTTCTGGTGAATGTACATGGCGAGCGTCGTGGTTGATGTGCCGGGGCCGCCGCCGGTCATCATGTATGGAATATCAAAGGTCTGCAGCGCCGTAATCGTACGGAAGATGAGAGCAACGACGATCGAGGGCTTTAGGAGCGGCAGCGTGATCTCGAAGAGCGGAAACCATGTGATCGGTTTCACCGTCAGTTCCGCTTCGGTTTTCAGCGAGGTGAACAGGATCCATATTGCCGGAAACAGGCCGTTGACCAGCAATATGGAGGCCGCAATGAAGCGCAGCGGCTTGCCGGAGAAGAAGGAGGACAGACCGGAGGAGGTCGCAACGGTGCTCATAGGATCAGTCCTTCGTCCTGATAATGCGGAGATAAACGGCGGTGACGCACATGGAGAGCGCAAACATCATGACCGCCAGCGCCGAACCGTAACCGAGATCGAGGAAGGAAACGGTGTTCTGGTGAATGTACATGGCGAGCGTCGTGGTTGATGTGCCGGGGCCGCCGCCGGTCATCATGTATGGAATATCAAAGGTCTGCAGCGCCGTAATCGTACGGAAGATGAGAGCAACGACGATCGAGGGCTTTAGGAGCGGCAGCGTGATCTCGAAGAACTGCCTGAGCTTGCCGGCGCCATCCACATCGGCGGCTTCATAAAGCGAGCGCGGAATGGTTTGCAGCCCTGCAAGGATCATCAGTGCCATGAAGGAGGAGGTCTTCCAGATGATGGTCAGGCAGATGGCCGCAAAGGCCCAGTTCGGGGAGTTGAACCAGATGATGCCTTCAAAGCCCAGCCGGTTCAGCACATCGTTGACCACGCCGTATTCGTAGTGGAAAAACCACGCGAAGATGAGGCCGGCGAACGACAGAGGCAGCGCCCAGGGGATGAGCAGCGACAGGCGCATCGGCCATTGCATCGAAAACGGCAGGTTGGCGAGGAGCGCAAGGCCCAGGCCCATGAACAGCGCTCCCGGCACCGTTATCAGCGTTATCAGCACCGTATTCCAGGTCGTTTCCCAGAAAATCGGATCATCGAGCATCGCCGTGTAGTTTTCAAAGCCGATGAATTCCGCCGGCAGACCTGATGTCAGCGAAAGGCTGAAAAACGAGGTGTAGACGAGACGCGCCACCGGATAGACGATGATAAGGGAAAGAAGAATGGCTGCAGGCGCCAGCAAAAGCACGGCAAGCGACCGGTCACCGAGATCGAGCCACCGCGTCCAGCGCGGCTGCGGTTTCTCGTCCACCCTGACCATTGTTCTCTCCGGCATCGTCACGTCTGCCACTCCCGCAACTGAATTCACGTCATCGTCTCCCGATCAGACCGGTTAAGTCCCGGCCCGTTTATCGCGCCGTTCAGGCGATTTTCACTGGTTCGGCCAAACGGGCCGGCAACGGCATGTCCTGCATGCCGCCCCCGGCCACAGGGCTTAGCGCAATACGCGGCGCAGACGGCTTTCCATCTGCTTTGCGCCGTCTTCCGGCGACATCACGCCCGCAAGCACGCCATTGACGGTGGTGCGGATCGTTTCGCTGACCTCGTTGTAACGCGGTGTTACCGGACGGGCCTTTGCCGTTTCAACAACCGGAAGAGCATCCGCAAACCAAGGGATGGACTTGGTCACATCAGCATCCTTGTAGAGCGAGGCATAGGTGGGCAGCAGCGCGGCATTGATGGCCATGAACTTCGAAACATCCTGGCTGGACAGATATTCCACCAGTTTCTTGGCTTCGTCCTGCTGCTTGGAATAGGCGGAAACGCCGAATTCCCAGCCGCCGAGGCACGTCGTCTGCTCTCCGCCCTTGACGGCCGGCAACCGGGCGACGCCAACCTTGTCGTTGACTTGGGATTCCTTGCCCTGAAAATGGGTCCAGGCGTAGGACCAGTTGACGGCGAAGAGAACCTTGCCCGCCTGGAATTCCTTGCGCGTGTCGTCGGTCGCCACTTCGGAAATGTTCTTCTTGGAAATGCCTTCGTCGACGAAGCTCTTCCAGAGCTTCAGCGAATCCACGGCCGCCTGATTGTCAAAATTCAGCTTGCCGTTTTGAACCAGCGACTTGCCTTCGCTCCAGTAGGGCAGCAGGAACGTGCATACCGCACCTTCGATGGCCTTACCCTGGAAGGAGAGGCCCTGAAGTTCGGGGTTCTTTTCGCCCTCCATCACCTTTTTTGAGGCTTCCTTAAGCTCATCCCAGGTGGTCGGCGGCTGGATGCCGTATTTGTCCAGCAAGTCCTTGCGATAGTAGAGGAACATGGAATCGGCGAACGCCGGCAGCGCCACGATCTTGCCGTTCACGGTGTTTGCTTCTGCATAGGTCGGCAGGTAGGCGGACAAGTCCTTGCCGGAGAAATCGCTGGTCCAGCCAGCGGTTGCGAACTGTGCGGGACGGATGACATCGAGCATCAGCACGTCGAGGCTCGAATCTTTGGCAGACATGACGGTGTTGAGATATTGCGCCTGCATTTCGGAGGTATTGCCGCCGGTCTCGATCACGACTTTCACGCCTGGCGTCTTCGCCTCATATTGATCGAGCGCCTTGCGCCACACGTCGGGTTGATGCTGGCTGGAAACGAAGATTTTGAGTTCGGCGTCGGCAAAGGCCTGTCCCGAAAAGCTGAGCATCGTTGCGCAGAGCGCCGCTCCCGTAAGGGCTTTGAATTTCATGTTTTCCTCCCGTTATTGAAATCTTGAAGCCGGGCCGGTGGCGGCCCGATCCTGTCACTGAATGGAGCGTTCCGTCGTCACGTCGAACAGGTGCACCTTCGATGGGTCGAGGCCGATCTTCAGTTCCTCATTCGGAGCCGGTTTCATCTCTGGCGGCATTCTCGCCGTCAGCGCCGCATCACCGAGGGTGAAATGCACCAGCGTATCCGACCCCAAAGGCTCCACCACCTGCACCTTGACGGAGAGCTGTGTGTCAAATCCCCCGGCGGGACCGAAATGTTCAGGGCGAATGCCGACGATGACCTCCCGTCCATCGAGCGCCGTTTCACGGGACGGTCTGATTGCTGCCAGTGGAAGAGAGTTGCCGTCCGTAAATGTCAGCCTGTCGCCGGTCACTCTGGCGCGGGCGAAATTCATGGCAGGCGCACCGACGAAACCGCCGACGAACACGCTTTCCGGACGGTTATAGACCTCGTCCGGCGTGCCCACCTGCTCGATATCGCCGCCGCGCAGAATGACGATGCGGTCAGCCAGCGTCATCGCCTCCACCTGATCATGCGTCACGTAGATGATGGTGGTGCCCAGCTGCTGGTGCAGGCGCTTGATTTCCGTGCGAACCTGTCCGCGCAGTTTTGCGTCGAGGTTGGAAAGCGGCTCGTCGAACAGAAACACCTGCGGGCGGCGCACGATGGCGCGACCCATGGCCACGCGCTGGCGCTGGCCGCCGGAAAGCTGGCCCGGACGACGGTCCAGCAGATGGCTGATGCCCAGCATATTCGCTGCCTCATCAATGCTGGCATTGGCCTGCGAGGCGCTTACACCACGTACCTTCAGGCTGAAACCCATGTTTTCACGCACCGTCTTGTGCGGGTAAAGCGCGTAGTCCTGAAACACCATGGCGATGTCACGCTCGCGCGGCGGCAGTTTGTTGACAACGCGGTCGCCGATCATCACCTCACCGCCGCTGATGCTTTCCAGCCCGGCGACCATGCGCAACGTCGTGGATTTTCCGCAGCCGGAGGGGCCGACGAAAACCACGAATTCACCATCGTTGATTTCAAGGTCGATACCCTTGACGATGCGCAGGGCACCGTAACTCTTGTCCAGCTTGCGCAGGCTGACTGAAGCCATCTTTTCCTCCTCACGTCCGGGGCGTCCAAAATCGGATGAACGCAAACCCGGCATCAACCTTCAAATCCACGCATCGCTTTTCGAAAAAATCATCCCGATCGTCCGGCGATATCGTGGGACGGCCAAACGCCTGTCTCCCTAGGCCCGCGATATTACCTTTCGTCAAAAGGAAATCAATAGTGTATCAATTTTATTTCTGACAGAAATCAAAAACCGGCAAAGCTTTGATTTGTAGAAATATTTCAGCGAAAATCCCTGCGTGGCAGGTCTCGGCTTCCTTGCCTGTGGTCAATTTTCTCTGTCCATGTGCATCACGCGAATTTCGTGCGTTTTCAACGTATGCGTGAAACGTACCGTGCGACGGTGTGATCGAACCATGTCCATGAGACTTCAGCCACGGCTCCGTCCTGACCCTGGCTCAGGCGAAGGACACGCGGGACCGACGCGCCGGGTTTCTGGCCGAATTGTGCAGGCGCCCATTCTGGCACTTCCCCGAGGTCGATGCGGTCTTCTGCCTTCGATATCCAGAGATTGAGGCGGGTGCGATAATAGAGATAGAGCGATTCCGACAGGTTCTCGATGGTAATCGTATCGACATAGGAACCGTCGAGCCAGATCTCCTCGATTGCCGCCGCTTTCCCCGCGATACGCCTCAGGCGGCGGATGCGGTGGCCTTCCGGCGATGTGCCAAAGTCGGGCAGGGTGGATGGCTTGGCAAGGCGGGCAACATCCACCACCTCCGCCGTTGGCAGGCCACCGCCCTCGATCATCTCCAGCCGGAAGAAGGCATAAACGCTCTGGGGATCGCTGACCGCGCGGATATAATTGCCGGAACCCTGCACACGCTCCAGCAGTCCACGCTCCTGCAACTCCGCAAGCGCCTTGCGAAGCGTGCCGACAGCAATGCCGAGATCGGCTGCCATATCCCTTTCGGGAGCAAGCTTTTCACCATCTGTCAGACGGCCCGCAGCGACTTCGCGCACCAGCATTTCGGCGATCTGCAGATACATAGGCAGGCTGCCGCCCGTGTGTTTCATGATGCTATCCCCTCCGCAAAACAAAAATTGATACATCATTGATTTACATATTTCTTGATGTTATGCAAGAAAAACGAGAGCGGCCTTGAGGAGGAATTGCATGACCGTCGTACCCGTTACATCCGCTGATCTCGATGCTGCCGAGGTCTCCTGGTTTTCTGCCCTTTGTTCCGATGATTACGCCTATCTGGGCGTGCCGGATGGCAGCCTGCGCTCCAGCTTCGAACATTGCTCGGATATCGTCAAAAAGGCCGAGGAACTCGGTTTTCGCAACATTCTCTGCCCCTCTTCCTATCAGGTCGGCCAGGACACGTTGAGCTTCGTGGCAGGTTGCGCTCCGATCAGCGACCGCATCAATTTCCTTGCTGCAATCCGTTGCGGCGAAATGCAGCCGATCATGCTGGCGCGTACGGTGGCGACGCTCGATCACATGCTGAAGGGTCGCCTGACGCTCAACGTCATCAGCTCCGATTTTCCCGGCGAGGTGGCTGACAGCGCGTTTCGCTACAAACGCAGCCATGAAGTCGTGCAGATTTTGCGCCAGGCCTGGACCCGTGACACGATTGACCATGACGGCGAAATCTACCAGTTCCAGGGTGTCTCCACCGAGCCTGCACGTCCGTACCAGCAGAATGGCGGTCCGCTGCTCTATTTCGGCGGTTATTCGCCGGATGCGCTGGAGCTGTGCGGCGCGCAATGCGACGTGTATCTGATGTGGCCCGAAACGAAAGACCAGCTCGCAGACCGCATGCGCGCTGCCCATGAGCGTGCCGCAGCCCATGGCCGCACGCTGGATTACGGCCTGCGAGTCCACATGGTCGTGCGCGATACCGAACAGGAAGCGCGTGAATATGCCGAGCATCTGGTTTCGAAGCTCGACGACGAATATGGCCAGCTGATCCGCAACCGCGCCCACGACAGCGGCTCACTCGGTGTATCGCATCAGGCGCGGGCCCGGGAACTGGCCGACAAGTTCGGTTATGTCGAACCCAACCTGTGGACCGGCATCGGCCGGGCGCGCTCCGGCTGTGGTGCAGCGCTCGTCGGCTCCACCGACAAGGTCCTTTCGGCGTTGGAGGAATACCAGAAGATGGGTATTCGCGCCTTCATCCTCTCGGGTTATCCGCATCTCGACGAGGCTGAACACTTCGGAACCAAGGTCCTGCCGCAAATGAAAACCTGCTCCCTGCCGCATGCATACGGCCGGGTGCCTTCTGAAACACCTGCCACGCCGCTGGGCAACGGGGAACGCCACTGATGGAACGTATCGCTCTTTCTGAAAACCTGGAACTTAGCCGCATCGTTTACGGCATGTGGCGCATCGGCGACGATGCTGATACTTCGCCTTCCCATGTACAGGCAAAGATCGAAGCCTGCCTGGCGCAGGGCATCACCACCATGGATCAGGCTGATATATATGGTGGATACACGGCGGAAGCCATTCTGGGTGCCGGCCTCAAGGCAGCTCCATCCCTTCGCGACAAGATCGAGATCGTGACGAAATGCGGCATCGTGGCGCCAGCCGGGCGTCACTCAGCCGCCCGCGTCAAGCATTACGATACCACGGCTGGCCATATCAACGCTTCAGTCGAGGCCTCCTTGCGTGACATGGGCACAGATCATGTCGATCTCTTGCTGATCCACCGGCCCGATCCGCTGATCGATCCCGAAGAAACCGGCAAGGCGCTCGATGCACTGGTAGCGTCCGGCAAGGTCAAGGCCGTGGGCGTTTCCAATTTCCGCCCTTGGGATTTCTCCCTGCTCCAATCGGCTATGAGCAATAGGCTGGTTACGAACCAGATCGAAATGAGCTTGCTTGCTACCGATAGCTTCACCAATGGCGATCTGGCCTTCCTGCAGGAAAAGCGCGTTTCACCGATGGCGTGGTCGCCGCTTGGCGGCGGTTCGCTGTTTTCCGGTGCGCATGGTGGAACCATGGCTGCCCTGCAGCGCATCGGCAACGAGCAGGGCGTCGATGCCACTGCCGTTGCCATCGCCTGGCTGCTGCGGCATCCAGCAAAGATCGTGCCCGTGCTCGGCACCAACAATATTCAGCGCATAAAAACGGCGGCCGATGCCCTGCGCGTCACCATCGACCGCCAGACCTGGTTTGAGCTTTACACACTTGCAATTGGAAGCGAGGTGCCGTGATGACAGTCGCAGAAGCGATCAAAATGCCCAATGAGCATGTATTTGTTCCCGGCGGCGAAAACAGCCGCAGCTTTCGCAATGCGCTCGGCGCTTTCACCACCGGCGTGACGGTGGTGACGGCAACGACGCCCGAAGGGCCGATCGGAATGACGGTCAACAGCTTCGCGTCGGTATCGCTCGATCCGCCGCTGGTGCTGTGGTCGCCTGCCAAAAATTCATCGCGCTATCCGGCCTTCAGCGGCGCAACGCATTTCGCCATCCATGTGCTGAGCGCAGATCAGGACGTGCTGAGCGCCCGCTTCACCCGCAACGGCCGCGCATTTGACGATCTTGACTGGGAAATCAACGACGAGGGCGTTCCGGTCATTCCGGGCACGCTCGCCCGTTTCGAATGCCGGCAGGCGGCAGCCCACGATGCGGGCGATCACACCATCATCGTCGGCGAAGTGCTGCGTGCCGCCCACCGCGATGGCGATCCCCTGTGCTTTTCAGGCGGAGCCTTCGGGCGGTTTTCAAAGCAGTAGGCAGAACGGGATTTTCCCGTTCGATCTCGGCAGAGATTTACTCCAGCCATCTGTTGCTTATTTAACGGAGCACGCCTGTCGTGCTCCGTTTTTGTTTCGTCTGTCAGTAAAAACCACGCTTTGCGCTGTTCATACTGGAAATCATCTTTCAAACTGGCGTAGTTGATCTGATTCACAAAATGATTCGCTCGATCAAAGGAAGACCGCACGTCGCGCGGGTTAGGGAGACTGAATGTCCGCTTGTTTCTGCCATGTTTCGGAAGGGGAAACCTGTCCGACAGCGGAAATGCGTGCCTTGACGCCAAGCAGGCTTTTCGTCTGCGGTACGGCGGGTCTTTTTTTCTTTATATTTTCGCTTGCCGCTACATCGGAGGCTATCGCCGAAACGTTGCTCTGGACGGGGTCCGATGGGGGTGACTGGTTTACCGACGCGGACTGGGGTCCGTCGCGCCGCGTGCCTGGTGCCAGCGATGATGTGATGATCGATACCTACGGCCCGGTCATTACGATAGGGACGAGCGCCAAAGCCCGTGAATTGTTGATAGGCACCGCGCCAGGGGCCGGCACGCTGGTAGTGCAGGGCGGCTTGCAGACAGATTCAGTTTTTCTCGGCGCTGTCAGTGGCGCGTCCGGCACCGCAAGTTTCATCGGTGCGAAATGGCAGAATGACGGTGATGTCTCCATCGGTGGCAGCGGCGTGGGTAACCTTTCCCTTTTGCACGGCACGACGGCATCGTCGAAGAACGTCCTTATTGGCGGAAGCGGGACTGGAAATGGCTCCCTCAAGCTCGATAACTCTTCCACTCTCACGACTTCCGACACCGTTTTTGTGAGCGGGTCGTCTTCCGGAGCTGGCGGCGGTGGAAATCTGGAGGTGCTCGGCGCCAGCGAGCTTTACAGTGCGAGAGGCGTTCTGGCCGAAGACCTCGGCACGACGGGAACCGCGCTGGTTTCCGGTGAAGACAGCCACTGGACCATGTCCGGGGATATGGTCGTTGGCGAAGCAGGCGTTGGTAAGCTCACCGTAACCGGTGGCGGCACGGTCATCAGTCAGACAACGACGGTGATTGCCAATCTGGCTTCTGCGGACGGAAGTTCTGTGACGGTAAGCCGTCTGGGCTCCGCGCTGCAAAGCGGCGGATCGCTCGTCGTTGGCAATTCGGGAGCTGCAACGCTTCTCGTAGAGGCCGCAGGGACCATAACCAGTGGCGAGGCCATTATCGGCCGCCATTCGGCAAGTGAGGCGACTGTCACCGGCGACGGCTCGAATTGGAGGACCGGCGACCTGCAGGTCGGCGGCGATGTCGCCGATCCGGGCGGTGCCGCCGGCAATGGTAAGCTCAACGTTATGGCGGGTGGCTCCGTTGATAGTACGGCGGCGCGGCTTGGTGTTGTGGCGGGTGCGACGGGCACTGCCGCCGTGGATGGGCAGGGCTCGGTCTGGACAGTCAACCGTGGCGATCTCGAGGTGGGGGTGAATGGCACGGGTTCGCTGGCAGTCACGGGCGGCGGCCTTGTCGATGCAGCGAATATCATCATCGGAGCAAATGCCGGTGGTACTGGTTCCGCCCGGGTATCCGGTGCCGGCAGCAAATTGCAAAGCCGCGCCGATCTCAATGTCGGCCTTGACGGCAACGGTTCCATGACCGTCGAGGCCGGTGGCACGGTGGAAAGCCGCGACGGCTATGTTGCGGCCCATGGCGGCTCCACTTCCACCGTAACGGTGGCGGGCGACGGATCGAGCTGGGCGATGACCGGAACGTTTTTTGTCGGATACGGAGGCGGGACTACAGGAAATGTGTCGGTCAGCGCCGGCGGCGGTATCAAAGCTGCCAAGGTGATGCTCGGTGATCTTGCCGGTTCCTCCGGCACGATGACGATCACAGGATCGGGTTCGAACGTCACCGCTTATATCGACAACGGCGTTGTGAACTCCGGCTCCGTCGATGTGGGTTTTGAAGGTTCCGGAAGCTTGACCGTTACGAATGGCGGATCGCTTGATGCCTATGATCTCTATGCGGGCAGTGCGGCGGGATCGAATGGAAACGTTCTGGTCAGCGGTGTGGGATCGCGCGTTGCGGTTGGCAATCTCATGGTCGTCGGCGATGCCGGAAACGGTTCCGTGGAGATAACCGGCGGAGCCTCGCTGGCTGCGCCCACTATTCTCATTGCCGCATCGGCGGGTTCCACAGGGGTGCTCAACATCGGAGCTGCCGTGGGCCAAACCGCCCGCTCAGCGGGTGCGTTGGAAGCGCGCACGATTGCTTTCGGTGCAGGCAACGGCAGCATCGTCTTCAACCATTCCGAGACCGGCTATATACTCTCAGCCGATATTTCAGGTGCGGGCAAAGTCGTTGCCGAAGCTGGCGTCACAACGCTTGGCGGCAATAACAGCTATTCCGGCGGCACCACGATTTCCTCCGGCACGCTGAAAGGCACCTCAAAAAGTTTCGGCTCGGGCGGCATCGCCAACGATGCGCAACTCGTTGTCGATGGTGCCGGCACGCTTTCCAATGCCATCAGCGGTACTGGCACCTTTGAAAAGACCGGCGATGGCAATCTGGTCTTGACCGGAAATAGTACCTATACGGGCACCAGTGCGGTTTCCTCTGGAAAGCTCAGCGTCAATGGCTCGCTTGCAAGCGCTGTTTCGGTCGGTACCGGCGCGACACTTGGCGGCTCCGGCACCATCGGAGGCCTGACCGTCGGCTCGGGTGGCACGCTCGCGCCCGGCAATTCGATCGGCACGCTGGCTTCCACGGGCAGCGCAACATTTGCTAGTGGCTCTCGCTATGAGGTTGAAATCGACGCCGCCGGCAATTCCGACAGGCTTGCCGTGACCGGAACCATCACTATCGACAATGATGTCAGTCTTGTCGTTACGTCGCTGGCGAACCAAACTGCCTATAGCCTCAGCACCCGCTACACGATCCTGACGGCAACGGGCGGAATTACCGGTACGTTTTCAAGTGTCGGCGAAAATTTCGCCTATCTGACCGCAAGGGTAGCCCGGAGTGCCGACGACGGCAGCACCTATCTTTCCTTCGCCCGGGCATCACCGGATGCCGGCTTTCTGGCCGTTGAAACATCGACGGCCAATGCGCGCGGGGCCGCCAACGCCATAGAGGCGCTTGGGGAAAGCTCGCCGCTCTACGAGGCGGCCGTGTTTCTGCAGCAGGGCGAAACGCAATCCGCCTTCGCGCAGCTTGCCGGGGAAATTCATCCCTCGCTTGCCATGGCTTTGATCAACCGCAGCCAACTCACCCGCGATCTCATTCTCAACCGGCTGCGCAGTGCTTTCGAAGGTGTCGATGCGCGCCCGATCCTGCCGGTCGCCTATGCTGAAGGCGGATCAAACCCGTTTGACATTGACGAGGGTTCACTCACGTTCTGGTCCAGTGGTTTCGGCTCTCGCGGCCGCATCGATGGCGATGGAAACGGCGCATCGGCCGAGATGAAGGGCGGCGGCGTCCTCTTTGGTGTTGACGGAGATCTGGCTGATGGCTGGCGTGCCGGGGTGGCCGCCGGTTACGGCCGCGATGTGATCAGCCAGGGTTCTCCTGCTGCATCTGCTGACGTAGACAGCTACTATGTGGCGGGTTATGCGGGCAAAACAATTGGCCCTGCATCCCTGCGTCTTGGTGCAACCCACGCCTTTCAGGATGTCGAAACCCGCCGGGCAGTTTCCTTTTCAACATTGAAGGAGGACCTCACTGCCGGTTACGACGCTTCCACCACGCAGGTCTTTGCCGAAGCCGCCTGGCGGTTCGATTTCGATCTCACCCATATCGAGCCTTACGCCAATATCGCTTACGTGAATACGCGGACGGATGCTTTCCGGGAGATGGGCGGTATCGCCGCCGTCTCTTCGGGTGCCGTCAGCCACGACGAGTTTTATTCGACGCTCGGGGCGCGCATCAGCCGTGACATTGCGTTGGAGGGGATGCTTGGACGCGCGATGCTCGATATCGGGTGGCGTCATGCCTATGGCGATCCGATGATGGAGAGCGCACTGTTCTACGAGGGTGGCAGTGCGTTTTCTGTGACAAGTGCTGCCATGGCGCGCGACGTGGCATTGATCAATCTGGGGCTTAGCTACAATCTCAACCCATCCGCCACCTTGACATTCCGTTACGGCGCGGTTTTTGGCGCGGGTCTTCTGGATCAATCTGCTTCAGCCCAACTTGGAGTTCGTTTCTGATGAAGCGCAGTCAAAACACGCTTTGGAAAACGGCTCTCACGGTGTTCCTGTCCGCCGGTTTGGTGGCAGGCGGTGCTCCCGCGCAAGATGCAGAAAAAAAGGCGGACGCGCCGTTGCGTGAGGTTCACGGGAGTTGGCAGCTTGCTTGCGTCGCGCCTGCGAAAAAAGATGATAATGACGCCAATACGCCGGTGGCGGAGACGGCAAAACCGCTCTGCGGCATCGCTCAGGTCCAGCTTGAGGAGAAGACACGCAAACTGGTCGTCTCCGTCGAGTTCCGGCTGGATGGTGTGGGGACGCCGGGTAAGCTTTCCGGCACCATGGTCATGCCTTTCGGCCTTGCCGTCACAAAGCTGTTTTCGGTAAAATCCGGAAATGTGCGGTTGCAGGAAGTTCAGGTCAGCACGTGTCTGCCCGTGGGCTGCATCGTTTCCTTCACGCCGTTCGTCGAACTTGTAACCGCGCTGAAGGCCGGACAAACCCTGACAATAGAGGCCCCCGATCTGCAGGGCCGAACGGTTTCGTTCCAGTTGCAGGGACAGGGATTTTCCGAGGCACTGGAGCGCCTCGGAAGCTTGCATTAGAGCATTTCCGGTAGAAACCGCATCGCGGTTTGTGTCCGGAGATGCGTATCTACGATCTATGCCGCGACGGAATCGGGTTCGCTGGCACTTTCCGGCTTTTGCGGTTCCGCGTGTTTTTCAGCCGATTTCTTGCGCGAAAACAGCCCGGTGAGGTAGGTACCCAACCTGTCCATTTCCACGAAGATGACCGGGGTGATGAACAGCGTCAGCAATTGCGAGACGATGAGACCACCGACCACGGCAACACCAAGTGGCTGGCGCAGTTCCGAGCTGGCGCCTGAGCCGAGGGCGATGGGCAGGGCGCCCAGCAGCGCGCAGAAGGTCGTCATCATGATCGGCCGGAAACGGCGCACGCAGGCTTCGTGGATGGCGCTGGTGGGCGGTTCGGCCTTTTCGCGGATCAGTTCCACCGCCACGTCGATCATCATGATCGCGTTTTTCTTGACGATGCCGATCAGCATCAACAGCCCGATCAGTGCAATGATCGAGAAATCCATGCCCATCACCTTCAGCGCGACCAGCGCACCAAAAGCCGCCGCCGGCAGACCGGAAAGGATGGTCAGCGGGTGGATGAAGCTTTCGTAAAGCACACCCAGCACCACATAGATGGTCAACACTGCCGCAAGAATGAGGATGCCGGTATTGCCCTGGCTCTGCTGGAATATCGCCGCCGTGCCGCCATAGCTGGTGAACACGTCCTGCGGCAGGCCGATGGTGGTTTTGATCTGGTCAATACGGCTCGTCGCATCCGAAAGCGCCACGCCATCCGGCAGGTTGAAGGAGACGGTCGTAGAAACGAGCTGGCCCGTCTGGTTGATGGTCACCGGCGCCTGCGTGCGAGTGAGGGTGGCGAAGTTGGAAAGCGGAACCAGAACACCCGATTTTGCCGAGAGAATGTTGATGTCGCTCAGGAAATCGTCATTCCACTGTTTCGAGCTGTCGAATTCGACGATCACATCATAGCTATCACCGGTCGACTGGATTTGCGCCGCCGTATAACCGCCGAACGACATTTCCAGCGTCTTGCGCAATTGGTCGTTGGTAATGCCGAAGGCGGCTGCCTTTTCAGGGTCGACCGAAATAGTCGCCGCAATTGCGCCGTTCTGAGCGTCGGAATTGACGGCGGCGAATGTGCGGTCGCGGCGCATCGCCTCCATCAGCTTGTTCGACCATTCATTGGTCGCGTCGGCGTTCAGGCCCTGAATGACGAGCTGGTATTGGCTGGCGGAGCTGCGCCCGCCCAAACGCAAGCTTTGCTGGGGATTGATATAGGTGCGGATGCCCGCCACCTTCGATGTCGCCTGGCCAAGTTCGGCCAATACCTGGCTTAGCGGTGCACGCTCTTCCTTCGGTTTCAGCTCCACGAACATCGAGCCGTTATTCAGCGGGTTGCGGGAGTTGCCACCGACTGTAGAGGTCACATGCACCACGGCCGGGTTCTTGCGGATCTGATCGGCCACCTGGGCCTGAAGATCGCGCATCGCGGTATAGGAAATGTCCTCACGCGCCTGCGTCGACACGGAAAGGCGACCGATATCTTCCTGCGGGAAGAAGCTGGAAGGCAAAGTCTCGAACAGATAAAGCGATGCTGCAACCGATGCCAGGAATGCGCCCAGAACCACGCGGCGATGGGAAAGGCACCAGCCAACCGCCTTGCCGTAGAGGCGAAGCGTGCGCTCGAAGCCGGCGTCGAACCAACGGATGATGGCCGGCGGTCTGGAGGAATGACCCGAAAGCCTTGAGGCGAGCATGGGCGTGACGGTCAGCGAAACCAGCGCCGACGCCATGATCGCCAGCGTGACCACCATGCCGAATTCGTTAAACAGCCTGCCGATCACTCCGCCCATCAGCAGAATGGGAATGAACACTGCGACCAGTGAGATGGACATGGACAGAATGGTGCCGCTGACTTCCGCGGCGCCCTGAAGGGCCGCCTCGCGCATCGTCAGGCCTTTTTCCTCGTGCAGTCGCAGGATGTTTTCCAGCATGACGATCGCATCGTCCACCACAAGTCCAACCGACAATGTCAGTCCGAGTAGCGAGATATTGTCGATACTGTACCCCAGAACATACATGGCGCCGAAGGCGGTAATCAGTGATAGCGGCACGGCAAGGCCCGGAATAATGGTCGCCGTCAGATGCCCGGTGAAGAGATAGATAACCGCAACCACCAGCCCGATTGTGAGGAGCAGCGTGAACTGTACGTCGGCAATCGCGTCCTTGATCGCGGTCGAGGCGTCATTCATGACGTTGATATTGACCGATGGCGGCAATTGCTGGCGCAGCGCCGGTAACTTGGCCCGGATGGCATCCACCACATCAACGGTGTTGGCGTCCGGCTGGCGCTGCACGGCAAGAACAATCGCCTGTTCGCCATCGAACCAACTGCCGGCATTGGGGTTGTCGATACTGTCCGTGACATTGGCGATATCGCCGAGGTGGATGGAAGCACCGTTGCTTGTCGCCACCACCAGCGAGCGGAAGGCCGCCGCATCGGTGCGCTGGGTGTCTGCCTCTATCGTCAGGCGCTGGTTGTCATTCTGCAACGCGCCCACGGGCACCTGATTGTTCGCCTGCGCGATGGCGGTTGTGACGGTATCGACGCCAAGCCCTCTTGCCTGAAGCTGCGAGGGATCGAGGCCAATGCGCACGGCATAGGTCTGCGCGCCGTAGATACTCACCTGCGCGACGCCGGAGATGGTTGAAAGCAGCGGCGAGATGATGTTCTCGGCGATTTCGTCCACCTTGCTGGTCGGCATCTCCTTGCTGTTGATGGCGAGCAGCAGTACCGGCGCATCGGCCGGGTTGGTCTTGCGGTAACTCGGCGTTGTCGTCATGTTGCTTGGCAATTGCCGCTGTGCGCGCGAAATCGCCGCCTGAACATCTGCTGCCGCTGCGTCGATGTCACGGTTGAGATCGAATTGCAGCACGATGGAACTGTTGCCCAGAGTGTTGGTGGCGCTGATTTCGCTGACACCCGGAATGGTCTCGAACTGCTTCACCAGCGGCGTGGTGACCGAGGTCGCCATGGTTTGCGGCGAGGCGCCCGACAGCGACGACGAAACGCTGATCGTCGGAAAATCGACTTTCGGCAGCGCAGCGACAGGCAACAGGCGGAAACCGGCAAGCCCGGCGAGCACGAGGCCGATGGCGAGAAGGGTGGTTGCAACGGGTCGGTTGATGCAGAAATTCGGGATCATGGGTTACCCACCTGTTCCTGCTGCGGAATATTGGCGGCTAGATTGGCGGCCGCGCCGCCCTTGTCCGAGAATTGCTCGACCACCTGTTGACCGTCGGCAAGTCCCGACTGGCCTTCGATGATCACATGCTCGCCGCCGGTGAGGCCGTTGGCAATGGCTGTCATATCGCCGTTGGAGCGGGCAACTTCCACGGTCGTCATATGAACACGGTGGTTGTCATCTACGGTGTAGACGAAATTACCCTTCGGCCCCGGCCGCACGGCAACCGTCGGCACGACGATCATCTCCGCGTCGGAGACGAAATGAGCCGTGACGTTGACGGACTGGCCGGGCCACAACAGCCCGCGATCGTTCTTGAATTCCGCTTTGGCAAGTACGGTACCGGACGTTTGGTCTACGACGTTGTCGTAAAAACGCAGCATGCCGCTCATGGGCTCGCCGCCGGTTGCCGCCGGGTCTACATCGACCGCCGTGTCCTTCTGAACGCCTTCGCGCAATTGCGGCAGGTAGCGCTGCGACAGGCGAAAACTGACAGAGATGGGATCGTATTTCGTGATCGTCACAATATTGATGCCAGCGCTGAGATAGGCACCGGGGCTGACGGTAACATCGCCCAGTCGCCCATCGAAGGGCGCACGGATCTCCATATGTTCGAGCGTTACCTGGTCGGAAGCAAGCGTCGCCTTGTCGGCATCGATCTTTGCGGCGGCGCTGTCCCGGGCTGCCCTTGCCTGATCCAGCACCTGCTGGGACTCTGCGCTCTGCTTGACCAGATTGGCGGCGCGCTGGAAGGCGGCTTCCGTCTGTTCCAGCGTTGCCTGATCGGCAGCGATATTGGCCTTGTCCTTGTCGACGGCTGCGCGGGCGATACGGTCATCCATCTTGAGGATCAGATCACCCGCCTTGATATGCTGGCCGTCCTTCGCGGAGATTTCCGTGACGAGACCGGCCTGAAGCGGCGCTATATTGGTGATGTCGGCGGCAACCGCCCATCCCGTCGCCGTAGCGTCCATTGGCAACGTCGCCTTGTTGACGGCGATGGTGCTGACGGTAGGCGGCCCGCCATTGCGCCGCCCGCCACCTTGCCTCTGGCCTGTCTGCTGGCCGGCTTGACCGTTCTGCGACGTCTGGCCCTTCTTGCCGGCAGATCCATCGGCCGTTGCCGTTTCTGCATGTGGCGAAACGCTGGCGAATTGTTTGAGGTAGGGAATTTGATCAAGGGGCAGGCGATCTTTAAAATACCACGCGCCGGCGGCTGCGATGGCGAGAACGCTGAGGGCGGTCCAGAAACGTTTCATCTGACGGTTCCGCAAAATGAGAGCAATACATGTTTCCCGAACATGTTCGGCAAGCCCTGGGAGCAGCTTTAGCTCCCACAAGACACCCAATGCGCTGCAAAATCACCTTAAACTTTTGTAATGGCGGCGACGATGTCTGCCGCCATGTTGCCTTGCGAAACAAGGGTTGTGGCGGTTTTGGGCATATGCCCGTCGCCGGGCTCGATGCACGGAACTTGACCCCAATCGTGACCAAAATAAAAAGCCGCCTCGTTTCCGGGGCGGCTTTGAACAGGAGCGGCGAGTTGCCGAGGCTTAGAACGCCCGGATGGCGTTGCGCGTCGCAAGTACATCCTCGGAGACGTTGCCGGCCGTTGCGGGAACGGAGCCAACGAGGTCCAGGAACTTGTAAAGTTCGGTTGCCTGCGAGTTGGTGACGTAGATGATATCGCGATCCTGCATAGGGAATTTCGTGGTGGCAAAGAAGGTTGAAGGATCGCGCAGGTTGGCGCGGAAGATGACCGGAACTTCCTGTCCCGGGAACTTGGACATGTCGATGCCAAGCTTCACGAGAAGATCGCGTTTGACGGTACGATAGACATAGACCTGCGCAGGGTCGGCACGGGAGTCAAGCAATCCGCCCGCCTTGCCCAATGCATCCGAGAGCTTCAGCGCGGCGTCCTCAAATTCGAAACGACCATTGAGGCCGGAAGCGCCGAAAGCGAGATAGGTGCGGCGTTCACGCTCCACCATGACCGTGTCGCCCGGAACCACATAGATGTTCTCGGAAGGCGTGCTGACAAGGTGATTGTAGTTGACGCGCGCGGTCTTGCCGCGACGGATCAGCGTGACATAGGATTCGATATTCGGGGCGCTGAGGCCTTTTGCATAGGAGATGACGTCGAGAACGCGGTCACCCGCTTCTGAAAGCTGGACCTTCGTCGGCTCCTTGACGTCGCCAAGCACGGATGCCTGTGCGGAGCGGCTGGAAATCTTGGTGATGAGGACCTGCGGTTCGATGGCCCGGTTGGCCAGACGCTCCTCGATCTCGCTCTGCACATCCTCGACATTGCGGCCTGTTGCGCGGATCTTGCCGGCATAGGGAACGCTGATATTGCCTTCCCGGTCTACCGTCTGGTTCGGCAGGCTGATGAAGTTGCCGGGACGGCTGCCCGCATCGTTTGGAATGAAAAGTCCGCCCGCCTGGCTTTCGAAGATTGCGACCTGCACCACGTCACCAACGCCCATCGGCAACGCCGGAACACCACCCTTGCCGCCGCCGAAACTGCCGAGCAGGGTAGCGGTGGTGGTATCGCCGACATAGTTCAAGACGGAACTGTTGATATCGATAAGAGCGTAGTCAACGCCAGCAGTTTTCTTTTTGTCCTTGGAACTGAATTTCACTGAAGCGTTGGATTCGATTGTTGCCGCATCGGGGCCTGATGCCGCTGTGACGGTGCACCCCGCAAGTGCTGCGGAGGCAAGCAGAATCGAAACATTCAATAAACGCATTTGGTCCTCAAAATAAATTTCGTCCGAAAAAAGAAACAAACCGGACATCGTATAGTTTTATAAAAATTGGCACTTCATATTTGACACCGGTAAATCAAATCTCAACCGGGCATTACATCCGTTCAGCAGAATCGTGTCACGAAATGTCTACGCTTGCATCAGGCTTATTGCCTAACTTAAGGCGATGCTTCAAGTTAAGTCGTCGCTCGATTGCGCCGGAAAATCCGTAACATGCACAATATTCACGACCCCGAATGGCGTCAGTATCATCGTTCTTCTATATTCAATCGGACGGCATAATCACTGCGATTACCGCATAGCGCTAGTGCAGTTTTGTCACGCTTGTCCAGTTTCTTTCATGTTTGACTTAAAAACATGATAATTGGTTGTTTTGCAGTATGTTTTCCCTAAGTCAGCGGCTGATCCTTAGTCCCCGGTTGGTCTGCGGCGCCAGCCGCTCATTGACCCCGAAACGGATAGCGGCCATCATTCCCGTGTGGTCAAAAACGACCAGAATGCCGAGACCCTTGGCTATATCATAGCTGTGATCACGCAACGCCTTATCTTCCATGAAAACACCTAATGTAAATTTTAAAATTATTTATAATTCAGTGAAATATTTATTTGATGTGGATACAAAATTTATTATGAAATACTAATCGTGTATCGGAAGTATTGAATGAGGTTAAAAATCTGTCTATTGTGGCAGCTGTATAAATATGCTTAATATTAAAAACTTGAAGATTCGTATTTGCCGAGTCCCGATCCTGGTGTTGTTATACGCTCCCTGAAGCGTAGCAGAAGTACGGGTAAAATTGCTTCTACCATCTGGACGTCGCGAATGTCCGATATGGTTTTGGCCAGTTCGTTATAAATAAGCGCGGCCTCCGTTATTGTAGACCGTGTAGGCGACTTTTGGCGACACTCCGCGAAGATCGTCTCGACCCGGTCGCTGATTTTTTGCAGCAGGGCAACGTCGTAGGCAAGAGTAGGTGCCGCTGGCGCCGCGTCAAACATGTCGCCCATACCGGCCACGAGCCAACTTATATTGATGCCGAACCGCTCACGATAGAGAGCCAAAACGCCAGCGTCGGGAATACGGTCGCCCCGTTCATAGTAACCAAGCATTGCGACTGTCAGGCCTAGTGCCTCGGCAAATGGCTCACGCTCGTCAAATTTCAGTGCTTCGCGGACCTCGGTCAGCCGTTTTCCCAACGGCGTCTTTGGCTCGACGCGTTTCCTGCTCATAATTCCGCATAAATATCACGATTTGGTATTTACTAGATACCAATTTGTGATATTCCTCTGTTTGTACAAAGACCAAATCACTCATGAGGTAAGGCCGGTCAGGGCCGCCTCGCTCACAACGAGGAATCATTATGCACGGCGACTGCATTGCGGACAAGGCGACGGCGAGCCTGCGCTGGATAAGAGAATGCCGGTGACGCCACTTGCTTGACCTATGAGTGTCTCTGTCGAAGACAACAGAGTATATCCAATATGGATATATTCGACCTTGAAAATTGCATGTCAGGCCCGTTCAGCCAGCGCGAAATTCACGGTATCGGCAAATTCTCGCAGGAAGCGTTCACTTGAAAAGCGGGCGGCGTTGTCGACACAGGCGTTCTTGTCGAAACTGTCGGAGTTATCGACAAACTCCTGCACCGCAGCGCAGATGGCTTCAGGCGTTTGCTCGCGGAAATAAAGCCCGGTTGGCTGATTGGAAGCGCCGAGAGGAACAACGGTCTCTAGTACACCGCCTTTTCCATAGGCGATGACGGGTGTTCCCAGCGCTTGCGATTCAACCGGGACGATGCCGAAATCGTCTTCGGCGGCAAATACGAATGCCTTGGCTTCCGCCATGTATTTGTGAAGCTCGTCATTGCCGACGAAACCGAGGATCTCGACATTGGGAGTGGCGATTTCCTTGATGCGTTTCATGTCCGGGCCGTCGCCGATGACGACCAGTCGTCTATCGGGCATTTTTGCAAAGGCTTCTACGATGAGGTGGACCTTCTTGTAAGGCACCAGCCGCGAAGCAGTGACGAAATAATCGCCTTTCAGGTCGGAAGGGGAGAGATGGGAAGTATCCACGGGCGGATAAATAACCGTGGAGTCGCGTCCGTAGCATTTGCGAACCCGGCTGCGAATGAATTTGGAATTGACCGTCATGAGATCGACGCCATTGGCGGTGCGGATGTCCCACATGCGAATATAGTGAAGAACGGCACGGGCGATCCACGAGGCGAAACCGCGACTAAGCTTCGATTCTTTCAGGTACTGGTGCTGGAGATCCCAGGCGTAACGGATGGGGCTGTGAATATAGGAGACGTGAAACTGGCCGGGTCCGGTGATGACGCCCTTGGCGACGGCGTAGCTTGAGGAAATCACCAGATCGTAGCCGCTGAGATCAAATTGTTCGACGGCCAGCGGCATCAGCGGCAGATAGGAGCGATATTTTTTACGAGCGAAAGGCAGTTTCTGGATGAAGGAGGTGTTGACCGGCCTGCCACCGAGAAAGCCCCGGTCTCGATCGCTCATGAAATCGACAAGGCAATAGAGATCCGCGTCAGGATAGATCTCAAGAAGGTTGTGAAGCACTTTTTCGGCCCCACCTCTGTCGGTGAGCCAGTCATGCACGATTGCCGTCTTCATGATTTCCTCAATAATTTCAACGTAATAAAAATTTATAACCCGCCCCGGAATAAAGCTCGGCGGTTTAGAATATCTGGTCTGTCTGCAGCCCTTAAAAACACGGCTGGGAAGGCGAATAACGTAACGATTAATAAGAATGCGAGATTATGTCTGTCGTAATCTGGTCTTGGTCTGATCCTCAATAGCACTTTGTTCGCAAATGCGAAATATCAAAGCCTCTTAATTCCTCCTCTTCGTTTTCCAGTTGAAAGCCAGCCGTAGTTTCCGCAGTTCCGGCTGGCAGCAGCGGTGTTTGCCGCGCGCCGTGTTTCGGGCGAAATAGCCTGTTTTCCATCGACTTACGTTCCGTTTCCGCCTCTTGCGAAGGCCCGTCTTCCATTTCGCCTGTCTTGGAAACCCTTCCTCGCACCGCATTGTCATTGACAAGGCGTCTTATCGAGTTATTCTGTTATAAAGATTGCTATAACATAATAATGGAACTCATAAGGTCGGAACCAAGAGCTGGGAGCTTAACAATGAGACGTAAACTTGCATTTCTCGCCACTGCTGCTTTGATGCTAGCGCCGGGCGTGATGATGGCTGCGGAAAAGGGCGGTGTCATCAATGTCGCCACGATCGGCGAGCCGCCGACACTCGATCCCATGGCCTCGACGGCCGATCTCGTAGGTATTGTCACGCAACATATTTTCGAAACGCTCTATACCTTCGACAAGGGGTGGAAGGTGACGCCGCTTCTGGCGGAAAGCCTGCCTGACATCAGTGCGGACGGCAAAACCTACACTATCAAGCTGCGGAAGGGCATCAAGTTCCATGACGGCAGCGATATGACCTCGGAAGATGTCGTCGCCTCGCTTGGCCGCTGGATGAAGATCGCATCACGCGGAAAACAGGTCGCCGGTTTCATCGACAATATCTCCGCGCCTGATGCCGAGACGGTGACAATCACCCTCAAGCAGCCCTATGCGCCGCTAACCTCGCTGCTTGCTTTCAACAACTCCGCAGCCATCATTCTGCCCGCTGAAAAGCAGGCTGAGCCGATGACAGAATTTGTCGGCACCGGCCCTTATATGCTGAAGGAACGCAAGGCGGACCAATATATCCAGCTCGTCCGTTTCGACGGCTACAAGTCTCGTGACGGTGAAAGTGACGGATATGGCGGTGCGCGCCATCAGTATCTCGATGAAATCCGTTTCGTTCCGGTTCCCGATCCGAATACCCGTGTCGAGGCCGCTGTTTCCGGCCAGTATGACTACGTCGATTCCATTCCGGTGGAATCCTTCGCCAAGGTGAAGTCCTCCTCGGCCTCGCAGCCGTTGATGCTGAAGCCCTTCGGTTATCCGGTCTTTGTATTCAATACCAAGGAAGGTTTGTCTTCCAAGCTTGAGGTCCGCAAGGCGGTGACCGAAGCGTTGAACATGGAGGACATGCTGGCGGCGGCGTTCGGCAGCACGGATTTCTATGCGCTTGATGGCGCCTACTATCCGTCCAATTTCTCCTGGCATTCGGAAGAGGGCGTCGAAGGCAATTATAATGTCGGCAACCCGGAGGCCGCAGCCGAAAAGCTGAAGGCCGCCGGATATAATGGCGAGCCGTTGCGCATCCTCACCAGCCGTCAGTATGAGTTCCACTACAAAATGGCGCAGGTGGCAGCGGAGTATCTGAAGCTTGCCGGTTTCAAGGTGGATATGCAGGTGGTGGACTGGGCGACGCTGACGCAGCGCCGTGCCGACCCGAAGCTCTGGGATATCTACATCAGCCACAGCCCCTTCCTGCCGGAGCCGGCGCTGATTGGCGCGCTTTCCACAGGTTCGCCGGGCTGGTGGGACACGCCGACGCGCAAGGCGGCGGTGGACGCTTTCACCTCGGAGGCTGATCCGGAGAAGCGCGTTGCTCTCTGGGCCAAGGTGCAGAAGACGATTTATGACGAGCTGCCGCTCATCAAGATCGGCGACTTCAACGCCGTGGCGGCGAAGTCCAACAAGCTTGATGGCGTCGATCCGGCTCCCTGGCCCTATTTCTGGAATGCTTCGGTTACGAAGTAAGACCGCTCCGCACTCCGTGACCCCGGACTGAATCCGGGGTCCAGCGCGATCAAGTCTTTGACCGCAAGAGGACGCCTTCACCACGCAGACGCGCGGTGGCTGGATGCCGGATCGGATCCGGCATGACGGAGGCGGGAGTTTTCCAGCCATGAGCGCCGGGGTTACCGGCACTCGTCGACAACTCTGTTCAACCGCGTGAGAGCGGCCCATCACGCGCTTCGGAGCATTCATACGTGATACGGTATATTTTCCAGAGACTTGCCGGAATGATCGTGGTGATGTTTCTCGTCGTCACCATCGTCTTCCTCATCCTGCGCGTCACGCCCGGTGATCCGGCGGCGGTGATGCTTGGGCCGGATGCCTCGGCACAGGACATCGCGGAATTGCGCACCAGACTTGGCCTAGATCAGTCGCTTGGCGTGCAATATGTCTACTATATCGGGCAATTGCTGCGCGGTGATCTCGGCCAGTCGATCTTCCTCAACATGCCGGTTGGATCGGCGCTTCTGGATCGGGCGGAACCGACCTTCTTCCTGACGATCTTTTCGCTGTTGATCGCCAGTGCCATCGCGCTTCCCATCGGCATCTATGCCGCTTACCGGCGCGGTTCCTTCGTGGATCAGGCAGCGACAACCATTGCGATGCTGGCGGCGAGCATTCCGAGCTTCTGGCTTGGCCTGATCCTCATGCAGTTCTTCGCCGTCCGGCTCGATATGTTCCCGGTGTCGGGATATGGCGGTCCGGGCGCAAGCTTCCTCGAGCGCATGTATCACCTGACCTTGCCAGCCATCGCACTCGGCCTCGTTTCTTCCGCCCTCATTCTGCGCTTTACCCGCGCCTCGATGCTTGATGTTCTCGGCGACGACTATGTCCGTACCGCCAGAGCCAAGGGCGTCAAGGAACGCCGGGTGGTGATGAAACACGCGCTGAAGAACGCACTCATCCCCATCCTCACCGTGCTTGGTCTCACCGCCGCCGTGCTGATTTCCGGCGCGGTCGTTACGGAAACCGTGTTTGGCCTGCCGGGCGTCGGCAATCTCGTCGTGTCAGCCGTCTTGAGGCGCGATTATCCGGTCATTCAGGGCGCGCTTCTCGTCATCGCCGGGCTTTACGTGCTCATCAATTTTGCCATCGACATGCTGTATCTGCTGGTCGATCCGAGGGTTCGTTACTGATGGCCGATATCACCTCCACCGCCCAGCCGGCGCGCAACCCGACCATCCTGTTCATTCGGCGTCTGTTGAAGCGCAAGACGGTCGCAGCCGGTCTGATCGTGCTGCTCGTCTTCGTGCTGCTCGCCGTTTTCGCGCCGATGATCGCGCCTTATTCGCCGTCGAAACTGTCGATCGTCAACCGTCTGAAACCGCCGAGCGAACTCTACTGGTTCGGCACCGACGAGTTCGGCCGTGACGTTTTTTCCCGTACCATCTTTGCGGGAAGGCTGTCGCTTCTGGTGGGGGCCGCCGTGGTGGCGCTCTCGGCGTTGATCGGCATCACGCTCGGCCTGCTTGCAGGTTTCTTCCAGAAGCTGGACACGCCGATCGCGCGGTTGATCGATGCCATGATGGCTTTTCCGGATATTTTGCTGGCTATCGCGCTGGTCGCGGCGCTCGGCCCGTCGCTGACGACTGTCATCATCGCACTTGCCGTCGTTTATTCGCCGCGTCTTGCCCGCATCGTGCGTGCTTCGACGCTGGTGATCCGTGAACTGCCCTATGTGGAGGCGGCCAAGGCGCTCGGCATCTCCACCTTCCACATCATGACGCGGCATGTGCTGCGCAATCTGATCTCGCCGATCCTCGTGCAGTGCACCTTCCTTTTCGCCAGCGCCATGTTGGCCGAGGCCGGCCTTTCATTTCTGGGGCTGGGTGTCAGCCCCGAAATTCCGACCTGGGGAACCATGATCTCTGCCGGCCGCCAATATATCGGCCAGGCGGACTGGATGACCTATTTCCCCGGCTTTGCCATCATTCTTTCCGTGCTCTCGCTGCAAATGGTCGGCGACGGACTGCGGGACATGCTCGACCCAAGACTGCGAAGGGATTTGTAATATGACGTCCGGTGAACAGGCAAAAACGCCTCTTCAAGCTCCCATTCTTCTCTCCAATGTGAAACCCGTCGGCTTCGAAAAGGGGGCGCCACAGGCCCAGACCGATATCCTGATCGGCGGCGATGGCAAGGTCGTGGCGGTTGGGCCTGCCCTTCAGGCGCCGGCGGATGCGCAGCGCATCGACGCAAAGGGCGCATTCGTCTCGCCCGGCTGGGTGGATCTGCACGTGCATATCTGGCATGGCGGCACCGATATCTCCATCCGCCCCTCAGAATGCGGGGCCGAGCGCGGCGTGACGACGCTGGTGGATGCCGGTTCGGCGGGGGAAGCAAATTTCCACGGTTTTCGCGAATATATCATCGAACCATCGAAGGAACGCATCAAGGCCTTCCTCAATCTCGGCTCCATCGGGCTTGTCGCCTGCAACCGGGTGCCGGAACTTCGCGATATCAAGGATATCGACCTCGACCGCATCCTTGAATGTTATGCAGAGAACAGCGAGCATATCGTTGGCCTCAAGGTGCGGGCGAGCCATGTCATTACGGGTTCCTGGGGTGTTACGCCGGTCAAACTCGGCAAGAAGATCGCCAAGATCCTGAAAGTGCCGATGATGGTGCATGTGGGTGAACCGCCTGCGCTCTACGATGAGGTGCTGGAAATTCTTGGTCCCGGCGATGTCGTGACCCATTGCTTCAACGGCAAGTCCGGCTCCAGCATCATGGAAGACGAGGACCTGTTCAACCTCGCGGAGCGCTGCGCGGGGGAAGGCATCCGGCTGGATATCGGCCACGGCGGTGCATCCTTCTCCTTCAAGGTGGCGGAAGCGGCGATCGCGCGCGGCCTTTTGCCCTTCTCGATCTCCACGGATTTGCATGGCCATTCGATGAATTTCCCCGTCTGGGATCTGGCGACGACCATGTCGAAGCTGCTTTCGGTCGATATGCCCTTCGAAAATGTCGTCGAGGCCGTCACCCGCAATCCGGCCTCCATCATCCGCCTCGACATGGAAAACCACCTCGACGTTGGCCAGCGCGCGGATTTCACGGTTTTCGATCTTGTCGATTCCGATCTGGAGGCGACCGATTCCAATGGCGATGTTTCGCGTCTCAAGCGGCTGTTCGAGCCGCGCTATGCGGTGATCGGTGCGGAGGCCATTGCCGCCAGCCGTTATGTCCCAAGAGCGCGCAAGCTCGTGCGCCACAGCCATGGCTATTCCTGGCGCTGAACCGACTGGAGCGGCGGGGAGGGATGCTCTCCGTCTTCCGCAAAGAATAGGGATACCCGTCCCGGTATTATGAGGAATTCGCGTGAAACAGTCTTCGCTTGAGGCAGATGGGCGTCATTCGCCCTACGACCGGCTTGCCGCGCTCGGCATCTCGCTGCCGCCGCCACCGCCGCCGATCGCCAATTTCGTCACGCATGTGGTGGAAGGCAACATGCTCTATCTTTCGGGGCAAGGCCCGAGGGAGGAGAACGGACACCTGTACGCCGGCAAGGTCGGAGCCGAGATCGGGCTGGACGAGGCGTACCAGCATGCGCGTTTAACCGGCATCAATCTTCTTGCCGTCATGCATGAGGCGCTTGGGGATCTGTCGCGGGTGAAGAAGGTGGTCAAGCTGCTGGGCATGGTCAATGCCGTCAGCGATTTCCGCGATCATCCAAGCGTCATCAACGGTTGTTCGGATCTCTTCATCGATGTGTTCGGCGATGCGGGGCAGCACGCCCGCTCCGCCGTGGGGTTCGGTTCGCTGCCGGGCAACATCACCGTCGAGATAGAAGCCATCATAGCCCTTAGGGATTGAGGCCGTTCAATGGTTGCGCCAGCCCATCAGCTTCTCGATCCTTTCGGCCGAAACCCTGACCTGTTCGGTATAGTGGTTTTCGTCCGCCAGCACCTTCTGTTCCGGCAGCACGATGGAGATCGTCGCCACGCATTCTCCATTGGTGTCGCAGATCGGCGAGGCGATGCAGGCAACAGCGTAGTCGGATTCCGCAACCTGTATCGACAGCCGGTCACGGAACGCTGTGCCTGCCGATTGAGAGAGCGCTTCCGGGTTGATTTCCGCACGGCCGGTGGGCGACGTGCGGGCGCAGCGTTTGAAAAGCTCGACGCGCTCCTCTTCCGGCAGATGGCCAACGAGCAGGCGGCCGGATGCCGTCCAGTTCAATGGAACACGGGTGCCGACGCGCGAGGCAACCTGGAAATGGCTGGGGCCATCCGCCATGGCGAGCACCAGCATATGGTCACCGTCGCGACCGCAAAGCTGCACCGTCTCACCCGCATGGCGGCACAGATCATGCATTTCGTGCGTGGCGACACCCATGAAATCCAGCGAGCGGGCATAGGCAAGGCCATAGTGATAAAGCCGTGCGCCGAGCCATATGTTACCTTCGGCGTTGCGCGCCAGCATGTTCTTTTCGACCAGATCGTCAACGATCACATAGACGGTGGAAAGTGGCGCCTTGATCGCCTTGGCAATGGAGTAAGCGCCAGCTGGCGATCCGGTTTCGTAAAGGTAATCAATCACCTGAAGAGCGCGATCAATGCCGCTGACACGCGAGCGCTTGGCCACCTTCGCGTCCGGGTTTTCCTCGGTCGCGGACAAGGCGTTTGAAGACAATTCGTCCAGTTTATGGGCGTCCAATTTCGGGCTCCTCATGAATTTTGAGAAGCTATTACATTATTATGGCATATATGTCGATGCCTATCGCATCGCAAAGACAGGAGAAAGACATGACCGAGGATATCAGAAGCAGGATCGGCCTTCGCCCGGTCATCAACGTCTCGGGCACCATGACGTCGCTCGGTGCTTCCATCGTCGTTCCAGAGGCGGTGGAGGCCATGGCGGCGATCCTGCCGCAATTCGTAGAGATCAACGATCTGCAGCGCAAGGCAAGCGCGATCATCGCGAGACTGACGGGCGGCGAGGCTGGTTTCGTCACTGCTTCCTGCTCTTCCGGCATCAGCCTTGCTGTTGCCGGTGCCATCACCGGCAACAACCTCCTGGCCATCGAAAAGCTGCCTGATATCGCACCGGAAAAGAACGAAGTGCTGGTGCAGATGGGGCATGTGGTGAGCTACGGCGCGCCGGTGGATCAGGCGATCCGGCTTGGCGGCGGCAAGGTGGTGCTGGTCGGGCAGGCCACATCGACCCATCGCTTCCACATGGAAAACGCCATCACCGAAAAGACGGCGGCGGCGATCTATGTCATCTCGCACCATGTCGTGAATTATGGCCTGCTGCATCTTTCCGAATTCGTAGAGATCGCCCATGCCAAGGGTGTTCCGGTTATCGTGGATGCGGCGTCCGAATATGATCTGGAGCTGTTTCTGGCCACCGGCGCAGATATTGTCCTCTATTCCGGCCACAAGTTTCTCGGCGGCCCCACCTCCGGCATCGTGGCCGGAAGTAAGGAACTGGTGCGCAACGCCTTCCTGCAAAATATGGGCATTGGCCGCGGCATGAAGGTCGGCAAGGAAAGCATCTATGGCGTTATGGCGGCACTGGAAGCCTGGGAAAAGCGCGACCATGCCGGCATCCGTGAGCGCGAGACCGGATATCTCAATCTCTGGAAGGAAACGCTGGATGGCCGCCCGGGCGTGACCGCGCTCATCGAGCCGGATCCGACCAATAACCCGCTCGACAGGCTGCGCGTGATCATCGATGCCGAAGAAGCGCATATCACTGCCTGGGACCTGACGACGGCGTTGGCCAGGGGCAATCCTCCCATCATCACCCGCGACCACGAGGTAGAGCATCGCTATTTCTATCTCGACCCATGCAATCTGCATCCCGGACAGGAAACCATCGTGGCGTCTCGTCTGGCCGAGGAACTGGACAAGGCGCGTGCCTCCAACGAGGTGATTGCAACACCTTTCGAAGACCGGAGCCGACACCGCTTCGACGGCATGCTGCGCTGGCCGGACTAGGCTTGACCGCTTGCGCCGCCAAAACCTAACGACAAGAAGGGAACGATCATGACCATGCCGCAGGCCGCACCCGTTGGTGCCGAAGATGCCGTGCTTTCCGTCCGCAATCTCACCACGTCCTTTCACGTGGATGGCGGCTGGAAACCCGTGGTTCGTGATATTTCCTTTGATGTCGGGCCGGGTGAAACGGTCGCGATCGTCGGTGAAAGCGGTTCGGGTAAAAGCGTTACCTCCCTCTCCATCATGCGGCTGCTGGATCGTGAAAGCAGCAGGGTGGAGGGTAAAATCCTGCTTGGAGGGCGCAACCTGCTGTCCCTCTCCGAAGATGCCATGCGGCAGGTGAGGGGAAACGAGGTCGCCATGATCTTTCAGGAGCCTATGACCAGCCTCAATCCGCTGTTCACCATCGGCGACCAGATTTCCGAGGCCTTGTTATGCCACCAGCCGATGTCGAAAACCGACGCGAGGGCGGAGACGGTTCGGCTGCTCGAAAAGGTCCGTATTCCTTCAGCCGCATCGCGTTTCGATGAATATCCGCATCGCTTTTCCGGCGGCATGCGCCAGCGCGTGATGATCGCCATGGCGCTTGCATCCCGGCCGAAGCTGCTGATCGCCGATGAGCCGACGACCGCACTCGACGTGACCATTCAGGGCCAGATCCTTGACCTCATCAAGACGCTTCAGGAGGAGGAAGGCACGTCGGTTCTGTTCATCACCCATGATATGGGCGTGGTGGCTGAGATCGCCGATCGTACCGTTGTCATGTATCGCGGCGAGCAGGTGGAAGTTGGCGCGACCGCTGATATCTTTCATCGCGGCAAGCATCCCTATACCCGCGCGCTTTTGTCCGCCGTTCCGGTTCTGGGTTCCATGACGGGTGAGGAAAGACCGCTCAGGTTTCCCATCGTCAACACCACCACAGGCGAAACGCAGCAGCCGGCGCGGCCGGGCGATACCGTTGACGCGAGTGCCCAGCCGGTGCTCAAGGTAGAAGGGCTGACCAAGCGCTTCGATATTCACTCCGGCCTTTTGGGGCGGCTCAGCGGCCGCGTGCATGCGGTGGAGAATGTGTCCTTTGATCTCAGGGCCGGCGAGACATTGTCGTTGGTCGGCGAAAGCGGTTGCGGCAAATCGACCACCGGGCGCGCCATCATGCGGCTGATCGAGCCGGATGCCGGCTCAGTGATGGTTAATGGCGAGAATATTCTCGCCCTCGACAAATCAGGCATGCGCGAGATGCGCAAAACGGTGCAGATGATCTTTCAGGACCCCTATGCCTCGCTCAACCCGCGCATGACGGTGGGTGCGGCGATTGCCGAACCGTTTCTGGAGCACCGCATGGGAAGCGCCCGCGAGGCGAAGAATGTTGTGGCCGATATGCTGGCGAAGGTCGGCCTTTCGCCCGATATGGCGGCGCGCTACCCTCATGAATTTTCCGGCGGCCAGCGTCAGCGTATTTGTATCGCCCGCGCGCTTGCGCTCCAGCCGAAGGTGATTGTCGCCGATGAGAGCGTTTCGGCGCTGGACGTTTCGATAAAGGCGCAGGTCATCAACCTGATGCTGGATCTGCAGCAAAGCCTCGATCTCGCCTTCCTGTTCATCAGCCATGACATGGCGGTGGTGGAGCGCGTCAGCCACCGGGTAGCGGTAATGTATCTCGGCGAGATCGTTGAAATCGGCCCACGTGCGGCGGTGTTTGACAATCCGCAGCATGATTACACCCGTAAGCTGATGGCCGCCGTGCCGGTGCCGGACCCGGACCGCAGAAACACCCGGCGAAATGCCGCGAATGACGAGCTGAAAAGCCCGATCCGCGCGATCGATTACGTGGTGAAACCGCGTGAGTACCGTGAGGTCTCGCCCGGTCACCTTGTCGCCTGCTAAAGCGGGTTAAAGACCCGGTACATCGGATGTCGCGAAAGGCACGCGGTAACCGCGCCGGAAGGTTTCGCGCTGTCCGAGCTGGCGATACCATTGCTGTACCGCCGGAAAATCGTCGAGGTCAATTTTATGGCGCGCGAAACGCGAGACCCAAGGCCAGATGGCGATATCGGCTATGGAAAAATCACCGGCGATGAATTCCCGGCCCGTCAGGCGCTGGTTCAGTGTGCGGTAGAGGCGCTCCGTATCCGAGGCGAAACGCGCCTCGGCAAAGGGTGCCTGTCCGGCATTGTAGGTCAGGAAATAATGGGCATAACCGAGTGTCGGGCCAAAATTGGCGGCCTGCCACATCAGCCATTCGGTGACTGCCAGCCGCGCAGCAGGGGAGGCAGGCAGAAGACGCCCGGCCTTTTCGGCGAGATAGATCAGAATCGCGTTCGATTCCGTTAGAATTGTGCCGTTATCGCGGTCGATGATTGCCGGTATTTTCGAGCCGGGATTGACGCGGGTATAGTCGGCTGAGAATTGTTCGCCTTTTTCAATGTCGATGGCGTGGCTGATATAGGGCAGCCCGAGTTCCTCCAGCGCAATCGAGATTTTCAGGCCGTTCGGGGTGATCCAGGTGTGGAGGTCGATCATGCTAATCGAACATCGCCTCATCTAGTGGCAAAGCTCGCCTGCCTTTCTTGCCGGTCACATCAGAAAGATCAGTATAAAGACCGCGCAATGTCGCAACGAGTTGGATGATGCGCGGATCGGTGACGCGATAAATCACCTGTTTGCCTTCGCGCGAGCCCTCGATCACACCGGCATCGCGCAATTCGGCAAGCTGCTGGGAAAGTGTCGGCTGCTGAATGCCGAGCTCATATTCCAGTGCGGAAACGGAAGCCTCCGTTTCCATGAGATAACAGACGATGGCCAGGCGATTGGCGTTGGCGACAAGCTTTAAAAGCTCGCTCGCCTCCACCACGCTGCGGCAGATGAGATTGGAAACCGGTTTCGTCACGACTACAGGTCCATTTTTCAAACTATAAAAAAGTAAATTGTATTGCGATAAATTTCAATGGTTTGATTTAGCCGAGTTTGACCGCGCCAGGAAATTTTTTAAAATCTACAGGATTTATAGATTTCTCTTTCGCTTTCCCGCAGAGGATCGCCAAAACGTTCCTCGAAAACATTCTATAAAAAAGTAGATTGATTGAGAAATGAGGTGTCGACATGAAAATCGGGGTCCATCCCAACAATCTGCATTTGCGCCTCGCCCGGCTCTGGCCCGGCGCGTTTGATGAATTCGATCCGGAATTCGTGCCCTACCGCGAGGGGCGCGATACCGCAGCGCTTTTGGAAAAAGGCGAAATTCATTTCGGCGGCACGGGCTCGACGCCGCCAATCGAGGCGGATGCGCGGGGGCTTTCCGCAGCTTATATCGCTGCCTCGGCACCACGCCCCGCAAACGGCGCGATCCTCGTGCGGCGCGACAGCCCCATCCGCTCTGCGGCCGACCTTTCGGGAAAACGCATATCGCTGATTGACGGGTCTTTTCATACCTATCTTCTTGCGCGTAGCCTGGAAGGGGCGGGGCTTGGCCTTGCGGATGTAATACGCATCGAGAGCGGTGACAGCGATAGCCTGCGCGATCTTGTGGAAGGCCGCGTCGATGCCTGGGTGACGATGTCGCCACGGCTCGAAAAAGCCCTGACCCATGACGGGATCAGTCTTCTGGTCCGTTGCGGCTCCACCATTCCCAACCGTTCGCTGTTCTGGACGCTCGCGCGTCACACTGTGGCGCTGGAACAACGCGATGCGATTGCCGCCGAACTGGACCGCGTTGGCCGCGCCGTCATGGCGGATATAGACAGAGCCGCGGCCCTTCTTGCCGCCGAGCCGGGCAGCGAAGGCGATGCGCAGTCCTGGGCAAAGGTGCTGCGCTCACGAGATCTTTCGGTGGTGCCCGCCGCCGAAAATATCCTTGCCGAACAGCAGGAGGAGGCCGATACGCTTTACAGGCACGGCCATTTCTCTCTACCGGTTCTGACCGGGCAGAGACCGGCCCCACAATCAGCCAGCGCGGGAGGCGACAGATGAACGTTTTCTGGTACATGTGCGCGCCCGATGGCGCCTATCCCTGGCAACCGGAAGGATCCCGCAAGGTTGATCTCGGTTATTACAAGCAGCTTGCTCTTGCTTATGATCAGCTTGGTTACACAGGCGCCCTGTTTGCCACCGGCGCGCATGATGTGTGGGTTCTGGCTGGCGCGCTGCTTTCCTATACCGAGCGGCTGAAGTTTCTGGTCGCGATTCATCCGGGTCTTGTCGCGCCAACGCTGCTCGCCAAGATGGCGGCGACGCTTCAGGAATTTTCGCGCGGACGCCTGCTGATCAACGTCGTCTCGGGCGATGCCAAGATGCTCGGTGCATATGGCATGACCATGCCGCATGACGAACGCTACGATATGGCGGATGAATATCTGCAGATCTGGCATCGTCTTTTTGCCGGTGAGACGGTCGATTTCAAGGGCCGCCATTTCCAGACCGAAGGCGCAAAGTTGGCACTGCCGGTGGGGCAAGGCATAGAGCCACCACCGCTATGGTTCGGCGGCTCTTCGGACAAGGCGATCGAGGTTGCCGCCAAACATGTCGAGACCTATCTTTCCTGGGGCGAAACGCCCGACCAGATCGGCGCGAAGGTCGATCTCGTCAAGGCGCGGGCGGAACAGCTTGGCCGCGAACTGGAATATGGCATCCGGCTTTATGTCATCGTGCGTGATACCGATGAAGAGGCATGGGCCGCCGCCGCCGATCTTTACGGGCGCATGGACGAGCGTGCCATTGCAGCCAACCAGCGTTTCGTCGGCAAGACCGATTCCGTCGGCCAGCAGCGCATGACGGCGATGCATGGTGGACAGAGGCCTGAGAACCTGCGTGATCTCGAAATTGCCCCCAATCTCTGGGCCGGCATCGGTCTTGTCCGGCCGGGACCGGGCACCGCAATTGTCGGCTCGCCCGATACGGTGATCCGCACGCTGGAGGCCTATAAAAAGGCGGGCGTGAATACCTTTATTCTGTCCGGCATGCCATTGCTGGAAGAGGCCTTCCGTTTCGGGGAAAAGGTTCTTCCGCGTCTTGATGTATCGCGGGAAGTCTCGTCAGCCAAACAATTCACCTGGTCGACTTTGTTTGACCGCGACCTCTCGGCAAAGGCATCGTAAACATGGCCTTCCGGGAGTGGAGAAAAAAGACATGACGGCTGGTCCGGCAACAACGATTGCACAACGGCGCATCGGCCCTCAGCGTGCGGCGGAGCGGGCGCTTGCCGTTCTGGACAAGGCGCTTGGCGCGGTCGCCGCCGCAATCCTTGCGACTCTTCTCGTGGTGGTGCTGGTCAATGTCACCCTGCGTTATCTGTTTCACACCGGCTTCATCGGTGCGGAAGATCTCGGCATCTGGCTGCATGTGGCGATGATCGCGGTCGGCGCGCCGCTCAGTCTCAAAAGCGCGCTTGCCATGCGGCTCGATGTTTTCGTGCGGTTTTTGCCTGAGCGGTTTCATGCCGCCACCGAAGTTCTGGCGGATGCCTTCTCCTTCATCGCAGCACTGATCCTCGCCTTCGGTGGCGTTGAAATCGCGGCGATGCTGGGTGGTACGTCTCCGACGCTCGGTCTGCCGGAATGGGTGCGTTTTGGCTTTCTGGGTGCAGGCGGCGCGTTGATCCTTCTTTACCTGGCGCTTCAGCGTGTCAGTGAGGGCAAGACATTTGCCGTTCTAGTGTCTCTCACCATTGCAATTGCGGCCTATGTCGGCCTGCCGGAAGTCTTCGTAGATACGAGCCTGCCGCCCAGCCTATTTCTGGCGCTGACGGCGGCGGTGGGGCTGGTGCTGGCAGCACCGCTCGCCCATGCCTTTCTCGCCGCAGCCTATGTGGCGATCGCCTTCGGCAGTACCTTGCCGGAGCCGGCCATCGTTTCCTCAACGGTGACAGGCATGTCGAAATTCCTGCTGCTCGCCATCCCCTTCTTCCTGCTGGCCGGATGCCTGCTGACGGAATCGGGCGTTGCCAACCAGCTGGTTCGGTTCGCCGCCTCCATGGTTGGACACCGCCGGGCAGGGCTGGCGCAGACGACGCTGTTGACCAGCGTGCTGTTTTCCGGCGCATCCGGCTCCTCTGTCGCCAACGCCGCCTTCGGCGCTTCAACCTTCCAGCCGGAACTGGTCAAACACGGCTATCCGCCGGCGCAGGCGGGCGCGATCATTGCTGCAACGTCGGTGCTCGACAATGTCATCCCGCCCTCCATTGCCTTTCTCATCCTCGCAACGGCTACAAACCTGTCGGTGGGCTCGTTGCTGGTCGGCGGCTTTTTCGCCGGTGGGCTGATGGCGATCTGCCTTGCGGTGGCTATCCATTGGAGCGTGCGCAGCGTCGATACGCTGCCGCGCGCCACGGGCACGGAGCGCTGGCGCTCGGCTGTCGCCGCCATACCCGCCTTCGGTCTCGGCGTCATCGTGGTGGTCGGCATCCGCATCGGTGTCGTCACCACCACGGAGGCGGCCGCACTTGCCGCACTCTACACGCTGCTTCTCGGCTTCGGGTACCGGCTGGGCGCGGGGCGTATCTTCGCAACTTTCCGGCAATCAGCCGGTGAGGCGGCGGCCATCGGTCTCCTTATCGGCACGGCAGGCCCCTTCGCCTTTCTTCTGGCGGTCGATAATGTCTCCGGCCTCGTCACGGATTTCGTGACATTGCTTGGCGGCAGCAAGATCGCGGTGCTTCTGCTTTCCAACCTCATCCTGCTCTTGGTGGGGCTGGTGCTGGATATCGGTGCGGCCATCCTGCTGTTTGGACCGATCCTGTTGCCCGCGGCCGTTGCGGCCGGCATCGATCCCATCCATTTCGGCGTCATTCTCGTGGTCAACCTGATGATCCATGGCCTCACACCACCGCTCGGCATGCTGATCTTCGTCGTCAGCGGTGTCACCCGCATTCCGGCGACAGCGCTATTCCAGGCCGTCGTTCCCTATCTCCTATCCCTTCTCGTTTCCCTCGCCATTCTGTGCGCCTGGGCCATTGTCTTCTAAATCCGGGGTTTTATTCATGACTATTATCGATCGTCGCAATCTCCTGAAACTCTCCGCTGCGGGTGCGGCAGCACTTGCCACGCCCGCCTTCGTGCGCAACGCAAATGCCAGGACCCGCAACATTACGGTCGCCTCCCTGTTCGCGGACGACAAGCCGGAGACGAAAATCTGGGTGAAGATCAGCGAGCTGGTGGAGGCAAAGCTGCCCGGCCGTTTCCGCTTCAACATCGTCAAGAGCGGTGCGCTGGGCGGCGAAAAGGAAGTGGCGGAAAATATCCGTCTCGGATCGGTTCAGGCGAGCCTTTCCACGGTCTCTTCGCTCTCCGGCTGGGTGCCGGAACTGCAAATCCTCGATCTGCCCTTCCTGTTCCGCGATGCAGACCATGTGCGCAAGGTGGTGACGGGCGAGACCGGCAGCGAGCTGAAGACCAAGCTCGGCGCGCAGCAATTCGTGGCCGTAGACTTCATCAATTACGGTGCGCGCCATCTCCTGACCAAGGAGCCGGTAACCCGGCCAGAGCAGCTCAACGGCAAGAAGATTCGCGTCATCCAGAGCCCGCTGCACACCAAGCTGTGGAGCGCCTTCGGCACCACGCCGGTCGGCATTCCCATCACCGAGACCTATAATGCACTGTCAACCGGCGTAGCCGACGCCATGGATCTGACGAAGTCCGCTTATGCCGGGTTCAAGCTTTACGAGGTTGTACCCTACATGACCGAGACCGGCCATATCTGGGCATCGGGCGTGGTTTATTATGGTGCGGCTTTCTGGAACCAGCTCGATGACGAAGAGAAGAAGGCCCTGACCGAAGCATCAAGCGAAGGCGCGCTCTATTTCAACCAGTTGATCGTCGAGGACGAGGCGAAATCGGTGGAGCTCGCCGTTTCGAAGGGCGGCAAGGTGTTGCAGCCGGAAGCCTTGGATGAGTGGCGCAAGGGTGCGCAGGGCGTCTGGCAGGATTTTGCCGGCACTGTCGGCGGCTTCGAGAAAATACAGGCGATCCAGTCGGCCTGATACCGATGCACTATTGTGAATGGGGAGGGCGCAGGAGCGCCCTCCCCATTTTTTTGATCAGCGGATATCCTGCGGCAGAACGTCCGAAGGAATATTCTGGTAGGAAACAGGGCGCGTGAAGCGTCGGATCGACATGGTGCCGACCGAGGTCGCGCCGAAGTTCGTGGAAGCCGGGTAGGGGCCGCCGTGAACCATGGCTTCGGAGACTTCAACGCCGGTCGGGAAGCCGTTGGCGAGAACGCGGCCGGCCTTGCGCTCGAGGATCGGCAGCAGCTTGCGGCCGAGTTCGGCGTCACCTGCGTCAAGATGCATGGTCGCCGTCAGCTGGCCTTCGAAGCTCTTTGCCACTTCGATCATTTCTTCAGCGCTGTCGACCGTCACGATCAGGCCGAGCGGTCCGAAGACTTCTTCGGCGAGCGCGTGGTTGGCAACCCAGTCCTTGCCCGAAACGCGGAACAGGTAAGGCGTTGCGTTACGCAGGTCGCAGGTGGTGGTCAAAACGTCGCGCACGCCGTTACCGGCTGCGATGCGGTCGCGACCGTCACGATAGGCAGCGGCGATACCGTCGGTCAGCATGACCTGCGGGCCGACTTCGGAAAGGGCCGCCCGTGCGGTTTCCGACACGGCATCCGCCTGCGAGGCAAGCACCACGGCAATGCCGGGATTGGTGCAGAACTGGCCAGCACCCATGGTGAGCGAACCTGCCCAGCCCTTGGCGATGGCTTCACCGCGCGCGGAAACGGCTTCCGGCAGCAGGAACATCGGGTTGACGGAACCGAGTTCGCCGAAGAACGGGATCGGTTCCGGACGCTGGGCGCAGAGATCGAACAGTGCGCGGCCACCGGCGAGCGAGCCGGTGAAGCCGACTGCCTTGATGCGCGGATGCTGGACGAGCGCGGAACCGACATCGCGGCGGCCGCCCTGGATCAGCGAGAAGACGCCGGGATGCAGATTGTGCTTCTCGACGGCGGCGAGAACGGCCTCGGCAATGATTTCACCGGTGCCGGGATGGGCGGAATGGCCCTTGACCACAACCGGGCAGCCGGCTGCGAGAGCGGCGGCGGTATCACCACCGGCGGTCGAGAAGGCGAGCGGGAAGTTGGAAGCACCGAAGACCGCAACGGGGCCGATCGGACGCTGCATCAGACGGATATCCGGGCGCGGCAGCGGCTGGCGGTCCGGAAGCGCTTCGTCGTGGCGGCGGTCGAGATAGTCGCCCTTGCGGATATGCGATGCGAAAAGGCGAAGCTGTCCGGTGGTGCGGCCGCGTTCACCCTGCAGGCGTCCTGCGGGCAGGCCGGTCTCGGACGTGCCGATCTCAGTGATGGCGTCGGCGCGGGCCTCGATCTCATCGGCGATGGTGTCGAGGAATGCGGCGCGCTCTTCGCGGGTCGTGTAGCCGTAGCTCCAGAAAGCCTCTTCGGCTGCTTCTGCGGCCGCATTCACCAGATCGACGGTGCCGACCGAAAAATCGAAAGCTTCGCCATGTGCAGGCTCGCTGCGGAATTTCGCTTCCGTGGCGACCCATTCTCCTGCAACCAGATGTTTGCCGTGCGGCTTGAAACTCATTGTGCTCTTCCCTGAAAATCTGATCCTGTGTGGAAAATCCACCCGATACCGTAAAACCGGACCGAAGGGCGACAGCCTGAAAGGCCATCAGCCGCGATCCTTGTCCGGTTGCTCTCTGCCTTAGCCCGAGTAAGGCTTCAGCGAAAGCCGGTTTGTGCAGTATCTGTCCAAAAAGTGTGATTTATTGGGCGGTGGAAGAAAAAGACGATCTTCCGTTTATGCGCGCAGCGCTCTATTGTGACGCCATGATGACAAATAGACTTCCGAAATACATCGCCTGGTCGGTTCTGCTGCTGATCGTGATCGTTACAGTTTGCCCGATCGGGCTTCGGCCGCATACGCTGACGACCGTCGGCATCGACCGCGCCGCCGCCTTTGCCTTCTGTTCGGCTGCCTTCGTGCTGGCCTATCCGCGTTACTGGCTTGCCATCATTGTCGCGGGTGTCGTGGCGGCTTTCGGCATCGAGGCGCTGCAATTTCTGTCGCCCACACGGCATCCGCATATGACAGATGCAGTTGTGAAAGCCGTTGGCGCCATTGCCGGTGGGCTTGCCGCCTTTTCGTATCTTCAATTCAGGACGCGATTGACCGCAAGCTAAGAGGCTGCCGGCGGCCAATCGTGACGGCTTAATTCGCCTGCTTCGCCAATCCGAAACGGCCATGCGACAGCGTGCGCTCGATGCCGCGAAGCTCTGCCAGCCCCTTCAATCGGCCGATGGCGGGATAACCCGGCTGCGCCCCTCGCGTCAGGTCATCAAGGATTTCCTGGCCATGGTCGGGCCGCATCGGAATGGTGTGGTCTGCACGGCCCTCCGCACGACGGCGGGATTCTTCTGACAGAAGTGCTGCGATAACGGCGACCATATCCGTTCCACCTTCCAGATGCTCGTCTTCGAAGAAGGAGCAGGGCACGGTGTCCGTGTCGCGCGTGACGTTGCGCAGATGCACGAAATGGATGCGGTCTGCAAAACGGCTGGCGATGAAGGGCAGGTCGTTATCCGCCCGCGCGCCGAGCGAGCCGGTGCAGAGCGTAACGCCATTGGCCCGGCTGTCGACTTGCGAGAGCATCTGGGCGTAGTCGGACTCCGTTGAAAGAATACGCGGCAGGCCGAGCAGCGGCCATGGGGGATCGTCGCCGTGGGCGCAGATGTTAATGCCGACCTCTTCCGCGACCGGCGTCACTTCCGACAGAAAATCGATCAGGTTCTGCTGCAGTTTTTCGCGGTTTATGCCGTGATAGGAGCGCAGCTTTTCGAGAAGCTGGCTGAGCGTGTAACCATCCGCCGAACCCGGCAGGCCCGCGCCGATATTACGTCCGAGTGCGGCGATCTTCGTATCCGGCATGTCGGCGAAACGTTTTGCCGCTTCCTCGATCAGCCACTCCGGATAATCGGCCTTTGCGTCGGGGCGTTTGAGAATGTGAATGTCGAAGGCGGCGAAATCGGAAAGGTCAAAACGCATGGCTTTTGCGCCGTGCTTCGTTTCCCAGCGCAGATCGGTGCGGGTCCAGTCCAGCACCGGCATGAAATTGTAGCAGACGGTGCGAATGCCCGTGGCGGAGAGGCGGCGCAGCGTCTCCTGCCAGTTGGCGATATGGTTTTTCCAGTCGCCCGTCTGGGTTTTGATCTCCTCGGAGACCGGCACGCTTTCCACCACGTCCCAATAGAGCCCACCGGCCTTGATCGCCTCATGCCGCTTGGCGATTTCATCCACCGGCCAGACATCGCCGGTGGCGATGTGGTGCAGCGCGCTTACGATGCCTTCCGCCCCTGCCTGAGCCGCATCCTGAACCGTGACCTTGTCCACCGGGCCGAACCAGCGCCATGTATGTCTCATTTTCTGTCCTCAAATATCATTCTGCGGAAAATGTCAGCTGCACCTTGCAGGCGGCGGAGCGGTCTCCAGCCTGCTCGAATGCGGATTTCGCTTCTTCAAGCGGGAAGCTGTGGGAAATGATCGGCCGCACATCGATCCCGCGCGTGGAGATCAGGCGGGCGGCAATGGCGAATTCGTCGTGGAAACGCTGCGAGCCGCGCCAGAGGATTTCCTTGCCCACCAGCGCATTGAGCGGAATGGTTATGTCACCGGTGACGCCCACCTGCACGACAGTACCGCGCGGACGTACACAGGCGAAGGCGGCGCGAAGCGCAGGTGCCGCGGCGGAGCAATCGAAAACGACGTCGAAATACCCCTTATTGTCCTGATAGGGCAAAAGTGCTTCTGCGTTTTTCGCGACATTGATGGTGCGGTCCGCCCCCATGGCGGGCGCGCGCTCCAGCGCCGCATCGGTCAGGTCGGTGGCGAGAATGATGCCGGCACCGGCATGGCGGGCGGCGGCAATCGTCAAGAGGCCGATCGGCCCGGCGCCCGTTACCAGCACCTTGGCGCCGGTCAGATCGCCCGCTTGTGCGACGGCATGCAGGCAGACCGCAAGCGGTTCGGTGCAGGCGGCTTCGGCGGGCGAAGTGGTGTCTGAAAATGTCGCGCATTGTTTTGCGGGAACCACGAGCCGATCGCGGAACATGCCCTGTTCGTGCGGCAGGCGCATGGCGCTGCCCATGAAGCGCATATCGAGGCAATGGATCGGTTGGCCCTTCAGGCAGAAATGGCAATGGCCGCAAGGCTGCGAGGGATTGACGGCGACGAGCTGGCCGAGTGCGAGCCCGTTGACGCCTTCGCCCAGCGCCTCCACCCGCCCCGATGCCTCATGGCCGCAGATGATCGGCTCGCGCACCCGCACAGGCCCGAAGCCGCCGTCCTGATAATAATGTAGATCGGAACCGCAAATGCCGCCCGCCGCCATGGTCAGCAGCACTTCACCGGGGCCGGGCGCCTGCATGTCCTGCGTTTCGACGCGGATATCTTCACGGCCGTATAGACGTGCCACGCGTGTCTGCATCACCGTGCCTCTCATCGTATGTGTATTGGATGAATGAAACCCGCGCGGCTAGCCGCGCGGGCAGTGCGTCGATTAGCGGATCAGGCCCATCTCGGTCGGCAGCCACAAGGTGATTGCCGGGACGAAGGTGATCAGCAGCAGCGCCACGAACAGCGGCACCAGCCATGGCAGAATGGCGACGGTGGTGCGCTCGACGGAGAGTTTCGCCACGCGTGAGAGCACGAACAACACCATGCCGAGCGGCGGATGCAGCAGCCCTATCATCAGGTTGAGGGTGATGATGAGGCCGAAATGCACCGGATCGATATTGAACTGCAGCACCAGCGGCAGCAGGATCGGCACGAGGATGGTGATTGCCGCAATCGTGTCTAGGAAGCAGCCGACGAACAGCATCAGCAGGTTGACCAGCAGGAGGAAAATCCACTTGCTGTCGGTGATCGTCAGGATCGCCGCCGATAGCAACTGTGCTGCCTGGCTGACCGTCAGAAGCCATGCGAAGATTGATGCCGCCGCAACGATGAAGAGAACCGATGCCGTGGTCTCTATCGTGTCGAAGGTCGATTTTGCCAGCGACTTGAACGTCATCGTCCGGTAACGGACAAGCCCGAGGAACAGAGACCACAACACGGCTGCGACAGCCGCCTCCGTCGGCGTGAACCAGCCCATCGTCATGCCGCCGATCAGGATCACTGGCGTCATCAGGGCCATCACGGCAGAGAAGTCGAAATACCAGTCGCAGGCGAGCAAGACCACCAGCACGATCAGGATTGACAGGTTGAGCGACAGGCCAAACAGCGTCAGGAGATAGATGCCGAGCGGCACCATCATGACGATGAGCACTTCAAGCGAAGCGCCGAAGATGGTTCTGAGGTTGAACGGCGTATCGGAACCCCAGCCCTTGACGTAGGCGAAAACTGCAACGGTGATCATCATCAAAAGTGTCATGACGACGCCCGGAACGATGCCGGCCATGAACAGTGCGCCGATCGAGACGTTTGCCATCATGCCATAGATGACGAAGGGCAACGATGGCGGAAAGATCGGCCCGAGCGTTGCGGAAGCGGCGGTGACGCCGACGGCCGCTTCGACCGGATAACCATGATCCTTCATGGCCTTGATTTCGATGGTGCCGATGCCGGCGGCGTCGGCGAGGGCCGTGCCGGACATGCCGGAAAAGATTACCGAGCCGATGATGTTGACCTGTGCCAGACCACCTTTCATCCAGCCGACCAACGCCACGGCAAAGGAATAGATGCGTCCCGTCACCCCCGCCGTGTTCATAAGATTGCCGGCAAGGATGAAGAAGGGAACGGCGAGAAGCGGGAAGCTTTCCACGCCCGCAATCAGACGCTGCGCCGCGATGATATCTGGCGCGACATTATACGAGACGATGTAGAGAAGCGATGCCGTGGCCATTGAAATGGCGACTGGCAGGCCGATCAGCATCAACAGAAGAAACGAGCCGATAAGAATAAGCATATGTTCAATCCCCCGCGCTCTGGAATTCTTCCGGCCGTTCCAGAACGGAATAGCCACGCTGCATGTTGGCGATGAAGACCTGCACCGAACGGAAGAACATGAGGACGAAAGCGGCCAGAACCGTATAGAAAACGATGTTGCGCGGCAGGGCGACGGTGACCATTTCCTCGTCCGCGACGATTTCCAGATACCGCCACATCAGCCACGAGGTGTAGGCGAAGAACACGATGCGCAGCACGTCGACAAGGATCGACATGACGCGGGCAACCTGCGGCGGAACGTAGTGATAAAGCACATCCACCTGAATGTGGCGTGACATGCGCACGCACATGACCGAACCTAGAAACACCACGCCAATCAGGCAGTTGACGGCGATTTCTTCCGTCCAGGCATAGCTGTCGTTAAGCACGTAACGGGTAAAGAATTGAAGGAACACGCAACCTGTCATCAGCCAGAAAAGGCCAAGCGTAACCCAGTCCTCGAAGGCGTAGACCTTCAGGTCGACTTCGGGCGGCGCCTCGTCAAACGTGTGGGCGAGTTCTTCAGGCGTGACCTGAGTATGAATTTCCTGCGACATTGAGATATCCCGTCTGGAGAGAAAGGGCGGTGCGGCAACGGAGGCCGCACCGGATCTTGGCTCACTTGACGGCGCGAATGGCTTCCCAGTCGGCCTTGTCGTAACCGAAGTCCTCGAACTTCACCTTCTCCATGACGTTCTTCTCAAAGTCCGCCTTGTCCACCTCTGCGACGTTCAGGCCACGCTTCTTGAACTCTTCCACGAGGCTTTTTTCGCGTCCTTCGATGGTCTTCGTGGTCCGCACGGCGGCTTCCTGCATGACGTCCGTGAAGATTTTCTTGTCTTCATCGGAAAGCTTCGACCACAGGTTCTTCGAGATCACCGTGTTGAGGTGGTCGACGATGTGGCCGGTCAGCACGATGTTCTTCTGCACTTCGAAGAACTTCTTTGCCTCGATGGTGGTCAGCGGGTTTTCCTGTGCATCGACCGTGCCGTTCTGAAGCGCCAGATAGACTTCTGCGAATGCGATCGGCGTCGTGTTTGCGCCGCAGGCGCGTGGCATGGCGAGATAGGCCGGAACGTCGGGAACACGCATCTTCAGCCCCGCCATGTCGGCGCAGTTGGCAATCGGCTTGTTCGACGTGGTGTGGCGCGTGCCGTAATAGCTGACGGCGGCGATGTGGTTGCCGGTCTTGTCCTCGTAACCCTTGGCAAGACGCTTGAAGATATCACTCTTGGTATAGGCGATCAGATGGCTCGGGTCGCGGAAGATATATGGGAAATAGGTGACGCCGATCGGCTTGAAGTCACGTGCAGCAAAACTGGAGCCGGAGATGATGATATCCACCGTGCCGATCTTCAGGCCCTGGTTGATATCCGCTTCCTTGCCGAGCTGCGAGGCGGGGAATACATCCACCTTGTAGCGGCCGTCGGTGCGCTTGGCGATTTCTTCCGCAGCCCAGACCGAATCCGTGTGGAACGGTTCGGAGGTCTCGTAGACATGCGCCCATTTCAGCGTTGTTTGCGCCTGTGCCGCCAAAGCCGAAAGCAAAATGGCAGCGGTTGCACCCATCAAAGTCGACAATCTGATTTTCATTCTTAACTCCTCCCGAATTAAAGCCAGATTTCTGTTTTTCCCGTCGCCGGTTGCGGCGCGGTCACTCTTCTCCGATCGTTTCCTCCCCGAAACTCTCGGAAAATCTCTTTTGCGACAGCGTCAGATGCTGGCGCATCGCCTCGCGTGCGCCTTCCGGATCGTTCGCCGCGATCGCGTCGCGGATCACCCGGTGTTCCTGAACGGCAAGAATCCATGTGTGAGGACCCTCGAAATAGCTGGCGAGCTTTTCGAAATAGGGCGAAAGGCTGCGCTCGTCATAGATCAGGCCGGTAAAGCGGTTCAGCGCCGAGTTGCCGATGATGTCGGCAATGGCGGTGTGGAAGGCGCGGTCCAGGTTGAGGGCCTGCGGCGAATTGTCGAGCGCCCCGGCCATGCGTTCGATGATGTCGTCCAGCCTGGCGATGCATTCAGACGTGGCAAGCCGCGCGGCCTCCTCGGCAATAGCGCTTTCAATGATGCAGCGCGCCTGCAGGATTTCGAAGGGGCCGTGCGCGTCCGGTGCGGGCGACTTTGCCTTGTTAGCCGTGCGGGACGTGTTCACATAAACGCCCGAACCCATGCGGATATGGATATGGCCTTCCACTTCCAAAACGATCAGTGCTTCCCGCACCGTCGGGCGGGACACGCCAAAACGTTCCGCCAGATCGCGTTCCGCCGGCAGGCGCTGACCGTCCGTCAGTTCCCCGCTCTCGATAAGCAAGCGAATTTGTTCCGCGACCAGCCTGTAGAGGCGGCGCGGCTCCAGAGCCACAAACATGATGTCCTCCCAGCGCGAAAGTCTCCCCCCTTCGCGCAAGCGGTAAGATGGTCTTACCAATTTTATTAGGTAGGATTTATGCGGTGCTGTCAATTGGCCGCTAGAGGAAAACTACACGGCGAAAGACTGGAGACCGGTGCGGCAGGCTCAGCGCAATGGATTGGATTTTACGAAACGTGATTGATCCTCGGGACAGACCCGAGGATGACACCGCATGTTTGGATCGGCTTTTCAGCCCTTGTTACTTGTGAGCTTCAAGCCGCCGTCGTCGCCGATGGTGACGTCCAGCTCACCGTACCCACCGATCGAAAGGTGCGGCGTTTCGATGGGATGCGAATGAGTGGCGTTAATGACCACGACCGTTGCGCCCATGCTTTCCCCCGCCAGAATGCCGGCGGGCGCATCTTCGAAGACGACGCAGTCTTCAGGTGCGACGCCGAGCTTCGCAGCAGCCTTTCTGTAACCCTCCGGGTCAGGCTTGCCGTTCACAACGTCCTCGGCACAGATCATCACTGGAGGCGGTGTGAGGCCTGCCGCAGCCAACCGGAGTTCGGCAAGGGCGCGGGCGGCGGAGGTGACGATGGCCCATTTTCCGGCCGGCAGTTTCCCAAGAAATGCGGCTGCCTGCGGAATCTGGAGGATGCCGTCAACATCGTCCATTTCCTTTTGCAAAAGCATATCCGCCTGTTCCTGGATATCGAGGCCGGGAACTGCCTCGCGACGCACAACCTCGGATGCGCGCATGCCATGGATGCGCTGCAGGAAAGCCTCCGGCTCTATGCCGTTGTCTACGGCCCATTCGCGCCAGACCCGCTCCACCACCGCAATGGAATTCAGCAGCGTTCCATCCATGTCGAACAGGAAGGCGCCATATTCGCGCGAGGAGATCTGGGCGGTCGCCGGGACTTTGCTGTGCATCGCATTCTTCCGTTGGATGTGTCGGGTTGGCCTCGTGTCTATAGCATCGGCAGGCATAACGGAATCGTTTTTCCGCTCATCAAGCAAATGGCGACCCATCCGCCAGTGGCAGACATCGTGCCGGAATCGGGCAGTTTGCACGGACTGCGACTCGGGGCATGGTCAGGCAGGGGAGGCGGCGTCCGCATACGGTCATGCGGGCGTCAGGTTGCAGCAAGGATCAACTGCTATTGTGAGTTTTCGAAAGAAGTCAAAGTTCGCAAAATCAAAAGCTAAACGGAGCTTATGAATGTTGTGCATGAGATTTTTCGCAGCGGAATTCTCTTAACGAAACCGTCGTTTAAGGGGCGTTGTTAACCATTTGTTAACCATATTCGAGGTACCTAATTGTCAACGATTTGTTTACCAAGATGACCAAAGTGCTAACAGACCAGCGTTCGATCCGTATCAAAGGCCGCTCCTTCCTCGCGGTCGTTCTGTCCCCTGAAGCTCCGCTCGATCAATGGCTGGAACGGCTGGATGATCTTGCTGCACGTTCAGCCGGGTTCTTCCTGTCGCGTCCGGTGGTTCTGGATGCGTCTGAGCTGTCGCTGGACAAGGCAGGGCTGAAGGCTCTGCTGGCAGCGCTGACGGAACGTAATGTCGGCATCATGGGGATCGAAGGTGTTCGCCCCTCGATGATCGAGCCGGGCATGCCGCCGTCGCTGAAGGGCGGAAAGCCCGCTTCAGATGTCGAGGTCGAGCCCGTCGCCATTGCCGCCGAATTGCCCGAAGAAAAGCCGCGCGCTTCGGGCGAGGTTCGGGCCGTGGTCCAGTCGCTGGTCATCAACGAGCCGGTGCGCTCCGGCCAGTCGATCATGTTCCCCGAAGGCGATGTGACCGTCATCGGTTCGGTCGCCTCGGGTGCGGAAATCATCGCGGGCGGGTCGGTGCATATTTACGGGGCGTTGCGCGGTCGCGCCATGGCCGGTTCGCTTGGCAATGTTTCGGCGCGCATCTTCTGCCGCAAGCTGGAAGCGGAGCTACTGGCAATCGACGGCGTCTACAAGGTTGCCGAGGACATTGACGACAAGCTGCGCGGCCAGCCCGTTCAGCTGTGGCTGGAAAACGATACGATAAAGGCCGAAAAACTTGGCTGACGACATAGAGAAAACAACACAGGAACAGGAGAGCCGTATGGGGAAGGTAGTCGTTGTTACTTCCGGCAAGGGCGGGGTTGGCAAGACCACCTCGACCGCAGCGCTTGGCGCCGCATTGGCGCAGAACAAGCAGAAGGTCGTGGTTGTCGATTTTGACGTCGGACTGCGTAACCTCGATCTCGTCATGGGTGCTGAACGCCGGGTGGTCTACGATCTCGTCAACGTCATCCAGGGCGATGCCAAGCTGACGCAGGCGCTGATCCGCGACAAGCGCCTCGAGACGCTGTTCCTGCTGCCCGCCTCGCAGACACGCGACAAGGACAATCTGACGCCGGAAGGCGTGGAATGGGTAATCGCCGAGTTGAAGAAACATTTCGACTGGGTCATCTGCGACAGCCCGGCCGGTATCGAACGCGGAGCGACGTTGGCCATGCGCCATGCGGATGTGGCCGTCGTGGTCACCAATCCGGAAGTCTCCTCGGTGCGTGACAGTGACCGCATCATCGGCCTGCTCGATTCCAAGACGCTGAAGGCCGAACGCGGCGAGCGCATGGAAAAGCACCTGCTTCTGACGCGCTACGATTCGGCCCGTGCCGAGCGCGGCGACATGCTGAAGGTCGACGACGTTCTGGAAATCCTCTCCATTCCGCTGCTCGGTATCATTCCCGAAAGCACGGATGTGCTGCGTGCTTCCAACGTCGGTGCACCGGTTACGCTCGCGGATGCCCGTTGTGCACCTGCCATGGCTTACTTCGACGCTGCCCGCCGCCTGTCAGGCGAGGACATTCCGGTGGTCATTCCGGGCGAAAAGCGGGGTATCTTCTCCAAGATCTTTGCTAGGAGGGCTGCATGAGCATTTTCGGCCTATTCCGTAAACAAAAGTCGGCACCGCTTGCGCGCGAGCGACTGCAGGTGCTGCTTGCCCACGAAAGGGCGTCGTCGGGAACCGATCTCGTCGCCGTCCTCCGGGAAGAAATTCTCGCCGTCATCGCCAAGCATGTGCAGATCGATAACGATCGGGTGCATGTGAAGATGGATCGTGACGAGCACGTCTCCATACTGGAGATCGATGTCGAGATACCGTTGAGCGCCGACCTGCGCGCCGCGTGATGTTTTCTCCGAATACCGCCGCCCCTTGCAGGGCGGCGTTTTTCTTTACTCGGCCGTCGTATCGACCGGCATTCTAAATGCCTCGGCCAGATCGTCGGGAAGCGGGCGCTTGAGGTTTATGCCGTTCGGCGGGATCGGCGCGTTGAACCACTTGTCGTAGATCGCGTTGATTTCGCCGCTTGCATAAATTTTCCCAAGGGCTTCGTTGACGGCGTTCTTGAAGGCGGTGTCGCCCCGTCGGAGCATCAGGCCATAGGGTTGTGGTGGGGCGAGATATTCGTTCGAGATGGAATAGTCTTCTGGCTTGCCCGTTTCAGCGACGAAGGACCTCAGAAGAATATCGTCCATGACGAAGGCCGAGGCTCGATCTTCCGTCACCATGTCGAAACTGCCTTCCGTACTGTCATTTTGCAGGACGGCGATGTTCAGTCCCAGTTTGCGGTTAAGCACATTCAGCTGACTGATATTGATCGTTCCCGTCGTCACCACCACGGTTCGTCCGGCAAGATCGCTGACGCTTGTCATGTTGCTTGATTTCAGCGCGACATAACGCGTGCCGGTGATGAAGTGGCTGTAGGAAAACCACACTGCCTTGCGTCTTTCCTCCGTATTCGTGCTCGCCACGCATTCCATGTCGATTGTGCCGTCATTGAGAAGCGTGATGCGGTTGCTGGGGGTGCGCTTGACGAAATCGATTTTCAATTCCGGCAGGCCCAACTTCTTCTTGATGGAATCCGCCACCTTCAGGCACAGTTCGATGCTGTAACCGATCGGCTCCGGACCAATTCCCATATAGGAAAAGGGAAGATTTCTGTCGGCAAAGCCGAGCCGGATGGTGCCGGTTCTGGCAATGGTTTCGAGTGTAGGCGGTTGGGTCTCGTCGGCGGCTGCAATGGTGGGTAAAAGACTAAAAACCCCAAGCATGAGCCACAATGTCGATCTCTGCATCGCGCATCTCCAGCCAAAATTATCTGTCAAAACATTTTCATAAAATAGAGGTGGGGTTTTTACTCCCTCAGTCCCGGTATTCGCTCGGATGGTCATAGGCTTGTTTTAACGAGGCGGTCATCGGCAGGTTCAGGTTCATGCCATTGGGCGGAATGGGTTTGGTGAACCATTTTTCGTAAAGGCCGTGAATGGTGGGACCGGTGAAGATCTGCCGCAGGCTTTCGTTGACCGCCGCCTTGAAGGCCGGGTCGTTGCGCCGAAACACCAGGCCGTACGGTTCGGGTGCGCTCAGCGTTTCGTCCGAGAGCGCGTAGAGGTCGGGATTCTCCGATGTTGCCGCCAGCGCCGCCAGCAATATGCCATCCATGACGAAAGCAGAGGCCTTGCCGGCAACGACGAGTTCGAAGGCTTCCTCGTTGGTTTTTGTGGGCATCACCGAGATATTTAGGTTCTTTTCGCGGTTCACCGCATTCAGCTGCTCGATGTTGACCGTGCCGGAGGCGGATGTGACGGAGCGTCCGGCCAGATCGGCAAGGCTCTTCAGATTGTCCTGTTTACGGGAGAGAAATTGCGTCGCGGTCATGAAATTCGGATAGGAGAAATCTACCATTTTCCGGCGTTCGCTGTTGTTGGTCGTCGCCGCGCATTCAATATCGATCTTGCCGCTACGGACGAGAATGAACCGGGTTGCGGGCGTGGCCTTTACATATTCAATGTCGAGTTTGTCCAGCTTCAGTTGCGTGCGGATGTCCTCGCTGATCGCGCGGCAAAGATCAGTCGAGAAGCCGGTCACTTCTCCATCCGGCAGCTGATAGGAAAACGGCGGTTCGGCCTCACGATAACCGATGCGGATTTTCGCGGTCTTAACAATCTGCCGAAGCGTATCGCCTTCGCCGGCGGCCTGCACCGGAGTTGTGGGGATAAAGCATGTGAGGAAAAGGCAAAATACTGAAATGCGCATTTTATGTCCTTTTGGCTGTCAGCCGCGTTCTCAAATCGCTTTTTGTGGCGGGTAATAGGTTTCCTGCATCGGTCGCCCGACGTCGCTATATTCGTCGTTTCCGGTTTGGGCGATGACGGCACGGTTCTTGAGTATCCGGGCAAGCGGCGCCGGCTCGGCAAAATAATAGCCCTGTGCCTCGTCGCATCCGGAAAGCTTGAGGGCCTCGACCTGTTTCTTGTCTTCCACGCCCTCGGCGGTGACTTTCAGGCCGATCTGTTCTGCCATGTCGATGATGGTGTTGACGATGGCCGAGCACATTGGATTTTCCGGCAGGCCGGAAACGAATTCGCGGTCGATCTTGATCTTGTCGAAGGCAACATGCGTCAGCGTGCTCAACCCGGCATAACCGGTGCCGAAATCATCAAGCACGAGGCGGACGCCCATTTCCTTCAGCAGCTTTAAAGCCCTGGCGCTGTTGTCGCGCTCCAGCATTGCCGTTTCCGTCACTTCAAGCTCGAGCCGCTCGGCCGGGAAGCCGGAGGCTTTCAGCGCGCCGTCAACGATCGGGACAATATCGTCATTGCAAAGCTGCACGGCGGAAAGATTGACGGCAAGTCGGATATCCCTGGGCCAGGTCATGGCGTCCATGCAGGCCTGCGCCAAAACCCATTCGCCCAGAGGTTTGATGAAATTGTTTTCTTCGGCAAGCGTTATGAAGCGATCCGGCGTGATGATGCCAAGCTTGCTGTGCCGCCATCTGGCAAGGGCCTCGTAGGCGACAATGCGGCCGCTCTCCAGATTGACCACGGGCTGGTAATACAGCTCGAATTCGTGGTTTTCGAGCGCGGATTTCATGTCTATTTCGAGCGCGTGCTTGTGCTGCGCCGCCATGTCCATGCCAGGCTCGTAAAAGACAAAAAAGCCGCATCCCATGGATTTCGCCCGGTAGAGACCAAGGTCCGCATGTTGCAGAAGCTGGGTGGCGGAGTTGCCGTGATCGGGCGCGCAGGCGATGCCGATGCTGGTATCGACGCTTATATGGCTACCTTCGAGGCTGAAGCTGCGCGAGACCGCATGGACCACGCGCTTTGCCAGCGCGCCCGCATCCTCGCGACAATTATCGCTCACCGCTTGTATGATCGCAAATTCGTCGCCGCCGAGCCTGCTCACCATGTCGTTTTCACCGAGCACGGAGGAAATCCGCGAGGCCACGGCCACCAGCAAGGCGTCGCCTGCCGCGTGTCCCAACGTATCGTTGACGGCCTTGAAGCGGTCGAGATCGAGCAGCATGACGTTGAACGGCTGGCCTGACGTGGAAAGATGTTCGAGACGGTTCTCCAGCGTCTTCATCAAGAGCACGCGGTTGGGAAGCCCCGTCAGCGCATCGTGATGGGCCATATGTTCCAGTTGCTGCGCCATGTCGCGGATCTGCCTGAGCCGTCCACGTTCCAGAACGGCCTCCCGCAGGGTTTCGATGGCGGTGGCCATGTCGCCGATCTCGTCCCGTCGATCCTGAAACGGCGTGACGACATCGGTTTCCTCACGGGCGATCCTGAGTGTCGCCTGCACCAGCGCCGGAACGGGTTTCAGAAAATGCCTGGCAATCAGCGTCACGAGAACGCCGGTGACGGTCAGAACAACGATCAGGGCGACGAGCGAATTGTAGATGAGCTTGCGCTGCGCGCCATAAAGCGCGTCCGAACCGCCGATGCTGACGGCGACCGCGCCAATCGGCTTTTTCGTTTCCGTGCTGATGATCGGCAACAGGCCGATATAATGGCTGGAATCGCCAATCGTCGCAAAGCCGGTGGCAAAACGCGCGGCGACCGCATCTCTGGAGAAGATGGGATCGGTGGCAATCGGTTTTTCGGCGTCGTCGGTGGCGTTGTCGAAGGCCGCCGCGATTTGACGGAATCCGGAATCGGCCTCATCGTAGCGGAAAAGCCAGACGGCATTCTTGGTCTGCGCACCGATGAGGGCGAGAACGTCGCTGGGGTTGAAGCCGGTAACGAGGATGGAAGCGTCGTCGCCAATCGGCTTGTCGGTCAAGATGCCGTTCACCTGTCCGTCCGTGTCGGCGGTGACGCTGACATAGGTATAGATGCTGCGCAGGGTGGCGCTGGCAATCTGTGAATTGACGCGGGCCTGGTTGAGCCATTGCTCGCTGGCGGCGGCAACGAACATGTACCAGCCGACGAGCGCCCCGATGCTGTAGGAAAAGATCACGCCGCCGAGAAATATCAGGGTTATCTTGCTGGCGAGCGAACGCCGCCGCGAAAAGCGGCCCGGCACCGGCTGCGTCGTTGAGCGAAGCGTGTCACCGGTTTCAGTCTGTCTATCTATCCCCCGATAGGCAGTCTCTTCCATTCGCGATATTCCCCCGCGATGTCGCGTTATGATTGTTTTATGGAATTTTTATAGGGCATGTATTTCAATGGTGTCTGCTAAATAATTCAACAAAGTTTAGATGCGATTAAGAATTAATCCGTCTTTTTATAGTCGCCGCTTATATAAGGCGCCGAAAATATGTACCTCAGGTTGAAATATTCGATGGCTTGTGATGGGACATCGGCGCCAAATACGACGATGCATTGGGGCCTCTTTTCGCGCTCATCAACCGGGCTTTATGGTTGCAAGGGTACCGCGATTGACCTTGCCAAGCTGCCGATAAACGGCATGTTGTGCGTAACATGCCGGTTTCAGGGAACATATCATGGCTCACAAGAGCAAAAACATCGCGCAGCTTTCCATTCTCATCCAGAGCGGCCATCTTGATCCGCGCGCCTTGGCGGAAGAGACCCTTGATGCAATCGGGAAATCGGAAGACCGGGCGATCTTTGTCGGCTTGACGGCGGAGCGGGCCATGGTGGAGGCGGAAGGCGCCTTGAAACGCATTCGCGAGGGTCGATCCTGCGGCGTGCTCGACGGTATTCCGGTCGCCTGGAAGGACCTTTTCGATCTCGAAGGCACTGTGACCACGGCTGGATCGACGGTGCTTTCGAATGATGCGCCTGCGTCCCGTGACGCGGATGTGGTGAGCGCGCTGAAGGAGGCCGGGATGGTCTGCATCGGCCGTACCAATATGAGCGAGTTCGCGTTTTCCGGCCTTGGCATCAACCCGCATTACGGAACGCCGCGCAATCCCGCTTCCACGGATGGCCACCGGCTGCCAGGCGGCTCTTCTTCCGGCGCGGGTGTCGCGGTTGCGGCCGGTCTGGTGCCGGTGGCAATCGGTACGGATACCGGCGGATCGGTGCGCATTCCCGCCGCCTTCAACGGTGTGGTGGGGTACAAGGCGAGCCGCGGCCGTTACTCGATGCGCGGCGTCTATCCGCTGGCTAAAAGTCTCGATTCGCTCGGCCCGCTCACTCGCACTGTGCAGGACGCCGTGTGGGTAGATGCCGCCATGCGTGGCAAGGCGGCTGTTGATGCGGCGCGCACGCCTCTGTCCGGCTTGTCACTCGTCGTGCCGGAAACAGTGTTTTTCGATGGCATCGAGGAGGGCGTCGCGGTCGCTTTCGAGCAGGCAGTGGAACGGCTTTCCCGGGCCGGCGCTTCTGTACGGCGGCAGGCATTCCCGGTCTTTTCGCAATTATTCGATCTTATCAAGGAAAAGGGTGCGCTGGTAACGGCGGAAGCCTTCGCCCTGCACAAGGCGCGGCTGGAAGGTGCTGATGCGGCTCGCATGGACCCGCGCGTGGTTGCGCGAGCAAGACTGGGCGCAAATATCTCCCTGCCGGATTACATCGCCATTATCGAGGCGCGCGAACGCATGACGGCGGCTTTTTCGGGCATGATTGGCAAGAATGAGCTGCTGATATCGCCGACATTGCCTCATGTCGCGGCCAAGGTCGCACCGCTTGTGGAGAATGATGAGACCTTCTTTGCCATGAATGCCAAGACCCTGCGCAACACCCAGATCGGCAACTTCTTCGATCTCTGCGGCGTTTCCATTCCCTGCGGCACGGGTGAGGCGGGCATGCCCGTTGGCCTGCTGCTATCAGGCCTGCACGGCACGGATGACCACGTTCTGGGTGTGGCGATGGCTGCGGAAGAGATTATTCGGGGCTGATGATAAAGAAAAAGGCGGCCTTGTTTGGCCGCCTCTCAATGCACGCTTTAACGTGCCGCCCAGTTGGCGCCGCGGCGGAACATGGTTTTCATCTGCGGCACGGAAAACTCCTTGGCCTGATGGCCGAGCGCCGAATAGAAGACGCGGCCCTTGCCGTATTTGCGTTTCCAGACCACCGGCATCACTACACCGTCGATCCACCAAGCGTGGTCGCCGGTGAATTTTGTCGTCGCCAGCACCTCGTTGGAGGGATCGACATGCATGTAGTATTGCTCCGATGTGTAGGGGAAATCGGAAATCCCCTCCATCAACGGGTCGTCGGGGCGGGTGATGTTGACGTGATAGTCGATGATATTACCAGGATGGGCGACCCATTGGCCGCCGATCATGAACTGGTATTCGACGCAGTCGCGGAAACTGTCGCCTGCACCGCCATGAAAGCCGGCAATGCCGACGCCGTTTTCGACGGCGGCGGTGAGGTTCTTGATCTCTTCCTTCTCGATCTTCGACATTGTCACGATCGGCACGACAAGGCTCAGGTCATGCACGGACGGATCGGCAAAAGCCTCCGTGCTGTGCTCGACATAGACCTTGAAACCATCCTCTTCGAGAATGTCTTTGACGATGGTGGCGCATTCCTGCGGCTCGTGGCCGCTCCAGCCGCCCCAGACGATGAGTGCTTCGCGCATTTATTTCCTCCTCGGGATTATTTGCCGAGCTGGCCGTCGACCAGCGAAGTTTCAAGGGGAGCAGGGCGCTCCACCTCGGTGGTGATGGAAACAGTGGTGCCGCTGTCCGCTGCCGTCTGGAAGGCCTCCATGACCTCCAGCACGTGCAAGGCAAGATCGCCATTGGCGCGGTGCGGGCGGTTTTCGCGGATCGCATGGGCCATGTCGGCCACGCCGATCGAGCGGTAGTTGCCGTCAGCATAGGGCGAAGACAGTGCCTGCGGCTCGAACTGGCCGCCCTTTTTCAGCAATTGCACCTCACCGCCGAAATGATTGGGGTCGGGCACGATCAATGTGCCTTCCGTTCCGTAGATTTCCAGCGGTACATGTTTGTGGCCCGCCACATCGAAGCTCATGCCCACCTGCACCACCGCGCCGTTCTTGAATGCCAGCACGCCGGAAACATGGGTGGCGACATGGACTGGGATTTTCTCGCCATTCTTAGGTTCGCTGGTGATGAGGCGTTCGTTGCGCGGCGCGATGGCGAAACCTGCCACCTTGGCGACCGGGCCGAACAGGTTGACGAGATCGGTGATGTAATAGGGTCCCATATCCAGCATCGGCCCGCCGCCGACTTCGTAATAAAAGGCGGGGTTGGGATGCCAGCGCTCATGGCCGGGGCACATGAAGGTAGCCGTTCCGCCAACCGGCTGGCCGAGCACGCCTTCGTCTATCAGGCGGCGCGCGGTCTGGTGCCCGCCGCCGAGGAAAGTGTCCGGTGCCGAACCGATGCGCAGTCCCTTTGCCTTTGCCGCGTCCGCAAGCCGTTTACCCTCCGCGAAATTGATGCCGAGCGGCTTTTCCGAATAGGCATGTTTTCCCGCCTCAAGTGCGCGTAGGCCCACCTCCACATGCGCCTTGGGAATCGTCAGGTTGACGATGATTTCCACGGAGGGGTCAGACAGAAGTTCGTCGATACTTCTTGCCTGAAGGCCGAACTCGTCTGCCCGCGCTTTTGCTGCCTCCTCGTTCATATCCGCCAGTCCGCGAATGTCGAGAATGGGAAACGACGCCATCGCCTTGAGATAGGCGCTGGAGATGTTGCCGCAGCCGATGATGCCGATGCCGACCTTGTTCATGTGATTTCCTCCCGTAAATCAGAAATGCCTAAGCCCACTCTCAACCTTGCCGGCTAGAGCGCCGGCCCTGTGGTGTTCCATGGCGATTCGTAAAGCTCGTAAAGTGCGACGGCTGCCGCCCCCTGCGCCCACAGTTCGTCGCTTGCAACGTCGAAAACCAGCTCTGCGACGCCTGCCAGCGATGGCGGCACGGCGGCGTTGTAACTGTCGCGGATGCTGGTAATGAAGGGCTCGCCGAGCTCGAGACTGGAGCCGGTGATGATGACCCGTGGCGGCGCAAACAGCGTGACGATATTGGCAAGCGTCAGGCCAAGGGCTGCACCGGCGCGCAAGGCTGCCGCTATAAGATCGTTGTCTTCCGCCGCAATCAGCGCATGGGCATGCTGCATGCCGCGACCAAGCCGGATAGCTTCTGCAAAACGCCCGTCCACTGGGCGGGAACCGAGAATGGCGTTCTCGCCCGCCTGGCTCGCCAGCCGCACGGTTCCTTCACTGGCAAGGCCGATCACGAGGTCACCGAGATTGTGGCTGAGGCCGCCTGCACCACGAAACAGCTGGTTTTGATGCATCACGCCAAGCCCGAGTGTCTGCTCGAGCGAGATCAGCACCATGTCCTCAAGATCGCGCGCATGGCCGAACCAGTGATGGGCAAGCGTGATGGCGTGGGCGTCGCTTTCGATGATGGTGGGGGAATTCAGCCGTGAGGTCATTTCCTCGGCAAAATCGACGTTTACTTCCCGCAGGATAGGGCTGCTGCGGATCCTGCCGGTGCGATGTTCGATGACGCCTGGCAGGCCAAGGCAGACCATGTCCACATCTTCCAGCGACAGTCCGGCATCGACCACGCAACGCCTCACCCCGTCTTCCACCAGATCGGCAATGACGCCGATCGGTTGGCGGTCTACACGGATCGGCAGGGCGAGGGTGGACAGCACGTTGCCGCAAAAATCGGTGACGACGAAGACCATGCGGCTTGCCGCAATCTTGGCGCCCACCACGCGCGCCGCATGCGGGTTCAGCTCCAGCATCACCCGCGGCCTGCCGCGTGCGCCCTCCGTGCGGATATCGCCGATATGGCGGGTAAGGATAAGCCCGTCATCGAGCAGCGATGCGGTGATCGCCGATACGGTGGTGGTGGAAAGCTGCGTTCTTTCGCTGATTTCCACCCGGGAGATCGGTCCGTGGCGGCGGATGCTGTCCAGCACGCTTAGCCGGTTGATCGCGCGCATCAGTTCTGGGTCTGCGGTCTTCATGGGCTCCTGCTGCGATCAATGCCGGTTCGAAAACCAATTTATGTCGGATTGCGGATTAAATAACGGTGTCAGGGAGGGGTGTGTCAAGCCATTCGCTCAAAAAATCAGCATGGCGCCTTGACAATGAGCGAGTGCTAAGGTGAATTAATCCGCATTGGGGAATAAATGAGGAAATCCCCGAGGGAGGATCACGATCATGACGATTAGGCACGCAGGCGCAAGCCTGGGCGGCAGGCTGATAGGCTTTGCCACAACGACAAGCATTGCTCTCATGCTCGGCGCCGCAAGCGCCTCGGCCGCAACGGTCGTTAAATGGATGCATGTGGAGCTGGACCCGAAATCCGTGGCCGTCTGGGAGGAGATTGCCAAGGAATATGAGGCCAAACATCCTGACGTGGACGTGCAACTGCAGTTTCTGGAAAACGAGGCGTTCAAGGCAAAATTGCCTACCCTGCTGCAGTCCAACGACGTTCCCGATTTCTTTTATAGCTGGGGTGGCGGTGTTCTTGAAGAGCAGTCCAAAACCGGTGCGCTGAAGGACCTGACGGAAGTTTTCGACGCCGATGGTGGCAAGCTGCGCCAAGCCTATAGCGCGGCCGCAATCGATGGTCTGTCGTTTGACGGCAAGGTCTGGGCCGTGCCTTACCGCGTCAGCCTCGTCAGTTTCTTTTATAACAAGGAGCTGTTTGCCAAGGCGGGCGTAAAAGCGGAAGACATCAAGACCTGGGACGATCTCGGCGCCACCGTCAAGAAAATCAAGGCAGCGGGCATCGTTCCGATTGCCGGTGGTGGCGGTGAAAAATGGCCGATCCATTTCTACTGGAGCTATCTCGTCATGCGCAATGGCGGACAGACCGTGTTCGACGCCGCCCGCAAGGGCGAGGGTGAAGGCTTCATGGATCCCTCCATCATCAAGGCGGGCGAGCAACTGGCCGAGTTCGGCAAGCTCGAACCCTTCCAGCCCGGCTATCTCGGCTCCACCTGGCCCCAGGCGCTCGGCGTCTTCGGTGACGGCAAGGCCGCGATGATCCTCGGCTTTGACAATACTGAAGCCAACCAGCGCAAGAATGCCGGTGACGGCAAAGGCCTTGCGGCAGACAATATCGGTCGCTTCGCCTTTCCCGCCGTCGAAGGTGGTGCTGGCAAAGTCACCGACACGCTGGGCGGTCTGAATGGTTGGGCAGTCACGAAAAACGCTTCCAAGGAAGCGATCGATTTCGCGGCCTTCCTGACCAGCAAGGAAAGTGAAGAAAAGATGGCGGCTGCGGGCATGATCCTGCCGGTTGCGACGGGTGCGGATGGAGCGGTCAAGAACCCGCTGCTGGCGGATTCGGCCAAGCAGCTTGCAAGCTCTACCTGGCACCAGAACTTCTTCGACCAGACACTGGGCGCGGCCGTTGGCCGCGTGGTCAACGATGTCTCCGTCGAAATCGTTTCCGGCCAGATGAGCGCCGAAGAGGGTGCCAAGCAAATTCAGGATGCTTTCGAGCTTCGCTGATTTCGGTTCCATGACGGCGCCGCGCGGGACGCGGCGCCGCAGTATCTGCCTGAATGAAAGCGGATAGAGATGACGGATATTTCCATGACTTCTGCGTCCATACCGGCGCGCGGCGCGTCGAAGACGAAGCGCAAGCAAAGCTCGGTCGCGCATGACCGTGCGCTGACCCTGCTGGTCTTCCTTCCGCCCGCATTGCTGCTCTTTACCCTGTTCGTCATTCTGCCCATGGGCGAGGCGGCATGGTACAGCCTTTACCGCTGGAACGGTTACGGCACGCCGACCGATTTCGTGGGCTTGAAGAATTTCCAGGTCCTGTTCGGCAATGCCGCCTTTTCGCAGGCTCTGCTCAATAACGGCCTCATCATCCTGATTTCCGTGCTGATCCAGATCCCGCTGGCGATCTGGCTTGCCATGATGCTGGCGCACCGCCTTCCGGGCGTCGTTGCCTTTCGGCTGGTTTTCTTCCTGCCCTATGTCCTTGCGGATGTCGCGGCCGGCCTGATCTGGCGCTTCGTTTATGATGGCGATTACGGCCTTTTCGCTGCCATCTCCAATTTCTTCGGCTTCGCCAATCCTTACGTGCTGGCCGACAAGGATGTGGCGATCTACGCCGTGCTTGGCGTCATCGTCTGGAAGTATTTCGGTTTCCATATGATGCTTTTTATCGCCGGCCTTCAATCCGTCGACAAGAACGTGCTGGAAGCTGCCGAAATCGACGGCGCCTCCGGCTGGCAGAAGTTCCGATACGTCACCTTGCCGATGCTCGGCTCAACGGTGCGCCTGTCCGTCTTTTTTGCGGTGATCGGCTCGCTACAGCTGTTCGACATGATCATGCCGCTCACCGGCGGCGGTCCGTCCAACTCCACGCAAACCATGGTCACCTTTCTCTATACCTACGGCGTCATGCGCATGCAGGTGGGGCTTGGCAGCGCGGTGGGTGTCGTTCTCTTCGTTATCTGCGTGACGCTCGCCTTCGGTTACAAAAGGATTTTCATGCGCCATGACTGAACCATCCACTTCCGTCCGCATGCCGCTGCAAACAAAGCTCTATCTTTATATATCGCTGAGCCTGATAGCGGCCATCGTGCTCATCCCGCTTCTGACGACGGCGCTTGGCGGCTTCAAGACGCTGGGGGATCTGCGCGTCAACCCGTTCGGCTTGCCAGCCGAGTGGCAATGGGCCAATTACGGCGATATCCTCTTTGGCAAACGCTACTGGCTGCAGATATTCAATTCGCTGGTGATTGCGCTGTTGACGGTCTTTTTGACGCTGACCGTCTCGGCCATGGCCGCCTTCACCTTTGCGCATGTGAAGTTCTTCGGCTCTTCTTTCCTGCTGAATTACTTCCTGCTGGGACTGATGTTCCCGGCGGCGACCGCCATCCTGCCGCTGTTCATCCGCATCCGCGATCTCGGTCTGCTCGATACCTATTGGGGCGTGGTTCTGCCTCAGGTGGCTTTCGGGCTCGGCATGAGCATCCTTCTGTTTCGCAATTACTTCCGCAATCTGCCGGAAGAATTGTTTCAGGCCGCTTTCGTGGATGGTTGCGGCTATCTGCGCTTCTTCTGGCACATTTCGATGCCGCTCTCACGACCCATCGTGGCGACGGTGGGGATCGTTTCCTTCGTCGGCAGCTGGAACAGCTACATTCTGCCGCTGATTATGCTGAACTCGGAATCGAAATATCCCTGGCCACTCGGCATCATGGTCTATCGCGGCGAATTCGGCACGGAATGGCAGCTCGTGCTCGCCTTCATCACGCTGACGATCCTGCCGACCGTCATCGTCTTCTTCCTCGCACAGAAACACATCATCGCGGGCCTGACGGCCGGTGCCGTCAAATCGTGACTTGAAAGGAGCAAAACATGGCTTCCGTCGAACTTAGGGATATCCGCAAGTCCTATGCCTCGCTCGATGTCATTCACGGCATCTCGCTCGATATAACCGATGGCGAATTCATTGCGCTGGTCGGGCCTTCGGGCTGCGGCAAATCTACCCTGCTGCGCATGATCGCCGGGCTGGAGGAAATCACCGATGGGGATATCCTCATTGGCGGCACCGTCGTCAATTCCATGACGCCGCGCGAGCGCAATATCGCCATGGTATTCCAGTCCTATGCGCTTTATCCGCATATGACGGTCGCCGAAAACATGGGCTTCAACCTGAAGCTTGCCGGGCAGCCGAAAAACGTCATCGATGAGCGCGTGGCGGAAGCCGCACGCATGCTCGATCTCGGCAAGCTTCTGGACCGCAAGCCCTCGCAGCTTTCTGGTGGCCAGCGCCAGCGCGTCGCCATGGGCCGCGCCGTGGTGCGCAACCCGGCCGTCTTCCTGTTCGATGAGCCGCTGTCAAATCTGGATGCCAAGCTGCGCGTGCAGATGCGTAGCGAAATCAAGGCTCTGCATCAGAAAGTCGGTACGACCTCCATCTACGTCACCCATGATCAGATCGAGGCAATGACGCTGGCCGACCGGGTGGTGGTGCTCAATCACGGCCGTATCGAGCAGCAGGGCACGCCGCTCGAACTTTATAAGACACCTGCCAATCTTTTCGTTGCCGCCTTCATCGGCTCGCCGGCCATGAACCTCATCGAAGGCGTGGTCGACGGCGAGGGCGATCAACCTGCCGCCCGGCTGAAGGACGGGACGGCGATCCGCATTGCCGCCTCAAGAAATGTCAAGCGCGGCCAGTCGGTGACGATCGGATTGAGACCGGAACATATCGGTTCGACCGTCGGCGGCGATATTTCGCTGTCCGGCAGGACGGTGTTGGTCGAGCCGACAGGCGCGCAGACGCATGTGGTCTTCGAACTGGCGGGCGATCAGGTTACGGCGGTGGTGGATGGCGAGCAACTGGTCAAGGTCAACACCCCCTTTGCCGCCACCGTGCATCACGAGCGTGTACATGTGTTCGACAGGGCAAGCGGTCTGGCGCTTTAGACGTGTTTCGTTTTTTAGTGGAATAACGAAATTCTCTCGCTCCCCGGCATTTGGGGCTTGTCTGAAAATTATGAGCGGTTAGCTTGGCAAATTGGGAGCCAAAGCGGTTTTACCGCTGAACTGTATCGATACAGGAGGAGATTTTTATGAAAACGATCAAGGGACCGGGTCTTTTTCTCGGTCAGTTTGCCGGTGATGCTGCGCCTTTCAATACATGGGACGGCATTACCAAATGGGCGGCAGAAAAGGGTTATGCCGGCGTGCAGGTTCCCACCTGGGCCGGGCAGTTGATCGATCTGAAAAAGGCTGCGGAATCCAAGGATTATTGCGATGAATTTGCGGGTGTCGCCCGCCAGAACGGCATCGAGGTAACCGAGCTTTCCACCCATTTGCAGGGCCAGCTGGTTGCCGTTCACCCCGCCTATGACGAAGCCTTCGATGGTTTTGCAGCACCTGAAGTGCGCGGCAATCCCAAGGCTCGCCAGCAATGGGCGGTGGAACAGGTGAAGCTTGCCCTGAAGGCTTCGAGAAATCTCGGCATCAACGCACATGCGACCTTTTCGGGTGCTCTTGCCTGGCCCTTCATCTATCCGTGGCCGCAGCGCCCGGCCGGTCTGGTGGAAACCGCCTTTGACGAGCTGGCAAGACGCTGGACGCCGATCCTTGATTACGCCGATGAGCAGGGCGTGGATGTCTGCTACGAAATCCATCCCGGCGAAGATCTGCATGATGGCGTGACTTTCGAGATGTTCCTGGAGCGTGTGAAGAACCACAAGCGCGCCAACATGCTCTATGACCCGTCGCATTACGTGCTGCAATGCCTTGATTATCTTGACAATATCGACATCTACAAAGACCGCATCAAGATGTTCCATGTCAAGGACGCTGAGTTCAATCCGACCGGCCGCCAGGGCGTGTATGGCGGTTATCAGGGTTGGGTCAACCGTGCGGGCCGCTTCCGCTCGCTGGGTGACGGGCAGGTGGATTTCGGTGCGGTGTTCTCGAAAATGGCTGCCAATGATTTCGACGGATGGGCAGTGGTTGAATGGGAATGCGCGCTGAAACATCCTGAAGACGGTGCCCGGGAAGGGGCCGAGTTCGTCAAGCACCATATCATCCGCGTCACGGAAAAAGCCTTTGATGATTTCGCATCTGCCGGCACCGATGATGCGGCCAACCGGCGCATGCTTGGGCTTTAAAAGCATTTCCAGGAAAAGTGTGAAGCCGTTTTCCGTGTGGGAATGCGCTTAGAAAATGCCGAGGAGACATTATGGCTATTGAAGGAAAGACAACCGACAAGGCGAACACGCGGATTCGCCTGGGCATGGTGGGTGGCGGTTCGGGTGCATTTATCGGCGGCGTTCACCGCATGGCCGCGCGGCTCGACAACCGCTTCGATCTCGTGGCCGGGGCCTTGTCCTCGACACCGGAAAAATCCCTCGCCTCCGGCCGCGAACTCGGGCTTGCTCCAGAGCGTTGCTATGGGTCATTTGAAGAAATGGCAGAGAAGGAAGCGCTTCGCGAGGATGGTATCGAGGCGGTAGCGATCGTCACGCCCAACCACGTACATTATCCTGCGGCGAAGGCGTTTCTGGAACGCGGCATCCATGTCATCTGCGACAAGCCGCTGACCTCCAATCTGGAGGATGCCAAAAAGCTGAAGGACGTGGCGGACAAGGCGGACGCGCTGTTCATCCTCAGCCATAACTACACCGGTTATCCCATGGTGCGGCATGCGCGTGAACTGGTGGAAACCGGTGCGCTCGGGAACATCCGTCTGGTGCAGATGGAATATCCGCAGGATTGGCTGGCTGAGCCGTTGGAGCAGACCGGTGCGAAACAGGCCGTCTGGCGCACCGATCCGGCGCAATCCGGTGTCGGCGGCTCCACAGGGGATATCGGCACCCATGCCTATAATCTCGGCTGCTTCATTTCCGGTCTGGAAGCCGATGAACTGGCAGCGGATGTACATACCTTCGTGGAGGGTCGCCGTCTGGACGACAATGCGCATGTGATGCTGCGCTTCAAGCCAAAGGACGGCAAGCAACCAGCCAAGGGCCTGCTTTGGTGCAGCCAGGTGGCTGTCGGGCATGAAAACGGGCTGAAGGTCCGCGTTTACGGCGACAAGGCAGGCATCGAGTGGACGCAGGCTGATCCGAACTATCTCTGGTTCACGAAGCTTGGCGAGCCGAAACAGCTCATCACCCGCGGCGGTGCTGGCGCCGGTACTGCGGCCGCGCGTGTGACGCGCATTCCCTCGGGCCATCCGGAAGGATATCTCGAAGCCTTCGCGACCATCTATACCGAAGCGGCCCACGCCATCGAAGCCCGCCGCACCGGTTCGGAGCTCGACAAGGCGGTCACCTATCCGACCGTCGATGACGGTGTCAAAGGCGTCGCTTTTGTCACCGCCTGCATCGAATCCGGCAAGAAGAATGGCGGCTGGGTGAAGCTGTAAGATCGACATGGCGTCGCGGCGTATTTCTTCTCCCTGCGGGGGGAGAAGGGCCGGATGAGGGGGCAAGCTCTCGGCTTATCTCTGCCTGCTTTCCCCTCACGACCCACCTGAAGACGTGATCAATTTACGCGTGTCATCTGCTGCTGCATTCGTTCAGTCACGGGGCAACCGTCCTGTATTCTCGTCCAGGATGAGACGTTGAGTTTCATTTCGCAGCGCGCGAGATAGGAGCCGCCATCGACCCTGAGGCAGGATGTCTGGCCGAGTTCGAACATGACACCGCGATTTCGGCATTTGCAATTGTGGGCGTCCGCCAAGGTGGGGATCAGGGCCAGGGCTAGACCAATTACGAGCACTCCAAAACGCATGGCTGAGGCTCCAAAAGACAGGCCACCAGATTATACCTGTCCGACGGTATAGTCAAAACAGCCACCCTCAACGACGCGCACCGCACGGCCATAACAGGCTCGAACTCTCCTGCTTTCACCCGATCAAAATCGCCCTGATATCATTCACATTCGTCAGCGTCGGACCGGTGACGACAAGGTCGCCAACCGCCTTGAAGGCGGTGTAGCTGTCGTGTCCCACCAGCGACTGGCGCGGATCGACACCGGCGTTGCGCATACGCGCAAGCGTATCGGGCGTCACCAGTGCGCCTGCCGCATCCTCAACGCCGTCTATGCCGTCGCTATCGCCGGCGATGGCCCAGATACCGCCTGCACCCTTCAGCGTCAGCGCAAGGCTCAGCAGAAATTCCGTGTTGCGCCCACCCTTGCCGGCCAGCCCTTTGCCGATCGTCACCGTGGTTTCTCCGCCGGAAAGCAGCACGGCCGGGCCTTTGACTGGCAGGCCCTTGCGGCTGGCGGAGAGGGCGATACCCGCCATCACCGCGCCGACATCCTTTGACTCGCCCTCCAGCGAATCCCCGAGGATGAGCGGCGTAAGGCCAAGCTTCACCGCCTCGTCCGCCGCCGCCTGTAGGGCGAGCGAGGGTGTCGCGATCAGCCTGATGTCCTCTTCTATATCGCCTGCCTTCGGCGTTTCCTCGCCCTTTTCCAGCACTTTGCGCACATTCTCGGGAAGATCGAGCTCATAACGGGAGACGATTTCCCGCACATTGTTGATATCGCTCGGATCGGCAACCGTGGGGCCGGAAGCGATTTCGGAGGGATCGTCGCCCGGTACGTCTGAAATCAACAGCGAAACCACTCTGGCCGGTTTGGCGGCCAGCGCAAGTCGCCCGCCTTTGATGCGGGAGAGGTGCTTGCGCACGGCATTCATCTCGGAAATCGTCGCACCGCTGGCAAGAAGTGCGCGGTTGACGGCCATCTTGTCCGCAAGCGTCATGCCTTCGGCAGGTGCGACCATCAGTGCCGAACCGCCGCCGGAAATTAGCGTGATCACCATGTCGTCTGCGGTCAGCCCTTCAACGGCGGCAAGAATGCGTCTTGCCGCTTCAGCACTCATGTCGTCGGGCACGGGATGGGAGGCCTCGATGATTTCGATGCGCCCGGCCGGAACGGCATGACCGTAACGGGTTACGACGATACCGGAGAGGTTCACATCCGCCCAGGCCTTATCAAGCGCTGCGGCCATGGCAGCCGAGGCCTTGCCAGCGCCTACCACCACGCACCTGCCCTTGGGCGGGGAAGGAAGATGATGTTGCAGCACCTTTGCGGGATCTGCACTCGCCACTGCCGCCATAAATATGCGGTTGAGAGCGTCTTTTGCGCGGAGGTCGTTCCATGCGGTCATAGGTTCATACTCCGATCCAGAGGAAGCCGAGCGCAAACAATGCCGGCAAAGCCTGAATGAACAGGATTTTCATATTGGCGGTAATGGCGCCGAAAATGCCGGCTATCAGGACACAGGTGAGGAAGAAGACCTTGAAACTCAGTCCTTCATCGCCCTGCGTGAGCCCATAGATCAATCCGGCTGCCAGAAAACCATTGTAAAGCCCCTGATTGGCGGCAAGCACCTTCGTCTGTCGCGCAAAATCCTCAGAGAGGCCGAAGGCCTTGCGGCCGGCCGGCTTTTCCCACAGCAGCATTTCCAGAATGGTGATGTAAACATGGATGGCCGCAACCACGGCAATCAGAATGCTGGCGATCATCGGCGGTTTCCTCCAAACCCTGATGTCCGGCGCGTCAATTATCCGCAAAAAGAGAGAGGCCGACCGGATAATCCGTTTTAACGGTGGTACACATGGCCGCAAGGCCATAATCCCTCTCTTCCCGCGCAAACCTGTTGAAGAGCCGCACAGCATTGCTTGACTCTTTGCTGAAATAAGAACAAAACAGGAACAATAGAACTGAAAAACCGGAATTGAAACCTGTCATGCCATGCAAAAGCGCGCGGAACAGTTGCTCGTTGTCGAAGAGCTGCGTGAAAGGCTGGAAAGGATCGGTGGCGGTCCTCACCGCCTGCACGAGGCCTTGCCTTTCGGCGTGGATGCCATCGATCACCATTTGCCTGGAGGCGGGCTGAAGCTCGGTTGCCTGCATGAGGTGAGCGGCGGCGGCAATGGTGCCGCCGATGGTGCGGCAGCGGCGCTTTTTGCGGCCGGTGTGGCAGCAAGGCTATCCGGCAAGGTCTTATGGTGTGTCACCCGCAGGGATCTGTTCATGCCGGGATTGACGCAGGCGGGCCTGTCGCAGAACCGGGTCATCATCGTCGAATGCCGCGATGAGAAAGGCGTGCTCGACTGTTTCGAGGAAGGCTTGCGCTGCAACGGTTTTGGCGCCGTGATGGGCGAGCTTGCGAAGTTGCCGATGAATGCCTCGCGACGGTTGCAACTGGCGGCGGAAACCTCTGGTGTCACGGGCATCGCCATCCGCCGCTTCCGGCGCCCGGCCGATGCGGCGTTGTTTGGCGAGCCGACGGCCGCTGTAACCCGCTGGCGTGTCTCTGTCCGGCCATCTTCGCCCCTGCCTGTGCCGGGGGTGGGCAGGCCACGCTGGTTTCTGGAACTTTTGCGATGTCGCGGCGGCGAAAGCGCTGCATTTGAAGTGGAAGCCTGTGATGCAAAGGGTCGTCTCGCTTTACCTGCCGACATGGTCGACGGATCGCTACCAGCGTCTTTCGGGGCAGAACGCGCCGCCGGTTGAAAAGCCGCTGGTCATGATCGGCCGTCAGGGCAGCCGCCGCCTGGTGCTGGCGCTGAACAAGGCAGCAAAGGCGGCGGGCATCCGGCCCGGCACACCCGTCAGCAAGGCGCAGGCTTTGGTGCCGGGTCTCGTTGTCGAGGATCTGGATGCGGCGGCGGATGCCCGCGCCCTGCAACAACTCGCTTTTCATTTCCTGCGTATCTATGCCCCGATCGTCGCCGCAGATCCGCCTGATGGGCTGGTGCTGGATACGGCAGGTGCGGACCATCTGCACGGCAATGAGACGCTGATGTTGAGCGGCATGGTGAACCGCCTGCATGCCGCAGGCTTCGCCGCCCGCGCTGCCATTGCCGATAGCTGGGGGGCGGCCCATGCGCTTGCCCGGTTTGGCCGTGAGGAGATCAGCATCGTATCGCCGGGCGGGCAGCGCGCGGCGATCAGCGGGCTGCCGCTGGCGGCGCTCAGGCTGGAGGAGCGTATCGTTTCCGGATTGAAGGTGCTCGGTTTTCGCACCATAGGCGAACTTGCCGAGGCTCCACGGGCGCCGTTGACCCTGCGTTTCGGCCCGGAAGTGGTCAGGCGGCTCACTCAGGCTTTTGGCGAGACTGGCGAACCTATCGAGCCGGTGCGCATTGCCGAACTGGTGGAGGTGCGCCGCGCCTTTCCCGAGCCGATCGCGGCGGCGGAGACAATTGCCCGCTATGTGCAAAAGCTGGTTGCTGAGCTTTGCGTCTCGCTGGAAAAGCGCGGCCTTGGCGCACGTCGCGTCGATCTGCTGCTGCACCGGGTGGATAGCGGCTTGCAGGCCGTGCGGGCCGGCACCTCCAGACCGGTGCGTGATGTCAAACAGCTTGTCCGGCTTCTGACCGACCGGATCGACACCATCGATCCCGGCTTCGGCATCGAGTTGATGGTGCTGACCGCCACCCATGCCGAGCCGCTTGTCGCCGCGCAGGCCCGGTCCTCGCTTCTGGAGGAAGGGCGTGCGGAAATCGCCGATACGGTCGATGTCATCCTCAATCGTGGCCACAGGGTCTATCGTTATGCGGCGGTGGCAAGCGACGTGCCGGAACGTTCTCTTGCCAGCGTTTCGGCGCTGGCACCTGAGGATACCCTCGGCTGGCCTTGCCACTGGCCGCGCCCGGTCAGGCTTTTTGCAAGGCCGGAACCCATCGAAACTCTGGCGCTGCTTCCGGATCATCCGCCGCGTTATTTTATCTGGAAAGGCGTGCGCCATAATGTGCGGCGCGCTGATGGGCCGGAACGGGTGTTTGGCGAATGGTGGAAACGCGACCGCGAAAAGGCCGCCGTGCGCGATTATTTCACTGTCGAAAACGAAAGCGGCGAGCGCTTCTGGATTTTCCGCTCAGGTGATGGCGAACATACCGAGACGGGCTCACAGGGCTGGTTCATCCATGGGGTCTTCGCATGAGCACGCCGCGCTATGCCGAGCTTCAGGTGACCACGCATTTCTCCTTCCTGCGCGGTGCAAGTTCCTGTGATGAACTGTTCGAACAGGCAAAAAATCTCGGTATCGAGGCACTCGGCATCGTCGATCGCAATAGCCTTGCGGCCATTCCCCGCGCTTATGAAGCGGCCGATAATCATGGCATCCGGCTCGTCATCGGCTGCCGGCTCGATCTGGATGACGATCTTTCCGTGCTTGTCTATCCCATGGATCGCCCGGCTTACGGGCGGCTTTGTCGGCTGCTTTCCGTCGGCAAGAAGAGGGGTGGCAAGGGTAAGTGTCGGCTCACATGGGACGATCTCGTAGCTTATGGCGAAGGCCTTATCGTGGTGCTGCTCGCCGATCTGGCTGACGATCTCTGCGCGCTTCGCCTCCGCCGGTTGAAAGCTGCTTTTGCTGACCGGGCCTATATGGCGCTGAGCCTGCGAAGACGACCCAACGACCAGATGCGGCTTTTCGAATTGTCGAATATGGCTGCAGCCGCTGATGTGCCGACTGTTGTTACCAATGACGTGCTGTTTCATGTGCCCGAGCGTCGCATGCTGCAGGATGTCGTTACCTGCATCCGGCACAATTGCACCATTGACGAGGCGGGTTTCCGGCGCGAGCGGCATGCAGACCGCTATATGAAGCCGCCTCAGGAAATGCACCGGCTGTTTGCCCGCTACCCGGAAGCACTGGTCCGCAGCCTCGAAATCGCGAAGCGTTGCACCTTTTCGCTGAAGGAGCTGGTCTATCAATATCCTGAAGAGCGCAGCCTGCCGGGGCTGACGGCGCAACAGGCGTTGGAAAAGCTCGTCTGGGAAGCGGTGCCGGGGCGTTATCCGGATGGTCTGCCGGAGAAGGTCGAAAAGGCACTGCATCATGAGTTGGATGTTGTCGGCAGATTGCAATATGCGCCCTATTTCCTGACCGTGAGTGCTATCGTCCGACAGGCTCGCAAAATGGATATCTTGTGCCAAGGACGCGGTTCTGCGGCAAACTCGGTTATCTGTTTTGTACTTGGTATCACTGCCATTGATCCTGCTCGTTTCAGCAATCTCGTCTTTGAACGTTTCGTTTCCGAAAACCGGGGTGAACCGCCTGATATCGATGTGGATTTCGAGCATCAGCGGCGTGAGGAAATTATTCAATGGGTCTACAAAACCTATGGCCACGATAAAGCCGCGCTTTGTTCAGTCGTTACCCGCTATCGTGGTCGAGGGGCATTGCGAGATGTTGGTAAAGTACTAGGTCTGCCAGAAGATCTGACCAAACTTCTATCCTCGCAGGTCTGGCGCTGGAGCGAGGGCGTTGGCGAAAAACAGGTCAAGGAATTGAACCTCAATACAGAGGATCGTCGCCTGCAACTCGCTTTTGAATTAGCCAACCAGCTTGTTGGCACGCCACGCCATCACAGTCAGCATCCCGGCGGCTTCGTGCTTTCCCATGATCGGTTAGATGAGCTCGTCCCGATTGAACCAGCTGCCATGAACGATCGACAGATCATCGAATGGGATAAGGATGATATCGATATCGTGCGGTTCATGAAAATGGATTGCTTAGCGCTTGGAATGCTCTCCTGCATGAAGCGTGGCTTCGATCTGTTGGAAGCGCGTACTGGAGAGAAATACGATCTCGCTGCGATGCCGCCGAATGATCCTGCAACATTTGCAATGATTCAAAAGGCAGACACGCTAGGCACTTTCCAGATCGAAAGTCGGGCGCAGATGTCAATGTTGCCCCGTTTGAAGCCCGTCGAATTTTACGATCTTGTAATTCAGGTCGCTATCGTTCGTCCCGGTCCCATTCAGGGAGATATGGTCCATCCATATTTGCGGCGCCGTCAGGGAAAAGAGCCCGTTCGATATGAAAAACCAGAGCTTAAAAATATTCTCGAAAAGACGCTGGGTGTCCCGCTATTCCAAGAGCAGGCCATGAAGATTGCCATCGACTGCGCCGGTTTTTCTCCCGGCAAGGCGGACCAGTTGCGCCGCGCGATGGCGACTTTCAAGAATGTCGGCACGATCTCCAAGTTCCAGCAGGATTTGATCGATGGCATGGTGGAACGCGGCTATGACGAGGACTTCGCCAAACGCATCTTCAAACAGCTAGAAGGGTTCGGCAGTTATGGTTTCCCGGAAAGCCACGCGGCGTCCTTCGCGCTGATTGCCTATGCTTCCGCATGGCTGAAGTGCCATCATCCGGATATTTTCTGTGCCTCGCTTCTGAATTCGCAGCCCATGGGCTTTTACGCCCCGGCGCAGATCGTGCGCGATGCGCGCGATCATGGGGTGGAGGTTCGCCCGGTTTGCGTCAACAACAGCCGTTTTGATTGCACGCTGGAGCCCACGGGCAAGAAGAATGCGAATGGTAAAGAGCGCTACGCCGTGCGGCTTGGCCTGCGCATGGTAAAGGGGCTTTCCAACGATCATGCAGCAAAAATCGTCGCCTGCCGTCAGGATCGCGATTTCGTTTCCGTGGACGATCTCTGGCGGAGGGCAGGTGTTCCCGCCGCTGCCCTAGTCTGTCTCGCCGAGGCCGATGCCTTTCTGCCGTCGCTGTCGCTTTCCAGACGCGAGGCGCTGTGGGCCATCAAGGCTTTGAGGGATGAGCCGCTGCCGCTTTTTGCTGCCGCTGCCAGCCGGGAAAACGCTGTGGTGGATGAGCTTTGCGAACCCTCCGTCGCGCTGCGGCCCATGACTGATGGCGGCGAGGTGGTGCAGGATTATGGCCATGTGGGGCTGACCCTGCGCGAACACCCCATGTCCTTCCTGCGGCGCGATCTTTCCCGCCGGCGCATTGTCAGCTGTGCGGAGGCGGTGCGCGTCCGTGATGGAACGTGGCTGGAAACGGCGGGGCTGGTTCTGGTGCGCCAGCGCCCAGGCTCGGCAAAGGGAGTGATCTTCATGACTCTGGAGGATGAGACAGGTATTGCTAATGCGGTTCTGTGGGTCAAGACCTTCGAAAAATACCGGCGCGTGGTGCTTTCCGCCGGTATGGTCGGCATTTACGGCAAGATCCAACGGGAAGGTGAGGTGGTGCATCTGGTCGCCCACCGGCTGACCGATCTGTCAGAGGCGCTGGCAAGCGTGGGTGAGCGCAATCACCCCTTTCCTCTGCCGCATGGGCGCGGCGACGAGTTCCACCACGGTATTCCGCCGGACGATCATCGCAACATCAGGAAACGTCCACCGCCTGCGACCCAGGATGGAGATGAGGTGGAGAGGATAAAGGTCATTTCCCGCAATTTCCATTAGAGCATTTCCAGTAAAAGTGCGTAGCGGTTTTACGCCCAGAAAATGCGTAAAAACAAAGAGATAGAGCACGTCAAAAGTTCCTGTTTAAACCGGACGTGCTCTAAGATGCGCTCTATGCCGCATCTTCCAGACCAGAGGTATCCTTCCTGCGGAACTGGCTGGGCGGCGCGCCGATCACGCGTTTGAAGGCGCGGCTGAAGGATGCCTCGGAATCGTAGCCGAGCTTTTCCGCCGCCAACGTGACACGCATACCCTCGCGCAGCCACAGTCGCGCCTGATGCATGCGTATGCGAACGACATAACGGGCTGGGCTTTCACCCACCACACGGGTGAAGCGTTCTGCAAAACTCGAGCGGGATGCACCCATCAGGGAGGCAAGCTCTTCCACGCTCCAGTCTTTCTCGGGGGTAAGGTGGATCGCTGCAAGCACCCGTCCGAGTTCGGGATTGCGCACGGCGGCAAGCCAGCCGCTGGAATCGCCGCAACCATATTCTACCCATGTGCGGATCAGTGTTGCCGTCAAGACATCGGCAAGCCGCGCCAGAATGCCACCGGCACCAACACGGTTCAGTTCCACTTCGCGCGCCATGGCTTCCAGGAGATGCGGAATGGCCGGATCGCTTTTGGCGAGATCGCTGGTCAGCATCACATCCGGCATCAGTTGCAAAAGCGGATGCAGATTATCCATGTTGAAACGCATCGAGGCGGTAAACGCTACCGTGTCGCCGCCGGCACCGGCACATTCCATGTCGAAAATGCCCTGACACACTTCCTTCTTACCGAACCGGTCGAAGAGGGCAGGCCTTACATCCTCGCCGCTGCCCAGCACATGAGCGTGGCCACGGGGAAGAAGCACTGCATCGCCGCACGTAAGCGTCAGCCATTCTCCGGAAGGTTTGCGTAATTTTGCCTGGCCCACGCCAATAAAATGAAACCGCGCCGCCTCCTGCTCGGGAAAGGCCGTCGCCCAGGGCGTTGCCATGCGGCAGCGGCCATATTCCACGCCGTCAAGCCGCAGACCACGCAGCATTTCCGTCAATGCATCATTCATGGCAACTCACAAATTCGGACGTTTGGTTAAGGAATGCGGATTTTTTAGCATGGAAACGCCGAGCTGTCACGCGTAGCTTACGACCATCGATTTGTGAGGCGACGCACCGGGCTCCCACCGGCTTCATCGTTTTGCCATTCCGTTTCAGGGCTCGTTCCCAGAATGCGCATCAGGAGATTTTCATGAATAACCGAACAATCAACGAACTTGAATATGCGCCACACAGACAAGAGCCGGATGCGAAGTGGGCGGCGGTGGTTTCGCTTTCGCTCGGTGTCTTCGGGCTGGTAACGGCGGAATTCCTGCCGGTCAGCCTTCTGACGCCACTGTCGACCGATCTCTCCATCAGCTCCGGCATTGCCGGCCAATCCATCACCGTCACGGCACTGGTCGCAGCGGTTGCCGGTCCCGGCGTCGTCATCGGCACGCGCAGCATTGATCGCCGGTGTACCCTGCTTGGCCTCACGACGTTGCTGATCATTTCCAGCACATTGGCCGCTTTTGCCAACGGTCTTTTCATGCTGTTTACATCGCGCGTTTTGCTCGGCATCGGCCTTGGCGGCTTTTGGGCCATGTCGGCGGCGCTGGCGCTAAGGCTTGTTCCGCTGGATAAGATGCCGCGCGCCATGGCCATCATCCTAACCGGCGTTTCGGTTGCCACCGTTTGCGCAGCCCCTGTCGGGGCGTGGATCGGCGCGACGCTTGGCTGGCGTGCGGCCTTTGTCGTCGCCGGCGTGCTGGGTGTCATCGCACTTGTCGTGCAGTTGCTCACCGTTCCCTCGCTGCCGCCGGCCGGTGCGCCCGGCCTGTCCACCATGTTCCGGCTATTGCAGCGCCCGCAGGTCAGGATCGGCCTTCTGACGACGCTATTCATCGTCGCGGGTCACTTCGCCGGCTTCACCTATGTTCGCCCCTTCCTCGAAGACGTGCCGCAGCTTGGCGTCGAAGCAATCTCGCTCGTTCTTCTGGCTTACGGCGTGGGCGGTTTTTTTGGTAATCTCTTCGGCGGCTTCCTCGCCGAGAAGAACACGGCATGGGCCGTGACGTTTGCCGCCACCCTGATTGCCGCATCCGCTTCCGTGCTGGTGATTGCCGGTGCATCTCCCGTTGTCGCTGGCTTTGCCATTGCCTCCTGGGGTTTCGCCTTCGGTGCGCTTCCTGTCAGCGTACAGAGCTTCATCACCCGCGTCGCCTCAGATGAGGCCGAAAGTGCGGGCGCGTTGCTGCTCACCACCTTCCAGATAGCCATTTCCAGCGGCGCTGTTCTGGGCGGACTGCTGATCGACCTTCAGGGTGCGACCATGGTCTTCGTTTTCGTCAGCATTGCAGCACTCCTCGGCGCATCGCTCATGGCATCGCGCCGTGGCGTGGTGCCGCATATTGAAGCGTCGCAGGGGTAAGATACTTGCCGGAAGAAAAAGGGCCCGCATCCGTGCGGGTCCGAATTTTATGATGAAAAGCCACCCCCTCCGTCATGCCGGCATCAGGCCCGGGGTGACAGAAGTGATGTCGATAGGCTTTTCGCCTTCAAGGCGTCTTGATTGCCTTTCGCGTCCGGTCCTTGCCGACCTCGATTACATGGCGCATGGCTTTCACGGCGGCGTCCGCATCACGGGCGGCGATGGCGTGCACGATCCGCAGATGGTTTGCGGCGATCTCGGCGATGGTTCCGGGCGACGAGGCCGGGGATGAAAGCTGGAATGAGATCGCAAGGGCGGCTTCGATCAGCCCGCTTGCCGAACGCATGAAGGGATTGCCGGACATATGCGCCACGGCGAGGTGGAATTCGAGATCGACCTTGGCGATGGTTTCCGGCGTATGCTGCGGATTGTCGAACTTGGCGGCAATCACATAAAGGGAAACTATATCGTCATTCGATGCCTGAAGCGCGGCAGCTGCCGCTGCCGCCGGTTCGAGCGCGAGGCGGATTTCCGCCAGATGTGTCACGAATTCCTGGTCTATTCCGGCTTCGCAGCGCCAGCCCAGCACATCCGGGTCAAAGAAGTTCCAGCTCGAACGGTCGAGAACGCGGGTGCCGACCTTTGCCTTGGGTTCGACCAGCCGCTTGGCCGCCAGCGTCTTCATCGTCTCGCGCAATACGGTGCGCGAGACCCCGAAACGGAGAGACAGTTCGGCATCGTTAGGCAGCAGGGATCCTTCCGCAATCCTGCCCGAGACGATGGCGCTGCCGAGTTCGGAGACCACATGCGCGTGGCTGTTCCGGCGTTTTCGCCCGCTTATCGTCGTTTCGAGCAGCCCCAATAAAGCCTCCGTGTTGGTTATGCCGGATGTGGTCCGGCCAGTCTCCTGTTTGAATACCAGATGATTGCGCGCTGCAACACGATGAAGACAAAAAGCAGCACGCCAATAACGATTTTGGTCCACCAGGATGACAGGGTTCCGTCAAAAACGATGTAGGTCTGGATCAACCCCTGGATCAGCAGTCCGACGAAGGTTCCCGCCACCAGCCCCATTCCACCCGTCAGAAGTGTTCCGCCAATGACAACAGCTGCAATAGCGTCCAGCTCCACGCCCACGGTCGCCAAGGAATAACCCGACGAGGTGTAGAGCGTGTAGACGATGCCGGCGAGGCCGGACAGGAACCCGGAAAGTGCGTAGATGCCGATTGTCGTTGTACCGATCGGCACACCCATCAGTTCGGCCGATTGCGGGTTACCGCCAAGTGCGTAGACATTGGCGCCGAAGCGGGTGCGGCTGGCAATCAGCATGCCGGCGGCAAAGACGAGAAGCATGACAATAGCAAGTGCTGTCAGCCTGCCGCCGCCGTGAAAGCGGAAATAAAATCCCTGTATCGCATCGATGAAGGGATGCGAGATCGGCACGGATTGCGTCGAGATCAGATAGGCCGCGCCACGCGCCAGGAACATACCCGCCAACGTCACCACGAATGGCGGGATCGACAGGAAGCGTATCATCGCCCCCATCAAGCAGCCGAACAGCGTTGAGATCACGAGCACGATGGCGAAGGCCAGCAGCGGGTGAATATTATAGGTGCCGACCATGACAGCCACGAAAACGCTGGTGAAGGCGATGACGGAGCCGATGGACAGATCGATGCCACCCGACAGGATCACGAAAGTCATGCCAACGGCAGCGATGCCGAGAAAGGCATTGTCGGTCAATAGATTGCCGATCACCCGTGTCGACAGGATCGCCGGATATTGCAGCACGCACAGAAGATAGGCGATGAGGAAGATCGTCAGTGTGGTGAGAAACGGAAGATTGCGGCTGTGGATCATCGCGCGGTACCTTCCTTGGTCATTCCGTTGGCCGTGGCCGGTTTTGCGTGTGGCTTTGGCGTTTTGACAAAGCCCAGAACCGCCATGATTGCCGGCGACTGCAGCGTCAGTACCACCATGATGATGCCAGCCTTGATGATGAGGTTGAATTCCGGCGGGAAACCGGAGACCAGAATGCCGGTATTGATGGTCTGGATGATGAGCGCGCCGATCAGCGATGCGGTGATGGAGAAGCGGCCGCCATTCAGCGATGTACCACCGATCACCACCGCCAATATGGCGTCCAGTTCCAGCCACAGCCCGGCATTGTTGGCATCCGCGCCGCGAATGTCGGCGGTCACGATCATGCCGGCAATGGCCGCGCAGAGACCGGAAACGGCGTAGACGAAAAACAGCAGGAAGCGTGCCCGCACACCGGCAAGTGCCGCCGCGCGGCGATTGATGCCGGTTGCCTCAATCAGAAAGCCGAGCGCGCTCTTGCGCACCAGAAGGCCGATTACCAGCGCCGCCGCCAACCAGATGATGACGGGCAGGGGAATGCCTGCGAAGGAGCCGGAGCCGATGGCCGAAAAGCTGTCGTCGTTGAAGGTGAGAATGACACCTTCGGTGATGAGCTGGGCGATGCCGCGCCCCGCCACCATCAGGATCAGCGTGGCGATGATCGGCTGGATGTCGAGGAGGGCGACCAGCACCCCGTTCCACAGGCCGCAGGCAATGCCGACAGCAAGCGAGATGGCGATGACGGTTGGGATGGAATGGCCGTTGCTGATGAGTGTTGCCGCCACCGCGCCACAAATGGCGATAACAGCTCCGATCGACAGATCGATGCCCTTGGTAGCGATCACCAGCGTCATGCCAATGGTCAGGAGCGCCACGGGTGCGGCACGCACGAGAATATCCATCAGACTGCCGTAAAGCCTGCCGTTCTGGAACGAAACATGCAGGAAGCCCGGCGAAACGATTGTAATCGCTGCCAGAATGACGAAGAGAGCGATCAATTGGGGAGCAAGCCTTTTCAGGCGCCTTGTCACAGCCACCATCATGCCGCCTCCGTTCTGGCCGCATCCGCAATTGCCCGCATGATGTTGTCGGCCGTCACCTCGCCGCCCTTCAATTCGCTGACATGCCGGCGGTCGGACAGCACGACGACCCGGTGGGCAACGGCGGTCAGTTCTTCCAGTTCGGACGAGATGACGACGAGCGACATGCCCTCGGTGCAGAGTTTTTCGATCATTTTGAGGATTTCCGCATGGGCGCCGATATCGATACCACGGGTCGGCTCATCGAGGATCAGAAGCCGGGGATGGGTTGCAAGCCAGCGCGCCAGAATGGCTTTCTGCTGGTTGCCGCCGGACAGGAATTTTATCGGCCGGTCAGGATCGGCCGGGCGGATGTCCAGCGATTTGATGAAGCTTTCGGCCAGTTCCACCTTCTGCCGGCGCGAAAGCGGTCGCGCCCACCCCTGGCGGGCCTGGAGAGCCAGAGCAATATTGTCGGTCACGGAAAAGTCGCCGATGATACCGTCAGTCTTGCGCTCCTCCGGGCAGAAACCGAACCCGGCCGTGATTGCGGCTTCAGGCGAAGAAAGAGCGATGGTCTTTCCGTCTATCGTGGCCTTGCCGGTATCGGGCTTGTCGATGCCGAACAGCAGGAAAGCCGTTTCCGTTCGTCCCGACCCCAAAAGACCGGCGATGCCGACGATCTCTCCCGGACGAATGCCGAGGTCGAAGGGGGCGATGCTGCCGCGTTTGCCGTATCCCTCGAAACGGATCGGCGGTTCGCCCTCGGCAACCGTGTCGTCAGTGGCCTGATGCTCGTGGGTGATGTGCTGAAGCTCGCGACCAAGCATCATCGCAATGAGTTCGGACCTCGGCAGGTTGCCGATGTCGCGCGTGCCAACGAGGCGGCCGTTGCGCAAAACCGTGACACGGTCTGCGATATCGTAGACCTGGTTTAGGAAGTGGGTGATGATGACGATGCCGATACCCCGCGCGCGCAAGTTCCGCAGCACACCGAACAGCATCTCGACCTCATGGGCATCGAGGCTGGCGGTCGGCTCGTCCAGCACCAGCACCTTGCCGGAAAGATCGACGGCGCGGGCAATGGCGATGATCTGGCGGATAGCCACGGAATAGCTGGAAAGCAGGGCGTTGACGTCGATCGAAAGGCCGTATTGGGACAGCAGCGCTTGCGATTGTCTCTGCATCGAGGCTCTGTCAATGAGCCCGAAGCGATGCGGTTGGCGGCCGAGAAAGAGGTTTTCGGCAACAGTCAGATTTTCGAGAAGGTTTACTTCCTGATAGACGGTGCCGATACCGAGGGCCTGCGCTTCGCCGACATTGGTGGGCGATATCTCGCTACCTTCCAGAAAGATGGAGCCGCTGTCGCGGTGGTAAACGCCGGTCAGTATCTTGATGAGTGTTGATTTCCCCGCGCCGTTTTCGCCGAGAAGCGCGTGAATTTCACCGCGCCCGAGCGAAAAATCGACGCCGTCCAGCGCCGTTATCCCGAGAAAGGATTTACCGATGGCGCGTGCTTCCAGAAGTGGTGCCGTTTCGGACATTGCGCAGGCCCTGCATGAAAGAAGCTGTGACGGAGCGGCACGCATGACATGCCGCTCCTTCCGAAGATGAGGGTCTATTAGTAACCCAGACCCTTCTTCGCCTCGTAGACCTTCATTGGGTCGTCGGACGCCGTGTAGAGCTTGGATTCGGTCTGAATCCACTTCGCCGGTGCCTTTTTGTCTTTCAGATAGGCTTCGAGAGCGTCGAAGGCAGGACCGGCCATGTCAGGTGTCAGTTCCACCGTCGCATTCGCTTCACCGGCGGCCATGGCCTTGAAGATGTCAGGTACGGCATCGATGGACACGACCTTTATGTCGGATCCCGGCTTCAGGCCGGCTTCCTTGATCGCCTGGATCGCGCCGACGGCCATGTCGTCATTGTGAGCGTACACGGCACAGATATCCTTGCCGCCGCCTTCGGCCTTGATGAAGCTTTCCATCACTTCCTTGCCCTTGGTACGGGTGAAGTCACCCGTCTGCGAGCGCACGATCTTGATGTTCTTGTGCGAAGCGATGGCTTCTTCGAAGCCCTTCTTACGGTTGATGGCGGGCGAAGAGCCGGTCGTGCCCTGCAATTCGACAACCTTGCAGTCCTTCGCGCCGACATCCTTGACGAGCCAGTCGCCGGCAACCTTGCCTTCGTGAACCTGATCCGAGGTGACCGCGGTCAGGTAGAGATCATCCGGCGCTTCGATCTGGCGATCGAGCAAGATGACAGGGATTTTTTCTTCCTTTGCTTCCTTCAGCACGGCGTCCCAGCCGGTTGCGACGACAGGTGCGATCAGGATCGCATCGACGCCCTGCGCGATGAAGCCGCGAACGGCCTTGATCTGGTTTTCCTGCTTCTGCTGTGCGTCGGCGAATTTCAGCGTAACGCCGCGCTTTTCGGCCTGCTGCTTGGTAACAGTGGTTTCAGCGGCGCGCCATCCGGATTCGGAGCCGATCTGCGAGAAGCCTACGGTCAGCGATTGTGCGGAAACACTGGATGCAAGGCATGCGGAAACGGCGACAGTGATTGCCGCAAGAGCTTTTCTCATCTTATCCTCCCAGAAATGATGTCAGCGTGACAACGTCACTATGAGCATATAGTAATACTCTTGAAAAGGGGTTTTTTAGCGGATTTCCAATTCACGTCATGCCGATTTCGTGGAGGTGCAGCGTTAAACAATTATAAATCAATGACTTATTGTGTGTATTCTAATTTCTGCGCCGCGCAAAACTCGCCCGCAATATAGTCTGATCCGGCTTGACAGGCCGCGCCGCTATCTAATAGTAATACAAATAAGCAAGTCAGGTCGTGACGGAATGTGGGGCCTCGGGTCAGTTACAATCCGGCAAGGCAGGGAGGGAAGAGGCCATTGCGCAACGTCGGTATGGTCGTAAACACCGAAAAATATTCGGCTAAAGCTGAAGAACGGCTCCAGGTCACTCGTCTGGCGCTCGTCTGTCGGTTATGCGTGCTTCCGAGAAGCTGATTCCATTTTCCTTGCGCACAACATAAGCTTGTCGCATTTCGTAATATTTTACCGTTGGCCACTTCCGGCTGGAGACCGCATCATGACCAAATCCGACAATCTGCCCGCAACCCAAGGCAAGCTTCGTTCGCGCGCGTGGTTCGATAACCCCGCAAACGCTGATATGACCGCGCTTTATCTCGAGCGTTACATGAACTTCGGTCTCAGCCAGGCCGAGCTTCAGTCCGATCGCCCTATCATCGGCATCGCGCAGACCGGCTCGGACCTTTCGCCCTGCAATCGCCACCATCTGGAGCTGGCGCATCGCCTGCGCGAAGGCATTCGTGAAGCGGGCGGCATTGCCATTGAATTTCCGGTGCATCCGATCCAGGAAACCGGCAAGCGCCCGACGGCGGGTCTCGATCGCAACCTCGCCTATCTCGGCCTCGTGGAAGTGCTTTACGGCTATCCGCTCGACGGCGTTGTTCTGACCATCGGCTGCGACAAGACCACGCCTGCCTGTCTTATGGCGGCGGCCACCGTCAACATTCCGGCCATCGCCCTTTCCGTCGGCCCCATGCTGAACGGCTGGTTCCGTGGCGAGCGCACCGGTTCCGGCACCATCGTCTGGAAAGCGCGTGAACTGCTGGCCAAGGGCGAGATCGATTATCAGGGCTTCGTCAAGCTCGTCGCTTCTTCCGCACCTTCCACCGGCTATTGCAACACCATGGGCACGGCGACGACGATGAACTCGCTTGCCGAAGCACTCGGCATGCAGCTGCCCGGCTCGGCCGCTATTCCGGCGCCTTACCGCGACCGTCAGGAAATCTCCTATCTCACCGGCCTTCGCATCGTCGAAATGGTCAAGGAAGACCTTAAGCCTTCCGACATCATGACCAAGGATGCCTTCATCAACGCCATCCGCGTCAACTCGGCCATCGGTGGCTCCACCAACGCGCCGATCCATCTGAACGGCCTTGCACGCCATGTCGGCGTTGAACTGACGGTCGATGACTGGCAGACCTACGGTGAAGACGTGCCGCTGCTCGTCAACCTGCAGCCGGCCGGTGAATATCTCGGCGAGGATTATTACCATGCCGGCGGCGTTCCGGCTGTCGTCAACCAGCTGATGACCCAGGGGCTCATCATGGAAGACGCCATGACCGTGAATGGCAAAACCATCGGCGACAATTGCCGTGGTGCCATCATCGAAGACGAAAAGGTCATCCGTCCCTATGACCAGCCGCTCAAGGAGCGCGCCGGTTTCCGTGTTCTGCGCGGCAACCTGTTCTCCTCTGCCATCATGAAGACGAGCGTGATCTCGGAAGAATTCCGCAAGCGTTATCTCTCGAACCCGAACGACCCGGAAGCCTTCGAAGGCCGTGCCGTGGTGTTCGACGGTCCGGAAGATTACCATCACCGCATCGACGATCCGTCGCTGAAGATCGACGCCAACACCGTTCTCTTCATGCGCGGTGCCGGTCCGATCGGTTATCCGGGTGCGGCGGAAGTGGTGAACATGCGTGCGCCGGACTATCTCTTGAAGGAAGGCGTCAATTCGCTGCCCTGCATCGGTGACGGCCGCCAGTCCGGCACGTCTGGCAGCCCGTCCATCCTCAACGCTTCTCCGGAAGCAGCGGCAGGCGGTGGTCTGGCGATCTTGCAGACGGGTGACCGCGTTCGTATCGATGTGGGTCGTGGCAAGGCCGACATCCTTATTTCCGGCGAGGAACTGGCCAAGCGTTACGAAACGCTCTCCGCCGAGGGCGGCTTCAAGTACCCCGATCACCAGACGCCATGGCAGGAAATCCAGCGCGGCATCGTCAGCCAGATGGAAACCGGCGCGGTTCTTGAACCGGCCGTGAAGTATCAGCGCATTGCCCAGACCAAGGGTCTGCCGCGCGACAACCACTAAGGCAGGGCCGTTTACGGCTCTTTGATGGAAAGGGCTTTGCCCTTTCCATCGTCATGCCCGGACTTTGTCCAGAGCATCTGCAAATATTTGATTTTTCGAGATTTTGTAAATCCTTGGGTCAAGCCCGAGGATGACGTCGCATATGTTTAAAGTGTACTGCACGGATCGACTGTTTCACCGTGTTTGAGGCTACGCTGAACACATTTCGGCTCAAGGCCGCAGGACGGGAAAACGACGTTTCGACCGCCCCGTCAGCCTGCGCTTAAAAAATTAAATCACAGGATAAAGCGACCAGAAGAACAGTTCGTATTCCTGATCACGGTCGTCATCGTTGGACTGGTCGTCCGGTCTGCGTGGCGTCCTGTCCTGCAAATCCTTCTCGACCCGCTCGTTTATGGCGGGCGTTCTTCGGCCGATGCCAAAGAGGTCAAAGGAGAGCATGTTGAACCCTGCTACCATGGCCATTTCCCTTCTTCACGCGAGTTAACAGTGCGTTAAGTTTCGCGCGTTGCCATGATTTCGTCAAGATTGGCCAAGGAATTTGTCTACCATTTTTAACAACAATGGCGTGACTGACGTTCCGCCAGCACCCGATTTCGCGCAACGAACGTTTATCGGCGCTGTCAGAGACCCTTCGAGGAGGTGCCGGAATAGCTTTTTTCGGCCGCTTCCAGCGCGGAATCGGTATCTGCGGCATGGCCGAGGCTTCTCAGGGCGCTTGAAACAGCGGTTATATTGGCTTGCACCGAATCCGGATTGGCGCGCCGGCCGGTGTGATTGAGCCTTATCAGCCGTTCCGCACCGGGACCGACACCGCCCGAGACATCCGCACCTTGCTCCCTGGACGCAGCCGCCAGAAATGCGCCGGCATCCACCGTGTCCGGCAAGATCGCTGTCGAAACCAGAGCAGACGCGGCAGTCTCCTCCACCCACGTCGACATGCCAAGGGCCTTGATGCCGTTACGAGTGGCTGTCGCCGCTCGTTCGTGGCGTTCATTGGCGGATGCCAGACCCTCTGCCTCTATCCGGTCGAGTGCCGCCTCCAGCGCATAGAATTCCAGCGGCGCAGGTGTTCCCGGGAGCGCGCCGCGGCCGGTATCGAGCCAGAGTTTCTTCTGGTCGAGAAGTGAAAGCATGGAGTTCTCAGGTGCATTGCCATGTGAAAGAAGTTTCCAGGCACTTTCGCTGACGGAGATGGCGGATAAGCCCGCCGGGCCTGCCAGCGCCTTTTGCGGGCCGATGACCGCAATATCTATGCCGAGCTGGTCAACCTCGAAGGCATGGCCGCCGATGGAAGCGACGGCATCGACGACCGTGACGATGCCTCTGTCTTTGGCGAGCGCGGCAATGGCGGGCAGGGGGTTGAGAATGCCGCTTGCGGATTCCGCGTGCACGATAGCGAGAAGATCAAAACCTGGCCCTTCGTCCAGCGCTCTCTCGACCTCGTGAAGTGATATAGGCTTTGCCGGAGCGGTGGTCAGGTTGCGAACCGTTGCGCCGCCACGCTCCAGCCAGCCCCCAAACCACGCGCCATAGGGACTAGTGACGATATTGAGCGCTCTCAGACCAGGCCGCGCGAGGCTGGTGGCCGCAGCTTCAAGCGCAAGCACTGCTTCCGCCTGTACCAGAAGCACATCGTTCTTCGTGCCCATCAGCGTCGCCAGCCGGTCTGCGAGAGCGGCGTAACGGTCTGCTGGAAAGGCGGGCGGGTCGAGCAGCAATGCGTAATCCGGGGCGGGCATGTGTTATCCTTGCGTGGTGGTGGTCAGGCGTGGCGCAGCCTCGATCAGGGTTCTGGCAGTCGAGGATTGCGGCGTGGAAACGATGTTTGCTGTCCTGCCGATCTCGACGATCCGACCCGCCTCCATGATGGCAACGCGGTGGCAGACGGCGCGGATGACCGCGAGGTCGTGGGAAACGAAAATACAGGCGACGGCCGTCTCTCGCTGTATTTCGACCAGCAGTTCGAGAATTTGCCTGCGTACGGAGACATCGAGCGCTGAAACGGCCTCGTCCAGAATGAGAAGGGATGGTCTGAGTGCGATGGCTCTGGCAATTGCCACGCGCTGCCGCTGGCCGCCGGAAAGCTCGAACACCGAGCGGTCAGTATAGCTGGCGGGCAGCCCGACTCGCTCGAGAAGGCGGCGGATTTCTGCCGGGCGTTCGCGTCGTTCGACGATGCGATGAATACGCAGCGGTTCGCCTATGGCATCCTCGACGCTGGCGCGCGGGTTGAACGCGCCATGCGTATCCTGAAACACCATCTGCATATGCCGCCGCGCCGCGCGCAGTTCGCCGCCATCAAGCGCCAGCCAGTCGCGATTTTCAAAACGGACCGTGCCTTCGTCGGCCGGGATCAGTCTCATCAGGATGCGTGCCAGTGTCGATTTTCCGCAGCCGGAGGGGCCGGCAAGCCCAAGCGTCTCGCCGGGCTGAAGCGAAAAGGATATATCGGACAATGCTTCCACCGTGCGTGCGCCGGTCCGGTAGGTTTTTGAGAGGTTCTCTACGCTCAGAAGGGCTTCGTTCATGATGCGGCCTCATTGATCAGAGGCGGTGTCGAAAGGTCGAGATAGTCGGAGAGCAGTGCGCGCGTATAGTCGTGCGCAGGCGCGGATAACACCCGCCTGGTGGTGCCGTGCTCCACCAGCCGTCCGGCATGCAGAACGGCGATCTCGTCGGCAAGGCCGGACGCAAGACCAATATCATGGGTGATGAAGACCAGCGTTCTTTCTTCTTCACGCACCAGCCCATCCAGCAGTGCGGCGATGGCGGCCTGGCTTACCGTGTCGAGCGCGCTCGTCGCCTCGTCGGCGATCAGGATTGCGGGGTGCGCGGCAATGGCGGCTGCAATCGCCACACGCTGTCTTTGCCCGCCGGAAAGCTGGTGCGGATAGGCGCCGAGGAGATGGGTGGGATGCGGCAACCGCACCCGTTCCAGAAGATCGCGGGCAAGATCTCGTGCCTGCTTCCATGAAAGGCCCAGATGCCGCATAGCGCCTTCCGCCACCTGTTCACCGATGGTGAGAACCGGGTTCAGCGTCGCACCGGTATCCTGAAAAATATAGCCGATATCGCGACCCGGCTGCGGCCTGTCTGTGAAAAGACCGCTGTCGCGGCTCCAGGAAATATCGCCGGAAACCCGTGCGCTCACAGGCAGGAGCCCGGCAATTGCCTTGGCGAGCGTCGATTTGCCCGAACCGCTTTCGCCGATGATCGCCAACCTTTGTCCCTGCCGGATCGTCAGCGAAATATCCTGCAGCGCCGGTCCGTCGCCGGCCGCATAGCGGACGCTGAGATCGTCGATCCTGCAGAGTGCATTGCCGCTCATGGCGTTTCTTTCCTCGTCGCCATCGCTTTGTTGATTCCCTCCGCGAGAAGATAGACGCCGAGAACCGTGACCAGAAGACCGATGCCGGGGATGACGGAGAGAAACGCCGCCGAGCGCAGGACGTTGCGTCCTTCCGCGATCATCGAACCCCAGGTGACGATATTCGGATCGCCGAGGCCGAGGAAGGACAATGCCGCCTCGGTTAAGATAGCGGCGGCGACGATGATGGCGGCGAGCGCCAGAACCGGCGGCAGCGCATTGGGAAGTATTTGCCGAAACGCGATCTCCAGCGGATACATGCCGATGGCGCGGGCGGACTGCACGTAATCCCGCTCGCGGATACTCAACACCTGCGCCCGCATCAACCGCGCTGGATCTGCCCAGGCGCCAAGCGCAATCGCAAGGATGACGATGGGCATGGATGGGCCGATGGTGCTGACGAAGGCGAGCGCCAGAAGAAAATTCGGCACGATCTGGAAGGCGTCGGTAACACGCATCAGCGCCTCATCTACGAGGCCACCGGCAAATCCGGCAATTGTGCCGACGACGGTGCCGATCATGAGGGCGGCAGCGGCAGCGCCGATGCCGACGAGCAGGGATGCCTGCGCACCGTGGGCAAGTCCCGCCAGTACATCGCGGCCCAACCGGTCGGTGCCGAGGGGGAAGGCGGCGTGGGAGAAGGGCGCGATGAGCGGCTCACCGACGATCGACAGCGGGTCACCGGGAAACAGAAGGGGAGCGGCGAGCGCCGTCACTGCTAGCAGTGTCAGGATGATGGCGCCTGCTGCACCTTCGAAACTGCGCAGGAGCCGGAGAGTGAAACTCATGTCTGTTGCTCCCCGCTGCCGATGCGCGGATCGAACACGGCATAGAGAATATCAACGACGAGATTGATCAGGATAACGAAAACGGCGCTTGTCAGAATAATGCCCATCAAGAGCGGTGTGTCGCGGCCGCTGACGGCTTCCTGCGCAAGCCGGCCAAAACCGGGAATCGCAAAAACGCTCTCGATTACCACGCTGCCGCCGAGCATGGTTGCCGCTTGCAGGCCAAGCACGGTGACGAGGGGCAGTGCGGCGTTGCGTGCGACATGGCGCAGCACGATCCGCCGTCTCGAAAGCCCCTTGGCCTTGGCGAAGAGCACGAAATCCAGCGGCCAGACCGCCGCCATGGAAGTACGCATGACACGCAGGAAAAGCGCCAGATAGATCAGCCCGAGACTGGCGACCGGCAGGACAAGATGGCGGGCAATATCGAGCGCCCTTGCAAATCCCTGTTTTCCGGATGCGATGGTTTCGATGCCGGATGTTGGCAGCCACCTCAGTTGCACGGCAAAGACGATGGCAAGCACAAGGCCGAGCCAGAAGCCCGGTGTCGCGTAAAGCGCCAGCGACAGGGCCGATAGTACCCGGTCTGTCAACCCGCCTGGACGGGCGCCCGCCAGGATGCCGAGCGCGGTGCCGGTGATGAAAGCAAGCGCGGTTGCACTGCCCATCAGGAGCAGCGTGTTCGGCAGCCGTTCGAGGATTAGCCCCAGCACCGGTCGGTCAAACGCAAGCGACCAGCCGAAATCAAGTCGCAGCACCGAGCTGGCGTAAAGCCAGAAGCGGGCCAACACCGAACCGTTCAGACCATATTGCTCGCGCAGGGCATCCCGCAGTCCGGCGTCGCCGCCGCCGATGGAGACGAGATAGGCGTCAACCGCGTCACCGGATGCGTTTTCAAGCAGCACGAAGGTAAAGACCAGAACGATCAGCAGCACTGGAATGGCGCTGATCACCCTTCGCCGTAGCAATGTCGCCGCGCGCCTCACGGCGCTTCCTCAGGTGCCGACCACCGTATCCGCCCAGTTGGAAACGGCCCAGCGTGGATTGCTGGCGACGTGTTTGACAGTATCGCGCGCAACCGTGATGAAACCCCATTCTGCGACATTGATCAGCGGCAGATCGGCGGCGACCTGCTTCTGGAAATCCTTGTAGAGTACCGTGCGGGCTGCCGTATCCACGGTTTCCGCCGCCTTGTCGATCAGTGCATCGAGCGCCTTGTTCTCATAGCCGCCCTGATTGGAGAAGCCGACGCCGGCTGGAATGCCGGAGCGAACGAGAATGGTGGTGGAGATCGCCGGATCGCCACGGAAGACCGGGGGCGCGATGGCGAGATCGAAGGCATGGTCGGTATAGACGGCCTTCTGGTGCGCGGCGGCATCATTGTTGACCAGCTCGGCATCGATGCCGATTTCCTGTAGCGCCTGGCGAAGATAGGAACCGAATTGCTTGGTTTCATTGAAGTAGGGCGCAGGCAGAAGCTTCAGTGAAAACCGCGTTCCGTTCGCTCCGCGTGCATACCCCGCCTCGTCCAGCAGGGCGTTCGCCTTGGCGACGTCGAAATCGTATGTCTCGACGTCTCCCGTGTAAAACTGGGGTGCATTTTTCGGTACGGGGCCGGTCGATGCAGTGGCGTAACCGAGGAAGACCTTGTCGATGACGAATTTCTTGTCGATGGCGTGGGCGATCGCCTTCCTGACCTTGAGGTCGGCCAGCTCCTTGCGGCGGTGGTTGATTTCCACGACGAGCTGATAGGTGAGGGCTTCGTAACCCTCCGGGATGACCTTGATGCCCGGCTCCTTCGCGATGCGGGCAAGATCGGCAAGCGGCACGGCGGAAAAGGCCGCGAGGTGGATTTCTTCGGCTTCAAGCGCAGAAGCGGCGCCCGCCCGGTCGGGCAGAACGCGATAGATGATCTCATCGAGTTGCGGCTGGTTCTTGCCCCAGTAATTGGGATTGCGGGTCAGGCGGTAATATTCGCCGGGCTTATTTTCCGCAAAAACGAAAGGTCCGGTGCCGACTGGTTTCGTATTGGCCGGATTGGTGGCGATATCGCTGCCTTCATAAAGGTGTTTCGGCACGACGCTGGTGACAACCGGCAAAGCGTTGCGGATGAGCTGGAAGGGTGTCGGCTTGGAGAAGCGGAAAATGGCCGTGTGGTCATCAGGCGTATCCACTTTTTCAAGATTGGCAAAGACCAGCCGCCCAAGGTTTTGCAGCGGCTTCCAAACCGAAAGTGCGGAAAAGGCCACATCTGCGGAGGTGAAGGGTTTGCCGTCATGCCAGGTCACGCCTTCGCGCAGCTTGAACGTGGCACTCAAACCGTCCTCCGATCCATGCCATTCCGTCGCAAGCCTTGGTTCCAGCCCGTCCCTGCCATTGAAGGAGGCTTCCGCCAGCGGCTCAACGATCTTGCTCGAGATATAGAACACGCCGTTGGAGGCAACGATGGCCGGGTTGAGGTTCTTCGGCTCCGAATCGGCCGCAACGATCAACCGCCCACCGGGCTTTGACTGCTGCGCGGCGGCAATGCCCGCAAGTCCGGTGGTTGCGGCAAGAAGGAGCGAGGTCTTGAGAAGCGAGCGGCGGGACAGGTGGACAGGCGACATGAGGTTCACTCCGGAATGAGGGCGGGCGGGCCTTTCCGCTGGTCCGCGGCCTGCCCGATCTTAAGACTGCAACCGCAGCAGTGTCCACGTTAATTCACGGGCTTTACAGCAATGATTTTACGTTGCGCGACCGCTTGCGGAAACAATATGCTTCAAGGCGCCACTCCCCTTTTCTTAAGCCGTGCCCGTTGCCGTAAAACGGCGATGAAAAACTGATTTAACGCAATAAATATATAGGCTTGGAGTGCCGATTCCTTGCTGGTTCATGTCACGTCTCACCTGTGGCTAAAGCGAAATTCTGCTTGCGTGACCCGGTTTGGAAAGGGGTAATTAACCTTTATTTTCTATTTCAGGGAGACCGAAATATGTACGTTTATGATGAGTGTGCACGCTGCCATGAGCTTCTCCCGATCCAGATTCCAGAATTCGTCCAATAGCGTAGGAGAGGGGAGCGATAAGGCTCGTCATCCCGGCGGCAAGGCCGTTGCCGGTCAGGAGCAGGCCGCGGCAATGAAGGCGGGTGTTGTGCCCCGGCCGAATGCCGATGTCAGTGCTGCCGACGCCATCGAAGGCCGCGCTGAAATGCCGGGCTGGCAGAATGCTTTCGTGCTTGGCCCGAATGTGCGTTTCACCCGCACGCCGGAAAGCGCCTTTAGCCGGCGCATGCCGGTCGAGACGCCGCATCTTGCGGAAGAGGAGGCACCCGCCGACATCCTGTCTGAAACTGCCGAGCCTGAGATGGTCGTGCAGCCGGAGGCTACTGTACAGGAGCCTGCAATTGCGACGGTCGTAAAGTCGCCTGAGCCGCGCATTCAACCGCCACGCATGCCGTTTCTGCCGCAGCCGCCGGATGCGCGGGGCGCAAGGGCGCTGACCTACAAATTGCGACTGGAGCTTGCGCGCAAACAGGCGGAAGAAGCCGCTGCAGCAGCGCTGATGCCGCCTCAGCCGGTTGACGCAGCCGCCGTCTTCGAAGCGCCGGTACCGGGAACCGATTCACCTGTTCAGCCGCTGCCCGCCGCGTCGGTTGCATCTGTTGAACAGCTTGCATTGCCGCAGGCATCCATTCCCGCCTTTGCCGCCCATCTGCCGGATGAGCTTTTCTGGGAAGTGATGACGCTCGATCTGCCGGATGACGCCGGCGAAGGCCTTCCCGCATCTGCGCGCACCGTTCTCGCAAACCCGTTGCTGACGGCGCATGCGATTGCCCCGACGCTGGCATCCGCATCTCCGGTCGCACCGGCAATCCGGCTTTCGGCCGTACCGCCCGTCATCAGGATTCCGGGTGGTTCAGCGATCAGGCTTTACCGCGAAATCGGCGTGCATCATCCTGCAATTCCAGCCCCAACTCAGGTCGTTGAACCAGAGGTCGCTCCGCAGCCGGTCGTGGAGACGGTCGCAGTTGCTGAGCCGCAGAGGCCTGTTGAGCAGGTTCAGCTGGCGGAAAGAGTCGTTGCCGAGCCGCGTTTCACGCCCCGCGCGCCCATCCAGGCCTCGCAGCCTATGTTCCGGGAAGCGCCGGTCTTTGCAGACGGCGAATATGAATACCCCTCCATCGATCTTCTGCAGCAGGCCCGGGTCCAGCAGACCACGACCATGACGCCAGAGGCGCTCGAGCAAAGCGCCGGCCTGCTGGAAAGCGTGCTGGAGGATTTCGGCATCAAGGGTGAGATCATCGATGTGCGCCCCGGCCCTGTTGTGACGCTTTACGAATTCGAGCCCGCCCCCGGCGTGAAGTCCTCGCGCGTTATCGGCCTGTCGGACGATATCGCCCGCTCGATGTCGGCACTCTCGGCGCGTGTCGCCGTCGTGCCCGGCCGCAATGTCATCGGTATCGAGCTTCCCAATCCGGTGCGCGAGACGGTCTATCTGCGCGAGCTTATCGAAGCGACCGATTACAGCGAGACCCGCCAGAAGCTAGCCCTTTGCCTTGGCAAGACCATTGGCGGCGAACCTGTCATCGCCGAACTTGCGAAGATGCCGCATCTGCTCGTTGCCGGTACCACCGGTTCGGGCAAGTCGGTCGCCATCAACACCATGATCCTGTCGCTGCTCTACCGGTTGAAGCCGGAGGAATGCCGGCTGATCATGGTCGATCCCAAGATGCTCGAGCTTTCGGTCTATGACGGCATTCCGCATCTTCTGACCCCGGTCGTCACCGATCCGAAGAAGGCGGTCATGGCACTGAAATGGGCCGTACGCGAAATGGAAGACCGCTATCGCAAGATGTCGCGTCTCGGTGTGCGCAATATCGACGGTTACAACGCAAGAGCCGCTGCCGCCCGCGCCAAAGGGGAGACGGTGTTCTGCAACGTGCAGACCGGCTTCGACCGCGCAACCGGCGAAGCTGTCTACGAGCAGGACGAAATGGACCTCACCGCCATGCCCTATATCGTCGTCATCGTCGACGAGATGGCCGACCTGATGATGGTCGCAGGCAAGGAGATCGAAGGCGCGATCCAGCGTCTTGCGCAGATGGCGCGCGCTGCCGGTATCCATCTCATCATGGCCACCCAACGCCCCTCGGTCGATGTCATCACCGGCACGATCAAGGCCAACTTCCCCACCCGCATTTCCTTCCAGGTGACCTCAAAGATCGACAGCCGCACCATCCTTGGCGAACAGGGTGCCGAACATCTGCTCGGCCAGGGCGACATGCTGCACATGATGGGTGGCGGCCGCATCTCCCGTGTCCACGGTCCGTTCGTGTCGGACGAGGAAGTGGAAAAGGTCGTGGCGCATCTGAAGACCCAAGGTCGGCCTGAATATCTCGGCACCGTTACGGAAGACGCCGACGAGGCTGACGACGAGGCGGAAGAGGAAACGGCGGTCTTCGACAAGACATCGATGAGCGACGACGATAGCGACGATCTCTATGAAATTGCCGTTAAGGTGGTGATGCGCGACAAGAAATGCTCCACCTCCTATATCCAGCGCCGCCTGTCGATCGGATACAATCGTGCCGCCTCCCTGGTCGAGCGTATGGAGCAGGAAGGCATTGTCGGTCCCGCCAACCATGTCGGCAAGCGCGCCATCATCGCCGGTGAGCGCGACACCTACGAGGCGATTGGCGGCGACGACTGATTGATCCATTCGGGGCGCGATATTCGATTGCAAAAACGCGCCCCGTGACTAGCTTGTGCGGCATGGATTCTGGAATCGGGAGGTTCCCCTGATGTCGCACAGCAATGAAAATGTCACCGTCCTCGCAAGGCTGGATGAACTGGAGCGGTTTTGCCGTTCCGTTTTCCTGGCTGTCGGCACCGATGATGAAACCGCCGATGCGGCGACCCGCGCCATGATGCATGGCACACGGCTGGGCGTAGACAGCCACGGCGTTCGGCTTCTTGCTCACTACATCGCAGGACTTGAAGGCGGGCGTCTCAATCCGCGGCCGCAGATCAGCCGCGTGTCCGGTTTCGGCGCGGTGGAGACGATCGATGCCGACCATGCCCATGGCGCCCGCGCTACCTATGCGGCCATGGACAGCGCCATGGCGCTTGCTGGGAAATTCGGCATCGGCGCCGTTGCGATCAGGAATTCCTCGCATTTCGGCCCGGCCGGCGCTTACGTGCTGGAGGCGGCGCGGCAGGGGTATATCGGCATTGCCTTTTGCAACTCCGACAGTTTCGTGCGCCTGCATGACGGCGCGATGCGTTTCCACGGCACCAACCCCATTGCAGTCGGCGTGCCGGCAGCCGATGACATGCCCTGGCTTCTGGACATGGCCACCAGCGCCGTGCCCTATAACCGGGTTCTGCTTTACCGCAGCTTGGAACAGCAATTGCCGGAAGGAGTTGCGTCTGATGGCGACGGTATCGACACGCAGAACCCCAATGCCGTTGAAATGCTGGCTCCGCTGGGCGGTGCCTTCGGTTTCAAGGGAGCGGCGCTTGCGGGAATGGTGGAAATCTTTAGCGCCGTTCTCAGCGGCATGAAGCTCAGTTTCGATATCGCCCCAATGTCGGGGCCAGATTTTTCCAAGCCGCGCGGGCTTGGGGCCTTCGTCCTGGCGTTGAAGCCGGAAGCCTTTCTTGAACGCGAAGTGTTCGACGAGGGCATGAAACGCTATCTCGAGGTACTGCGGGGATCGCCAGCGCGGGAGGACTGCAAGGTCATGGCGCCGGGCGATCGTGAATGGGCGGTAGCGGCAAAGCGGGAGAGGGAGGGCGCACCTGTCGATCCCGTCACGCGTGCTGCGTTTTCGGAACTTGCAGCAAAATTCTCGATCATTCCGCCCGCATATCACTAAGACGGGGCCTGTCGGCGACGGTGGCTTGCCGCCGCCATCGCATCGTCAGGCGGGGCGCTGTAGCATTTTGGGCTGCGGGTAGGGGGTAGTCGCCACGTTCAGCCTTTCGGCGACGACCGGGCGTCCGATATAATAACCCTGCGCATAATCGATCTCGAGCTGGCGCACGAGCCTCAGCTGCTCTTCCGTCTCCACGCCTTCGATCAGGATCTTGTGGCCGCGATTGCGGATGAGACGGATCATGTCCTGCAACATCGCCCGGCCGCGGGGTGTCTTGCTGTCATGCAGGAAGGAGCGGTCAATCTTTACGGTATCGAAATCCGTCATCCGCAGCCAGGAAAGGCCCGCAAACCCGGTTCCGAAATCATCCAGCCATATATTGATGCCGAGCGTCTTCAGATCGTTCAGACAGCGTAATACATCCGAATGCATCTCCATATCCAGACCCTCGGTGATCTCGAAGGCCAGCCTGCCGCCGGCAATCCCCGCCTCAACGAGGATCGCTGCGACCGAAGTGGCAAAACCAGGGTTCTTCAGCTGCATCGGCGATACGTTGACGCTGACCACCGATACCTTGTCATCGGCCAGTATCTGCCGGCAGGCGGTCTTTATGGTCCAGAGACCGAGCTCCATTATCGTGCCGGTGCGTTCGGCAATCGGGATAAAGGTGCCGGGCGAAACGGAGCCACCGTCGAGCAGGCGAAGCCGCATCAACGCTTCGGCTCCCGCCGTCTCGTTGGTCGATATGTTGAGGATCGGCTGATAAACGAGAGAAACGAGGTTTTCCGCGACAGCGATTTTCAGAAGTGCGGCGATATTTTCGGTTTCGTCGCTGGTCTGCGGATCGTCCGGATCGAACAGCTTCATGCAATTGCGGCCATTGGCCTTGGCAATATAAAGCGCCCGGTCGGCCTCGTTGATGATCTTTTCGAGCTTGCCATCCGGATTGTGACGGGTGAAAGACGCGCCAATGCTGACGGTGACGATGAAGGTTCCGTCCCGGCGCTGATCGTGCGAAAGCGACAGGTCTTCGACGGTGTGGCGGATGGTTTCGGCAAGCTCACCCACCTGCTGTCTGGACTTGAACGGAGCGAGTACGATGAACTCCTCACCGCCATAACGGCCGATGGAGGCGCCATGGTCGATGATCGCGTCCTGCAGGGCGTTGCCCACTGTCACGAGGCACTTGTCGCCTTCCTGGTGGCCGTAGCGATCATTGTATTTCTTGAAGAAATCCACGTCGATCAGAAAGACGGCGAAACCTTCCCCCTTCTTGCTCCAATTGTCCCACAACAGGCGCAGATGCTGGTCGATGGCGCGGCGGTTCTGCAGGCCTGTCAGGGAATCGGTATTTGAAAGCCGCAACAGCGCCTGCCCGCGCTCGTCCGCCGCTTTCTGCTGGGCCTTGGCTTCCAGTGCGTTGAGAAAGACGTGGTAGCGTTCCCGGTTCAGGTTCCAGTTCACGTAAGAGGTGAAGACGAAGCAGGAGATATAGAAGGTGCCGAAAGCGAGCTTGTAGAACGCATCTTCGGGAAACTGCGTCGCCGCCAGAAAGTAGGTGACGAGAATGATGCCCGATGACACGAGCGAAAGATGGAAGCGGAAGGTGAAAAACAGATTGGCGCCCATCATGAAGATCGCCCCGAAAACCATGTAATAGGACATGTTTTCGAGATTGTCGGTCAAGAGCGAGGGCACAAGCCAGCCAATATAGCCCATGACGAGCGCAGTGGCGCAGGTGAGGTCAAGTGCGGCGGTGCTCGCGCCCATGCGCAACTGAATTTCGAGCGTCAGCAGGGACGTCAGGACGACGATAACTCTTGCGATTATGGTGTAAAAGGCGACGTCGGGCACCAGAATGATGTCGGTAATGGCAAATAGCAGATAGATGAAAACAGCCGTCCACAGGCCCCGCCTGATCGAACCCCGGCGGCTACGCTCACCTTCCTGCTGGTAAAGGGCAAGAAGTTCATCAGAAAACCGGGCGTCCGGCCGCCGATATTCTTGCTGTCCACTCACCTCGCCTAACGTGTGCTTCATGCACTTTCCCATAGTGTTGCGTATACTTTATCAAGTAACTGCTTATTCGACCTTTGCGTGTACTTTCACGCTAAGCGCGATTTCCTGCCGATTTCTCTCCATGCGGGCGGAAACATGAAAAGCAAGAGCGCATCATACGCTCGCAACATTAAGTTTCACTAAATCGCGTATCCGCTTTCTCCTCCGGTCCACGAGTGTGACCAAAAAAATACGCTAATAAACTAATGTATCCCTACACTGCTCAAAAATCGAAAGCGAGTGGCCTTCCGTCTCCCAGAAACGTATAGTTAACAATGTGTTAATACTGGAGGCTGAAGTGAGGCAGGTAAAGAAAAGAAATCTGGACGGGGCAAGTCTGATCACTCCTGATACTGTCGCAAAAGAGATTTTTGCACGGAAAACGGAAGCGTTCGACGAGCATTTCGCAGTTGCGAAAGCAGAGATCGCGATCATTCTCGAATTGGCACAACAGCAGTTCGAAAATGGTGTTTCAGCACATGAGATAATACATCGAACGGCTGGCGCACTGCATGGCCTGCGCGAAAAGCTCCACTCAAGCGTGTGGGCTGAACTGATTCCTCTGGTGCAGAATCACTCCGTGTCGGACTATTTTCTGGAAGATCCCTTCACGCGCTGGTCGTTCGAAAAGCCGCGGGGCTATTCGGGCGATGCGCAGCTTCTCGACTTCATCTACGGTCACGACAGCGTTGCCGATAAGGTGAAGAACGCAACGCCGCTTGGCGCGGCTCTCTACGATTATACGAAGGACGCCAGTTCCTCGGTCGCTGTCCGCGAGCGGCGGGATTTGCTGACCCGGTTTGTTGACGAGGCTGCGGCCCGGCATGGAAGCGAAACGGAAATCCTCACCATTGCATCGGGACATCTGCGCGAGGCGGATTCATCCGTGGCCTTGAAAGAGGGCAAGATCCGGCGCTGGGTGGCGCTTGATCAAGATCCCCTGAGTGTCGGTTCCGTTGCCCGCGATTTCAACGGCAGCTGCATCGAGGCGATTGACGGTTCGGTGCGTGACATCGTCCTGCGTTCGCACGAGCTCGGCAAATTCGATCTGGTATATGCCGCCGGTCTTTACGATTACCTGAATGACAAGGTGGCGATCAAGCTTACGCGGCGCTGCATAAAGATGCTGAAGCCCGGCGGAATGTTCCTCTTCGCCAACTTCTCCGAAGACATTGTGGTCGATGGCTACATGGAGACCTTCATGAACTGGGCGCTGCTGTTGCGTTCGAAGGCGGATATGTGGCGGATCGTCAACGCCAGCGCCGATCCCGCAAGTATCGAGGCGGAGGTATTTTTCGGCGAAAACCACAATATCGTCTATGCCACGATGCGCAAAAAGGCCTGAGTCCAACCTCGTTTCGCATGTCCGCGCGAAATAGGCCGCCCGCATTTTACCATGCGGGCGGCAAGCCCTGTGCACGCCAATAATTATTTGATTAAACGTCGCTACAGGCCTAAGAATTCGCGCGAAATGCGTTGCAGAATGGAATGGCTGAAATGAAGAAATATTATTCGGATATGGGCGGTCTGCCGGGGCAGACGGAACTGCTGTCGAGCAAGGCTGTTTTCAAGACTGCCTATGCGGTCATCCCCAAAACCGTCATGTCCGATATCGTGACGAGCGTGCTCCCGCACTGGACAGGGACCCGGGCCTGGATCATCGCCCGGCCGATGACCGGTTTTGCCGAGACTTTTGCGCAATATATCGTTGAAGTGCAGCCCGGCGGCGGCAGCGAGCGGCCGGAGCCAGACGCAAGGGCGCAGGCGGCGATCTTTGTCGTTGATGGTGAAATGACCGTGGAGTTTGAGGGCGTGCAGCATGCATTGCGGACCGGCTCCTTCGCCTTCCTGCCCGCCGGCTCGCGCTGGCAGCTGCGCAATTCCGGCACGGCACCGGTCAAGTTCCACTGGGTCCGCAAGGCGTTTCAGGCGGTGGACGGGCTGGAGCCGCCGCCGGCGATCTTCACGCATGAAGATGAACACGCTCTGTCGGCGATGCCCGATACGGACGGCAAATGGGCGACCACCCGGTTTATCGATCCCGACGACGTGCGTTACGACATGCACCTCAACATCGTCAGCCTGGAGCCGGGCGCTACCATTCCTTTCATGGAAACCCATGTCATGGAGCACGGTCTTTACGTGCTGGAAGGAAAGGCGGTTTACCGGCTTAACGAGGATTGGGTGGAAGTGCAGGCGGGTGATTTCATGTGGCTGCGCGCTTTTTGCCCGCAGGCTTGTTATGCAGGCGGGCCGGGCCGTTTCCGCTACCTGCTCTACAAGGATGTGAACCGCCACGTGAAGCTCTGGTAACGGGCGGAATCTTGGCGAAACCGAGATTTATCGCGCAATCCGTTGGCTTGCGCGATAAAGGCTTGCGTTGGATCGAATATCCCTAATAAATCCAGATATGCGGTCAGTCATCGCTGTCTCGCACGATTTCGGCATTCGGCATCCGCCCTTATTATCCTGAAGAAGACTGCCCGTATGATTGAAACGATCGATACCAATATCTTCAATCTTGCCCCTGTGGCGATGTGGATCGAGGATTTCAGCGAGGTGAAAAGCCAGTTCGATATCTGGCGGGCGCAGGGCGTCGAGGATATCCGGGCGTTTTTGCTGGAAGATCTGTCGCGGGTGGCGGCGTGCTCGCAAAAAATCCGCGTCGTTCAGGTTAATGCCAAGACACTTGAACTGTTCGAAGCGCGGGACAAGGAGCATCTGATCGACAATCTGCACCGGATTTTCCGTGATGACATGCTTGAAAGCCATGTGAACGAGCTTTCCGAGCTTTGGGCTGGAAAAACCGAATTCATCAGCAACGCCGTCAATTACTCGATTGGCGGAAAGCGGCTGGATATCCAGCTGCGCGGTGCGGTCATACCCGGCTACGAACAGACACTCGGGCGGTTGCTGCTGACCACAGAGGATGTGACGGAACGTGAGGAGGCTCGCCGCAAGGAGCTTTTCAACCGCCGTTATGCTGAAGGCATGTTCCAACATTCGCCCGTTTCCCTGTGGGTGGAGGATTTCAGCCGGGTTCGGCGTCTGATCGAGGAGGTCAGGGAACGCGGCATCATCGACTTCCGGGTGTTCATGGATGTGCATCCCGAATTCGTGCGCCAATGCATGAGCGAAATCCGCGTGATCGACGTCAACCGGGCAACACTTGACCTGTTTTGTGCGCCGGACCGCCAGGTTCTGTTGCAGCGGCTTGGCGATATTTTCCGGGGTGAAATGGAAAAGCCCTTCCGCGAACAGCTGATGGAGCTGTGGAACGGCAATCTTAACCATCATCGCGAAGTGGTGAACTACGCGCTGGATGGTTCAGAGCGGCACGTGCTGCTGCATTTCTCCGTTTTTCCGGGCCACGAACGCGACTGGTCACTGGTGCAGGTGGCGCTGACTGATATTACGGCGCGGAAAAAGGCGGAAGCCTATCTCGAATATCTCGGCAAGCACGATGTGCTGACCAAGCTGCACAATCGCGCCTTCTATTCGGACGAAATGAACAGGCTGGAACGCAGCACGATCCGGCCCGTTTCGGCCATCGTCATCGATCTCAATGGCCTCAAGGACGCCAATGACAAGCTAGGGCACGACGCAGGCGACGCGCTGTTGCGGCGCCTTGGCGAAGTCCTGAACGGTGTCGTTACTGCGCCAAACCATGCGGCGCGCATTGGCGGTGATGAATTCGCCATCCTTTTGCCCGGCGCAGACAAGCAGATCGCCGCGGCGATGGTGGATACCATTTACGAACTGCTGAAGATCAACAACCAGTTCTACTCCAATGCGCCGCTTAGTCTTTCGCTGGGCGTGGCAACCAGCGAGGCCGGCGAGACGATGGAATCGCTGGTGCGCCGTGCAGACATGCATATGTACGAGCAGAAAAACGCCTATTACGCCGCGATGCGCAACAGGTCTGCCGACAACAGCGATACAACGAAGGCCTCCCCGCAACCGGAAGCCAGCTCCCTGAAGCGCCTTCTCTAGCCACAGGCATCCCGTGGGTGCCTTGCCTCACTGAGAATTTCCAACGCTCTGCGGGACCATGGCGGCCTGTTTTTTGGCCTTTAGGCGCCGTCGTCCTGGTCAAATTTGAGTGTATTCTAAAAGACCAGCGAAATTTGCTTTACGTACCTCAAAACGGACGTTAGCTTCTTCCCAAGAGCTTTGGGAGGAGTTCGTGCATGATGATTTCAAGTAAAATCGAGGGGCAAGATCCGTTCATTCGCACCGTGTACCGGTGACGACACATGGCTTTTGCTGAGGAATCTCCAGATCAGGTCCTTATACGGACTGTCGGGTTGTCCAAGTCTTTCGGTCCCGTCCAGGTTCTGAAGGATATAGAGATTGCCGTGCGCGCCGGTGAAGTTCACGCCATCATTGGCGAGAACGGCGCTGGTAAATCGACGTTGATGAAACTGCTTGCGGGCAATGAGAAGCCTTCGAGTGGGGAAATCAGGATCGATGGCGAGGCAGTTACGTTGAGCGGACCTGTCGACGCCGAACATCGCGGCATCGTTCTCGTGCATCAGGAAATATTGCTGGCCCCGGATCTGACGGTGGCTCAGAACATCTATCTGGGCCGCGAATTGTGCAAAGGCCCGATGATGGACGACCGCGCCATGCGTGCCGGCGCCCTGAGGGCTATCGCCGATCTCGGCGGTACGATCGATCCCGATGCCGTCGTCGGCAGCCTGTCGATTGCCCAGCGCCAGCTGGTGCAGATAGCCCGCGTTCTGCTCGTGCCGCATCGCGTCGTCATTTTCGACGAGCCGACCGCAAGCCTCACGCCCATTGAAACCGATGCGCTGTTGAACGTTATCAGGGACATAAGGGCAAAGGGCGTGGCCGTGCTCTATATTTCGCACCGCCTGCCGGAGGTGAAGGAGATTGCCGACCGTGTGACCGTTCTGCGCGATGGCAGGTTGGTCGGCTCCCACCCGATATCGGCGCTTGAGCCCGCCGATATGGCGCGGTTGATGGTGGGACGCGATGTCGCCAAGCTCTATCCGGACAGGAACGCCGGCGGCGAGCACGAGCCTGTCTTGCAGGTGGAGCATTTCACCGTTCCCGGCTATGCGCAGGATGCCGGTTTCAGCCTGCGAAAGGGCGAAATCCTCGGTTTTGCTGGTCTCGTCGGCGCGGGCAGAACGGAGCTTATGGAGGGCGTGCTTGGCCTGCGTCCAGGGCGGGGGACGATCCGCCATCTCGGAAAGCCTGTGCATTTTGCAAAGGCGGAAGACAGTCTGAAGGCCGGTATCGTTTATCTGAGCGAGGATCGGAAGGGCAAGGGATTGCTGCTGACGAAGGATTTGCGGGTCAATCTCACACTCGCCTCGCTGAGGAAATTCAGCCGCCTGTTCCAGATCGATATCCGTCGAGAGAAGGCAGCGCTCGATGATGCGGTGCGTGATTTCGATATTCGCACGGGAAGTAAGGACTTGCTCGCGGGCCAGCTGTCCGGCGGTAACCAGCAAAAGCTGCTGCTCGCCAAGATGATGCTGCTCGATCCATCGATCGTCATCATCGACGAGCCAACACGCGGCATCGATATCGGCACCAAGGAACAGATCTACCGTTTCATAGCAAAGCTCGCAGACGAGGGCAGGTCGATCATCGTCGTGTCCTCGGAGATGCCGGAACTGATCGGCATCTGCGACCGCGTCCTTGTAATGCGCTCCGGCAGGATCGTCGGCGAGGTGACGGGGGAACGCATGACCGAAAACGATATCGTGGCACTCGCGACTGGCGTGCACACGCAGGAATTTGCCTGAGGGCTGATGTCCCGGCAGATTGGCCTGAAGAAAAGACAATTGAGGGGAACTATGACTGAGGCCGCACTTGATAACGGCAAAACGCCGAAGACCTCGAAAGACTGGGACCTGCGCGCCGTTGCGCCCTTTGTGGCGCTGGCTTTGCTGCTGGTTCTCGGCGCCGTCGCCAATCCGAATTTCATCGGTATCGACAATCTGCTGAACGTGGTTACCCGCAGCGCCTTCATCGCCATCATTGCGCTCGGCGCCACCTATGTCATCACATCCGGCGGACTTGATCTCTCCGTCGGCGCGATGGTGGCTTTCGTTGCCAGCCTGATGATCCTGTTCATGAACAGTGGCGTTATTGCCAATCCGCTGGTGATGCTACTGGCCGCCATGGCGCTGGCCATCGCCATCGGCGCCGCTTGCGGGCTTGCAAACGGCCTCATCACCACCATCGGCCGCATCGAGCCCTTCATCGCCACGCTTGGCACCATGGGCATTTATCGTGGGCTGACCACCTGGCTGTCGCAGGGTGGCGCGATCACGCTGCGCAACCCGGAAATCCAGACGCTTTATCGCCCGGTCTATTTCGGGAATGTGATCGGTGTGCCGGTGCCGGTCATCGTCATCTTCGTCACTGCCGCCATCGCCGCTTTCGTGCTTTACCGTACTCGTTACGGCAGGCATCTGACGGCGGTAGGTTCCAGCGAGGATGTGGCGCGTTACTCCGGTATCTCGGTCGTTCGCGTCCGCACGATTGCCTATGTGGTTCAGGGGCTTTGCGTCGCCGTTGCCGTCCTGCTTTACGTGCCGCGTCTTGCCTCCACCTCGGCCACTACAGGCATGTTGTGGGAGTTGCAGGCCATCACTGCTGTCGTCGTCGGTGGCACGGCGCTACGGGGTGGTGTGGGCCGCATCTGGGGTACGATTTGCGGCGCCTTCATTCTGGAAATCGTGGGCAACATCATGATCCTGTCGAACTTCGTCAGCGAATATCTGATCGGTGCCATTCAGGGCGCGATCATCATCATCGCCATGCTGGTGCAGCGTTCGCTCAGCCGCAGATAGCCGGACGATCGATGAGACATCTGGCCGCGCAATCTGGGGCATGCGCGGTTTAAACAGGAGGAACGCCCCGGTCTTGGGAGGAAGAGACTATGCGTAGAAAATTCATCGGCGTGGCATTTGTCGCGCTGGCTGCCGTTCTTGCGGGTTCTGCCCATGCGCAGGAGAAGAAGGTAACGATCGGGGTATCCATTCCGGCGGCCGACCACGGCTGGACGGCGGGCGTCGTTTACCATGCCGAACGGGTGGCAAAGCTTCTGATGAAGGAGCACCCAGGTCTGAACGTCATCGTCAAGACCTCGCCGGATGCCGCCAACCAGGCAAACGCGCTTCAGGATCTTGCCGTGCAGGGGCTGGACGCACTGGTCGTGCTGCCGTCTGATCCCGATCCGCTCGTCAACGCCATCAAGGAGATCAAGGACAAGGGCACCTTTGTCGCGCTCGTCGACCGCGCGCCGAGCGTCAACGACAATTCGATCCGCGATCTCTACGTTGCGGGTAACAATCCGGCACTCGGACAAGTGGCAGGCGAATACATCAAGAAAACCACGCCTGATGCGGAAGTGGTGGTCATTCGCGGTCTGCCGATCCCGATCGACCAGCAGCGCCAGGATGGTTTCGACAAGGGTATTGCCGGCTCCAGCGTCAAGGTTCTCGACCGCCAGTACGGCAACTGGAACCGCGACGACGCCTTCCGCGTGATGCAGGACTACCTGACCAAATACAAGAAGATCGACGTGGTCTGGTGTCAGGACGACGACATGGCGGTTGGCGTGCTGGAGGCAATCCAGCAGGCGAAACGCACCGATATCAAGTATATCGTTGCTGGCGCCGGTTCCAAGGACATGATCAAGCGCGTAATGGACGGCGACAAGCTAATTCCGGTCGACGTGCTCTACCCGCCGGCGATGGTGGCGACCGCCATGCAGCTGACGGCAGGTCATTTTTACGATCAGGTGCCTGTTGCTGGCGAGTATATTCTCGACGCTACGCTCATCACCAAGGACAATGCCAAGCAGTTCTACTTCCCGGATTCGCCGTTCTGATAAGCGGTTTCTGGCTAAGCAACGCCCGCTGAAAGGCAGGCGTTGCATCCGCACTCCTGCACCCCGGACCAGATTCGGGGTGCAGCGCGATCAGGTCGTTGATCGCGATAGAGTCATTCATGGCGCGGGCGCGCCGCGGCTCGATGCCGGATTAAATACGGCATGACGAGGGGAAGGTCGGCGGAAACTATACCGCTCCCCCGCTCTTCATCCATTTTTCCTGAACCACGCCGAGAGATAATCCACGAAGCTGCGCACTTTGGCGGGAAGGTAACGGCGGTGGGGGTAGACGGCATATATGCCGCGGTCTTTGGAAATATAGTCGTCGAACAGGGTCACAAGCTCGCCGGACTGGATAAAGGGTCTTGCAATAAAGTCCGGCACCATGGCGATGCCAAGCCCTGCGCGGGCGGCGCGCAGTGTCGCCTGCGGGCTGTTCACCTCGATCGGTCCACTGATGGTAACGGAGTTCGAGCCGCCATCCGCTTCAAGATAACGCACGGTGTTGTGGAAGCGGGTGTTGGTGTCGATGATGAAGGGCACGCGGGAAAAGTCCTGCGGACCATTGAGCGGGCCGTGTCTGGCGACAAAATCCGCCGTCGCCACTGCATAGACCCGGAAATCGGAGATCTTGCGGGCGATGAGGCCTGAATCTTCCAGCCGTGTAATGCGAATCGCAAGGTCGAATCCTTCCTCGATCAGATCGACGAACCGGTCATCGGCGACGATTTCCAGAGACAGTTCCGGATTTTCCTTGGCGAAATCGATGAGGCTCTGGCCAACATCGGCGTCGATGAAAGTGCGCGGAACGGATATTCTGAGCTTGCCCTTCAGATCGGCATTCTTCTCGCGCACCAGATCGGCGAGGTTGTCGATCTCCTTCAAAATGTCAGAGGCGGTGCGGTAATACGTATGGCCGGCCTCCGTCAGCGAGAATTGCCGGGTGGTGCGGTTGAGAAGCAGTGCACCGAGATCATCTTCCAGTTCCCGGACATATTTGGACAAAAGCGCCTTGGAACGCCCGGTCTTGCGGGCAGCGGCGGAAAAACCCTCCGCTTCGACAACGTCGATAAAGGCGCGGATGCGGGTGAGCGTGTCCATGAAAATCCTCCGGTTCGTTCCATATAATTGAACGCTGAGGCGTGACTGTTCAACCCGTAAAATGGTTGCCGAAAAAATCCGCTATATGGTGAAAAAATCCTCTTGATTATGACGGCGAATATTCTTATCTCCCGTGCTGCCCAAAGTCGCACGTGCCCATGTGTGTCCGCCGAGTCCTCGATGTGGTGAGGAGTTCGGTAAGGTACCTGGAACTAACCCCTCCAGTCGCTATTCCGGCCAACCGGGAAATGCGAGGACATATGAAGCAACGACGGTGCGGGCCTTTCTGGTTCTCTGCCGGCTTTCCATCAGCCGGGGTACTGAAGAGGCACACCATCATTGCCTGAAGTGCGGTCGGGTCATTCCCTCCAATCGATGGCAGACAAAGCCGAATGATGCTCTGGCAGGGCGTCATTCATATTTGCGCCTTGAGCGTATGCTATCGATTCTGCGCCTCCACCGGCTGATTCGTATGCATATCTCGAGCGTCCTTTGTCCTCCGGATTTTCCGGAGCCGGTTTTATAGGGAATATATCGATGACGACTGCACGCATTCTCGATTTCATCAAGACCCGACGTCCCGAAGGCCCTTGCCTCGTCGTCGACCTCGACGTCGTGCGCGACAATTTCAACGCGTTCCGGCATTCCCTGCCGAACAGCGCGATCTACTATGCGGTCAAGGCAAACCCGGCTCCCGAAATCCTGAAGCTGCTTGCTTCGCTCGGCTCGAACTTCGATTGCGCCTCCGTGGCTGAAATCCAGATGGCGCTTGATGCAGGTGCGACGTCCGACCGGATTTCGTTCGGCAACACCATCAAGAAGGAACGCGATGTCGCCCGCGCTTACGCGCTCGGCATCGATCTCTTCGCCGTCGACAGCCATGAGGAAGTCGAGAAGGTTGCCCGTGCCGCTCCTGGCGCGCGCGTCTTCTGCCGCGTGCTGACGGACGGTGAAGGTGCCGAATGGCCGCTGTCGCGCAAGTTCGGCTGCGTACCGCAGATGGCTGTTGATGTTCTGGTCTACGCACATCAGCTGGGCCTCGAATCCTACGGCGTTTCCTTCCATGTCGGTTCGCAGATGATGAATCTCGACGCATGGGATGCAGCGCTGGGCGATGCCAAGCGCGTTTTCGCTTCGCTGTCCAAGCAGGGTATTCACCTGCAGATGGTCAATATGGGCGGTGGTTTCCCGACCAAGTACCTGCGCGACGTTCCTGCTGCCGAAGAATACGGCCAGGCTATCGACACGGCGCTGCGCAAGCACTTCGGCAACCAGATCCCGAAGACGATCATTGAGCCGGGCCGTGGCATGGTGGGTAACGCTGGCGTCATCAAGGCGGAAGTTGTTCTCGTGTCGCGCAAGTCCGACAACGACAACCATCGCTGGGTGTTCCTCGACATCGGCAAGTTCGGCGGTCTCGCCGAGACGATGGATGAGGCTATCCGCTACCCGATCCGCACCGAGCGCGATCAGGACGAGATGGAGCCTTGCGTTCTGGCCGGTCCGACCTGCGACAGCGCCGACGTGCTGTACGAAAAGAACATGTACCCGTTGCCGGTCTCTCTGACCATCGGCGACGAGGTTCTGATCGAAGGCGCAGGTGCCTATACGACGACCTATTCGGCGGTTGCCTTCAACGGTTTCGAGCCGCTGAAAGCCTACGTCATCTGATCCGAACGCCGCCCGCTGAGTAAGGCGGCGTCTCGAACAAGCTTCCGTTCCGGCTTTGCCGATTGTGCTGTTGCGCAAATCCCTGCTTGCTGCTCCTCTTCCAGCCGAGGAAAGCGTGTCGGCGGGCCGGAACGGCTCCACCATTTTTGATCAAGGGCCGCGTGTGGGCGGTTGTGTGATGGAGGGCCGAGAGATGGCCGCTCTTCTTAATTCGGTACGTGCATTTTTCACCCCGCAGACATTTCATGTCGATCAGGAAAATCCGGGCGATGTCGTTGCCCGTGAAAACCTGCTCGACCGCGCCATGGGCGCTGGCCGCCGCCGCAAGTCTTCCGAAAAGCTGCGCGCCGGCCGCGTGCCAGCGGAAGGTCTGGCGCTCGTTGCCCGTGACGAGGACGGCCATGTCATCGGCACGGTGCGCCTGTGGAATGTCGAAGCTGGCATTTCGCGCGAAGGCCGCGCTGTCGAAGCGCTGCTGCTTGGCCCGCTTGCGGTTGATGCTGCCCATGAGGGCAAGGGCATCGGTTCGGCGCTGATGCGTGCAGCAATCTCCGAGGCAACCAAACGTGGCCATGGCGGCATTCTTCTGGTCGGCGACGCTGCCTATTATGAGCGCTTCGGCTTTTTTGCCGATAAGGCCCAGCACCTGATTATGCCCGGCCCGTTCGAGCGCAGCCGTTTTCTGGCGCTTGAACTCAAAGCCGGCTGGCTGGAAGGTGCGGCTGGTATGCTGGTCGCAAGCGGCCGCAGGCTCTCTGCCTGAGACGATATCCGTATCTAATGCCCCGGCTGAACGGCCGGGGTTGATCCGGCTGAAATTGGATTGCTGCAAAATGTTCTTTTATGCAAAGCTGCGGGTTCGGACGTGATACCGGTTCGGGCGGCGACAAAGTTGCATTTGGCTTTTTTGGACATTGCATCGGATATGTCTGCACCCGCGTGATTTCAAAAGCGGAGATCAGCTATGCAGGCAGCTCTACTCAGAACGAACCGTGACTACCGTCTTCTGTTTTCCGCGAGCGCCGTATCCAATCTTGCCGATGGCATTTCGATGGTGGCGATACCTTGGCTTGCAACCCTGCTGACCAGCGATCCGCTCTTGATCTCTATGATTGCGGTGGCGCAACGGCTGCCGTGGCTGCTGTTCGCGCTTCCCGTCGGTGTCTGGACGGATCGAAGTGACCGGCGCCTGCTTATGGTGCGGGCCGATGTGGTTCGGCTGGCGCTGATGATCTGCGCGGTCGGCATGATCTCCACCACTGCAAACCTGCCGTCACCGGCAGAATCGGGATCGGCGGCTATTTTTTCACTGGCGGTAATCGCTTTCCTTCTCGGTTGCGCTGAGGTCGTGCGGGACAATGCAGCCCAGACGATATTGCCTTCACTTGTCGCACCGAGCGATCTCGAACATGCCAATGGTCAGATGTGGAGCGCCGAACAGGTCACTGGCCAATTCATCGGCCCGCCACTGGCAGGCTTGCTGATTGCCGCGGGCATTGCCATTCCCTTTGGTCTGGATGCCAGTTTTTACGCGGTTTCGGCGGCATTGGTTTGGCTTATCGTGCTGCCTCCACGCAAACCGTCCAGCATAGCCTCTTTCTGGCCCGCATTGCGAGAGGGGCTTGGCTGGATGCGGCGCAATACGATGATCCTGCGGCTTGCCATCATGCTGGGGGCAGTCAACGCCGTATTCGTTGGAGGAATGACGGTCCTCGTTCTCTATGCGCAGGAGGTGCTCGATCTTTCCGCGACAGCCTATGGCGTGCTGTTGACGTGCGGCGCGGTTGGCGGTGTTCTTGGCGGGCTGGCTTCGCCGTGGTTCGCCCGTAGACTGGGCGCGAGGACAAGCCTCGTTCTGGCGCTATGCACATTTGCGCTGTTCAATCTGGTGCTCGGCCTTTCGAGTTCCGCGCCACTGGTAGCAGTCGGCCTATTTCTCGAGGCTGCGGCGGGTATGTTGTGGAATGTGGTGACCGTGAGCTACAGGCAACGGCTCATTCCGGACGAGTTGCTTGGACGCGTCAATTCCGTCTATCGGTTTTTCGGTTGGGGTGCGATGTCGTTCGGCGCATTTGCCGCTGGCGTTCTGGTCACCATTGCCGAACCGGCCTTCGGCCGCATCGAGGCGCTGCATATGCCCTATCTGATTGGAGCCGCTGTTTGTGCGGTTCTGGCGGTCTACGGTCTTCTCCGGCTGCGTTTCTGAAGTGCCGCGGCGCTGTAGTCGGTCATTGTCCCTGCGTGATCTTATAGTGCCTCTTGCATTCAGCATTTTGCGGGTATATACCCGAGACAAATGCCAAACGATAATTGTCACTGCATCCTGCTGCGCAAAGCATCCCGTAAGGTCTCGTCCTATTACGACGAGGCGCTGGCGCCGCTTGGCGTCAATATCGGCCAGTTCAGCCTGTTGCGGAACATCAACCGCATGGCGCCGGTGTCGCTCACCGATCTCGCCGCGCGGGTGGAACTGGACCGCTCTACCGTTGGCCGTAATACCAAGGTGCTGGCCCGGATGGGGCTGGTGGCCATCGGCCATGGCGAGGATCAGCGCGAAGCGATGCTGACTGTGACGGAGCAGGGGCAGGAGATCTTGAAAACAGGCGCGCCCCTCTGGGACGGAGTACAGGACGAAATCGAGGCCAGGCTTGGCCCGGAAAAGACTGCTCAATTGCAGGAACTACTCGCAGCCCTGTAATTTTTTTGATGATAAAACGGGTATCTGCCCGCAATATAGGGTATATACCCGTAAAATTTCGGCCGCTGGCCGCTGGAAAGGGATTTTGAACATGCTCTCCACACGCCTTGCCAGCTGGATGGCCGACAGAAACATACATTACGGCTGGCTTGTTGCTGCAACCACCTTTTTGACGATGCTGGCAACCGCCGGCGCGATGGGATCGGCCGGGGTGATGATCCAGCCGCTGCATCAGGAGTTCGGCTGGGATATTGCCGATATTTCATCTGCCATGGCGGTCAGGCTGGTGCTCTTCGGCCTGCTCGGGCCCTTTGCCGCTGCCTTCATGAACCATTTCGGTATTCGCCAGGTCGTGTCGACGGCCCTTGCGCTGATCATGGGCGGCATCGTCGCCTCGTTCTTCATGACTGAGGTGTGGCAGCTGTTGCTGTTATGGGGCGTGGTGATCGGTGTTGGCACCGGCATGACGGCACTGGTGCTGGGCGCGACCGTGGCGTCGCGCTGGTTTTCGAAGCGCCGGGGACTGGTGATCGGCCTGATGACGGCCAGTAACGCCACCGGCCAGCTGGTATTTCTGCCTTTGCTCGCGGCACTGACGGAGGCCTATGGCTGGCGCACCGCGCTGACGCTATCCGTTGCGGTGATTGCGATCGCCATGGTTCTCGTGCTGCTCTTGATACGTGACCATCCCGCCGATGTCGGCCTGCCAGCCTATGGCGAGACGGTGGTGGTAAAACCGCCGAAGCAGGACCACAAGTTTCTTGCAACACTGGCATCCCCGATACTGACGTTGAAGAGCGTGTCCGGAAACCCGGTTTTCTGGGTGCTTTTCGGCACGTTCTTCGTCTGTGGACTTTCCACCAACGGCCTTATCCAGACACACTGGATTTCCATTTGCGGTGATTTCGGTATGGCGGCGGTCACGGCGGCCGGCACGCTGGCGGTGATCGGCATTTTCGATTTCTTCGGCACCATTTTTGCCGGCTGGCTCTCTGACCGTTTCGACAATCGCTTCCTTCTCTTCTGGTTTTACGGTCTGCGCGGGCTATCCCTGATCTATCTCTCCTTCTCGGGCTTCAGCTTCGTGGAGCTTTCGGTCTTCGCCGTGTTTTACGGGCTGGACTGGGTGGCAACCGTGCCGCCAACGGTGAAGCTTGCCGCTGAGAGTTTCGGCCGCGAAAAAGCGGGCCTGGTTTTCGGCTGGGTGTTTGCGGGGCATCAGTTGGGGGCCGCCACCGCTGCCTTTGGCGCAGGGTTCTTCAAGAGCGACTTCGACACATACATGCCCGCACTGCAGATTGCCGGCGTGATGTGCATGATCGCTGCTGTCTCGGTACTGCTTCTCAAAAAGCCGGGTTCCGCGACTTTGGCACCGCAGGCCGCCTGAGATTGCAAAGGAGAAGGCTTGTGAAACAGGCCAACTTCCGACTGCCGGGCCCGCTATTTTGACCGTTGTCATGGCTATCCGTTGCGTATTTGTCACACCAAGCACCGGCTAGCTGCCCTGGCTTATCGTTCGCCTTTCAGTTTGATCCATCTCAATCCGCTCACCTCTCCCTTGGCGATAGTGGCCGTAGCGGCTGCGGCAAGCGAGGATTCGCGAAGGCCCGCCGCCATCAGCCGGTTTCCCGGGCTTGCCCGGCTGCGGCGCGCGATAGGAGAGATGGAATGACGAACAGGAAGAAAAGAACCGCCTTGCTTGCCAGTGTGACGGTGAGCGTCGCGGCGATGCTGATGTCGGCCAACGCGATGGCGGCAGATCTGGCCCCGCCGGCACCAGCCCCCACCGCTGAAGAGGCGATTGCGGCGGCGAGCCCATGGATGCTGCGCGTGCGTGGTCTCGGGGTCATCACCCATGACAGCGGCAGCGTTGACGGTGTGCCGGGTGCGGGTCTCTCCTATTCGGATACGGTCATTCCTGAACTCGACATCAGCTATTTCTTCACCCCGAATATCGCTGCCGAACTCATCCTCGGCACCACATACGCCAAGATCAACGGCGAGGGTGTGCTGGCCGGCACGCCGGTGGGCAAGACATGGTTGCTGCCGCCGACGCTGACCCTGCAATATCACTTTACTGATTTCGGCGCCTTCAAGCCCTATATCGGCGCGGGCGTGAACTATTCGATGTTCTACAACCAGTCCGAAAAACCCGGCTTCAGCAATCTTGATGTCAAGAACAAGTTCGGCGCGGCCGTGCAGGTGGGTTTCGACTATATGCTGGACGAACATTGGGGCGTGAACTTCGACGTGAAGAAGATTTTCCTGAAGACCGACTGGACCGCAGAACTTGGCGGTGCGCCAATCAGCGGCAAAGCGAAACTCGATCCCTGGTTGATCGGTGCGGGTATCACCTATCGCTTCTGACCCCTTGGCCTCGCGCCGTCGCTGCCTTTGACGGGCGGCGCTTTCTAAGCTATATGGACGGCCACGGGCAGAAGAGCCCCGGCCGTCCGCAGGCGTTTACGCCCTTGGTGAAGCTCTTTTTGGAATAACGGTCATCCCCATGTTTTGCATGTCGTCGATGGCAACGCGGACCCCTTCGGAAAAATACGGCATGCGCATGTTGGAGAACCGTTATGAACGTGTCCAAACCGCTTCCCGCGCTTGAGGGACTGAAAGAGCAGGCAAAACGGCTGCGCGCCGCCCTTGAAGGGCAGGGGCAGGCAATCACCCATTCAAAGGCGCTTGAACTCATCGCCGCGCAATATGGCTTCCGCGACTGGAACACCCTCCATGCCACGGCGGGAAACCGTCCCGCATTCAATCCCTATCTTCTTGGTTCCCGGGTGGAAGGCGTCTATCTAGGCCAGCCTTTCGTAGCCTCCGTTCTGGGCGTGCAAACGCTAGGCGGCGACCCGGAACGCTACCGGCTGACCCTGCATCTCGACGATCCCGTGGATGTGGTTACCTTCGAAAGCTTCTCGGCTTTCCGGCAGCGTATCCACTGCAATATCGATACGTCCGGACGCACGGTGGAGAAAACCTCCAACGGTAGGCCACAGGTCGAGCTGGTCTGGTAGGGAAACGGGCATAGGCTGTTGTGATGCCTCACAGGCTGGGCCAAGATGGATAGCGCTGCATTCCGGTCCGTGGGGCCGGGATGCATTTAACAGGTACTACACTCGCGTCGCTGATGTCATTGTGCCCGTGGAGAGTGGACTTTGATAGTGCCTGCACGTCGTCATTCGCTGAAGTAGATGAAAGAAACGACTGCCCGCTATTTGCGTTTCGAGCGCATTGTAGTATGTTGTAAATATACATTTATTATATTTTATATATTTTCTAAATGAGGTATTTATGAGTGAAGATCGTGTTCCTGGTCGTTGGCTATATGTCGATTCTATTCGCGGTATAGCGGCTTTGGCAGTGGTGTATTTTCACATTGCAGAAGTAGCTTACAAAAATAACTACACGAATAATGCGGTTGAGTATTTTTTGTTTAATATTTTTAGTGAATACTTTGATATCGGAAAAATTGCCGTTGTCATGTTCTTCGCTGTTTCCGGTTTTGTTATCCCATTTTCTCTTCTGAAGGCGAGCAAAGCGCCCTTGCGCGGCTTTGCATTTTCCCGATTTTTCAGGCTTTATCCCGCATATTGGGTGTCGATAGCCCTTGCCGTGGCAATCATTCCACTCGTGCGAGGAGATCTTTTTACGATCACCCAAATCCTCGCCAATGTAACGATGCTGCAGCAATTTCTGGGACAGCAAAATATTCTCGGTGTTTACTGGACGCTACAGATAGAAATCGTTTTTTATGTCGTCAGCGCAATGCTGTTTTATGTTAGACTCCTCCATAAGCCAGAGGGTGCGGTCGGCGCGGTGGTGTTCTTCCTGCTGTGCGCGGTTGCCATGGGTGCTGCGCGTTATGCTTTGGGCATCAAGTTACCGGTCGCTATTCCGCTTGGGCTTACTGTGATGTTTTGGGGTTTGTTGTGGCGTCACGGAGCCGTTGATCAGGCTAATGTGTATATGCGGCGGCTTATCATATTCACTTCCCTTCTTGTGGTCTTTACGGTGCCACTCGTCAGTTTTCTGAGCTATAATGTTGATATGGGCTTTGGTGAGACTTGGTACCGCTATACCATCGCCTATTATTCAGGAATGGCACTTTTTGCTCTGTTCACGACAAAACTTCGTATCACGCATCCGATATTTGTCTGGCTTGGCGCGATAAGCTATTCTGTCTATCTACTTGGGCCCGTAGCCCAGCCTGTCGTGGAATACATTCTTCCGTACAGACAACTGGCTCCCTATCCGGTTCATGTCATGATCGTATTGGCTTGGGTTCTAACGGTGGTCATGGCTTATTTGAGCTATAACTTCATTGAATTGCCGTCCCAGAAGTTCGGAAAGAAGTTGGCGTCCCGCCAGTCTGCTCATGAGGTGGTCTCATCGGCGTGAAATAGGCCGGGCATTGCCGCAGGTAACGGCAATGCCGACACACAGACCCTAAATCCGCTTCCCCGCCGCATCGAACAGATGGAAGTCCTTCGTCTGGGCGGTAATCCGCAGGTTCTCGCCGATGCCAAGCTGAGAACGGCCGGGAACGCGGAAGACGATGGTGGTGCCGTCGGTGAAGGAGCCGTGCACGTAGCTTTCCGCGCCCACCAGTTCCACGGCGTCCACCCGCACGGTGCCAGTGAAAGCGGCATCGGGAACTTCTGTTTCCGCGAGCGTGATGTCTTCCGGACGAATGCCCAGTGTTGCGGTGATTTGCGGCAGCGCGCCTGATCCATTCACCGACCACCCGGATGCGCCGTTAGCCGATGGGGTGCCGTAGGGCAGGAGGTTCATGGAGGGCGAACCGATGAAGGTGGCGACGAAGGTGGTGGCCGGTTTTTCGTAAAGCTCGATCGGAGTGCCGATCTGCTCGATGCGGCCGGCATTCAGCACCACGAGGCGGTCGGCCAGCGTCATGGCTTCCATCTGATCATGGGTTACGTAGACGCTGGTGGTGGCGAGAGAACGTTGCAGGCGGCGGATTTCGACGCGCATCTGCACGCGCAGCTTGGCATCGAGGTTGGACAGCGGCTCATCGAACAGGAATGCGGCGGGCTTGCGCACGATGGCACGGCCCATCGCCACGCGCTGGCGCTGGCCACCCGAGAGCTGGCGCGGCCTGCGCTCCAGATATTGTTCGATTTCCAGCGCCTTGGCTGCCTCGGTGATACGCCGGTCGATCTCGTCCTTCGGCGTGTTGCGGTTCTTGAGGCCATAGGCGAGGTTCTGCCGCACCGTCATATGCGGGTAAAGCGCGTAGTTCTGGAACACCATGGCAATATCACGGTCTGACGGTTCGAGATCGTTGACGACACGGTCACCGATGACGATCTCACCGCCCGATATGCTTTCCAGCCCGGCGATCATGCGCAGCAATGTCGATTTTCCGCAGCCGGAGGGGCCGACCAATACGATCATCTCGCCATCGGCTATATCCATCGATACGCCCTTGATGGCGTCGACATTGCCGCCGTAAACCTTGCGGACGTCTTTCAGCGCAATTTTTGCCATTACTTCTCGGTCTCCACCAAACCTTTGACGAACCAGCGCTGCATCAGCACCACAACGATAATCGGGGGGATGATGGCGAGGATCGCCGTCACCATCACATAATTCCAGGGCGTCGAAGCGTCGGTGAAATCCACCATGCGCTTGAGGCCGATGATGATCGTGTTCATCTTGGCGTCGTTGGTCACGAGCAGCGGCCAGAGATACTGGGTCCAGCCATAGATGAACAGGATCACGAAGAGAGCGGCGATATTGGTTTTCGACAGCGGCAGCAGAATATCGCGCATGAAGCGGAACGGCCCAGCATTGTCGATACGAGCCGCCTCGACCATTTCGCCGGGAATGGTCAGGAAAAACTGCCGGAACAGGAACGTCGCCGTCGCGGACGCCATCAGCGGAAGCGTCAGTCCCGCATAGGTATCGATAAGCCCGAGGTCGACGATGACCTTGTATGTGGGAAGGATACGCACCTCGACCGGCAGCATGAGCGTGATGAAGATCATCCAGAAGAAGCCCATGCGGAAGGGAAAACGGAAAAACACGATTGCGAAAGCCGACAGGAAAGAAATGACGATCTTGCCGATGGCAATGGCGAGCGCCACCACGAAGCTGTTGAACAGCAGCCGTTCAAGGCTGACGCCGACCACTCTTTCGACGCCGCCGACCATGGCGTCTGTATAGTTTTCACCAAGATGGTCGCCGGGCAGCAGCGACATCGGTGGGCGAATGATGTCATTCGACGTCATGGATGACGCGATGAAGGTGTAGTAGATCGGGAAGGCCACGATGATGATGCCGAGAACCAGCATCAGATGGGCGATCACGCGGGCGACCGGGCGATTTTCAATCATCAGGAAATCCTCAGCCGTAGTGCACGCGCTTCTCGACGAAGCGGAACTGGAAGGCGGTCAACGCAATGACGATCACCATCAGGATGACGGATTGCGCGGCGGAAGAGCCGAGGTTCAGGTTAACGAAGCCATCATTGTAGACCTTGTAGACCAGTGTTTCCGTCGCCTTGGCAGGGCCGCCGCCAGTAACAGCGTGGATGATGCCGAACGTATCGAAGAAGGCATAGACGGTGTTGACGACCAGCAGGAAAAAGGTTGTCGGCGCCAGCAGCGGGAAAACGATGGTCCAGAAGCGCCGCGAACCGCGTGCGCCGTCAATGGAGGCCGCCTCCAGCAATGATTTCGGAATTGCCTGCAAGCCTGCGACAAAAAACAGGAAATTGTAGCTGATCTGCTTCCATGCTGCGGCTGCGACCACGAGCAGCATGGCCTGATTGCCGTTGAGCAGCGGGTCCCACATGATGCCGTTGCGGCGCAGGATATAGGAGAAGGTTCCCATGGCCGGATTGAACATGAACAGCCACAGCATGCCAGCCACGGCGGGTGCCACAGCATAGGGCATGATCATCATGGTGCGGTAAAAACCCTTGCCGCGCACCACGCGGTCTGCCGCCGTTGCCAGAAGCAATGCCAGCCCCATCGAGACGAGTGCGGTCAGGACGCTGAAAATAACCGTGACGTGCAACGCGTTCAGATAGCTTTCATCCGAAAGTACGGCGGAAAAATTGGCCAGCCCGACGAAATTGCTGTTCAGCCCGAAGGCATCCTCGCGCATGGTCGACTGGTAGAGCGCCTGACTTGCGGGCCAGAAGAAAAAGATCACCGTCAGGATGATCTGTGGCGCGACCAGCAGATAGGGCAGGATCTTGTTGGGGAATACGACGCTTTGCACGGCGATCTCCTGATGAAATGGGAATACCGCCCGCACCGGGTAAGGATGCGGGCGGGGGCAGGGATCGTTTAGTTGCCGGTTGCCTGCTTGATGGCCGCATCACCGCGCGTGACAATCTTGTCGAGTGCGGATTTCGCGTCCTGCTTGCCGGCCAGCATCGCCTCGAACTCTTCGTTCATGATGTCGCGGACCTGCGGCAGGTTCACGAGGCGCACGCCCTTGGAGTTTTCTGTCGGTGGCTTGCCCATCATCTGCAGAAGTGGCGTTTCGCGGCCGGGATTCTTGTCATAGAAGCCGGATTTCTTGGTTTCCTCATAGGCCGCGATCGTTACCGGCATGTATCCGGAGACCTGATGCAGACGAGACTGGATCTTGGTCTGGGAAAGGAAATGGAAGAACTCGGCCACACCTTTATATTCGGCATCGCTCTTGCCGCCGAAGACCCAGAGGCTCGCTCCGCCGGGAATGGTGTTCTGCGGACCATGACCCTCGTAATAGGGAAGCTGGCCGATACCGTAATTCATGCCGGTCTTGATGATATCGCCAAGGCCGCCGGAGGATTCGGTAAGGATGCCGCATTCGCCGGACATGAACAGCTGCTTGGCTTCCGAAGTGCGCCCGCCGTAACGGAAGGTGCCGTCTTTCGCAAGGTCGGCAATGGCCTGGAAGTGTTCGACGAAGAGCGGCGCGTTGACGGCAAGCTTCACATCGGTGCCGCCCAGCCCGTTTTCATTGCTGCCATAGGAGACGTTGTTCCATGCGGCAAAGTTTTCGGTCTGGATCCAGGTCAACCATGTTGAGGTGAAGCCGCATTGGGCAGCGCCGCTTGTCTTGATCTTCTTGGCAGCTTCGAAAACCTCCGGCCAGGTCTTCGGCGGATTTGCCGGGTCAAGGCCTGCCTTCTGGAAGGTGTCCTTGTTGTAATACAGGATCGGTGAGGACGAATTATAGGGGAAGGACAGCATGGTGCCGTCAGGCTTGGAATAATAGGCGACGATGCCGGCCAGATATTCGTCCTTGTTGAAGGTGTAGCCGCCCTCCTTCAGTACTTCCGCCACCGGTTTGATTGCGCCGGCAGCACCCATCATCACGCCGGAACCGGCGTCGAAGACCTGAATGATCGCCGGCGGCTGCTTGGCGCGGAAGGCCGCAATGCCGGCATTCAGGGTTTCCGGATAGGTGCCCTTGAAGACGGGCATGATCTTGTAGTTTGTCTGGCTATCGTTGAACTCTTTCGCGAGCGCGTCCACGACCTCGTTATTGGCGCCGGTCATGGCATGCCACCACTGAATTTCCGTCGCGGCGAATGCGTTCGATGTGACAAAAAACGAAAGCGCAGATGCCGCAGCAAGACGGTAGCTGAGTTTTTTCAAGGCGATTCCTCCCATTTTAAAAACAGTAAAAGATACAGCCCCTTATTGCAGCCTATCCTCCTCGATATAGCTGCGGGCGAGCTTTTCTGTATTAGCGGCCCGATTTAAAGCGAACTCTAATGAAAATGCAATAGACGGTGGAACGAAAAAAACGAAAGTGAACGAAACGGTTTTATTATTTCATTTTGGGTCCGCTTTGGTTTTTTCGTGTGCTTGCGGGCAAGGCTCGGGACGGGATACCGGAAGCGGTCTGCGGAGGCCATGTTCAAGAGGAACTTCTAACAAGGGGTATTGATATGTTATTACATTACGTATTAAATCTCTCCAAGATTTGCTGCTTGAAGGTGCGGATGTGTTCGGAATGAAGCGGAAGAAGGCGGTTGCACCAGAAGACGTCTCGTCCGTCACCCCATCCACCGGAACGGTGCCTGTCACACTGCTTACCGGCTTCCTGGGGGCGGGCAAGACCACGCTTCTGAACGAGCTTTTGAGCGAACCGGAAATGCGTGGTGCCGCCGTCATCGTCAACGAATTCGGTTCGGTGCCCATCGATCACGGCCTGGTCCGCACCGGTTCGGAGCGTTATTTCAGGACCACGACCGGCTGCATCTGCTGCACCGCCACCAGCGATATCCGCACCTCGCTTTACGAGTTGCATCAGGCCTTTCTGGAAGGGGTGGTGCCGGAAATATCTCGTGTCGTCATTGAAACCACCGGCCTTGCCGATCCTGCGCCGATCATCAACAGCCTGATTCCCGGCGGTACGCCTGCCGCCGGCCTGCGCGACCATATCGTCGCCCGCCACTTTCATTTCTCCGGTGTCGTTACTGTTTTCGACATTACCTCCGGCCAGGCGATGCTCGACAGTTTCATCGAGGGCTGGAAACAGCTTGCCTTTGCCGATCACATTGTTTTGACCAAAACCGATCTCACTGACGGGGCGAAGATGGGCTGTGAGAGCCTCTCCGATCTCAATCCTGCCGCGCGTCTGCATGACCGCAACGCGCGCGACTTCAATCTGATGTCGCTGTTTGCGCCGGCGGATTATTCGTTGCGTAACAAGCCGGAAGACGTGACGGGCTGGCTTGCCGCCGACAGGCTGAGCCTGCATGCGGCGCACGGGCACGATATCAATCGTCATGGTGCGGGGGTCGAGGCGTTCGATTTGACGTTCGATGGCGCTTTCGATCCGCAGGCGATCGTTACCTTTCTCGAACTCGTAACCAGCAACGTGCATTCCGGTCTGCTGCGGCTCAAGGGAATTTTCGGTGCGACGGATGATCTGGACCGTCCAGTGGTCGCCCATGCCGTACAGCACCGGCTTTATCCGCTGAGCCGTCTGGAAAGCTGGCCGGATGGCAACCGTGCAACCCGTGTTGTCCTCATCGGCATGGATATGCCGCAGCAGCCGATCCGCGATCTTTTCGAGGCATTGGCCTCGCAGGCAGCAAGGAAGGTTTCCCGATGACGGCAAGAGCAAATCCGCTTGCGCGCAGCGGCTCTGCGATAGTCTCTAAGGCCCGTCTTGTGAAACACTGGACGCGGGAACTGCTTGCCCTCCGCGAAGACGAGATCGTTTCCGTCAACGAGACTGCCTGCGTACAGCCGGATTGCCCGCCGAAGGAAACGGTAATCCTCGTTTTGTCCGCATCCGGCAAAACCCGGCAATTCTCAATTCACCAGGCGCTGCTGGATATAGAGCGTGATGATATCGTCAGAGCCGTCGCCGCCAATCCGCCGTAAGGCCATCTGTATCGAACGCCATGGCGCTTGACGACAGGTGTCGTCATCCGGCACTTCAGGAGCAGCGGGATTCGCTAAAGGTGAAGGGTACGGAATGGCCGATCTGGCGGTATATGCGGGTTTGTTTCTGACGGCTTTTGTCGCGGCAACCATCCTGCCCATGCAGTCGGAGGCCGCACTTGCCGGCCTGATCCTTTTGAAGTCCCAGCCGGTCTGGCTGCTGGTTACTGTTGCCAGCGCCGGCAATGTCGCCGGATCTCTCGCCAACTGGCTGCTCGGCCGTGGCATCGAACGCTTCCGGCATCGGCGGTGGTTTCCTGTGGGGGAAGCCGCGCTGCAACGTGCCCAGAACTGGTACAGGCGTTACGGCAAGTGGTCGCTGCTGCTCAGCTGGGCGCCGCTGATCGGCGATCCGCTGACGGTTGCGGCCGGCATCATGAAGGAGCCGCTGCCGGTTTTCCTTCTGCTTGTTACCATTGCCAAGGTTGGGCGTTATCTTGTGCTGACGCTGGTGACACTGAATTTTCTTTGAATTGCATTGCCGATACCTTCTCCCCGGCGGGGAGAAGGCGAAAGAGGCATGCGCTGGTCAAAAAGGTCGGAGTTGAGAACCAATCAAGCCGCCTGCCTGTCCCAGCTGGCGAAGGGGTCGGGCAGGTGTCGCCATGCGTCCGGGGTGAAGGCATCTGTGTCGATCAGGCACGCATCGAGCTGCGCGCGGATGCGCGCTTCGCTCATGGGATCGGAACCGATGAAGACGATTTCCTGACGGCGGTCGCCAAAGACCGGGTCGAGATAGGGCTTCATCATGTCGAGGAACTGCTGCTCGCGCGGCCATTGCTCGCTCGGCACGGCGGACCACCAAAGGCCCATCTTGCCGGTGCGCACCAGTGCGCCGGCCTGGCTTATCTCGCCGACATAAGCTGGCCGCGTGGCCAGCCAGAAGAAGCCTTTGGCGCGCACCACACCCGGCCAGGCGCGGTCGATAAAACGCTGGAACAGCACGGGATCGAAAGGCTTCTTGGCGCGGTAAACGAAGGAGCGGATGCCATATTCCTCGGTCTCGGGAATGTGGTCCTTGAAACCGTGCAACTCCTTGAACCACAGCGGGTGTTCTTCGGCCTTGGCGAAATCGAAGCGGCCGGTGCCCAGCACCTCCTTCAGTTCCACCTTGCCGAAATCGGCCTCGATGAGTTTCGCATCCGGGTTCAGCCCGACGATGATCTTGCGGGCTGCGTCCCGCTCATCCGGCGTGGCAGTGCCGATCTTGTTGAGGACGACGACATCGGCAAATTCGATCTGCTCGACCAGGAGGTCTACGATGGTTCGGTTGTCGCCTTCGCCTGCCGTATCACCACGGTCGGCAAGAAAGTCAGAGGAACCGTAGTCGTTGAGAAGATTGGCGGCATCCACCACCGTCACCATCGTGTCCAGATGCGCGACATCGGAAAGGCTGCGACCGTTTTCATCGCGAAAATCGAAAGTGGCGGCCACCGGCAGCGGCTCGGCGATGCCGGTGGATTCGATCAGCAGATAATCAAACCGGCCCTGCTCGGCGAGCGCGCGTACCTCATTCAGAAGGTCGTCGCGCAGCGTGCAACAGATGCAGCCATTGGTCATTTCCACAAGCTGTTCCTCGGTGCGCGAAAGATTGGCGCCGCCATCTCGCACAAGTGCCGCATCGATATTGATCTCGCTCATGTCGTTAACGATCAACGCGACCCGCAGACCGTCGCGGTTGGCGAGAATATGGTTGAGAAGCGTTGTTTTTCCGGCACCAAGAAAGCCGGAGAGGACAGTGACAGGAAGTTTTTTCGACATGCGGGCCTCGTTTTATTAGCGGTGGTAGCGTGGGAGTCATCGTCGTCACGACTTGCGGTAGAGAACGACGGGGCTAGTGGTCACCTCGCTTGTTGTTTGTAACGTAATAACATTACATAAGTGCAGCGTGTCAACTGGCTTTAGAAAAATTGCTTGCCGGATGCTTCCTTCGGCTTGTCCCGGGAATCCAGAACCTGGCACGACCATACCCCCGAGGTGATCCTGGAGGTTTCGTCCAATGTGAGATGGAACCTACCTTTCCGATAGTTAATGTTATTTCATTACATATTCGTTTGACGAATGTAATAACATTACATATGAGGGGTCATCAAATGACATCATGCCCCGGAGGGATCGATGAACGATCCGTGCCTTGCCTTTCAAAATCTGACACTCGGATATGCCGGCCGCGCGGCGGTGCATCATCTGGATGGCGATATTGCCAAAGGGTCGCTCACGGCGGTGGTCGGCGCCAATGGGTCGGGAAAGTCGACGCTGATGAAGGGCATCGCCGGCATTTTGAAGCCACTTGGCGGTGAATGCCGGGTTACTCCAGGCGTTTCCGTCGCCTATCTACCGCAGCAGTCTGAACTCGACCGTTCCTTTCCGGCACAGTTGCGCGATCTGGTCGCGCTTGGTCTCTGGCCCAAACGCGGCCTGCTCGCTCGCCATCGCCAGTCGGACCGGGCGGCCATGGCTCATGTGCTGGAAGCGGTCGGACTTTCTGGCTTTGAAAAACGCAATATCGATTCACTCTCCGGCGGCCAGATGCAGCGCGCCCTTTTTGCCCGCGCCATGTTGCAGGATGCGCAGCTGATTTTGCTGGATGAGCCCTTCAACGCTGTCGATGAGCGCACCGTCGCCGATCTCATGGTGCTGATCAAAGCATGGGTTGCCGAGGGGCGCACGGTTCTGGCCGTTCTTCATGACTACGAGCTGGTGCGTCAGCATTTTCCGCAAACGCTTCTGCTTGCCAGACGGTTGGTGGGCTTTGGCCCGACACGGGAGGTTTTAAGGCCCGAAATGATGCAGCAGGCACGGCGGTTTCACGAGGCATGGGACGGCGACGCCCCATGGTGCGAACCCGCAGCAGCGACGGTGAACGCCGACCTGGCGGAAAAGCCGCAGGATTTCCCCAAACACTCGCAGGCGCATTCGCATATCCATGTCTGATTTCTTCATCGAGCCATTCATCCAGTATGTCTTCATGCAGCGTGCGCTTGCCGGTGCCTTGATCCTTGCTGTCAGTTGCGGGCCGGTCGGGGTGTTTCTGATGCTGCGCCGCATGAGCCTGACGGGTGATGCCATGTCGCACGCCATTTTGCCGGGGGCGGCGGTGGGCTTTCTGTTTTACGGGTTGGAGATTTTGCCGATGACCATCGGCGGGCTGGTCGTCGGTCTTCTGGTGGCATTGGGTGCCGGTGCGGTTTCGCGCTTCACCATCCAGAAGGAGGATGCCTCGCTTGCAGCCTTTTACCTCATTTCTCTGGCGCTCGGCGTGCTGCTCGTCTCCTGGCGCGGCTCCAGTGTCGATCTCATGCATGTGCTTTTCGGCACGGTGCTGGCACTGAACAATGAAGCGCTCGGCCTGATCGGCGGTATCTGTGTCGTCACACTGACGGTGATGATGGTTTTCTGGCGCGCGCTGCTGGCGGAATGCCTCGATCCCCTGTTTCTGCGCTCGGTCAGCAACTGGGGGAGCCCCGTGCACTTCCTCTTCCTCGCCATCGTCGTCCTCAATCTGGTCGGCGGGTTTCAGGCGCTCGGAACCCTGCTTTCGGTTGGCCTGATGATGCTGCCCGCTGCCGCCAGCCGCTTCTGGTCCAATCGCGTCGCGCCAATGTGCTTCATCTCGATCGGCATCGGCATGGTCTCGTGTTTTGCAGGCCTGCTTCTGTCCTATCACGCGTCGCTGCCATCAGGTCCGGCGATCATCCTGTCCGCAGGCGTCATCTATGTCCTGTCCATCGTCGTCGGCACACGCGGTGTGCTTCGCGATCTTCTCGGTTCCGGTCGTCACAGAACGGCCTGAAAACAGCGTTTGAAAAAAGGAGAACCCTTCATGTTCCAAACCCTACGTCTTGCTACCTGCGTAAGCCTTCTCTCCCTTTCCCCAGTCCTGATGGCGCAGGCTTCTGCGGCTGAACTCAAGGTCGTGGCCAGCTTCTCGATCATTGCCGACTTCGCGAAGAATGTCGGCGGCAACCGCGTCGAAATCACCACGATCGTCGGACCTGACGGCGACGCGCATGTCTACGAGCCGCGCCCGGCCGATGCCGTTGCCGTCAGCAAGGCGGATGTTGTGCTGGTGAACGGCCTTGCATTCGAAGGCTTCCTGAAGCGGCTGATCGATACCAGCGGCACAAAGGCGCCGGTGGTGGAGCTGACCAAGGGCGTGAAACCCCTCAGGATTTCCGACGAGCCAGCCGGTCACGCACATCCGGAAGCCGAGGAAGAGGCGGGTCACGACCACAAGGCAGAGGAAGCGCATGACCATGAGGGACACAATCACGGTGAATTCGATCCGCATGCCTGGCAGTCAATCAAGAATGCGGAAATATACGTGAAGAACATCGCCGGCGCATTTTGCGAGGTCGACAAGGCCGGTTGCGCAACTTACACCGCCAATTCACAGGCCTATATCGCCAAGCTCGCGGCTTTGAACGAGAAGGTGAAGACCGAGATCGCCGCCATTCCGCCGGAAAAACGCAACATCATCACCTCACATGATGCCTTCGGTTATTTCGAGCATGCCTATGGTCTCGAATTCCTGGCGCCGGAAGGTATCTCGACGGATTCCGAAGCGTCTGCCGCCGACGTCGCCAAGCTGGTGGATCAGATCAAGCACGACAAGGCTTCGGCGATCTTCGTCGAAAACATCACCGACAAGCGGTTGATGGACCAGATTGCCAAGGAAACCGGCCTGAAAGTTGGCGGAACGCTTTATTCCGACGCGCTCTCGACAGCCGACGGCCCGGCCGCAACCTATATCGATATGGTCAACCACAACATCGATACCATCAAGGCGGCCGTGCTTAGCCAGTAAGAAGACAAAACGGGCGAGGGTGGCACCAGCCACCCTCAGACACCTGACTAACGTATCCCAACACTCGATGTCATCCTCGGGCCCGTTCCGAGGATCCAGTCACGTATCGTAAAATCAATAGCTGGCAGATGCTCGCGATAGGCCCGAGCGCGACGGAGGAGAAGTTTTTTCCTTCTGTCCTAGGCCCCACGGTCGATTGTGCCGTCTCGCAAATTTTGCCCAGCCGGTAAGCCTTCTCCAGCGTTACCAACGCCCAAATCTCTAATTTCCTTCTATTTTTTCCCGAATACGCGGTTCAACAGGGATGTGATCTCCCTGTTTAGGCTGCTTGCGTTCCCCGTTGACAATCGACCGACCGTTTGAAATGGTAAGATGTCAGACCAATTCAAAGGGTAAGTCTTGGATAGATCCAGCCGCGAACTGATGCAGCCTATTCCACCCAGCGACCGTGTGCGCCAGGTCGAGGCGGCACTCTCCGATTACGTCGAGAGGGCGGGACTGAAGGCTGGAGATCGGTTGCCGGCCGAGCGAGAGCTGATGGTGGCGCTGGGTGTCGGCCGTTCCACCATTCGCGAGGTCATCCGTAAGTTTCAGGCGCTGGGCGTTATCGACAGCCGCAAGGGCAGCGGCAATTATCTGCTTAAGCCGATTTCCGCCGCAACCGTGCATATGCCTATCTCCATCGATGCCGAAAGCCTGCGCGATGCGTTGTTAATGACGTTGGAAGTCCGGCGTGGCATCGAGGTTGAGGCCTCGATGGCTGCGGCGCGCCGGCGCACGGTGGAGGATATCGCCACGATGGAAGCGCGGCTCGATGAGATGGAGCGGGTGCATCTGGCTGAAGGCACGTCCGGCAAGGCCGACCTTGCCTTCCACCTCTCCATCTATGACGCCACGCATAATTCGCTGTTCAAGCAGCTGCTCGAGCAGATGCGCGAAGGTTTCGAACGTTTCTGGCTGAAGCCTTTCGACCGGCCGGACTTTGCAAGCCGCTCCTTCCCCTTTCACCGCACGCTGTTCAACGCCATCGCCGCCGGCGATGCGGAGACCGCCCGTGAAGAAACACTGAAAATCCTCGCTGTCGTCGAGGAGGATATCAAGGACATGTCGAAATGAACCAAGGCAACGATCTCTTCGATCCCGCCTCTCTGATCGTCGCCCATGACGAGACCCACGCTTTCGAAGCTGTGGTCCCGCCGCTTGTGCAGACTTCGCTTTTCACCTTTTCCAGCTACGACGAAATGGTTTCCACCTATCGCGGCGAAAAGGTGCGGCCGGTCTATACGCGAGGGCTCAACCCGACCGTCAGGATGTTTGAGGAAATGCTGGCAAAGCTTGAGGGCGCGGAAGATGCGCTTGGCTTCGCCAGCGGCATGTCGGCCATTTCCTCCACCGTTCTCTCCTTCGTTTCGCCGGGTGACCGCATCGTCGCGGTGCGCCATGTCTATCCCGATGCGTTTCGCCTGTTTGGCACCTTCATGAAGCGCATGAATGTCGAGGTGGTCTATGTCGACGGCCGCGACGAGGCGGCGGTTGAAAAGGCTATGCCCGGCGCGAAACTCTTCTACATGGAAAGCCCGACTAGCTGGGTGATGGAGGCCCATGATGTCGGTGCGCTCGCCGCGATCGGCAAGCGCCATGGCGCCGTCACCGTCATCGATAATTCCTGGGCAAGCCCTGTCTTCCAGCAGCCGATCTCGCTCGGTGTCGATCTCGTCGTGCATTCGGCGTCGAAATATCTCGGCGGGCACAGCGATGTGGTCTCCGGCGTGGTTGCCGGTTCAAAGGCAATGATCGACCGCATTCGTGCAGAGACCTATCCTTATCTCGGTGGCAAGATGTCGCCCTTCGATGCGTGGTTGCTCATCCGCGGCTTGCGCACCCTGCCGCTGCGCATGAAGGCGCATCAGGCATCGGCGCTGGATATTGCCAGCCGCCTGCAGGCGCTCGATGTGGTGGAAAAGGTTTGTCATCCGGGATTGGCGAACCGCCTGCCGCCCGGCCTCAACGGTACGTCTGGCCTGTTTTCCTTCATTTTCAAGGAAGGGGTGGATGTGCGCGCTTTTGCCGACCGCCTCAAGCTTTTCAAACTGGGTGTTTCCTGGGGTGGGCATGAAAGCCTGATCGTCCCGGGTGAAGTGGTGCTTGAACAGAAGGCGCAGCCAAACTCCGCCCACACGTTCGGCATCAGCGCGCGTTCCGTGCGCCTGCATGTCGGACTGGAGGGCACAGAAGCGCTCTGGAACGATCTCGAACCCGCGATCAAGGCGGCCTCGGCCGTCTGACGCGTCTTAAAACTGACGACAAAAAGGGGAGAACGACATGAAAAAACTGGTAGCAGCAGCAATCTTTACCGCCCTGATGACCGGAACGGCGCTGGCGGATACGACCTTGAAACTGGTCGAGGTCATTACAAGTCCCGAACGGACGGAAACGCTGAAGGGCATCGTCTCGAAGTTCGAAACTGCCAATCCCGGCACCAAGGTGGAGATCATCTCGCTGCCCTGGAGCGAGGCCTTCCAGAAATTCGCCACGATGGTCTCCGCCGGCGATGTGCCTGATGTCATGGAAATGCCCGACACCTGGCTTTCGCTTTATGCCAATAACGGCATGCTCGAAAGTCTCGAACCCTACCTCGCCAAATGGGAATACACCAAGGGTCTGAGTGAACGCACGCTGGAACTCGGCCGTGATGTGAAGAACACGGCCTATATGCTTCCCTACGGCTTTTATCTCCGGGCCATGTTCTACAACAAGAAACTGCTGGAACAGGCTGGCGTGAAGGAGCCGCCGAAGACGCTCGACGAATTCGCCGATGCCTCCAAGAAGGTCGCAGCACTTCCCGGCAAATACGGTTATTGCCTGCGTGGCGGGCCGGGCGGACTTAACGGCTGGGTCATGTTCGGCGCGTCCATGGCGGGATCGAACGAGTTCTTCACCAAGGACGGCACCTCCACCTTTGACAGCCCTGGCTGGGTGAAAGGCCTGACCTATGTGATCGATCTCTACAAGAACGGGTTGGCGCCGAAAGACAGCGTCAACTGGGGCTTCAACGAGATCGTCGCGGGATTTTATTCCGGCACCTGCGCTTTCCTCGATCAGGATCCGGACGCCCTTATCGCCATTGCCCAGCGCATGAAGCCGGAAGATTTCGGCGTCATGACCATGCCGAAGGGACCTGACGGCAAGACCTTCCCGACCATCGGTTTCGCCGGCTGGTCGATCATGTCGGCATCCGCCAACAAGGACCTCTCATGGAAACTGGTCGAGACGCTGGAAGGGCCGGAAGGCAATATCGAGTGGAACAAGAAGACGGGTGCGCTGCCGGTGCACAAGTCGGCGGAGAAGGACCCCTTCTACGCCAGCGAGCAGTTCAAGGGCTGGTTCGACGAACTGGCGGACAAGAACGCCGTGCCGACGAAGATGCCGACCTATCTTGAGGAATTCGCATTCTTCAAGGATTCACTGGTTATCAAGACATCGCAGGAAGCGCTTCTTGGCGATATCTCACCGGAAGACCTCGCCAAGCAATGGGCTGACTATATGACGAAGGCGCAGCAGAAGTTCCTCGCCTCCAAATAAACCACACGGTTGGCCGCGCGAGGTTTGAACCCGCGCGGCCGTTCTTGCGGGCTGTCCCAAACGGCAGGCCCCATTTCAAAACGTGCGGACCGGCTGGCCAGAAGCGTTAGAAAAACCTGTCCGCCCCGCCGTCCGATCAGGAGCGATCAATCATGTCCTATGCCCATGGCGCCGGACCCGTGGCCGCGCGCAACCGCGCCGGCAAGCCGGCAATGCAGCGTTTTGCCGACTGGGCCGAACCCTGGCTCTATAGTGCGCCGGTTCTCGTGCTCATTGTTGCCGTCATGCTGGTGCCGCTGGTGCTCGGCCTGTCCTATGCTTTTCGCGACGTGCAGCTGCTCAATCCTTTTTCCGGCGGTTTCGTTGGCTTGAAACATCTGGAGGCACTGTCGCAGGATGCGGCCTTTTACCGGGCGCTGAAAAATACGCTGTGGTGGACGGGGGCTTCGGTATTCCTGCAGTTTTTCTTTGGTCTCATTCTGGCGCTGCTGCTGGACAAGCCGTTCGCGGGCAGGGGGCTGGCCCAGGCGCTAGTGTTTCTTCCATGGGCCGTGCCAACCTTTCTTGCCGGTCTCAACTGGGCTTGGCTGTTCAATCCGGTCATAGGACCGCTGCCGCACTGGATGGTCTCGCTCGGGCTTCTCTCCGCGCCCAACAATATTCTTGCCGATCCGCAGCTTGCCATGTGGGGGCCGATCATCGCCAATGTCTGGTGGGGCATTCCTTTCTTCGCCATCACATTGCTTGCCGCACTTCAGGCGATCCCGCGTGATCTTTACGAGGCCGCTTCCATTGACGGGGCAAACCCGTTGCAGCGCTTCACCTCCATCACCCTCCCATTTCTCGCACCCACCATCGCCATCACCGTTTTGCTGCGCACCGTCTGGATCGCCAATTTTGCCGATCTCATCATCGTCATGACCAATGGCGGACCGGCAGACCGCACCCAGATCGTTGCGAGCTACATCTTCACGCAGGCCTTCCGGCGGCTCGATTTCGGTTATGCCTCGGCCATCGCGCTGGTACTTCTGGTGCTGCTTCTGGCCTATTCCATGCTCATCGTGCTCCTGCGCCAACGCCTTATCGAGAAGGACTGACCGATGACATCAAGGATATTCCTCACCCTTGCCCATCGCCTGGCGATCCTCGCCTACATCGTCTTTGCGCTGTTTCCGCTGTTCTGGCTGCTCAAGGTCTCGGTCACGCCGAATGACCTGCTTTATAGCGAAGGCGTGCGAATGTGGCCGTCGCACGCGACGCTCGATCATTATCGATATGTCATAGAAAACAGTGCCTTCCCGACATTTTTTAAGAACAGCGTCATCGTTGCCGGCTCCACGGCACTTGCCGTTACGGTACTCTCGTCACTGTCCGGTTATGCGCTGTCGCGGTTCCGCTTCAAGGGCAAATACTGGATCGTGGCGCTGATGCTGATTACCCAGATGTTTCCGCTGGTCATGCTGGTCGCGCCGATCTTCAAGATGCTGTCGCCGCTCGGCCTCACCAACAGCCTGACGGGTCTCGTCATCGTCTACACCGCCTTCAACGTGCCGTTTGCCACTTTCCTCATGCAGTCATTCTTCGACGGTATTCCGAAGGATCTGGAAGAGGCGGCGATGATCGACGGGGCAAGCCGCTTCACGGCATTCCGCCAGATCATCCTGCCGCTGACATTGCCGGGCATCGCTGCGACGCTGGGCTTCGTCTTCACCGCTGCGTGGAGCGAGTTGCTGTTCGCGCTGATGCTGATTTCGGGCAACCAGAGCGCCACATTCCCGGTCGGGCTGTTGACCTTCGTTTCAAAATTTTCCGTCGATTTCGGGCAGATGATGGCGGCGGGTGTGCTGGCGCTCATTCCGGCCTGTCTCTTCTTCCTGCTCATTCAACGTTATCTCGTGCAGGGCCTGACGGCCGGCGCGGTGAAAGGATAATCCCATGGCTTCCATCGAGCTGAAGAATGTCGGCAAGACCTATGGCGACCTTGCGGTCCTGCACGGGGTCGATCTGAAGATCGAGGACGGCGAATTCATCGTCCTCGTCGGCCCTTCCGGCTGCGGAAAATCGACACTGCTGCGAATGATCGCCGGTCTGGAGGAGATTTCAGCGGGCGAATTGACCATCGACGGTGAGCGCGTCAACGACCGCAAGCCGAAGGACCGGGATATCGCCATGGTGTTCCAGTCCTATGCGCTTTATCCGCATATGAGCGTCGCCGACAATATGAGCTACAGCCTGCGCCTGCGCCGCAGCACCAAGGAGACAATCGCGGCGGCCGTGGCCGGTGCTTCGGCGAAACTCGGTCTCGATCCCTATCTGGCACGCCGTCCGAAGGCGCTTTCCGGCGGCCAGCGCCAACGCGTCGCCATGGGCCGGGCCATCGTGCGCCAGCCTAAGGCCTTTCTGTTCGATGAGCCACTCTCCAACCTCGATGCACGGCTTCGCGAGCAGATGCGGGCCGAAATCAAGCGCATGCATGCTGATCTCGGCGCTACCTCGGTTTATGTCACCCATGACCAGATCGAGGCGATGACGCTTGCATCCCGTATCGTCGCGATGAATGCCGGCCATGTGCAGCAGATCGGCGCACCGCTCGATCTCTACGATCGCCCAGCCAATCTGTTCGTCGCTGGTTTTATCGGTTCGCCGGGCATGAATTTTCTGGAAGGACGGCTCGGACGGGAGAATGGCGGTAGTTTCGTCGTGCTCGGCGATGGCACACGCCTCGAACTCGGCCGCGACGTGAAGCTTGCCGATGGTGAGCCGGTCACACTCGGTATCCGGCCGGAACATGTCACCGTCTCGCCTGCGGATGGTGCTGTCGAGGCGACCGTCGATCTCGTCGAGCCGACGGGTCTCGGCATCATCCTGCACCTGACCGTGCATGGATTGCCCTTCAAGCTGTTTTCGTCTGATCGGGCGCTGTTACAGCCGGGCAAGTCCATGCGGGTCGGTTTCCCGCAGGAACGGCTTCATGTTTTTGACCGAAACGGTGTCAGGATCGACGAGGCCTGAACTTAAGGCGTCATATCGCGATGCCCTTGTCATCGAACCTGTGGATTTTGGCATCATCTGGTGTGATGAAGACGGTATCGCCGTGTTTGCATTCGAATTCACCGTCGGTTCTGGCGGTGATGGGGCCGATGCCGGGGACGTCGAGGTGGAGGAAGGTGTCGGAGCCGAGATGCTCGGCGACCGTGACCTTGCCCTGCCACAGGCCGGTTTCTTTCGACAGCGTCAGGTGCTCGGGCCGCACGCCGGCGGTGGTCGCACCCTTTTGCCGGGCGTAGTCGCCGGTCACCAGGTTCATGCGCGGCGAGCCGATGAAGCCGGCGACGAAGAGGTTGGCGGGCGAGCGGTAAAGCTCCATGGGCGAGCCGACCTGCTCGATATTGCCGCGGTTGAGGACCACGATCTTGTCGGCCATGGTCATGGCTTCCACCTGGTCGTGGGTGACGTAGATCATCGTCGTCTTCAGCGTATTGTGCAGCTCGGAGATTTCCAGCCGCATGGTGCCGCGCAGCGCCGCATCGAGGTTGGAGAGCGGCTCGTCAAACAGGAACGCCTTCGGTTCGCGCACGATGGCGCGGCCGATGGCGACGCGCTGGCGCTGGCCGCCGGACAGTTGCGAGGGCCGGCGTTCGAGATAATCGGTGAGGTTAAGGATGCGGGCGGCATCGTCGACCTTCTTGTCGATGACAGCCTTGTCGAGCTTGGCCATCTTCAGCGGGAAGGCGATGTTGTTGCGCACGCTCATATGCGGATAAAGCGCATAGGATTGGAACACCATGGCAAGGCCGCGCTCGGCCGGGGCCTTTTCGGTGGCGTCGTTGCCGTCGATGACTATTCTGCCGCCGGAGACGTCTTCCAGCCCGGCAATCAGGCGCAGCAGCGTTGACTTGCCGCAGCCGGAGGGGCCGACGAAGACGACGAACTCGCCGTCATGGATATCGAGATCGATCGACGGGATGACTTTTGCCTCGCCGAAGAGCTTGGACACGTTCTGAAGGGAAATGCTGCCCATTATTGTCGTTCCTTATTTCACGGCGCCAAAGGTGAGGCCACGCACGAGTTGTTTCTGCGAGAACCAGCCGATGACGAGAATGGGGGCGATCGCCATCATCGAGGCGGCCGAGAGCTTGGCCCAGAACAGCCCCTGCGGTGAGGAGAAGGAGGCGATGAAGGCCGTCAGCGGTGCCGCATTGGTGGTCGTCAGCCGGATGGTCCAGAAGGATTCGTTCCAGGCGAGAATGACGTTCAGGAGCAGCGTCGAGGCAATGCCCGGAACCGCCATTGGGGTCAGTACATGCACGATCTCGTTCCAGAGCGAGGCACCATCCATGCGGGCTGCTTCCAGGATCTCGCCGGGGATTTCGCGGAAGTAGGTATAAAGCATCCACACCACGATCGGCAGGTTGATGAAGGTGAGCATGACGGTCAGCCCAATGCGGGTATCGAGCAGGCCGGCATTGCGGAAGATCAGGTAGATCGGCACCAGCACCGCCACCCCCGGCATCATCTTGGTGGAGAGCATCCACATCAAAATGTCCTTGGTGCGTTTGGTCGGCGAGAATGCCATGGCCCAGGCGGCGGGAATGGCGATCATGAGCGCGATGATCGTCGAGCCGAGCGACAGCACGACCGAGTTCATGAACGGCTTGAAGTAATCGCGCTGGGTCTGCACGGTGATGTAGTTTTCGAGCGTGCCCGAGGGAATGAGGCTGAAGCCTGCAATCGCCTCCGGCTCGGTCTTGATCGAGGTGAGGAAGGCGTAAAGGATCGGGAAGAACAGCAGCAACGCCACGGCCCATGCCGCGATGGTGAAGCCGATCTTTGCGCGTGTCGTTGTCTTGCGGGCCATGATCGCTTCTCCTTAACGGTCGAGGTTCTTGCCGACGGCGCGCATCAGGAAGATGGCGACGATATTGGCGAGCACGACGGCGATGATGCCCCCGGCCGATGCGCCGCCGACGTCGTAGCCCAGAAGCGCCGTGCGATAGATGAGGAAGGCAAGGTTGGTCGAGGCATAACCCGGGCCGCCATTGGTGGTGACGAGGATTTCCGCGTAAACGCCGAGCAGGAAGATCGTCTGGATGAGGATGACGACGGTGATGGCGCGGGCAAGATGCGGCAGCGTCAGGTAGATGAAGCGGTTGATGAAGTTGGCGCCATCCATCTCGGCCGCTTCCTTCTGCTCGCCATCGAGCGACTGGAGGGCGGTGAGCAGGATCAGCGTGGCAAAGGGCAGCCATTGCCAGGCGACGATGATGATGATGGAGAGCAGCGGAAACTGCGCGAACCAGTCGACCGGCTGCAGGCCGAAGAAGCGCGACAGATCGGCAAGCACGCCGTAACCGGGATGCATGATCATGTTCTTCCACACCAGCGCCGCAACAGGCGGCATGACGAAGAAGGGCGAGATGATCATAATGCGCACGATGCCCTGACCGAAGATGTCCTGGTCAAGCAGAAGCGCAATCGCAATACCGCCGATGACGGTGATCAGAAGCACGCCGCCGACGATGGCAAGCGTGTTGAAGATCGACTGGAAGAAGGCCGGATCGGTATAGAAATACTGGTAATTGAACAGGCCCGCAAAGCTGACATTGGCAGGGTTGAGCAGATTGTAGTTCTGGAACGAAAACCACAGCGTCATCGCCAGGGGCACGATCATCCACACCAGCAAAAGCAGCACCGAAGGCGCAAGCATAACCCGCGCCAGACCGCTCGTGTTTCGTGTTGCCATTGGTAGTCCCCTCCATGACCGATACCCGCAACGTCTCCGCCGGGGCATCCGAATTTAACTTGACGATTGTCTTAGCAGCGACCTTCGCCCGTCGCCGCATGGTAGGTTGCCAGCACCTGATCCACCGCGGCGATCAGAACCTCCTCCATATCCTTGCCTGCAACCGTGGCGAGCGGCAGCTCGCCGAGGTATTGGCGCAGCAGGGTTTCGGGAATTGTCTTCCCGTCAAGCGCCTTATGCAAGGCGGAAACGGCTGCGAGCGCCTCGGGCCTTGTCCAGTAATAGCGAATGCGGTCGCTGTAGCTGTAGTGACGCTGCAATCTGAGCATGATGTCATCACCATGGTAATGACCCTGCCAGTCGCCGGGCGCGCCGAGCATCAGCTGTTCCATGGTCCGCGCCAGCGGCCGGTCGCCATAGCCGCCGACCATCTCGGATGCGATCATATCGAGAGCGTAGAGTGCTTCGCGGTAAGCGAAGGTCAGCCCCGGACCGACTTTCAGGATCGGATATCCATCGCGCACAAGGGCGCCAAGCGCTGCTCTCGTTTGATAATCCGTCGAGTGTGCCTCAAAGACCAGTTGCGGTTCGCCGTCCAGTACGGCGCTGAGCGCCGTGGCCGCATCCGGATTGTAAGCGACGACATTGTCGCTGCCGAATTCCACGCCGGGCTGCACGACAAAGGCGATGACCCGTTCGAACGCATCGGAAAGACCGTGCTGCGCGAATATCTCACGGTGCAGGTCAATGGTCATGCGCGCCGCCTGCGGCTCGGTGGGCGCCACCGTGTCGAGCACGTGATCGGCGCCGCCCGGCACCGGCACTTCGGTGCCGAGAATGTAAAGCGGTTTTGGCAGCCCCGCCTCGGCGGCTGCCTTTTCGGCGACAGCCGCGAGTTTTGCCGCACGATTGGCAATGGTCACGTCATCCAGTGCGGCCGGCTCACCGGCGCAGCCCATCGACGCATCCAGATGAATCTTGCGAAAACCGGCTGTGACGTAGGCTTCGACCATGGTGGCTGCTTTTGTCAGCGCGTCCTCGGCTTTCTCCTTGCGCCAGGGATTGGGGCCGAGATGATCACCGCCGAAAATCAGGAGCTCGCCGGGCAGTCCCTCTTCCTGCGCAATGCTATTGACGAAGGTAACGAAGTCGCGCGGCGTCATGCCGGTATAACCGCCGAGATGATTGACCTGGTTGCAGGTGGCCTCGATCAGCACGGCTGTTTGACCGGCAGCGGCGCGGCGGATTGCGGCGCGCAGGACAACGGGGTGGGCAGAGCAGACCGAAGTGATGCCTGCCGGCTTGCCGGCACGGCGCGCGGCGGCGAGGTTTTCCAGAATGGCGGTCATAGGACTTCCTCCGACAATAGCGCGGTCATGAAGGCGTCAAGTTCGGCAAGGCTGGCAGCGCCCTCCATGGGGCCGCGCTTTATGACGTTGTGCGCACCGGATGCATTGGCATAGGCGAGCGCTCTTTCGGGATGCATGCCGAGGCGGCGGCAGGTGAGGTAAGTTGCGCCGAAACAGTCGCCGGCGCCGGTCGGATCGATTTCGGAGACCGTCAGTCCGGGGGCGTCGATGCGTCCATAGGCGCGGCTGAAGTGGCTGGCGCCTTGCGCGCCGCGCTTCAGCACGATCTCGCCGATACCGGAGGCGAGGAGCTTTTCTATCGCTGCGTCCTCGTCATCCAGACCGGAGGCAGCTTGAAGTTCTTCGCCGGAAGGCAGCAGAAGGTCGGTGACATCAAGGAGATCGTCGATCAGCTTGCGGCCCTGGTTACCCTGCACCAGTTCCTTGCGGATGTTCGGATCGAAAGACACAGAGCCGCCGCGCGCCTTGACGCTTTTGATCGCCTCCAGAATGATCTCGCCGATACCGGCAATCGCAAACGCCGATCCCATGACGTGCATATGGCCCGCCTGTTCGATGAGAGCCTGCGCCTTATCAGTCATGTGCGTTTCGCGCGCTGCCGAATGGGCGATGTTGAAAACGAAATCCCGTGCGCCGTTTTCCCTGTAGCGGACAAAAGCGCTGCCGGTCGGCCGGTCCGCAATGGTGGCGATGGCCGATATGTCCACGCCGTCACGGCGCAGCCGCTCGATGTTGAGGTGGCCGAAATCGTCATCGCCAACAGCCGCGATAATGCCGGCGCTGCCGCCGCAACGCGCGACCTGGTCGATGAAGATGGCGGGCGCGCCGCTTGGAAAGGGGCCGATCAGCGTTTGCGGCTCGAGAAAGCCGTCGCCCACTGTCGTTGCCATGATTTCCACGAGGATTTCACCCGCCGTAATGGTTGGGCCTTTCGCGTGCGGCGCCAGTGCGGATACCTGCCTCATCGTCTCCTCCATATGCATTCGGCTCCCACCTTTCCGGTGGGTGCAAACCCCCGACGTTCCGGCTCTGTTATTTTCCGGATATCAGTTAAAATTTACGCGCGTCAAGATATTTTTTGATGACATTTTTGTTGCGTTGCAGCAAGTAAAGCGGATCATGTAATTATTTTTGATGACATTATCGACTTTAAAACAGCGAGTTATAGCAATATATCCAGGAGTGCTCACGTCACGGTCTATTTTTGGATGTTGACAAATGGCGCGATTTTGCGAGATAAAAATTTACGCATGTATTGTTATGCGTGGACATCCGTAAAGGAGGAGCGGGTCTCATGAGCAAATTCATTGGAATTCTGTCGTCGTCTGTGGTTGGAGCGGGCCTTTTGGCCGGACTTGCGCAGGCGGAAGAAATCAACATCGCCACCGTCAACAATGGCGACATGATCATCATGCAGAAGCTTTCCAGCGCCTGGGAGAAGGAAACAGGAAACAAGATCAACTGGATCGTGCTGGAAGAGAATGTTCTGCGCGAACGCGTCACCACCGATATCGCCACCAATGGCGGCCAGTTCGACATCATGACCATCGGCGGTTACGAAGCGCCGATCTGGGGCAAGCAGGGTTGGCTGGCTCCGGTCGATGATCTCGGCGACGATTACGATTACGCCGATCTGCTCGATCCGATCAAAAAGGGCCTGACGGTGGACGGCAAGCTCTATGCCGTGCCGTTTTATACCGAAAGCTCGTTCACCCTTTACCGCAAGGACCTGTTCGACGCGGCCGGCCTGAAAATGCCTGATAATCCGAGCTACGACCAGATCAAGGACTTCGCGGCCAAGCTGACGGACAAGTCGAAACAGCAATATGGCATTTGCCTGCGCGGCAAGCCGGGCTGGGGCGAGAACATGGCTTTCCTCGGTACCATGATCAATACCTATGGTGGACGCTGGTTCGACATGGACTGGAAGCCGCAGCTGACGAGCGAGCCGTGGAAAAAGGCGATCTCGGATTATGTTGCGCTGATGACCTCCTACGGCCCGCCCGGTGCGGCGACCAACGGCTTTAACGAGAACCAGACGCTGTTCGCATCCGGCCATTGCGCCATGTGGATCGACGCCACCTCGGCTGCGGGACGTATCTACGATCCCAAACAGAGCCAGGTTGCCGACAAGACCGCTTTCACGCGTGCTCCGGTAGAGGCAACGCCGAACGGATCGAGCTGGTCGTGGTCATGGAACCTTGCAATTCCGAACACCACGAAGAAGCTCGAAACCGCCAAGTCATTCGTTAAATGGGCGACCTCGAAGAACTATGTGAAGACGGTCGGCGAAAGCGAAGGCTGGGTCGCCGTGCCGCCCGGTACGCGCAAATCCACCTATGAGCTGCCGGAATACAAGAAAGCCGCACCCTTTGCGGATACGGTGCTGAAAGCCATCATGTCCGCCGATCCGTCGAAGCCGACAAAGGATCCGGTTCCCTATACCGGCGTGCAGTTCGTCGCCATACCGGAATTCCAGTCGATCGGCACGGTTGTCGGCCAGCAGATTGCGGCAGCACTCTCCGGCCAGCAGACCGTCGATACGGCGCTCGAAGGCGCCCAGAAACAGGTCGAGCGTGATATGACCCGCGCGGGCTACATCAAGTAGCCGCGTCCTCCCGGCGTGCCGCCCGTTCGTCACTTTGGCGGCGGGCGGCATGGGTGGGGCTGGCGCACCCGCCGCCCTCATTCCTGTGCTTGTCACAGAAATCCAGTCAGCCCAAGTCCTTGGGCTGAAAAGGACTCTCTCGCCACGCAGACGCGCGTCGGCTGGATTCCTGTGACAGGCACAGGAATGAGGGGAGTGAGAAAATCGCATCTAACACAAACGCGCATGGCCGAGTTCATCCATTACCCGCCATGCATCACGGAGATCGACATGAGATTGAAGAACAAGGTCGCGCTGATTACCGGCGCCGCCCGCGGCATCGGCCTTGGTTTTGCACAGGCTTTCGCCGATGAGGGTGCAAAGGTCATCATCGCCGATATCGATATTGCCAGGGCGACCGCTTCTGCAGCCGCTATAGGCCCATCCGCCAAGGCCATCCGTCTGGACGTGACTGACCTTGGTCAGATCGATGCGGTTGTAAAGGCGGTCGATGAGGAATTCGGCGGCATCGATATTCTCGTCAACAATGCCGCGATCTTCGATATGGCGCCGATCAACGGCATTACCGAAGAGAGCTATGAGCGGGTTTTCGACATCAATCTCAAGGGGCCGCTTTTCATGATGAAGGCCGTCTCCAATGTCATGATCGCGCGTGCGCGCGGCGGCAAGATCATCAATATGGCGAGCCAGGCCGGTCGGCGCGGTGAGGCGCTCGTCACGCTTTATTGCGCTTCCAAAGCGGCGATCATTTCCGCCACGCAGTCGGCGGCGCTGGCGCTCGTCAAACACGGCATCAACGTCAATGCGATTGCGCCGGGTGTCGTGGATGGCGAGCATTGGGAAGTGGTCGATGCGCATTTCGCCAAATGGGAAGGCTTGAAGCCGGGTGAGAAGAAGGCGGCGGTGGCCAAATCCGTGCCGATCGGCCGTTTCGCCACGCCTGATGACATCAAGGGCCTTGCAGTTTTCCTCGCCTCTTCCGACAGCGACTATATTCTCGCCCAGACATATAATGTCGACGGCGGCAACTGGATGAGCTGAAAAGCCGGAGATGACCATGCGTGCGATTCAATTCGTCGAGAAGGGACGTGCCGTGCTTACGGACGTGCCCGTCGCCGATCTGCCGCCGGGGCATGCCCTTGTCCGGGTCAAGGCTTCGGGGCTGTGCCATACCGATATCGACGTGCTGCATGCGCGTTACGGTGACGGTGCCTTTCCCGTCATTCCCGGCCATGAATATGCCGGTGAAGTCGCGGCGGTGGCGGCAGACGTCACAGGCATCAAGGTCAGCGACAGGGTTGTCGTCGATCCCAATCTGCCGTGCGGCACCTGCCCCAGTTGCAGGAAAGGGCTTACCAACCTTTGCAGCACCCTGAAGGCCTATGGCGTTTCCCACAATGGTGGGTTTGCGGAATTCAGCGTGGTGCGCGCCGACCAACTGCATGGCATAGGTTCCATGCCCTATCACGTGGCAGCACTTGCCGAACCGCTCGCCTGCGTCGTCAACGGCATGCAGAGCGCGGGTATTGGCGAGAGTGGGTCGGTGCCGGGCAATGCGCTTGTTTTTGGCGCCGGCCCCATCGGCCTGCTGCTCGCCCTGTCGCTGAAATCACGAGGCATTGCGACGGTGATGATTGCGGACATCAACGAAAGCAGGCTGGACTTCGCTGAAAGTCTTGGACTTCAGACGGCGGTTTCCGGGTCTGAGGCGCTGCTGCGCCAACAGAAGGCGTTCGATTTCGTGGCGGATGCGACCGGCATCGCAGCTGTTGCGGAAGCAATGATCCCGCTGGTCGCGGATGGCGGCACGGCGCTGTTTTTCGGTGTCTGCGCGCCGGATGCCCGTATCTCGGTTGCGCCTTTCGAAATCTTCCGGCGGCAGCTGAAGCTTGTCGGCTCACATTCGCTGAACCGCAATATACCGCAGGCGCTTGCCATTCTGGAAACGGATGGTGATGTCATGGCGCGGCTGGTGTCGCACCGGCTGCCGCTTTCGGATATGCTGCCGTTCTTTATGAAAAAGCCGTCCGATCCGGCCACGATGAAAGTGCAATTTGCAGCCGAATGATCGTTTGGCCGTTGATAACCGTATTCGACCGGCTTTTCGTGCGAAGGCCGGTCGATATAGAGTACCACATGTAATATTTCATGGGGGCAAGCACTTTGGCCAAATCTATCAGGACGATGGAAGAGTTCTCGGAATTCGTCGGCCTTTCCCGCCCGACTGTTTCGAAATACTTCAATGATCCGGCCTCGGTCCGCAAGAAGACGCGGGATGCCATCGAGGATGCGCTGAAGAAATCGGGCTTCCGACCGAATATCTTCGCCGTCAACCTCAACCGCCGCCGCTCCAATATCATCGGCATCATTATTCCCAACTCAACCGACCCGTTCTACATGGCGCTGACGAGCCGTATCGAACTCATCGCCAACGAGGCGGGGTTCCTTGCCTTCGTGCTGTCGTCCGACGGCAAGGCGGAAATCGAGGATCGGGCCATCCGCACCTTCAAGTCGATGAATGTCGCGGGCGCCATCATCGCTCCGCTCGGCGTCAAGTCCCATCGCGCCACGCTAGAGCAGCTGGCGGCCAGCATACCGATCGTCTATGTCGATTCTCCACTCGACGAGACCTCGGCCTTTGTCGGCACCGACAACCGCCAGAGCGTCGGGCTGATGGTGGATTATCTCTGCCGTTCGGGCGAGCCGCCCTGTTTCTTCGACATGCCGCAGGTCAATACCAACGCCGCAACGCGCCGCACGGCCTATGAGGAGGCGATGCAGCGTCTTGGTTTCGAGCCGCATGTCATCGGTGTTCCCGGCACCGTAACCTGGGATTTCGAGCGTTTCGCCTTTGATGAAGCGACCCGGTTGCTGGATGGGGCAGGGCATTTGCCCTCGCGCACTATTTTATGCGCCAATGACCGTATCGCCTTCGGGGTCATCGCCGCCGCTTTCCAGAAGGGCATCAGGGTCGGCCATGGCACGGATTACGATCTCAGGGTCGCCGGCCATGACGATCATCCGCTTTCGCGTTATGCCTGCCCGCCAATTACCACGGTGGCGCAGAATTACAACGAGATCGGCAGGCTATCGATCGAACTTCTGCTGCAGAAGTTGAACGAGGAGGCGGATGATACGACACGGATGCGCGAGCGCATTCTCCTCAGTGCCGATCTGATGCTGCGCAAATCAGCTTGATAGTCTGTTAGAAAAATTAAAAGAAAAATCTGTTTTTCTAAATAGAACTAATATTTGAACGCTCCTACTCTGTTCCCAGGGTTGCTTTGGGAGGCGACCGCGGGAGCCGGCGCAAGTGTGTGCCGGGATCCGGGAGGAACGCAGAAACGTCATGTCTTCGGTGCCGCGAGGGTTAACCCTTCGTAGCCTCGGTATCGCATGGCCTTCGCCGGGCTGACTGGGCACTCTCGCCAGCAATTTCCCCAGCGAAGGATGTCAAAACATGAATCTCTATTCTCTTCTGTCGCAGCGCGCAGCCGGTGGCAAGCCCGTCAGGGTGGGTCTCATCGGTGCCGGCAAGTTCGGTTCCATGGTTCTGGCGCAGGCGCAGCGCATCGCCGGTTTCCACATGGTCGCCGTCGCTGATCTCAATGTCGGCAAGGCGCGGGAATCGTTTGACCGCGTCGGCTGGCCGAAGGAGCGTTATGACGCGACGAGCTGCGCCGATGCGCTGAAGAGCGGCAAGACCTATGTGACTGACGATGTGAACGAACTGTTCGCCTGCGGCGAGATTGAATGCGTGATCGAGGCGACCGGCCATCCGCTGGCTGGCGCGCGCCATGCGCTCGGAGCCATCGACCACAACAAACATGTCGTCATGGTCAATGTGGAAGCCGATGTGATGGTCGGGCCGATCCTGGCCGAAAAGGCGAGGGCCAAGGGCCTTATCTACTCCATGGCTTACGGTGACCAGCCGGCCCTGATCTGCGAATTGGTCGATTGGGCACGCGCCACCGGCTTCGAGGTCGTTTCCGCCGGCAAGGGGATGAATTTCGAGCCGCGTTACCGGTATTCGACGCCTGATACGGTCTGGAGCTACTTCGGCTGGACTGACGAGGAAGTGGCCAAGGGCGACTTCAATCCGAAAATGTACAATTCATTTACCGACGGCACCAAGGCGGCCATCGAAATGGCGGCGGTCGCAAACGGCACGGGGCTGGATTGCCCGGATGACGGTCTGGCCTTCCCGCCCGCCGGCCTGCACGATCTCGCCCGCGTCTTTCGCCCTGCTGCCGATGGCGGCCGCATGTCGCGCTCCGGTCTCGTGGATATTGCGGCAAGCCAGGAGCCGGATGGTCGCGAGGTGTTTAATAACATCCGTTACGGCGTTTTCGTCACCTTCAAGGCGCATAATGAATATGCCCGCGCCTGCTTCAAGCAATATGGACTGCTGACCGATCCCTCCGGCTGGTACGCTTCCATGTGGCGTCCGTTCCACATCATCGGTCTCGAAACCTCGATCAGTGTGCTGTCCGCGGTGCTGCGCAACGAGGCCACCGGTTGCTCGAAGGAGTTCCGCGGCGATGCGGTCGCGACCGCCAAGAAGGATATGCAACCGGGCGAGATGCTTGACGGCGAGGGCGGTTACGCGGTCTGGGCCAATGCGATTCCCGCCACCCGCAGCCTCGACATCAAGGCGCTGCCGATCGGTCTTGCCCATAATGTCAAGCTGAAGCGCGCCATCAAGAAGGACCAGATCGTCAGCTTCGACGATGTGGAACTGGTGAGCGACCTGGATGTGGTGAAGCTTCGCCAGGACATGGAAAACCAGTTCCGTCCACAAAAAGATGCTGCGGCGTGATGGACGGAGAACGGGACATGCCGAATGGAGCTTTCGTGGTAATCGCGGAATTCCGGGTCAAGCCTGACGCGATGGATGCCTTTCTTAACGCAGCGCAAGATGATGCCACCCATTCGGTTCAGGATGAACCGGGTTGCCGGCAATTCGATGTGGTGCGGCCGGAGACGGGAAACAATGTGGTGTTCTACGAGGTCTATGACGACAGACAGGCTTTCGACGATCATCTGAAAACACCCCATCTCGACCGGTTTCGCGAGGCGTTTCCCGCCCTCATCGAAGAAGAGTTGCCGGTTCGTTTCCTCAACCGGCAATGGCTTTGAAGGGTGGAAAAAATGCAGGACATCCGCGAAATCGCTGTCATCGGAACGGGCATCATGGGTGCACCCATGGCGGCGCGTCTGGCGGAGGCCGATTTTTCCGTCAAGGCCTGGAACCGCAGTGCTGAAAAAGCTGCGGTTCTGGCGGCGAAGGGCGTGCAGCCGACGGCCACGGCTGCCGAAGCTGTAGCCGAAGCCGATGTCGTGCTCTGTATGCTGAGTTCCGGGCCAGTCTGCGACGAGGTTCTACTCGGTGCCTCGGGTGTCGTTTCCACCATGAAGCCTGGTGCATTTCTGCTGGTGATGAGTTCCATTCCAGTCGACAGCGCACGGGAACAGGCGGAGGCGGCAAAGGCTCATGGCGTCGCTTATGTCGACGCACCGGTTTCCGGGGGCGAAAAAGGGGCGACTGAGGGAACGATCGCCATCATGGCCGGCGGTGAGCAGCGGGATGTGGACGCATTGCGGCCACTCCTCAATTGCCTCGGCCGCGTCACCCATGTCGGTCCGGTGGGCTGCGGTTCATTGGCCAAGCTGGCCAACCAGCTGATCGTGGCTTCAACGATCTGCGCCGTAGCGGAAGCTTTGACGCTGGTTGAAGCGGGGGGAGCCGACCCGGCGCAGGTGCGCCAGGCTTTGCTTGGCGGTTTTGCCGAGTCCACCGTCTTCCGCCAGCACGGCAAACGCATGGTGGAAGGCGATTTCCGCCCCGGCGGGCCGGCGAAATATCAGCTGAAGGATACGTCCACGGCGCTTGCTTTCGCCAAGAGCCGTGGCCTGAAATTACCGGTCGGCGAGGAGGTTGACCGGCTGTTCCGCTCCATGGTCGAGCATGGCGCGGGCGAGCTTGATCACAGCGGTGTGATCCTTGAAGTTAAACGCATGAACGCGTTCGGAGGAACGCTCGAAACTGTTTAGAGACAACAACGGGAGGAACACATGAAAATTTCAAAACTTTACGGGCTGGCTCTCGCCGCCACCATGCTGGTTGCATCGATCGCGCAGGCGGAAACGCTCACGCTTTCGACGCCGGACTCCGATACGTCGGAAATCACGCTCGCGGCCAACAAGTTCGCCGAGATTGTTTCGAAGAAGACTGACGGCAAGCTCAAGATCAAGGTGTTTCCGAACGGCACGCTTTATGGCGGCGATCCTTCGGCGGGCGTCAAGCAGCTGGCCGGCGGTTCGCTCGACATGCTCTTGAACTCGACATCGCTTTACGCAACGTTCAATCCGAAATTCACGGCCATCGCCATTCCCTATCAGTTCCGCGATATCGACCAGTTGCGCGTCTATCTCGACAGCGATCTTGGCAAGGAGCTTTCCGGCGATCTGAGCAAGATCGGCATTCTCGGGCTCGATCTCTGGTCGCGGCCACTACGCCAGATCACCAACTCCAAGGCGCCGATCAAATCGCCTGCCGATCTCAAGGGCATGAAGCTGCGTGTGCCGAACAATCCGCTCTGGGTCGAATTCTTCGGCGCCATGGGTGCTGCCCCGACGCCGATGGCCTTTGCGGAAGTCTATAACGCGCTCCAGCTGAAAGTCGTCGACGGGCAGGAAAATCCGGTCAACGTGCCTGTCAGCGCCAAGCTTTATGAAGTGCAGAAATATTTGACGATCAGCAATCACATCGCTGACGCCTGGGTGCTGGGCATGAACCCGGCCCGTTTCGAAGGTCTGGATGAAGGCTTCAAGACAGCACTGAAGGAAGCCGCCACGGAAACCGAGCTGTGGAAAGCCGAGAACGATGCTGCCGATATCGACAAGTCGCTCGCAACGCTGAAGAAGAACGGCATGGAGGTCAACACGCTGACCGATGACGAGCGCAAGGCTTTCGTGGCTGTCGCGACTGGTCTTTCGGCAAAATTCTCCGCCCTCGTGAAAGATCAGGCGTTTTTCGACAAGACGCAGGCTTTCCTCAAGACGAACTGACGCCGCCAGTGAAAGGAGGGTCGGGCTTGCACCGATTAGCAACCCGGCCGCTCCCATCGTCAGCAAGGGTTGCCTTGCCGTCGCGGCAGGGTGGCATTCGTTTTACCGGATATCCGGTTTCAGCAGTGGAAGGGTATTGTCATGCGCGATACGAAACCGTCGGTGCTCGGCACCATCGTTAAGGTCATCGCTGATGTCGCCGCCGGGGCGGCCTGTTTCGGTATTCTTGTCGTCGTTCTTCTCCAGGTAATTGGCCGTCTCATCGGCAGCCCGCTCCCCTGGACCGAGGAGGCGACACGCTTTCTCTTCATCTGGATGGTGTTCCTTGGCCTTGCCGCCGGTTTCCGCACTGTTGAAAGCGCGCGGGTCGTGGTGTTTCTGGTGCTGTTCCACCGCCTGTTCAGGCGGTTGGCGGTGCCGATCTATGTCGGTTCTTCGGTGTTCTTCTTCGGCATGATGGGCTGGACGGGCTTCACCCTGGTGCGCCAGCAGATCATGATGAACGAGACCGCCGCGACCTTGCCCATCCCCATGTGGACCATCGGCATGGTTCTGCCTGTCTCGGCCGTCATCGCCGTGCTGGCCATCATCGAATCGCTGCGCAGCAGGCGGGACCTGATCGCGCTCCCCGAGATCGGTATCCCCGCGGACGAGATCGCCCACGCCGATATCTCTATTTCAGCAGGACATTGAGCCATGTCGGTCTTTCTTCTCATCGCCTTTTTCGGTCTCAGCATGCTGGGTGTGCCGCTCGCCATCGCTTTGGCGCTCGCCAGTGTCGGCACGCTGTGGCTCTTCACCTCCATGCCCATGGACCTTCTGTCGCAGACGATGTTCTCGTCGATGAACTCTTTCCTTCTCGTCGCCGTGCCACTCTTTATTCTGGTCGGTACGGTGATGGAGCGCGGGCGTGTGGCGGAGCGCATCTTCGATTTCGCCGAGGCGATGGTCGGCTGGCTTCCCGGTGGACTTGGCCACGTAAATGTCATTTCGTCGGTCATCTTTTCCGGCGTCTCCGGCTCCTCAGTCGCCGATATCGCCTCTGTGGGCGCAATCGAAATCAAGGCCATGGAGCGACACGGATTTCCAAAGGGTTATGCCGTCGGCATGACGCTCTGCACCTCCACGCTCTCTTCCATCATCCCGCCGTCGATCCTGATCGTGATTGCCGGTTCCATCGCCAATGTGTCGATCGGCACGCTGCTCATTGCGGGTCTGGTGCCCGGCCTATTCATCGCCTTCGCTTTTCTTGTCTTTAACCACTTCTATTCGGTGCATTACGGCTACAATCCGCCGACGCCCTTCAATTTCCGTCTGGTTATCGTCACCGGCCTTCGCGCCATCCTGCCGATGCTCACGCCGCTGATCCTCATCATCGGTATCGCCAGCGGCCTGTTCACGCCGACGGAAGCCGCGGCCATCGCGGTTGTTTATGTGGCCGTATTGGGTGTGCTGGTCTATCGCACGCTGCCGGTTCGCGAATTGCCGGAAATACTGATCTCCACGGCCCGCATTTCCGGCACCATCCTGTTCATCGCCGCCACCTCGCAGCTTGCCGCCTGGGTCTTCACCTTCGACGGCCTGCCGGAACAGGTGGCCGAGCTTTTGAAGGCGATGAACCTTGGGCCGATGTCGGGCATGCTGGTGATCTTCGTTTTTCTGCTGATCATCGGCATCTTCATGGAGGCTATCCCTGCCATGTTCATCCTCATTCCGGTGCTGATGCCGCCGGTGGAGGCGCTGGGCATCGATCCGATCCACTTCCTGATCGTGACTGTCATGACGCTGACACTTGGCCTTGTGACGCCGCCGGTCGGGGTCTGCCTGTTCGCGGCAGCACAGGTGGCGAACATGAAGATCGAGGACGTCATTCGTGGTTCGCTGGCGCCGATGACGGTGCTGACGCTCGCCATATTCGCACTCGTGCTTTTCCCGGTGCTGACGCTCGGGCCGATACGGTTGATGGGTCTTTATTGAGACTGAAACAGGAAGCCTGAAGCATCAGACAACGCGACGGGCACGCCACTCGTCGCGTTGTTTTCGCATCCACTCCAGAAACAGCGTCACTTTTCTCTGACGCAGGTGGGAATGCGGGCAAACGATCCATTGCGTGACGAGCTTGATGCGGGGCGCATCGGCCACGGCCGGGATCAGCATTCCGCGTTGCAGTTCCCGCTCCATCATCAAGGTGCTTTCCAGCGCCACGCCGATGCCCAGAACGGCGGCGTCGATGGCCATGTGGCTGCGATCGAACAGAACGCGACGCCAGCGCTTTTCAGCCGTCACGCCGGAAAGCGGGAACCAGTGGTTCCATTGCGCCTGCGCCTTGACCGAGTGGATAAGCCGCTGGTTCTGCAAATCTTCAGGCAGGAATGTACCGGCACCGGGCATGTCCGGTGAACAGACCGGCAGGAACTCCTCCTCCACGAGCCCTTCCACAAACAGGCCCGGCCAGCGGCCATCGCCATGGCGCAGCTCTATGTCGACAAGCTCCTGCGAAAAATCGGTCGGCTCGTTGGTGCCGTCGAGGCGCACTTCCAATTCGGGATGCTCCTCCAGAAAGGAGCCGAGACGCGGCAGCAGCCATTTGTTGGAAATGGTCGGTGTTGCCCTGATTGTCAGCGTGGTCACCGAGCGGAAGCCGCGAATACTGTCGGTGGCATCGCTGATCTGCTCGATCTGTGCAGTGATCATCGAGAAGTACCGCTCGCCCGCCTCCGTCAGCGTCACCTTGCGGCCGGTCCGCGCCATCAGCGTCGTGCCAAGCTGGCCTTCCAGCAACTGGATCTGCTGGGAAACGGCTGAAGGCGTAACGCTCAGCTCTTCCGCCGCCCGCGAAATGCTGCCCGCCCTTGCCGCAGCATGAAAGACGAGGATCGATTTTATCGGTATCTGCATGTGGCTGGTCTTCGCTCAACGAATTACGGCAGTCACCGTGATTATCACAGGTGACTGCCGTCACGAAACGCTTGAGAGCGTAGGGTCTTTACCGGTGGCTCGGCAACTTTGGCAAAAGCACCGTCAACAGGCCGAGCAGCGGCAGGTAGGAGCAGATGCGATAGACGAACTCGATGCCTTCCTTATCCGCATAGATCCCGAGAACCGCGGCTCCGATGCCACCGAAGCCAAAGGCGAAACCGAAGAACATGCCGGCGATGAGACCAACGCGCCCGGGTACCAGTTCCTGCGCGAACACGACGATTGCCGAGAAGGCGGAGGAGAAGACGAAGCCGATGACGACGACGAGAACGGTCGTCCAGAACAGGTTCGCATAGGGCAGCATCAGCGCGAAGGGAATGACGCCGAGGATCGAGAACCAGATGACGACGCGCGAGCCGAAGCGGTCGCCGATCGGGCCACCGAAGAAAACGCCCGCCGCAGAAGCGCCAAGGAAGAGGAACAGCAGAACCTGCGCATCCTGCACGCCCAGCCCGAACTTCTCGATGGTGTAGAAGGTGAAATAGCTGGAAAGGCTGGCGAGATAGGCGTTCTTGGTGGCGGTCAAAACCACCAGCACGGCAAGCGTCATCATCACGGTGCCGCGTGCCAGCGGAAGTGCGCGGCTGGCCGGAGCTTTGCCGACATTCGCGCGGCGGTGGCGGGTATACCAGACGCCGACCCAGGACAAGACGGCAAAGCCCATCAGCGCGATCAGTGAGAACCAGCTGAGGCTGGCTTGACCGAACGGGATGACGATGAAGGCGGCCAGCAGCGGGCCGATGGCCGTGCCTGTATTGCCACCAACCTGGAAGAAGGACTGTGCCAGACCGTGGCGACCACCGGATGCCAGACGGGCAACGCGGGACGCTTCCGGATGGAAGATCGCCGAGCCGACACCGATCAGGCAGGCGCCGATCACGAGCACCTCGAAGCTGTGAGCGAATGCGAGCGTGATGAGGCCGGCACAGGTCGAGAGCATGGCGACTGGCAGGGAGAAAGGCATGGGCCAGCGATCGGTCACCATGCCGACGACCGGCTGCAACAGCGATGCCGTGACCTGAAAGGCGAAGGTGAGCAGTCCGATCTGCATGAAGTCGAGCGCATAATTGGCCTTCAGCAGCGGATAAAGCGACGTCAGTAGCGATTGCATGATGTCGTTGAGCATGTGGCAGAAGCTGGCGGCTGCAATGATTGAAAACGCCGTGCGTTGCGGGCTGAACCCGGTGCTGGTGACGGTGGCCATGATGTATCCTCTCCAGATTCCCCGCGAGAGACGGGAAACGTGTCTTTATTTCTTCCCGCTTTTATTCATATTGTTTCTGGCCTGCTTTCGTGTTCTGGACGAGTTTCTTTGTGAATGGGCCAAATGGCAAAAATCAAATCGCTAAAACCCGCCCGTCTGGCGGATGACGACCATGAGCGCAGCCTGAAATTGATCGACGGCACCAACGAGCCGGTGCTGGCGCTTCACCGTGCCTATCCGACAGGACACCGTACCCCGGTCCACAGCCATGGCCGGGTGCAGATATGGTGCGCACGCCAGGGCGTCGTGCTGGTCAGCACCGCCGCCGGGCGCTGGATGATACCGCCCGGTCACGGGCTTATCATTCCAGCCGGGCTGAAACACGAGGCTGAGATCATCTCAACGGTGGAGATGCATTCGATCTACGTTCACCCCGATCTGTTTCAAGCCGGGGCCCCAAGGGTGGTGGAAATTACCGCCCTTGCCTCCAGCCTGATTTCGGAATTGCTGGGCGAGGAGTTGCAACCTGCCGCTTTTCACCGGCAGGGACTGGTGCGGGCGCTTCTGCTTGATGAGGTCAACCGTCTGCCGGAACGCCCGCTGGGATTACCCTTTCCCGATAATCAGCGTCTTGCCGGTCTTTGCCGCGAGTTCCTGAAAAAGCCTGTGGCCAGAGTGGAAATCGATGACTGGGCCGCCGCCATGGGCATGAGCCGGCGCTCCTTTACGCGGTTATTTCGTAAAGAGTTGGGGGTGAGTTTTGTCACCTGGCGTCAGCAGGCCTGCATTTTTGCGTCTTTGCCGAGGCTTGCCGCGGGCGAGGCGGTGACCAATGTGGCGCTGGATGCCGGTTATGAAAATATTCCGGCTTTCACCACCATGTTCCGGCGAATGCTCGGCAATTCGCCCCGCGCCTATCGCAAGGCGGCAGGTCAGCGCAGTGCCGGCTACTCCGATTTTGAAGAGGCGGAAAATTAAGCCGCCGTCGCGCGCATATCGCGGCGGAAATCGGAAGGCGACATGCCGGCGATCTGACGAAACGCCTTGTTGAAGGCGCTGACGGAGCCGAAGCCGCTTTCCATGGCAATCTGCAAAATATTGTCCTTGCCGTTCATCAGCATCGCCTGGGCGCGGGAAAGCCTGAGCAAGGTCAGGTATTTGATCAGCGTCATGCCGGTGGATTTGCGAAACAGGTTCATCGCATATTTCGGATGAAGCGAGGCGGCGCGGGCAATTTCGGTCGCGTCGATGTCGTCTAGAAAATTGGCGGCAATGAAATCGCACATGCGCACCACGCCGATTGAGGGCGCCATGCTCTCGTCGTTCTCTTCCCGTTTGCCGCTGACGGCGGAGGATATGACGGTATAGGGCTCGAGGAACATGCGCTCCACCCGCAGCAGCAATTCCTCCACCGCGTGCTGCGCCTTGGCCGGATCACCCGAAGTGACGTAACGGAACCAGCGGCCGAAATTTTCCTCGTCGGCCCGGTCCGTCTGCGCACTCACCATCGTTGCGCCGCCCATCAGCAGGCTGGAAACCGCAGCCGGCAGCCGCATGCGGAAAAAATGGACGAGCGGCAGATGCGCGCCCGCATAAATCGAATCATCGGAGGAACGGTCCATCTGGTGCGGCTGGCCGCCCCAGAAAATGCACATCTGGCCGGCATCGAGCGAAAGGTCGTGGTCGCCCATCCGGTAATGTACGGATCCCGACATCACATAGTTCACCTCCACCTGCGCATGCCAGTGCGGCCTGAGCATGATGGGCGGGTGGTTGTAAAAAAGCTGGAGCGTGGTCGGCATGCCTTCGATGCTGCTTGCACCCGGCTGGTAGAAGGCTCTTTCCGCAATCTTACTTTCCGCCAAATCGATGTTCCCTTTGTACGAGACAGATTTCCTGCCGCCGGTAATGTGCCCATGTTCGCTAAAGAACGGCAATTGAAAAAAGGGAGGTTTTCAATGTGCTTTAAATTTCTTGGCGCGTCGACGGCTCTGGTGCTCCTTGCGGCACCGGTAATGGCGCAATCCGAGACCTTAACCATCTGGAGCTGGAATGTCGCCGCATCGGCGCTTAAATCCACTGTCGAAGGGTTCAACAAGCAAAATCCTGACATCAAGATTGTTGTTGAAGACCTTGGAAACGATCAGGTTTTCGACAAGACGCTGGCGGCTTGCGCAGCGGGTGGCGACGGCCTCCCGGATATTGTAACGGTCGAAAATTTCGAGGCGGAACTGTTCTGGAGCCGGTTCCCGGATTGTTTCACGGATTTGACTGCACTTGGCTATACGCCTGAAAAACAGGCGCTTTTTCCTGACTTTAAGCGCACAGAACTGGAGGTCGATGGCGTAGCTTATGCGGTGCCTTGGGATTCGGGTCCGGTGGCCGTTTTTTACCGGCGCGATTTCTACGAAAAGGCTGCTGTCGATCCGGCCACCATCAAAAGCTGGGATGATTTCATCGCGGCTGGCAAGAAGGTCATGGCCGCCAATCCCGGTACCGTGATGGCGCAGGCCGATTTCAACGGCGACAGCGAGTGGTTCCGCATGATCGCCAACGAGCAGGGATGCGGTTACTTTTCGACCGACGGCCAGAACATCACCATCAACAAACCTGCCTGTGTCGCGACGCTTGAAAAGATCAAGCAGATGAAGGATGCCGGCATCATCACGGCTGCGATCTGGGATGAGAAGATTCAGGCCAATACTGCCGGCAAGGCCGCGAGCCAGATGTATGGCGCCTGGTATGAAGGCACGGTTCGCTCCGGCTCTCCCGGTCTTTCGGGCAAGTGGGGTGTCTATATGATGCCGAGCCTTACGCCTGACGGTCCGCATGCAGCCAATCTCGGTGGCTCTTCGCTGGCGATAAGTTCGGCGTCCAAGCACAAGGAAGCCGCCTGGAAGTACATCGACTACGCGCTGACCACCAATGAGGGGCAGGTGACGATGCTGAAGTCCTTCGGCCTCGTTCCCTCGCTTCTCTCCGCCATCGATGATCCTTTCGTCAAGGAAAAGCAGCCCTATTGGGGTGGGCAGGCGGTCTGGACCGATATTCTGGCGACTTTGCCGAAAATCGTGCCCAGCCGTGGCACCGCGTTCCAGTCGGATGCAGATGCGATCTACAAGGCGACGCAGACCAAATATTTCGCGGGTGGTTATCCCGATGCGAAAGCAGCTCTCGACGATGCCGCAAAGCAGATCGAAACGGCCACGGGGCTGCCGGTCGCGGAATGAAGCTCTCGGATGGCCGGCCTTGCAGTTTAGCAGGACCGGCCTCTCCAAGCTTTCCAACCATCGCATCTGGAGGTCGTCATGCCGTCAAGGAACAGGATCGCTTATGCGTTCCTTGCGCCCTATCTTCTGATTTTCGCGACGTTCTGGGTCTGGCCGATCGTTAGCTCGTTCATGCTGTCGTTTCAGAACACCCGCATCAATCCCTGGCGGTTTGCGCCCTCCATGAACTGGGGGAGGCTGGTCTCCGATCCGGCGTTCTATAACGCGCTCTACAATACGCTGATCATTCTGGTCATTCAGGTGCCTGTCATGATCGCGCTTGCGACCGTCATGGCGGTACTTCTGAACTCGCCACTGTTGAAGGTGCGCCCGCTTTACCGTTTTGCCTTCTTCGCACCCGTCGTCGTCGGAGAAGTCGCTTATGCGGCAGTCTTCCGGCTGATGTTCAGTGCCGATTTCGGCATCATCAACAAGCTCATCACTTCCGTTGGCCTTTCGCCCATCTCGTGGTTCGACAATGCCAATGCGGCCATGGCGCTGGTCATCATCGCCGTCACATGGCGCTGGGCGGGGTATAACGCCATCATCATTCTGGCCGGCCTGCAATCCATTCCCGGCGATGTCTATGAGGCGGCGACACTGGACAAGGTGAACAAGCGGCAGCAGTTCTTCCACATCACACTGCCGCTGTTGAAACCCATCATCCTTTTCTGCGTGGTCCTGTCCGTCATCGGCACCATGCAGCTTTTTGCCGAACCTTTCCTCATCACCAACAGGGGTGGGCCGGGCGGCGGTACGGAAACGCTGGGCCTGTTCCTTTACCGGCAGGGCTTCACTTCGCTCAATTTCGGCTACGCCTCGGCCATCGCGTACACCATGGCGGCGCTCGCCATCGCCATTTCGCTTCTTAATCTCTGGGTCGGGAGGGAGCCGAAATGAGATCGAAATCCAGATCGCTTCTCTGGCAGAAGATCGCGCTGCATGCGACGCTGACGCCGCTTGCCCTCATCTGGCTATTTCCGCTGTGGATGATGTTCGTGTTATCGACAATGCTTGATTTTGGCATTTTCAGCCCCGACATCGTGCTCGTCCCGTCCACCAATTTCATCGAGAACTTCAAAAACCTTCAGGCGGATACCAACTTTCTGCGGGCGATTTTCATATCGATCACCGTTGCGGTCATCTATACGGTTCTCTCGGTGTTTCTGACCTCCATGGCTGGCTGGGCGCTGGCGCGCTATCGTTTTGCCGGACGCTCGGTGGTGATTGCCATCATTCTCGGCACCATCACCTTGCCTTTTGCAGTTGTCGTCATTCCCCAATTCATCATGGTGGCGCGCGAATTCAAGCTCGCCAACACCTGGGTGGCACTCATCGTGCCGCCACTGTTTAACTCGCTCGGCGTGCTGTTCATGCGGCAATCCTTTTCCATGATGCCAACGGAGCTTTTCGATGCGGCAAGGGTCGAGGGCGTCAAGGAATGGCAGATATTCCTGCGCATTGCCCTGCCATTGGCGCGCCCCACCATGGCGGCGCTGTCGATCATCCTCTTCCTCGCTTCCTGGAATAATTATCTCTGGCCGCTGCTGATCAACTCCCGCCCGGAAATGATGACCGCACCCGTGGCACTTGGCACCCTCATCGGGCTCACCAAAGTGTCATGGGGCGGCATCATGGCCGGTGCAGTTCTGCTCACCGCACCCATTCTCATCGTTTTCGTGGCTTTGCAGCGCCACTTCATCGCCGGCATTTCCGCCGGGGCAGTCAAGTAAGGGGAGAGACCGCATGGCGGAACTTTCGCTCAAGAATGTCGTCAAGCGCTACGGTGCGCTGAAAGTCATCCATGGTGCAGATCTCGATATTGCCGATGGCGAGTTCGTGGTCTTCGTCGGCCCGTCCGGCTGTGGCAAATCAACGCTTCTGCGTATGATCGCGGGGCTGGAGGATATATCGGACGGCGATATCAATATCGGCGGCAGAACGGTCAACGATGCCGATCCGGCCGATCGCGGCATCGCCATGGTGTTTCAATCCTATGCGCTTTATCCGCACATGACGGTTGCCGAAAACCTGTCCTTCGGCCTGAGGATGAACGGTAATCCCAGGGCTGATACGGAAAAGCGTGTCAGCCGCGCCGCCGAAATCCTGCAGATCAACGAGTTGATGGAACGCCGGCCAAAGCAGCTTTCCGGCGGGCAGCGGCAGCGTGTCGCCATCGGCCGCGCCATCGTGCGCGAACCGCAGGTCTTTCTGTTCGACGAGCCCTTGTCGAACCTCGATGCGGAACTTCGGGTGCAGATGCGGGTGGAAATCTCGCGGCTGCACAAGCAGCTTGGCACCACGATGATCTATGTCACCCACGACCAGACCGAGGCGATGACGCTGGCCGACAAGATCGTGGTTTTGAGGGCGGGAAATATCGAACAGGTCGGTGCCCCGCTCGATCTTTATGACGACCCCGCCAACCGTTTCGTTGCCGGTTTCGTCGGTTCGCCGAAGATGAATTTTCTGGAGGCTACCGTCATCGGTACAGGTGGACAAAGCGTTACGCTGTCGCTCGACAGCGATCCTGCCGTGCGGCTGACCCTGCCGATCAAGGACCGGCTCGATGAGGGAAGCAAGGTCTCGCTCGGTATCCGGCCTGAACATTTTGCCGATGTTGGGCAGGGCGATGCCGATCTCACCGTTCACGTCGATGTCGCCGAGCACCTCGGCAATACCAGCTATGTCTATGCCCGTACGGAAGGCGGTGAGCAACTCGTCATCGAGCGGCCGGAATCGCGAGACGTCGCCAATCGTGACCGGCTGACGGTCGGTCTTTCCGCCCGCAAGGCATTTCTTTTCGACAGTCAGGGCAATCGCCTGCGCTGAACCCTTTCCCAAGCACGCAAGTCAAGACGAGGATTTCATGACGACCGACCAACCGATCCGCTGGGGCATTATCGGCCCGGGCACCATCGCCAAGACCTTTGCGGACGGCATTGCCCATTCCCGCACGGGTAAGCTCGAGGCTATCGCCACCCGCAATCCGGACAAGCCCGGCCTTGCTGACGCCTTTCCAGGCGCGCGCATCATCCACGGTTACGATGCGCTGCTTTCCGATCCCCATATCGACGCCGTCTATATCGCCACGCCCCATACCGGCCATGCGGAATGGGCGATCAAGGCGATCCGTGCGGGCAAAAACGTGCTGGTGGAAAAGCCCATCGCGCTTTCCGCCTATGACGCCGACGCCATTTTCCACGAAGCGAAAAAAGCTGATGTCTTTGCGGGCGAGGCCTATATGTACCGCCTGCATCCGCAGACGGCAAAACTGGTGGAGTTGATCAGGAACCGCGCCGTTGGCGATATCCGCATCATCCGCTCCAGTTTCGGTTTCAACATGGGGTCTTTCCGTGCCGATCATCGTCTGTTTTCCAATGAGACGGCAGGCGGCGGCATTCTCGATGTCGGCGGTTATCCCGTATCCATGGTGCGGCTGATTGCCGGTGCAGTCGATGAAAAACCCTTTGCTGAACCCGAAAAGATTGTAGGTGCGGCCCATCTCGGCCAGTCGGGCGTCGATGAATGGGCTTCGGCCGTTCTGAAATTTTCGAACGGTATCGTTGCCGAAGTCTCCTGCTCGATCATGGCAGGCCAGGACAATGTGCTGCGCATCATCGGCTCGGAAGGCCGTATCGAAGTCAAGGATTTCTGGTTCGCCGCCGGCCACAAGGGTGGCACCGGCCGGATCGATATTTTCAGGGGCGACAAGGTCGAAACCATCGAATTGCCGGAAGACCGCTGGCTCTATTCCTTCGAAGTCGATGCGGCAGGTGAGGCGATAAGGCAGGGCAAGCAGGAATTCGGCGCGCCCGGCATGGGCTGGGCCGACAGTCTCGGCAATCTACGTGTCATGGACCAGTGGCGTGCCGCCGTTGGCTTGGAATACAGCGTCGAAAAAGCAACCTCTCGCATCACGAATATTGCCGGTGGCAAGGTCGTGGCAGGCAATGCGGTTCCGAAGCGGCAGATACCCGGCCTCACCAAACCCGCTTCGGTGGTTGCGCTCGGTTTCGAGTTCTTCCCCAATTTCGCCTCCGCGTCCCTGACGCTCGATGCCTTTTATGAGGCGGGCGGCAATCTGTTCGATACAGCTTATGTCTATGGCGGCGGCAAGACGGAAGCCATATTCGGTGACTGGCACACCAGCCGCAACGTGCCGCGCGAAGAAATCGTGCTGATCGGCAAAGGCGCGCATTCGCCGCTCTGCTATCCGGACATGATCGCCAAGCAGCTCAACCAGTCGCTGGAGCGTCTGAAGACGGATTATGTCGATGTCTATTTCATGCATCGTGACAATCCCGACGTGCCGGTCGGCGAATTTGTCGATGCTATGGATGCCGAAGTCCGGCGTGGTCGCATTCGGGGCATTTTTGGCGGATCGAACTGGACGCGCGAGCGTATGGACGAGGCCACCGCCTATGCGCAAGAGAACGGCAAGCAGGCGCCGGGCGCACTTTCCAACAATTTCTCACTTGCCGAGATGCTCGATCCCATCTGGGCGGGGTGTGTGGCGGCATCGGACGATGAGTGGAAGGCATGGCTCCAATCCCGCCAGATCCCGAATTTCGCCTGGTCGAGCCAGGGGCGCGGCTTCTTCACCGACCGGGCGGGGCGGGACAAGCGGGATGACGAGGAAATCGTCCGCGTCTGGTATTCCGACCGCAACTTCGACCGCCGCGACCGGGCGATCGAGCTTGCCCGGAAACTTGGCCGCCATCCGATCCACATCGCGCTCGCTTATGTCATCGCCCAGCCTTTCCCGGTCATTCCGCTGATCGGGCCGCGCACCATTGCCGAACTGGAGGACAGCCTTTCTGCGCTGGATATCAAGCTGACGGCTGAGCAGGTTAAGTGGCTGGAGGCGTGACGCGACACGAGGCGGCGGGTTTTCCGCGGTCTCCGGATGGATGATAAAGTCGGCTACCTCTCCTGCGTCATGCCGGGCTTGACCCGGCATCCAGCCACGGTGTGTCAGCGCCGTGGCCGGAGCCTTTTGCAATGAAGGAATTGACCGTGCTGGACCCCCGACCTCGTCAGGGTGACGGAATGCGGATGCTGTGGTGGTGCTAAAGCACTGTTTTATAGGAGGACTATCCCCAACCTCCTACCTTATCTTGTTTTCCTGCTTCTTTCTCTCAGCAGCCGCTGATAAATCGGGATCTTGATATTATTGCGCCCGCCTGAAAACACGGCGGGTGAAACAATCTACCGGGGTTCTTATGGGCGATATCGATCGAGGCCGTGCGCAGCAGTTGATGGGTGAGGCGGGCATGGATGCGCTGGTGCTTTTCCAGCCCGAAGCCTTCCGTTATGCGGTTGGAGCAAATGCCGGTGTTGCGACGATGTGGGGCAGGGCGGGGTCGGCGATTGCGCTTGTCCCAGCCGATGCTGCGTCCGGGCTTGCCGCCGTCGTCAGCGATCACGCCGCACCTCTTGTCGAGAAGGCCGCGCCTGATGTCGATCTGCGCCGGCATCGCATCTGGATCGATATGGTCGATATGTCGGGTGTCGAAAACGTCTCGCAGGTAGACGGTGTCTATCGCCGAAACAATTCCGGCGGACAGAGGCCGGAGACATTCGATCGCGCCGCCTGCTTTGTTTTGCTGGCCGACCTTCTGCAGGAACGCGGGCTGTCTGCGGCGCGCATCGGTGCCGATCTCGAATTCATGCCCGCCGCCGATTTTTCGGCTCTTCGTGAGGCGACGCCCGCTGTGACCTGGGTTGATGGTTCGACAGTGCTGAAACGTCTGCGTGCGGTGAAATCCGTTCGCGAGATTGAACTTCTCAGGCGGGCCGCAGCGGCCGCTGAGGCCGGGCTGGTCGAGATGGCGGCGGCCGTGCGGCCGGGCGTGGCGCTCAGCCAGCTTTCCAACGCGTGGAAAGCCGGCGCTCAGTCGCATGCCTTGAAGTCGGGTTTTTCGCTGAGCGGCCATTGGGACTATATATCGGTCGGTCCGGTCCTGTCGGATATGACGGCGGTCGTCGCGCCCGGTGCCCTGATCAAGGCCGATGTTGGCACGCTGGTCGATGGTTATTCGTCGGATGGCGCGCGGACGTTTTCATGGGGTGCGGTCTCTCCGCTCGCGGCCAATATTTTCAAAGCGCTGGAGGCAGCTTTTGCCAGCGGGCTGGAAGCGATTCGTCCCGGCAATACATTCGGTGCGGTGCACGCCGCCATGCTGGCTTCGATGCGCAAAGACGGATTCAGCGAATATTATCGCGGTCACTTCGGCCATTCCGTCGGCGGCGGCGTAGGCATCGAGGAATGGCCGTTCTTTTCCCATGACAATGAGGAGGTCATTCTTCCCGGCATGGTCGTGGCACTTGAAGCGCCGTTTTACGGCGAAGGTCTGGGCGCGCTGATGATCGAGGACCAGTTTCTCGTTACCACAGCAGGGGCAGAGTGCATGAACAGCCTGCCACGCACCCTGCGGGATTTGTCCCTGGCCTGAGGCCGGCCAGGTTCAGAGAAAGTCGTCGCGGCGAGGGGTGAAGCAGTCGATCAGTTCGCCCTCTTCCAGGCAGAGGCAGCCGTGCTCGACATGGCCGGGAATGATGAGGCTGTCGCCTTTCTGCAGGTCGTAGGCTTCGCCATCGCGGTAAAAGCGGAAGCTGCCGCTGGCGACATAGGTGGATTGCACATGCGGATGGTTGTGCAGCTTGCCTTCGGCGCCGGTCTTGAAGCGGAACGAAACCACCATCAGCTCCGGCGCTTCGGAAAGCACGGTGCGTTCAACACCATCGTCGGGTGAAACGGTGGGGAATGTCGGAAGCTGCTGCATGTCGTTCTCCTCGGTCATGCGATGTCGTTCAAGCTTGAAATTCAGCGCGGCGCGCGCAGCATGGCGCGGTAACGCGTCTGGCTGCTTTTCAGGTGGTGGCGCATGGCGCTTCTTGCCGCCTCTTCGTCGCCGTCCTGTATAGCAATCAGGATCGCTTCGTGCTCACCGACAAGCCGGTTGAGGTCAGCGGGCGAAAGCACGGTTTCCTTGCCGTTTTCGGCAACGGCGCGGCGCGGAATGAGCGTTGGGCCAAGCACCTGTAGAAACTCGCTGAAGCGCGGATTGTTGGTTGCGTCGGCAACGGCCAGGTGAAAAGCGAAGTCGGCCTCTGCTGTCGGAATTCCCTTGGCGGCGCTGGCGCGGAAGGCATCGAAGGCTTCGATGATTTTCTCCTCCTGCGCCGGGGAGCGGCGAACGGCCGCAAGACCGGCGGCATCACCTTCCACGGCGGTGCGCAGTTCGAGCATTTCGATCAGGGACGAGACGCGGGCAAGATCGACATTATGGAACGGCCGTCGCTCGACAGGCGCTGGCTCCAGCACGAAGACGCCCGCACCCTGACGCGGCTCGACCAGCCCGTCGGACCTCAGTGAGGCGATGGCCTCGCGCACCACGGTGCGGCTTACGCCGAATTCCTGCGTCATCTGCGCTTCGGAAGGCAGGCGCTCGCCTGTCTTATAACGGCCCTTGGCGATCTGGCTGCGGAGCTCCTCGGAAACCTTCACCACAAGCGTCTTGGCTTGCGGAGCTGCCGGTTCGGAGGTTATCGCTTTTGTCATTGTCATCGCCGTTCTAAAAAAGGGTGCAGGTTAGCGTCCGGTATTCCTCGATACGTCATTCGCGGTCCGGCTTGCAATCCCGCTGCACGCGCAGGAAAGACCGGTTATCATGCCTGTCGGTCCCGAATGGCATTTCACGTCGCCTTGAAGATCGGATTGTCGATGAAAACGCCGCCCTGAAAACGCGCCACCGCATCTTTAGGGTCTGGTTGCGGTGTTGTCTCGGCAATGTGCTGCCGGAAAGTCTCGGCGTTGTCCTTCGGTTTCCAGCCAAGCCAGCCGAGGTGGGAATTGTCCCACCAGCCCGCGTCATTGGCCGATGCGCCCCAGATGACCGGGCAGCCGAGCACCGGCGCGCGGAAAACCGCCTCGATCAGCGATACGAAATCATCCTGCGAAAACCAGGTCGACAACATGCGGTGATTTTGCGGTTCCGGCGTGCAGGAGCCGATGCGGACCAGCGCCGTTTCCTGGCCGAATTTTTCGAAATACATGCGGGCGAGGCTTTCGCCGAAACATTTGGACACGCCGTAAAGACCGTCCGGCCGGAAGGGAACGTTGGGGCCAAGCCGCTCTGTCTGGGAATAATAACCGATCGTGTGATTGGAGCTGGCGAAGACGATTCGCGGCTGCCCATGGGCGCGGGCCGCCTCATAGAGGTTATAAAGCCCGATGATATTACCGTGAAGGATCTGCTCGAAAGGCCGCTCCACCGATATGCCGCCAAGATGGACGATGCCGTCACAATCGGCGACCATCGCATCGACGGCGCTGGCGTCGGCCAGATCGCATTGCACGCATTCCTCGTTCGGCCCGGCAGGATCGAGCGGCGAAAGATCGGCAAGACGCAATATCTCGGCCATAGGTGCGAGGCGCTTGCGCATGACGCGGCCGAGCTGGCCAGCCGCACCGGTAACAAGAAGCCGTTTCATTGCAATTCTCCCTAAACGAATGGACTGCGGATCATCGAGGCTGGGGGAAACCCCATTCAACGTCTCCGGCGTGGTCGAGATATCCAGGTTCCTCTTGACCTTGTCATACAGATCGTACAAAAAGCGGATAACATATATTATGTCCTATACGCAACAATCATGAAGGATGAGTTTGATGCTGACCGTCGAAACAAGGCAGGCCGTCAACCCGGAATATGCAAAAACGCTCGATACCGATGGGCTTCGCAAGCATTTCCTCGCCAACGACATGTTCCGTTCCGGCGAAATCAGGCTGATCTATACCCATTACGACCGTTTCGTCATGGGCGGCGCGGTGCCTGATGGTGCCCCGCTGATGCTGGACAAGGTCGAGGAAACCAAGACGCCGTCGTTCCTTGACAGGCGCGAGATGGGAATCGTCAATATCGGCGACACCGGCACCGTCAACGCTGGTGGCGAGACGTATACGCTCAATCGTGGCGACGTTCTGTATCTCGGTGCGGGAAGCGGTGCGGTAACTTTCGATGGCGCGGGCCGGTTCTACATCACTTCATGCCCGGCGCATCGCAGCCTGCCGGCAAAGCTCGTCAGCCTTGCCGACAGCAAGGAGGTCAAGCTTGGTGCGACCGAGACCTCCAACAAGCGCACAATCAACCAGTTCATCCACCCGCTGGTCATGGAAAGCTGCCAGTTGGTGCTCGGCTATACGACGCTAGAGGACGGCTCCGTCTGGAACACCATTCCGTCGCATATTCATGATCGCCGCATGGAGGCCTATCTCTATTTCGGCATGGATGAAAAGTCGCGCGTTCTGCACCTGATGGGTGAGCCGCAGGAAACGCGGCATCTCTTCATTTCCAACGAAGAGGGTGCCATTTCTCCGCCCTGGTCGATCCATTCCGGCGCTGGCATCGGCTCTTACACGTTCATCTGGGCCATGGCTGGGGACAATGTCGATTATACCGACATGGACTTCATCCAGCCGGGGGATCTGAAATGAAAAATCCCTTTTCGCTTCAAGGGCGTAAGGCGCTGGTGACGGGTGCCAATACGGGGCTTGGTCAAGCAATCGCCGTCGGCCTCGCCGCGGCCGGCGCGGAAGTTGTCTGCGCCGCCCGCCGCGCGCCGGACGAGACGCTGGACATGATCGCGAAGAACGGCGGCAAGGCCGCCGCATTGTCGATTGATTTTGCCGATCCACTCGCCGCCAAGGACAGCTTTGCCGACGCCGGTTTCGATATTCTCGTCAACAATGCCGGCATCATTCGCCGCGCCGATTCCGTGGAGTTTTCAGAGCTCGACTGGGATGAGGTGATGGACGTCAATCTCAAGGCGCTGTTTTTCACCACGCAGGCCTTCGCCAAGGAATTGCTGGCGAAAGGTCGTCCGGGCAAGGTAGTCAATATCGCCTCGCTACTGTCGTTTCAGGGCGGCATCCGCGTACCGTCCTATACTGCGGCGAAGCATGGCGTTGCGGGTCTGACCAAGCTTCTGGCAAATGAGTGGGCCGCGAAGGGCATCAACGTCAATGCCATAGCGCCCGGTTACATCGAAACCAACAATACCGAGGCGTTGCGGGCGGATGCTGCCCGCAACAAGGCCATTCTGGAGCGCATCCCGGCAGGCCGCTGGGGGCATTCTGAAGACATCGCCGGGGCGGCGGTTTTCCTCGCCTCGCCGGCGGCCGACTACGTGCATGGCGCCATCCTCAATGTCGATGGTGGCTGGCTGGCGCGCTAATGCGCGCCGGTTTTCAAAATTCATCATATAACTTGTATGATGACTTGTTGACAAATATGCGGCAAGCGGTTTAGGTGGCTTCCAGTCAGTGAACTTGCAGAGGAATACGGATTATGAACCCTGAACAAATCAAGGCGGCGCTTGGCTCCGGCCTGCTCTCCTTCCCGGTAACGCATTTTGATTCCGAGGGTCGTTTTGCGGCTGATAGCTACAGGGCGCATGTCGAATGGCTTGCCGGTTACAAGGCGCCGGTGCTGTTTGCCGCCGGCGGTACGGGCGAGTTCTTCTCGCTGAAGCCGGATGAAATCCCTGCTATCGTTTCGGCTGCCAAGGAAGTGGCCGGTGAAACGGCAATCGTTTCCGGCTGCGGCTACGGCACCGAAGTTGCGGTTGATATCGCACGCTCGGTGGAAAAAGTCGGTGCTGATGGCATCCTGCTTCTGCCGCATTACCTCATTGATGCGCCGCAGGAAGGCCTTTACGCGCACATCAAGAAAATATGCCAGTCGGTCGGCATCGGCGTCATGGTTTATAACCGCGACAATTCGGTGCTTCAGGCGGATACGCTGGCGCGTCTCTGCGATGAGTGCCCGAACCTCGTCGGCTTCAAGGATGGCACCGGTGATATCGGTCTCGTTCGCCAGATCACCGCCAAGATGGGTGGCCGCCTGATGTATCTCGGCGGCATGCCGACGGCGGAACTCTTTGCCGAAGCCTATCTCGGCGCCGGTTTCACCACCTATTCCTCGGCCGTCTTCAACTTCGTGCCGGGCCTTGCCAACGAGTTCTATGCGGCGCTGCGGGCCGGCGAGCGCGCCACCTGCGAACGCATCCTGACGGAATTCTTCTATCCGTTCATGGCGATCCGCAATCGCGCCAAGGGTTACGCTGTCTCCGCCATCAAGGCTGGCGTTCGCCTGCAGGGCTTTGATGCGGGTCCGGTGCGCTCGCCGCTGAAGGATCTGACGAATGAGGAAATCGGCATGCTCGATGCCCTGATCGGCACGCACAAGCGCAAGGTGTGATCAAGGTATAGCGGGAGGGGAACGATGAAGATCACAGCGGTGCGCACGCATCTGCTCGAACATCGGCTGGCCACGCCGTTTGAAAGCGCATCCATGCGCTTTGACCGGCGTGCCCACGTTCTGGTCGAAATCGAATGCGATGACGGGACAGTCGGCTGGGGCGAATGCCTCGGGCCGGCGCGACCGAACGCCGCCGTGGTTCAGGCCTATTCCGGTTGGCTTATTGGCCAGGATCCCCGCCAGACCGAAAAGATCTGGGCTGTGCTTTACAATGCCCTGCGCGACCAGGGCCAGCGCGGCCTCAGCATTACCGCCCTGTCCGGCATCGATATCGCGCTGTGGGATATCAAGGGAAAGCATTACGGCACCTCCATCTCCATGCTGCTCGGCGGGCGCTGGCGCGAAAGCGTGGGCGCCTATGCCACCGGCAGCTTCAAGCGTGATGGGGTCGACCGTATCTCCGACAATGCCAATGAGATGGCGGAGCGCCGTGCAGAGGGTTTTCACGCCTGCAAGATCAAGATCGGTTTCGGCATCGAGGAGGATCTTGCGGTCATTGCCGCCGTGCGCGAAGCGATCGGGCCGGATATGCGGCTGATGATCGACGCCAATCACGGCTATACCGTTACCGAAGCCATCGCGCTCGGCAATCGTGCGGCTGAATACGGCATCGACTGGTTCGAGGAGCCGGTGGTTCCGGAGCAGCTCGATGCCTATGCTCGCGTGCGGGCGGGCCAACCAATCCCGGTTGCGGGAGGCGAGACCTGGCACGGGCGTTACGGCATGTGGCAGGCGCTTTCCGCCGGTGCCGTGGATATTCTCCAACCAGACCTCTGCGGTTGCGGCGGCTTTTCCGAAACGCAGAAGATTGCCACGCTTGCCACGCTGCACGGCGTGCGCATTGTACCGCATGTGTGGGGCACGGGCGTGCAGATCGCCGCTGCCCTGCAGTTCATGGCCGCGATGGTGCCCGATCCGGTGCGGGTAAACCCCATCGAGCCGATCATGGAATTCGATCGGACGCATAATCCGTTCCGTCAGGCCGTGCTGCAACAGCCGATAGAGGCGGTGAACGGTGTCGTCGCCATTCCCGATGGTCCCGGTCTCGGCATCGAGATCAACCGCGACGCACTCGTTGAATTCAGGATGCCACAGCCATGAGCGAACTTGTCAGAAAACTAAGCGGGACACCGCCGCAGCCAGCGTTCCCAAAAGGGGCGGTCGATACTCAGATGCATATGTATCTGCCCGGTTATCCAGCCTTGCCGGGTGGGCCGGGCCTGCCGCCGGGTGCGCTGCCGGGGCCTGAGGATTATCGCCAGCTCATGCAATGGCTCGGCATCGACCGCGTCATCATCACCCAGGGCAACGCCCAACAGCGAGATAACGGCAACACGCTGGCCTGCGTGGCAGAAATGGGCGAGGCAGCCCGCGCGGTGGTGATTATCGATGAAAAGACGACTGAAAAGGACATGGAAAGACTTGCCGCTGCCGGTGCCGTGGGCGCCCGTATCATGGATTTGCCGGGCGGTGCGGTGAACCTATCGGAACTGGAAGCGGTGGATCAGCGTGCCCATGCGGCCGACTGGATGGTGGCGGTTCAATTCGACGGCAATGGGCTTCTCGATCATTTGCCGCGCCTTGAAAAAATCCGTTCGCGCTGGGTCTTCGACCACCATGGAAAATTCTTCAGGGGTATCGACACGGATGGCCCGGAAATGGCGGCACTTTTGAAGCTCATCGATCGCGGCAATCTCTGGTTCAAGTTTGCCGGTGTTTATGAAAGTTCGCGCGACGCCTGGCCCTATGAAGATGTTGCGGCCTTTTCGCGCCGTATCGCTGCCCATGCGCCGGAGCGGATCGTCTGGGGGACGAACTGGCCGCACAATTCGGTCCGTGAGACGGCTGCCTATCCGGATGATGCCCGCCTTGCGGAGCTCACACTCGGCTGGCTGCCGGACGATGCGGCCCGTCACCGAGCGCTGGTGGAAAATCCAGAAGCCCTGTTCAAGCTGCCGCCACTCAAGGCGGTGTAGTTTCAATTCGGGATGGTTGGGGAAACGGAGGTCCCCATCATCCTTTGCAGATGAAAGGTCTTTGCATGCCGGCCCGGATGGGCGTGAAAAATTCGGTCCGTTAGCCTTGGAGGGGTGGGGCCGCTGTTACAACGGAGGAGGAAGAAATGAAAAAGATTGCAAGCATGATGTGCATCGCGATGGGGATCGCGCTGTCAGGCGTTTCCGCCAAGGCGCAGGAAATCACCCTGCGCTCGGCCGATATTCATCCCGACGGTTATCCGACGGTTGAAGCCGTGAAATATATGGGCGAACTTCTGTCGGAACGCTCCAATGGCCGCATCAAGGTGCAGGTCATGAACAATTCGGTTCTCGGCGGTGAGAAGGATACCATCGAGCAGACCCGCTTCGGCGTCATCGACATGAACCGCGTCAACGCTGCGCCTTTCAACAATCTCGTCAAGGAAACCACCGTTCTCGGCCTGCCTTTCCTGTTCCGTTCGACGGAACACATGCACAATACCGTAGACGGCCCGATCGGCGATGAGGTTCTGGCAGCTTTCGAACCGCACGGCCTGATCGGTCTTGCCTTTTACGATTCCGGTGCGCGTTCCTTCTACACAACCAAGAAGCCCATCGAAAAACTGGCGGACCTGAAGGGCCTCAAAATCCGCGTGCAGCAATCGGATCTGTGGATCTCGATGATGCAGGCGTTTGGCGCCAACCCTACGCCGATGCCGATGGGCGAGGTTTACTCCTCGCTTGAAACAGGCGTTGTCGATGGTGCGGAAAACAACTGGCCGTCCTACGAATCCGCCCGTCACTATGAAGTGGCGAAGAACTATTCGCTGACGGAACATTCCCTCAATCCGGAAATCCTCGTCATCTCCAAGATTTCCTATGACAAGCTGTCGCCGGAAGATCAGAAGCTGCTGCGTCAGGCAGCCAAGGATTCCGTTGGCAAGATGCGTGAATTGTGGAGTGCGCGCGAAAAGGCCTCGGAAGAAAAAGTACGCGCCGGTGGCGCCAACGTCATCAAGGTCAATAAGGAAGAGTTCGCCGCCGCGATGGGGCCGGTCTACGACAAGTTCGTCACCGATCCGAAAATGAAAGACCTTCTTGAGCGGGTAAAAGCCGTCAAGTGACATAGGGAAAACCGGCTCTGGCAACAGGGCCGGTTTTCTTTTGTCGTCATTGGTCTGAGGTTGGAGGAGGAAGGCAAATGCGAAACTTCATGCGGGCGATCCGCCCATTTCTCGGCGCGCTCAGCCGTGCGTCACTTTACATCGCCGGCGTCGGCATGGTCGCCATGACCCTTATCGTCGGCTGGCAGGTGTTTGCCCGTTATATCCTGAATGATTCACCAAGTTGGTCCGAGCCGCTGTCGCTTCACCTCATGTCATGGTTCATCATGCTGGGGGCGGCGGTGGGCGTGCGTGAAAGCGTGCATCTGGGGCTGGATATTCTGCGCTATATGATGCCGCCGCGCATACAGGCGGCGATGGACCTGACCAGTCTGGCACTGATCTTCTTTTTCGGGGTTGGCATGTGCTGGTACGGAACCGTCCTCTCTGCCGGAACATGGACGGCGACGATCCCTGTTCTTGGATGGCCGGGCGGCATGGATTTCTTCCCGCTGATCGGTGGCGGTTTTCTGATCGCGCTGTTTGCAGCCGAACGCTTTATCGATCTCGTCATCGGCGAGGAAATCGCGGCGGATGTGTTTGTGCAGGAGGCCGCGTAAATGGCTTACACAATCCTCTTCGGTGTCTTCACCCTTCTGATGCTGATCGGTACGCCGATTGCGTTCTGCCTCGGCATTGCCTCCTTCGCCACCGTTCTTTATCTCGGCCTGCCGCCTATCGTGGTCTTCCAGCAGATGAACTCCGGCATGAACGTGTTTGCGATGATGGCGATCCCGTTCTTCATCTTCGCGGGTGACCTCATGGTCCGCGGCGGTATAGCTCATCGTCTGATCCGTTTTGCGGCCGGTCTTGTCGGTCATCTGCGCGGCGGTCTGGGGCAGGTCAACATCGTCGCTTCGACATTGTTCGGCGGCATTTCCGGCTCGGCTGTCGCCGACGCCTCGGCCGTTGGTGGCCTGATGATCCCGCAAATGGCCAAGCGCGGTTATGACCGGGATTACGCCGTCAACGTCACTGTCAACGCCGCCATCATCGCGCTGATGATCCCGCCTTCGCACAATATGATACTTTATTCGATCGCGGCGGGTGGCAATGTTTCGGTGGCCGATCTCTTCACCGCCGGCATCATTCCAGGCCTGCTGCTTGCTGCGGCCCTGATGGTCACCGCCTATATCGTCGCGCGGCGCAAGGGTTACCCGTCCGAGCCGTTTCCCGGCTTTTCGAAGCTGATGTATTATCTTCTGGCGTCCTTTCCCGGCATTCTGTTGATCGGCATCATCTTCGGCGGCGTTCGTTCGGGTATCTTCACCGCGACGGAGAGCTCCTGCATTGCCGTTCTCTACGCTTTCCTTGTTGCCATGCTTGTCTATCGTGAGCTGGACTGGAGCGGTTTCGTGGAAGCGGTGATGGGGGCGGTTCGTACGACAGCGATGGTTCTGCTCGTCATCGGCACGGCTGCGTCGTTCGGCTGGTTGATGGCGTTTCTGCAGGTACAGACACTGATGATCGCGACAATCAGCGCGATTTCGGACAATCCGATTATCGTGCTTCTGGTCATCAACGTCATTCTGCTCTTACTCGGCACTTTCATGGATATGGCGCCCATGGTCATCATTTCCACGCCGGTGCTTCTGCCTGTCGTGAAGGCCTTCGGCATCGATCCCGTGCATTTCGGTGTCGTGATGATCCTGAACGCCGGTATCGGTCTCAATACGCCGCCGGTCGGAACGGTGCTCTTCGTGGGATGTGCGGTTGGCGGCATAACGATACGGGAAGCGATGCGAACGATCTGGCCGTTCTTCGGCGCCAGCATAGCCGTGCTGCTCGCCGTCACCTATATTCCGTCGCTTTCACTCTGGTTGCCGTCACTTTTCCGGTAGTTCCAAAGCTTTATCGCAAGAAGGCCCCGCTATGCCGGGGCCTTTTGCATTTCGGTGGCAAGCAGCCTCTGCTGTTCGTGCTCGTCAAACGCCATCAGATTGCCGTGCCTGCTGCGGCGTATCCTGTTCATGTGGTCGCGGGGGCTCAACCCCAATGTGCGCTTGAACATCCGCGAAAAATAATAGGGATCTCCATAACCCACTTCTGCCGCCGCAGCCGCAACTGAAAGCCCGGCTTCAAGAAAATGCATGGCACGTTCCATGCGTTTGAATTCCTGATACTTCCTCGGCGTGCGCCCCACCCGTTTCTGGAACTCACGCAGGAAATAGTCGCGATTATAGGGGGCTGCGTCGGTCGCCCTTGCGGCGATTTCAGGGTCGAGCGGATTGGCGGAAATCATCGTGATCGCTTTCATGACAGCCAGATCCAGGGCTTCGGCACCTTCCGGCTGGAAACTCGGACGGTCGACCCATCCGAGAAATGCATCATCGATAAATGCGATCAGCAACACCATGAACAGGTGATGCTGGCCAAGCGTGACAGAGGAGGGCGGAGCGCTCTGCCGATAGTGGCGCACCAGCGGCTCCAGCAGCGGCCAGCGGCTCAGCGAAAGTTTCGGCTTGAGGTCCATCTGCGCGACAAGGTTGTGACGACCGTAAATATCCAACGTGAAATGCTGTGCCACTCCCCGATAGGTGACGGCCTGTTCATTCCAGCCGATAAAATGCTGCCCCCTGAAAATCAGCATGGCGTCGCCAGGCTCCAGCACCCGTGCTTCACCGTCCACGAGATAATGCCCGCGACCCTCCAGGCAGATAATGAGATCGTCCACCTGATTGGATTTGTCGATCTGCCAGGTGCGGGAGTGCTCCATCTTGATCGTGGCGCGCGTGAGATTAAGCGTGAGCGCCGCAGGCGGAACGGACGAGAGAATACCACCTTCGATTTCGTCCATCTTTTTCCTCGTCTTTGTTAATTCACCTTGGCTCGGAAATTTGGTTTTGTCACCTCACAAACTGCTAATGCGCGCCGTATCAATGAGGGAGGAGATCGGCTGCGGCGAGAAATCGCGCCATCATGCGCCCGCCGTCAGCCGTTCCGGGAGAATCACTTGCACGAAATTGTATTCTGTTATCCGCGCCTTTCCGGGGTGGGGGAGGAGCGTCATGAAATCTAATCGCTTCCTCGGGCTGGGATATCTGACGCCCTACATCATCGGACTTCTGGTTTTCACGGCGATCCCGTTTCTGGGTTCCCTGTATCTCAGCTTCACCCGCTACGACCTGATGAGTGACCCCACATGGGCGGGACTGGCCAATTACGAGCGGCTTTTCACCCGTGATCGCACGTTCATGAAATCCCTGAACGTCACCCTGTTTTATGTGTTTCTGACGGTGCCGTTGAAGCTTGCCTTCGCGCTGTTCATCGCAGCGATACTCAATTACAAGCTGCAATTCATCAATTTTTTCCGCACCGCCTTTTACGTTCCGTCCATCCTCGGCGGTTCGATCGCGATTGCGGTGCTGTGGCGCTACATCTTCGCCAGCGAAGGGCTGGCCAACATGGCGCTGGCGGCAATCGGCTTGTCGCCGGTCGACTGGTTTGGCGATCCCGCCAATGCGCTTTTTACAATTACGCTGCTGCGCTGCTGGCAGTTCGGTTCGGCCATGGTGATCTTTCTCGCCGCGCTGCAATCCATCGACAAGTCGCTTTATGAGGCAGCGGCAATCGACGGCGCAGGCAAGGTAAAGACGTTCTTCTTCATCACCCTGCCGCTTCTGACGCCGGTCATCTTTTTCAACCTGATCATGCAGATGGTGCAGGCATTCCAGGAGTTTAACGGGCCTTACATCATCACCCAGGGCGGGCCGTTGAAGTCTACCTATCTGCTGCCTCTCTATATTTACGATGAGGCTTTCAAGAAGTTCAACATGGGCTATGCCTCCGCCATCGCCTGGGTTCTTTTCACCATCATCACCGTGCTGACCCTCGTGGCCTTCTGGTCCTCGAAAAAGTGGGTCTATTACGCCGGCGACAAGCGGAATTGATGCCATGACCGATATCGCAACCTTAAACGACATGCAGGCCGCCCGCCGGGCAAGGCTCCGGCTGTTATCGACCTCTGTCCGGTACACGCTGCTGTTCGCGGTCGGCTTCATAATGCTCTATCCGCTGATCTGGCTGGTCGGCGCAAGCTTCAAGACCAATTCCGAGATCTTTTCCGGTGCAGGTTTCATTCCTGAGACGCCAACGCTGGACGGTTACATCCGCGGCTGGGAGACCTCCACGCCGTACACCTTCGGCCGGTTTTTCTGGAATTCGTTCCTGATCATCCTGCCGAAGGTCATCGGAACGGCGATTTCCTGCACCATGGCGGCCTATGCCTTTGCGCGCTTCGATTTTCCGCTGAAGAAAATCCTGTTTGGCTCTGTCATCGCCATCCTGCTTTTGCCCAATGTCGTAACCCGCATTCCACAATATATCCTGTTTCGTGACCTCGGCTGGCTGGATAGTTTCCTGCCGCTATGGGTTCCCTCGGCACTAGCCGGTGATGCCTTCTTCGTCTTCATGCTTGTGCAGTTCCTGCGCTCGCTGCCCTCGGATATGGAGGAAGCCGCCCGTGTGGATGGCGCCAACAGTCTGCAGACGCTGGTTTACATCGTCGTGCCGATGCTGGCGCCGGCGCTGATCTCGGTCTGCCTTTTCCAGTTCATGTGGACGATGAACGACTTTCTGGGACCGCTGATCTACCTGTCCTCGGTCGATAAATATCCGGTGAGCCTGGCGCTCAAACTCTCCATCGACACCACCGAAGCCTTCGAATGGAACCGCATCCTGGCGATGTCGGTGCTGACGATCGCGCCTGCGCTCGTCGTGTTTTTCGCGGCGCAACGGTATTTCATTGAAGGGATCTCGTCTGGCGGGGTCAAGGGCTGAAAATGGCAAGCGTTCAACTTAAAAATCTCGAAAAAGTCTATGGCGGCAGCTTCAAGGCCGTGCACGGCATCAATCTCGAAATCGAGGACGGCGAGTTCATGGTTTTCGTCGGCCCGTCCGGCTGCGCCAAATCCACCACGCTGCGCATGGTGGCGGGGCTGGAGGAAATCACCGGCGGTGAAATCCTCATCGGAGATCAGCGCGTCAACGACCTGCCGCCCGGCAAGCGCTCCATTGCCATGGTGTTCCAGAACTATGCGCTCTATCCGCATATGAAGGTGCGCGGCAATCTTGCTTTCGGCCTCAAGATTGCCGGTGTTGCCAAGCCCGAGATCGAGAAGGCAATCGACAATGTCGCGCGCATTCTCGAAATCGAGCCCTTGCTGGATCGCCTGCCGAAACAGCTTTCCGGCGGGCAGGCGCAACGTGTTGCTTTGGGCCGTGCCCTCATCAAGAAACCGGGCGTGTTCCTGTTCGATGAGCCCCTTTCGAATCTCGATGCGAAGCTGCGCGCTTCCATGCGTGTGCGCATTACCGATCTGCATCGCCAGCTGAAGGCGGAGGGCCTGTCTTCGACCGTCGTCTACGTGACGCACGATCAGACGGAAGCCATGACCATGGGCGACCGTATCTGCGTCATGCAGGCCGGGCGCATCATGCAGGTCGCCACGCCGAAGGAACTCTACAACCGGCCCGCCAATCTGTTCGTCGCCGGTTTCATTGGCATGCCGGAAATGAACCTTGTGGATGTGGCGATCGACGGGGCGGAGTTCGTCATCGGCGGGCAACGTCTTCCGATAGGCGACCATCTGGAAAAGCGGCTTTCAGCCAGACCGGCGGACGCCGTCATCGGCATCCGTCCGCAGCATCTTTCGCTTGCCGGTGAGGCCGATGGGCCGGCGCTGCAGGCGAAACTGACCAACGCCGAATTCATGGGGCACGAGGTCTATCTGCATGCCGATCTGGGCGGACAGAAGCTCGTGAGCGTGGTGGGAGCAGCCGAATTCGAGGCGCTTGCGCGCGACGGCATTCTGCGACTGAAGCCGGACCCCGAGAAGCTGCATATTTTCGACAAGGCCGATGGCCGCAATGTCTCGCTGTGAGGAGGGGACGAGCGTGCCTGATTTTTCGAGGAGGAGAAGAACAATGAAAATGACGACGATGACGAGAACAATGGCGATGCTGGCCGGTGCTGCCTATCTGGCCACGGTGGCTGCGCCTGCGGCGGGTGCCGCGGAACTGCGTATGTCGTGGTGGGGCGGCGAAAGCCGTCATGTCGCCACTCAGAAGGCGATTGCCGCCTGCGGTGAAAAATACAGCCACACGGTCAAAGGTGAGTTTACCGGCTTCGATGGATATCTGGAAAAACTGACCACGCAAATGGCAGGCAAGACGGAGGCTGATATCGTCCAGGTGAACTGGCCATGGCTGCCGCTGTTTTCCAAGAATGGTGAAGGTTTTGCTGATCTGCGTCAGCTGAAACCTCTCGATCTTTCGCAATGGGCCGAGACAGATCTGGAAGCGGGTTCTATGAACGGGGTGCTTCAGGGCCTTTCAGTCTCCACCACCGGCCGCGTGTTTTTTTTCAACGCCACCACCTTCGAGAAGGCTGGTGTTGAAATCCCCAAGACATGGGATGAATTCTTCGCGGCAACAAAAACCATCAAGGAAAAGCTCGGCAAGGATCACTACACCTTCAATGCCGTAAAGGAGACTGCCCAGCTTCTCGTGACACTCGCCGTGGTGCAGAAAACCGGCAAGGATCTGGTCGACCCCAAGACCAACCGTGTCGCCTGGACGCCGGAGGAATTGGCGGAAGGTATCTCGTTCGTCGGCAAGCTGGTGGAAACCGGCTCCATTCGCTCCCAGAAAGAGGAAGCGGCCGATGGCAACGTCAATCTTTATGAAAAGCCGTCCTGGTCCGAAGGCCGTATCGCTGGTTCCTATGAATGGGATTCCACCTATTCGAAATATGCCGATCCCCTGAAGGATGGGCAGGTGCTGAAACCCGTGCCGATGCTGAAGCTCGCCGATGCCGTAACGGAAGGCGTTTATCGCAAGCCTTCCATGGTCTTTTCTATCTCGAAAAACTCGAAGAACCCAGAAGCGGCAGCGCAAATCCTGAACTGCCTGCTGAACGAGCCTGAGGGCATCGATGCGCTTGGCACGTCTCGCGGCCTGCCTGCTTCCAAGGCTGCGGCGCAGCGTCTGGGCGACAAGGGTGAGCCGGAAGTGCGCGCCGCCAACGCCATCGTCATGGCGGCATCTGGACCGGTAGTTTCGCCCTTCAACGAACATCCGGAAATCCGCTCCGGCTTCATCGATACGCTCGAGGAATATGCCTATGGCCAGCTGACGGCGGAAGAGGCGGCTGAGCAGATCATCGATACCACCAATGACGTTCTGGCCAAATTCGATTGACGACAATGGCCCGCCGCCCCTGCGGCGGCGGGCTCTTTATCCGGTTGCCGGGTGACATGGGCATTCCCGCCGATTGTTTTGGCGGGGCATGCACGAACAACGAGAAACGAGCATGAACGAACCTTCTATTGTCGCGCTTTCGGCGCGAACGGCGGCGCTTTGCCTCGCTGTACCCGGTGCGCGATATCACCTGCCGCAGACGGCATGGCGGCTGACTTCGCAAGATGGTGATTTACGAACCGGAAAATCCGCCACCGTGGTGACGCTGCTGCATGATCTGCGTCCGGATACGCGGTATGTGTTCGAAGCGGATGGGTTCGCAAGCCTGGAGTTCAGGACAGCGCCCTGCGCGGGGCTTGTCGAGGCGACGGCATTTTCGCTGACGCCGGATATTGCGCTTGACGACGAAGCCGGCGCACGCGCCAACGCCCGCGCTCTGGAAGAGGCAGTTGCCGCCGTGCCTGCGGGCGGCACGTTGCGATTTGCTGCCGGCCTCTGGACAGCGTTTCCCGTACGGTTGAAAAGCGACATGACGTTTCATCTTGCGGAAGGGGCCGTGCTGCGCGCACCCTCCACCCGCAATGGCTGGCCGATCCTGCCTGCCCGCGATGAGACGGGCCGCATGATCGGCAGTTGGGAAGGGCTACCGGATGCCTGTTTCGCTGCGCCGGTCCATGCCATCGGCGCAGACAATCTCGTGATCGAAGGCACAGGCGTTCTCGATGGTTCCGGCGACAGAGGCGACTGGTGGAGCTGGCCGAAAGAAACCCGTGACGGCGCGCGCCGACCGCGCGGCCTGCATCTCGTCTCCTGCCGCAATGTCGGGCTTTTCGGTTTCACCATTCGCAATGCACCGTCTTGGACGGTCCATCCACAGGGGTGCGAGACCCTGAAAGCGGCGGGTCTCACAATCAGCGCTCCGCATAACAGCCCCAATACCGATGGTTTCAACCCGGAAAGCTGCCGCAACGTGACGATATCAGGCGTGCGCTTTTCAGTGGGCGACGATTGCATTGCTGTGAAGGCAGGCAAACGCGGGCCGAACGGCGAGGACGACCATCTGGCGGAAACACGCGGCGTCAGCGTACGCCATTGCCTGATGGAGCGCGGCCATGGCGGGCTGGTGATCGGCTCGGAAATGTCGGGTGGCGTGCATGACGTAACGGTAGAGGACTGCGACATGGTTGGCACGGATCGCGGCCTGCGTCTCAAGACGCGGCGGGGCCGTGGCGGTTCAGTCAGCAATGTCACCATGCGCCGCGTGTTGCTGGATGGCGTGCATACCGCGCTTTCCGCCAATGCCCATTACCATTGCGATGCCGATGGGCATGACGGCTGGGTGCAGTCGCGAGACCCTGCACCTGTCGACGACGGGACCCCGTTTATCGACGGAATTACTGTCGAAGATGTGGAAATCCGCCATCTGGCACATGCCGCCGGCGTCTTTCTCGGTTTAGCGGAGGCCCCAATCCGCAATATCGCCATTCGCAATCTCACAATCGTGTCGCATGATCCTGTAGCCGTGGCCACACCGCCGATCATGGCCGATGGGGTGCGCCCCATGCTGCATGAGGGGATCGTTTTCGAACAGGCTGAAATCATTTGCGACGATCCTGCGCTGCTGAGCGCCTCTGGCATTTCCCATTCACAGATTTCAATCGAGAAAACCCATGAAAGCCACTGATTATTTTGATCAATTCGCCAGCCGCTATAGGCACTACAAGGGCGGAAGCTGGTGTTATGAGGATGGCTGTGTCTATCGGGGTTTGCAGCACCTGTTCGAAGCGACCGGCGACCGGCGCTGGAACGAACATCTGCATCGTCTGGCTGACACCCAGATAGCGGCAGACGGAGTGCTCGCCGGTTACGATCCGCAGGAATACAATATCGATCACATCCTTGCCGGTCGCATTCTGTTTCCTCTGGCAGCGGAAACGGGCGATCCGCGTTATCTCGCTGCGGCGGAACATCTTGCGGGCCAACTCCGCAGCCATCCGCGTACGGGCTCCGGTAATTACTGGCACAAGAAGCGTTATCCGCATCAGGTCTGGCTGGATGGCCTTTATATGGGACTTCCTTTCCAGATCGAATATGCGCAGGCGACTGGAGACGCCGAACTTATCGACGATGCGCTACAGCAATTCTCAACCGCACTCACGCTGACGGCGGATGCCGGTGGGCTCTATGTCCATGGTTATGACGAAAGCCGCAACCAGCGCTGGGCCGATCCCGTGAGCGGCCAATCCCCGGCCGTATGGGCCCGCGCCGTCGGCTGGCTCGCCATGGCGCTGGTCGATGCGTTGGTGATGTTGCCGGCTGATGGCGCAACGATCGGACTTCGGGAACGCGCGGTCCTGCTTCTGGCCGGTATTGTTGCCCGGCAGACTAAAACCGGTCTCTGGATGCAGGTGCTGGACAAACCGGATCTTGCCGGAAACTACGAGGAAACCTCCGCTTCGGCGATGTTCGCCTATGCCTTACTGCGGGCTGCGCGGTTGGGGCTTTTGCAGGGAGAGGAAGCAAATGCGGCTCTTTCGGCGGGCCGGTCCGCGCTTGAGGCCCTGCTTGAGAGACAGCTCAAGGTGGACGAAAAGGGTATCGTCCGTCTCACCGGCATCGTGCATGTCGCGGGCCTCGGCGGTTTCGAGGGCAATTATCGCGATGGGTCTCCGGATTATTACCTGACCGAGCCGGTTGTATCCGATGACGCCAAAGGCGTCGGGCCGCTGATGATGGCCTATGCCGAAAGCCTGCTTTTGGCATGACGGCGCGGTCATCTTAACGGGCACAGGGTGTTTTGTGGCATGAGATCATGCCACTTTTGCCAAGATCACCGTCTGGATCAGGCCCTGTTTTTTGTGGTTCGCGATTGTGATCGTGCCACCGAAGCGCTCGATGATTTCTCTGGCGATGGCTAGACCCAACCCCACACCAGGGATCGACTTTCGCCGCCCCAGATCGACCCGAAAGAAGGGCTCGAAAACCCGGCCGATCAGTTCCTGAGGAATGCCAGGGCCTTCATCGCGGATTGTAACGACGACCTCGCTCTCGTCCTCGGTTAGATCGATCCGTGCCGTTTTGCCATGGGTGACGGCATTGAGGATGAGGTTGCGCAAGGCTCTTTTAAGCGCAAGTGGAGCGGCCTTGATGATCATGGCGGCTTCCGGTTTCATAAAGTCGAGGGCATCAGCGTAACCGAGATCAGAAAGTTCGCTGACGATTTCGCCTAGAAGCCTGCCGATATCGATCATCTTGACGGTATCCTGGCTCACTTCTTCGCGCACAAGCAGAATGGCGCTATCCGCGATGGCGTTCAGTTCCTCGAGGTCCGCCAGCCATTTGCCCCGCTCTTCGTCGTTTTCGATGAATTCTGCCCGCAGGCGCATGCGGGTCATTGGGGTTCTCAAGTCATGGCCAGCGGCTGCGACGAGGCGCATTCGGCTTTCCATTGCCGCCTTCAGGCGGCGGGCGAGTTCGTTCAAGGCCCGCGCCGTGGCGCGGATTTCACCCGGACCTGTTTCCGACAAATGGGGTAGAGAACCATCGGGTCCGATGCTTGCAGCGGCGTTTTCCAGCATGTCGAGGGGGCGGGTGATCTTTCTGGCGGCAAAGATGGAAACAGCAGCACTGCCAAGAATGATCAGCCCGATCCACATGCCGAAAATCTTCCAGCCGCCCGGGGGAGGACCCATATGCGGAATTTCCGCGACCAGCCATCCGCTTTTTTCCAGCGCTATAGCCGCCACCGGGGCATTACTTCCCGGCGCGCGGATCACAATTGCGGTGCGCGGCTCGCCAACCTGTGCAAGGGCCTTTTCTAGGAACTCCGAAAGCATTCCATCGAGATCACCTTCAGGCGGCTTCTGTTCGATGCGGAAATAGCCGGGTTGTTGCAGCGAGGGGTCGCGTTCGGCCATGGTCACGGCAAAGGCAAGGCTGCGGGCAACGGGCTCGATGGTGGCATCTGGCGGCGGCGGCTGCAATGTCTGATCGGCCACCACAGTTGCAAGCGCGATGACTGCGATGATGGAGACGATCAACAGTGCGGCGATACGGTTTCTGAGCGAGCTCATCGATGCACCGGCAGGGTTCTGACCTGAACCGTCATCTGGTAACCGCCATTGCGAACGGTCTTGAAGATCGGAGCCCGGGCATCGGTTTCGAGCTTCTTGCGCAACCGGCTCATCAACACGTCGACGGAGCGGTCGAACGGTCCCCGGTCCTTGCCCTGCGTAAGATCGAGCAGCTGATCGCGGGAAAGAAGCCGGCCGGGCCTGTCGAGGAAGACTTTCAGCAGATCGAACTCTGCCCCCGTCAGCTCGATCCTCTCACCGCCGGCGTGGATGACGGAGCGCTGTTCCGGATCGGCGGTGAAGTCCGCAAAACCATAAGCGGTGGATGAGCCGCGAGGTACTTCCTGAGGTACTGCGCGGCGCAGCACGGCCTTGATCCGCGCCGTCAGTTCTCGCGGATTGAAGGGTTTGCCAAGATAGTCGTCGGCGCCAATTTCCAGCCCGACGATCCGGTCGACATCCTCCTTGAGCGCTGTCAGGAGAATGACGGGCGTGCGCGGCCGGCGGCCTTGGAGATCGCGGCAGATATCGAGGCCGGAACCATCCGGTAGCATCACGTCGAGCACGATGAGATCCGGATCGGAGCAGGCGAACTGTTCTTCGAACTCACGCCTGTCGGCTGCCATCGAAACGCGAAACCCCTGCGAGCCGAGATATTTTGCGAGCAATGTGCGTATCTCCGGATCATCATCCACGATCAAAATATGTGTCACCGAAACTGTCGCCATATCATCCAACCTTTTGATGCCACTATACATAAGCGGTGCAAAGAAACGGCGGATTTTTGCAACGAAAGCTTGCTGCGGCCGCTCTGGCAACATTCGGTTACAAATAGGCCGCGCGTGGAACAAGACCCGCAACATTGGGACCAAAGCCGGAAACGCTTAGCTCCTATCGTCTTCTCAGGTTGGAAAACGAAAAGGAAGGTAAGATGAGAAACGCTCTAATCGCCACCGCCGTCGTCGTGACAACTGTTCTTGGCGCTTCGGCCACCTCCCGGGCTGCGGAGCAGGGTGAACCAGTGCCGCAGGCATCGGAACAGGCCATGCCGCCGCTGGCCAGTCCTGACTTCGGTTCGAATAGTGGTCCGGAGCAAAGGCTGCCGCATGGCCGCAAGATGGCCGGGCCTGAGATGCTACGCCCGGATATGATGGGGCCGGATATATTGGGCCCGGATATATTGGGGTTGGCGACGAAACTTTCGGCAGCGGAAATCTATCTCGGCGTCACACCTGAACAGCTTGGTCCGTGGCGCGCCTATACCACTGCGCTGATCGATCTTGTTTTGCCCACTTCGGAACTCAAGCCATTGCCGCCGAAGGGACCGGGTGCGACGGGGCTAGAGCCTCGTCTTGCCGGTGAGGAACTGGCCGGCATCACAATGAAAAAGGCAGAACAGGCTAAAGCACTTCAGGACGCAGCGGCTACGCTGAAACCGAAACTTTCGCCGCAGCAGGTGCAGAAGCTTGCTGAACTCGAACGCGCATTGATGCCGCCTCCGCCTCCCGTCCCGCATGATGGCCGTGCACGAGACCGTCGCATCGAGCCTCCGCATGGCGACAGGATGCCGCCGCTGCCTCAGGCAGAGCGGGGCTGACGCCACTCTTCAAAGTTTCCTCCTTTAATAGCCCCCCAGCAAAGGAGGAAATCAGCCGGACACGGCTGAAGCCGGGGGATCGCTCGCCTGCGATCCCCCGCGTGATTTTCAAGCGAGAAGATGATGATGAGATATTTCTACCTGATGCTGGCGACGGTTTTTGGTTTGAGCTTCGTCTGGTCGGTCGCTGCGGCCGGTGACAGGCCGATGCGAGATCCGGCGGCGAAATCCAGGCAGGAAGAACAGTGGCACCAACCCGTCTGTGCCAAGGAACGGCGCGAAAATGCACACGGCAAGCGTCGTCACTACACCTGCCGCAAGGCATCCGCCAGAAAGTCTGTTGCCGCCTATGAATGGATCGAAGCAGACAACGGCTTCATCCTAGTGAAACACGACATGAGGTCGGTTTCTTCTTTTGAGTAGACCGGCCGGACAGGACAGGACGATGAAAATGGTTCGCAAAGCAGGTGTGGCGCTGACGGTTGTCGCGCTCGTCCTGGGTGGCTACTGGTTTTCGTCACAATATACGCGGGCCGCAACGCCCGGTTATATCACCTCGTCTGTGAAGCGCGGTGATATCGAGCAGACTGTTCTGGCGACTGGAACGCTCAAACCCGTTCGTCTGGTGGCCGTCGGCGCGCAGGCCTCCGGTCGCATCACCGCCGTCAAGGTCGCACTTGGAGATACGGTCAAGGCGGGCGATCTCATTGCCGAGATCGATTCCGTTACCCAGAATAACAGCCTGCGCACGGCGCTGGCAGCGCTTGCAAACGTGAAGGCGCAGCGGGTGGAAAAGCAGGCGACACTTGTTCTCAACCGCCAGAGCCTTGTCCGCCAACAGGAAATGGTGTCGAAAAATGCCGCCTCCCGTGCGGATTTAGAAAGCGCCACTGCAGCGCTCGCAGTCACCCAGGCGCAGATCGAAGCGATTGACGCCCAGATCGAGGAGGCACAGGTCGCTGTCGAAACGGCAAAGGCCAATCTCGGCTATACGAGGATCACCGCGCCCATCGAAGGGACTGTTCTGTCTATCGTCAGTCAGGAAGGGCAGACCGTCAACGCCACGCAGTCCGCGCCGACGATCGTGATCCTAGGCCAGCTCGACCGGATGACGGTGCGCACGGAAATTTCCGAAGCAGATGTGACGCGCGTAAAAGACAGTTTGCCAGTTTACTTCACTGTGCTGGGTGAGCCGCAGCAGCGTTACGACGCGACGCTTACGTCCATTGAACCGGCGCCTGAATCAGTGCGCAGCGACTCCAGCTTCAGCTCCTCGACGTCTTCCTCGACCACATCGTCCTCTTCCAGCACCTCGTCGTCGGAGGCGATCTATTATAATGGCGTGTTCGAAGTGCCGAACCCGGACGGCAAGTTGCGCACCTATATGACGGCGGAGGTCCATATCGTCCTGGGTGAAGCGAAGGGCGTGCTAACCGTTCCGGCGGCGGCCCTTGGTAGCAAAGGCGCCAACGATGACTATGCCGTGCGTGTGGTAGACACCGATGGCAGAATTTCCGAACGCAGGGTCCAGATCGGTCTGAACGACAAGGTAACGGCGGAAGTGCGTTCCGGCCTTGCCGAGAACGAGCGCGTGGTGACCGGCGAACTTTCCATCGACACCGCCAAAAACACCGTGCTGGGGCCTGGTGGCCCGCCGATGGGTTTTTGAACAATGGCTGATCCTCTGATTTGCCTTAAATCCGTGCGGCGGGATTATCCGTCCGGTGAAGGTACGATTACCGTACTCAAGAATATCGACCTCATCATCGAGGCCGGCGAGATGGTGGCGATCGTCGGCGCTTCCGGATCGGGCAAGTCGACGCTGATGAATATTCTCGGTTGCCTCGACCGGCCGACCTCAGGGAGCTACAGCATCAGGGGCCGGGAGACGGGCAATCTCGATGCAGACCAGCTTTCGGAATTACGGCGAGAAAACCTCGGTTTTATTTTCCAGCGTTACCATCTGCTTGTCGAACTGACAGCGCTCGGCAATGTCGAAATTCCGGCGATCTACGCCGGAAAGTCACAAAGCGATCGCAGGAGCGATGCCGCCAGGTTGCTCGGTCGCCTTGGCATGGCGGACCGCCTCGATCATCGTCCGGGCCAGCTTTCCGGCGGCCAGCAGCAACGCGTTTCCATCGCGCGCGCCCTTATGAACGATGCCGAAATCATTCTTGCCGACGAGCCGACCGGTGCGCTCGACAGCGCGAGCGGCGACGAGGTGTTGCGCATCCTCGACGAGCTGCATGCCGAAGGGCGCACTGTCATTATCGTCACGCACGATATGTCAATTGCACGACGTGCCGAACGGATCATCGAAATCAGCGACGGCGCCATCATTTCCGACCGCAGGGCGGATGCCGCGCCGGTTCGGAAGGGTGACGCCAAACCCTCTATGGTTTCCGGCGGGGCCTCCAGCCTCGCTGGTCTCGCGTCCTCGCTGCGGGAGGCATTGCGCATGGCGCTCCTGTCGATGCAGGCGCACAAGCTGCGCAGCTTTCTCACCATGCTCGGTATCATCATCGGCATCGCCTCGGTCATCAGCGTCGTGGCGCTGGGGCAGGGGTCACAGCAGCGCGTGCTGCAGAATATCTCAAGCCTCGGCACCAACACGCTGGAAATCTTCGCGGGCAAGGATTTTGGCGACATAAGATCTGGCAAGATCACCACGCTGGTCGTCTCGGACGCCGAGGCACTTGCCAAACAATCCTATGTCGCGGCTGTGACGCCCACGGTCTCCACCTCCAGTACGGTGCGTTTCGGCGCGAAGGAGGCTAATGCGCTTGTGAATGGTGTCAGCGAGCGGTATTTCGTCGCCAAGGGCACGAAGCTGTCACAAGGACGCTTTTTCGATGCCGCAAGCGTCGCGCAGAAAGCCCAGGAGGTGGTGATTGATGAGAACACCCGCAAATCGTTGTTTGCGGATTTCGACGGCAGCCCCATCGGTCAGGTCATCCTCATCGGCAAGGTGCCGGCCCGCATCGTCGGCATCACGCAGGCGCAGCAGGGCGGTTTCGGTTCAAGCCAGAACCTTTCACTTTATCTGCCCTATACTGCCGTCCAGTCACGCTTTCTCGGCAGCCTGTCGCTGCGCAGCATCACGGTGCAGGTGAGTGACGATATTGACGCCGCAATTGCCGAACAGGCGGTGACGGTTCTTCTCACCCAGCGGCATGGAACGCGGGATTTCTACATTCTCAACACTGACGATATTCGCCAGACCATCACCAGTACAACACAGACCATGACGCTGCTGGTTGCGGCGATCGCGGTGATTTCGCTTCTGGTCGGCGGCATCGGGGTGATGAACATCATGCTCGTTTCCGTTTCCGAACGTGTATCGGAAATCGGCGTGCGCATGGCAGTCGGCGCACGGCGCAGTGATATACTGCGCCAGTTCCTGATCGAGGCAGTGCTCGTCTGCATCATCGGCGGAACGCTGGGAATTTTGGGCAGCTTCGGCTTCGGGGCGCTTTTCTCCGCCTTTAGCAGCAATTTCGCCATGGTCTATTCCACGGTGTCGATCATTGCTGCCTTCGTCTGCTCGACACTGATAGGCGTCGTTTTCGGCTATCTGCCGGCCCGCAACGCATCGAACCTCGATCCTGTTGCGGCCCTGTCGGCGGGTTGATATCCGCCGCTGCCGTTCAAGCCTTGTTTTTTTCGATGAAGCGGATGGCGTCGCCAACGGTCAGGATTGTGCTTGCGGCCGAATCGGGGATTTCCACTCCGAATTCTTCCTCGATTTCCATGACAACCTGAACCACTTCGAGGGAATCGGCACCGAGATCGTCGACAAAATTGGCGTCATCGACAACCGTGCCGGGATCTGCGCCAAGCTGGTCAACGATGATTTTTTTAATACGGTCGGCGATGGTGGACATGGTGGGACTCCGCGAAAGTTGTTTGCCGCCGAACAACCCGTTTGAATTTGCGCCCAGGACACTTGCTAAAATCGAAACCGGTTTTTGCGAGGCGTGGTACACAGAGTCAGAAGGTCAAAGCATCGATGACATTCGGACGTAGCATGCCTTTGACGGCTGCGAAAGAGCGTGGCTCATGGGGAATTGCCCATAAGAATTCGGGGTATGTTTGACGTTGAACAGTTTTTGACTGGATGCGATGAACCGCTGCGCTGTAAACCTCGTTTTCGTGAAGTAATTATAATCCAGTCCTGTCGAGCATCAACGCCCATGGCCCAGTCTTCCCCGGAACGCTTCATATTGCTCGATGGCATAAGGGGCGTAGCTGCGCTCTTCATCGTGCATCGCCATGCCGAACAGTTTTTCGGGAGAGACGACGCTTCGAGCTATCTCGCCGTCGATTTGTTCTTCGCCTTGAGCGGTTTTGTGCTGGCGCATGCCTACAGCATGAAACTGCGCGAAGGGGCGATTACGCCGGGCTTCTTCATGAAGGCGCGCCTTGCGCGACTTTATCCACTGTATGGACTGGGGCTGGCGTTGATGGCGTCCTATTTCATCTGCCTCTACCTGTTGGGCCTGCCGACGCCGATCGATGATCTTCATCGCCACATCAATCCCGGTGAGCTGGCGATCGCGTTGTTGACCGGGCTTCTTTTCGTTCCGGCACCCTTCACGCTTACATTGAACGGCGCATTGTTTCTGGTGAGCCCGGCATGGTCGCTTTTCAACGAGCTGGTGGTGAATGCGGTTTATGGCCGGTGGGGTGTGCGGGCGACTACGAAACAGACAATCGTGGTGCTGGCTGTCAGCGCCTGCGTCCTTGTCGTGGCGGCTGCTGAGTTTGGGAAGTTGCATGCGGGGTTTCGATGGCACGAAATGTATGCCGGCATGGGAAGGGTGTTTTTCTCGTTTTTCGCAGGCGTGCTGGTTTACCGCTTCCGCAATCGCATAACCGAGCTGAAGCCCATCCAGGCGGCCCTCTGTCTTATGCTGGTCTGCGTCATCCTCGCCGTGCCAATTTCGCGTGAGCTTCGGCCCTTCTTTGATCTCGCGGTGGTTCTGCTCGTCTGGCCGACGGTATTGTTCGTAGCCAGCAGGATAGTGCCGGGTCGCAGGGTGGGAATCTTGTCGACGTTTCTCGGCACAGCTTCCTACGCCGTCTATGTGCTGCATATTCCGCTGCTGGCCTGGACGGATTTTCTGGTGCCTGCCGTTGATAGTGAAAACATCGCTTTGCCGGTCGGTGTCGCTTTCCTGATAGGGACGACGTGTCTGTCATGGTACCTGACAGTCCATTTTGATCAGCCAGTGCAGACATGGCTCAAAGGTCGCCTGAGAAAGCGGGCAGGGGTCGGGCAACCGGTGTGATCGCGTCTTGTCGCTGCAGGCTTCAGTAATGCGCGAAGATTGGAGCCGTGATAACAAAGGCCGCGACGAGACTGATGATCGTCAGTTTCGCGGCACGCATGCGGCGCATTCTGCGGCCGCTCCAGTCATACGTCATACTCACCCTCCACGCAGACGCAAACTCTCGGACTGATGTCCGACTAAATCAGTTTCTCCTGATATATCTCATTTGCCAAGTCATTATTGTTACCAGTGATTTTGGCGAACACCGTCCGCTTCGGGAGGCGCTTCAGGGGAAAAGCCGGATAAGTTGATTGTCTTTGAGTTTCAGGCGGCTTGCCTCATCGGAAGAAATGCAATGCTCTATGTTCTTTCGCAAGTCGTCGGGAACTATCGGCCCGCCTGCCTTCAAAAGCTTTTCGGTCATCGAAAAAAGAATGCCGAACTGGGTCTCGCATTCGGCCGATGTCAGCAGCAGCGGTAGTGACGGAACGGTGTTCGCCGTAAAGACGCTATCCGCCGTATCGTACATGGTGACGAGGTACCAGGTCAGAAATAGCCCCAGCCACAGGCCGGTGCTGACCATGATATATTCGCGCATCTGCTCTCTCCCCTCAATGGCGGTGGTAAAGCAGTGGCAGGCCCTGGATTGCATATCGGGGGAGCGGCTTCCACGGCTTGATGCGGTCGTGTTTCTGCACGCCGAACAGGAAACGCATTTCGTCGGTGAGGTCTGCCGGATCGGTCAAACCATCCTGATATAATTCAATAACCTTGCGGGCGGCTCTGTTATGGAGCTTTTTGTCATCATCGTCGGAAAGGTGATTAAAACCGATGCTCTCGAGGACCAATTGGAGCATTTCGAGATCTTGAGAGGAGATCAGGCAGTTACGGGGCGCAGAAGACATGATGGCCTCTTTTCTTACTGGTTCAGAAAGCCGAAGCCTCGAGCGCGCCCTTAAAAGGCTGCACGGGACGCTCCAACGCTTTGAAACGATACGCCGGTGCGGTCGATGACCGTTGCCGGTTTTCGGGGGGCATGTGCCTCAACGCGCCCTGGGAAATTCCGCACGGGGCGCTTTAGACGGGAGGCATGTGCAAATGGGCTTGAGACGGCAAGGATGCCTGACGGCGGTAACGCCCTTTAAGTACCGATGGGGAAGGGTGCGCTCTTTGCGCGCAATAGGCAAGTTAATTCCATAGCCCCTGACGAGTATGTGACCGGTGCGGCGACATTCTTTATCTCACCAGAGCAGACAACAAAAAAGGCCGGGGCAATATTGCACCGACCTTCCTCATATCGCCATTAACACCAGTGCCAGTACATCCGTGGTCAAAAGTCTAAAGCGACGGAAACAACTGCGAACGACATATTTTGCGCTCACCAGCAGTTGCTGTATGAACTTTCTATAAGAGCAATGTGGCCAAAACAAGTCCGCATTTCCATTACATGTTTTATTTATCGCGACCCTTAGCGTATCGGGTCGCGGTTTGGCAATTCGTGCCGGTGCGTCGCGCTGTTATGGGCGGGCTGTCCGGAACAATCCTACTTCTTCTTGCCATCCGCAGTTGTGGAGTTTGCGAACTTGACCTGCGTGCCGGCAGCTGGTGCCGCAGCCGGAGCTTTCGTCTTGTCCTTCTTCGGTTTGCGGACTTCTTTGTTGCTGCGTACTTGACCCTTGGCCATGGTGTCCTCCTGGTATTGAACAGATATTGGATATTGTGTGGTCCGGGGCATGATCGCGCGCCGCAGGCAGGCTGCGGGGCGGTTTCATCGTCAGGGGAAAGGCAGTCCGTTAAGCGGAAGTTTCCCGAAGGGAAGGGTCGGTTTGGAGAGGCGGATACGCCCTGCGTAGAAGGTTCTCCGCACCATGTCGGGCTGGAGGCCAAAATCAGGAAACGCCGCAAAGCCGGAGGATGCGCCGCGATCCTGATCCAGGCGCATGGCTGTTTCTTCGGCGGCACTGAGAAGCAGGCGAAGCGATGCGTTTTCCCGGTAACCCAAACCGCCGGTGCGGACGAGGTTCCGTGAAAGGCTTGATGAATAAAACTCGGAAGACATCTCGTCCTCCTTTCGTTTGGGGGCGAGGACACTCTGCCCTCAAACACCAGCACTCTTCAGCGGATTGCTGACAGGCGAAGCGTGCGCCTGTTGCGTATCAGGTTCAAGAAGTTTTTCGGAAAGACGACGTCAAAAAGTGCAACCGGGTTATTTCTTGCCGGATGACTTTTTGGTGCGGGTGGGTGGAGGGGCGGCGATTGCCGCCTCCTGAGCTTCGCGAAGTTGGCGAAGCCTTTCCGTCTTCTTGGCGCGCTGGTCGGATTCGGCGGTTATGATCTGTTTCGCCGCCTTGTCCGTTATGGATGCCTTGTCCTGCGAGGACAGCTTTCCGGGTTTGAAAACAGCCTCTTTAGTCGCGGTCATGGCATTCTCCTTTGCGGAGCGAATTTACAGTTATCGAGCGCGGGCAACCTTTTTGGGAGCAGGAAGCAATCCCTCGCGCTGCAATTTTTTCTTCGCCATCTTGCGGTGGCGGCGCACAGCTTCGGCTTCTTCGCGGATACGCTTTTCCGACGGCTTTTCGTAAGATTCCCGTGCGCGCATCTCACGGAAGATACCCTCGCGCTGCATCCTCTTTTTCAAGACGCGGAGGGCTTGCTCTACATTGTTATCCCTGACGAGTACCTGCAACTTATCTCCTTAACGCAGCCATCGCTGCTATTTTTTGATTCTGATCGTATTCGAATTGATCCAGCTCGATCCCGCAACGCGCGAAGACGAGCCTTCGATTTCCACGGGCCGCGATGAAGACGCAGCCACATCGATTTCATCGAGCGCTATATTACGTTCGAAGTTCTCGTGCTGGAAACGCACCCTGTAGCGAACCGCACCTTGTTGTGTCTCTGGCAGAGCCGTTACGACCCGGCCTGGACCTTTGGGCTGGTTGGCCCCAAGTACGCCCGCCTTCAGAAAGATAGCATCGCCGGAACGATAAGGATTTTTGCGCATGAGAGCCTCCCCATGGCCAAAAAAACAAAAGGCCGGGATTTAACCCGACCTCTCACAATCACTCAGCGCCACTGCTGGTACATGCGTAGCCAGCGGGGCCGATGACAAATCAAGCTGCGCGAAGGTTGTCAGCGGAGCTCTTGCCGGACTTGCGGTCCTGCACGATGTCGTAGGTGATCTTCTGGCCGTCGTTCAGCGAACGCAGACCTGCGCGCTCAACAGCCGAAATGTGAACGAAAACGTCCGTGCCGCCGTTGTCAGGCTGAATGAAGCCGAAGCCCTTGGTGGCGTTGAACCACTTTACAGTACCAGTGTTCATAACGATTTCCTTTCGTAGTAATCGTTGTTGGTTTCCGCGATACCTTGCGGAATTAGATCGATTATTTGAGAGGAAATCCGACGGGAACGTAGAGTCCCAGGAGCGACGTCACAAGCAATTGTCGATTTGCCGAATATAGCCCCAATTTTTGATTTTGCAATGGGCCGATGCGGAAAAATGCGCCATCTGGCGATTGCACTTGTCGGTTCCGATGTCTCTTCCTGCGTCAGCGGCGCGATTTCGGTTTTTTCTCTTCCCTGTTCATATCGCGCCCCACCCATTTGAAAAAAAGGATCAGGCTGGTGCCGATGATGATGAGCGGAATGAAGGATTCGAAACTGGACATGATTAACTCTTTCTTCCCCCGATCATCGTTTTACCGGTATGGAGGAAGCGCGTAATCTGCAGAATGTTATCCGTTCTTTTTTGGCAATTGCGGCCTGCGGACCGACGTTGAAAGCACCGCAGGCCGAAAATATCTAGATGGGCAGGGATTTCACCGCCGCTGCACCACCCTCGCGGGCGCTTTTCAATGCGGCTACGCCGCAGAGCACGGACATGGCGCCGGCGCGCGAACCCGCCCGCTGCCGCAGCCGGTCGTTCGAACCGGGCTTGAAGATCATGTCGCGCATGCGATTGTCGCCGCCATAATGGCCGCCCGGCTCATGCGGCACCCAGATACGCTCGACACCGCCACCGAAACTTTTTACCAGCAGGATTTCGTCGGCTGGGGGCTCAGTCCACGGCTGCTTTTCATATTGGCGCATCTCGATGCGTCCTTTATGGCCGTTAAACGCGATGTGGTGTCCCTCGATCGGCATATAGGTATTGAGCGAATAGGAGACCTGCACGCCGTTCGCATAGCGAATCGAGGCGCTCATCGTGTCGGGGATGTCGATCTCCTCGCGAAAGACGCAGGCGTCACGCATATAGCCATCCACAGTCGACGGGTCCTCGTAAAGCGCGTCCAGGAACGGGTCGGCCCCGAGATCCATGAAATAGTCGCACTCGCCCTTGTGCGGACAGGTACGACAGCGCGTTCCCCGGAACGGTCCGTTCTTGCCATAATGCAGCAATTGCCCAAAGCCCTTCACTTCCACCGGGTCGGAATCGAGATACCAATTCAGAAGATCGAAGTGGTGTGTGGCCTTGTGGACGAACAGGCTGCCTGAATGTTCGGTGAAAGCGTGCCAGCGGCGGAAATAATCCGCACCGTGCTGGTTATCGAGATACCAGTGGAAATCTACCGAGGTAACGGTGCCGATCGCGCCGTCGTCGATCAGCTCCTTGATGCGCGCCGCCGTCGGTGAAAAGCGATAATTGAAGGAAACGTCGACACGGCGGCCGCTTTTGGCCTCCGCCGCGCGGATGCGGTCAATCTTTTCCGGGGTGGTGGTCATGGGTTTTTCGCTGATGACATCGGCACCGCCCTCGAGCGCGCGGATAATGATGTCGTCATGAGTATCATCGGGCGTGCAGACGATTACCAGTTCCGGGCGTTGCTCGGCCATCATCCGGTCGAAGTCGTCGTAAAGCGGAGCGGCCGACCCCATCATGGCGCGGGCCCGTTCTGCGCGCATCAGGTTCAGGTCGCAAATGCCGACCAGTTCGACATAGTCGCTCCACCCGGCCAGAAGTTCGCGCCCCCACATGGTGGTGCCACGATTGCCGGTGCCGACCAGTGCATAACGTTTGCGTTTCACCCTTTCAGGCATTTCCTTACTCCCGAACCCAATCAACAAACGGTTTTAAAACGCTCGACGACGGTAGACAGAACCTCGTCCACCGGGCGTGCCTGCCAACGATGCGAAAAAATCTCGACTTCCTGCGGACCGGAAAAGCCGGCGGCCTCGATCATGGCGCGAAATGCCTTCAGGTCAATCACGCCATCGCCCATCATGCCGCGATCGTTGAGCGGATCGGTGGTCGGCACCAGCCAGTCGCAGATATGGTGTGCCAGTATCTGCCCGTTTCGCCCGGCGCGTGCCACCTGTTCCTCCAGCTCCGGATCCCACCAGACGTGATAGACGTCGATGGCCACACCGGTTCCGGCACCCAGCCGGTCGCAGAGGTCGAGCGACTGTTTCAAAGTGTTGAAGCAGGCGCGGTCGGCGGCATAAAAGGGGTGCAACGGTTCAATGGCGAGCGGCACGCCGGCTGCCCTTGCATAGGGAAGAAGTTCGGCCATGCCGTCCTCCACCATCTGTCGTGCACCCTTCAAGTCTCGAGAACCGGCGGGCAGGCCGCCCACGACAAGCACTAGGCAATCTGCCTTCATGGCGGCGGCTTCGTCCACGGCGCGTTTATTGTCCTCAATGGCGCGGCTGCGGCCTTCTGCATCGGGGGCGGGGAAAAAGCCGCCCCGGCAATGGCCGCTGAGACGAAGGCCGTTCTGCTCGACAATGCGTGCTGCTTCAGCAAGGCCTGCAGCGTGAACCTGCTCGCGCCAAGGAGAGATGGTGGTGATGCCATGCGCAAGGCATGCATCCACGATTGCCCCGAAGGAACGTCCCTGCCGCACGGTGGCAAAATTTATTGAAAGGCCTTCTACGCCCATAACGGTACTCCTCCCTTTTGCGAAGGCCTCCAGCCACCTTCGCTCTCGCGCTTAACCAATGCCTCTGATAGCCAGAAACTGCTTCATGCGATGCGTCGCCACATCCGGTTCGGCAAGCACATTGGCCTTGTCCGCCAGCCGGAAAAGCTCGGCGAAATGCCGCGTGGAGCGGGCGCTTTCCTGCCCGCCAACCATGGTGAAATGGTCCTGCAAGCCGTTGAGATAGGCGAGAAACACTACGCCGGTTTTGTAAAAGCGGGTCGGCGCCTTGAAGATATGGCGCGAAAGCGCCACCGTTGGCTCCAGAATGTCGAAGAATTCATTATCCGCACCGCGCTTCAGGCTGGCGAGCGCCTTGGATGCCGCCGGAGCAATGGCATCGAAAATGCCGAGCAACGCGTCCGAATGACCTTTTTCGTCACCGGCGATCAGTTCGGCATAATTGAAGTCGTCGCCGGTATACATGCGAACACCAGCGGGCAGGCGGCGGCGCATGACGATTTCCTTTTCCTTGGATAGAAGCGAAATCTTGATGCCGTCGATCTTGTCTGCATTCTCCTCGATCATGGCAAGGCAGGTGTCCATCGCCGCCATATGGTCGCGGGCACCCCAGTAGCCCTCAAGCGCAGGATCGAACATTTCTCCCAGCCAGTGGATAACTACCTTGTTCTCGGCACGAGAAAGAACCCTGGCATAGGCCTCGAGATAATCGTCCGGGGAGCGGGCGGCAGCGGTGAGCGCCCGGCTTGCCATCAGGATCACGCGCCCGCCTTCTCCCTGAACAAAATCAAGCTGTTCCAGGTAGGAGTCGATAATCTGGTTCAGGTCATATCCGCCGCCCTCAAGATGATCCGTGCCGACGCCGCAGGCGATCAGCGCATCCTTGCGGGTGGCCGCTTCCTTCAGCGAACGGGAGATCAGTTCCTGCGCCTGCGGCCACGCCAGTCCCATGCCGCGCTGGGCCGTATCCATGGCCTCCGCAACACCCAGGCCGAGGTCCCAAAGGCGGTGACGGAAGCGCAGGGTAGCGTCCCAGTCGATGGCGGGCGTCAACCATGGATCGTTGTCGGCGAGGGGATCGGCCACCACATGGGCGGCGGCGAAGGCGACACGATTGAAATCCGCCGCACTTCGTTTCTCGATGGCGACCGGCGCGCCTGATAGCCTGTAGACCTCGATGCTGCGGTCGTCCTTTGGAAGCTTGAGTTCGCTCACTGTCGCCTCCTCAGGAAAGTGCGGGAACGTCGAGCCAGCGGCGTTCCTTCCATGATCTCAGCCCCAGTTCGGCCAATTGCACGCCCTTCACGCCCTCCATCAGCCCATAGGGCCATGGGTCGTTGTCGACGAGGTGACGCACGAACATTTCCCACTGCGCCTTGAAACCGTTGTCATAAGTGACGTTGTCAGGCACTTCCTGCCAGGTCTTGTAGAAATCGATGGTCTGGGGCTGGTCAGGGTTCCACACTGGTTTCGGCGTATTGGTGCGGTGCTGGGTCCAGCATTTGGTGAGACCCGCCACGGCCGAACCATGCGTGCCATCAACCTGAAACGTGACGAGATCGTCGCGGCGCACACGCACCGCCCAGGAAGAGTTGATATGGGCGATGGCGCCGCCTTCCAACTCGAAAGTGGCGTAGGCGGCATCGTCGGCATCCGCCGCATAGGCGTGGCCCTGTTCATCGAAACGCTCGGGGATATGGGTGGCGCCGAGGCAACTTACGGATTTCACCGGTCCGAATAGATTATCGAGCACATAACGCCAGTGGCACAGCATATCGAGGATGATACCGCCGCCATCCTTCAGGCGGTAATTCCACGAAGGACGCTGCGCCGGCTGCCAATCGCCTTCGAAAACCCAATAGCCGAACTCGCCGCGCACCGAGAGGATCTTGCCGAAAAAGCCGCTGTCACGCAGCATCGCCAGCTTGCGAAGGCCGGGCAGGAACAGCTTGTCCTGCACCACGCCGTGTTTGATACCGGCGCTTTCGGCCAGTCTGGCAATTGCCAGCGCCTCTGCCACGCTGTCGGAAATCGGCTTTTCGCAATAGACGTTCTTGCCCGCCTTGATGGCTTTTTCGAGCAGGCTGCCACGCATCTGCGTCGTGCCGGCGTCGAAGAAAAGCGTGTCATCCGGGTTCGCAAGGGCGGCGTCGATGTCGGTCGTCCAGCGCGCGACATTGTGCTTTTTAGCGATTTCCTCGATTTTCGCACCGTTTCGGCCGACCAGAATGGGGTCGAGCATGACCTTTTCGCCGCTCTTCAAAACCACGCCGCCCTGATCGCGAATGGCGAGAACGGAGCGCACGAGGTGCTGGTTGTAACCCATGCGGCCGGTGATGCCGTGCATGATGACGCCGATACGTTTCATGAATTTCCTCCCAAGGCGGCCTTTTCCCGAAAGCCGCTTCCGTCAAACATGGCAATTTGTAACCATTTGGTTATTTGTGGTCGTGAAGGATGCGATCTGTCAAGGTGTTTTTGGCAGGAAATTCACATGCACTTGCGGCGGCAGAAATCACGGGTTTGTGCCGCGCCGCAAAAGGAAAAGACGCGCTTCGCGGATGCGAATGGCGCGTCGTCGCTGTTGTTAAAGGGAAATTCGGTATTTACGGCTCAGACCGGCCGCACCGCAGCAAGCAGGGTATCGACGATATGCTGGCCCCAGCGTTCAAGTTCGGCGGGGTCGGTCAGGTCGCGCTGGAAGATCGTCGACAGCGTGAATCGGTTCGAAAGATAAAAGGCGCCGAGCGAGGCGATCGTCAGATAGACGTCGATCGGATCGAGACCGTCACGGAATTCGCCAGTATCGCGGCCGCGCCGCAGCACGTCCTCAAGCTCCGAAATGAAGTTCGAATGCATTGCCGCAATCGTAGCGGATTGCCTGAGATATCGGGCTTTATTGAGGTTTTCTGTTGCGAGAATGCTCAGAAATTCCGGGTGATCCAGAAAATAATGCCAGGTGAAAAGCGCAAGTTCCCGCAAGCCTTCCGAAGGCGCCTTGCGGGTCAGGTCCAGCCGCCGTTCGGTGTGGCGGATGTGGCGATAGGCGTCCTCCAGAACGGCGAGATAAAGCGCGTCCTTGTCGCCAAAATAATGGTAGATCATCCGCTTGTTGGTGCCGGCACGCCGCGCCACGACATCGATTCTCGCGCCCGCCAGGCCCTTCGCGGCCACCTCGCGGCGGGCGGCTTCAAGAATGGCGGCGCGTGTTCTCTCCGGGTTTCGCACCTGTGCCGCCCCGCGTTTGCGCTTGGGGGCAGGCGTCTCCTCGACGGCCGGATCGGGCAGCTGGTTTTTCGTCGTTTCGTCCATCTTAGCACCCGCTTGACAATGTTGGCGATCGGTGTTCCCATGTAACCAATTAGTTATAAAACGGCAATAGTCGTTTACCCCCATCATCAATTTGGCAGTCAATTAGGGAGGAGTTGCCAATGCCCGTGATGCTTCACAGGAGAAGTGTGCTTTCAGCAGGGCTTGCGGCCCTTTCACTCGCAACATTGGGAGGTGGCTCGGCGCAGGCTCAGGCCGCGCGGCTGCGTATGTTGTGGTGGGGATCGCAGGAGCGTGCGGATCGCACCAACAAGGCGATCGCCGCATATAAGCAAATCAAGCCGGATCTCGATATTGCCGGGGAATTTGCCGGCTGGAGCGACTACTGGCCGCGCCTTGCCACGCAGGTGGCAGGCCGCAACGCGCCTGATCTGATCCAGATGGATTATCGCTACATCTTCGAATATGGCCGGCGCGGCGCCCTTGCTCCCCTTGATGACTATATTGGCAAGGGCCTGAAGATAGAAGATTTCGGCAAGATGAACATCGACTCCGGTCGGGTCGACGGCAAGCTTTACGGGGTTAATCTTGGCGTGAATTCCAGCGCTGTGTTCTTCGACAAGGCGGCCTGGGAAAAATCCGGCGCGACCCCGCCAGCGATCGGGCAGACCTGGGAAGAGTTTGCCGAAAACGCCGCCAAGCTCAGCAAGAACAAGCCCAAACCCGGCTACTACGCCACGGCCGATGCCAGCGGCGTCGAGCCGAGCTTCGAAAACTGGCTGCGTCAGAACGGCAAATCACTCTACACACAGGATGGCGGTATCGGTTTTGATCCGACCGACGCGACCAAATGGTTCACCATGTGGGCGGATTTGCGCAAGAGCGGTGCATGCGTGCCGGCCGATATTCAGGCGCTCGACCAGTTGAATATTGAAACCAACGCGCTGACGACGGGCAAGGCGGCAACGGCATTTGCCCATTCCAACCAGTTTGTCGGTTATCAGGCACTCAACAAAGCCAAGCTGGCGATGACCTCCTATCCGAAAAGCAAGAAGGATGGCCCTTCCGGTCACTACCTGAAACCATCCATGCTCATCAGCGTCGCCAATGGCAGTGCCGGCATCGAGCAGGCGGTCGGTTTCATCAACTTTCTCGTTGCCGAACCACAGGGCGTCGATGTTCTGGGTGTGGAGCGCGGCGTTCCGGCATCGGAATCGATGCGTAACGCGCTGACCGCCAAGCTCGATGCCGTCAGCAAGAGCATGGTGGAATATATTGCCGAGATTACCCCCGGCGTTGGCGATCTGCCGCCGGCACCCCCTCCGGGTGCAGGCGAATTCGCCTTCGTCCTGAAACGTACAGCGGAAGAGATCGGCTTTGGCAAGATTTCGGCGGCTGAGGGTGGTGACCGGCTCGTCAAGGAATCCGAAACCGTCATTAAACGGAAGTGATGGCAGATGGCCTTTCGATCTGAAACTCTCGTGGAGGAGAGCCGTGGCGCGGCTCTCCCGAAGCGGGCAGGCGTGAAGCGGCTTTTGGACCGCAACGTTCACGCATACCTGTTTCTCCTGCCGTGGCTGATCGGTTTCTTCGGTCTCACCCTCGGGCCTGCGCTGGTGTCGCTTTATCTGTCCTTCACCAATTATGACCTGCTTCAATCCCCGGACTGGGTGGGGGCGGCCAATTATGTGCGCATCGCCACTGCCGACCCTAAATTCGCCGCCGCCATGCAGGTCACCTTTACCTATGTGCTGCTTTCGGTGCCGTTGAAGCTGATCTTTGCACTGCTGGTGGCGCTCGCCTTCAATCGCGGCATAAAGGGGCTCACGCTTTACCGGGCGATCTTCTATCTGCCGTCGCTGCTCGGTTCCAGCGTGGCGATCGCTGTTCTCTGGCGGCAGCTTTTCGCGTCCGATGGCCTCGTCAACATGGTCCTGTGGCAGGTTTTCGGTTATGAGGGGCCGAGTTGGATTTCCAATCCGGACTACTCGCTCTACACGCTGGTGATCCTGTCCGTCTGGCAGTTCGGCTCGCCCATGATCATCTTTCTCGCAGGGCTCCGGCAAATCCCGCAGGATATGTACGAGGCCGCCGATATCGACGGCGCGAGCAAGATGCGGCAGTTCTTCCGCATTACGCTGCCGCTGTTGACGCCGGTTATCTTCTTCAACGCCGTGATCCAGACGATCGATGCCTTCAAGGCCTTCACGCCCGCCTTCATCATTTCCGAAGGCACGGGCGGGCCGATCAACTCGACGCTGTTCTATACGCTCTATCTCTATCAGGAAGCCTTCGGTTTCTTCCGCATGGGATATGCCTCGGCGCTTGCCTGGATTCTTGTGATCATCATTGCGCTGTTCACGGCCTTCTCGTTCCTCAGCGCGAAATACTGGGTGCATTACGATGACTGACGCTGTTACCGCTCCCCGGCCGGGACAAGGCCCGCAACGCTCACCGCTAATGTCGGTTTTGCTGCATGCGGTGCTGATCCTTGCCTCCTTTGCGATGCTTTATCCGATCCTGTGGATGATTTCGGGCTCGTTCCGCCCGCAGGATGAGCTCTTCGGTTCCTCCTCGCTCATTCCTTCGTCGGTCGATTTCGGCGGCTATATTCGCGGCTGGACCGGGCTTCAGGTCAGTTTCGGGCAATTCTTCTGGAACTCGTTCTTCATCTCGGTGCTTGCCACCATCGGCAACGTCGTTGGCTGCTCACTTGCCGCCTTCGCTTTCGCCCGCCTGCGGTTCGGTGGGCGCAATTTCTGGTTTGCGCTGATGCTTGGCACCTTGATGCTGCCCTATCACGTTGTGCTCATCCCGCAATATATCCTGTTTCTGGAAATGGGCTGGGTGAATACGTCGCTGCCGCTGATTGTGCCGAAATATCTGGCAACCGACGCCTTCTTCATCTTCCTGATGGTGCAGTTCTTCCGGGGTATTCCGCGTGAGCTGGATGAGGCAGCGGTGATGGACGGTTGCTCGCCCTTCCGCATCTACTGGAAGATCATGCTGCCCCTCTCTCTGCCGGTTCTGGCAACGGCCGCGATCTTTTCCTTTATCTGGACCTGGGACGATTTCTTCGGTCCGTTGATCTATCTGAACGACATCAACACCTACACCGTGCAGCTCGGCCTCAGATCCTTCGTGGATTCCACCGGCAGCTCGGATTGGACGTCGCTTTTCGCCATGTCCAACCTGTCGCTGATACCGGTCTTCCTGTTCTTCCTGTTCTTCCAGCGGCTGCTGATTGAAGGCATCGCTACCACCGGAATGAAACGCTGAACGGACGAAACGGGACCGAAAACGAATTGCAGAACATCAACACCGTCGCGGCTGCCTTGTCTGCAGCGCGACGGTCGGGAGAAACAGCATGGCAAGCAGCATTACTCTGGAAAAAATCGTCAAGCGGTTCGGCGCTTTTCCGGTCGTCCACGGCATCGATCTCAAGATCGAGCCGGGCGAGTTCACCGTTTTCGTTGGCCCCTCGGGCTGTGGCAAATCCACGCTTCTGCGCATGATCGCCGGTCTGGAGGAAATCTCCGAGGGTGATCTTCGCATCGATGGCGAAAGGGTCAACGAAACAGCCGCTTCCAAGCGCGGTATCGCCATGGTGTTCCAGTCCTATGCGCTTTATCCGCATATGAGCGTTTACAAGAACCTCGCTTTTGGGCTGGAGACGGCGGGTTACAAGAAACCGGAAGTCGAGGCGCGCGTGCAGAAAGCTGCCGATATCCTGCAGATCGGCCCGTTGTTACAGCGCAAGCCGAAGGCGCTTTCTGGCGGCCAGCGCCAGCGTGTCGCCATCGGTCGGGCTATCGTCCGCGAGCCGAAAATCTTTTTGTTCGATGAACCCCTGTCCAACCTCGATGCGGAACTGCGCGTGCAGATGCGTGTCGAAATTGCCAAGCTGCACCAGACGCTCGGCAGCACCATGATCTATGTGACGCATGACCAGGTGGAGGCCATGACGATGGCCGACAAGATCGTGGTCCTGCGTGACGGCCGCATCATGCAGGTCGGCCGCCCGCTTGATCTCTACAACAATCCGGCCAACCAGTTTGTGGCGGGTTTCATCGGTTCGCCAAAGATGAACTTCCTTTCCGCGAAAGTGGCTTCAGGCGACAGCTCCAACCGTACCATCGAGGTCGCCGGCCAGCGCATTCTGCTCGAAAAGCCGGTCGCGGCTGAGGAAGGCGAGCCACTCACTTTCGGCATTCGTCCCGAACACGTAAACCCACAGGCGCAATCGGCCTCGCTTGGCGATGCGTCCATCCAGCTCGTTGAACATCTCGGCGGCTCGACGGTGGTTTATACCAGCACCCCAGATGGCCAGCCCGCTACCCTGCTGCTGGACGGCCAGCGCCATATCCGCATCGGCGAGACCATTCCCTTTGCGTTTGATCTGGCGAAGACGCATCTGTTCGGGGCGGATGGGCGGCGAATATAAGAGGAAAAACCGGGGGGAGGAACACACCTTCCCTTATTCCTGTGCTTGTCACAGGAGTCCAGCTGACGCGTCTGCGCGGCGATGAAATCAATCAGCCCAAAGACTTGGGCTGGCTGGTTCCCTATAGGGGGTACAGGGATGAGGGCAGTGGGCGGTTGTGATGGATAGCGAATTTTAGTCCGCCGCGTCGGTTTTCGATAAAAAACAAGCGGTTCTAAGAGCGGGCGAGAATCTCGCTCAGCACCGCCGCATCTTCCGAGAACTGGGCGACGTTGTCACCTTTGACGAACTCCAGCATCGCATAAGCCGGTTCTATCCAGTCGCTTGCTGGCAAGGCATCAACGCAAGCCCGCCAATAGTCCGCGCGCTCGCCGAGCGGCAGGCGGCTGGCATCGGCGAGCCAAGCGAAGACGTGCAGGTGGCAGATGCGCGAGCCGAGCGCGGATATTTCCGCAAGGGCGTCATCCAGCGGTAGACCTGGGGCTGGCTGCCAGTAAAAGAACAGGTTAGGCATCGGCAAATCCTGCATGAGCTGCAAGGCCGAGGGCAGCGTGTCGGTCAGCGAATTGGGGTGATATTCGAGGCCGATTGTCATTCCGTAATCGTTTGCCCGCCGGGCAAGTGCCGCCAACGCGTCGGTCGCCGCACGGCGTTCCTTTGGCGAATAATCCGCGGATGGGCGTTTGCGGCTGCCGGGCCAGATGCGGATATAGCCGGTGCCGAGCGCTTTCGCGGTCTCCAGAACTGCGGTCACATCCTCCTGCGCAAAATCCGGTGCGAAAATGTAGGATCCGTAGGAAGAGACGGTAAGACCGGCTTTCACCGTACGCGCCGCCACATCCCTTGCATTTTCTAAGTCGCCAGGTGGCACATGGATATCGGCACCCCATTCTATAGCCTTGATGCCATTTGCAACGGCAAGGTCAATCACGGCCTGCGGCGTCATGGACCTGAAGGTGACAGAGCAGAGGCCCGGCTCGAAAATTCTCATGCGATCAGTTCCAGATGTTCCGGACGTACCTGCTGTTGCAATGGTTCTGCGCGGCAGAAGCGTTCGATCTCGGCAATCGCCATGTCGCCGAGCCGGGCGCGTTCAAGGCCGACGGCGCCGGCGATATGCGGCGTCAGGAACACGTTCGGAAGGCTGTAAAAGGGCGAATCCGGTGACGGCACTTCCGGATCGGTCACGTCGATGACGGCCTCTATGCGTCCGGTTTTCAGTTCCGCCAGCAGGGCGTCTTCGTCCACTAGCGCGCCGCGGGCCGTGTTGATCAAGGTCGCTCCGTCCTTCATCAGGGCAAGCACGTCGGCGCCTATCATGTGCCGGGTTTGCGGCAGGGATGGCGCGTGTAGGGAAATGACGTCGCTTACCGCCATAAGCTCGCGGAGCGATACGAGACGCACACCGAGCTTTTGTGCCTCCACCGCGCTTAAAAACGGGTCGAAAAGGATAAGATCGAGATCGAAGGGCTGCAGCAGATTGATGACCCGACGCCCGATGCGTGACGCCCCGACAATGCCGACGGTCAGGCCGAGATTGCCGATGACCTGCGACTGCAGGCGGTCGACGTTTCGCCGTGCGCGATCCTCTCCGTAGATGCGCCGGAAACCGAAGGTACGCTTGCCGGAAAGCAGGATCATTGCCAGCGTAAACTCCGCGACCGGCTGTGCATTCGCCTCGGCCGCGCTGCACACCGTAACGTTTCGTTCGAAAACCGCCTGGGACAGGAAGTATTTCACCGTCCCGGCGGCATGTGAAATCAACCGAAGGTTCGGCATCATTGCCAGTTCCCGCATGTCGATCTCGGGACAACCCCAGCCAGTCAGAAGAATATCTGTTCTCTCCAACTGGGCAGTCACACCTGGGTCGTGAAAATCGCAGACCGGCCGGGTATCGAGGATGTCGACGCTCTGCGACAGCTTTTCAAGCGCCTGTGGCGTCAGCACATGCTGCGTCCGCTCCGGGTCCATGGCAAGGCTGAGACGCGGACGCGGGCTCATCATTGCGGTTCTCCCGCCGCCGCCATGCTGCTTACCGGAACACCGCGCTCAACAAACAGGCGGTCAAGCGCTTCCATGTCCGGAAGTGCGGGAACTGTCGCCAAAGCTGTTTCGCTTTCAGGTCCGGCCAGTCCCACAAAGACGGCGCAGGCGAGCAGGGTTTTGCCCGCTGGAATGTCGCCCCGCAATTGCGGCACCGTGGTTTTGGCATTGATGAGATTGGTATTGGGCAGCGCCTTCAGCGCCACGCCCTGGCGGGATGCGCTGGAGCCGAGATCGATGATGGCGGATATGTCGGTGCCGCAATCGGCCGTTGCCCGGCCGCTGTCTTCGGTCACCGCATCGCGGTCGCCATCGTTGCGGTTTATCGCAAAGCCGCCTTCGGTGACCAAAAGTGGCCGCGCGGAGGTAATCCGGTGCAACCGGAAATGCCACTCTCCCGCGGCAACCAGCGTCGTTTCGACCTCGACATCGGGGAATGGGTTCCAAGTCGCTCGAAGATTGGTGCCGGCCAAGAGCACAGTGCGGTTGGTTTCGCGCACCCGGTAGTGGCGGCCATCTTCGGAAAAGGCCAGCATATTGTCGAAACCATTGGTCTTGAAACCGCGCTCGTCCACTTCCACGCCGAAAGCGTAACGGGAGGAATAGGCGAATTTGGCGTATTTCTCCGGCCCGCCGCGCATGGACAGGTTTTCCTGCCCACTCGTCAGCGCCGTGACGTTACTCTTACTGCGTATCATCACCATGCCGGGATGAACGAGCGCCCGTGGTTTTGTGGATGTGTCTGGCAGCTTTTCCTCCGCCTGCCAGAAGGGGTGGCTTTCCGGCAAGGCCAGCGGCAGGAAAGCCTTGAAGGCCCAATAGGGTGAACCCGCCGAATTATAGCTTTCCGACATGGTCAGTTGCGGATAGGCGTAACCGATGGAAAGCACGCCGTCGCGGTCGGCTATCGGCTTTCCCGCCCACCAGCGCAGATGTTTCAGATAAAGCCCCTTGATCTCCCCCCAAGGCATCGCTTCCTCATCCGCGAAGGCGAGGGCACCCCAGAAGCCGCCGCAGGCGAAACGGTAGGTCATGGAGCGGCCAAAGGCCAGCGCGCCACCATCCTCATCGAACCAGCTTGCGAAATCCCCGGCAAACAGGCGGGCACGTTCCCGGTAACGTTCGGCGTATGCATCATCCGGTTTGCTGATTTTCGCGTAGATCAGCCCGTAAAAATGCATGGCGAAGGCGATGTAGTGGTCGATGCGGCGATAGTTGCCGTCGCGATACCAGCCGTCGGCGATGTAAAATCCGTCCAGCTCTTTCAGATATGTTTCGGTGAGGCTCCGGTCGAATTCGATACCGAGATGATCGAGCGCCGCATCGACCATCACCCGGAAAAACTTCCAGTTATTGTCGGCATAGATGCGCTCGCGCGCCGCCAGAAGATAACGGCGCACATTCGCCTTTTGCTCTTCGGACAAGGGTTCCCACAGATGTTGCGGCGCAAGCCGAAGCGCAAAGCCGAGGGCGGCCAGCTCCACCAGCCGCTGATCCTTCTGCCGCACATCGCCCCAGTAATCGGCATGGGCGGGATCGGTGCCATTGGCGATGCCTCTGGCCAGAAGCGACCAATGGGCGAAGGCATCGCCGCTGAGCGCAAGCGGCGCGATGCCCCAGAGTGGTCGCGCAAATCCTTCCAGGTCGGCCGCTGCCCGGTCGAAATGCGCGGCGGTGCCGCTTAGCGTCACTCTTGCGCCGCTCTCTGAGAAATAGGGAAGCAGCGGTGCGAAACTGTCGTCCAATGCCCGTCTGACGTCGGCGCGGGTCTTGAGTGGATTGCCGTAAAGCGGATTGAAGCGGGTCATTGGATCATGGTTTGCTGGCTTATGCATCGCGCGCCGCCTTTCCCGTCTTTTTTGCTCGACCGGCGGTCTGTCCTTCCACAAGCTGTACACCCAGCTGAACCTGCCGGGAATTGGCCGATGGCTCCGCCAGCCGGCGGCGCATCAGCTCCACCGCCTCGCGGGCAATCTCGCGGCGGTCTACCCGGATTGTGCTGAGCCGGGGAGTGGAAAGTTCGGCGAAGGGCAGGTCGTCGAAGCCGATGATGGAAAGATCGTCCGGTACCCCGAGGCCAAGCTCTTGTGCTGCTCCCAGCGCGCCGAGCGCGATCGCATCGTTCATGCAGAAAATGCCAGTCAGATCGGGGTTTTTGGCCAGCAGCTGACGAACCGCATCACCGGCCTGCCCGAAGCCGCTATCCGCCGTGGAAAGCAGAAACTCCTCATAGGTGGCACCCTCTTCCTCGATGATAACCTGCCGAAAGCCCCGCATGCGCTCTCTTATAGTGTGACGGTGTTGCAGACCGATATAGGCGACCTTGCGGTGCCCCAGTTCCAGCAGCCGCCGCGCCGCCATCGCCCCGCCGTAAAAATTGGAGGGCGAGACGCAATCCAGCATCATCGAGGGATCGGCGCTATTGACGAGAACCGGTTGCAGCACACCCTGCGTGATGCGGTGGATAATCTCCTCTTCGGGGTCAAGACCAATGGCGAGAAGGCCATCGACCTCGCAGACCCGCTGCGTAAGGGCGTCGTCGATCCGCCTCTGGTGCAGCAGCCGGATATCGAGTTCGAAACCCTCTGCCTGGGCAAGGCTGCGCAGCATGTCGAAAATATCGTGATAAAAGGCGCCGATATCGCCGGTCGCTCGTTCGGCGGACATGAGGGCGAGGATTTTCTTGCCCTCCAGCGAGATGCCGCCGGTCTGGCTGGTGACTGGCCGCAGCGGATAACCAAGTTCCGCCGCCACGCCCAGAACCTTGGTCTGGATCGATGCGCTGATGCCTTTTTCCCCGGCGAGAACCCGTGACACCGTGCTGATGGAAACCCCTGCACGCTGGGCGATATCCGACTGGCGCGGGCGGCTGATGTCGGGCGTATCGTTCATGTCGTCTCCTGCGCTTGCAAAAAATTCTATTATGATGCAAATATTGCAAATAATGAAAATTTGCAAGAATTTAAGTGATGAATGAGAAATTTGCAAAACGCGGGAGGAGCAGATGCAAACTATCGATAGACGTGGATTTTTGGTGACGGCGGCACTGGCGGGTCTTGGCGCGGCGGCGGGCGGTTTCCGCGCGATGGCGGCCGAAACCCGGCTTCGTTGCGTATGGTGGGGTTCGGCTGACCGCAACAAGCGCACCAATGATGTGATTGCCCTCTACCAGAAGGCAGATCCACAAACGGTAATCAGCGGCGAGATGATCGCCGGTTCCGACTATTGGACCAAGCTTGCGACGTCCATGGCGGGACGTAACGTCGCCGATATCTTTCAACTCGAGCCTTCCACCATTGCCGATTATTCCGGCCGTGGGGCCTGCATGGAACTTGACCAGTTTGTCGGCTCGTCGCTTGATCTTTCCAATTTCGGCAAAAGCGAAGTCGATCTTTGCCGCATCGACGGCAAGCTTTACGGCGTCGGTCTCGGGCTGAATTCGTTCTGCATGATGTATGATGCAGAGACGCTGAAGGAGGCCGGCGTCTCCGTGCCGAAGGAGCAGATCACCTGGAAGGCGCTGGCGGAACTGGCGCGCGATTTCAAGAAGAACGCTCCGGCGCGTCGTAATTATTGGGCGGTGCCCTATGGTGCCCGTTATCACTACGTCTTCGATGTCTGGCTGCGCCAGCGCGGCAAGCTCCTGTTCCAGGACGGCACCATCGGTTTCAACAAGGAAGATGCCAAGGAATGGTTCGCCTATTGGGAGGATCTGCGCGAGAACAAGCTTTGCGTCTCTGCCGATATCCAGACGCGCGATGACAATACCATCGAATCCAACGCGCTGACCCTTGGCAATTCCGCAATCGGCTTTGCCTATTCCAACCAGCTTGTCGGTTACCAGGCGCTCAACAAGAAGACGCTGTCCATTGGCATGCTGCCGGGTGAGGGGCCGGGAAAACCGACCGGGCATTATTACCGGCCGGGGCTTATCTGGTGCATTTCGTCCACCTCCACCACTCCGGAAGCTGCGGCGAAGTTCATCAACTTCTTTGTCAACGATCTGGAAGCGGGCAAGGTTCTTGGCGTCGAACGCGGCGTCCCGCCGGCGAAGAAGGTACGCGAAGCTGTGTTGCCAAGCCTCAACGAGACTGAACGCAAGACGGTCGATTACATCGAGAGCCTGTCCGGCAAGCTCGATACCTATCCGGAGCCTGCCCCCATCGGCGCCAATGAGTTCGACCGTGGGGTAATGCGTCCGATTGCCGACTCACTCGCCTTTGGCCGCGCCACTGTGGATGAGGCAGCGCAGAATCTTGTCGATACCGGCACCCGCACGTTGCGCAAGCGCGGGTAAGGAAAAAGAGGCAGCGCGTGCGGTATCGAAACCGGTTGCGCTGCCCCCATTCGCAATCCTTCCTTGCGTGTCTGACTTTGAATATATCGACACGACAAACAATGCTGGACAGCATAAAATATTTAAGCCAGAAATTCTGATCTAGATCGCTAAATCTGAAGATTAGACAATGGCTCCTAATTTCCTACTTATTGACGCTGAAAAAGAATTCGATGTTTTGAAGGCGGCGGCGTCGCTGGTACGTGTGCAGATATTGAAGCTGCTGCACGAGGCCAACGGTCTCAATGTCAACGAGATCGCGCAGAGGCTGGACCTTCCCCAGTCCACCGTGTCGGCCGGTGTGACCGTTCTTGAAGAGGCGGGGCTGCTGCGAACCGAAACGCGCAAGGCGCGCAAGGGCAGCCAGAAAATCTGTTTTGCGACCTGCGACGAGCTTATCGTTTCGTTTCGAAGCCCCGAGACGCCGGCTGTGTCCAACTACATTGCCGTCGCCATGCCGCTCGGCCTCTATACGCAGAGTTCGGTGACCGCGCCTTGCGGCATCTGTTCGCCGGAGGGCATTATCGGACTTCTGGATGTCCCTGATACCTTCATGGATCCCGACCGCATGAAGACTGCACTTTTGTGGTTCACATCGGGTCATGTCGAGTATCAATTCCCCAATAATGCCAAGATTCAGGGGCGAAACGTCGAGGAAGTCGAGTTTTCGATGGAGGTCAGTTCCGAGGTGCCAGGAACGCACAGCAACTGGCCGTCAGACATTACCCTCTCCGTCAACGGCAAGGAGATCGGGGTCTGGACCTCGCCCGGCGATTTCGGCGACAAGCGGGGTACGTTTACGCCCGACTGGTGGAAACTGTCCGGCTCGCAGTATGGAATGCTTAAAACCTGGCGCATTACTGCCCAGGGAACCTATGTCGATGGTACGCGCATTTCCGATGTGACGCTTGCGGATATAGATCTGTCCAGCCACCGCTCAATCCGTCTGCGGATCGAGGTAAAGGCGGATGCAAAGCATCCAGGCGGGCTCAACATCTTCGGCCGGGGCTTTGGGAATTACGATCAGGACATCGTATTGCGTCTGCGCACCGCAGACTGATCGGGCCAATTTCATAAAGTATGATTTTCGCGGTTGACAGGCGCGGCTTCCATTGGCAACTATATTATAAAATATGGTTTATATCATATTTTACGATATAAATGCGCATGGGAGGAGAGCCTATGAAAGCGCGGGTTTCAGTCCACCGGGACTTCCGGATTGGGCGTATCGACGATCGCCTATATTCCGCCTTCATCGAACATATGGGGCGGGCGATCTATGGCGGGATTTACGAGCCCGGCCATCCGCAGGCGGATGAAAACGGTTTTCGCAAGGATGTGCTGAAATTCGTGCAGGATCTGAAAATTCCGGCGATCCGCTATCCCGGCGGCAACTTCGTTTCGGCCTATCGCTGGGAAGACGGCATCGGCCCCCGTGACAAACGGCCCGTGCGGCTTGATCTTGCATGGCGCTCCAAGGAAACCAACCAGATCGGCGTCAACGAGTTCGCAGACTGGGCGTCGATGGCAGGCATCGAGATGATGCTCGCCGTCAACCTCGGTTCCCGTGGTCTGGATGATGCCCGCAACTTTCTCGAATACGTGAATTTTCCCGGCGGCACCGAGCTTAGCGACCTTCGCCGCAGCCACGGCGCCGAAAAGCCGCATGGCGTGAAGATGTGGTGCCTCGGCAACGAGATGGACGGCCCCTGGCAGATTGGCCACAAGACCGCGGTGGAGTACGGCCGGCTGGCCAACGAAACCGCGAAAGCCTTCAAGGGTTTCGACCCCACCATCGAGGCAATCGTCTGCGGAAGTTCCAACGACGGCATGCCGACCTATCCCGAATGGGAGCGCGAGGTGCTGGAAGAATGCTACGAGAATGTGGACCACATCTCGCTGCATAAATATTTCGGCAATAACAGCCGCGACACGCTGAATTACTTCGGCAAGATCGAAGAAACAGGGCGTTATATTCAGACTATCGCCGGTGTCATCGATTACGTGAAAGCCAAGAAGCGCGCCAAGAACGATGTCTCCATCTGCTTCGACGAGTGGAATGTCTGGTACCATATCCGCGAAGACGACGGTAAACGCATCAAGAGCTGGGACTGGCCGGAAGCGCCTGCACTTCTGGAGGAGACCTACAATTTCGAGGATGCTCTCTTCGTGGCCGGGTTGCTCAACGAGTTCATCCGTCGCTCGGACAGGGTGCGCATCGCCTGCATTGCCCAGCTCGTCAATGTCATCGCCCCCATCCGCGCTGAAAAGAACGGACCGGCATGGCGCCAGACCATCTATTATCCCTACCAGTTCGCCTCGCTTTATGGTCGCGGCGTTGCACTGAACATTGCCGTCGATTGCCCGACCTACGACTGCAACGCGGCCGATGACGTCAAATATCTCGATGTCGCCGGCGTGTTTGATGAGGACGAGGGCGTGGTGACGCTGTTTGTCCTCAATCGTCATCTGACCGAAGCAGCAGAGCTCAATGTCGGTCTCACCGGCTTTTCGCCTGTGTCACTCAGCCTGCATCTTTCCATGGCGGGATATGATCTGAGGATCGGCAACGGTCCGGATCAACCTGACCGCGTCGTGCCGGTGCCGGGCAGCGGCATTGGTGTCGAGGATGGGGCACTCAAAGGCTCCGTGCCGGCGCTGTCCTATCATGTTCTGCGCGTGAAGGTTCAGTGAGGCGGTGATGGGTGTCCGTCTCAGCAATATCGCCAAGTCCTTCGGCTCCTTTGCAGCCATCCGGGACGTTTCGATGGAGATTCCGACGGGCAGCTTCGCGGTTTTCGTGGGGCCATCCGGTTGCGGAAAATCCACCCTGTTGCGCATGATCGCCGGTCTTGAGGAAACCAGCGGCGGTCACATCGCCATCGACGAGCGCGACGTCACCGCTGTCGAGCCGGCGGATCGCGGCGTTGCCATGGTCTTCCAGAATTATGCGCTTTACCCGCATCTGACGGTGTTCGAGAACATGGCTTTCAGCCTGCGTCTCGCCCGCCGTCCGAAAGCGGAGGTGAATGAGAGGGTGGGGGAAGCTGCCCGCATCCTCCAGCTCGAGGACAATCTGCACAAGAAGCCATCGCAGCTTTCCGGCGGCCAGAGGCAGCGCGTGGCCATAGGCCGCGCGATCGTGCGACAGCCGAAGGTGTTTCTCTTCGATGAACCCCTGTCGAACCTGGATGCGGAACTGCGCGTGCAGATGCGGCTGGAACTGACCCGGCTTCACCGCAAGCTCGGCGCCACGATGATTTACGTCACGCATGACCAGGTAGAGGCCATGACGCTTGCGGACAAGATTTTCGTGCTGAAGGGCGGCATCGTGCAACAGGCGGGCGCGCCGCTCACCCTTTACGACGATCCGGACAATCGTTTCGTCGCTGGATTCATTGGATCGCCCGCGATGAATTTCCTTGCCGCCGACATCGTCGGGCAGCGGGACGGTATCGTAACGCTTACGCCTGAAGGTGGTGAAAAGCACCTCGAAGCCCGGCTTTCGTATCCGGTTTCCCCCGGCCAGCGGGTCGAAATCGGCATAAGGCCCGAGCATCTGGTGATCACGCAAGAGGGTGCTTTGCCTGTCAATGTCGAGGTGGCGGAGGAGCTTGGCGACCTTTCCTATCTCTATACCCGAACGCGTGCCGGGAAAGAACTTGTCGTGCAGCGGCAGGGCTCGCGCGAGCGGCTGGATGGCCGGTCCGTCTCACTGAGTGCCTCGCCCGATCACATCATGGTTTTCGGCAGCGACGGCAAAAGGTTGCGATAGGCGCGAGGAGGCGCCTTTCGATGCAGTAGCAGACCGCCCCGAGAACGGGGTGTTTCCAACAAACGGGAGGAGTGAACGATGCGACTGATCAAGACATTGCTTGTTGGTACGGTTCTGGGCCTGAGCGCCCTGCCGGCACTGGCGAAGCAGGATATCGTCTGGTGGGACTTTCTGTCGGGCGGCGACGGCGTGCGCATGAAAGCGCTGATTGCTGCCTTCAACAAGGAGCACCCTGACATTCAGATCAAGGGAACGACGCTAGAGTGGGGCGTTCCGTTCTATACCAAGGTGCGCACGGCGTCCGCCGTGGGTGAGGGGCCTGATGTCATGACCTATCACCTGTCGCGCGCGCCGCTCGGCCTTGATGAAAAAGTATTGAGCGAAATTACCACAAAAGACCTTGATGATGCCGGGTTGAAGACCAGCGACTTTTTCAGCGCACCCGTCGAGGCAGCAACCCACGACGGCAAGCTTTATGCGGTGCCGTTCGATATCCATGCCCTTATTCTCTATTACAACGCCGATCTTCTGAAAGGGTCTCCCTATCTCGATGCCGAGGGTAAGTTGACCGGTATCAAGACGATGGAGGATTTCGAAAAGGCGCTGGCCTGGGCGAAGGACAAGGGCGTTCAGACGCCGGTTACCTATCAGTCGGGTGGCGAAGCCGGTGTCTGGCGTGTCTTTTATACACTGTTCTCACAACAGGGCGGCGAGCTGGTCACCAATAACGAGGTGCTTGCCGGCGACAATGCCGAAAAGGCTGCCAAAGCGATCGATACCATGTCGAAATGGCGGGAAAACGGATGGGCGCCCGAGCAGGCGGAATATCCTGCGTCCGTTGCTCTCTTCTCCGCTGGCAAATCCGCCTTCCAGCTTAATGGCGTCTGGGAAGTTCCGACCTACAAGGATCTGGAAAAGAACGGCAAACTCGGCTTCAAATGGAGCGCTGTGGAAGTTCCGCCTTTCATGGGCAAGCGCGCCACCTGGGCGGATTCGCACGCCTTTGCGATCCCCAACCAGGGTGACAAGACCGTTTCCGGCGAGAAACGCGCCGCTGTCATGACGGTTATTGGCTGGATGGAAAAACACGCCATCAGCTGGGCCGATGCGGGGCATATTCCGGCCTATAAATCGATCACCGAAAGCAGCGAATACAAGGCGATGCAGCCCAATGCCACATATGCCTCGCTGGCGGAGGCGGCAGTGTTCGATCCGAAGACCACGATTACCGGAGTTGCCTCACCCGCTTACGATGCGGCGCTTAATATCATCGCTCCGGCCATCCAGGGCTACATGAGCGGCGCGGATGCGGTCGAGCAGATCAAGTCCGAGCTTCAGGGAAAGCTCAAGTAATCCGTGACTGCCCTCTGGCTGACAGCCGGAGGGCAGCGTGCAATGCGGGAAGTCCCGGAGGCATTCCATGGCTATGATTGAAAACCGGCGCAAGAAGTCGCTGATCGCACTGTCGATGGTGACGCCATTCATCGTGGTCTTCGCCACGTTCTTTCTTTACCCCCTGATCGAGATGATACGCATCAGCTTCACGGATGCGCCGCTTATCGGCGATGGCAACTGGGTCGGCCTGCAGAACTACATAAAATTGCTGAGCGACCGCCTGTTCGTCACCTCGCTCAAGAATAACGGCTATTTCGTGCTGCTGACGGTGGTGCCAACAACGGTCATCGCCCTGTTGATTGCGCTTGCGGTCAGCCGATTGTCCGGCATCAAGCAGACAATCGCCATGAGCCTGTTTTTCCTGCCTTATGTCCTGCCGGTTTCGGTCGTCACTGAGATCTGGGCCTGGATGCTCGACCTGCAGTTCGGCATTCTCCAACCGGTCATTTCGTTGCTGGCGGGCAAACCCGTCGCGGTTTTCAAGAACCCCAATTGGGTCATGCCGATGGTCGCCGTCGTCACCATCTGGTGGACGAACGGTTTTAACGTTCTGCTCTTCATCGCCGGCTTGCGAAACATTCCGACCGAGCTTTATGAGGCCGCAGCTCTTGATGGCGCAACGACATGGCAAAAGTTCCGGCGCGTCACATGGCCGCTTCTGTGGCCGGTGACCGCACTGATCCTGACGCTGCAATTGATCCTGCAACTGAAGATATTCGACCAGATCTACCTCTTGAGCGGCGGCGGACCCTTCAATTCCAGTTTCGTGCTTCTCCTTAAGGTCTACCGGGAAGCCTTCCAGATGAACAATGGCGGTTATGCATCGGCCGTGGCGACCGTGCTCTTCCTGTTGATCGTCATCGTATCCGTTCTCCAGTTCCAGTTGCTACGCATCCGGAGGAATTCATGAGCCTGACCAAAAGACTTGAGAACGTCGTCCTGACCCTGCTGACATTTTCGGCAGCACTGGTATGGATTTTCCCGCTTTACTGGGGGTTCGTGACGTCGTTGCGCTCGGACGAGAATGTTGCGGGAAACACGTCGCTACTGCCTGATGAGTTCCAGCTTGGTGCCTATGTGAATGCCATCTTCAATACGCGGCTGTTGACCTGGTATGTGAACTCCATCGGTACCGCCGCGATCGTCACGGTCTCTGTGCTCATCATTTCGATGTTATGCGCCTATGCGCTATCGCAGATCCGCTTTCCGGGACGGCGACTGCTCTATGGCATCGTGCTCGCGAGTTTCATGGTGCCCGCGCAGACGCTTGTCGTGACACAGTTCATCCTGATGAAGAACCTCAACCTCATCAATACCTGGGCGGGCATCATCCTGCCGCAGCTGATCACGCCAATCGTCATCATCGTCTACAAGCAGTTCTTCGACAGCGTGCCCAAAGAGATGCGGGAGGCGGTGGTTCTGGATGGTGGCGGCGAATACACGATCCTGTTCAAGGTGTTTCTGCCGCTGAACTGGGGCATTACGACCGCCATGGCGATCGTGACCTTCATTACGGTGTGGAACGCCTTCTTCTGGCCTTTCCTCGTCATCACGTCCGAAAACATGATGACGATCCCCGTCGGCATCACGCAGGTCAACGACACCTTCGGCATCGTTTATGCACGCCTGATGGCGATTGCCATGCTGGCGGCTCTGCCGGTCATCGTCGCCTACGTCATCTTCCAGCGGCGCGTGACGGAAGCCATCATGATTTCGTCCGGCGTGAAAGGGTGAGGGCGGCGAAAGATGCCGGCGCCAGTCAGATGACGTGAGCGTTGTGCAGGGCAGTCAGCACCTCGTTCTTGAGGGTGGCGAGTTGCGGCGACCTTCTGTCGCGCGGGCGCGGCTCGTCCACTTCTATCCGCTGCTGGATACGGCCGTCATGGGCACCCATCATGTAAATGCGGTCACCGAGATAAAGCGCCTCGTCAATATCGTGGGTGACGAGCAGGAAGGAAATGCCGCGCTGTTCGACGAGTTTCAGAACTAGGTCCTGCAATTTCATCCGCGTGAAAGCATCGACCGCGCTGAAGGGTTCGTCGAGCAGCAAGATGCGCGGCCGGGTATAGAGCGCTCTTGCTATGGCGACACGCTGCGCCATGCCGCCTGAAAGGGCTTTCGGTAACGCGCTGCCATGGCCGCTCAAGCCCACATCGTTGATCAGTCCTTCTACCCGCTCGACATCATATTTCTTGCCGGCCGCATAACCGATGTTTTCGGCAACTGTCAGCCATGGCATCAGGCGGGGTTCCTGAAAGACGAAGGCGATGGGCGGTGAGTCCGATGCCTGAACCTCCTTTGCCTGCTGAACCTTCACAGCGCCTGAGAAATGCCGGTCGAGGCCGGCGGCGATGCGCAGCAAGGTGCTTTTCCCGCACCCACTTGGTCCGAGAAGAACCGCCGCTTCACCATCGCCGAGCGTCAGGTGAATATCCTGAAGGACAACCGTGTCTCCGAAGGCTTTTTCGCGAACATCGACATTGAGCAAACTCATCGCAGGCGCCCTCCTTGCTGAAGGGGATAAGTGTCGCGCCATCTGAGGCAACGTTCCTCGACTATCTTGAAGAGGCTGTCGGAAATCTTGCCGAGGACGGCAAGGCAGATAATCGCTATCATCACCAGATCGGGTCGGGAGAGTTCGCGCCCATCGGAAAGCATGTAGCCGATGCCCTCGGAAGCCGCCAGAAGTTCCGCTGCGACAACGCTTAGCCAGGCCAGCGACAGGCCGTAACGCAAGCCCGTGAACAGATGCGGCAAGGAGGCGGGAATGAAAATCCGCCAAACCAGCACTGGCAGCGGCTGGCGATACATCTCGCCCACTTCCACCAACTTGCGGTCGACATTCCTGATGCCGGAGAAGAGGTTGAGATAAACAGGGAAAAACGCGCTTTTGGCGATCAGTACGATTTTCGAGGTTTCGCCAATGCCGAACCAGATCATCAGCAGTGGCACCCAGGCGAGGCTCGGAACCGCGCGTAGCGCCTGAAACGTCGGCTCAAGATAACGCTCGGCGGCAACGACCAGCCCAACCAGCGAACCGACGACGATTGCAAGAAGGGAGCCAATGATGAAGCCGACAAAGACACGGGCGGTACTGGCTGCGACATTCGTCCACAAAGGACCCTCGGCGAGCCTTAGAAACGTGTCATAAAGCTCGGAGGGCGGCGGCAGCACGTAGGGGCTTACCCAGCCCACGCGCACAAACAATTCCAGCAGCAACAATGAGCCGACCGGCACGATTGCGCCGCGCAGGTCGAACCGTCCCAGGAAATTCCCCACTCTTTGCACCAACGGCAGTCGGGAAGGGAGTTGTTTCGCAGTCTGCTTCACGCGCTGAAATTCGCGCGGATGGGAATTCATGCTCCCAGCGCCTTTTTCGCCGGTACCGGATCGATCAGCGACGAAAGGACGCTGTCGACATTGACGCCAGGACGCAGCACATCGTCGCCAAGCAACGGGGTCACGATACGGATCGAGTTCAGCAGTTCCTCGCCTGGAACAGGATCCTTCCAGTCGCGCTTTTCGATCGTCAGCTTGGTGATCTGGGGATCGTTGCCGGTGACCTTCGTGACGAAATCGATGAATTCGCCGTTGTTTTCACGGATCCATCTTTGTGTCTCGACCCAGACACCGAGGAGGCGTTCGACCGCTTTCGGGTATTTCGCCAGAAACTCCTCGGAAACGCTGAAGACGCTGCCGTCGCGCCAGCTACGCTCATCGAAAATCGCCCTGTCACCGGCAAGTTCTGCCTGGGATGTGTGTGGATCGATGCCGACCCATGCATCGACCTGTCCCTGCTGAAGCGCGTTGAAGCCTTCCGGATGCTGCAGGTTCACGACCTTGAGGTCATCGATCGAAAGCTTGTTTTGGGCAAGGGCGCGCAGGAGGGTGAAATAGGGCGCGGTACCCTTGGTGACCGCAATGGTTTTGCCCTTGAGATCGGCGACGGTCTTGACCGGCGAATCCGGGCGAACCTGTATGATGGAAGAACCGCCCCAGCTTGCCACATAGATCACCTTCAGCGGCACACCATTGGCGCGGGCCAGAAACGCGGAAAGTGCTGCCGAACCGGCAAAATCCGTCGAGCCGACCTTCAGGAATTCGAGCGAATTGTTGCTTCCGCGGGATTGTACCCAGGTGATATTGGTGCCGACATCCTTGAACGCTTCCTCAAGCCAGCCCTTGTTCTTTATCAGCAGCGTGTGTGAGGAGTAAAATCCCCAATCCAGCTTCAGCTCAGCAGGAAACTCCTGTGAGCTCTGGGCCAGCGCGCTGCCCGTGGCAAAGGGTGCTGCGAGAGCCCCGGCAATGCTGAGTTTCAGGATCTGGCGGCGAGAATGTTTAGCCTTCATAATAGTGTACCTAATTTATGTAATTTGTGTATTTAAAGGGTATGGGTCGGCGTTTATGAGGTCAATCCAGCCTTCTGGAACCTCATGCCAAACTTCAGGGCGGGCGTGGAAAATCTCCCTACCGCTTGCCGGATCGGCGCGACGGCGCGTTATTCAGGGAAAAAACGATTGGCCGGACGTTGCAAGCCGAGATGATCGCGCAAGGTCGTTCCCTCATAGTCCTTTCTAAACAGGCCGCGCCTTTGCAGTTCGGGCACAAGCAGGGTCGTGAAATCGTCAAGTCCGGCAGGCAGGAACGGGAAGGTGACGTTGAAGCCATCCGACCCCTCTTCGTATAGCCATTGTTCCATCTCGTCGGCGATGGTTTTTGCCGTGCCGACAAATGCGAGACCCCCATAGCCACCCAGCCGCTGCGCCAGCTGGCGCACCGTCAGCCCCTCGCTCCTTGCAAGTTCGATCACCCTCTCGCGGCTGGATTTGCTTGCATTGGTTTCGGGAATGTCAGGCAAGGGGCCATCGGGATCGAAACTCGAAGCATCGTGGCCGAGCGCAATCGAAAGCGAGGCTATCGCGCTTTCATAATGGACGAGGCTGTCGAGCCTGGCGCGTTTGGCCTTGGCTTCTTCCACGCTATCGCCGACCAGAACGAAAGCGCCCGGCAGGATGACAATGCCGTCGCGGGAACGGCCTGCCGCAACGGTTCTGTCCTTGACGTCCCTGTAGAACGCTTTTCCCGCCGCAAGCGTGGGTGTTGCCGCAAAAACGACCTCGGCAGTTTCGGCTGCGAGCTGGCGCCCCGGCTCTGAAGCCCCGGCCTGAACGATGACGGGCCAGCCCTGCACCGGACGCGCTATATTGAGCGGACCGCGCACGGAAAATTCCGGTCCCTTGTGATTAAGCACATGCATTTTTTCAGGGTCAAAGAACAACCCGCTATCGACATCCCGGAGAAAGGCATCATCGGAAAAGGAATCCCACAGCCCGGTAACGACGTCGTAAAATTCCCGCGCTCTTCCATAACGCTCCGTGTGGTCAGGCTGTTCGTCCCGGCCGAAATTAAGCGCCGCATCCGGATTCGCTGTGGTGACGATGTTCCAGCCGGCGCGACCATTGCTGAGGTGATCGAGTGAGGCGAAACGCCGGGCTACGTGGTAGGGCTCATCGAATGTGGTGGAGGCGGTGGCAACCAGCCCGATGCGGGAGGTGACGGCGGCGAGCGCCGAAAGCAGGGTGAAGGGTTCGAAAGACGTGACGGTATGGCTGCGGCGCAGTGCTTCCGTCGGCATGTTCAGCACCGCCAGATGATCGGCCATGAAAAATGCATCGAATTTCGCGGCTTCAAGCTGTTGCGCAAATCGCGCCAGATGGCCGAAATTGAAGTTCGCGTCCGGGAAGGATCCGGGATAACGCCACGCACCCGTGTGAAGACTGACGGGCCGCATGAAGGCGCCGAGATGCAGTTTGCGATCGTTTGCCATTGGGCTTCACTCTTTCGTTGAAGTTTTGACCCGAGCGTTTTGTCTGTCGGCCGCCAAGGATCGAAGACCGGCTCGGTCCTCATCGCGACGATAGCCTTGCTGGCGGCTCGGTGCGGCAAAGACTATTGCGATTATGATTTCCAAACAGAAAGATTTTTCCTGAAATCACTCATTTCGCAAGATCGCTTTGCCTGCAACGGGTTTGCCTCATCGTGTTGACGTAATATCCGGCAAGCGATGTGCTTCACGTTGTGATCGCCAAGCAAATTTCGACGTATTTCGCGCAATGATTCTAATGAGAAAATGGCGTAAATTCAAAGTATTGGTCGATATAGCTAATGTACTGGATTATTTCGAAATCGTAGTTAGAGATCGAAAACGTCGTTTGGAGATCCGGCGTGGTTGGGACACCCCCAAACCGCGCCGGACTGATCCGTGCTCAAACGTCCGCCATCAAACTGCCAGCAGCTTTTCGTTGCCGATGCGGGTTGTCTCGATGGCACCCTCCGTTTCGATGCGCTTGCCGGTGGCCGGATCGAAAAAGTGGAGGTGGGCCGGGGGCAGTTCGAAGTGGATGCGCTGGCCGGGTTTGACCAACAGATCTTCGCCGATGGCTGCGGAGAAAGTTTCGCCGGCGATTTCCGCATGTACGATGCGGCCGGAGCCCAGCTCTTCTACAAAGTCCACGGTTGCGGGCACGCCCGCACCCTCGATGCTGACCAGGCATTGTTCAGGGCGAATGCCGACTGTCACGTCGCGCCCGCGCAGCTCCAGCGCGGTCTCGGGGAAGAGTTTCACCGGCTGGCCGCCCAGCATGACGGATGGAGATTCGACCTCCACCCGCGTGTTGAACAGGTTCATCGCCGGTGAGCCGATGAAGGAGGCTACGAAGGTGCTGGCGGGGCGGTGATAGATATCGAGCGGATGACCGACCTGCTCCACATTGCCCTTGTTCATCACCACCAGCCGGTCGGCCAGCGTCATGGCTTCCACCTGATCATGGGTGACGAAGACGGAGGTGGCCGACAGGCGCTGGTGCAGTTTGCGGATTTCGGCGCGCATCGTCACACGCAGCTTTGCATCGAGGTTGGACAGCGGTTCATCGAACAGGAATACCTGCGGTTCGCGGATGATTGCGCGGGCCATGGCCACGCGCTGGCGCTGGCCACCGGAAAGGGCGGCAGGCTTGCGTTCGAGATAGTCGGAAAGGCCAACGATCTTGGCCGTTTCCTCGATGCGGCGCAGGCGCTCAGCCTTGGGAACGCCTGCGACCTTCAGCGCATAACCGATATTGCCTGATACCGTCATATGCGGATAAAGCGCGTAGTTCTGGAACACCATGGCGCAACCGCGCTCGCGCGGCTCCAGCGTGTTGACGACGCGCCCGCCAATGGCGATTTCACCTGACGTGATATCCTCCAGCCCGGCGATCATTCGCAGAAGTGTGGACTTGCCGCAGCCCGAGGGGCCGAGGATGACGACGAATTCGCCGGTTTCGAAAGTGAGATCCACGCCGTGCAGGGTCGGGGTCTTGCCATAGGATTTGCGGACCTGCCGAATATCGATCTGAGCCATGATATTAAGAACCTTGTTGTTGAGAGCCACGCGTCGCGTCGTCACTTGTCGGATGACACGAGACCGCGCACGAACCAGCGTTGCAGGAACGCCACGACGAGAAGCGGCGGCATGATGATGATGAGGGAACCGGCAAGCGTGACGTTCCAGTCCGGCGTGCCGTCCTCCGAAGGCAAAAGGGCACGCAACGACATCATCACCGTCTTGTAGGAGGGGTCGGTGACCATCAGCAGCGGCCACAGATACTGGTTCCACGAGGAGACGAAGAGAATGGTGGTTAGGGCCAGCATGTTGGTGCGCGAGAGCGGCAGCAGCACGTCGAAAAAGAAACGCACGGGGCCGGAGCCATCCATGCGCGCCGCCTCCGCAAGTTCATCAGGCAGGGTCATGAAAAACTGCCGGTAGAGAAAGGTGCCGGTGGCCGTGGCGACAAGCGGCAGCGACAGGCCCGCATAGGAATTCAGCAGGTTCCATTCGACGTTGACTTCGACACCGCTCACCAGCGCTATAAGGTAACGGAACGGCTGGAACACATCCGCTGCCACGGCATAGGTCGGAACGGCGCGAATTTCGAGCGGCAGCATCAGCGTGATGAAGACGGACCAGAAAAACAGGTGTTTCAGCGGCGAGCGGAAAAACACGATGGCGAAGGCGGTCAGAGCGGAAAGGGCTACCTTGCCCGCTGTGACGAGCGAGGCCATCACCAGGCTGTTGAACATGGCGTTGCCCAGATTGGCGCGGTTCCAGGCGGTGCTGAGATTTTTGAAAAGCTCGCCCTGCGGCATGAAGCTGAAGGGCGTGTGATTCACCTGCTGCACCGTCTGGCTGGCGCCTGCCAATACCACGATGAAGGGGCCGATAAGAAGCAGAAGTCCCGCGACCATGACCACGTAGGTAAAGGCGTCGGCATAGGGCGTGCGCTGTATCATCTCTCAGGCCTCACTTGTAATGGACGCGCCGCTCGATGAAGCGGAACTGGATGAAGGTGAAGACCATGATGAGGCCGATGAGGACGATGGTTTGTGCCGAGGCGCCGGAATAGTTCAGCCCTTCGAAGGCCTCGGTGACGATGCGGTAAACCATCACATCGGTGGCGCGGTTGGGGCCGCCCGCCGTCAGCGAATGCACGATGCCGAACGTGTCCTGGCCGACGAAACCCTCGGTCATCATCGTCACCATCAGGAAGAACAGCGTGGGTGCGAGCAACGGCACCTGAATGTCTATAGCGCGGCGGATCGGGCCGGAGCCATCCATCGCCGCAGCTTCCGTCAGCGAACGGGGTACGGATTGCAGGCCGGCAAACAGGAAGATGAAGGTGTAGCCCGCCCATTTCCAGATAAAGATGGCGATGACGAGCGTCAGTGCATGTTCGCCGTATTTCGCCGGGTTCCAGATATCTGGCCAGGCGGCGTTGAGTGAAGCGGCCAACCCGCGTTCCGGCGACAGGATGAAGCGGAAGGCCATGCCTGCGGCGGGACCTGCGATGGCGAAGGGCAGGATATACAGAACCCGGAAAAATCCGGAGCCGGGAAGCTGGCGGTCGACGGAGAGCGCCAGGGTGAGGCCGATGAGGATGGCGACGAAGGGGCCGACGGTCGCGAAGATCAGGCTGACGGTAACGGAATGCCAGTAGAATGGATCAGAGAAGACTTCCTGGAAATTGGCAAAACCAACGAATTCTGCCGCGCCGCCGAAGGGCGGCTGGAGGGTGAAGGCCCAGTTGATCACCGCCGCCACGGGCCAGTAGAAGAACAGGAGGATCAGTGCCAGCTGCGGCAATGCGAACAGCAGCGGCAACCATGTGCTTTTGAAAACGGCGCGCTTTTCCATGAAATATCCGAAACAGAAAATGGCATTAAGGGTTTGCCCGCGCGGAGACGGGCAAACCCAGGCGAAAAGGACCGCTTAGTTCAGCTTGGCGCCGGCATAGGTCTTTTCGAAGCGGCGCAGGCCGGCATTCGAGCGCTCGACAGCCTTGTCGAGTTCGGTCTGAATATCGGCGTTCTGCATGAAGATGGCTTCGAGCGAGGTCGAGACTTCCTTGCGGATCTGCGTGAAGCCGCCGAGGCGGATGCCGCGGGTATATTCGGAAGGCGGCGTAAACGTGAGGCTTTCGATTGCCTTTTCACGGCCCTTGTAGGGCGCCTTGTCGTAGAAGCCGTTGGCCTTCATGGCGTCGAAGCCGGTCTTGGTGACCGGGATGTAGCCGGTAACAGTTGACCACCACTCAACCATATCAGGCTGCGCGATGAAGTTCAGGAATGCGGCCGCACCCTTGTATTCAGCTTCCGGACGACCAGCCATGACCCAAAGCGAAGCGCCGCCAACCAGCGAGTTGTGGCGCTCGGTGCCCTTCCAGATCGGCAGCATGGCGACGTCCCACTTCACGCCCTCAGGCATGGTCTTGCCGACGGTGCCATGGCCGGCAATCGAGGACATGAACATCTGGCAGGTCTGCGAGGTGAAAGCGGGCAGGATGTCCATGCCGAGCTGCTTGGTCTTGACGACGAACAGCTTCTCGTCCTGCATCTTCTTGAAGAATTTGACCTGATCAACGAACTTCGTCTTGTTGATCGTCAGTTCGGCGTCGAGGCCCTGATAACCGTTGCCCTTGGTGGCGATTGGCTGGTTGTGGATGGCAGAGAACTGTTCCATCAGCATCCAGGTGTCGAAATTAAAGGCCAGCGGGCATTCGAAACCGGCCGTCTTGAGCTTCCGGGCGGCTTCTTCAACCTGTTCCCATGTGTCGGGCTTGAAGGTGATGCCGGCTTTTTCGAAAGCGGTGACATTGTAATAGAAGACCGCAGTGGAGGAGTTGTAGGGGAAGGAGTTCAGCTCGCCGTCAGCCGTTGCATAATAATTGGCAATGCCGGGGAAATAGTTGTTCCAGTCGATTTTGTAGCCGTTGTCGGCCATCAGCTTCTTGGCGGGAACGAAAGCCTTGGACAACATCATGTCCAGCGTGCCGGCATCGTAGATCTGGGTAATGGCGGGCTGCTTCTTGGCGCGGTAGGCGGCAATGGTGTTCTGCAGCGTGGCGTCGTAGTCGTTCTGCGACGTGCAGACGATTTCGAATTCAGCCTGGGAGTCGTTGAACTTCTTGCAGGTTTCCTGAACGCGGTCGCCGAGATCGCCGGAAAGGCCGTGCCAGAATTCGAATTTGGTCTTTTCTGCGTGGGCAGCCGTGGCGCCGAAGGCGGCGGCAATGGCAACGCCTGCCACGAAAGAGGTCAGAGCGGAAGATTTCATAAGTTGAGCCCCGTTGATGGAGTAATGGCATGACCGGCGAGGACGTCACGTCCCCAACACGAAGCCACGGGCTCTGCTAGCAGCCGTCTTTGACGGATCGCTTACACTTTGTTGAACGTTTTGTGATGAGTGAAGATACAGGTACGCATAGGCGTCCAGGGAAAATCAGATAAACGGGTTTTATCTGATTTTCCGTTGCTTTTCAGTTCTTTACTTAAAATGTCTTTCTTCGCTACTTGTCGCTGAATGACTTGTTAGCATCAACCTCGACGTGCCGCTTCGATGGTGGCGACGTCGATTTTCTTCATATCCATCATTGCCGCGAAGGCACGTTTGGCCTCGGCGCCGCCGGCAGACATTGCTTCCATCAACACCCGCGGGGTGATCTGCCAGGAGATTCCCCATCGGTCCTTGCACCAGCCGCAGGCACTTTCTTCTCCGCCGTTGCCGACGATGGCATTCCAGTATCGGTCCGTCTCTTCCTGATCCTCCGTCGAAATCTGGAACGAGAAAGCCTCGGTGTGCTTGAATGTCGGCCCACCGTTGAGGCCGATACAAGAGACGCCTGCCACCGTGAATTCCACCATCAGCACGTCCCCCTCCTTGCCGGAGGGGTAATCGCCCGGCGCCCGATAGACGGAATTGACGGTACTGTCGGGAAAGGTCTCGGCATAAAATCTGGCTGCGGCCTCGGCATCCCTATCGTACCAGATGCAGATCATGTTCTTCTTCACGGCGTGTTCCTCCCAAAAGAAAGCCCCATTCGGTAAACAATGTCGCCATGCGCCGATCGTTCCGAAAGGAGGCGGGAAGGTGCAATTTTGCAAAGGAATAAAGGTTGTGCGTCATGACGGTGCCGGCGCGATGATCAAACGCGACGCGCATGGATATTTAAATCCAGCGCCTCACCCTTCGGTGATAGGCATCATATGCCGGGCCCAGCCGCGCCCGTTCTGAAGAATAAATATGAAACAATGTCTCTTTGTAACGTGAAGCGCGTGCTTGACCTAATATGCAGATTATTGCGGCAGGAAGACGCGTATTGCCCAAATTTCGCCCGTACCATCAACTCGCGTGATCAACGTCAAGATTATCCTTAAATATTATTTAATAATGTAATCATATTGTTGGTGAACGATTTTCAGTAGAAACTGTCCAGCTGCCATCGGAGGATCGCGCGTGAGTTTTCTTGATCGTGGTGCCAATGCTTTCGCGGTTCTTGCCGCGATCTCCAAATCTCAAGCCATCATCGAATTTGATATGGCCGGAAAGATTCTCGCCGCCAACGAGAATTTCTGTCGTGCGCTCGGTTACGAGCTGGCGGAAATAGTCGGCAGACATCACAGCATGTTCGTTGAACCTGAAGTCGTGTCATCGCAGGACTACAAGGCCTTCTGGTCAAAGCTTTCGGCCGGCCAGTTCGATCAGCGGCAGTACAAGCGCATTGGCAAGGGTGGCAGGGAAGTCTGGATCGAGGCCTCCTATAATCCGGTGTACCGTCGCGGCAAGCCGGTGAAAGTGGTCAAGATCGCCACGGATATTACCGAGCGCAAGCTGAAGGCGGCGGAAGATGCGGGCAAGATCGACGCCCTGTCGCGGGCGCAGGCCATCATCGAGTTCTCTCCGAACGGCGAGGTCCTGACGGCCAACGAGAATTTTCTGGCGGCGCTCGGCTATTCGCTCGCCGAGGTGCAGGGAAGGCATCATTCGATGTTCTGCGAACCCGCCTACACACAGTCCCCGCAATATGCGCAATTCTGGAAAAGGCTTGCTGGCGGCGATCTGGTGGCGGATGAATTCATGCGGCTTGGCAAGGGCGGTCGTAAGGTTTTCATTCAGGCCTCCTATAATCCGATCTTCGATTTGTCCGGCAAGGTGTTCAAGGTTGTCAAATTTGCCACCGACGTGACCGGGCGTGTTGAAAATGTCGAAAAGCTCGCGCAGTCCCTGACCAATCTGGCTGACGGTGATCTTTCGCAGAGCATCGATAAACCCTTTATCCCCTCGCTTGAAAGATTGCGGTCCGACTTCAACGCTGCCTCGAAAAAGCTCAAGAAGGCCATGACGCTGGTCTCTGAAAATGCCGGCGCCATTTCTTCGGGGTCGAATGAAATAAGGTCCGCGGCCGACGATCTCGCCAGACGTACGGAACAGCAGGCCGCCTCTATCGAGGAGACGGCTGCGGCCCTCGAGGAGATCACCACCACCGTCAATGATTCAAGCCGCCGGGCGGAAGAGGCTGGAAAAATCGTCGGCCGTGCCCGCGACCACGCCGAACATTCAGGTCAGGTTGTGCGCGATGCGATCAGTGCCATGGACCAGATCGAAAAATCGTCGCGTGAGATTTCGAATATTATCGGCGTTATCGACGAGATTGCCTTTCAGACCAATCTGCTTGCGCTGAATGCAGGCGTGGAAGCTGCCCGCGCAGGCGAAGCAGGCAAGGGTTTTGCCGTGGTTGCGCAGGAAGTTCGCGAACTTGCGCAACGCTCGGCGACGGCCGCAAAGGAAATCAAGAGCCTGATCAACGCGTCTGGCACGCAGGTTGAAAACGGCGTTGGCCTTGTTACCAAAGCGGGCTCTGCCTTGCAGGAAATCGCGGAACAGGTGCGCGACATCAACACCAATGTCGTAGCGATCGTCGATGCCGCGCGCGAACAGTCGACCGCGCTCGCCGAGATAAATCAGGCGGTCAACACCGTTGACCAGGGAACGCAGCAGAATGCCGCGATGGTTGAGGAGCAGACGGCTGCCAGCCACAGCCTTGCACGGGAAGCGGCAGCGTTGTTTGAGCTTCTAGGGCAATTCCGGTTCGATGACGTATCGCACTCGACATCGTCGTCGCGGAGCGGCTTCGAGCAGCAGGCTACCTTTGCCACTCCGCGTCGCCCGGCATCCCGCCCGCTTGCGGTGCGCGGTTCCGCTGCAGTCGCCGTCGAACATGAGGATTGGCAGGACTTCTAAGCACACAAGATGGCCTTGCCGACGCGGAAATGCGACCTTTATTCTGGACGCATGGAAGCCTCGGCAAGGCCCAAACCGAAGCTTCCATTGAAGATGAGCCATAGGTCTGGGCATATCTTGCAGAATGCCTGATAATCGGCGTATCGGGCGTGGGATTTGCGGGGAATTTTGCTTGGCGGGTATATCGACACGCTGCGTGGGTCTTGCTCTGTGGTTGCTGGCGCTTGCCAGTGGCACGACCGGGGCCGAGGAGAAGGTCGATGGCAAAGTCTCCTGCACCTACACCCATGATGTCGCGCCGGAATTGTGCATCCGTGTCGAAAGCTACAATAACGACCTGTGTCACGCCATCGAGGTTCTGGCCGGGCGCCACGCCGTTCCGCCGGATTATTTCGCCCGGCTCATCTGGCGGGAAAGCCTGTTCCGGGCCAATGCGGTCAGCCCGAAGGGCGCGGAAGGCATAGCACAGTTCATGCCTGGAACCGCAAAGCTGCGTGGTCTCAAAGACAGCTTCAACATAATCGCCGCACTCGAGGCCTCTTCCCGGTATCTGTCCGAGCTGAATACGCAGTTTGGCAATTTCGGTCTCGCCGCCGCAGCTTATAATGCGGGCGAGGCGGGATTGCGGAATTTTATCGCGACCGGTCGGCTGCCGACGGAAACCCGGGATTATGTGTTTGCGATAACGGGATATCCGGTTGAGAAATGGAAGGACAATCCGCCGGAAAAGGCGGCCCCGGCATTGGATGAGACCCGCTCCTTCATCGATGCCTGTCTGCGTCTGGCCGATACGCGAACGATGAACGATCCTGTCCTCATCTCGTCGGCCGACTGGGCGCCCTGGGGCGTGCAGCTTGCCGCGCATTATAATCCGGCGGTGGCGAACCGGCTTTTTACCCGCGCCATTGGCCAACTATCCGGGCCGCTTAATGCCGAGCGGGCTTTGATCGTGCGGCAGCGAGGCGGCAATTTCGGTTCGCGCCCGCGTTATGCCGCCCGCATCGGCCGCAATACACGCGCCCAGGCCAACGAGCTTTGCGGCGAAATCCGCCAGGCCGGCATTCCCTGCACCGTGTTCCGCAACAGATGAGAACAGCTGTATGACCCTGTCGATCATAACAAGTTGATCAGCATCTGGGTCGCACCTCCTTTCAGAGCAAAATTATCGAGCCTAGATTGCAACGCTGACGCCGGAACGTGTCGGCTGATGGTATTCTGTGAGGGAAGAAAACTGAAAATGAGATGGCTTGAAACGGGATGTCTGGTCGGCGTGCTGGCCGCCATTTCTGGGTGCGCCACGACCGGGCAGACGGACGCATCGCAAACGGTGGCGAGCCTCGTGGGCCAGCCCCTGGATGCGGCTATCGCCAGACTCGGCCGTCCTAACAAGGTGGTCATCGAAAAGGGCGCGACGGAATCCTATTGGCTGAAGGTGGATGTTGAGACCTATGCCGGCCTCTCCAACAAGCGGGAAATCCGCACCTTGAACGGGCAGGTGCGGATATCGGAAACGCAAGGCATGAAGATCAAGGAGCATCGCCGCGACTGCATCATCAAGATCACCGCGGATCCCGCTTCCACCATCAAGACCAGCGAAATCATCGGCAATCCGGCCAATTGCGAGAACATTATCAATCGCCCAAACACCTGAGGCGGTCGCATTCGAGACTGTTACATCGCTTCGAACGACCGAACCACCGTAAGAGGTGGATTGTGGGCGATCTCCTAATATGCGACCATTCGTGCCGGAGGATGCGTGCATGGTATCGACGCTGTCGCATATACGAGAGATCGAACGTGTCGGCATGGGCGCGGTCAGCCCGCGTGATACGCCGGTCATCCAGTCCTGGCTGCGCTGCCTCAATGACTACAAGCTCGACCCAACGATCGCGCAGGAAGCCTATATCGTGCCCGAGCTGAAGCTTCGGGAGCATCGCGAGCAGGCCGAGGAGCTCATCCGTATCGGCCGCTCCGGTCTCGAAGCCCTGTTCAACCAGATTGCCGAGCAGAATTACGTCCTGTTGCTGTCGGATGCCCGCGGCGTTACCGTCGATTTCATGGGCGACCCGACCTTCGACAACCAGTTGCGGAGGGCGGGGCTTTACCTTGGCTCGGAATGGTCGGAAAACCGGGCCGGCACCTGCGCTGTTGGCGCCTGCCTCGTTTCCGGCGAGCCGGTGATCATCCATCAGGATGACCATTTCGATACCAGCCATATCGGGCTGACCTGCACTGCGGCGCCCGTCTTCGATACGCTCGGCGATCTCACCGCCGTGCTCGACATTTCCCAGCTGCGCTCGCCGACGGCCAAGGCCAGCCAGCAACTGGCGCTGCATCTCGTTGCCTCCACCGCGCGGCGCATCGAGCTTGCCAATCTCATGACCCGCACCCGCAATGACTGGGTGTTGCGTCTTGCCCGTTCACCTGAGTTTCTTGACGTCGATCCCGATGCGGCGATCGCCCTTGATGGCAGCGGACGTATCACCGGCATGACCCATGGTGGCTTCGGGGCGCTGGCGCGCTCCATGAACATGCACGGCCTTGCCACCCGCGATTTTCTCGGCCAGCCGATTTCCTCGGTCTTCGATATCGATGTGGACGACCTGCCGCGCTTCATGCGCGGGCGGCCGAATGGCGAGCGGCTTTTGCGCGCCCGCAACGGTCTGGTGCTTTTTGCCAGCGCGATCGCGCCCGCCGTCAGCATTCGCGCTCCTGTCACGCCTGAGCCACGCTTGCCGCGAGCGCTGAGGGACATGAGCAACGGCGATCCGGCGATGGAAAAGGTGCAGGCGCGGGCAGCAAAGCTTGCCGCCCGCGATATTCCCATCCTCATTCAGGGTGAGACGGGCAGCGGCAAGGAATATCTGGCACGGGCGATCCATGACAGCTGCAACAGCGACGGCAATTTCGTCGCCGTCAATTGTGCGGCAATCCCGGAGCATCTGATCGAATCCGAATTGTTCGGCTATACGCCCGGTGCCTTCACCGGCGCCAGCCAGAAAGGCAAGCGCGGTCTCATCGAGGAGGCAAGTGGCGGCACTTTGTTCCTGGATGAGATTGGCGACATGCCGCTTTCTCTTCAAAGCCGCCTGCTGCGCGTGCTTTCGGAAAACGAGGTGCAGCCGGTTGGCGCATTGAAAGCCAAGCCGGTGCGTCTGAGAGTACTGTCCGCATCGCACCGCGATCTTGCCGAACTGGTGAAGGAAGGCCGTTTCCGGCAGGACCTCTATTATCGCCTGAACGCCGCAACGGTGACGCTGCCGGCGCTGCGGAAGCGCGAGGATCTCGGCTGGCTGATCGATCAGTTTCTCCGCCGCATCGAGAAGGGAAACGGCGAGACCTACAGGATCGATACGGCGGCACGGGCAATTCTGCTTGACCATGACTGGCCGGGCAATCTGCGCGAACTCTTCAATGCACTGCGGGTTGCAGCCGCGCTTTCCGATGGCGGCAAGATCGATCCGGGTTGCCTGCCTGAACACCTCTTTGCCGAAGTCGCCACCGTTGATGCATTACGCGATGACGACGATCTGCGCCGGGCGCTGAAGGACTGCGGCAACAACGTCTCGGCGCTGGCGCGAAGCCTCGGCGTCAACCGCTCCACCATTCACCGCCGTCTCAAACGCCTGAATTGACTGCGTCCGAACCGGTGCGACCATTGCAACACCTGTTGCACGGAACCTGTTGCATTCTGCCGGCGAGCCTCAGAGCTGAATTTGTAACCAATTGAAAATACGTCAAGATATGGCGCAAGCCATTCTGGCATGCCGCTTGCTGATCCTTCTGTGCAAGAACTACAGGAGGAAATGCAATGAAAGCACTGCGCTTTCACGCCGCCAAGGACCTACGCATCGAGGATGTGGATATGCCGCCCGAGCCCGGTCCGGGTGAGGTGCTCGTCGAAAACAAGTTCTGCGGCATCTGCGGCACGGACCTGCACGAATATGCCTATGGCCCGATCTTCGTGCCGAAGGAGCCGCATCCTTTCACCGGCGCGCACGGGCCGCAAATTCTCGGTCATGAATTCGGCGGTGTCGTAAAGGCCGTAGGCGAGGGCGTTAGCCATGTAAAGCCCGGCGACCGGGTATCGATCCAGCCGCTCATCATGCCGCGCCATGGCGACTATTATGCTGATCGCGGTCTTTATCATCTGAGCACAAATCTCGCTCTCGCCGGTCTGTCCTGGCATTCCGGCGGCATGGCGCAGGCCGCTCTTCTCAACGACTATAACGTCCAGCCGATACCCGATGCGCTTTCCGATCAGGAAGCGGCCCTCATCGAGCCGACGGCAGTCGCGGTTTATGCTTGCGACCGTGGCGGTGTCACGGCCGGCAGCAGCGTGCTTGTGACCGGTGCCGGGCCGATCGGCATTCTCGTCGCCATGGCGGCCAGGGCGGCCGGTGCCTCGCAGATATTTCTTTCCGATCTCAACGACACGCGTCTGGCGCTGGCGCGGGCGGCGCTTGGCGAGGTGCGCACGATCAATCCCAAGACGGAAAAGGTGGGCGATGTCATCCGCGCCGAGACCGAAGGCAATGTTGGCTGCGATGTCGCCATCGAATGCGTCGGCAATGAATATGCGCTGAAGAACTGCGCCGATGCCGTGCGCAAGCAGGGCGTTGTGGTGCAGACCGGCCTCCACCCCGGCGAGAACCCGCTGAACTGGTTCGACGTGACTTTCAAGGACATCGATATCCGCGGCTCCTGGGCCTATCCGACTCACTACTGGCCGCGTGTTGCCCGGCTGATTGCCAGCGGCCAGATCCCGGCGAGCCGGATCGTTACCAAAAACGTCTCACTCAGCGAGGCGGTCACGGAAGGGTTCGACCAGCTGCTCGACCCGGCCGGCAAACATCTGAAGATCCTGATCGACCTGTCGCGATAGGCCGATTTGAAGTGCGGGGCGGTTGAGGAGCCGTCCCGTTTCCACATTGAGCAGGAGGAGGAATACATGCTCGACAAGACCCCCACCACGCGCCTTCAGGCGCTTCTCGATACGTTCGGGGCAGCACTCGAAGCTGGCCGCATCGATGATGCCGTTAATCTGTTTGCCGAGGATTGCTACTGGCGCGACCTCGTTGCCTTTACCTGGAACATCAAGACCGTTGAAGGTCGCGATCAGGTGCGCGACATGCTGCAGGCGCAGCTTTCGACAGCCAGACCCACAAACTGGCGCATCGCTACCGGCGAGGAGGCGACGGAGGCGGATGGTGTGCTTGAAAGCTGGATCACCTTCGAGACGGCGACAGGGCGCGGCTACGGCCTCGTGCGCTTCAGGAACGGGCAGATATGGACGCTGCTGACGGCGCTTTCCGAACTGAAGGGCCATGAGGAAAAATCGGGCTTCACCCGCCCGCTCGGCGCAAGGCACGGCCAGAACCTTGGTGCCAAAACCTGGATGGAGGAGCGCGAGGAGGAAGCGCGCACGCTCGGTTATGACAAGCAGCCCTATACCGTCATCATCGGCGGTGGACAGGGCGGCATCGCGCTCGGCGCCCGGTTGCGCCAGCTCGGCGTGCCGACGATCATACTCGAAAAGAACGAGCGGCCGGGTGACAGCTGGCGCAAGCGCTACAAGTCGCTCTGCCTGCATGACCCGGTCTGGTACGACCATCTGCCTTACATCGATTTTCCGAAGAACTGGCCGGTCTTTGCCCCCAAGGACAAGATCGGTGACTGGCTCGAATTCTACACGAAGGTGATGGAACTGAACTACTGGACCCGCTCCACTGCCAAATCCGCCAAGTGGGACGAGGCGGCGAAGGAATGGTCGATCGTCGTCGATCGCGATGGCGAGGAAGTCGTGCTCCGGCCAAAGCAACTGGTCTTTGCCACCGGCATGTCCGGCAAGGCTAATATTCCGGATTTCAAGGGCCGCGAGCGCTTCAACGGCGATCAGCACCATTCCTCGCAGCATCCGGGGCCGGATGGGTACAAGGGCAAGAAGGTCGCCGTGATCGGTTCCAACAATTCGGCCCATGATATCTGCGCCGCACTCCACGAAGCGGGTGTCGATGTGACCATGATCCAGCGCTCGACGACCCATATCGTCAAATCCGATACGCTGATGGATATAGGACTCGGTGCGCTCTATTCCGAACAGGCCCTGGCGAATGGGGTGACGACGGCGAAGGCCGATCTCATCTTCGCGTCACTGCCCTACCGGATCATGCATGAGTTCCAGATCCCGCTTTACGACAAGATGAGGGAGCGCGACGCTGATTTTTACGCCGCACTGGAGAAAGCCGGGTTCCAGCTAGACTGGGGTGCGGATGGCTCGGGCCTCTTCATGAAGTACCTGCGGCGCGGCTCCGGTTATTATATTGATATCGGCGCCTCGCAGCTGATCATCGATGGCAAGGTGAAGCTTGCCGCCGGTCAGGTGGACGAGATCACCGAAAATTCGATCAAGCTCGCTGACGGCAAGGAGATCCCTGCTGACGTCATTGTCTATGCGACGGGCTATGGTTCGATGAATGGCTGGGTCGCCGATCTCATCGATCAGGAAACGGCAGACAGGGTCGGCAAGGTCTGGGGTCTCGGTTCGGATACGCCGAAAGACCCGGGGCCGTGGGAAGGCGAGCAGCGCAACATGTGGAAGCCGACGCAGCAGGAGGCGCTGTGGTTCCACGGCGGCAACCTGCACCAGTCGCGGCATTACTCGCAATATCTCGCCTTGCAGTTGAAGGCGCGCATGGAGGGGCTTCCTACACCTGTCTATGCATTGCAACCGGTTCACCACACACGCTGACCACGGGTATTTCGATCGATAAAGGTAATGCAGAAAGGGGGCGGAACATTCCGCCCCTTTTCTGAATCCAATGCGGGCAATGCCAAACGGACGCCGCCCGGTTTCTGTGGATCACGGCAACCGCTGTTGTTAGTGTGAGCCTCTGCGCATATGTTGGAAAACTCAATATCGATTTCCGGCCAAAGCGGACAGAAGAACAATGACCTCCCAGTTGGATTTTTTTGCTTCCGCGACGGTGCGGCTTCCTCAGGCTGAGCGCGGGCGAAAAGCGGGTGGTCGTGAAACGATGCAGAAATCGGTTCCTGATGATGAGGCCTTGGTCGAATATCTCGAATCCACAGGCAATTACCGCGTCCTGCGCAAGTTGCAGCCGCGAGCGATCTGCGAGCAGCCGCGACCGGGGTTTCCACGTCAGGGCGTGATCCTCGACACCGAGACCACGGGCCTCAACCATCGAACCGATGAGATCATCGAAATCGGCGTCATTACCTTCACATTCGACGATCAGGGCACGATCGGGGATGTCACCGGGGTCTATGGCGGTCTGCGACAGCCGGGCACTTCCATTCCGGAAGAAATCACGCGCCTGACGGGTATCACCGATGAAATGGTTGCCGGACAGACGATAGACATCGACCGGCTGACCTCCCTTGTTGAAGGTGCTGATCTGATCATTGCCCACAATGCCGGCTTCGATCGTCCGTTTTGTGAGGCCTTCTCGCCGATCTTCCGCAATAAGGCCTGGGCCTGCTCCGTTTCTGAGATTGACTGGAGTGGTCGGGGTTTTGAGGGCAGCAAGCTCGCCTACCTCATCGGGCAATCCGGCTATTTCCATGACGGCCACCGAGCAGTCGACGATTGTTTCGCTCTGCTGGAGGTGCTGGAACAGGTACGCGCCGGCCAAAGCGGGACGCCCTTCATGGAACTCCATGAAGCCAGCCAGCACTCCCGGGTTCGCATTTACGCGGAGAACAGCCCGTTCGACATGAAGGATCATCTGAAAAAGCGGGGCTATCGCTGGTCTGATGGTTCCGATGGCCGGCCGAAATCCTGGTGGGTGGAACTGGCGGAGGAAAAGCTCGAAGAAGAGCTGCATTTCCTCCGAACCGAAATTTACCGCTGGGACGCCGATCCCACGGTCAAGTATCTGACGGCATTCGACCGGTTCAAAGCCGGCTAGAAAGAAACCGCGACGGCCGTACCGTCAAGTTTGCACAGCTCTGCGTTTTTTTTGGTGGTTGTCGATTTTCTTGCTCAAAATTTGGGCGAGTAGGCGCGAGCTTTTTCGCGGCATTTTGATTTTAAAACAATATCTGTTCTGGCACGGGCTTTGCTTTCAGTCTTGTATGCAAGATTTACATACCAAGCAGGACCGTCAGATAAACATCGAAGAAGCCATCGTTTCCGGCATTCTTTCGGCGCGCATCCGGCCGGGCACGCGGCTCAGCGAAAATCAGCTGGCTGGACTCTTCTCCGTTTCACGTACGCGGGTACGGGAGGCGATGATGCGGCTGGAAACACGTGGCATCGTCCATGTCAGCGCGCGGCGAGGGTGGTTCGTCGTCGAGCCCTCCGCCGAGGAGGCGATGACCATCTATGAGGCGCGGCGGATTATCGAATCCGGATTGCTTCGCAGCATGCGGATGCTGTCGGAGGAGGGGCGCAAGGTCCTCGTCGCGCATCTTGAGGAAGAGAAAGTCGCGATAGCCGCAGGTGACCGCCAGCGCCTTACCTGCCTCATGGGCGATTTTCATATCCGCATCGCCGAGCTTTGCGGCAATGCCGTGCTCATCGAGCTGCTACGCGATCTGACCGCCCGGACAATTCTGATCTCCATGCTCTACCAGTCGGAGTTTCATGCCCTCCAGTCCCATGAGGGGCATTGCCGTATCTTCGACGCGATGGCTGCGGGCGATTTCGTGAGGGCGGCGGAGCTTTCCATCGAGCATCTGGACGAGGTGGAAACCGGCCTCGACCTCACACGACGCCCCGATCCTCTCGCCGGCCTTCGCCGGTCGCTCGCCCTACCGGAAATGAATGGCGGCGATCCGGATAAAATTCACATGCAACACAATCAACACAAGGAGAATGACATATGATCTTCAGACGGACCCTCATCGCTGCCGCCGCCATGGCTGCCGCCTTTGGTCTTTCCGCGCCCGCCAAGGCGGATGCCCTTGCCGACATCACCGCACGCGGCACGCTGCGTGTGGCCGTACCGCAGGATTTCCCGCCCTTCGGCAGCGTTGCTGCTGATATGACCCCGCAGGGTTATGACATCGACATGGCCAAGATGATTGCCGACAAGCTTGGCGTGAAGGTGGAACTCGTCCCGGTCACCAGTGCCAACCGTGTTCCCTATCTCCAGACCAACAAGGTCGATCTCGTTATCTCCAGCCTCGGCAAGAATCCAGATCGTGAAAAAGTTATTGATTTCTCTGATGCTTACGCGCCTTTCTTCAACGGCGTTTTCGGCCCGGCCGACGTCGCGATCTCCAAGGCCGAAGACCTTAAGGGCAAGACCATCGCCGTCACGCGCGGTGCCGTCGAGGACCTGGAACTGACGAAGGTCGCGCCTTCGGACGCCACCATCAAGCGTTACGAGGACAATAACGGCACCATCTCGGCCTTCCTTTCGGGCCAGGTGGAAGTTGTCGCGACAGGCAACGTGGTTGCAGCCGCCATCCTCGCCAAGAACCCGCCGAAGCGTCCGGAATTGAAGTTCCTCATCAAGAACTCTCCCTGCTACATCGGCCTCAACAAGAACGAGCCGGCCTTACTGGAAAAGGTCAACGCCACCGTAGCTGCGGCCAAGGCCGACGGCTCGCTGAATGCGATCGCCACCAAGTGGCTTGGCCAGGATCTGCCGAAAGACCTTTGATCATCGTTTGCCATGGTCATCCCGGATCCGCCGGGATGACGCCTTTCTCCACCGGCGCAAGGGGACTGTTTCTTGAGCTATCAATTTGATTTCCTGTGGCTTGGCGAATATTGGCCACAAATTGCCAAAGGCATCGCCATTACCAGCCAACTCACGCTGGTCGGCGGCGTGGTCGGCGTTTCACTTGGCATCGCCTGCGCCTGGGCCCGGGCGCTCGGACCTTTATGGTTGAAGCCCATCGTCGGCACCTATGTGGAGCTCATCCGCAATACGCCTTTTCTGATCCAGTTGTTTTTCATCTTCTTTGGCCTGCCATCGCTTGGTTTCAAGCTTACAGAGCTGACCGCGGCCAATCTGGCGATGATCGTCAATTTGGGCGCCTATAGTTGCGAGATCATCCGCGCCGGTATTCAGGCGACGCCGAAGGGCCAGTTCGAGGCGGGCGCGAGCCTTGCCATGACGCGCTTCGAAACGTTTCGCCATGTGGTGCTCACACCCTCGCTGCAACGCATCTGGCCGGCGCTTTCCTCGCAAGTGGTGATCGTCATGCTCGGCTCGGCCGTCGTTTCGCAAATTGCGGTGGAAGACCTGACCTTTGCGGCGAACTTCATCCAGTCGCGCACGTTCCGCGCCTTCGAAGCCTACATCCTGTCAACCGTCATCTACCTGCTGCTCGCCATCCTGTTGCGGCAGGGCATGCTGGCGCTCGGCAGCTTTCTTTTCCCGAGGAGGGCGGCACGATGACTGAATTCACCTTTTGGGACATTCTGCGCAACCTGCTGCTCTCCACCCGCTGGACGCTGTTGCTATCGCTCGTTTCCTTCATCGGCGGCGGTATGGTGGGCATCGTGCTTCTGTGGTTGCGCATCAGTCCGCGCCGGGCTTTGAACCGTGCTGCTCGCATCTATATCGAAGTCTTTCAGGGCACCCCGCTGCTGATGCAGCTTTTCATCGCTTTTTTCGGCCTCGGTCTCCTCGGGGTTGATGTTCCGGCCTGGCTTGCGGCTGGCGTGGCGCTTATCCTCTGGACCGCTGCCTTCCTTGCGGAAATCTGGCGCGGCTGCGTTGAGGCGATTGCGAAGGGCCAGTGGGAGGCGTCCGCCAGCCTTGCCATGGGCCGCCTGCAACAGATGCGTTACGTCATCCTGCCGCAGGCGCTGAAGATCGCCATTCCGCCGACGGTCGGTTTTTCCGTACAGGTCGTCAAGGGCACAGCACTCACCTCCATCATCGGTTTCGTTGAACTGTCCAAGGCCGGCACGATCGTCACCAATGCCACCTTCCAGCCCTTCACCGTCTATGGGCTGGTTGCTCTCATCTATTTCGCCCTCTGCTGGCCGCTGTCGAAATCCAGCCAGTTCCTAGAAAGGAAGCTCAATGTCGCTCATCGAAATCACTGAAGTCCACAAGAGCTTTGGCGACAATGAGGTGCTGAAGGGCATAAATCTGGATGTCGAACCCGGCGAGGTGATCGCCATCATCGGCAAAAGCGGCTCTGGAAAATCGACGCTGCTTCGCTGCATCAACGGACTAGAGACGATCAGCGCCGGCTCGATCCAAGTGGCAGGTGCGCAGTTGCTGGACGATGAGCTGCATCTGAAGGCATTGCGGCTGAAGGTCGGCATGATCTTCCAGCAATTCAACCTCTTTCCGCATCTGACGGCCGGCGGCAATGTCATGCTTTCACAGATGGTGGTGAAAAAGGTCACCAAGCCGGAGGCCGAGGTGACGGCGCGCAGGATGCTGGAGCGTGTCGGGCTGGCGCACAAGTTCGATGCCTATCCGGATGAACTGTCCGGCGGCCAGCAGCAGCGCGTGGCGATTGCCCGCGCCCTTGCCATGCAGCCTATCGCCCTTCTCTGTGACGAGATTACCTCGGCGCTCGACCCAGAACTCGTGTCTGAGGTGCTGGCCGTCGTGCGCGAACTGGCAAAGGAAGGCATGACGCTGTTGATGGTGACGCATGAAATGAAGTTTGCTCGCGACGTCTGCTCGCGCGTCGTCTTCATGCATCAGGGCCGCGTGCACGAGATCGGGCCGCCGGAAGATGTTTTTGCCAACCCCCAGACGCCGGAACTCAAGCAGTTCCTTGGCATGATCTAAGCACAGTACCGACGCACGCGACCGGAGCGGTGCGTGCGTCGGCAGTAGCCTTTGTGTTGTGTTTGCCGGGAAAATGTCCGCTATTCCAGTGGTGTCAGCCAGTTCGTTCCGATGGCACTCTTTTCCCGATTTAATGTTCCCCTGTCGGTCGCTCAGATCGCATACAATTTCCGCACCAAATCGAAAACAATCGATGTAAATTTGAGCAGGCCGGTGGCGGGACCGGTGGGCACATCGAAATTCCCGTTTTATATCAATGGCAAAGCCGATTGGCACGGCTCCTGCATGACAAAGACGTCGCAGGAGAGTGTTCATGAGCAAAGCCGCAGCAATCGACATCGCTTCCGTTTCCAAGATTTATGGCAACACCACCGCGGTGCATGCCATAAGCCTCAAGATACCGGCAGGAAGTTACTGCTGCCTGCTTGGTCCTTCGGGCTGCGGCAAGACCTCGACACTGCGAATGATCGCCGGCCACGAAAGCATTTCAAGCGGCGATGTCAGGCTTGGTAATGTGGTCGTCACCGATCTGCCGCCCGCCAAACGCGGCACGGCAATGATGTTCCAGTCCTATGCGCTGTTTCCGCATCTCGATCTCGTCGACAACGTTGCCTTCAGCCTCAAGATGAAGGGGGTGGACAAGGAAGCGCGCCGCGCCAAGGCGCTGGAGATGCTGCGGCTGATGCAGCTCGAACCCTATGCCACCCGGCGCCCGGCCCAGCTTTCCGGCGGGCAGCAGCAGCGCGTGGCGTTGGCTCGCGCGCTTATCACCGACCCCGAGGCGTTGCTGCTGGATGAGCCGCTTTCGGCACTCGATCCTTTCCTCAAGATCCGTATGCGGGCCGAGCTGAAGAAGCTGCAAACCTCGCTCGGCATCACCTTTGTTCACGTCACACACAGTCAGGAAGAGGCAATGGCGCTGGCCGACGTCATCGTCGTCATGAATGATGGCCGCATCGAGCAGGCAGCGACGCCGCGCGAGCTGTTTGAGCGCCCGGCCACCGCTTTCGTCGCCCGCTTCATGGGCGATCACAATGTCATTTCCGGCCGGTTCAAGGAAAAGAACGGCGATCTCGTCACGCTGGAGGTTGCGGGCGGCGGCACCTTCACGGCAGGCGGCGTTGCCCCGGATGACGGCGCGGTCGATATCGCCGTTCGTACCGACCGTGTGCGCGTCGGCGAGGCAGATCAACCCGGTTTCGGTTTTACCGGCATCGTCTCGAATGTCGAGTATCGCGGTGCAAGCGTGAAGATCGCCGTGACCGGCGCGGGCATTGAGGATTTCAACGCCATCCTCAGCGACGTCGCCTTCTTCGAAAAGCCGGTAAAGACCGGCGACGCCATACCGCTTTCATGGAATGCGGCCGATGCCATCGTGCTCGGCCGGGTAGAGAAGTGACCCCAAAAATAACCAGAGGAGAACTTTGAAATGACCGACAACTCCAACAGCAACAAGGGCCTGTCCCGCCGTGGCCTTCTAAAGGCAGGTGCCGCCGCAACAGGCGCGGCCATCGGCTCCGGCCTTGTCACCGGTTTCCCGACCATATGGGCGCAGAACCCGATCACGATCCGCCAGTTCGGCACGGGTGTTTCGAACCTCAATGCGATTGCCGAAAAGTGCAAGGCTGATCTCGGTATCACACTAGAGATGACGGCGACGGATTCGGATGCGGCCGCGCAGCGCGCCGTGACCCAGCCGAACTCCTACGATATCGCCGATATCGAATACTGGATCCTGAAGAAGGTCTACCCGGCGGGTGTCATTCAGCCGATGGAAATCAAGAAGCTGAAATATTACGACAAGATCGTTCCGCTGTTTAAAAACGGCAAGCTGACGCCCGATAGCGTCGTGGCCCAGGGTACCGCCCCGCACACGGTCGGTTTCGTCGAAAAGCCCGGCGACAAGAAGTTTGCGAAAAGCGAAACCGATTATTTCACCATGGTTCCGACCATCTACAATGCCGATACGCTCGGCATTCGCCCCGATCTCGTCGGCCGCGATATCACCAGCTGGGCCGATATCATGGACCCCAAGTTCAAGGGCAAGGCCTCTATCCTCAACATCCCCTCCATCGGCATCATGGATGCGGCGATGATCATGGAAGCCATGGGCAACATCAAATATGCCGACAAGGGCAACATGACGAAGGAGGAGATCGACAAGACCATCGACTTCCTCATCAAGGCCAAGAAAGACGGGCAGTTCCGCGCTTTCTGGAAGAGCTTCGATGAAAGCGTCAACCTCATGGCGTCGGGTGAAGTCGTGATCCAGTCTATGTGGTCGCCCGCCGTCGCCGCCGTTCGCTCCAAGGGCATCGCCTGCAAATACCAGCCGCTCAAGGAAGGTTATCGCTCGTGGGGCGGCGGCCTTGGCCTTGCCAAGCACCTCTCCGGCGCCAAGCTGGATGCGGCTTACGAGTATATCAACTGGTACACCTCCGGCTGGGTCGGCGCCTACCTCAACCGTCAGGGCTATTACTCCGCCGCCATGGATACGGCCAAGGAACATATGTCGGCCGACGAGTGGGGTTACTGGGTCGAAGGCAAGCCCGCGCAGGGCGATATCATCGCGCCTGATGGCAAGGTCATGGAAAAGGCCGGTGCAGTGCGCGACGGCGGTTCGTTCCAAGAGCGCATGGGCAAGGTCGCCTGCTGGAACTCCGTCATGGACGAGGACCGCTACATGGTTCGTCGCTGGAACGAGTTCATCGCGGCCTGATCTTCTCGCCTTTCGCAGACATGAGGCCGCGCCGACGCGGCCTCTCTTTCACAGGCAGCCAGCAGGAGAAAAGCCTTGGTGACAGTCAGATTCATCGGCGTGAGCGAAAAAAAGGACAAGCCGTCCCGCAGCTTCGCCCTGCCGCAGAAGCTTGTGTCCTATATTCAGGCCACACCGCTTTTCCTGATCCTCGGCTTTTTCCTGCTTTTACCGATCGTCATGATCGCCGTCGTCAGTTTCTGGGATTATGATTTTGCCCAGATGTATCCGGGTTTCGTGACCTTCAACTATACCGAGACGCTTGGTTCCTGGGTCACGTGGCAAACATATATCAACACGCTGAAATTCGCCGCCATCGTCTGGGCGATCACGCTGTTCTGCGGTTTCTGGGTCGCTTATTTCCTCGCTTTTCATATCCGCACCACCACCATGCAGATGGTTCTGTTCCTCGTCTGCACCGTGCCTTTCCTGACGTCGAACATCATCCGCATGATTTCCTGGATTCCCGTTCTCGGGCGCAACGGGCTGGTCAACAGCGCGCTGGTCAGTGCCGGCATCGTACCTGCGCCAATCGAATGGCTGCTCTATTCGGATTTTGCCGTGGTGCTGGCCATGGTGCATCTTTATACGCTTTTCATGGTCACACCCATCTTCAACACGCTGATGCGCATCGACAAATCGCTGATCGAAGCGGCGCGCGATGCCGGGGCGACTGGCTGGCAGACCCTCTGGAACGTTATCATTCCGCTTGCCAAACCCGGCATGGCGATCGGCAGCATCTTTGTCGTGACGCTTGTCATGGCCGATTTCTCCACGGTTCAGGTGATGTCCGGCGGGCAGAGCGCGTCGGTGGCACTGATGATGAAGAACCAGATGTCGCTGCTGCAATATCCCGCGGCGGCCGCAAATGCCGTTATCCTGCTCATCCTCGTTCTTCTGATGGTCGCGGGCATCCTGCGCATCGTCGATATCCGCAAGGAGCTGTGACCCATGCATTCGGAAAAACGCGGCCGTGAATTCTATGTCCTCGCCTTCTTTTTTCTGCTCTTCGTGCTGTTCCTCTACGGCCCGCTGTCGGCAATCCTCATCCTTGCCTTTCAGGGGCCGAATGGCGGACTGACCTTTCCACTCAACGGCGTTTCGCTGCACTGGTTCGGCAATCTTTTCGAACAGCAGGCGGTCGGCGATTTTGGCGGCTCGTTCCGCCGTTCCTTCGGGCTTGGCGTTATGGTCATGGTCGTCACGGTGCTCGTCTCGCTTTTGGCGGGTCTCGCTTTCCGGCGCAAATTCATCGGCGCGACGCCGCTATTCTATCTTTCCGTCGCAAGCCTCGTGGTGCCATCGATCATCATATCACTCGGTATCGGCGTTCTTTTCCAACAACTTGAGCTGGAACCTTCATGGTATACATCAGCATTTGGCGCGCACCTGACCTGGACGCTGCCATTCGGCGTGCTCATCATGCTGGCGGTTTTCAACCGCTTTTCTCCATCCTATGAAGAAGCCGCCCGCGATCTCGGGGCATCCGCCTGGCAGACCTTTGCCCATGTGGTGCTGCCGATGATTGCACCGAGCCTGATAGGCGTCGGCCTGTTCGGCTTTACGCTTTCCTATGACGAATTTGCCCGTACGCTGATGACGTCAGGCACCTACAACACCCTGCCGCTGGAAATCTACGGCATGACCACCAACGTCACGACGCCAGTGCTTTACGCGCTCGGAGCCGTCACGACCCTTTTCTCCTTCCTGGTTATTGCGGCCACGCTTGGCCTGATCGTTACTCTGAACCGTCGCCATTCGCGTTGATGAAAAAACAGAACATGCGCATCCTCGTCATTAATCCGAATACGACGCAATCCATGACGGCGACGATCGCCGACGCGGCGACGCGGGCGGCCAGTTGCGATACGGAAATCCTGGCAGTGACCTCTTCCATGGGGCCTGTCTCCATCGAAGGATATTACGATGAGGTTTTCGCGGTACCCGGCCTGCTGCTCGAGCTTGCCAAGGCGCCGACGCTTGGTGCCAGGGCAGCCGTCATCGCCTGTTTCGACGACACCGGGCTCGATGCGGCCCGCGCGCTCGCCGACATACCCGTAATTGGGATTTGCGAAGCGGCGGTTTCAGCCACGGCATTCATCGCGCAGAGGTTTACGATCGTTACGACGATGGAGCGTTCGCGGCTGCCGCTCGAACATCTCGTTCACCGTTATGGCATGTCTGCCCGCTGCAATGTGCGTGCCGCCGATATTCCCGTCCTGTCGCTGGAAGATCCGGCATCAAATGCCAGGGAGAGGCTGCGGGAAGAGATTTCACTGGCCCTGCGTCAAGATCGCGCCGAAGCGATTGTGCTTGGCTGCGCCGGTATGGCGGATCTCACCGCCGAGTTGCGCAGCGAATTCGGCGTGCCTGTTATCGATGGCGTCGCTGCGGCGGTGAAACAGGCGGAATCGCTGGTATCGATGGGGCTTTCGACCGCCAAGCGCGGCGCCTACGCCACGCCACTCGCCAAGCCCTATCGCGGATTGCTTGAAGCGTTCGGGCCGGACAGGCTTGCCGGGGTATCTGTGGACGGTTGAAACAGCCGTTCCAATGTGTTCGGGCGGTGACGCGGTCTGCCGTAAAATGCACGCGAATATTTCCCAGAAATCGGCGACGGATTTTGCGCGGGTCTGCGTTAAAGTGGCAAGGTGCGGGACATCCTCACTGAAGCCGCCGTCATTCCGCATGGATTTCGCCCGTGTCCGACAGGACAGTACGGAGACAAAGCCCGATACATGGTAAGCGATCCGGATGCAGATTTGGTGGCGGATGTCGCTGCGGGAGATGTCCGCGCGATGCAGGCTCTGGTGACGGCCAAACTGCCGAGGATCATGGCGCTTGCCACGCGTATGCTGGGTGATCCGGCAGAGGCGGAAGACATCGCGCAGGAGACCTTCCTGCGGATATGGAAACATGCAGGCACGTGGCGGCAGGGGCGTGCGAAATTCGACACATGGATCCACCGGGTGGCGCTGAACCTCTGTTACGACCGCTTGCGAAAGCGCCGGGAAATATCGGTTGCTGAGCCGCCCGAACAGATTGACGGCAGTGTGCTGCCCGATGCCGCCCTGCCATATGATGGTGACGAGAGCGGTGCCGTGGCGCGCGCCTTGCAGGCCATACCCGCGCGACAAAGGGAGGCGATCGTTCTGGTCTATTATCAGGAGATGTCGAACCGCGAGGCGGCTGATGTCATGCATGTCAGTGTGGACGCACTGGAAAGCCTTCTGGCGCGTGGCCGCCGGGCACTCCATGCGATTTTGAATGAGGGCGACCAATGAACGGGGCGAAGAAGACGCTCATGGATAACAAGGTTTTTTCCGATCTTGTGGCTGCCTATGGTGCCGATCCACAACGCTGGCCGGAAGACCGGCGGCTGGAGGCCATGGCTTATGCGGAGACGGCAGACGGCAGGCGCCTGATTGCGCAGGCGGCACCTCTCGATTTTATGCTGTCGGCATATCGTCTTCGCGACCCTTCGGCCATGCTCAACGCGAAGATCATGGCGCAGGCAAAGGCGCAGACCACCAGACGCAGATGGATCGTCCGGTACGGGCTGGGTGCGGGCATGATCGGCATCAGCCTTGCGGGCGCGCTGACGGGAGCGGTTGCCGTCATCAACCTCACGCCACCGCCCGCCCTGACATTGGGCGATACGTTGACCGCGTTCGGAAACCTGCAAACCGAAAACGAAATGACCGAGGAGACGAAATGAGCGATCAGAATTTCCGCTGGATAGTCGTTGTCCTTCTCGTCGCGAATACGTTTCTTGTCTGCGCGCTTGCCGGCGCAGGGTTCGTTTATCTGCGGAACGACCCGGCCGCTGCCGCTGCCCGCATGCCGCTTGCGGGCGAACAATTGCCAAAGACCGAAAGGGAGGCCTTCCGGCGCAGCCTTAGCGATGCACGCAGGACCATGCGGGAAACCTCCGCCGAGGCGCGCCAGGCGCGTATCGAGGCGGCGTCCCTGATGGGGGCAGAAACGCTTGACCCGGAGGCATTGTCCGCAGCGCTTGAGCGTGCCCGCAAGGCGGAATATGAGGTCCGCGCCGCAACCGAGATGCAGGCCGTGGAGTTCGCCCGCACATTGTCGCTAGAGGCGCGGCGCCGGCTGGCGGAAGGCTTGCTCGCCCGTGAGGCGCCGAAACCGGCCACGAAATAATCACATTTCAAGAGCGACGGATTTTGGCCCTGGCGCCCGTTGAATGATCGATAACGAAACGGAGTTCGTATCGGCCATGTCAAATTCCAGGGAATTGGATGCAGCACTCTGTCTGTGGCGTTTCGGCCTCGGCGCGCGTGAAGGCGATATCCAGGCGATCAAAGACGACCCACGCGATCTGTTGCGGCTGGAAATTACCGAACGCGCCACACCAATTCCTGTCGGCGCACAGCTTCATTCCAGCGCCGATCTTCTGATATCGCTGATGGCGTATAACAAGGAGATCAAGGCCGAGCGTGAAAAACCTGCTGTCCTTGCCGTCGCGGCCACCACCGGCGCCGCGGGTGCGACCGCAGGGGCCATGAGCCCACCATCGCCGGCAATGGCAATTGCCGCAAACGCTATGGACAATGCGGGCATGGTGCCGCCTGCCAGTGCTTCACAGGACAAGAAGCCGGACGTGCCGGCCACCAAGCGCCCCTATTTTCCCCAGCAGATACTGCTTGCGGAGGCGGACGCCCGCTTCAACGGCACGATACGCCAGCCGCTGATCGGTTTTGGCGAGCGGTTGGCAATGTTCTGGGCCAATCACTTCGCGGTTGCCACCGGCAAGGGCGGTGATGTGCACATTCTCGCCGGCGCTTTCGAGCGTGAGGCGATCCGTCCGCATGTCTTCGGCAATTTCGAGGATATGCTGGTCGCAGTCGAGACCCATCCCGCCATGCTGTATTTTCTCGACAATCAGCAATCGATCGGACCGAATTCGCAGGCCAACAGGAACGGCAAGCGCGGGCTCAACGAAAACCTCGCGCGCGAAATCATGGAACTGCATACGCTCGGGGTGGATGGCGGCTATAGTCAGGCCGATGTTACAGCACTTGCCCGCATCATCACCGGCTGGAGCGTCTATCGCGACGAGAAGCGTCCGGGTCCGCTTGGCCGATTTTCCTTCAACGCCAACAACCATGAACCCGGCGACCATGCCGTGATGGGCATCACCTATGGTGAAGCGGGGGTAGAGCAGGGGCGGCGGGCGCTGCGAGATCTCGCGCATCATCCGGCGACGGCCAGCCATCTCGCTTACAAGCTGGTACGGCATTTCGTCAGCGACCATCCACCACCGGAACTGGTGGCGAAACTTGCTGCCGCCTACACCAAGAGCCACGGCGATCTTTCCGCTACCTATATGGCGCTTATCGAGGCTGAACAGTCTTGGAGCCCGGCGCTGACCAAGCTCAGACCCCCGTTAGATTTCGTGACGACCGTCATCAGGGCGAGTGGAATAGTGCCAAAACCCGAGCAGGTAATTTCAGTGCTCAACGCATTGGGTCAGCCGCTGTGGAACCCCTCCGGACCGAACGGTTTTGCCGATGTCACCGATAGCTGGGGTTCTTCCGAGGGCCTGGCGACGCGTATCGATGCCGCCAGTCTGTTCGCTCATCAGGTTGCGGGTTCAATCGATCCGCGCGACTTCGTCGCAGACCGGCTGGGGCCGCTTTTGTCCGAGGAGACGAAAAAGGCCGTGCAGCGGGCTGAGAGCAAACCGCAGGGACTGACGATTGCTTTCCTTTCCCCCGAATTCCAGAGGCGTTGACCATGCTGTGTGAACATCTTTCCCCCACCCGCCGCGCTCTTCTTGGCACAGGCGGCGCGCTTTTTGCCTGGGCCTTCATGCCGCGTTTTGCTTTTGCTGCCGGCGGGCGCGACCCACGTTTCGTCACCATCATCCTGCGCGGCGCGCTCGACGGGCTGACCGCCGTGCCGCCCGTCGGCGACCCCGACTATGAGGCGCTAAGGCAACAGATCGCCATGCGCACTGAAGGCGACAATCCAGCCCTAGCGCTGGATGGTTTCTTTGCGCTCCATCCATCCCTTCGCAATTTCCAGCGGCTGTACCGGAAGGGCGAGGCAGCGGTGGTCCATGCCAGCGCTACCGGTTATCGTGACCGTTCGCATTTTGATGGCCAGGATGTGCTGGAATCGGGTTTTCCGACCCCCGGCCATGTCGAGACGGGTTGGCTGAACCGTCTGCTCGAACAGTTGCCGGCGGGTGAAACCATCAATCCAGCTGCGGCCGGGCAGCGGGTGAGCGGCCTTGCCATTGGCGCCAGCGCTCCGCTTGTCATTCGCGGCAAGGCACCGATATTGGGATGGGCGCCATCCGTTCTCAAACCCGCCGATGGCGATCTCGCTCCGCGCCTTGCCGATCTCTACGGCCAGACGGACCCGATGCTGGCGGCATTGCTTGCCGAGGGCATCGAAACCGGCAGGATCGCCTCCGGCGTCGATATCAAGGCGCGCGGTGGTCCGGGTGATCCCGTTGGCATGGAGCAGATGGCGCGCGGTGCAGCACGGCTGATTGCGCACCCGGAAGGGCCGCGCGTTGCGGCGCTGGCCTTCGAGGGTTGGGACACCCATGCCCATGAGGTCGACCGTCTTTCAAAATTGTTGAGCGGGCTGGACAATGCGCTTGCCGCCTTCGAGCAGGAGCTGGGGCCGGTCTGGAAGGATACGGCTATATTGGTCGCCACGGAATTTGGCCGCACCGCCCGTATCAACGGTACGGAAGGAACTGACCACGGAACGGCAACAACGGCCTTTCTCGCCGGCGGCAGCATCCGTGGCGGGCGTGTCATCGCCGATTGGCCCGGCCTCAAGCTCGCGCAGTTGCGGGATGGGCGGGACCTTGCGCCCACGACGGATATTCGCGCGATCATCAAGGGCCTCGCGGTCGATCATCTCGGCGCAAGCGCTGCCATGCTCGACAAGGCGGTCTTTCCCGGTTCGGAGGCAATCCGGCCCATGAAGGGACTAATCGTCTGAGGCTCGAAATGACGTAAAAACGAAGATATGGCGCGCGTCGAACGATCCCGTTCATCGAGGACGCGCTCCCGCCTCTTCATATCCCTGTCATAATAGTGTCTGATATCGATATCGTTTTTGATACGGACATTGTGTAGACGAACAGCCGTTGCACGCTCAGGGAGCTTTTTCGTGAAGTCGTCAACGCAAACCATCCGCACTGAAGCGGCCACCCCTCGAGGCGGCACGCCCGGCGAAGTTTTTACGGCGTTCCTGAAGCTCGGGGTCACCTCCTTCGGCGGTCCCATCGCCCATCTCGGTTATTTTCGCGATGAGCTGGTCGTGCGGCGCAAATGGATCGATGAGGCGGGTTATGCCGATCTCGTGGCGCTCTGCCAGTTCTTGCCGGGGCCGGCCTCCAGCCAGGTCGGTTTTGCCCTTGGGTTGCTGCGGGCAGGGCCGCTCGGTGCGCTGGCGGCCTGGACGGCCTTCACCCTGCCGTCCGCTATCCTCCTGCTTCTCTTCGCCATGGTCGCCGCGTCGATAGAAGGGCCGGTCGGTACCGGCCTGTTGCATGGCCTCAAGATCGTTGCGGTCGCCGTGGTGGCGCAGGCCGTCTGGGGCATGGCAAAGAGCCTTGCTCCAGATAGACAGCGTGCCAGCATCGCGCTCGTCGGCATCATCTGCGTCGTGTTTGTCGCGGGCGCTTTTGGCCAGATTCTGGCGCTTGCCTTGGGTGCCATTGCGGGGCTTTGCTTCTGCCGCAGCGAGGCCGCGCGTCAGGCATCCCATCTCGCATTCCGGGTGCCGAAAAGTGTCGGATACATTGCGCTTGCCACTTTTGCGCTCCTGCTGGCCTTCCTGCCGGTCTTCGCGGCGATGGCGGGCTCGCAAGGCCTCTCATTGTTCGATGCGTTCTATCGTGCCGGCGCCCTTGTCTTTGGTGGCGGCCATGTGGTGCTGCCGTTGCTGCAATCGGCAGTGGTTTCCACGGGCTGGGTGACGGAAGATGCGTTTATCGCCGGTTACGGTGCAACCCAGGCCGTTCCCGGCCCGCTGTTCACCTTCGCGGCCTACCTCGGCGCTGTGGTGGGGCCGCAGCCGAACGGTATTGCGGGAGCAGTCATTGCGCTTGTCGCGATCTTTCTGCCGGGCATGCTACTGCTCGTCGGTGCGCTGCCCTTCTGGGAGGGCTTTCGCAAGCACCTTCTGGCGCAGGCTGCCATGCGCGGCGCAAATGCCGCCGTCGTTGGCATTCTCGGGGCCGCGCTTTATGATCCGGTGTGGACAAGCGCCATATTCATGCCGAAGGATTTTGCACTTGCGCTGACGGGTTTCATCCTGTTGACGGTGTGGAAGACGCCGCCATGGATCGTGGTGGTCATCTGCGCGATTGGTGGCGTTCTGCTCGCCCTGTCATAGGCCGTCTTGCGCAGGACCGATATTGGTAAACATCCAGTCCGAGAAGGCCTGCATGGCTGGTGTCGGCGGCTTTGATTGCAGCCTCGTCAGCCAGTAGCTGCCAAGCGATATGGTGACGGGGAAGGGCTGGACGATAGTCCCGGATGCCAGATGCCGCGAGAACATCGATGGCGGGGCGAGCGCCACGCCGAGCCCTTGCAATGCGGCCTCCATCATGCCGAGCGAGGTATCGAAAACGATGCCGGCATTCACCTGCGCCACCGGTGTTACGCCAGCCGCTGCAAACCACGTGGCCCATTCGTCAGACCTGTAGCTGCGCAACAGCGTGGCGTCCGCGAGATCAGTGGGGGATTTCAGTGTCTCCGCCAGTTTCGGCGTACAGAGAGGCGAAAGGGGCGCCTCGAAAAGCCGGAATGCATCCGTGCCATGCCAGGAGCCCTTGCCGAATCGAATGGCGAAATCGAGGCCTTCGGCGGCCATGTCCACGCGGTTGTTGTTGGTGGAAACGCGCACGTCGATGAACGGGTGCCGCTTTTGAAATTCCCTCAGCCGCGGCAGCAGCCAGCCCACGGCAAAGGTTCCCACGACGCCTAGAAACAGCAGTTCGCGCACCTGACCGGCTTCGATCCTGTCGAGCGTGATCGCCATCTGGTCGAAAGAGCTGGTGACCGTCGGTAGCAGGGCTTCGCCTTCCGCGGTGATTTTCAGGCCTCTTGGAAGCCGTTGAAAAAGGGAAACCCCCAGTCGTTTTTCGAGGCCCTTCACCTGTTGGCTCACAGCCGCCTGCGTCACGCAGAGTTCTATGGCCGCGCGGGTGAAACTGAGGTGCCGCGCTGATGCCTCAAATGCCCTCAAGCCGTTCAGTGGAAGAAATTGCCGAACCATTCAAGACCTAGATTTTATTATGCCTCGTCCGAGATATCATGATTTGTTCGTGCAATGTAGGGCGGTTAAACGTCTTTCGCTGGGGACGGCGCAGGCGCCGAAAATCCACTTGAGGTTTTGGAGAACGCGAAAGATGAAACTTAATCGCAGACATATTGCATTGGCCACATTGATCTCGACGAGCCTGTTCACGCAGACTTTTGCCGCTGATGATGCCAGGCTGAAAGCGATAACGGATGCAGCGATCAAGCCGGTGATGGAGAAGAACGGTATTCCGGGTCTGGCCGTTGGCATCAGTGTCGATGGCGAAAATCACGTCTTCACCTACGGTGTCATGTCCAAAAGTACGGGCCAGCCGGTTACCCCGCAGACGCTTTTCGAGCTGGGTTCCATCAGCAAGACATTTACGGTCACGCTCAGTACCTATGCGGAGACGCAGGGGAAACTGTCACTATCAGGCAAGGTCGAAGACTATCTTCCCTCCATGAAGGGCAAGCCGTTTGGCGATGTCACGCTGATGCATCTTGGCACCCACACCGCCGGCGGCTTTCCGTTGCAGGTGCCGGACAATGTCGAGACGGAGCCGCAGCTTTTGGCCTATCTCAAGGCCTGGAAGCCCGCATACAAGGCGGGAACGCACAGAACCTACGCCAATCCCAGCATCGGAATGCTCGGATACGTCACCGCAAAGGCCATGGGCCAAAGCTATGACAGCGCAATGCAGGACGTACTGTTTCCGGCGCTTGGATTGAAGAGCACCTTCACCGTGGTGCCCAAGGCAAAGATGGCCGATTATGCGCAGGGTTATAAGAGAACCGGCGAACCGGCCCGCATGACGCCAGCCATTCTCTCATCGGAGGCTAACGGGGTCAGATCGACGGCGACCGACATGATCCGTTTCGTCAATGCGAATATGGGGCTGGAAAAGCTGGACGGAAAACTCCAGCAGGCGATCGCCAACACTCATACGGGATATTTCAGCGTTGGCGCGATGACGCAGGATATGATCTGGGAGCAATATGCCTACCCAGCCGCGCTGAAAACACTTATCGAAACGAACTCCGGCGCCTTGCTCAAGACGGTGCCGGTATCGGAAATTTCGCCGCCGATGAAGCCGCGTGGCGATGTCTTCATCAACAAGACCGGCTCCACCAACGGTTTCGGAGCCTATGTGGCGTTCGTACCGGAGCAGAAACTCGGTATCGTCATTCTGGCCAATAAAAACTATTCCAATGAGGATCGTGTTGCCGTGGCTTACGAGATTTTGAACGGACTCAAAAGCTCCGAATGATGTCAATGCTGGCGTAAACGCGTACAGGACAAGGGTGGCATTTCGGTCGTATTTCATTTGCTCGCCGACATTGTCTTCCTTGCCCTGAAAGCATGCATTTCCGACCCTGAAAATCGGCGTATGCCCATATTTTGAGCGCTTGTAATCAAGGCTCAAAAATGGGCTTGACGTCTGCCGAAATTTCTCACCAAATGAACCAATGTTCGATTGGTTCACGCAAATGGTGCGGCTTGGCGACAAACCCTAACGACAATTCAAACTACGCTCTGGCAAAGCTTCGTGAGTATATTCAGACGAAGAATCTCGCGAATGACGGCCGCCTGCCGACGGAGCGGGCATTTGCCGAGACCTTCAATGTCGGCCGCCGGTCAATCCGCCGTGCTCTGGAGGTTCTGGAGGCCGAGGGTCTTATCTGGCGTCGCCAGGGGGCCGGAACCTTTGTGGGTGAAAAGCCGGACGATTGGTCCACCCAGGTTACCGAAATGGTCGCCAGCACCGATATCATGGAAATCATGGAAGTCCGCCTGCGCATCGAACCGCAACTGGCGCAGCTTGCAGCCATGCGCGCCAAGCCCGCCGAGGTAGAGCGCATGCGCGCGCTCGTCAAGAAGACCGGCGAAAGCACGGATGCCGATGCCAAGGAATTGTGGGACGGCTCGCTCCACCGCCAGATAGCCCAGAGTGCTGGCAACAAGCTGTTCCTGTCGATATTCGATGTCGTGAACCGTATTCGCCAGGACGATGCCTGGCAGTCGATACGCGAACTCGCCCGGCGCAGTGGCACGAATGGCAAGGCGTCTTTCGAACAGCATGTCGCCATCGTCGATGCCATTGCCGATCGCGATCCGGCGCGTGCCGGAGAGGCGATGCGCCAGCACCTTCTCATGCATCAGGAACGATTGATCCGCGCCACTTCGCTCGGGTTTCAGGAGGAGAGCGCTGCGGAAGACCGTGCGGCGAAGAGCATCAACGAAGCCGACAATCCGCTTACCCCGGCCTCTTAGGCCGCGGACGTAAACCCGCCGGTCCTTCGGGGCCGGCCAATGATAAAAGTCAAAGAAAACCAGACCAGAGGATCGAACATGAAGAAAATCTACACACTGACTGCGGCGCTGTTGGCAAGCGCGTTTCTGACCGCACCAGCCATGTCTTCCGAATTGCGCATCGGCCTCAACGATGACGCGGACGTGCTTGATCCCGCGCAATCGCGCACCTTCGTCGGCCGTATCGTCTACACCTCCATGTGCGACAAGCTGGTGGATATCTCGCAGGACATGAAGATCGTTCCCCAGCTTGCCACCGAATGGGCCTGGTCCGAGGGTGGCAAGGTGCTGACGATGAAAATTCGCGACGGCGTGAAGTTCCACGACGGCGAGACGCTAGATGCGGCCGCCGTCGTTGCCACCATCGAGCGCAACATGACCCTTCCGGAATCTCGCCGCAAGAGCGAGTTGTCCTCGGTTGAAAAGGTTGAGGCCACCGGGCCGCTGGAAGTCAAGTTCACGCTGAAGACGCCCGATGTCACGCTGCTTGCCCAGCTTTCAGATCGCGCGGGAATGATCGTCGCGCCGAAAGCCGCCAAGGAACTGGGCGCGAATTTCGGCTCCAAGCCGGTTTGCGCCGGACCGTTCAAATTCGTCGAGCGCATCCAGCAGGACCGTATCGTCCTCGAAAAATTCGCGGATTATTGGGACAAGGACAAAATCAAGGTCGACAAGATCGTCTACCTGCCAATTCCCGATACCACTGTGAAGCTTGCAAACCTCCGCTCTGGCGATCTCGACATTGCCGAACGTATCTCGGCGTCCGACGCGGAATCCGTCAAGAATGACCCCAAATTGACCTATGCGGACGTGATCGGTCCGGGCTACATGGCCATGTATGTCAACATCAACAACGGCGCGCGCGCTGACAATCCGCTCGGCAAGGACAAGCGCCTGCGTCAGGCCTTCTCTTATGCGATTGACCGCGAAGCGATCGGCCAGATCGTGTTTGAGGGTACGTCCAAGGCCGGCAATCAGTCATTCCCGCCGACAAGCCCATGGTTCAACCAGAACCTGCCGGTGCCGCCCCGCGACATCGACAAAGCCAAGCAGTTGATGAAGGAGGCTGGCTACGAGAAGCTCGATATCGAACTTCAGCACGCCAACAACACCACGCAGACGCAGATGATGCAGGTGATCCAGTCCATGGTGGCGGAGGCTGGCTTCAACGTGACGCTGAAGGCCACCGAATTTGCGACGCTTCTTTCCGAACAGACCGCCGGCAACTATCAGCTCAGCCGTTCCGACTGGTCTGGTCGTATCGATCCCGATGGAAATCTTCACCAGTTCGTCACCTGCAAGGGCGGCATCAACGATGTGAAATATTGTAATCCTGAAGTCGACAAGCTGCTGAACGAAGCACGCGCCTCGACTGAAGATGCGGTCCGCAAGGAAAAATACGATGCGGCAAGCGTCATCCTAAACGACGACATGCCGATCATCTATCTCGGCCACCAGCCCTATGCCTATGCCATTTCCAAGAAGGTCAAGGGCTGGGAGCCTTCGCCTGATGGCATGATCCGCCTTCTCGGCGTCAGCAAGGACTAAGCGCTTCAAATCCGCCGCACGGCTTGCCGTGCGGCCCTCCAGAACGTGCACGAACGGGGGCAATGCCATGCCTGTCTATATCGGCAAGCGACTGCTGGTCGCGATCCCGACGCTTTTGATCATCTCCATCTTCGTCTTCTCGCTGCAGAAACTGTTGCCGGGTGATCCGGTTCTCGCCATGGCGGGTGAGGAGCGTGATCCGGCGACGATTGAATTCCTGCGGGAGAAGTATCGCCTGAACGACCCGGTACCGCTCCAGTACATCAACTGGCTGGGCGGTGTGGTGACCGGCGATTTCGGTATTTCGCTGAGGACCAACCAGCCGGTGCTGGAACTGATCGGCCAGAAGCTGCCGGTCAGCATTCAGCTGGCTGTGATGGCGATGTTCTTTGCGATGGTCATCGGTATTCCGATCGGCATTCTGGCCGCCGTCAAGAAAAACACATGGATCGACTACACCGCCAATATCGTGGCGCTTTCCGGCCTGTCGATCCCGAATTTCTGGCTCGGCATCATGCTGATCCTGCTGGTTTCAGTGAAACTCGGCTGGCTGCCGGCATCCGGATATGAATCGATATTCGTCGACCCCGTTCGCTCCATCGAGACAATGATCATGCCCGCCTTCGTGCTCGGCAATGCGCTTGCGGCAACGTTGATGCGCCACACGCGTTCGGCAATGGTCGCGGTTTTGAGTTCAGACTATATCCGCACCGCCCGCGCCAAGGGGCTTTCGCCGCGTGAGATCATCCTGTCGCACAGTTTTCGCAACGCGCTTCTGCCCGTCATCACGCTGTTGGCACTGCTTTTCGGTGAGTTGCTGGCCGGTGCGGTTCTGACGGAGCAGATATTCACCATTCCCGGCTTCGGCAAGATGACCGTCGATGCGGTCTTCACCCGCGATTACGCCGTCGTCCAGGGCATCGTGCTCTGCACCGCGGTCGGCTTCATCGTCATGAACCTGCTGGCGGACATTGCGTATGTCCTGCTTAACCCTCGCCTCAGGGCGACGATCTGAGGCCTGATATCATGACCGCTCTCGATCAAAACCTGTCCGTACCGGTGCCGCGGCAGGAAAGCCGCGCCTGGAAGAAAATGAAGCGCAACAAATCGGCGCTCGCCGGTCTGATTATCGTGCTTTTCTTCACGGTACTTGCCGTTGCAGCACCGATCCTGCCGATTGCTGACCCTATTGCGACCAGCTGGTCGGCCATCCGCAAGGCGCCGTCCGCCGCCCACTGGCTCGGCACCGACGATCTTGGCCGTGATATCCTTTCGCGCATGATTTATGGCGCGCGCGCCTCGCTGATGGCGGGTGTTGTCTCCGTCATGATTGCGGTGGTGATCGGCGTGCCCTTCGGGTTGATCGCCGGTTATTTCGGTGGCTGGGTGGATATGGTCATATCGCGCATCACCGAAGCGCTGCTGGCTATGCCGTTCCTCATCATGGCTATTGCCCTTGCGGCCTTCCTCGGCCCGAGCCTTACCAACGCGATGATCGCCATCGGGCTTTCCGCCATGCCGATTTTCGTTCGGTTGACCCGTGGTCAGGTGCTGGCGGTCAAGATGGAAGATTATGTCGAGGGGGCAAGGTCGATTGGCCTCAACCACTTCGACATCATGACACGATACATCCTGCCAAATGTCTTTGCTCCCATCATCGTGCAGGCGACCTTGACGGTTGCGACGGCCATCATTGCGGAAGCGAGCCTGTCCTTCCTCGGCCTTGGCCAGCAGGCACCGGCGCCGTCGTGGGGTTCCATGCTGAACACCGCGAAGAACTTTCTGAGCCAGGCGCCGTGGATGACGATGTGGCCCGGCATTGCAATTTTCCTCGTCGTCATAGGCTTCAATCTCCTGGGCGATGGCCTGCGTGATGCGCTCGATCCGCGCGAAGCATGATTTCTCATAAGGAACTGACTGAATGACCGAATTTACCACACGCCCCGAGATCCTTGGCACATTCGGCGTCGTCACCTCGACGCACTGGATCGCATCGGCCGTGGGCATGGCAATCCTCGAAAAGGGAGGTAACGCCTTCGACGCAGCGGTTGCCACCGGCTTCGTGCTGCAGATCGTCGAACCGCATCTCTGTGGCCCCGGCGGCGACATGCCTGCCGTCTTTTATTCAAAGAAGAAGGACAAGGTCGAAGTCATCTGCGCGCAGGGGCCTGCTCCGAGTGGCGCCACCATCGAGCACTATACCTCGGAGGGGCTTAAGCTGATCCCCGGCGATGGTCTGCTTGCAACCGTCATTCCCGGAGCCTTCGATGGCTGGATGCTGATGCTGCGCGACTACGGCACGATGAGCGTGCGCGAGGTGCTGGAACCAGCCATCTATTATGCCGAATACGGACATCCGACTCTGCCGCGCGTTTCCGCCACCATCAAGGGGCTGGCGGAATTCTTCGAGAAGGAATGGCCGACATCCTACGAGACCTGGCTGCCGGGTGGTGCCGCACCCGAGCCGCACGCCCTTTTCAGGAATCCTGTACTTGCGGAAACCTACAAGCGGATCGTCACTGAATCCGAAGCGCGTTCGGGTCGCGAAAACCAGATTGAAGCCGCACGCGACGCTTTCTATCGGGGTTTCGTAGCGGAAGCCATCGACACTTACGTCAAGACCGCTGAAGTCATGGATGCAAGCGGCACCAAGCACAAGGGCGTGCTGACGGCGCAGGATATGGCGGACTGGAGCGCGACCATCGAAGCGCCGCAGACGCTTGATTATCATGACTGGACGATTGCAAAGACGCCTGCCTGGGGGCAGGGACCGGTTCTGTTGCAGTCGCTCGCCCTGTTGAAAGGCTTCGATCTTGCGGCCATGGACCCGTCCGGCCCCGATTTCATCCACACCATCGTTGAGGCCATGAAGCTCGCCTTTGCCGACCGTGAGGTCTATTACGGCGATCCTGATTTCGGCCAGATTCCGACGGAATATCTTCTCTCTGAAGGCTACAATGCCGGGCGTCGTAAACTGATCGGCACCGAGGCATCGCTCGATCTGCGTCCCGGCATCGTGCCGGGTTACGAGAAGCAGGTGGACGCCACCATGGCCATGCTCGCCGAAATGAGCGGCAAGGGCACCGTCTACGAGCCCACCATGTCGCATCTTACCGAAAAACGCGGCGATACCGTGCATATCGATGTCATAGACCGCTGGGGCAACATGGTCTCAACCACGCCGTCCGGGGGCTGGCTGCAATCATCGCCAATTGTTCCGGGATTGGGCTTTGCGCTCAATTCCCGCGCCCAGATGTTCTGGTTGAAGGAAGGCCTGCCGACCTCGCTCGCACCTGGAAAACGCCCGCGCACCACGTTGACACCCTCGCTCGCGCTGCATCAGGGACGCCCTTCCATGGTGTTCGGTACTCCGGGCGGCGATCAGCAGGATCAGTGGCAGCTGCCCTTCTTCCTGCGTTATGCGCATCACGGCAAGAACCTGCAGGCGGCCATCGACATGCCGCTGTTCCATACCTCGCATTTTCCGGGCTCGTTTTATCCGCGCACCAGTTCGCCGGGCGAGATCATGGTGGAAAGCACCGTGGGTGATATCACGCTGCAGGAGCTTCGCCGCCGCGGACACAAGGTCACCGTTGCCGATGCGTGGTCGGTGGGGCGCCTGACTGCCGCAAAGCGGGATGCCGATGGCCTGCTGCGGGCCGCCGCAACCCCGCGACTGATGCAGGCCTATGCTGTGGGACGATGACATCATGAATACGACACCTGTTCTCTCCGTTAGAAACCTGACCACTTCTTTTCTCGTCGATGATGCTTGGAAGAGCGTCGTCCGTAACGTCTCCTTCGATGTCGCTCCGGGCGAAACCGTCGCGATTGTCGGCGAGTCCGGTTCGGGAAAGTCCGTCACCTCGCTGTCCATCATGCGCCTGCTTAGCCCCGCTTTCAGCCGGATTGAGGGTGAAGTTCTCTTGAACGGGCGCAATCTTCTGGCGCTTTCCGAGAAGGAAATGCGGGGCGTGCGGGGCAACGACGTCTCGATGATATTTCAGGAGCCTATGACGTCGCTCAATCCGATCTTCACGATCGGCCGCCAGATTTCCGAGGTCCTCATCCGGCACAAGGGCTTTTCGAAGCAGCAGGCAAGGGCGGAGACCGTCCGGCTTCTCGAAAAGGTTCGTATTCCCAACGCGGCCGGTCGCTTTGACGAGTATCCGCATCAGTTTTCCGGTGGCATGCGCCAGCGCGTGATGATCGCAATGGCGCTCGCTTCCCGGCCGAAACTGCTGATCGCCGATGAACCGACGACCGCGCTCGACGTCACCATTCAGGGCCAGATTCTTGATCTGATCAAACTGCTTCAGGAAGAGGAGGGCATGTCGGTCCTCTTCATTACTCATGATATGGGCGTCGTGGCGGAGATCGCCGACCGCACCATTGTGATGTTCCGGGGCGATGAGGTCGAGACCGGACCAACCGGGGATATATTCCAGCGCGGCAAGCATCCCTATACGCGGGCGCTGCTTTCGGCGGTGCCGAAGCTCGGCTCGATGCGCGACCGGCAGTGGCCGACGCGCTTTCCGGTCCTCGACATGAAAACCGGCGTGTCGACCGAGCCGGTAGAAGTGGCCGAAACGGTTGCGAGCGGACAGACACCTGTCCTGTCGGTCAAGAACCTCGTGACGCGGTTTCCCATCCGCTCCGGCCTTCTGGCCCGGCAGACGGGTGCGGTTCACGCGGTCGAAAACGTCTCCTTCGATCTGTTTCAGGGGGAGACGCTTGCACTGGTCGGCGAGTCCGGTTGCGGAAAGTCGACGACCGGCCGCTCGATCATGCGTCTTGTCGAACCGACGGCCGGCGAGGTTTCGCTCGATGGTTACGATGTGATGCGGCTCGATACCGTCGGCCTGCGCAATATGCGTAAGTCCGTACAGATGATCTTTCAGGATCCGTTTTCGTCGCTCAATCCGCGCATGACGGTGGGTACGGCGATTTCCGAACCCTTCATCAAGCACAAACTGGGCACCACGAAGCAGGCGAAGGAAAAGACTGCCGATCTCCTCGAAAAGGTTGGTCTAACCGCCGACATGGCGAGCCGCTATCCTCACGAATTTTCCGGCGGCCAGCGCCAGCGCATCGCGATTGCCCGTGCGCTTGCCCTCGATCCGAAGGTCATTGTTGCCGACGAAAGCGTGTCGGCTCTCGATGTTTCGATCAAGGCGCAGGTCTGCAACCTGCTCCTCGACCTGCAACAGAGCCTCAATCTCGCCTTCCTCTTCATCTCCCACGATATGGCGGTGGTGGAGCGTGTCAGCCATCGCGTCGCGGTGATGTATCTCGGTGAGATTGTGGAGATCGGTCCGCGCGCTGCTGTTTTCGACAATCCGCAACATGCCTACACGAAGAAACTCATGGCGGCAGTGCCGGTACCCGATCCGGCGCGACGCGGAATAAAGCGCGGCATATCCAACGATGAACTGAAAAGCCCGATACGGCCGATGGGATTTCAAACGCCGACGCGAAACTATAAAACCGTTTCCCCGGGCCATCTGGTTCAGGTTGTTTAAGGAAATTCTGGCATTCCGGATTGAAAAACCGTGAAGTTTCGCACCGCTATCCGCTTTTCTGAGCGGAATATTTTTTACAGCCTTGCTCAACGCGCGTCGTCAAAAGTGGTTCCCATATGAATCGAAAATAAAACGTTCGATTCAATGCGCCGCATATTCTAGTTTGCGCGCGAATGAGGTGCATGCCGGGAATTTACAACTGTGATTAGTTTCTCGCCTTTTGCTCAGCGAAGCCTGTTTATGCTCGCTGTGGGTGTTGCAATATTGACCGGAATGGTCGCCACTTCGCTGTGGCTGGTGCAGGTGAACAACCGGTACTCGCAAGAAACAGCCGAGTTACGCCGTGTGCGGGCAGCCATTCTCGATATCCTGACGTCGATGCAGGACATTGAAACGGGGCAGAGGGGTTATCTGCTGACCAACAACATCGAGTATCTGAGCCCATATCAGGAGGCCTTGAGCCTGTTGCCGCAGAGGCAGTCCAGACTTCTCGAAGTGCTGAAGGACCAGAAGCAATACGAGCAGGATCTGACGGATCTCGGTAATGCCGTCGCCAACAAGCTGGCTGAAACCCAGGAAACCATCGATCTGCAAAAGGCAGGACGCATCACCGAGGCAGTCGAAGTCGTCCGTGATAATGACGGCAAACGGTTCATGAACGAAATCAGAGCGATCTTGTCGAAGCTGCAATCGCAGACCGACGATCGGCTCCGCATCATCGTCGGAGACCAACTTGGCGCCGCCAATACATTGCAATGGGTAACGCTCGGCGGCACGCTGGCGATCCTGCTTGTTGTCGGCGGTTCAATCTTTCTGGTCTTCACATATATCCGTGCGTTGAACCGGTCTCGGGAAGATGTTGACGAGCTAAATCGCCATCTGGAGGAGCGGGTTGAGGAAAGAACCCGTGACCTTCGCAGCGCCAATCAGGAAATTCAGCGCTTCGCCTATATCGTCACGCATGATTTGCGTGCGCCGCTCGTCAATATCATGGGGTTCCTCTCCGAATTCGATACGTCCCTGAAGCCGGTCACCGCCTATGTGCTCGCAGACGGCAAAATGCCTTCCGACGACGTGGTTCGGGATGCCAGACTGGCTGTCGAGGAAGATCTTCCCGAGGCGATCAGTTTCATCCGCTCTTCGACACGCAAGATGGACCAGCTGATCAATGCGATCTTGAAGATATCGCGCGATGGTCAGCGAAAGCTGCAACCGGAAAAAGTCGACATAGAGACATTGCTGTCATCGCTCTCCGAGACGGTTCGTCACCAGATCAATGCCAATGGCGGCGAGATCAGTGTCGAGACATCAAAGCTGACAGTCGTGACGGATCGTATCTCTCTCGACCAAATCCTTGGCAATCTTTTCGACAATGCGGTGAAATACCAGATGCCGGGACGACCGCTGCGATTGACTGCCCGTGCTTATCCGTCCGGGCGGGGTGCCATCAGCATCGAAGTCAGCGACAACGGGCGTGGCATTGGCGAGCATGATCTGGAACGGGTGTTCGAACTCTTTCGCCGCGCCGGTGATCAGGATCAACCGGGGGAAGGCATCGGCCTTGCCCATGTTCGGTCGCTAATAAGAAGTTTAGGAGGAGACATTAAGGTGAGTTCCGAACTTGGCAAAGGCAGTACATTTACATTGCTGTTGCCGAGCGATCTCAGAAAAGTGACGAAAGAAGGCGAAAAATGAAGGCAACCGGTCAAGAGGTAACGATCATTATGATCGAGGATGACGAAGGTCATGCTCGGCTGATCGAGAAGAACGTACGTCGCGCAGGTGTGAATAACGAGATCATGCCCTTTACGCTCGGTGCAAAGGCACTCGACTACATCCTCGGTGAAAACCGCGATGGCGTTGTCAGCAAAGATCGATATCTTCTCGTTTTGCTCGATCTTAACCTCCCTGATATGTCGGGTATCCGAATTCTCGAGGAGATCAAGAGTAACGAATATACGCGCCGTTTGCCGGTGGTCGTTTTGACGACGACGGATGACGAAACCGAGATTCAGAAATGTTATGACCTTGGTGCAAATGTCTATATAACCAAGCCGGTCGACTACGAAGGCTTTGCGAGTGCGATAAAGAACCTCGGCCTGTTCTTCTCCGTAATTCAAGTACCTTGAAGGCATGATGGCATTGCGCGTTTTGTATGTTGATGATGATCCGGCTCTGGCGCGGCTTTCCAGCCGGATCCTCGGTCGTCACGGAATGGAGGTGGTCCATGCCGCATCCGTGGCGTCCGGGCTCAAGATGTTTCAAGACGAGCAGTTCGATATCGTCGTTCTGGACCATTACTTCCAGACATCGACGGGAATGGAGTTCCTTGCCGCGATTCAGTCCTTGCCGGGGCGGGTTCCCGTTCTTTATGTAACGGGATCGAACGAAGCCCAGATCGCGATCGACGCCCTCAAGGCGGGTGCCGCCGACTACGTCATAAAGAATGTCGGTGACGACTTTTTCCCGCTGTTGCTTACGGCTATCGATCAGTCGCTGGAAAACCATCGTCTGCGTCAGACGAAGGAGGAATCCGACCGGTTGCTGGTGAAGGCCAAGGAACATGCGGAAATGATGGTGAAGGAGATGAACCATCGGGTCGCCAACAGCCTCTCGCTGGTATCCGCCATGATTCGCCTGCAGATAAACACCATCAAGTCTGAGGAAGCCGAAGTCGCATTGCTGGAAACCCAAAGCAGGATTTCGGCGATCGCCGGCGTTCACCGCAGCCTTTACAATACCGACAATATAGGTCTGGTATCGCTCAATTCGTACCTGACGTCGATCATCGATGGGTTGTTTCAGGCGGTTCCCGGATCTTCGTCCATTACCGTCGAAACATCGCTTTGTGACATCAGCCTCAAGGCAGACCATGCCGTAGCTCTGGGTGTCATCATCACCGAGCTGCTGACCAACGCGCTGAAATACGCTTATCCAGATCAATCCGGCACGGTTCGCGTCGGACTTTCGGAAGAAAACCGGCAATTTGTTCTCGTTGTCGAAGACGATGGTGTCGGTTCAAAGCCCGACGCATCTCCGCGTGGTACTGGCCTTGGAACAAAGCTGATTATGGCAATGGCTCAGAACATTGGTGCTCGCGTCGAGCAAACGCATACGCACCCGGAACAGGCCAAGGGAACGCGTTACACGATGACCTGGAGCGAGACGTAAACGCCGATAGCTTCGGTTTTTAAATATAATTCTAATTTAGTGATTTAATACAATTGGCGCCGCGCTTGGGCAGCTGGAACGTAAGCTTGCCTGGGAGTTGACAGGCATGCAACAGCTCAAGGCCCGGCGTCTGTATATACCGGGATGGTCAGGAAGCCGTCTGATGCGAATTGGCTTCAGGCACCTGTTCTGACGATGCCGTCAAAACCATCATCGTGCACGGGCACGCTTGGCAAGAAGAGCGGATGTCGCAGAAATGCGATCAGACTGTTCCTTTGCAAGACGTGCTTCCCGCAGCCGCAAGGTCTTGGCGTCGCGGGATTGCGTGATCGAATCAAGCTCGTCGAGCGCTTTGTCCTTTGCGAAGAACGGCGTCTGGATGTTGCTGAAGGCAACCTCGGCCTTCTGGCGCGAGATACTGTATTTTTCTGTCATGGGTGTTCCGGTGGTAAGGCTCGGCATGCGAGCGGAAAACAAAAGGCCAGGCAATTTGCCTGGCCTTGATTGGTTCGGGGTGCTTCCGGCAGTGCCAGTACATCCGTGGTCAAAGGGAAGCAAAACCCGTTAGGCAGCCTGCAGATTGCAGGCCGACATTTTGCCGGACTTGTTGTCGCGTTCCAGGTCGAAGCCGATCTTCTGGCCTTCGACGAGTTCGCGCATACCAGCCCGCTCAACGGCGGAGATATGAACGAAGGCATCTGTGCCGCCGTTGTCAGGCTGAATGAAGCCGAAGCCTTTAGTGGAATTAAACCATTTAACTGTGCCAGTGGTCATGATGAACCCTTTCATAGCGATAGAGGACCCACAGCACTAAAAAGCGCTGCGAACATTGATAGCGATTTTGAAAGGAAAGGTTCGTTCAGAACGCGGTGCCAATCGCGCAACAAGCAAAGCTAAGCAAGCAAATTCGATGGTTCGTTATAGCGTGCTTGCACGGTTGCGTCAACTATTAGTTTTTCTAATTTTTGCGTCTCGACAAAAAGTTGTGCTTGGCCATCCCTTTTACTCGCTCTGCATTGTTTTCAGCGGGAAGGTCTTCACGCAGTATCGCTGTACGGGCGGATCCCGCACAGGCGTTTTGCCAGACTCTTTTATTGGCGCCCATGCCGAGGTTCAAGGTCTACCGCTTCTGACACGAGACGTAGGCCGATATCGATCCTGTTTCCCAACCGTGACATTGATCGCTCCTGAACAGGAAAGCTGACAGGTACGGTATCGAGACAATGGTATGTTGTGGGCCCCCGCAAATAGCTGCAAGGGCCATGCGACATCAGATGAGGTCGCGTTTGTAGCGCTCATCCCACTTCCGGGTTTTGACGAGGCTGCCATTTTCGAGTGCCGAAAGTTCTCCGGTCAGGTAGAAATTTTCCCTGTCGGAGCGCATCTCGGTGCGGCTCTCGATCTTGATGCGCCACCCATCCCGGCCAATTTCATATGTCTGGGTGAGGACGTATTTCGCGGAGAGGGGATCTCCGTCGCTAATGGTCAATTCACGCCGCAGACTATGGCTGAGTTCGGTGTCGATGTCGTCAAACCGCAACACGCCCTCGCCGAACAAGCCGCCCACGCCTTCCGTGACATAGGTGTTGATACCTGTCTCATGGTCCTGTTCGGTCCAGCGGCGGACCGTGCCGGGATCGACCTGCGTCATGGGTGTCGATGGGCCGTGGGCAGGGGCCTCGAAACGCACAGGCTTGTCGTCACCGGTGGCACGCACGGGCAGGTCAAGCGCGCTTTCTGCAACGGAAACGCTGATCGTCGCATCGTAAGGCGATGTCCATACCATCGGCCAGTAGGCCGTGGCGATGGCGAGTTGCAGCCGGTGCCCTTTGGCAAAACGATAACCGCAATCATTGAGCTTGATTGCGACATCGTAAAATTTGCCGGGTTCCAATGCTTCCGGATTTTCGTGGCTATCGCGGTGGGTCAGGTTGAAAACCTGATAACTGACACGTGTGACACGGCCATCCGGCAGGACGTCGTTGAGGCGCAGTGAAATCTGCGCGACAGGGCAATCTGCGGCAATACGCAGACGCGCTACCGGCGCACCGAGAATATCGAAATCCTCTTCCATCAAGGCGGTTTCGAAAACGAGCGCGCCACCGTTGTCGAGCCGCTGATCGGTTGGATGTTCGCCGGGGCATCCGGTCGCCATCCATTCCCCGCCCGCCTTGCCGTGGCTTTGCGGCGAACGAATGCTGAGAATTGCCGGTTCGCTTGCCGTATCGCGCAGTTCCTTCGCTGCACCGGGGTAAAGCGAGCGGGTTGCAATTTCAGGCGAAGGCCATGTTGCTTCACCCACCCAGCGGCCTTGCGTCGTCGTGCGCGTACCGGTCGGTTCGATCGTGTCGCTGACGAAGGCGCGCAGCATCGGCTCTTCCATGACGCCGGTGTCCTTGCCTTTCAGCCAATGGTCCCACCAGCGCGTTGCTTCCTGCAGGAAGCCAATTGCGGGACCGGGAACACCATCTTGGGGGTAGATATGGCCCCACGGACCGATGATGCCGCGACGCGGGACCTGAAGGTTCTCCAGAAGCCGCGGGACGGCATTGGTATAGCTGTCCGCCCATGCGCCGATGGCAAGGACCGGGCATTCAATTGCGCTCCAGTCTTCGCAGACCGAGCCGTGTTTCCAGTAATCGTCGTAACGTTGGTGTTCCAGCCAGAGGGCGGGAAAGAAGGGGAGCTTCTCCAGGCGCTCGATCCAGCTGTCGCGCCACGTGTCGCCGACGATCTCCGGATCGAGCGGACGGCTCTGATAAGCAAGCATGATGGTGCCCCACCACAGATTGTCGTTCAGCAGCAGGCCGCCCATGTAGTGAATGTCGTCGGTATAACGGTTGTCCGTCGAATAGGCGGTGATGACAGCTTTCAGTGCCGGCGGACGGCGGGCGGCCACCTGTAGGCCGTTGAAGCCGCCCCAGCTCTTGCCCATCATCCCGACATTGCCGCTGCACCACGGCTGGCGGGAAATCCAGTCGATCACCTCGAGTGCGTCGTCCTGTTCCTGCTTCAGATATTCGTCTGCCATGTGGCCATCGGATTCGCCGGTGCCGCGCATGTCCACGCGAATTGCGGCATATCCCTGGCTGGCAAAATAGCCGTGCATCGGCTCGTCGCGCCCGCGGGTTCCGTCTCGCTTGCGATAGGGAATATACTCGAGAATGGCGGGAACCGGCGATTGTTCCGCGCCCTCCGGCAGCCAAAGGCGAGCACCAAGGCGTACGCCATCGCTCATGGGAATCCAGATATGTTCTTCAACACGTATTGTCATTTGGGGTATTCCAGTCGGGTCATTTGAAGCGGGCATCGCTTTGCCGGGAGACAACAATGAAAGAATGCGAGGCGGCACCCATCAAAGAGTGAACCGCCCCGCAGATCATGCGGCGGGGAGGCCACGTTTTGCCAGCACGCCATCCAGCCAGTCGCGCCGCAGTTCGGGGACCGAGGTGATGAGCTGTTCTGTATAGGGTTGGTAAGGAGGTGCAAAAACCTCCTTGGTCGTGCCGGTTTCGACAATGCGGCCATGCTGCATCACCATCGTCCTGTCGGCGAGCCGGCGAACGACGCCGAGGTCATGGGTGATGAACAGATAGGAGACGCCCAGTTCATCCTGCAACGAGCGCAACAGTCTGAGAATTTCCTCCGCCACGAGAGGATCAAGTGCCGATGTCACCTCGTCGCAGATGATAAGATCGGGTCTTGCGGCAAGTGCGCGTGCGATACACACGCGCTGCTTCTGCCCCCCGGAAAGCGCTTTTGGCAGGCGCTCTGCAAACTCCCGGGGCAGACCGATCAGGTCCAGCAACCGGTTCACCTCGGAGGCGCGCTCATCTTCATTCATTCCGAAATAGAACGACATGGGACGGCCGATGATCTCGCCGACGGTGTGGCGTGGATTGAGCGCCACATCCGGAAGCTGGTAGACGAGCTGGATACGGCGAAGATCTTCGCGCGAACGCCTGGAGTACTTGTCCGCAAGCCGGTGTCCAGCCAGCGAAATGACTCCGGAGGATTGCGGCGGCAACCCGGCAATAACTCTGGCCAAAGTGGATTTTCCCGAACCGGATTCACCCACGACTGCCAGTGTTTCGCCCTTTCGGATTTCGCAGTGAACGTTGTCAAGCACCTTCTTGCGACCGTAGTAGGCGGTGACGCCACGCGCTTCCAGCAGGATTTCACCACCCCTGTTCTGGACGGATTCGCTGGACATGCTGGCTTGGCGTTCGGAAACAAGACGGCGCGTGTAGTCTTCCTGCGGGTGCTCGAGGATATCCTCGGCAGAACCGGCCTCTACCTTCTTGCCATGGCGCAAGACCATAATGCTGTCAGCAATCTGCGCGACGACGGCAAGGTCATGCGTGATGTAGAGGGCGGCGGTATTGTAGCGCTGGATGAGGCTGCGGAGCAGGGCCAGAACCTCTATCTGCGTGGTGACATCGAGTGCCGTTGTGGGTTCGTCCAGCACGAGTATGTCAGGGCGGCATGACATCGCCATGGCCACCATCGCGCGCTGTAACTGCCCACCGGAGACCTGATGCGGGTAACGGTCGCCGAAATTCTGATAATCGGGAAGTTGCAGCGCTTGCAGCAGTTCCAGCATCCAGGCTTCGGCTTCCCGCCGGTTCATGACGCCGTGGTAAAGCGGCCCCTCGATAATCTGTTCGCCAATCTTCATGGCAGGGTTGAACGCCGCAGCTGCACTTTGCGCCACATAGGCGATGCGCGCACCGCGCGCCGCCTCACGACCGGCGCGATCGACCGTCATCAGCGAAACGCCATTCACGACGATTTCTCCACCAACGATTCGGCAACCGTTTCGGCCATATCCCATGGCGGCAAGCCCGATGGTGGATTTACCGGCGCCGGATTCACCGATCAGCCCTTTGACCTCACCGCGCTTGAGATCCAGATCGATACCATCAACCAGAATTGCTCCATTCGGTGCAGCAACTTTCAGGCCGCGAATTTGCAAGACCTCATTGTTACTCATCGGTCTGCTCCCTGAATTGCGCTGCGGCCAGCCAGCAGCCAGTCCACGACGAGATTGACGCCGATGGTGAGAACGGCGATGGCAGCGGCCGGATATAGCGGTGCGTAGAGACCGTAAAGAATGGCCTGCTGGTTGTCCTTCACCATGCCGCCCCAGTCTGCGAAAGGCGGCTGAACGCCAAGCCCGAGAAAGGACAGACCGGCCACGAACAGAAAGGTGAAGCAGAAACGCAGGCCGAATTCCGCAATGAGCGGTGGCAGGGCATTGGGCAGTATCTCCCTGAACACCAGCCAGATCAGGCCTTCTCCGCGCAGGCGCGCGGTCTCGGCATATTCCAGCACATTCACGCCCTGGGCGACAATGCGCGCCAGACGGAAGACGCGGGTGGAATCCAGAAGCGCAATGGTCACTATCAGCACGGGGATGGACGAGCCTAGCGCCTGCAGCACGACAAGAGCCGAGATCAGCACTGGAATACACATGACAGTGTCGACGATGCGCGAAAGAACCATATCGAGCCAGCCGCCGAAGATAGCCGCGATGAAACCAAGCGTGATCCCGATTGTGAAGGAGAGCAGGGACGCTGCCAGCGAAACGCCGATGGAGATTTGCGCACCGGCCAAAAGGCGCGACAGCATGTCGCGTCCGTTCTGATCAAGGCCAAACCAGTGCATTGCCGAAGGCGGATCGAAAGGCGAACCGACGATCTCCTCCTGCCCGAAAGGCGCGATATGCGGACCGGCTGCGAACAGGACGATGTTGACCGAAATGATGAAAAGACCGACCCATGCGGTTGGGGTGATGGTGCGGAGCATTTTCATCGTGGATGCCTCAGGCGCGGGTTAAGCGCAATTGCCGACACATCGGCAATGATGTTTAGAATGACGTAGGTTGCGCCGAAAACGAGGGCTGCTGCCTGTACCAGCGGAAGGTCCCGCTTCGAAACGGCATCGACCATGAAACGGCCAAGGCCGTTATAGTTGAACACGGCCTCTACCAGCACCACACCGGTGATGAGATAGGCGATGTTGAACGATACGACGTTGACGATCGGGGCCGCGGCGTTGGGAAGCGCGTGGCGGAGAACCACGCGTTTGGTCCGCAATCCCTTGAGATAGGCTGTTTCGACATAGGCCTGATCCATCACCGCAAGAACGGCGGTACGGGTCATGCGCAGCATCTGCGCCACAGTCACCAGAACCAGCGTCAGAGCAGGAAGCGTGGTGGCTTTCAGCCAATCCGCAAAGCCCATGCCCGGATAAGTGTCGGCTAGGCTCGGCAAAAGATTGTACTGCACGGACACGAAAAGGATCAGCAACAGGCCCAGAAAATATTCCGGAAGGGAAACAAAGCCCAGCGCAACGATGTTGACAGCCCGATCGAACAGGCTGCCGCGCCAGATGGCACTGAACAGACCCAGAAGTACGGCAACCGGAACGGACACGACGGCGGCATACAGCGCCAGCGCCATGGTGTTCCAGAACCGCGGCCATAGGAGAGCTGCGACAGGCTGGTGGTTTGCCAGCGAATTTCCAAGGTCGCCGGTTACGAAACCGCCGAGCCAGGAAAGATAACGTTGCAGAAGGGGCTGCTCCAGACCGAGATCGGCGCGCAGCACTGCGAGAGATTCAGGCGTCGCATTCTGTCCGAGTATTGCTGACGCCACATCTCCGGGAAGAAGCTGAGTGCCGGCGAAAATAAGCGCCGACACCAGCAGAAGCGTCAAAATACCCAAAGCAATGCGCTTCAGGATAAGCTTAGTCATTATGCGTCCAACCAGACCTTTTCAGCGAGACGGGCACCCATGAAGTTGAACATCGGATGCGTGGTCACGCCCTTCAGTTTCTTGGATGTCGCATCCAGATAATCTCCGAACATCGGGATCATGGCGCCGCCCTCATTGGAGATGAGCGCCTGAAGCTCGGCATAGATTTCCTTGCGCTTCGCATCATCGAGAAGTGCACGCGCCTCAATGAGTTTCCTGTCGAAGTTTTCGTTCTTCCAGTGCGTATCATTTTGCGCCGAGGTGGACTGGTAAGCGATGGTCAGCATCTGGTCTGCTGTCGGGCGTCCGCCCCAGTATGACATGCAGAATGGAGCTTTCATCCAGACGTTGTCCCAGTAGCCATCGGCGGGTTCGCGCTTGATAGAAACATCGATGCCGCCCTTGGCCGCACTCGTGCGGAAAATCGCCGCTGCATCCACAGCGCCGGAGAAGGCGGCGTCGGAAGCGGAAATCTCTACCTTGAGCGTATCGAGGCCAGCCTGCTTCAGATAAAACTTCGCCTTCTCGGGGTCGTAGGGACGCTGCGCCAGATCCGCGGCATAAAAGCGGTCAGAACTCGGGATCGGATGATCGTTACCGATGCGGCCGTAGCCACGCAGCGCGGTTTTCAAAAGCTGCTCGCGGTCGATGGCGTGCTTGATGGCAAGGCGGATATTGTTGTCCTTGTATGGCGCCTGCGTGCAATCCATCAGGAATGTGAAGTGCTGGCCGCCAGCCGATTGGACGATGTTGAGGTTGGGGTTACGGCGCAGCAGGTCTACTGTCTTGAAGTCGAGTTGGTTGATCGCATGGACCTGACCCGACATCATGGCATTGGTGCGTGCGGCGATATCGTTGATGACGATGACTTCCACGGCGTCAACGTGAGCGGCATTCGGCTTCCAGTAATTCGGATTACGGGTAAAGCGCGAACGAACGCCCGGATCGTAGCTTTCGAACACGAATGGCCCGGTGCCGACAGGTTTGCTGAAATCCGTCCAGCCTTCGGGCACAACGAGGAAATGGTAGTCGGACAGGATGTAAGGAAGGTCGGCATTGCCGCTTTCGAGGACGATCTTGACCTCGGTGTCGGAAAGCTTGTCGACGCTCTTGAGCGCAGACGCAACCGAGCGTGCCGCAGAGGTGGTTTCGCCACGGTGCAGGTTGATGGAGTAGATGACGTCTTCCACCGTCAGGGTCTTGCCGTTGTGGAAGGTGACACCCTGACGCAGCTTGAAGACCCACTCCACGGCGCCGGGCTGCGCTTCCCAGCTTTCGAACAATTCAGGCACAGCGTGATTGCTGGCATCGATCTCGACAAGGCCGTTCATGATCATGAAGGCCTGATTGACCGGCACCCAGTCTTTCAGGATGCGGGGATCGAGGTTATCCGTGGTGCTGCCGCCGCCGATACCCAATTTCAAAACGCCACCTTTCTTCGGTGTGTCCGCGCCTTGCGCACTGGCGTCTGTGATGAAACCGGCAGAAAGCGCCGCGAGGCTGGCCGCGCCGGCAAGAAAATGCCGCCGGTCGAGCGAGAAGGAAAAGGGGGAGGATGTCATGTTTGGGTTCCCTGTTTTTTATCGGGGCCGGACGAGGCGCGGCTGGCAGTGGCGTATCGTACTCGACGGTTCGGCACTAGATACCGATGCGCGCAGGGGGGTATGATTTTTGCGCATGGGGTCATGAAATCTGAGCGCATCCGGTTATCTGCGAAGCGGAGTAAAGGGATGCGCCGGAGCGGGTCCGGTGTAGCAGGCGCTCGCCGGGCGGGCGTGTTTATGGAGTGGATACAAATGGGGCTAGCGGATCTTGTCGGCCTTGCAGGAGCGTTTTTTTATCTCTTCGCCTATGCCCTGTTGCAGCTGCGACTTCTGACGATAGAAGACTGGCGCTACACTCTCTTAAATGTTCTGGGTGGCGTATTTCTGATCTACTCGCTGATATGGAATTTCAACCTCGGCTCGCTGATTTCACAGGTCGCCTGGCTGCTGTTCACCATCATCGGCTACGCGCGGTTCCTCCTGGACCGGCGCCGCAAGACACCTCCTGCGCAGGCATGACGGGTTTCAGCGCGCGGTTTTATGGTTGTCTGCAATCAGCCAATCGGACACCTCGCGCACAATTTTACGCTGGTGGCGATCTGCCGGTCGCATCAGGTAAAATTTGCCTTCCGAGCGCATGGCATGGGAATGCACAGGAACGAGCGCTCCGCTATCCAGTTGGTCGCGGATGAGCCAGGTCCACCCAAGCGTTGCACCAAGCCCCTGCGATGCCGCCGCGACGCAGAGGCCATAGTCTCCGAGTTTCCACTGGATTGCATCCTGTGGCGGCAACAGGTGTGACGAACGCCACCAGTCGCTCCAATCCTGCCATTCCCGCATCGAATCTTCGATGGAGATCAAAACCGGTGCCCTCTGCTCCATAAGATTGGTCATGCCTCGGGCAGAAACGGGGACGACCTCCTCCTGGCCGAGTTCCGATAGCCAGACGCCAATCGGTCTTTCCTTGCGATAGAAAATAGCCAGGTCGAATTCATCCAGACGCAGATGTGCCACATCGTCAGTTACCCGCACCCGCAATTCGATGCCGGGAATATCGCGTTTCAGTTTCTGCAGGCGAGGCATGAACCACTGATCCGCAATCCCGCGAGAGCAGGCGATGGTGATCTGGCTGGCGCCGGTCCACGAGCGGACGCCGTCCGTGACACTTGCGATATCGAGGATCAGCCGCGATATATCGATCGAGTAGTTTTCGCCGATGGTCGTCAGTCGCACGCCTGTCGGCACGCGCTCGAAAAGCTTGGAGCCAATGAACGCTTCCAGCTTGCCGATCTGCCGGCTGACGGCGCTCTGCGTCAGGCCCAGCTCGTTGCCCGCGCGGGAGAAGCTGCCCAAACGGGACGCTGCCTCAAAAACAACAAGCGCCTCCAGCGGCGGCAATCTAAAAGACGGTTGCATTCAGGTTCCCAAAAACAGAGTTTGCGATCCGATACACCGCCGCCGCAAACTCTTCAATTTTTTTGGGATTCCATGCTGCGCTCAGGCTTTGCCACTAGAGCCTTTCTGTTACCCAAGACTAGGGCTGACGGTCCGGCATTATCAGCCAGAACAATTGCACGAGGTCGCGCCAGGTTCGAGCCAGATCCTCGGCCGTCGATGTCAGCTCCCTGTAAATATAGATGCCCGCAAGCGCGAGAACGGCTGCAAGCGTTAGAACGGCCAACAGCACCCAAGGCCAGATGAGGCGTTTGCTCTTTGGCTTTGGTTCGGGCTTTGTGTCCAGATTGGGGTTCAATCACCGTCTCCTCATTCGCTTGAGGACTATGACGAAAACCGCGGGACTGCAACCGGAGGGGATACATCGCGCCCCTTCAAACCACCGGCACATAAAAGAATAACAGGTCTGCATTGACTGGGGCGGGGTAGTGAGCCGCGCCGCCTTGACACCTCTTCACCCTTTCGCAGCGGTCGGAACGCGAAGCCGGTATCTGCCACAATTGTGGAGTTTTTGCCACGAAAACATCAAGATTCATTCAGCCACAGTTCACCGGCAAGGGCGCTAAATCCCTCCATCCCGGAAGGAGGGAGATGAAATGCGTAAGATGATTTTAAGCGCTGGAATAATTCTCGGTGCCCTGTTCGGCAGTGGCGCGAACGCGATGCCTGTCGGTCAACCGGCCGCACCCCTGGCATCCAACGTTCAAAGTGTGGACTATGCTTGCGGACGCGGCTTTCATCTATCGCCGCGCGGATATTGCCGGCCCAATGGACCGCCGAGATATGAGCGCGGCTGGGACAGACGTGATCGCTGGGAAGCCCGCAGGGAGTGGCGTGAACGTCAGGCCCGCAGAGAATGGCGCGAGCGCAGAGATTGGCGCGAACATCGCGAATGGCGAGACCGTCGCGACTATCGATGGTAATGAAAACAGGCCCTCTCCGAACCGGGAGGGCCTTTTCCGTCTGGGTGCGTCTTGAGTTTTTAGCGACGATCTTCAACGCATAGATTGATCGGTTTGCGCCAATTGCCGTCATAAATCATTTGGGCCGAACTCTTCCCAAATGATCCAAGGTTTTGACGCGTTTACCGGGAGTGCCACAGAACTGGTCGGTGGAAGTTCGACCTTTACTATCTTCCATCATAATGGGGGCAATGGACCAAGAAGGTGCGGTCATTCCATAGCCCGTTATTCTAGCTTCCCGGTGCTGCGGCTGATCCTGCAAGAATGCCGCCATCGATGTTCAGTTCGGCCCCAGTCATATAAGTTGCCTCGTCAGATGCGAGCAGGACTGCGAGTGCGGCTACCTCCTCGGCTCTGCCAAAGCGTTGCATGGGCGTTTCTTTGACCAGCGCGGCTTCACGATCTTTGCGATCCGGGCCATTTCCCAACATCGGCTCCCACATCGGTGTCATCACGGCCGCAGGGTGAATTGAGTTGCACCGGATGTTCAGGCCCTGACCGGCGCAATATAGGGCCACACTCTTGGTGTGGTTGCGGACGGCGGCCTTGGATGAGGCGTAGGCCGCTGCCATTGGAATTCCGACAAGCCCTGAGCGTGAGGAAATGTTGATAATCGACCCCGCACCATTTGCTCGCATGGCGCGGATGGCATAACGGCAGCCCAGAAAGGTGCCATCCAGGTTGACCGCATGGACCTTGTGCCAATCAGCAAGTTGAGCATTTTCTGGATCATGGGCTGGCGGGGCTCCTTCGAATGGTCCTTCAAAGCCTGTTATTCCCGCATTGTTGACGACGACGTCGATCTTGGGAAATTGACTGGCAATTTTCGCCCAGTCTGCCTCGCATGCGACGTCGAGACGGACAAACCTTCCGCCGATTGAGCCTGCGGTCAACAAGCCGCCATCCACGTCTATATCGGTAACGATGACCTGTGCCCCCTCGTCAGCGAACGCTTGGGCGATAGCCGCACCAATTCCGCGCGCCGCGCCGGTCACGAGTGCGGTCTTTCCAGAAAGTCTGGGCATGAATGTTCCTTTGATGCAAATGCTGAGCCAGCCAACGCGTCGTTTTAAAAAGACTGCGCTGTCATCGACGTAAGTCCGGATTATCGGCGATCTTTGTCCATGGTCATAAACTCCTCATCAGCATCCTTTATTTACCCACCACCGTCTTATCGGTCAAGAAATGCACCGTACTAGTCCGCCGATGGCTTCAATGGACGAACTCCACCGGCGCGCATAAGCCCGCCAGCATCTGTCATGCGCAGATACTCCAGTCAGGTTTCGACAAACAGCTTTTCGATCGCAAAATCGATGAAAGCGCGCAGCCGCGGCGCCATGAAGCGGGCTGATGGCCAGACAATTGAAAACTGGCCTGGTGCGGCGAGATGTTCGTTCAGGACCGTCTCGAGCAGGCCATCCCTGATGGCGTCCGTCGCCAGGAATTCAGGCATGTAAGCGAGCCCCATCCCGTCAATCGCCGCCGCCCTTATCGCCTCCATATTACCGCAGGTGAGGGCGATACGCATGCTCGACAGGGGGTTGTCGCCGTTTTCCAGCAGCCATTCCTGAAACCTGCCGGAGGTCGGAAAGCGGAAGCGCAATGCTTCATGTTCTGGCAAATGGCTGGGGTGCCGGGGCGTGCCCATTCGTTGAAAATAGTCCGGCGACGCGCATAAAATGAAGCGGAATGGACCAAGACGCCGCGCTATCAGGCTGGAATCATCAAGCTCGCCACTGCGGATTGCAGCATCGAAGCCGCCCTCGATCAGATCGACGCGCCTGTCGTTAAAGTCGAGTTCCAGATCGATATCGGGATAACGCCGGCGAAATTCAGGCACGATCGGCAGCAGAAAGCGGTATCCGATTGTCGGAAGCGTCACGCGCAGACTGCCGCGAGGCAGGGCCAGATTGTCCGTGACTGCTTCATGTGCGTCGCGCAGATCGGTCAGGATGGACCGATACCGCTCAAACAGCATTGCCCCTTCATTGGTCAGGGAGACCTGCCGGGTGGTGCGATTGAACAGCCGTACGCCCAGAGATGCCTCCAGTCGGGCAACGCTTTTTCCGACAGCAGAAGGTGACAGCCCCAGGCTCTGTCCGGCCTTGGCAAAATTCAGCCTTTCGGCAACCCGGACGAAGGCATCGATCTCGCTCAACTTATCCATTGTCACTGATTAGAGAATTTTAATCCGCAATGAAAGGCCTGTGGGGCCGATTGTCGAATTCATGTCGTCTGATGAGAATGGATGCCGATACGCGACCTTGGTGTCGCGATGCCATTTCACGATTGGAGTTCGCATGAACGACGCCCCTCATAGATCCTCAGCCAGCCGGAATTCGGTATTGGTGGCGGTGTGTCTTGCCGCCTTGACCCTTCCTTTGAACTTCTCCGCCGGTGCGGTTGCCACACCGGCTATCGGGCAGGACCTCGGGGGATCGCCTGCATCCCTCACCTGGATCACCAATGCCTTCATGCTGGCTTTCGGAAGTCTTCTGATGGCGGCAGGCGCGCTGGCAGATCGATATGGCAGAAGGCGGGTGTTCTTGATCGGCCTTGCGCTGTTTACCGGCTTCTCCTTTGCGCTTGGATTTGCGCCTTCGGTGTGGATCATCGATCTGCTACGTGCCGGTCAAGGCGTGGGCGCCGCCGCGGCCCTGGCCGGAGGTACGGCCGCACTTGCGCAGGAATTCGACGGCCACGCTAGGACGCGTGCCTTTGGGTTGCTTGGAACGACCTTCGGCGTCGGTCTTGCATCTGGTCCGCTGCTGACGGGATTGATGATCGAAACGGTCGGATGGCGGGCAATATTCCTTGCCGGCGGCCTGATCGGCCTCCTTGCCCTGATCCTCGGCCCGCCACGGATGCGTGAAACGAGGGATCCCAATGCGGCGGAACTCGACTGGCTGGGCGCTGCAAGCTTTACCCTCACACTCACCCTCTTCACTGTTGCGATGATCGAGCTGCCTGTTCTCGGGTCTAACGGTATCATCGCTTTCAGCACAGGATTTGCGTTTTCGCTAGCAGCCTTCGTCTTGATCGAAATGCGGGCAGCGCGGCCAATGCTGGACTTATCGCTGTTCCGTTATCCGCGGTTCGTGGGGGTGCAGCTATTGCCAATCGCCACCTGCGCCTGTTTCGTTGTTCTTCTTGTTATCATTCCGTTGCGCCTCATCGGTATCGAGCAACAAGGAGCAATCGGGGCGGGGTTCATCATGTTGGGACTGTCGGCTCCGATGCTGGTGGTGCCTATAGTCGCGACGATGTTGGCGCGTCATGTTTCGCCGGGCATGCTCTGCGGCATCGGCCTGCTGATCTCCGCCTCTGGCCTCGTCTGGCTTGCCGGCTTCACCGCAGAGGATGGAGCCATGATCGTTCTGCCCATGCTCGTCATTGGGGTGGGCGCCGGCCTGCCATGGGGCCTGATGGATGGCTTGTCCGTTGGCGTCGTGCCGGTGGAGCGTGCGGGAATGGCGACCGGCATATTCAGTACCGTGCGGGTTGCCGGTGAGGGCATCGCGCTTGCAGTCGTCAGCGCCGCCCTGTCGGCATTGACCTCGGCATCCCTCGGACGGCTGGCGCCTTTGTCTACGCCCCTCTTGAATCAGACAGGTCAGCGTCTGGCAGTGGGCGACCTGGCGGGTGCAGCGGCAATATCGTCCCACATCGGGGACGACCTGTTGCGGGATGCCTATCAGACTGCGTTTTCGACACTTTGCTGGTGGCTTGCCGCGGTGACGACGCTATGCGCCATCGCAGTCCTTTTCCTGCTGCCCAATAGTGCTGCGGTCGCAGACAAGGTGACGGCTCCGTAGATTATCGGGAACGAACACGGTGTTCCCGGTTGGGCATGGAGGAGGAGAGTCCAGTGATGCGGCCGAAGAACATTTGCGGGCATATCCTTTGATATGCTCCGCCGGCCCGCCTTCCGGGCGATCTCCTACTCATGTTCCGTTGTTCAATGGACTACACTACGGGAGCAGGCAAGATCGCCTCTTTCACAGCCAGTTCTGCCATGGCGAGGGCGGCATCGCGGGTTTTGGCGGCGGCAATAAACCGGCCATTGTGGCAGAAACTCGCGCCTTCAATGCCACAAACGGCTTCCAGATCGCCATTTGTAAGGCCCGCCCATGCCGCAGGCAGGTCTGCCCGCAGTTCAAAGCCTTCATCTGCGCGACGGATACCGGTCAGACACCAGTCCTTGTCACGCGGGTGAACGACAAACAGCAGATTGTCTGCGCCCGCCTTCACAATGGCGGGCCGAAACGGCATACCCATCGGCAATTCCAGAATATGACCTTCACCGGCATCGACGATAGCCTGCATTACAAGCGCCTCGGCGCGCAGTTTCGCAGCGCTTTTGGCTATTTTCGCCTCGACGAAGCTGCGGGCAATGACGAGCGCCGCGTGGAAACTGCGATCATTGGCTTCGGGGTCGGTCTCGTCAAAAACAGGTTTCAGAGTTTCCAGCAGGACAGGCAGTGTCAGCGCAACCAGCGGCCCGGCGACGGAGGGGCTGACCGCACCATTGTCGACCAGATCGACCGGCAGCACAAAGCTGCCATCGAAAGAGGTATGGACGGTTTCGACATGTTCATCGGGGATGCCGAAGGTGGCAAGATAGTCCCGGCCGAAATGCTTCCAGATCAGTCCGAATGAACTATATGGTTGACCGTCATCCCTCAGCGGCGCGCCACGCTGATGGTGATCGAATATCCTGCTTGTCGCGTTATAGGCGCCGCCGACATCGTAGATGATGCGGTCCACCCCGGGGGTGATCCATTCCGGCGCCCTGCTGCGCACGATGCGGGCCTGCGGGAAAAGTCGGGTCAGGATGACGCTGGACAGCAGTTCGTCGGCATGGAAGCCACCGGAATGGGTGACGAGAAAATCCGGGATCATGTCAGGATAAGCCTTGTTGCTTGCGGGGAGGTCCGCCTGGAATTGAGGCACCTGATACCCTTTGCCCGACGCCATCTCAACCCGTCATTCGCCGCTTCTGTATCATATTGCCGGTGTGGGACTGGCTCCACTCGTAGCGGAAGGTAACGCCGCTCCCCTTATCGCCTTCCTGCACTACGTTGGTTTCCGTGTTTCGTATGTACTGGAAAACCCATAGGTATTGCAGTCGGGGAGGAGCGGCATTTGCCTCTCCGTCAGGCGGCATCCAGAGAGAGGGTCAGGTCGGCGACCAGATCGTCGGGATGTTCGATGCCGATTGACAGCCGTATCGTGGAATCAAGCACACCAATGCGCTGGCGGACGTCGGCCGGAACACCCGAATGCGTCATCGTTGCAGGATGGGAGGCGAGAGATTCCGTACCGCCAAGGCTGACCGCGAGTTTGAATATCGTGAGAGCGTTGAGGAATTTGAAAGACGCTGCCTGCCCGCCCGCAATGTCAAACGAGAAGGTCGATCCCGCACCGGTGCATTGATGTGCAAACACCTTGCCCACCGGGGACGCCGGATCGTGAAACGGCAGATAATGGATTTTCTCGACCTTGGGATGCGCCTTCAGGAACTCGGCCACCACCTCGGCATTGCTGTTTGCCCGCTCCATGCGGATTTGTAGCGTCTCAAGCGAGCGCCCGAGCATCCAGCACGAATGCGGGTCGAGCTGGGTGCCGATCGCTCCGCGTAATGCCTTCACCTGCTTCATGACATCCTTGCGACCGAGCGCTGCTCCGGCAATGAGGTCGGAGTGCCCGCCAACGTATTTTGTCAGTGAATAGAGCGAGATATCGGCACCGTGCTCGATAGGCCGCTGGAACACCGGACCGAGGAGTGTGTTGTCGCACGCGATGATTGGCCTGTGCCCCTGCTTCTGGCCGATCACGTCGGCAACGCGGCTGATCATAGTGATATCGACAATACTGTTTGTCGGGTTGGCGGGTGTCTCGATGAGGATGACGGACACCCTGCCTTTCGCCATCGCAGCCTCTGCGGCGGATATCACCGAGGCCTCGCTGACACCATCGGCGAAACCCACCGCCGAAACGCCGAAATTGTGGAAGGTCTTTGCCAGCAGCGTCTCAGTGCCGCCGTACAAAGGCTGGGAATGGAGTACGGTGTCGCCGGGCCGGACGAAGGCGAAAAGCGTCGTCGAAATGGCGGACATGCCGGACGAGAAGAGCGCACAACTCTCGGTGCGTTCGTAAACGGCAAGGCGGTCCTCGACGATCTCGCTATTGGGATGGTTGAAACGCGAATAGACGAGGCCTGCACCTCTGCCTGCTGGCGGCTCCTTGCGGCCGGAGACATAGTCGAAGAAGTCGCGACCGTCTTCCGCCGACTTGAAGACGAAGGTCGAGGTCAGAAACACAGGCGGCTTCACCGCTCCTTCCGACAATTCCGGATCGTAGCCGTAATTGAGCATCTGGGTTTCAGGATGGAGAGCGTGGTTGCCGATATGGGTTTTAGACGGATGCGGTGCAGTCATTTGCGGAAGGTCCTCCTCAACAGACGTTGAACTGTCCGCAGCTTACATCCAATCAAGTCAAAATACCTTGCATTCTGAAGCGTGGATATGTCTGATGAAGCAATATATTGCGGAGAATTGTGCTTTATGTCGCAAAAAATTGCAGATCCGATCGACCGGCGGATAGTCAAGGAGCTGTCTGCCGACGCAAGGATCACCAACAACGAACTTGCCGAGCGAGTCGGCCTGTCGGCATCTGCATGTCTGCGGAGGCTGCGACGGCTGGAAGAGACGGGGGTGATCAAAGGTTATTCCGCGATCGTTGATCCGGCAATCGAGGGATGGACGATGACCGCGCTTGCATCCATCCGCCTCAGTCGCCAGCACGATGACGAAATCCAGATGTTCGAGGCGGCCGTTCTGGACTGGGACGAGGTTCTGGAATGTCACCTCGTCACGGGTTCGAGGGACTACATGCTCAAGGTCATGTGTGGTGGGCTCGAGGACTACGAGCGCTTCATCAAGGAGAAGATCGCTAAGCTGAAATGCGTCGACACCATCGAGACCAGCTTTGTCATGAACACGATCAAGGCGCGGCGCATCTAAGCTTTGCTAGAAGCTCCGCGCCCGGTGTGTTCAAGCTCCGAGAACCGGAGCTTGAACCGTTTGGGGGTGCGATCGGACGACTTACTCGGCCGTCGCCTGGATATCGACCTTGTCGAGAAGAAGCATCGGGTTTTCAGACGCTGCAACCAGATCAAAAAGACCAAGGCCATTTGGTCCAGTGGAGCGGGCGGTAACCGTAAGAGTACCTGGGTTGTTGATGAAGCGAAGCAACGCGTCCACCGCACTCTTGAGTTTGGGCTGTTCAGCTGCGATCTGCTGCAACCCCGCGCTTGCCACGAGTGTCAGAACACCGCGCACTTGATCCTCGGTCATGTCGTTTTGCAGAGCGTAAAGCTTGATAGCCTTGGCCATCATACCTTCGTCCTTGATCGTCAGCTTTACCTCGCGGCCCGCGAGCCCCAGGAGGGCGGCCTGAGTACGATTGGTATCGAAGGAGAAGAACTCCTCGGTGAACCCGCTCGCCAGACCGGAAAAATTGACGCTGCCAATATCCTTGCCGCGCATGGAGATTTCCCGGATCACCAGGTTCTTGTTCGGTTCATCCCAGCCGGCGGCAAGGGCATAAGACAGGGCGAGTGCCTCGAAACCCAGTTTGCGGGCTTCGACAAAAACTTCCTCGGTCGAATCTTCAGGGATCGGAAGAGAAAGGTCATCCTGCCTGATCACGATATCTGTGGGTATGCCGTTGAAGGGCTTTGTCAGACCCATCTCGAAATTCCTGAGCGTGAACTTGATGCGCTCAGGCACGCCCTCCGTCTTTTCACCAGTCTCGTCGTCTGTCTGTTCCGGGGCGGCGACGTCAACATTGATGCCTCCGACGCGGACGGTGCCCAGTTCCGGTATCAGGTGATTAAACGGGAAAGTCTCGATCTGCTTGTCGTCAAGCCCGACGATTTTGGAGAGACTCTCGATTGTGGAACTCCAGTCAAAGCCCTTGAGGCTTGCCTCGGCGACTTCGATCGTGTCGACGCCATTTCCGATCGACATGCCATTCAGGCCGAAGTCGAGCTTACGGCTGTCCATCTGCATATCGATACGATCAATGCCGACCTTGACCCTTTTGCCGGCAGCCCCTTCGCTTTCATCAGGCGCGTCGGCCTTGAACCCGAGCAACTGCATGTTGCTCTTGCCAATCATATCGAGAATGGACAGGGCCTTGGCGAAAATTGCCTGGCGTTCCTGAGGTGAAAGCTCGTCGGTATTTTTGGTCGCCGAAAGCGCGTTCATCGTTTCCAGAAGCGGCTCGGCCGGCATGCGGGCGCTGAAGCCGTCGCTGCGTATTTCATCGTAAGTGAAATGACCGTCTCCGTCCGAGAACGAGATTTTGCTGACGGAGAGCGGGCCATAGAGAAGCTTTGCGTCCTTATCTTCGGGACCCGCTTTTTCCGTGTAGAGCCTTGCGAGGTAAGCGGCATCGAAGTCCTGCCCGGCTATGGCGCCGGTCGATACGACCAAGTGCTTCTTTTTCATCGCGCCAGTGCTGTCCGGTAGATCCATCTGAATGTCGTAGCTGGCATTGTCGATGGAATATCGGGCGATCCGGCCTTTGGCGATGTCCGAGAAGGCTACGTTCTTATAAACAGTCTTCTGCTCGGTGGTGGCGATGGACTGCGTGAATGTCATCTCAGGCGTGGAAATACGCTCTGCTGCAAAGCGCTCTATGCGCTTAGGCAGAGAGTTGGCATTTCCGTCTCCGGATACTTCAGCCGCATCCGGTTTTATGAACGCGGCATTCTCGACACGCGCATGCGCCATCGAGATCTTGCCGGTTGGCACGTCAACATTGATGTCGTTCAGCTCCAGTGCGCCATCCAGGAAAGGAAATTTTGGACGTCCATCGATAGCGGCAATCCGGATGTTCTTGCCATCGGCAAGCGGCAAGGCCAGTTCGCGAATATGAATCTGCCCGAGGAAATCAACCTCAACGGAACGGGCAGTTGCGCCAGTGCGAGCAACGAGTTCGCTGACCTTTGCTTCGTAGAAGGCCTTACCCCCGATGACGCCTGCAGCAGCAACAGCAATAATCGCAACCGCCGCCCATAAAGCTTTGGTCCGGCCCTTACCGGTTTGGGTATTTACCTGTTCCACGAAATTGGTCCTCTCCGACGCGATTTGAAACTGCACGCCTTTTAAGCACGCGAAAGTTGCTCCGCAAGTGGGCGCTAGCGGGACAGTTGGAGAACTTGTCCCAAAACGCAAAACGCCGGGTCCGCTCCTGACCAACATCAAACGGGACAGCCTAGCATTTTGCAGATCATAAAGGTCAAGAATGCTGGACAGCGCCAACGCGGTGCCGGTTCGACCGTCTCAGCTACCGCCACTCACTGGACAATATAGTAGACATAGTCCACCATATTGTTTCCGACGTATGAAGCGTCGGCCAAAGCGAACAAAGTTACAAAAAACAAGGGGAACTTATGTCGCATCCAACCACGTCAGCCGACGTGGTGCTGTCCGTTCGCAATCTCACGGTGGATCTTCCGCCGGGAATGGAGCGCACCCACGCGGTCAAGAATATCTCTTTCGACCTCCACGCAGGTGAAATCCTGTGCATTATCGGTGAATCCGGGTCCGGCAAATCCGTCACTGCCAGCACGATCATGGGGCTGTTGTCGCCCGTGATAAAAGTCAGCTCCGGCGAAATCCATTTCAAGGGAATGGACATACTTGCGGCCAGGGAAGATAAAATCCGGCCGCTGCGTGGTCAGGCGGTCTCAATCATTTTCCAGGATCCGCTCTCCGCGCTCAATCCGCTGATGACAATCGGGGATCAGATCGCCGAAGTGCTTGAAGCGCATGGCTATGGAACGCCTGAAACCCGCAAGACCAAGGTTCTGGATCTACTTGAAGAAGTCGGTCTTCCCGACCCGCCTCTGATGCGGCTGCAATATCCATTCCGTCTGTCTGGCGGACAACGCCAGCGGGTCATGATCGCCATGGCACTGGCACTCGATCCGGATGTCCTGATTGCCGATGAGCCAACAACCGCTCTCGACGTTACCACCCAGGCGCAGATCCTTGAGCTCATCCGCAAGATACAGAAGCGCAAGAACATGAGCGTCATGTTCATCACCCATGATTTCGGCGTGGTTGCCGAAATTGCCGATCGCGTCGTGGTGATGGAGAAGGGATATCTTGTGGAGCAGGGAAGGGCGGACCAGGTTCTGGTCAATCCCGTCCACCCCTATACCCAGCGACTTGTCGCTGCGGTTCCGCGGATGCGGAGCACTGAGCGTTCAGTCAGCGAAGAAGCCCCCGTCGTTCTCAAGGTCGAAAATCTTGAGAAGGAGTATCGCAGCTCCGGCTCGTTTTTCCGCAAGGCCCGTATCGTCAAGGCGGTCAATGGTGTCAGCTTCAAGCTTCACAAGGGCCAGACCCTTGGTATCGTTGGCGAAAGCGGGTCGGGCAAGTCCTCGCTCGGGCGTGTCCTGCTGAAATTGCTGGAGGCGGATGGCGGTTCAATATGCTTCGATGGCCGTGACATAGCAGCGATGGACGAAACGACGTTTCGATCGTTGCGGCCCTATATCCAGATGATTTTTCAGGATCCTTTCGCGTCGCTTAATCCCCGCCATACGATCGGCAGGATCTTGACGGTCGGCCCCGTTGCCCACGGAATGGCTGTGCATGAGGCGAGAATAAAGGCTCTCGGAATTCTGAAGCTCGTGGGGCTGGATGAACAGGCCTATGACCGTTACCCGCACGAATTCTCCGGCGGCCAACGCCAGCGCATCGGCATTGCCCGTGCACTGATGTTTGATCCGGTCGTCCTTGTGGCCGACGAAGCCGTGTCTGCTCTCGACGTTTCCATACAGGCGCAGGTTCTGGAGCTTCTGGCGCGGGTGCAGGCTGAAATGAAGGTGGCGATGATCTTCATCACCCATGACTTGAGAGTCGCGAGCCAGATTTGCGACGATGTGCTTGTCATGCACAAGGGAACGGTTGTCGAACAGGGGCCGCCGACAAAAATCTTCCGGTCGCCGGCCCATCCCTATACCCGCAAACTCGTTGCTGCGATCCCCGGTGCGGATTGGGAACCTGCGGCAACTGCCGTCGGCACATAACATCGAAGTCTGACGAGCCGGACATCTCGTCAGACTTTGCATCGCGCGACATCAAAGACCGATTGCACCGCCGGATTATCGTGGATCCGGCGGCGCGAGAGGTTTTCCTTTTAAATATATGATTTAAATAATAAAAATATGATTTCAGGAATAAAAAGTAGTTGCGTTTGTCTACTAATTATCCTTTCATTCAGTCACGAAACTGACATACGACATGGCCGAAAACCTGCACTGCGGCACGCCGGGAAAGCGTGTGCGCCAATGTCGATCTTTGACCATTCGAACGGAAACTCCATGTCCAAACCAACTGAAAACCCGCCGACATCGCCAACTGATATCAATCTCGACGTGCTTGAAGACACGCTGAGCTTTTACATCCGCACGATCAACCTTGCCGTATCGCGCGATCTCGATGCCCGGCTGGACGGGCTGGATGTGGCGAAGGGAACTGGAAAGATCACGACCCTGCTGCTCGTCGATGACTACCCGGGTATCCGTCCTTCAGTGATAGCTCATCTGACGATGCGGGACCGGTCTGCAATGGGCAGGATCATCGACCAGATGGTGTCGCACGATCTGATACGCCGGGAAGTGTCGCAGGAAGACAGCCGCGCCCAGGAGCTTTACATCACCGAAGCCGGAGCGGCGCTTGCAACGAAAATCCGGGAGATCGTTCCGCAGCAATCGCGCGATTTCTTCAGCTTCATCCCGGAAGACGAGCAGAAGCAGGTAATCGACATTTTGCGTCGCGCCTACCGCCATATTGTGGGGCTAGCATGATGGAACGAACGACAAAACGCGTTGCTCTCATATCCGGTGCAAGTCGGGGTATAGGCGACCATATCGCTGCTACTCTTCTTGGCGAAGGCTGGTCGGTATCGCTTGGTATGCGCAGCCCGTCGCTGCCGCAATGGGCTGTGGGTCACGAGGGACAGGTCCATCTTGCCCATTATGACGCAAATGATGCGAGTGCGGAGAAGCGCTGGGCCGATGAAGCGTATCAGCATTTCGGTCGTATCGATGCTGTCGTGGCCAATGCCGGCATCATGATACCGAAGACAGTGATCGAAGCAGACGACGAAGACATCGACGCCATGCTTGCGGTCAACGTCAAGGCACCGAGAAGGCTGGTTAAGGCCGCCTGGGAGGCGTTGAGCGAGAGCGGTCGTGGCCGGGTCATCATCCTCGCTTCCCTCTCCGGCAAGCGGGTGAAGTCCGCATCTGCCGGTAGCTATTCTCTCTCCAAATTCGCGGCGGTCGCGCTTGCGCATGCCATCCGACAGGCGGGCTTCGAAAGCGGCGTGCGCGCGACAGCCGTATGCCCCGGGTTCGTTGCGACAGATATGGCGACCGCCTTATCCGAACGGCCGGCGGATCAAATGACCCAGCCCGCCGATCTTGCCCGCATCATTGCCATGCTGCTGTCCTTACCGAATGAGGCTTCCGTCGCCGAATTCGCCATCAATTGCCAGCTTGAGGAGTTTTTCTGACATGCCCGGTCCTTATGTCGTTCCCGTCCATGGCGATGCGGAATTGCCGAAAGAAGTCGATGTCGTCGTCATTGGCGGCGGCATTATCGGCACCTCCACCGCGCTTGAACTCGTCGATCAGGGGCTGCGTGTTGCGCTTTGCGAAAAGGGCGGTATCGGCCACGAGCAGTCGAGCCGCAACTGGGGCTGGGTGCGCATTTCCCGCCGCGACCCACGCGAGGTGCCCTTGATGGCAGAATCGCTGCGCATCTGGGCGGATCTCAATCGTCGTACAGGACGGGAGACTGGTTTCAAGCGTTCCGGCATCGTCTTTACATGCGCAAACGAAAAGGAATTTTCCGAGCACGAACGCTGGAACCGCAATCTGGAAGGCTACCAGATTGAAAGCCGCATGCTGAGTGCAAAGGAATTCAAGGCGAAATATCCTCATTCCAACATGGACGTCGCCGGTGCGCTCTATACCGCCGGTGATTGCCGGGCCGAGCCGCAGCGCGCCGCGCCTGCCATTGCGGAAGCTGCCCGCGACCGCGGTGCTTTCATTCTGACCGAATGCGCCGTGCGCGGTCTGCAGCTCTCCGGCGGCAAGGTGTCGGGTGTCGTGACAGAGCGCGGTGAAATTGCCTGCAAGGCGGCGGTCATGGCGGGTGGCGCGTGGTCCAGCCTGTTTCTCGGCAACAACGGTCTCGATCTGCCGCAGCTTAAGGTCATGAATTCCGTGCTGCGCACAAAGCCGCTGGAAGGCGGCCCGGAAGAGGCAATCTGGTCGAACGGTTTTGCGATCCGCAAGCGTCTCGACGGCGGATATACGATCGCTAACGGCTTCCAGAACATCGTCGACATCGTGCCCGCATCTTTCCGTTATGCACTGAAATTCCTGCCGGCCCTGCGGCATGAGTGGCGCTCGCTCGACCTGCGCCTGACTGGCCGCTTTTACGATGAATGGCGCATTCCGCGCCGCTGGGCGCTCGATGAGGCTTCACCCTTCGAATATAACCGCGTGCTCGATCCCGTTCCGGCGATGGACATGACGGACGGCGCCTTTGCCAAGCTGAAGAAGGCCTTCCCCGTTTTCGAAAAGGCCGAAATTTCGCAGCGCTGGGCGGGCATGATCGATGTGACGCCTGACGCTATTCCGGTCATCGACAATATCGACGCCATTCCGGGCTTTCATGTTGCAACCGGCTTTTCCGGCCATGGCTTCGGCATCGGCCCGGCGGCTGGAAAACTCATGGCTGATATCGTCACAGGCCGCAATCCGATTGTCGATCGTCGCGATTTCCGTTTCAGCCGCTTCAGCGACGGTTCGAAGATCGAACTGGTCAGCGGCTTTTGAAATGAGAAGCCCGGCGGTCAGGTGCCGCCGATCCTTTTGACGCATGAGGCAGGCAACTGCTGATGGGAGTAGTACCGCCCAAAGAGGCGGAAGCAAAAATAATCGTCGTGTTCAACCATCGGATCAAGGGGAACTAAAAAATGTCCGACCAGAACAAGCCGCTTATCAATACCACCCGCCGCCAGGCACTCGGCCTTTTGGCGCTCGGCGCATCCGGCGTCGTCCTTTCCGGTCTTCCGGGTTTTTCCCGCGCCATGGCGCAGGACAAGGCCGCCAAAGGCCAGCTCACGGTCGGCTTCTCGCAGGAGCCTACCGTGTTCAATCCACATATGCCGCATATTGAAGTAGATGAAGGCATCCATTTCAGCATCTTCGACCCGTTGTTTTATGTCGACGAGAAAGGTGCCTTCGTGGCAGCTCTCGCCGCCGAAGTGCCGACGGTCGAAAACGGCGGCATTTCCGCCGACGGTCTCAACTGGAAGGTCAAGCTGCGTGACGACGTCAAATGGCACGACGGCAAGCCGTTCACCGCTGAAGACGTGAAGTTCACGCTTGAACTTCTGGTCGATCCCAACTTCCGTTCATGGCGCAAGACCGGGCACGAATTCGTAAGGGATTTGACCGTGGTTTCGCCGACGGAAATTACCTGGAAGATGGAAAAGCCATTCGCGCCCTATCCCTCGATCCTTGCTTCCACGTTTATTACGCCGAAGCACCTCCTAGGTGCGGAAGCTGACCGCAATACCGCCGCCTATAACAACGCGCCGGTCGGAACGGGCGCATTCAAATGGAAGGAGCGGGTTGCGGGTGACTACATTCTGCTCGACGCCAATACCGAGTATTTTTGTGATGGCCCGCATATAGAGCGTCTGGTCTACAAATACGTACCCGACCTGAATGTGATGTACACCCAGTTCAAGACCGGCGACATAGACGTGGTGGGCCTGCAATGGATCACACCCGACCATTATGACGAGGCCAAGGATCTCGCCGGCAAGGTGGTCAACGTCGTGCCGGGCTCGACGATTGAATCCCTGTCGTTCAACATGGAACGTCCACAGTTCAAGGAGCCGGCGGTAAGAGAGGCGCTTTATGCGGCGATCGACAAACAATCGATCATCGAGGCACTTTATTACGGTTTGCCCACACCCACCGAAAGCTACGTTCCGCAGCAGTCTTTCTATTACAATCCAGATCTTCCCAAGCATGAATATTCCATCGAGAAAGCTAAAAAGCTGCTCGACGATGCGGGCTGGGCGCCCGGGGCGGACGGCATACGCGCCAAGGATGGCGTGAAGCTCGCCTTCACCTGCTCCACGACAGCGGGCAACCACATCCGCGAACAGGTTCAGCAATACATGCAGCAATCCTTCAAGGATATCGGCGTGGAGATGACCATTTCGAACCTGCCGCCAGCTGTCATGTGGGGTGACTACTGGATGCTGTCGAAGTTCGATTCGGTTATCGTCGGGCTCGACTTCCTGACCGGCCCGGATCCCGATACCTCCGACTTCTTCCGCTCGACGTCGAGTGCTGCAAAAGGCGGCTCGGGCCAGAATACCTGGCAGTTCGTCAACAAGGACGTCGATGATCTTCTGGCCAAGGGCGGCAGTCTCTTCGTGCCGGAGGAGCGCAAGGCCGTCTACCTGAAGATCCAGGAGATCATGCGCAAGGAACTGCCGCTGTTGCCGCTGTTCCAGTACGCAACGGTGCGTGGTCACAAGCAGGGCGTCGAAAACGTGAAGCCAAACGTCAATAACCGCATCGATACCTGGAACGTTGCGACCTGGCGTCTGGCGTAAAGCCTGCCGCAGACAGGGCTTTATGCCCGATCCATGTGAAGTGCCGGCTTTGAAGCAGCCGGCACTCTGACGGCTATTCGTGGATGGTTGCTAGCCAGTTCCACGATGCGACCTGGAGTCTCATCATGCTGACCTTTCTTCTCCATCGGATATGGCAGAGCCTCGTACTTCTGCTGCTTGTCTCGATCATCGGTTTTGCCATCCTCAACCTCGCGCCTGGCGGGCCATTGTCGCAATTTGCCCTGACGCCCGGCATGACGCGGGAGGCGCTTGATCGCATCGCCCACCAGATGGGTCTCGATCGACCCTTGCCGGTGCAATATCTCGAATGGGCCTGGCGCCTGCTGCAAGGCGATTGGGGGAAATCCTATCGCGACCAACGTCCGGTTCTCGATATCATCTCCGGGCATTTGTTTGCGACCCTGCTGTTGATGGTCTCATCAACCGTCGTATCCATCCTTGTCGGCACCTGGATCGGTATCAAGGGGGCGACCAAACGTTACACGCTGTTCGATTACACCGCCACGGTCGGGGCCATGGTGGCGCTTTCAATTCCCACCTTCTGGTTCGGGCTGGTGGCCATCTATGTTTTCGCGCTCAGGCTGAAATGGCTACCGGCGGGCAACATGTATACGATCGGCGATCAGTCTTTTTATGACTATGCAATTCACCTGATCATGCCGAGCCTGGTACTTGCCCTCGTCAACATCGCCGTCTGGAGCCGCTACATGCGGACTGCGACGCTTGACGTCATCAATCAGGATTTTGTCCGCACTGCCCGCGCCAAGGGGCTGACCCCGCGCCGGGTTCTGATGAAACACGTCGTCGGCAACGCACTTCTGCCAATGATTACCCTTGCCGGTCTCCAGCTCCCGACGATTCTCGGCGGCGCGCTTGTCACGGAGACCGTCTTTACCTGGCCCGGCATGGGCCGCCTGTTCCTCGATAGCCTTGGTTATCACGACTACCCTGTCGTGATGGGGCTCCTGATGTTTTCCGCAATTCTCGTGCTCATCGGAAGTCTGCTCGCTGACCTCATGGTTGCTCTCGTCGATCCCCGCATCCGGCTCGGATAGAGCCGGATCGACGAAACGCCGCACTCAATCGAAGGAAAGACCATGTCCGCTGCAACCCTCCATCCCTCACAGGCCGCACCGCGGTTCCACTGGTGGCAGAACCGCACGCTGCGCCGTTTCGCCCGCCACAAGCTTGCTGTGCTCGGCCTCATCATGATCACCGTCATGATTTTCGCCTGCGTGGTCGGGCCCTATCTCTTGCCCTACGACGAATTGTTCATCGATCTGCGCGCCCGTTTTGCCCCGCCGATGACCGGTTACCATATTTTCGGCACCGATCCGCTCGGACGCGACATAGCCGCGCGCCTTTTCAATGCCGGACGCATTTCACTGCTGGTCGGGTTTTTCGCCATGGTGCTGTCGACACTGATCGGCACCATCATCGGTGTCGTTGCCGGTTATTATGGCGGGCGCATCGGCGCGATACTGATGCGTTTTGTCGATGCCTTTCTGTCTTTCCCGAGTATTTTCCTGCTTCTCGCTCTGGCTGCTTTCGTCAAGCCGAGCCCGTTCATGATCACGGTTATCATTGCCGTCACGAGCTGGATGGAAATTGCCCGTCTGGTTGAAGCGGAAGTGCGGTCTCTGCGCGAACGCGACTTCGTCATGGCAGCCCGTATGCTGGGCCTGCCCAATGGCTGGATCATGTTCCGGGAACTGCTGCCGAATGCCGTCGGCCCCATCATCGTTGCCGCGACCCTGACGGTCGCGCGTGCCATCCTTCTGGAGGCCTATATCAGCTTTCTCGGTTATGGCATTCAGCCGCCGCTGCCGAGCTGGGGCAATATGTTGAACGGAGCCCAGCAATATCTCGACAAGGCGCCCTGGCTCGCCATCGTGCCGGGCGTCGCCATCACGCTTGCCGTCACCAGCTTCAATTTCATCGGTGATGGGCTTCGTGATGCGCTCGATGCGCGCAGCGACCTGAACTGAAGGTTTCGGTAGATGGTTTCGTTCTCACCCTTTGACGTGACACTGTGGTATGCGACCGCAGCTTCAGCACCGCATACGGAGCCTCTTTCGGGTCGCGTGCAGGCCGATGTCTGCATCGTCGGGGCGGGTTATACCGGTCTGACGACCGCATTGGAGCTGGCGAAAACCGGCATCAATGTCGTGCTTCTGGAGCGGCAGGAAATCGGCTTCGGCGGTTCGGGCCGCAATGCCGGACATTGCACCCCGACCTTTACCCATTATAGCCTGCCAGAGCTGCGCAGGATGCTGGGCGAGCCCTGGGCGGAACGGCTGATCGAACGGCAGACGCGGGCGAATGACCGCGTATCGAGCATGATCCGCGACTATCAGATCGACTGCGAATGGGTACAGAACGGTTATGTGATGGGCGCACCGCATAAGGGCGCCATGGATGAGATCAGGCGCAAGGTCGAGACCTATAATGCTGTGGGCGCGAAAACCCGGCTGCTCGACCGTGACGAGGTGGAAGCGGTCACCGGCAGTCCGCGTTTCGACGGCGGCTGGCTGCACGAAGAGGCAGGTCACCTCAATCCGCTCGGTTACGCCCGCGGTCTCGGCCGTGCTGTCATCCAGGAGCGCGGAAAGATATTTACCGGCTCGGCGGTGACGGGTTGCGAACGCGACATAACCGGAGGCTGGAAGGTCAAGACCGATCGCGGAGAAGTGGTCGCGTCGAAAGTGATCTTTACCACTGGCGCTTATACGGTTGGTGGTTGGCCCAAGCTGGATCGAACCTTCAAGATTCAACGCGTTTTCGTTGCCGCTACGCAAATTTTGTCCGAAGAGACACGCCGGACCGTCCTGCCGCAGAACACGACCATTCATGATGGTCGCGGCGATATCTACGTCTACAAATACAATGCCGAAGGCCGGATCGTCGCATCGATGTTTCCCATGGGACGCCGCGGCCGCGACATGGCCTATACGAGACAGGTCATGAGCGAACGGCTCAAATGGCTGCATCCAAAGCTCCGGGAAGAGATCCGCTGGGAGTATTTCTGGTTCGGCGAACTCGATATGCAATATCGCACCGTACCGCGGTTTTATGGTCTCGCGCCGGGCGTTGTGGCTTTGACCGGTCTTTCGGGCCGTGGTGTGCCGACCGGCTCGATGCTCGGTTCCATTCTTTCGGAATGGGCGCTTGGCAAGCCAGAGAACGAGCTTGCCCTGAAGCTGGAACCACTGAAGGCAGCTCCCTTCTTTATGGGTTTCGCACCCGCAATGGCGCTGCGTTACTACCGGCTGCGCGACAACATATCCACGAAACTAGCTGGGGCGGAACTGCCACCCCATGCCTGAACCGGCGCGGCCACAAGGTCCGTGCCAACATTGACAAAGCAAGGAGAATTCCCGTGACCATGCCGATTTTCAACATTTCCGATGACGTGGATCTTGTTCCGGCCATGCCCGCCGAAGGCCGTGAAGGCGGTTCGTATCGTCGCCAGATATGGCAGGACCAGATCGAAAATGGCACAATCGTCGCAGTCTGGAAGGCCGAGCCCGGCATCTACAACTATCCGGGTCGTGACCTCGAGGAAACTTTTGTCGTCGTTGAGGGTGAGGCTATGTATTCGCAGGCCGAAGCTGACCCGGTGAAGATCGGTCCCGGATCGATTATCAGCATCGCCAAGGGCGTGCCAAGCCGCCTCGAAATCCTGTCGCCGTTCCGTAAGCTCGCAACTGTCATCCCGAAGCCGTGAGGTTTGGGGGAGGGGTGCCTGCAGATTTAAGGCAGGCTGTGTCCTGTATGCGGGGCACGAAGATTGAGGTCTCGCCGATCTGCCGTTCGTCACAGCGATCCGGTGCAACGCTGATGGCCCGACAATCAAAGATTTAAAGAAACAGGGCTCCGAGGAGACGCAGAGCCCTGTTTGCGTTCAATGGTTTGGGAAGCAGTTGGTGCAAAACAGGCCACTCATTTGAAACATCCTTGTGACCGTCATCCCTTTTCCAGCGCCAGCCGGTGCGAAAAAGCGGTGCCAGGGCCAGGGCGTTGATCCCTTGCTTATGGGGGCGTGCATCGGACATACTTGCACTCGAACCACAAAGGGCCAAGGGCAAGACGAGCCAGCGACGTTAGTGCCGGCTCGCGGAGCCATGCGGGAAGATTTTACCTCATGAATACGCGATTTCTCGAAACTTTCCTCTGGGCTGCACGACTGAACAGCTTTTCGGCGGCCGCGGAACGGTTGAATACCACCCAGGCGTCGGTGTCCAACCGAATTGCCGCCCTCGAAAGGGAGCTTGGCGTCGTGCTTTTCACGCGCGATGTGCGCTGCGTCAACTTGACACCTGCTGGTCGTCTGGCGCTGCAGCATGCCGAAAAGATCGTCAATCTGACCGGTGAGTTCCGACAGATCGTGAGTAGCCGGGAGGCGCTGAGAGGCACCGTGCGCATCGGTGCTGCCGACACGATCGTCTATGCCTGGTTGCCGCTTCTCATTCGCCGCATGAACGAACGTTACCCCGGCGTCAGCCTGGATCTGACCATTGACACCAGCCTGAAACTATCCCAGCGCATTCAAAACGGTGAGGTGGATGTCGGTTTCATCATGGGGCCGATCATGGCTGCAAATATCTACAATTCGCCGCTCTGTACGTTCGAGTCCTGTTGGGTTGGCGCGGTCGAATTGCCGCTGCCGGAAACGGGCGTCACACTCGAAGATATCGCGCATTTTCCGTTACTTACCTTCTCGACAGGCTCGCAGCCACATCAGGCGTTGCGCGCGTTGCTCGATTCTCACGGGTTGTCCGACAGCCGCATCTATAATTCCAATTCGCTGTCGATCATGACCCGCCTTGTGGCCGCGGCCGTTGGGGTGGGCGCTTTGCCGCGTGTGCTGGTGGACGGCATCATCAAATCCGGTGAGGCGCGTATTCTCGACATTAGTCCGTCAGTACCGCCCCTCACATTTCACACCGTTTATCAGGAGCGTGGCGACAACGCGATTGCCCGGGCCATTGCCGATATGGCGACGGAAATCGTCAGTGAAACCACCACGCAATGGATGACTGCTGCCGCCTAAATTTTGCGCTGCAGCGCAAAATGATTAATCTATAAGCTTACCTTATGGGTTTCGATAGAGTTTTTCCGTTTGTAATGAAAACAGTTCCCGTTCTTAATTCTCCTCGCAACATGAGAGGAGAGCAACGTGAAAGTCTCACTTGTTCAAATGAATACCCAGAATGACAAGGCAGAAAACCTTAAGGTTGCTGCCGATCTTATTGAGAAGGCAGTCAAGGCGGATAATCCTGACCTTGTTGTTCTTCCAGAATACTTTGCATTTCTTGGAGATAATCCCCAGGAGATGCATGAGAGCGGGGAGGAATTCCCTGACGGCGAGATTTACACGCTGCTCTCGGGGCTGGCCAAGAAGCACGCGATCACGCTGCATGCCGGCTCCATCGTCGAGAAGGAAGGCAATCGCTTTTACAATTCGACGCTCGTTTTCGGGCCGGATGGCAAACAGATCGCGCGTTACCGCAAGATGCACCTGTTCGACGTCGATACGCCAAACGGCATCAGCTACCGCGAATCCGACTCCGTTGCCCGTGGCGAAGAGGTGGTGACCTACAAGGTTGGCGACAAGACGGTCGGTTGTGGCATCTGCTACGATATTCGCTTCCCCGAACTGTTTCGCGCCCTGCGGGACAAGGGTGCAGACGTCATCGTTCTGCCAGCGGCCTTCACCCTGATGACAGGCAAGGACCATTGGGAAGTTCTGGCGCGCGCCCGTGCCGTCGAAACCCAGACCTACTTTCTGGCCGTCGGCCAGATCGGCACCCATGCGGGCGGCAAGAAGGCATGCTGGGGGCATTCCATGGTCATCGATCCGTGGGGCCACATCGTCGCCCAATGCTCCGACAGCGTTGGAACGGCCGGTGCCGTCCTTGACTTCGACTATTCGGCCAAGGTGCGCGCCAACGTACCGGTGGCGAACCACCACGTTCTCTGATCGGAGAAAGACTCAATGTTTATCGCCAACCCCATGCCCGAACAGATCGGTGCCGACATCATCGAGCTTCTTGAGAAGGTCGAAGTCGCAACGATCGGTCACGTGCTTCACTCCGGCTTCGTTGATCCTGAAATCCGCGCCGTCCTTCCGGGCAAACGTGTGGCAGGCACTGCCGTCACGCTGCGCATCCCCAATGCGGATTCGACCATGCTCCACTATCTGTCGCAGTTCGTGCGTCCCGGGGATATCGTCCTCATCGACCGCTGCGGCGATACCCGTCACGCCTGCTGGGGCGGTGTCATCACCAACACCATGAAGATGGCCGGCGTTAAGGCCGGTGTCGTTGATGGCCCGGCGACCGACTTCTCGGAGTTCGCCAAGGTCGACATGCCGATGTGGTGCCGTGGTCCTTCGCCGATCACCACCAAGATCCTCGGCCTCGAAGGCGCGATCAACGTTCCGATCAGCGTCGGCGGCCAGGTGATCAATCCGGGCGATGCGATCCTGTGCGATGAAAGCGGTGTTGTCGCTCTTCATCCAAGCCAGGCTCGAGCCATGGCTGAACGCGCCATCGGCATGCAGGAAGCCGAACTCGTGCTTCTGCAGCGCCTGCGCAACGGTGAGAAATTGCCGGACATTTCTGGCGCCAACAAGCTCGTTCAGGCCAAGCTGAGCGCCTGACATCGTCTTATGGGTGGCGGATCAGTCCGCCACTCCAAATAACAATAGAGGAGAACAGGACAATGAAGAAAACAATACTTCTGAGTGGGATTCTCATGCTCGGCGCAGCCGCTCTTCCGGCGCACGCCCAGCAGACCGTGACGTTCCTCGGCTATAGCGGCCTTTTCCAGGAGCGTTACACCAAGGCCGTCATCGAACCTTTCATGGCGGCTAACCCTGATATCAAGATCGAATATTTCCCGCAGCAGGGCTCTGCTGCGATGCTCGGCTCGCTGCGCGCCCAGAAGGCTGCGCCGCAGTCCGATATCGCTCTGATGGACGTCTCTGTCGCCAAAACAGGTACGGACGAAGGTCTGTTTGACAAGATCGACGAAAGCGTAACCAAGAATGTCGCCGACCTCTATCCTAATGCCCGCTTCGAAGGCGTGGCCGGGGTTGGCGTAACGTTCGACAATCTCGTGCTCATCTACAATACCGATGCCATCAAGACGGCTCCCGACAGCTGGAACGCTCTGAAGGATAGCGCCCTCAAGGGTAAAGTCGCCATGCTGAGCGCCCCCGATATCGTCGGTATCGGTACCACCATCATCATGGACCATATGAATGGCGGCACTGATTTCATCAAGAACATCGATGCCGGCATCAATGCGATGGCTGAAGTTGCTCCGAATGTGCAGACCTGGGAGCCGAAGCCGGAAGTCTATCCGAACGTTGTCAACGGCCAGGTTTCGCTTGGCGTGGGCTGGAACGCCCGCAGCCAGGTGAATGCTGACGGTTCCAAAGGCAAGATGAAGGTGGTTCTTCCGAAGGAAGGCACGATCCTCCAGATCAACACGCTCAACCTCGTCAAGGGTGGTCCGTCATCCGAGGCTGCGCGCAAGTTCGTTGATTATGCGCTGAGCCCGGAAGCCCAGGCTGCCTTTACCGCCGCCATGTATTATGCGCCGACCAATTCCAAGTCCTCTGTCTCTGCCGATGTGAGTGAGCGCACGGTCGTCAAGGCGATGGACAAGGTCATCCCGGTGGATTGGATTGGCCTCTCGAAGGTCCGTGACCAGATTACGCAGGACTGGCGCCGCAAGGTCATTCCCCTCAGCCGTTGAGACTTCTGCGCAGAGCGCAAAAAAATGAAAGGACTTCCGCGGCTCCCATGGCAGTCGCGGAAGCAGCATACCAAAACCCTCGGTTCATCTCCTCTGTCGGCGCTGGGGCGGAAGAGGTGGGAGCCGACGCGGGGGGCACCGCGAAACGGCGCAGCGAATTTTCGCGGCGCTTGCGTAGATCAAGGGCCAAGGCATTTCCGATTCCCTGCGGGTCGGAGATGTTCTGGAGAAAGGCAAGAAGCCAGAATGGGAACTTCAGATACCATGCAGCCAGGATTCCTCTCGATTCGTTCACTGACCAAGCGCTACGAGACAATCGTCGCCGTGGATAATCTCAATCTCGAGATTCCCAAGGGCGAACTGGTTGCCTTCCTCGGTCCTTCCGGCTGCGGCAAGTCGACGTCGCTGCGCATGATTGCAGGCCTCTCTCCTGTCTCCTCGGGGTCTATCCTGATCGACGGCAAGGACGTGACGAAACTTGCGCCTTATAAGCGTGACATTGGCCTCGTTTTCCAGAGCTACGCGCTCTTCCCGCACATGACGGTCCTCAAGAATGTCATGTTCGGTCTTGAAATGCGCAAAGTGCCTGCTGCCGAGGCGGAACGCCGTGCCCGTGAGGCCATTGCCATGGTGCGTCTGGAAGGGCGCGAGGACCGTCGCCCCGCACAGCTTTCCGGGGGCCAACAGCAGCGCGTCGCACTGGCGCGCGCCCTCGTCATCCAGCCGTCCATTCTCTTGTTTGACGAACCTCTTTCCAATCTCGACGCAAAGCTGCGCGACGAGATGCGCGCCGAGATTCGCCGTATCCAGAAACAGCTTGGCATCACTTCCATCTTCGTCACGCATGATCAGGTTGAGGCGCTCAGCATGTGCGACAAGGTCGCTGTGCTCAACGGCGGGCACCTGGAACAGCTTGGCACGCCGCACGATCTCTATGAGCGCCCTGCCACGGCATTCGTCGCCTCCTTCGTCGGTCGCACCAACAGGCTGGTCGGCAACGCCGCCGGTGACCGCATCACGGTTGGCGATGCGGTGCTGCGAGCGCCCGGTGCGCACAGCGGTAAGATCGACCTGATGGTACGACCGCATCGCATGGCCATGACCGTCGCTGGCGACGCCGTCCCCGATTTCGACGGAGCGCCCGTCAATCGCATCGCTGGCGAAGTCCGCGATGTCTATTATGCCGGCGACATCCTCCACTACGAAATCGCCGCTGGCGGGCAGACCCTGTCCGTGGAGCGCGCGACGTCCGGCGGTGAAACGCCGGTCGCAGCAGGCAGCGCGGTCAGTCTCGTCTGGCGCGTGGAGGATACTCTGGTCTTCGGAGCAAACCGATGACGGCGGCGGTCATGATCACGGCTCCCGGTGGCCGTACCTCTTCCATCGTGTTTCTCGCAACCCTTCTTCTTGGACCCATCATTGCGGTCAACGGTCTGGCCTTCGTGTTGCCCGTCTTCAACCTGCTGCTGCTTTCCTTCCGCGAAAGCCTCGGCGGCGGCGGTCTCGGTGAAGCCCATACGCTCGACAACTGGTCGTCGACACTGACCGACGGTTTTTACATCGAGCTGATTGGTCAGAGCATCCTGACCAGCCTTATGATCACCGTTCTCACGCTGCTCGCCTCCTATCCCATCGCGCTCTACCTTCACCGGGCGCAGGGTCGCTGGAAAACGCTTTTGCTGGTGCTGGTCATTTCGCCGCTGCTCACCTCGGCGGTGGTGCGCACTTATGGCTGGATCGCAATCCTGGCGGATGACGGCCTCATCAACAACATCCTCTTCGCACTGGGTGCGCAAGGCGGGGTGCGTCTGCTGTTCAACAAGATCGGCGTCGTCATCGGGCTTACCGAAATCCTGATGCCCTATATGATCCTGGCGCTCCTCGCTGGCTTCGGCAGGCTTGATCCTCGCGTCGAGGAAGCTGCGGAAACGCTCGGCGCATCGCCCTGGAAAGTGTTCTGGCGGATCATCGTGCCGCTCACCATGCCCGGCGTGGCCCTGGGTTGCCTGCTCTCCTTCGTGCTGGCCGTCAGTTCGTTCATCACTCCCAAGCTACTCGGCGGTGGCCGCGTCTTCCTTCTGGCAACGGAAATCTATGATCAGGCCATCGTGACGCTCAACTGGCCACTCGCCGCTACGCTTTCGATGATCATCCTCGTGATTTTCGGTGCCGCCCTGGTGCTCTATTCCCGGCTTCTGCGGGCCATTCTGTAAAGGAGATCGAAGATGGAAGAACGTCCCGCTCCGCTGGCGCTGAAAATTGTCGCCTTCATCATGTTCCTTTTCCTCCTTGCGCCTGTGGTGCTCGTCGTGCCGATCTCGTTTTCGGCCGACAGCTACATGACCTTCCCACCCTCCGGCTGGAGCCTGCGCTGGTATGTGGATCTCATGCACAATTCCAAGATGATCGGCGCCCTGGGCACCAGCACGCTCCTTGCGGTCATCGTTACCGTGCTGTCCATGCTGATTGCGCTGCCCGCCTCCTATGCCATCGTGCGGATGCGGGTGATTGGCGCGGATACATTGCTCGCCTTCTTCACCGCGCCGCTTCTTCTGCCGACCATCGTTCTTGGCCTTGCGATCCTGATCGTCTTTGCCGGTGCGGGTCTGCTCGGTACATTCACGGGTCTGGTGATCGCGCATCTGATCATCGTGTTGCCCTATGCGCTGCGTGTACTCACCACGTCGCTTGCGGGCTTGCCGCTGATCTACGAGGAGGCCGCCTCCACGCTCGGGGCGTCACCTCTTACCGTCTTTCGCCGCGTCACCATGCCGATGATCGCGCCTGGCATCGTTGCAACGGCAGCGCTTTCCTTTCTCGTCTCGTTCGATGAAGCCGTGATTTCGCTGTTCCTCACCGGTCCGCGCATCACGACGCTCCCCGTTGCCATGTATCAGCATGTCGAAACCCAGGCTGATCCGCTTGTTGCCGCCATCTCCGTTCTTCTGATCGTGCTAACGCTTGCCGTCGTCCTGATCGTGGACCGCACGGTGGGCCTCACGAAGACTTTCGTGAAGTAAGGGGCCGGAAAAATGGCTTATCGACAGATCGCAGCCGGCACGACCTATCGTTTCGACGATCTGAAAACCCTGATGGCAAAGGCGACGCCGGAAAGGTCCGGTGACCAATTGGCCGGAATCGCGGCGGAAGGGCCGGTGGAGAGACTGGCGGCGCAGATGGCGCTGGCCGATCTGCCGCTTTCCACCTTTGTTGCACAGGAATTGATCGCCTCGGACGATGACGAGATTTCGGCCCTGATCGCGCACCAGCACGACGCACTGGCCTTCACGCCGGTGTCTTCTCTGACGGTTGGCGAATTTCGCGAGTGGCTGCTCAATTCCAAGGTCGGGCACGCGGAACTTGAAGCGGTAAGTTGGGGTCTGACACCGGAAATGGTGGCGGCAGTCTCCAAGATCATGCGTCTGCAGGATCTCGTGACGGTATCGGCCAAACGGGAAGTCGTGACTCGTTTTCGAAACACTATTGGTCTTTCCGGCCGCCTTTCCACCCGCAACCAGCCAAATCATCCGACTGACAGTTCCCGTGGCATCGCCATCTCGGCCATTGACGGGTTGCTGCTGGGGAGCGGCGATGCGGTGATCGGTGTTAACCCGGCCACCAGCGCTGTGACGGACTATATCCGCGTCGTGCAGTTGCTTGACGATCTGCGGCAATGGCTGGACATTCCAACCCAGACCTGCTGCCTTGGCCATGTGACGACGGCTATCAAGGCGATGGAGCGCGCTGCACCCGTCGATCTGGTTTTTCAGTCGATTGCGGGTTCCCAGAAGGCCAATGCGGGCTTGGGCATTGATCTTGCCGTTCTGCGAGAGGCTCATGAGGCTGGTCAGTCGCTGAAGCGCGGAACTATCGGCAGCGACCTCATGTATTTCGAGACGGGGCAGGGGGCTGCCCTGTCGGCCGATGCGCATTTTGGTGTCGATCAGCAAACGATGGAGGCGCGTGCCTATGCCGTGGCGCGCGAATTCTCGCCGCTTCTGGTGAATACCGTCGTTGGCTTCATCGGTCCAGAATATCTCTATAATGGCAAGCAGATCATTCGCGCCGGGCTTGAAGATCATTTCTGCGGAAAGCTGCTTGGCCTGCCAATGGGTGTCGACGTCTGCTACACCAACCACGCCGATGCCGACCAGGAAGACATGGACGTGCTGCTGACCATGCTGTGCGCCGCTGATGTGAACTTCGTCATTACCGTGCCAGGCTCGGACGACGTCATGCTGAACTACCAGACGCTTTCCCATCACGATTCAATCTATGCCCGCGAAACGCTGAAGCGTCGGCCTGCGCCGGAGTTTGAGGAGTGGCTGGTGAATATGGGCGTGACGGATGCCGCCGGCCATATGATCGAGAACCCTGCGCTGATGAACCGCGGGCTTCGCGAACTTGATTTTCTTGGAAGGGACGCCGCCTGATGCGTGACCGCCGGCCCTCCCTCATCTCCAGCCCGCCCGAACGTCTCAAGGCCCTGCGTGTGGCAACCGATGCACGCGTGGCGCTCGGCCGCACGGGTGCAAGCCCGCCCACGCGCGCGGTACAGACATTTCTGTTGGATCATGCGCAGGCGCGCCAGGCCGTGTGGCGTCCGCTGGACATTGAAAAAATGGAGCGTGACTTGCGCGCTTCGGGTGCGGATGTCGTGCATGTCGCAAGCCGCGCGCAGGACCGTGCGGATTACCTGCGCCGACCCGATCTCGGCCGTGCTCTTTCAGACGAAGGCCGTCTGGCGCTCGACGGGCAGGCCAAGGGAGCCGATGTCGCATTGGTAATCGCCGACGGGCTTTCCGCAACGGCTGTGGAGATGAATGCAGTGCCGGTGGCAACGGCGTTGCTTAATTCACTCGCAAGCAACGGATTGACGGTTGCGCCGATCACACTTGCCACGCAGGCACGGGTTGCGCTGGCGGATGATGTGGGAGCCGTCCTCGGCGCAAAGGTGGCGGTGATCCTGATTGGCGAGCGGCCGGGCCTTTCGGCAGCCGACAGTCTTGGCGCCTATGTCACCTTCGGGCCGGAGACCGGGCTGCCGGACTCCCGACGCAACTGCATTTCCAATATTCGTGATGGTGGCGTGCCGCCCGTCGAAGCGGCGGGGAAGATCATGACCCTGATCAGCGCCATGTGCCAGCAGGAGACAAGTGGCGTGACGCTGGTTGAATTCGAAAAGCCGCTGACGGCTTTGTCCGACTAGAAACAAAGCAGAACTCATTCATAGCCACGAACCGGCAAGGTGCATCGGCTCGATCCGTTGCGCCTGTTGATTTCGCTTTCGAACCACGAAAATAAAGGCAAGTCCATGGTCCAGAGCCTCTCCACAGCATTCGACGTCGCCGTCATCGGTGCCGGGGTGGTCGGTTGCGCGGTTGCCCGTCGTTTCGCACTGGCTGGTGCGAAGGTCGTGATCATCGAGAAGGGGTCCGATATTCTTTCCGGGGCATCGAAGGCCAACAGCGCTATCCTCCACACCGGCTTCGATGCGCCTGAAGGCAGTCTGGAACTGGAATTGGTGAAGGCAGGCCGGGCAGAATATCTGTCCATCCACAAGCAGATGGGCCTTAGCCTCGTTGAAACCGGCGCGTTGGTCTGTGCGTGGAATCCCGACGAGGCGCAAAGCCTGGAGGCGATCGCCGAGCAGGGGCGACGCAACGGCATTGCCGAGCTCGGTCTGCTCACGGCCCGGCAGGCCCGGGAATCCATGCCCGGCTTGTCCCACCGTCTTGTCGCAGCACTCGAAGTTCCGGGTGAACATGTCATCGATCCCTGGTCCGCGCCGCTGGGCTATCTTACGCAAGCGGTGGCGCTTGGCGCGCAGCTGGTGCGCAACGCCGAAGTCCTGTCCGGTGCGTTTGATGGCGCGTGGCAGATAGAGACGACGGCGGGTCCGATTCTTGCCGCGAGCGTTGTCAATGCGGCCGGATTGTTCGGCGATATCGTCGATGCGCGGCTGGGGCTTGTCCCAGACTTCACCATCAAGCCTCGCAAGGGACAATTCGTCGTTCTCGACAAGGCCGCCCGCCGGCACGTGCCGCGCATCGTCCTGCCCGTTCCCACCGAAATCACCAAGGGCATCGTTGTGTGTCCAACCGCCTTCGGCAACGTTCTCATCGGCCCGACGGCGGAAGAACAGGATGACCGCGAGCGTGCGACGGTAGAAACGGCGGCGCTGGAAGCGCTGCTGACGCGTGGCAGGGAGATCGTTCCGGCACTGGCCTCCATTCCCGTGACCGCTATCTATGCCGGCTTGCGCCCGGCCTCCGAGAAGAAATATTACCGGATTTCCGCACGGCCGGACCGGCGCGCGATCACGCTTGGCGGCGTGCGATCCACCGGTCTCAGTGCGGCACTTGGTCTGGCGCAGCACGCTCTGGCGCTTCACGAAAGTTTCGGCACGCGCTTCATGCCCCAGCCCGCAGTGCCTCATGTGACGATGCCGAACCTGAGCGAAACCTGCGAGCGGGACTGGCAGCGCGCTGATCATGGCGAAATCGTCTGCCATTGCGAGCTTGTCACCCGCCGTGAGATCGAGGCGACATTTTCCAGCCCGGTGCCGCCGGGTGATTTCGGAGGTCTGCGGCGGCGCACCCGCGCCGGCATGGGGCGCTGTCAGGGATTTTACTGCAACGCCCGGCTGGCCGCGATGACGGGCGACCGTCTGGCTGTACCGCTTGCGGTCCGTCCGGGAGACGATCGATGAGCTCCTGGAAGCCTTTTCAGCAGACGCAAGAAAACGTTCCGGATGCAGATGTAATCGTGGTCGGCGGCGGCCCGGCGGGCGTGGCGGCAGCGCTGGAGCTAAAAGCACGCGGCGTTGCGCGTGTGACGATCCTCGAGCGTGAGCCAGCCCTTGGCGGCGCACCCCGTCATTGCACACATTCGCCTTTCGGCATGCGCGAATTCGGACGCGTTTATTTCGGCCCGGCCTATGCGCGACGTCTGCAGCGGCAGGCGCAGGATGCGGGCGTTGATGTCCGCACCGGTCATTCCGTGGTGGAACTCGGACAGGACGGTACGCTGCTGGTTACGTCTGCGCGCGGCGTGGAAACGTTGAAGGCCCGGCGCGTTGTGCTGGCGACCGGCGCGCGGGAAAAACCACGCTCCGCGCGGCTCCTGCCGGGCGACCGGCCGGTGGGAGTGATCACCACCGGCACGCTGCAATCCTATGTCGCCTTTCACGGCATCATGCCCTTTCGCCGGCCGCTTATCCTTGGTTCGGAACTGGTTTCCTTTTCCGCGCTTCTCACATGCCTGACGCATGGCGCGCGGCCGGTGGCGATGATCGAGCCTGAGCCGGAACCGCTGGCGCGGTCGCTTTTCCGGTGGTTTCCCCGATTGGTCGGAGTGCCCTTTCATTGCCGCGCAACACTTGTGGACATTCGTGGGAGCGGTCGTGTCGAGGAGGCCGACATCCGGCTGGCAGATGGCCGTATCCTCACAGTCAAGTGCGATGGTGTTCTCCTCACCGGGCGGTTCACGCCGGAGGCAACGCTTCTGAACGCATCCCCTGTTGATGTGGCGGCAGGTAGCGATGGCCCTACGATCGATCAGGACGGCCGGATGGCCAACCCGATGTTCTTCGCCACGGGGAACGTATTGCGGGCCGTGGAAACGGGTGGCTGGTCGTTTCGCGAAGGCCGCCGCGTGGGTGCTGCCGTTGCCGACGATCTCACCCGCGAACCCTGCAACGCAAAGGCAGTGCGTATCGCTTTCGCCGACCCGCTCAAACTCGCGGTACCCACCATGGTGCGATCGGGGGGGCTTGACCGGCCGGCTTTTCCCGATTTTCAGCTGCGCTTCATCAGACGTGTTCAAGGCAGGCTTTCGCTTCATCTTGATGGAACGGAAGTGTGGAGCAAGTCCGGCTGGTGGCTGCCGGAACGCCGTGTGCTTGTGCCCATTCCCCGCGCCGCCGTTGAGGCGACCCAGATTGCCTTTCACTTTCAGGAGACGAATTGATGCGCATAGCGGCGATCGATCAGGGAACGACGTCGACCCGATGCCTTGTGATAAGCGACGGTGGCACGGCGCAACTCGTCTCAAGCCTGCGTCATGCACAGTTCTATCCAAACCCCGGTCATGTGGAGCATGATCCGGAAGAGCTGTTGCGCAACATCCGCGCGGTACTGGCCGATGCCGGGCCGGTAGATGCGATCGCGATCGCCAACCAGGGCGAGAGTTGCCTGGCGTGGGATGCCGAGAGTGGGGAAGCGCTGTCGCCCGTCATCGTCTGGCAGGATGCCCGCACCGCCGAAGCCCTGGCCGCTTTGCCCCAATCGGCTGCGGAACGATCGAAAGAGATTTGCGGATTGCCGCTCGATTCCTATTTTTCGGCGAGCAAACTGTCGTGGTTGCTAAGGCACAATCCGGCGGTGGCACGGGCGAGAGCCGAAGGGCGGTTGCGCCTGGGCACAACCGACGCGTTCTTTCTGGATCGGCTTGCAAGCTGTTTCCGCACCGACCTTGCAACGGCCTCGCGGACGGGACTGCTTGATCTGGCAACCGGTGCCTGGAGCCCGGAACTCTGCGCTCTTCATGGGGTGCCGCTGGATTGCCTGCCCGCAATCGGTCCTGTTAATGGCGGCTTCGGTTCCATCGAGGGAACGCCCATTCGCGTCTCCATCGTCGATCAGCAGGCGGCGCTTTATGGGCACGGTTGCCGCAAACCGGGCGATTGTAAGATAACCTTCGGCACGGGCGCCTTCCTGTTGGCCATCGCTGGTCACGAACGCCCGTTGTCGGGGGAGCTTCTGCCCACCATTGGCTGGCAAGAGCAAGGCGGCGCGGCCATTTTCGCCATAGAAGGCGGGGTTTATGACGCCGGTGCCGCGCTGGAATGGGCGCGAAAGATCGGCCTTTATGTTGACAATACCGAACTTGACGGTTTTGAGGGTTCATCGGCCGTTCGTCGTGGACTGGTGTTCGTGCCTGCATTTTCGGGCCTTGCTGCGCCATATTGGGATAGACAGGCCGTACCGCTTTTCATCGGCATGGACCACGCAACGGCGCGGAGTGACATGGTGCGCGCCCTGCTTGAGGGCATTGCGTTGCTGACGGTTCGGTTGATCGAAGCCGCGCAGACTTTCGTTCCCATCGGCGATACGATTTCGATAGATGGCGGCCTGTCGAACAGTCGCTATTTCGCCCGTTTCCTGGCCGCTGCCAGTGGTCGGACCATCTGCGTTCCGGCCATGCGCGAGTTGACGGCGCTTGGTCTCGCGGAACTGTGCGATATCGATGTCACCGCCATGCGAAAAGATGCCGAGATATTCAAACCCGACGGATCGGTCGAAGAAGCGGATCACGCTCGCTTCGCACGCGCCATAGGCAATGCAAGGGGCTGGTCGGGCGGTTGATGTCCACTTGGAATAGCCGGTTCATCGGCAATATCGGTGTGATCCAGAACGGCCGCCCGCTCTAGCGACGGCTTGGTGGCCGATCGTGTTGGTCCTGCAACCCAAAACCTCCAACGCGCGGCGCGGCTTAAATTACCAAATCTTTAGTTGTGTACCAGTTCGCCAATACCTAGCTTTATGGCGAGGCTGCATCCGTTGTGGATATGAGCAAGGAACCGGTAAGCCCGTTTCCTGTTGTTATCCAGGAACAGAGCCTTGGTTCAAGGTCGAGATACCCCGTCATGACTGTTCAGGACTGCAATTCGCGCCACTTTCGCCTGCCTCATCAGCGTAACCGAGACATTTCATGATGCGCACCGGACTGGATTTTGCACCGGGCGCGCCTGGCATAGAAGCGCGCTGGACGTCGAGCGCCAAAAACGGGGTCGGCACTGCGCTGTCGGAAGCATCGCCTATCTGGTTCACGCTCAGCCACGGCATTCTGAACGAGGTCTATTATCCGAGGATAGACAGTGCCTGCACCCGCGATCTCGGTTTTGTTGTCACTGGGCCTGAGGGTTACTTTTCGGAGGAAAAACGCGACTGCGTATCCGTCACCCGCCCTTTTAAAAGTGGAATTCCGGCATTTCACATTACCAATACGGCGACGGATGGCTCGTTCAGAATTGAGAAACAGGTAATCAGCGATCCCGCGCGGGCCAGTGTTCTTCAGCAGCTTTCGTTCATTCCCCTAAAGGGACAAATTTCGGATTATCGCGTGACTGCGCTGCTGGCACCTCATCTCGTCAATGCAGGCAATCTTAACTCGGCTTGGATTGGCGACTATGAGGGACATCAGGTCCTCTTCGCGACCGGCCGTTCACGATATCTTGCGCTTGTCTGCGATCTGCCCTGGCGGGCAGTCAGCGCCGGTTTCGTGGGTGTTTCCGATGGTTGGCAGCAGTTGCATCGGCACGGACGCATCGTTGAAGAGTACCAGCGAGCCGATGACGGAAATGTCTCGCTGGCAGGTGAGATCGACTTCAGTGATGTCAATGGCGCGGCAACATTGGCGCTCGGCTTTGGCGAGACGGAATATGAAGCGGCTGCGGCGGCCGTTTACAGTCTGAAGCATGGCTTTGAACGGGCGCACGAGGCCTACGTTGCCAACTGGCGCAACTGGCAAGACCGGCTGGAAACGCTCGACCGCGATACGCATCACGGCATCAATTCCTATCGGGTGTCGACAGCAGTGCTCGCCGCACATCGTGCCGCCGACCGGCCGGGCGCTGTTGTTGCAAGCCTGTCGATCCCATGGGGAGCATCAAAGAGCGATGACGATCTCGGTGGTTATCATCTGGTCTGGCCGCGCGATCTGGTGGAAGCGGCCGGCGGATTTCTGGCGGCCGGCGATCACCACGAGGCGCTGGCGATCCTCAATTATCTTCGTCAGGTGCAGCAGCCATCGGGCCGCTGGCCGCAAAATCTCTGGCTGGATGGCAAACCCTATTGGCCGGGCGTCCAGATGGATGAATGCGCCTTTCCGATCCTGCTGGCGGATATGCTGCATCGACATGGTCACCTGGATCATGCCACGCGGGCGGATTTTATGCCGATGATCCACCGCGCCGCAGCCTATATTCTGGCAAACGGCCCGACGACGGGTGAGGACAGGTGGGAAGAGGATGCCGGCTACAGTCCCTTCACCCTTGCCGTCGAGATCGCTGCGCTGCTTGCCGCTGCCGACCTTATCGATATGGACGGTGATGCTGCCGAAGCCGTGCATCTACGGGAAACGGCTGATTGCTGGAACGAGCAGATCGAACAATGGACCTTTGCCGGTGACGAGACATTCTGCGCCGCGCTTGGCATTTCCGGCCACTATGTTCGCATCGCTTCGCCTGACGCGACCGACGTAGCTCGACCATTCGGCGATACGCCCATCCGCAACCAGACGCCGGACCGTTCCATGCTGCCGACCAGCGACGTCATCAGCCCCGATGCGCTTGCCCTTGTTCGCTTCGGCCTGCGCGCGCCTGACGATCCGCATATTCTCGCGACGATCAAAGCAATCGACCATTGCCTGCGTGCCGATCTGCCGCAGGGGCCCGTATGGTATAGATATACGGGCGATGGATATGGTGAGCACGCCGATGGAGCAGCATTCGACGGCACCGGGCAGGGGCGGCCATGGCCGCTTTTGACCGGCGAACGCGCCCATTACGAGCTTGCTGCGGGAAGGCGGGAGGTGGCCGAAGCGCTGCTGGTAACGCTGGAGAAATCGGCCGGTGGGAACGGCCTTTTCCCCGAGCAAATCTGGGACCAGCCCGACATCCCCGAATACGAGCTTTTCTACGGCCAGCCCTCAGGAAGTGCGATGCCGCTGGTCTGGGCGCATGCTGAACATATCAAACTTCTGCGGTCGCTTGCAGATGGTTCCGTTTTCGACATGCCGCCGCAGGGTGTGGAGCGCTACATCCTCAACAAGACGCCGTCGCACCTTCGGATATGGTGTTTCAATAACAAGATTGCCGGGATGCCGGCCGGCAAGATGTTGCGGCTCGAACTGACGGATGACGCTGTCGTGCACTGGAGTGCGGATGGCTGGGTGACGACCAGCGACACCAGAACGATTGCTTCCGGCCTTGGCACATATTTCGTCGACTTGCCCGTTCAGGATATGGCGGCGGGCGACGCAATCGTTTTTACTTTCTTTTGGCCAAACACAGGGAATTGGGAAAACCAGGATTTCACCGTTCGCCTCGGCGAATGAAGTACATATCGCGCATTGGACAAATGGAGTGTCGGCATGCAGATCGGAATGGTTGGACTTGGGCGAATGGGCGCAAACATGGTGCGCCGTCTTCTGAAACAGGGTCATGATTGCGTGGTCTTCGACGTCAATCTCGACAATGTCGCAGCATTGGTGAAGGAAGGCGCAGTTGGCGCGAGCTCGCCAGACGACCTGGTCGCGAAGCTGTCACCGCCACGCGCCGTCTGGCTAATGCTGCCGGCGGCAATAACGCCGAAAATTGCTCGTGACTTTGCCGCCAGACTGCAGGCGGGCGATGCCATTATCGATGGCGGCAACTCCTTCTACCGGGATGCCATCGATTTGGCGGCGGAATTTGCACCCCGTAGCATCGACTTCATCGACACCGGTACATCCGGTGGCGTCTGGGGTCTGGAGCGCGGCTATTCTCTGATGATCGGTGGCCCGTTGGGTGCTGTGCAGCGGCTCGATCCGATTTTTGCTTCGCTTGCTCCCGGTGCGGGCCAGGGCATCGCGGCCGATCCCGTCACCGGCACGGCGCCAATGGGATATTTGCATTGCGGACCGTCAGGCGCAGGGCATTTCGTCAAGATGGTTCACAATGGCATCGAATACGGTGTCATGGCGGCCTATGCGGAAGGCCTGAATATCTTGAGGGCCGCGAATGCCGGCACGCAGCACCGGGAGGCCGATGCGGAAACGGCGCCGCTCGCCCACCCGCAATATTACCAGTTCGACATCGATCTTCCTGCCGTGACGGAGGTCTGGCGGCATGGGTCCGTCATCGGCTCGTGGTTGCTCGATCTGACGGCGGAGGCGCTGAAGCAGGACCCTCATCTCGTCCAGTATGGCGGGCGGGTGTCAGATTCAGGCGAAGGGCGCTGGACCCTTCAGGCGGCCGTCGAAACGGGTGTTCCTGCGCCTGTTTTGGCTTCCGCCCTGTTCGAGCGCTTCTCCTCACGCGGTGAGGCGGAGTTTGCCGGCAAGGTACTCTCGGCCATGCGCAATGCCTTTGGTGGCCATCTGGAAAAAGCAAAATGAGGGCGCCGGCCATGGATAAGCAGCGATCGGACGTACTCGTGGTGTTCGGTGCCACCGGCGACCTTGCCTACAAAATGATCTTTCCTTCCCTTTACGCCATGGTGAAACGCGGCGCGCTTCAAACGCCAGTCATCGGTGTCGCCTTCGATGACTGGTCGCGCGATCGGCTGATCGCAAGGGCGCGCGACGCGGTTACCAGCCACGTCGACAAGATCGAGGAAGCCGTCTTCGAAAAATTCGCTTCCCAACTGCATTACGTGTCCGGCGACTACCGAAACGAGGCGACATTCGAAAAGCTGCGCGCCGCACTCGGTGACCACGGTCATCCGCTTTATTACCTCGCCATTCCGCCGTCACTGTTTGAAACCGTCGTGACCGGGCTTGATAAGGCCGGGATAGCCGCTTCGGCACGATTGATGGTGGAAAAGCCGTTTGGCCGCGATCTTGCCACGGCGGAGGCGCTGAACCAGTCGCTGCACGCGGTTTTCGAAGAGGACGCCATTTTTCGCATCGACCATTTTCTCGGCAAGGAGGCGATTCAGAACCTTCTTTATTTCCGGTTCGCCAATGCCTTTCTTGAGCCGGTCTGGAACCGCGACCATGTTGAAAGCGTGCAGATCACCATGGCCGAGGATTTCGGCATCAAGGGACGCGGAAAGTTTTATGACGAGGTTGGATGCATCCGGGATGTGATCCAGAACCATCTCATCAACGTGCTGTTGCTACTGGCCATGGAGCCACCGGCAACAAGCGCTTCGGATGATCTTGTCGATGAGAAAGTGCAGATCCTTAAAGCCATGCCACCACTCAGCCGCGAGGATGTTGTGCGTGGCCAGTTCGACGGTTATCTCGACGAACCCGGCGTTGCGCCCGGCTCAAGCCGCGAGACCTTTGCCGCCGTGCGGTTTCGCGTGGCCACATGGCGCTGGAACGGCGTGCCTTTCTTCATCCGCGCCGGAAAGAACCTGCCTGCCCATGCAACCGAAGTTGTGGTGCGTTTCAAGCGGCCGCCGATAGCGCTTTTCGGCGATGTTGAGGCGGCGGCCGCAAATTATGTGCGCTTCCGGCTCGGGCCAGATATCGCCATCGGCATTGGCGCGCGCCGCAAGGCTGCCGGGGACGGTATGCTCGGCGAGGCGGTGGAACTGGGCGCTGTCGATGACGGCATCGGCGACATGGCGCCTTATGAACGGCTGATCGGCGATGCGATGGCAGGCGAACGCCAGCTTTTCACCCGTCAGGATGCGGCAGAACTCGCATGGAAAATCGTTGAGCCCATTCTCGACGACCCGGCCGTGCCGCCACGCTATGCCGTAGGAAGCTGGGGTCCGGTCGAGATGGAGAGTTTCGCGCCGCCAGGCGGTTGGGTCGATCCGGAGTGACGCCCATGCCAGCAAATACCACGGACGGTAGTTCAATGACACAGGATCGGATCGTTCTAGCGATCGATATCGGCGGCAGCCACGTCAAGATCCGCTCAAGTGCAGGTGGCGACGAGCGCAAGGTCGAAAGCGGCAAGGCGATGACCGGGCCGGAAATGGTCACCGCCGTAACCGCCATGGCGAAAGACATGACCTATGACGTCATCGCCATGGGATATCCCGGTCCGGTCGTCCACAACAAACCGCTTCGCGAACCGGTCAATCTGGGTACAGGCTGGGTCGGTTATGATTACGCCGGCGCTTTCCGCTGCCCCGTTCGTATCGTTAACGATGCGCTGATGCAGGCAATCGGCTCCTATCAGGGCGGGCGCATGTTGTTTCTCGGTCTCGGAACAGGCCTGGGAGCTGCGATGATCGTCGAAAACGTGGCCCAGCCCATGGAGATCGCTCATCTTCCCTATCGGAAGGGCAAAACGTACGAGCACTATCTCCGAGAGGCGTATCGCGAAGAGAAGGGCAATGCCAAATGGCAAAAGCGCGTCACTGATGTCGTAGAGCGTCTGACTGCCGCCCTTGAACCGGATGAGGTGGTCATCGGCGGCGGTAATGTCGAAAAACTCGATACCCTGCCGCCCGGATGCCGCCGCGGAGACAATGCGCTTGCTTTCGAAGGCGGATTCCAGCTGTGGAAGAACCCGAACCTCATCGTCTAGTAGGTCAAATATGCTAGGTCGGCTGCTGCGTCGATAATCACGCAATCGGCGCGGCGGAGCCTCTACCTAATCGGTTGGAGGCTTCTCGGCCGACACCCACTTGTTCCGGCCTGTCTGCTTGGCGCTCAAAAGCGCAGCGTCCGCGCGTTCCAGGACGCTGCTCACGGTTCCGGCGCCCGGTGACGTTGCGATACCGATGGATATGGTGATCGAGTCAAGCAGACGGCCCCGGTAGGTGAAAGGTGCGCGTTCGACCGCGTGCCGGAGTTTCTCCGCAACCTTGATGGCATCTTCAATGCCCCCAGCCGGCATGAGCACGGTGAATTCCTCGCCGCCGAAACGGAATAGTTCACCCAGATCGCCGACAGCTTCCGACAGCACCTGGGCGACATATTGCATCACCGCATCACCGGCATCATGGCCAAACCGGTCATTGAAGCGCTTGAAATGGTCGATGTCGAGCATCAGACATGCAAGCGAATTGGTTGGCTTTTCAATATGCCTGTTCAGCGTCTCATCAAGCGATCGACGGTTCAAAAGACCAGTCAGGGCGTCTTGCCGTGCCATGCCAACCAGCCGCTGCCGAAGCTGGAGGTTTGCAACGGCAAGGCCTATATTTTCGGCGAGGAGTTCGAGATATAGCCGCTCTAACTCCAGCGTCTCGCTACTCTGCGGAATTTCAAGATATAATAAGCCGACGGTTTCTCCCAATGCGGTGAGCGGTATGCACAGGCCTGTTCCGAAACTGCCATGTAGGTGATGGCAGACAACATCGTCTCCGCCCGGGTTGCTGGCGTGGGGACGTCCGCGACGGAGAGCCCAACAATCGTCTATCGAAAATTCCGGGGCGGAAAACGAAGGATCGGACCATTGTCCGGTCGATTGGAGAACCGAACTGTTTTCCTTGAGAACAAGCAGGCGGCCGGCAATGGCCGGGAAAATTTGCGGCATGAATTTCGAAACGACGTCGGACAATTCTTCCTGATTCTGGCAGGCCTGAATCCGATGCATCATCTGCAGGATCAGGTCCTTGATGCGTTGATTCCTGCGGTGCTCCGCGTCAAGCCGTTCCCGTTCCAGCCCGTTGCTGCGGAAGATCCTGATAGCCTGGTTCATTTCACCGATTTCGTCACGCCGGCCTTCGTCGGGCAGGTCGATACTGTAATCCTGCCGGGCAAGGCGCGTGACGATGTTGCTCATTTTGATAAGCGGCAAGGCAACGCGTCTGCTGAGGACAAAATAGAGTACGGCCACAAACATCAGGGCGGTGAGCGCAAGCATCACCTTCGCGATCGATCCGTAGAAATCGCTTCGGTCTTTAGCCTGGTCAACCATTGCCTGCGAGCGGGCCGCAATGGCTTCTCTCAGCGTCGCGACGGTTGTCAGCAGTTCCGTATGCAGTCGATAGTGCTCATCGCCGAACAGGACCTGCTGTGCATCGTTCTGGCGGCCGGATCGATAGAAACCGATTGCATCGCGCTCCATCTTGTCCAGTGCGTCGGCGCTCTTTCGGATTTCCTGAAATGAGCCTGCCTCTTGCGGCGAAACACCAAGAGCTGCGAGTTTGTCCAAGGTGTTTTCAAGGTGCTTTTCCTGATCTTCGTCGACGTAGAATTTTGCGAGATGTTGCTCGTCGCCCCGCATGACGTAAAGACGCGCCTCCTCGGTGCGCTCGTCCGCAATGATCGCCAGTTCTTCGGCGAGATCGGTCAGTTCGAGATGATTCTGGATTGCCACCCGCTCTTGAGAAGCGCTTCTGGCCGATAGAATGAATGTGGTCGCCGATACTGTCGTGAGCACGAGGGTGACAGCATAAGCCAGGTTCGTGATGGTACTAAGTCGCATGATGGCGCCGTATGCTTGCCGCACGGCATGAAAACGGGTGCGGCGGGGTCCAATTTCAGAGTCTGCTTATGTTAGGCCATCTCGTCAAACGGGAAGTCAACACGCGGTTAACCGTCAATATGATCTGTCACACCGCGGGCCACGTCAGGCACCGCATGGCGATGCACTTAGACCGTCTCCACCAACGGTCACAATATCCGCTAGCGCGATTCCGGTATGTCGGCAGCGGGTCAGAAAGCCGTGTATTTAGAGCCTTTTGAAAGGCGCTGCGCAGCAACGGAATTATATTTCACGACGCATCACAAAGCCGTGAAACCTTTCGACGCATCGTTCGTTTAGCGCCCATGATCGATAATGACGCAGGACCGAAGCCGGTCGTTGGTGCCGACGAGACTGGCACCCAAACCGCATCCGAAAACGATGCCCATGAAAACGATGATCCGCTCCCGCCAGAGGAGATGGAACCTGCTTTGGGCTTGACGCCGGAGGAGGCCGAGGAGGCTCGCAGGAAATATCTGCTGAAGCGTTTCTGGATCAGCGCGCGAGGTTTCTGGAGCCGTCGCGGCGATCGGCTGGCCTGGCTGTTTTCGCTCGGGCTCCTGGCTATGATCGGCATAAATGTCGGCTTCCAGTATGGCATCAACGTCTGGAATCGCGGGATTTTTGACGCGATTGAGAAACGCGACGCGTCGACGGTCTATTTTCTCGGATCCGTCTTTCCGCTGCTCGTCCTGGGAAGTGTCTTTATCGTGACCTCGCAGGTCTATGTCAGGATGCGCATTCAGCGGCGCTGGCGCTCCTGGCTGACAAAGGCGCTCGTTGGAAGATGGATTGCGAATGGCCGCTATTATCAGCTCAATTTGATCGATGGTGACCATCAAAACCCCGAGGCAAGGCTCTCGGAGGATATGCGTATTGCCACCGAGGCGCCCGTGGATTTTGTTTCAGGTGTCATCGCTGCATTCGTGTCTGCCTCTACTTTTATCGTTGTCTTGTGGACGATTGGTGGCGCTCTCACGGTCTCCATCGCGGGTGTCTGGATCACGATCCCCGGCTTTCTCGTGATTGCGGCTGTTATCTACGCAATCATCACATCCAGTTCCATCGCCTTCATTGCCCGGAACTTCGTCAAGGTTTCCGAAGTCAAGAACCAGGTTGAAGCGGAGTTTCGCTACACGCTTACGCGCGTCAGGGAGAATGGTGAGAGCATCGCCCTGCTTGGCGGCGAAGACGAGGAGCGCAGCGATCTGGACAAGCGCTTCGGCAATGTCCGGCGGCAGTGGCGTCTCATGGCGCAGCAATACATGCGCACCACGGTCGTATCGAATGGATCGATGTTGATTGCCCCCGTCGTACCGGTTCTGTTGTGCGCGCCGAAGTTTCTCGATGGAAGCATGTCTCTTGGCGAGGTAATGCAGGCTGCTTCCGCTTTCACCATTGTCCAATCCGCATTTGGCTGGCTGGTCGACAACTATCCCCGTCTGGCCGACTGGAATGCCTGCGCGCGACGTGTTGCCTCCCTGATGATGTCGCTCGATGGCCTGGAGCGCGCCGAAAAGAGCGACACGCTCGGTCGGATCGTGCGAGGCGAAACGGAAGGCGAGACAATACTCAGCCTTAAGGATGTGTCCGTTTCTCTCGGTGACGGAACGGCCGTCGTCAAGGAGACGGATGTCGAGATCGGTGCGGGTGAGAGAGTGCTTGTCGCGGGGGAATCGGGCTCGGGCAAAAGCACACTGGTTCGGGCCATTTCCGGTCTCTGGCCATGGGGTGGAGGCAGCGTCAATTTTCGCGCCGGCAGCCGATTGTTCATGCTGCCGCAGCGGCCATATATTCCGGCCGGCACGCTACGTCGGGCGGTCTGCTATCCGCAGCCGGCCGAGAGCTGGACGCCGGAAGAGATCGGGGCCGCTCTCGACAAGGTCGGTCTGGGTCAACTCAAGGACAAGATTGAAGACGAGGCGCCGTGGGACCAGACGTTATCAGGTGGCGAAAAACAACGGCTGACCTTCGCACGCCTGCTGCTGAACGCCCCCGACATCATCGTCATGGACGAGGCGACGGCGGCTCTGGACGAGAAAAGTCAGGACAAGATGATGCAGACGGTAATTGATGAGCTACCCGATGCGACGATCGTGAGCGTAGCGCATCGTGCCGAACTGGAAGCGTTTCATAGCCGGAAGATCACATTGGAACGGCGGGAGGGGGGCGCAAAGCTTGTCAGCGATATCGATCTCATTCCTCGCAAGGCGCGAGGCTCCATGCTTCGGAGAATAGTCAAGCGGAGGTGATGGCACCGACGCTTGTGCTGACCTGCTTGAATGCCGGGATAGGAGAGTTGGTGCCACCTCATTGTCGTTGGGGAGAATTCACCGACCACTTTGTCGAGAACGAACAGAATGAGGGCTTGCCGCGGATCGAAGTGCAAATCGGAACTTCTGCTGTCACGGCACCCCGGAACAATCGTGCATTTTGTTTGTTGGTTGGCATCCCTAAAATGGCAACAAGGGGCAGCGTGTTATGAATAAATTCTTCACTCGCTTCGCAAGCGCTATAGCTTCATTTTCCGGCTCTCCAACGGCTTTCATGGTGGCTCTCGGAACCGTGCTCGTCTGGGGGATAAGCGGACCGCTGTTTGGTTTTTCGGAGGTCTGGCAACTGGTCATCAATACGGGTACGACCATTGTCACCTTCCTGATGATTTTCCTCGTGCAGAATTCACAGAACAGGGATTCCGCAGCGATGGAAGCAAAACTGGACGAGCTGCTGCGGGCGGTGGAGCAGGCGCGCGGTGACTTCATTGGGATCGAGCACCTCACGGAAGAGGAAATCGAAAAGATTCGTGCACGTCTAGAAAGGGAAAGCGGACCGGATAGCGATAAGCCGGCACCCCATCATGCCATGGCCCGCTTGCTTTCCCGACGTTAGTGGCATTTACCTTTGGCAGGCGCGTGTCAGGCGCGCTCTATGCGCAGAGAGAAATCGCCTCGGGTCAAAAGTGGCTCGAAGCCGTCATCGAAACGCCCGAGGCGGATCAGCCCCTTCGAGTATCGGTAGCTGTCGTAGTAGAAGACCAGATTACCCCATGGCACGTAATAAGCGATGTCGCCGGGACGTGCGTTATCGAAAGGCGTGTCAGTCACCTGCGTCAACTTTCGAGGCAGATATGCGATTTTCTCGTTGGTCGAATAGTCTTCGATCGTGAGATCGAGCGGCAGCATTTTCATGAGCTCGCGTGCCGACGGGTTGTCAAACAAGGTCGCGGTCATGCTGTGACCACCAAAGGCCATTCGGAAACTCATCAAGGATACCTCCGTTTTTGTTACCTGACCGAACAATGCGGACGGGAAAGATGTGGCCGCGGTAGCCAGCCCAAGAAATAGACGCCGGTCGATCATTGGAATGCTCTCATGCCGAACTGCTTTACGAGGATATTCTCGATGATTTGAATGCCAGCGCTGACGCGGCCAGGAGCAAACCTGCGCTTGCCAGGAAAGTCATGCGGTAGCCGGATGCGTCGTAAAGAAATCCGCCCACTATCGCACCGGCTGATATCGCAAGCTGGATGACCGCAACCATGAGACCACCTCCTGCTTCCGCATCCTGCGGCAGTGAGCGGGCGAGCCACGCCCACCAACCCACTGGCGCTGCAGTGGCAATCATTCCCCAGACCGCAAGCGCTATCGCGGCGACAGGGAGACTGTTGCCGAAGGCAACAAGTATCACGGCCGTCACCGCCATCAGAGCCGGGATGACGATCAGAACGCGATACAGGCGGTTGGCGAGAAAATAACCGATAAGGCTGGTGCCAACGATGCCGGCAACGCCGATGCCCAGAAGAATGAAGGTGAGTATCGAGATATCTACTCGTGTCACAGTTTCGAGAAACGGGCGGACATAGGTGAACAGCGTGAACTGGCCCATGAAGAAAACCGAGACCGATGCCATGCCGATAGCGATCAAGGGACGGTTCAGTAGCCTGAATGCATTCTTTGACGTTTTCCCGGGGAGGGGTTTCATGGAAGGGAGGCTTGCCAGCTGCCACAGGAATGCGATCGCCGCGACGGGGACGACAGTGAAGAAGGCACCTCGCCAACCGATGATCGATCCGAGAAACGCGCCGAGCGGAGGAGCAACGACAGTTGCCAGCGCGTTACCGCTGTTAAAGATTGCAAGCGCTCGGGGAACGAGATGCTCCGGTACAAGACGCATGGCGGTCGCCACCGATATGGACCAGAACCCACCGATCACTATCCCGATGAGCGCGCGCCCGACCATGAATATTTCATAGTTCGGTGCGATCGCCACGGTCACGCCAGAAAGGGCCATCAGTGCCGTCAGAGCAAGCAACAGCAGCTTACGGTCCCACTCTCCCGCGAGATACGAGACAAAGAGGCTCGTGACGACGGCGAAAGCGCCGGAGATCGCGATCGAATGTCCGGCCGTTCCTTCGCTGATGCGCAGTTCATCCGCGATCGGCGTCAGCAGGCTAAGAGGCATGAATTCAGACGCGATCAGGGCGAAAACGCAGAGCGTCATCGCCAACACACCGCCCCAGTTTGCGGATCGGGATCTGGCTTCCCCTGTGGAAATTGTAGTTTCTATGGACATGGTACCGCAGCTTTTCTTGGCTATTTCTTCAACGGTCTTCCGCTGCTGATGGGAGGCAGCGAGGTGAACATAAGTCATGAAGCATCTTGCAATAAGCCGCCTGTCACGGGATGCAGTCATGAACGATGCTCATCAAAAGGTCTTGTTTAGCCGCGCCCGGCCTGCTTGCGTATTATCCACGTCGATGCAGGGGCTCGGTTCATTCATGAATATCGCTCATGACGGCATGCCTTCGCCGCGCTCTAATCTCGCGACAATCTCCGATCTATCTTTTGAACGACGCTGCTGCATCACCCCTCAAAGCAGCCCACCGGCCGCTCGTCACGGCAACGACAATGGAGAGTGAAGTGAGCAATCAGAACGAAAACGCTTCTACGGGAGAGGGCCTGGACATGGGCCGCCGTGGCCTTCTCAAGATTACAGGTGTCGGCATCGCCGCGATTGGCGCGGTGTCAGTGATGGCGGTATCGAAGGCAGAGGCGCAAACATTGAAGATGACGCAGGACTGGGACAAGGTTTTTCCGAAGAGCGAGAAGGTTGATCACCAGAAGGTCTCGTTCAAAAACCGTTATGGCATCACCCTGGCGGCCGACCTCTACATGCCCAAAACCCGCAACAGCGTCGGAAACCCCGCAATCGTGGTGAGCGGACCGTTTGGCGCGGTCAAGGAACAATCGTCCGGCCTTTACGCACAGACGATGGCCGAACGCGGTTTCGTCACTCTGGCATTCGATCCTTCCTATACAGGTGAGAGCGGCGGCGAACCGCGCAATATCGCGTCTCCCGACATCAACACCGAGGATTTCAGCGCGGCTGTGGACTACATCGGCCTGCATCCCGAAGTCGATCGCGAACGGATCGGCGTCATCGGTGTCTGCGGCTGGGGTGGCATGGCGCTCAATGCCGTAGCCTCGGACAAGCGTGTGAAGGCCGTGGTTGCCAGCACCATGTACGATATGACCCGCGTCATGTCCAAGGGCTACAACGACAGCGTCACGCTGGAGCAGCGCACGGCGACCCTGGAACAGTTGAGCCGCCAGCGGTGGGTCGATGCGGAAAAGGGTACACCTGCCTATCAGGCGGCCTACAACGCGGAAGTCGGACCCGACGAGCCGCAGTTCATGGTCGATTATCACGACTACTACTCGACACCACGCGGTTATCATAAGCGGGCGGTCAACTCCCGTAACGCCTGGTCGCAAACAACGCCAATTTCGTTCATGAACATGCCGATCCTGAGCTACATCGCGGAAATTTCGCCGCGCCCGGTTCTATTCATTCATGGCGAGAAGGCCCATTCTCTTTATTTCGCAGAGACCGCGTATGCGGCGGCGGCCGAACCGAAGGAACTTCATGTCATTCCCGGCGCCAGCCACACGGACCTCTACGACAAGATGGATGTGATCCCCTTCACCAAGCTCGCCAGCTTCTTTGAGCAGCACCTGTCGGCTTGATGCGTCCGGCAGTGACGTAACAGTTCAGGAGCCCGCCCAAAGCGGGCTCTTTTTCTGTTAGTGCGGCATGAGCATTATGCCATAATCAACAGGTCTGGATGCAGGAGGCTCATGAATGGCACGCGATACCGTCAACGATCTTGCAGCTTTCATTGCTGTTGCCCGAGAACAGAGCTTTACCCGGGCGGCGGCGAAGCTGGGCGTATCGCAGTCAGCATTGAGCCACACACTTCGCCAGCTTGAAGCCAGGTTGGGCGTGCGTCTCCTGATGCGGACGACCAGAGCGGTTTCGCCGACGGAGGCGGGCGAGCGGCTGCTAAACGGGATCGGTCCACATTTCGACGAGATCGAAGCGCATGTCGATGCGTTGAACGAACTGAGGGAAAAGCCGGCGGGAACGATCCGTATCGTCGCCGCCGAGTACGCGATCACCTATGTCCTCTGGCCCAAACTCAGGAAATTTTTGCCTCAATATCCCGACATCAAGGTCGAGCTGATCCTCGACAACGGACTGACCGACATCGTGACGGAGCGTTATGATGCGGGGGTGCGTATGGGTGAACATCTCGCGAAAGACATGATCTCCGCAAGGATTGGTCCCGACTTTTGTCTCGCTGTCGTCGGATCGCCCGCCTACTTCAAGAACCGACCACACCCGAGGCATCCCAAGGACCTGGTCGGCCATGATTGCATCAACTTCCGGCTGCCGAGTGCCGGCGGCTTTTATGTATGGGAGTTCGAGGACAAGGGCCGCGAGATCAAGATCAAGGTCGATGGCCAACTCGCCTTCAACAACAGTTTCAATTCGCTGGAAGCCGCGCTTGACGGCTTCGGGCTTGCCTACATCCCGGAGGAAATGATCCTTCCTTATGTCGCAGACGGCCGGCTGGTTCGCGTGTTGCAGAAATATTCCCCGCCCTGGGACGGATATTACCTCTATTACCCCAGCCGTCGCCAGGCATCACCGGCGTTCGTCAGGGTTTTGGAGGCCCTGCGATATCGGGTTTGACGGGAGTTGTCGGCCCCCCTGTGGATGTCCGTAACCCGGAACGATCCATGTCCGACTTTCGTCTTCTCTGCGCTCGCTGCGGCTGACAAGTCCTTATCCTAGATCAGCAGATAGCTGGCTTCAGAAATGCGTTGAACAATGGCTTGCCCCGCAAGGACGATAATGTCGCCCTCCATCGGTTGATGAGGCCGCAGCAAGTGTTTGTCGATCGTCAGCAGGAAATGCGATGAATGCAGTTCGCCTGGGGAAATGGAAATGTAAGACCAGCGATGCCAGGCAAATGGCATGGTGGCGAGGGCCATTCCCAGCAATCCCTTGAGGCGCATCGACCATGTTGACGAGGACTTGGCGTGGCGCGCAGCATCGGTTGCAACGGCACCGTCGACAATATGCTGTTGGTTCCAGGTTGTCTGGCCATGGTTGATCTTCCATGCTTCGGGGTCATCGTTTGCCAGATCGATCCTCGATTTTACCGGTTCGGCGATCAGCGCGACGTTCGGACTGAGCAAGCGTGGAACAAAAGAAAACGGCAGGCTGCGGATTTCGCGCAGGGGCGCGTTGACGCGGATAAGCTGCGCCAGACACCGCCAGTCGAAGCCCTGATGTGACGTATGGTGAGCGGGCACGCGGTCCAGCCGGTATAAGCCTGCCCAAAAAGTCTCTTTCAGATTGCCGGATTGCCGATTGTAGCCCATGAGGGCCGAACCCCAGTTCTTGATCCATACGGCTGGCCCGACTTCGACGGGTACCGTAACCAGGAAAATGCGGGGACGAACGATCGCGCAGACGTGCTCAATGACACGGACGGTGCGGTTGAGGTGGATATGTTCAAGCGTTTCCAGCGCGATGACGATGTCGGCCTCGATCGTTTTGTAAAGGCTCTCGTCGGTGGCGTCGCCGACGATGAAACGGCAGTTTTCGTAGTTGCTGTAGCGATTGCGCGCGGCCTCGATGAAGATTGGATCGTAGTCGATACCGACGTAATCAACGTCAAATTTTTCCAGAATATGTCCGACCGCGGTTCCGGGGCCGCAGCCGATATCCAGTATTCTGACCTTCCGATTGCCGACGTCCTTCTGCACTGTTTCGAGGACCTCAAGCAGCTTTCGATAGCGGCCTGCATGCAGAAAGCGCGTCAGCCAGTTGAAGTTCTGCATTTTTTCGTAAGTCGTCGCGAACGTACCCATCCAATCCGCCTCCATGAACCGTAGATGATGTCGTCTCGCGCTCCCTGTTATCGTAAAGATCGTGCGCGACCCGGCGTTGTATTTTTGAAGTCTGGCACGGCCTGCGTGACCTGCAACTCGACCAAAAGGCTTAAGTCGGAAGCGGGGATACCCACCCTGCCTCCTCTTAAAGGCAGATGTCGACGTGGTGGACGGTGAATCAGCCGGTTCTGACCGGCCGTCCTCTCCCTTTTGGTATGCTGCCGATGCGCAAGGCCTCGTTATACCTTTCAAGGAGGCGCCATCCGGGGCCGGAACCGCTGGGAGATGTGGTGGATGGTAGACAAGAGAGCCTTGATTATCGGCGTAACCGGGCAGGACGGCGCTTATCTCAGTGAATTGCTGCTTGCCAAGGGATATATCGTGCACGGCCTGAAAAGGCGGTCTTCCTCATTCAACACCGGCCGGATCGATCATCTTTATCAAGATCCCTTCGAGGAAAACCTTCGCTTTCGTCTGCACTTCGGTGACCTGACGGACGCCACGAACCTTTGCCGGGTCATTCAGGAGGTCCAGCCCGACGAGATCTATAATCTCGGCGCCCAGAGCCATGTCCAGGTCAGCTTCGAGACGCCGGAATATACGGCAAATGCGGATGCGCTTGGCACGCTGAGGCTGCTGGAAGCCATGCGCATTCTGAACCTCGGCGACCGTTGCCGGTTTTATCAGGCGTCCACATCGGAGCTGTTCGGGGGGATGGGCACTGTTGCTCAGCACGAAGGTACGCCGTTCTATCCGAGAAGCCCCTATGCTGCGGCAAAACTCTACGCATACTGGATGACGGTCAATTACCGGGAAAGTTACGGCTTTCACGCATCCAACGGCATTCTCTTCAACCATGAGAGCCCCATTCGCGGGGAGACATTCGTCACGCGGAAAATCACGCGCGGCGTTGCCGCCATCGAACGCGGTCTCATGAGCAAGCTGCGTCTTGGTAATCTCGACGCAAAGAGGGACTGGGGGCATGCGCGCGATTATGTTGAAGGCATGTGGCGCATCGTGCAGCAGGAAATACCCGAGGACTATGTGCTCGCAACCGGCGAGGCACATACGGTGCGGGAATTCGTTGAGCTTGCTTTCGGCGTGGTCGGCAAGACCATCGAGTGGAACGGCGATGGCAGTGACGAAGTGGGATACGACGCCAAAACCGGCAATACGATCATCGAAATCGATCCCAGATATTTTCGTCCGGCGGAAGTGGATTTTCTTCTCGGCGACCCCAGCAAGGCGCGCAGGAAACTCAACTGGAGCCACTCGACGTCCTTTCGCGACCTCGTTCAGGAAATGGTCGAAGCGGATCTTCGCCTCGTGATGTTGGAAGAGGGAAGAAATGAATTCGTCGCATAAATCGCAAGAAATCCCGTTCAGCTTGAATGGCAAGCGCGTCTGGGTTGCCGGCCATACCGGAATGGTCGGCTCGGCACTCGTGCGACGTCTCCAGCGCGAAAATTGCGAAATTCTCAAAGTCTCTCGCAGCGAGCTCGATCTGACCCGACAGTACGAGACGGAGCAATGGATGGCGGCGGCAAGACCTGAGGTCATTTTTGTCGCTGCCGCCAAGGTTGGAGGCATCGCAGCAAATGCGGCGTATCCGGCGGACTTTCTTTACACCAATACGCTAATTTCGATGAATATCATGAAATCAGCTGCCGATATCGGTGTTGAAAAGCTTCTCTGGATGGGATCTAGCTGCATCTACCCGAAATTCGCAGCGCAGCCGATCACGGAAAATTCCCTTTTGACAGGCCCTTTGGAGCCGACCAACGAGGCCTACGCGATTGCGAAGATCGCGGCGCTCAAGCTTTCCCAGTTCTACTCCAGTCAGTACGGCCTGAATTGCGTCTCCGTCATGCCGACCAATATCTACGGGCTGAACGACAATTTCGATCCGCAAAGCTCACACGTCATTCCTGCGATGATCAGGAGAATGCATGAAGCGAAAATCAGCGGCCAGAACAAGATTGTTCTATGGGGTACGGGCAGTCCTCTGCGTGAGTTTCTCCATGTGGACGATCTGGCGGATGCCTGTTGCTTCCTTATGAAATCATCGGCGCATTTTCCGCTGATCAATATCGGCTCGGGGCGGGAGATATCCATCCGCAATCTCGCCCACCTGATTGCAGGCATCGTCGGCTACGATGGGCAGATCGTTTTTGACACCAGCAAACCGGATGGAGCCCCCAGAAAGCTGCTCGATTGCTCGCGGCTCAACGCGCTTGGCTGGAACTCGACGGTCGAGCTCAGATACGGAATTCAGGATTTGTATGAGTGGTGGCGACAACCGAAGTCGTTGCAATCGGATATGTTACGACAAGCGGCAAGATGAGATCGCCAAATGCCCTGATATTATCGATTTTGCTTGCCGTCCTTGTGCTCGCATTTTCGGGTCTCTCGTCTGCCGGGCAGCCTGCGGTGCGGGGAGGGCAAGAGCAAGCCAGCCAACCTGATCCACGGCAGTTCGGTTTCCCGATACCTGTTCCAGAACCACGATTGCCGGATGATGCGGATGCCTTCAATCCACCTTGGACAGAGGTAGGCGGCAAGGGGCCGGCAATCGCGGAAATTTCGAGAACGGCGGGCCCTGGCGAGGTTGTCTCGATGACCGGTGTCGATCTCGATGGACGAACGGGTTTCGAAGTCTTTTCGCAACACCCCGGTGCCGCGGAGGGCGTGGTGACCCCGTTGGCGCCGCTGACGGCTGACGCGACGGCGGCGACGCTGCTGCTGCCAGCCACGCTTCCCTCATGGTCCACCTACCTGATCAGGCCCCAGCGGGGCACTGTTCAAGGGCGCAGCTTCGCAATCAATCGCACGGAAAGCTGGTGGATCGGGCCCGATGCCGCAGCGCCGGGAGCCATCGTCTCGGTCTATGGACGCAACCTTTCGCGGTCCAACGGGACCAGCCAATCCTATCTCTATATCAAGCCGGTCGCTGTTGCCGGCTCGTATGTTCCGGCAACCTCCGTCAACCCCTTCAAGGTCGATTTCGAGGTGCCGGCTCTGCCACCGGGTAACTATGAAGTTTGGGTTCACAATACGCATGGCGGCCGCTTCGGCTGGAGCGGTCCGCTGACGCTTGAGGTCCTGTCGCAATCGCCATGGGCGGCGCAGGATAAAAAGCGCATCGATGCTAGGCAGTTCGGGGCAACGGGCGATGGCATGACCGACGACACCGCAGCCATCTTGCGCGCGCTCGACGCCGCGGCCGCAACGGCGCCATCGGTTTTGTATTTCCCCGCCGGGATTTATCTCGTGACAAAGCCTTTGATTGCGCCCGCCAATGTGGCGTGGTTCGGGGAAGGGGTGAACAAAACGGAGATCAGGCTGAACCACGGGATTGATCAGAGCATGGTTGTCGTTAATGGCGACGACACCCGGTTCGGAAACCTGACCCTCAATTCCAACCGCAACATTGCAGGTAAACCTCTTCTTGCTTTGCGCAACACCAAAAACATACGGCTGGATTCCGTACGTATCGACGCCTGGGGCGTGCCGGCGTTCGATGCCCAGGACACCGTAGGTCTTTTTGTGCATGCGTCCGAGCTGATCGAGAACGGATCCTTTTACGGCGCGAGCCGGCAGGTGTTTTTCTCCAACAATCGGTTTCGGATGACGGGTTACGGCGAATCCGTCGTCGCGCTATGGGGTGGGCGCGATTTCGCCATGACGGGCAACGAGCTGACAAATGCGGATGAAAGCCGCGACGACGGTCATGGCATCGGACGTTTTTTTGTTGGCCAGGCGCATTTCGGGAGCATGCGAAACCTCTATTTTGAGAAAAACATCTCGCGAAACGCCGCGCCCCACGACTGCACCAAGGTCGATTGCAACAAGGGCGAACAGATCTGCTTCGAGATCGTCGGGAGCAAGCTTAAAAACGATTTCGTCCGCGCTTCCTCGAACTCGGTTACCTTCAAGTCACTGTCGGATCTGGGGGATGCCATGCCGGGCGGCTTCGATCTCGTCATCGTTGGCGGGCGAGGGGCCGGGCAGCACCGTCACATCGCGTCGACGGACGGTTCTGTCGTTCTGCTCGAGCAACCCTGGAATGTGGTGCCGGATCGAACGAGCCGTTTTGCTCTCGCAGCGACCGCATCGAGAGCCGTGATATACGATAATGTGTTCGATGGCAGGGCAAGCTATGCGGAGCACGATTCCGATTCCACCGGCGTTCTTCTCTACGGCAACGTCTATGACGTGGTGGTCGACAGCAACCGCATCTCCCAGATGCGACACGGCATGATGACGGTTGCGCTGGACTCGACGCGGGGACTCAGCCCGTATTTCCTGCAATATTCCAACAACAGTGTGACACGCAGCAACAGCGGCCTCTATGTCGGCACGACATTCGCGGATTCCGGCGTTGCCGGCATCTGGGGCGGTCTGGGGAATATTTATCGCAGGAACAGGTTCACGGATATCGCCTATATCGGCGTCGAATATGAAACTTGGAACCATCCCGGCGCCGACTATAATGGGACGGTCTTCGATGGAAATACCTTCGCCAACGTCCGCTACGGCTTCGTAGATGCATACAAACTCATGTGGACGCACGACGGCAGCTTCAAGGCCGGACCGGCCGAACGCTCAAGGCGGATCAACACGGTGCTCTACAACAATCATTTTACCCGAGGAACGCCAGGGCCCGTTCAAAGTGCGGGCTTCGTGACGATGCATCCGCAGAACAGCTGGGTAAATGTCGGCTCTACATGGAGCGGTTTTGCAGTGGGAAACGAGGGGCCTAAGGCCGTCACCGTTAAATCGTCCTCCAATGCTGCAAGGCTGACACCTGATTGAACCGGAGTCTATTCCCCGAAAACCCCGGCAAGGTACCTCTAATGACGTATCTGCGGTGAATTGACGAGCTGCCGGAAAGTGGCGAATATGGCTCAATCACTCAAGGCAATGCGATGCCACGGGCCATTGAGATCAAGGCTCGACGGTTTTCATTTCAGGCGAGGGGACCGACGGATCGTTCGTTGCTCCATGAGTGGCGAGCGATCTGTGGTTCCAGTTTGACGAGGGTAATATTCTTGCAAATTTCAATCTCAACCCGTCGGCGCAACAAGATTTGCGCGGCGCTGGTGACGGTTTGTGCCGAACGCAAATAGGCTCGCCCGGTTGAACGAGCGAGCCCTCCCAGTTACCGGGTAACCCCGGTTGCCAGGGACCCGCCAAAGTATCAGGGGGCGACGGGTTACTCTTACAAACCGCTTTTATCGTTTCGGTTCAATCTAGCTATAAGCGGTAGGGTTCGCATCCATCCATGTGCTGTGCGCCGAATTTTCGCGCTTGGGGTAAAAGTATAGGGACAAAAGCGTTAGAGTTTGAGAGACGTTACTTGGCGGCCCCGTTTTCCGCCGCCAAATTGAGCCAGGCATGCACGTCGGTCGCTGTGATCCAAATCCGTCCATCGAACGCGAACATTCCCTTCTCGATTTTGGATGCCGCTATCGTTGCAAACACGTCGACGAATTGTGCCAGGCGTTGCGCATCGCACCGCGGTGGGGACTGGATGTCGTTCAGGGCATCCTGCGTCACATTGACGGGCTGCAGCCCTTTCTCGCCGTTCACGATGATGACGGCACGCTGCCTGACCATATGATAACCAACCGGAACGTTCGCAGATTCCATCTCCGTCTCCCTGGCATTGGTACCGGTCGTTTCTATTCTGTGGAGGAAATCGGGATCCTACCGATCGGAACGCCGGCAAACTCTTTTGATTGGTGCTGGTCCTACGAGACTGCTGGGGGGCACTATTGAGGATAGCAAATTGCGACATGGCGCTATAGCTCTCCAAAAGCGGTAGCTGCTTTCAGGGCCGCTCAAGCAGGGGCGTCGGAGACGCTCGTCTCTCTTAGTTGACGCTTCCTGTGACGACTGCCGCTGAAACAGGGTCTCTGCCGGATACCGACAGGCGGACGCGCACAACGTCTCCCGCCCGGACCTGCGTATGCTCGTCCGCAGCTGTTTCGCGGTATTTACCTGCAACCTGACGCACGATGAAGAATTTGGTCTGGATCATGTCCTCGAGGCTGGAAACCCGCCGCGCCGTCGAGCCGATCTCGGCCATGGATTGAAGGCTGAAGGCCAGCTTTTTCTTCAAACGCATGATGTCCAGGGAGGTTTCCCGCAATTCGGTCGCGGCGTCATTGTGCCTTTTGCTTTTCAGCTCCAGAATACGCCGCTCTACTTCGCTTTTGTTTTGTTGCGCGCGCGCCAGAAACGATGTCGATTCCAGCACCTGCTGGTTCATGGATAGGAGTTCGCGCTTACGCTCTCTCAGTGCTGATTCTGAGGCTGCGCCGCGCGTGACAAGTTCCTTCGATGCGTTGACGTCCATGTCGAGCAACTCTAGTTGCTGGGTGCGCATGACGTTGCTTTTCTGGAGCGTGTCTATCTCCTGAATGAAGTTCTGTCGTTGGACCTCGAGGTTGGTCTTTTCGTCTTGCTGCGCCGAGAGGCGAAGGCGAAACAGACTTTTTTCAGATTCTACGATCTTCTCCAGTGCGGTGCGATCCCGGACGAGTCCGATTTCGTCGCCCTTATATTCAAATTCGGTGTCGTTGAGTTCCGCTTCCAGTCGGACGCGCCGGATATCCTGAGACAGGAGTTGCATCGACATGTCTTCATATTCCTGCTGGGCCGAGATCAACTGTATGCCCGAGGTATCCCTCTGTGCATTCGACTCGCGCAATCCGCCGCCGAGTGCGAAGAGTTCAAGCACGATCATGCCGGGACGGTATTCATATTTTCCGGGCTTCTGGACGTCGCCGACAACGAAGATCGGAGCATATTCCTTGACCGCAACGGCAACGGAGCGGTTTGCCACATGGCTTGCCAGATCGCGGCTGATCCGCGCACCGATTTCGTTCACTGTCTGGCCGACCACGTTGACATTGCCAAGAAGCGGATAACCGATCGTTCCATCTGCACTGACGGGGAAGAGGCCGGTCAGGCCCGGGTCGCCATAGACGGAGATTGTCAAGACGTCGCCGGTAGCGACCTTGTAGTTCGTGCCATCTGCGGCGGCCGGTAATTGGCAAACCGCCAGAGACAGAAAGGTGGTGCTGGCCATCATCAAGGAAAAGCCCCTGGACCTTGTCACGAAGCGCATGTTTCACCTCTCGCTATGGACGACAGCCGGGGGGCGCAGACTGGTCGCCCGTTTCCGCAGCTTGAAATGAGTATTCCAGTCCCGGAAAATCCTCGGCCAGACTGGGGGGTGGCGCTTTTTCGGGCGTCGGATTCCGTTGAGGATGATGCCTGTGATCGGCCGGCCCGCGACCCGCAGTTTGATGACGGCATTTTTCATGCCCGTGCCATCTGCGACGTCCTGCCGGACCACGAATGATACGGCATCCGACAGGGTGGCGATCCGCAACAGGTCCAGGTCATGGGAAACGGATGGGGCCTCGATCAATACCAGCTCGTATCGCTGTCTTGCCTCTGCAATCAGGCCGGCGAAGCGCTTGCTTCCAAGAACAAGATTTGGCGGCAGGTCGCTCTTCTCGGCGACGATGATATCGACCCCGGAGGCCTGATCGCGTTGGATGATGTCGTCCAGAGACACCTCACGGCTGACCGCCTGGCCAACATGCGACGTCGATCCCACATCGAATTCCCTTCCGAGAGCCGGGTTTCGCAGATTGGCATCGATCAGCAGCAGATTAACGCCGCTCATCGCAAGAGATCTGGCAAGATTGGCGATCACGAACGTCTTGCCTTCTCCATCGGCCGAAGAGGTGAAGGCTATCACTTTCGCCTTGCTCTCGGCCAACTGTATGTGGGTCTGAAGGTCGGCAAACGCGCTGTAGAAATCCGCCGCGCCGCTGCTGAATTTTCCGGGCGTGTTCTGGAGCTCTCTGAAGGAAATGCGTGGAATGCTCCCGATGACGTTCAGTCCGGTTTTCTGTTGAAGAGACGTGATGGAGCCAACGGACCGGTCCGTAAAGTTCAGGATAAAAGCTGCCGCCAAACCGGTGCTGCAACCGAGAAGAAGCGCGACCAGTGCCCACAGACGCTCGTCAGGACTGGTCGGTTTACGGGAAGGCATGGCGCTCGATATGATCCGCGCCTCCGCAGTTGCGATACCGTCCTGTTCGATGGTCTGCTTGTAGCGTGCCAGGTACGTCTCGTAGATCGAGCGGTTCGCTGCTGCTTCCCGGTCAAGTTGCCCGGATTGCACCATTGCCATATCCGTCGTGGAAATGGCGCGTTGCACATCATTGAGGCTGGCCTCTACTTCCTGCCGCTGTTTTTCGTTGACCTCGATCTCGTTGCGCAATGCAGCGATGATCTGGGCGATCTCTGAATCGATCTGCTTGTTGAGTGAACTGAGCTGGGAGGATAACTGCGGCCGCTCCGGGCTCATGACGGCGCCGCTTTCATCGATCTGGGCAATGGCCCTGATGACCCTTGCCTGCTCGGCCCTTAAAAGCTGGATTGATGGTGAGGACAGAACTTCCGTAATCCCGAGCCCGTCACCGTTTTTCTGCAGTTCGAGTGCTGTGGCCAGGCGCGCCCTTGACCCCGCCAACTTGGCCTGTAGCGTTGTCAGCTCGACATTTAGACTTGAAAGACGCTGCGACTGCAACGGAAGACCACCAGTGTCTATCAATCCGGATTTTTCGCGAAATTGCGACGCCTGGCGTTCGGACTCCTCGAGTTCCGTCCGAAGACTGACCAGCCGTTCGCCGAGCCATGCGCTGACACGCCGGGTTGCCGTTGTCTGGAGGTCGATCTGATAGTCGATATAGGCTGCTCCGAAAGCATTGGCGACTTTCGCGGCAAGCGCCGGATCGTTGGCATAATAGGATATGTAGATTGTATACGACCGGCCATCATTCATCACACGAACATTGGTCATGAGGTTATCGATCATTTTCGATGTCTCGGCGTCGTTGCCAAGCACGATCGCGTCGTTGGCCGTCCGGTCGGATTTGGTTTGCCGCCCTTCGAGGAGACGATCTTTTTGCAGAATAACGAGAACCCGTTCCGCCATGGACCTCGACCCGATGATATCGAGTTCGGTTCGAAGCACAGGGCTTTCCTGAGGCAGCGGAGAGACCACGGATTCAGTGGGGAGCGCCTGAAGCTTGCGGACATCAAGCGCAAGGGTTGCCTCGGCCTTGTAACGGATGGGGGTTAGCGCATAGCCGATTGCCGCGATTGCGAAACTGGCGAGAAAGCAGATGAAGACGGCTCTGCGCCGCTCCCGCAGTATGGATATGAAGCGGGAAATACCTTCCTGCTCAACCGGAGATGATGACGACTGGATCATGACGGTTCCTGCTGTAAGCGGGGCGTTCGGTAGCGGTCAGTGGATGTCGTGTGCTTAGCGGTCGTACGCCATGTCGCCGATCTTGCAGGCAACTTCCGTGCGGTTCGTTGCTCCAAGCTTCTTCATGATATTGCGGATATGCACCTTGATGGTGCTTTCACAAAGGTTCAGCTCCAGAGCGATATCCTTGTTCGCCTTTCCGCACCGCAAGGCCTCCGCAATAGCCGATTGACGGCTTGTAAATTTCGTCGGAGGAACGGATGCGTGTGCGGTCAGGCCGAACAGACTTTTCATGTTCATGACGCTGCTGGCTGGTATGAAACGGCCGCCCGCGATTGCAAGACTGATCGCCTGGACGCAGACGTCGATGCTGACGGAACTCGATATGTACCCGCGCACGCCAAGAGCGATCGTATCCAGAATGGTATTGATATCCTGATCGTCAGAGAGCACGACGACGGCGGCCGGAGACACGGCAGCCACAATCTCTGCAAGATCGCGGTTTGTCTCTGCAGACGGACCGGGCCAGGCGCTGACCAGAACTGCCGCTGGCATGCCGATTTCCGCGCGTGCCTGTTGCCATTCGCCGAGATTGGAGAAGGTCAGGATGCGCCTGTCCGCATATTGATAGTTGAGACTATGGGCGAGGCATTCCCGCTCCAGCATGCGACGATCTATGATGCCGATATAGCCAGCCGCACTTGCTGCGGCCTGCGGATGCAGTGTGCCTTCCGGCGGGTTTTCGGAGATGTGGTTCTGGATCATGACGACAATGCCCCCTGTATTGTTTTTGGTTTCTTTTAATTTACGCAAAACGTCGATTTCGTACCGTAAACGGGCCTTCTGCCAGTTCAGGCGAACGTCAGCTTCCTGACGGTAAAGGCTTCCGCAAAACGTGTAGGCGCACGGCATTCCATTCCCCGCAGCCGCGCCAGGCCGCGAAAGGTATCCGCATCGAACCAGTCCTTGGATCTCTGTGTTCCAAAATGCTGCAAGAGAAGCTCGACCTTCATGTTCATCGCGTCTTCGCTCAACGGCACGTAGGCGTTTCTTCTGCCGAAATCGCCGTCCCATTTCGGGATTTCGTATTCCATGATCAGGTGATTTCTGAAGATGTTAGATGTGAGCCTGTTGATTTCGCGGTGATCCTGATGCGCGTCCTCGCGGCTATGCGTGAATATGACGTCGGGACTGACTTTGTCGCGCAATGTCAGCAGCCATGACTTGATCTCGCGGCTCTGCGAGGGAAAGTAGCTGTCCTGAAACGATGCCAGTTCAATCGAGTAGGATGCTGCTTTTGCAAGAAAAGCTTCGGCGGAACTGCGTGCCTCCAGGGCGCGCTCGTTACCGGCGCTGAGGACGCACCAATAGACATCGAGCAACACGCCCTTTGAAAGCAGGCTGAGTACCGTGCCTCCGACGCCGATCTCAATGTCGTCGGAGTGAGCTCCGAGACAAAGGATCGACAGACGATCACCGGCGGAAGCGAGGGACATGTTTTTCATGGCAGCAGCTTCGTGTTTGACGACTTGCGTGCCATCGACGCATCGTCTCCAATCCATGGCATGTCGCCACGCTCTACCATTGCCTCCAACGTCTGCCAGTCGCGCAGCGTATCCATTGACCGCCAGAAACCCTCATGTTTGTAGGCCATCAATTTATCTTCAGAAATCAACCTCGAGAACGGTTCCAGCACGAGTTCCTCACCCTCGCGCATGTAGTCGAAAATTTCTGGTCGCATCAGGAAGTAGCCGCCGTTTATCCACATGTCGGATGTTTCCGACGACCGAAATTCCCGGACCCTTCCGCTCTCGTCGATTTCCGCCAGATGGTAAGTGAGGGGCGGTCTGACAGCCAGAAAACAGGCGAGCTTGTCGCTCTTTTCGAATTGGTCAATCATGTCGTCGAGATCGACGTCGGTCAGGCCGTCGCTATAATTGGCAAGGAACATCTTCTCGCCCGTGAGATGATGACGTACGGCCCAGAGGCGCTCGCCTATATTGCGCCATATCCCCGTATCGATCAGGGATACGCGCCAGTCCCTTGGCAGTTCCTCGAGCAATTCCACGCGTCCGGGGCTCGATATGACGCAGTCGGCATAGCTTTCCGGCCGGCTGTTCAGGAAGAATTCTTTTATGACATGCGCCTTGTAGCCAAGGCAGAGGATGAAGTCCTCATGCCCAAAACGGGCGTAATATTGCATGACATGCCGCATGATCGGTTGAGACCCGAGCGGGATCAGCGGTTTCGGGACGCTTTCGGAATATTCCCTGATGCGAGTACCCCTGCCGCCACAGAACAAGACGACCTTCATTGTACCAACTCCTTCGGATCAATGATGGATATGTCGGGAATTGGAACGACGAATTTCCCGCCCCAGTTTCTGATGTCGTTCATTTGTGCAACGATCTCATTCTTCAGGTTCCAGGGGAGAATGAGAACGTAATCCGGCTTCATGCGCTGGATTTCGCTCACGGGCCGGATCGGAATATGCATTCCCGGCGTGAGGCGACCATGTTTGTAAGGATTGCGATCGACTGCAAAATCGATGAAATCGGTGCCGATACCGCAATAATTTAGCAGCGTGTTGCCCTTTCCCGGTGCGCCATAGGCGCAGATCGATTTGCGCATCTCCTTGAGGCGGATGAGGAAAGACAGGAGGTTTCGCTTTGTCTGGCGCACGGCTTCGGAGAAGGCCGTATAGGTCTCTATTCTGTCGAGCCCGGCATTCAGCTCCCGTTCCAGGAGGCTATCCACGCGGGCTTCACGCGGGAACTTGCTGTCCTCGTGCGAGAAAAAGACCCGCAGCGAACCGCCATGTGTGGGGATCTCTTCGACATCGAAAACCTTTAGCCCATGACGGCGGGCCATTTTTTCTATGGTCAGCAATGAGAAGTAGGAAAAGTGCTCGTGATAGATGGTGTCGAACTGGTTTTCCGCGATTAGCTTTTCGATATGCGGGAACTCAAGGGTGATGACGCCTTCAGGCTTGAGCAGCACTTTCATACCGGCGACGAAATCGTTGATATCAGGCACCTGGGCAAGGACATTGTTGCCGATGATGAGATCGGCTTGTTGGCCTCTGGCCGCCATATCGGTTGCTAGAGCCTCGTTGAAAAATTCAGTCAGTGTCGGAATACCTTTGCCGATCGCCACCTTTGCGACGTTGACCGCCGGTTCAATTCCCAGCATCGGGATGTTGCTGGTCAGGAAATGTTGCAGCAGGTAACCGTCGTTGCTGGCAAGCTCGACAACGAAACTGGATTCGCCAAGCGCGAAGCGCTCGATGACCATGTCGCAGTACCGCTTTGCGTGAGCGACCCAACTGTCCGAGAACGAGGAGAAATACGCGTACTCCGTGAAAATATTCTCGGGCGCCACATATTCCTGAAGCTGGACGAGGAAGCATTCGTCGCAAACGAATGCGTGGAGCGGATAAAACGGCTCGACGTCGTTGGCTGCGTCAGCTGCGACGAAGCTTTCGCAGGGCGGAGACATTCCAAGATCGACGAAGGTATGCACCAATGGCGAGCTGCAAAGACGGCAAAGCCCGACGTGATGCGTCGAGCTGAGTCTTGCAGAAAAAACTGCCTCATTATTCATCTGACGCCCCCTGATTTCATCGCATTGTTTTCGAGTGAATTTCAGAAAATTCTTTTATTAACTGGAAAAAATACTATGGATCGGGGTGGGTGACGATACTGCATTCGGCTCGAAAACGTCATCCATAAGCCGTAGGGTTATATTGGAATCCGCTAAAATTCGCTTCCGGCGGCTGGTTTCCGCAACCGAAAGGGTGACTTATTTGCCAGCCCGCCTTCAAGGTATGGTGCTGCCTATGGGTGTATTCCGGAGCCGCTGAAATGGCGGAGAATTCTTCTTGAATACGGGATTGCATCAGGAGCGCCGAATGCTGTTTGAGAAGACGAAAATCGAGGGGCTCTGGGTCGTCAATACGGTGCCTGTGCGGGACAGTCGCGGCTCTTTTGCCAGGACGTTCTGCAAACGCGAATTTGAGAGCAACGCGCTGGTATCGGACTTCAGTCAGCACAGCCTTTCTCTATCGAAGCTGAAACACACCGTTCGAGGGCTGCATTTCCAGCGACCGCCGCATCAGGAGACAAAGCTGGTTTCCTGCGTCAAAGGATCGATCTGGGATGTCGCCGTCGATCTGCGCCGGGGCTCGCCCACCTATCTGCAATGGGTTGGCACGGTGTTGTCGGCCGACAATGGCGCGCAGTTCTACATTCCCGAGGGTTTTGCACACGGCTTCCAGTCGCTCAGCGACGACGTTGCTGTGTCCTATTTGATTTCGGTGCCCTATGCCGAGGCAAGTGCGGCAGGGATCCGGTATGACGAGCCCGCGATAGGTGTAGAATGGCCTGCGCCGCCCTCGGTCATATCGGAAAAGGACCTCGGTTGGCCCGCTTTGCAATGAAGGTCTAGCGCGTCAGGAACCCGAGGTTCGAGACAAGGCCCGCCTCGAGCAGCCTGCCGGCAGCGCTCGCAATATCGACAAACGGCATTTTTGACCTTTCGGCGATATCCAGTAGTGAGTTGGTTCCATCGGCGAGGTTGAGTATCCATAGATAGGCCATGGTGCGGTCGTCATTCGTCTTATGGCCGCCTATCGCAGGAAAAAGCCCGTATTTTCCGAGCTGTGGCTCACCCTTGGGCCGAAGGTTCAACGGCGTCCAGTTGTCTTCGAGAGCATCGATCATGTCCATGATCATCCAAAAGGATGACTCGAGATGTTCGGGCCGGATGAAGTCGAGATTGTCGGCCGAGGTGTGATATTCGGGAAAGGTTCCGAAAGCGCTTCTCTGCAATAGTCCAACCGGCAGGTTGAAGCCCGGCGAACAGAATTGGCGCTCGTCATAGCCGTAGGGAATGAAGTCGGCGATTGCCAGATGTTTACGATCCTCTCCGCAGCGGGTGCAGGCGGCGATCCGGTCGATCAGTGCATCTCCCCTGCGGCTGCGCTTGTAGTTCGGCCCGCCCCCGTCACCAATGCACGAAACCACAAGACCATGCGCAATGTTCGATATCCCGTCTTCGTTCTGCGCAAGCCATGACAGGGAGCCGATCGTTCCGGGTGCGAAGACGAACCTGTAGCTGTAATATGTGGACCTGCTTTTCAGGCCTGCAGCAAGACACGTCAGCAATGCCAGGCCGGAACAATTGTCGTTTGCGAGCGACGGGTGACAGATATGCGCGAAGAGAAGCACTTCTTCGGTGCTTTGTCCGATATGCAGATATTCGCCGTAATACAGATTGCCTGACGCCTTTTCGGTGTCGATGACGACCTCATAGTCGCCTTCCTCTAGCTTGAGGAATTCATGATGCGACATGCAAAAGCCCCAGGCATCCGTGTAATAGGCTGTTTTGTAGGGAATGAGATCGGGTTGTGCCGGCAAGGTGTAGATGTGCGCTTGCAGTTCGGCCAGCGGCATCACGCGACGTTGAGGGATGCTGTAGCTCATGAGATGCAGGTTCGACATTTGGAAATCGATCACCTTGCGTCCCGCCGCGTTCTTCACATAGGCGTCCCGGACGTTCCATTCCTGGGGCACCGTCCAGTCGAAAACCCGCGTCCCGCTTGGGACGGCGCGCTGCTCGATATCGATATAGTCTTTAAGGATATTGATCGTATCGCGCACGCCTTTGCCGGTGATGCTGCGACAGATCGGAAAGAGGCGGGAAGCCAGATCATGAATAGTCTGGCCGATACCTGCCTCTCTCCATGCATCGCCTGTCAGCTTTGCACCCGGCTCCATCTTGCCCATCCGGGCCTCCTGTTTAAACCGATGCCGTAATATCGGCGTTCTGGCGCGGCGCGGCCATGGGGCGGCGCAGGTTGATGTCGATATCCTTGTCGCCGATCAGCTTCTGGAGCTGGCCGATCCGCTGATAGTGCGGTCCCTCGAATTCGGCCATTGTCAGGCCGGCGCTCTTGTAGGCCCGGTAGAGTTGCTCGGCACCTGCGGCCGCCGTCCATGTCGGTTTGAACGCCGGAAGCGCACGGGCGATCTTGCCAAAATCGACGCGGTAGGAACGGCTATCGGGGCTTGCATCGCTCGCATATTGCAGCCGGCATCCAGGTACCGTGAGAGCGACGATTTCGGCGATCTCCCGGATCTGATAGTTGTGCGCATCCTGCCCGACGTTGAAAGCCTGATTGTGTATGGCATCGGTCGGCGCTTCGAGCGCAGCCAGAAAGGCGCGCGAAATATCCTCGATGTGAACGATTGGGCGCCATGGCGATCCGTCGGATTTCAGGAGGATCAGTCCTTCCGTCACCGCCCAAGCGGTCAAGTTGTTGAGGACGATATCGAAACGCAGCATGGGCGAAAGGCCATACGCTGTTGCCGGACGCATATAGACCGGCGAGAAGCTGGGGCTCGCGAGGCTTGCAATCTCCCGCTCCGCCAAGACCTTCGACGTGCCGTAGGCCGATACCGGTTTCAGCTCTGCCGTCTCGTTGACCAGTCCCTCGCCAGCGGCGCCGTAGTTGCTGCACGACGAGGCGAAGATGAAACGCTTGACGCCGGCCTGTTTTGCGGCTCGCGCTGCCCGAACGCTGCCGCGGTAATTAATCTCATAGGTAATTTCCGGATTGAGATTGCTCAGCGGATCGTTGGACAGCGCCGCAAGATGAATGACAGCGTCGAAACCTTCCATATCCGAAGGCTGGATATCGCGGATGTCCTTGCATACGCCGGGGACCTGCGGCAAAGGTCCGCCTGGAACATAAGCGCAGCGATGGTAGAATTCAGTGTCATAGCCGTGTACTTCGTGACCCGCCTTGCGCAGGATGGGTACCATGACGGAGCCGATATATCCGCGATGCCCGGTGACTAGAACGTGCATGAAATTTCCCCTCAAAATCTATTTTCGATTGCAACAAGCGTATCTTTTCAGGCGAGATCGATGCACCGCGCAAAGCGGCTGTATCGATAATGCGAACGGTCTAGGTGCTCCGGCCGGTTAAGGCTTTCGGATGCTTTCCGATAAATCGGGCATGTCGGCCATGACCAACCCATGGCTGGCGTGATGCTGCGCGTTGCCGTTGAAACGCCGGAAGACAACCTCGGATGGGCGTCCCGTCAGGAATTTGTCGACGCCGTATTCCAGCGCTTTACGGTAGACGACGAGCGCTCCATCGATGGCGTCAAGCGTTTTGGCTATATCCTCGTCCTCATGCGTGTAGCTTACAACGAGAGACGGTGCGAGAAGGCCGCGACGGATGGTTTCCTGCAGAAACAGCGAGCGAAAAGCCTGAGACGGCATTCCGGTCTGGTCCAGCGTGAAGTAGCTGAGGCAGGCGGAGTGGCCCTGAATACCGAAGTAGGAATCCAGTCCGTGCGCAATTGCGATCTGGCTGATGGCGGCGCGCAGCGAATTTCCCTGTCGGACCAGATGTGGGACCACGGGTTCCTGCGTGTAAACTTTCATGGTCGCGATGGCCGCCGCCATCGCATGCGTTTCCGCGCCATGCGTCGTCGAAAGCAGGAAGACACGGGGGGCATCGGTTTGATCGATACCGCCTCGTTCCATGAACTCCCGCTTGCCGGCAAGTGCGGAAATCGAAAAGCCGTTCCCCAGCGCCTTGCCGAAACAGGATAGATCGGGGACGATATCGTATGTCTTCTGCGCGCCACCCGCATCCCAGCGGAAGCCGGTGATCATTTCGTCGAGAATAAAAAGCGCGCCGTTTTCGTGGCAAAGCTTCTGGAGTTTGTGAAGAAACTGGTCCCGAGGCGGATCACCGCGTGACGGCTCCAAAATAAAGGCGGCGATACGACCTGGAAAGCGGTCAAACAGACTACGCGCACTCGCCAGATCATTGTAGGTGAAGCCAAGGACCAGATCCTGGATCGCCTGAGGAATGCCCGCATTCATCTCCGTTGTTCCGATGAACCAGTCGTCGGTGGAGAAAAAGGGGTGGTCGCTGCAGCGCGCGATCAGGTCACGGCCGGTAACAGCCCGTGCAAGTCGTATCGCGGCGGATGTCGCATCGGAACCGTTCTTGCAGAATTTGACCATTTCGGCTGTCTGGATCGTATCGAGAAAAGTCGAGGCGCAATCCACCTCGATCTTCGACGGGCGCGTGAAATTGCAGCCGCGGTATAGTTCCGCACGCGCCGCCTCTACGACGTCTGCATAGGCATGGCCAAGGCCGACAGCCCGATTGCCCATGCCGTATTCGATATATTCATTTCCATCGACATCCCAGACATGACAGCCATATCCCCGTTCAATAAAGCCGGGAGACAGGACAGGGTACTGGTCGTCACCCTTTGCATAGGTATGTGCACCGCCCGGTATGATGTTGCGGGAGCGCTGGCGCAGTCGATCCGAGTTTTCGAAATTTTCGACGAAAGTTTGCATGGCGCAATCCCGGGTCCATATGTCCAATGACCAGAGATTACCGTATCCGGCTCGGTGGCCGTTACCCCGTCTTTATGTTGGGAATGCTAGCCGAAAGGCTTAGAGGAGATGTACAGCCTTCCCGTCATAATCGCTCCGATGCGTCCGCATCATGCGGGGCCCGACACCCGCAGGCAATTATGGTTCTGCAATAGGTCCACTGCACGACAGTTGATTTTAGTTTTTGAAGAGATCGGATATTTTGAAGATCACTTCCGTTCTGTTTTTGGCGCCTACTTTCTTCATGATATTGCGAATATGTACCTTTACGGTGCTTTCACGAAGATTGAGCTCATAGGCGATGATCTTGTTTGGCTTGCCTTGCGTCAGGGCGTTGATGACATCGACCTCACGTTGGGTGAACATGGCTGTTCGCTGACGTTCCTTATCTTCAGCAACTACGAGCAACTGCCTGAGATCGCTCAGATTTTCAGCCGATACGAACGCGCCGCCCGCCAATGCAAGTGAGATGGCGCCCACGCACACCGCCAGTCCTATCGACGAGGAGATGTATCCCCGAACGCCCGCGTCGAACGCCCTCATGACCTGACGCAGATCGCGGTTTTCAGCGAGAATGACGACCGGCAGATAAGGGAAGTCGGCAATGAATTCCCGCAACTCATGGAGGGATACGTCATCGCAAAAATCGCTGCGACCGACGTTGACCAAGATGCCGCTATGCTGGCCGTTTGGAGCATGTCTCCAGTCGTCGAGTGATGAAAACAACTCGACTTCCATATCAAGGCCGTATGCGATCAGGCTCTGAGCCAGACACTCACGGTCGAGCGCGCGGTCATCGATGATCGCCAGCTTTCTGACCGAAGTTTCCATAGGTTTCGAGTGCGCAACCACATGGAAATTTGATGAGAATTGGCTATGTCCGTTGTTGGGAACTGATGTCAGCATGGTATGTCCTATCCGCGCTAAAGAGTGCTTTGCGGATCTGTCTGGCTTGGCAGAGACGCAACCGAAGATTTTCTTTCTAAGATTCGGCACCACGGAAGTTTGAAGTAATTCAACCCGAAACGCCGTCATCAATCAGAACTTCGGAAGCTACTCTGTTGCGGTCTGGATTTTTCGGAATTTAAAAATCGGCCAGAAATCAACAGACGTGGCACTACCCGAATTTCGACTCCGGCATCCTACAATGGAGTATCGCAACTGGAAAAGGTTCGGAAATTACTCACTTTTGATTGAGATTTCGAGCGGGCGTTCAATCTGGCATGATGTGGGTAGACAACCAGACACGCCATAACTGTTGAAATATAATTCTTTCAGGCCATCATCATGTTTTGCGCGACACCACTAACTATAATGGATGAATTATAATCGCGGCCGGATTGATTTATCATCCTCCATTCGTGCTTTTGTTCGCGATGTCAGCAACTTATGCGTGTTAATCGCATTTTGAAATTGCACCTCACGACAATCGGACGCGCTGCGCCCCGCATGCGACGGGGCATGGTGACTATGTATCCCTGACTGATGATCTCAAGGCCTTGATGGCTGCTTTCAAGACTTGTTGACCCACAACGCCTGACGCTTCGCAAGGGTCGATCTCTATTTGGAATGCGCGTCAATTTTAACGAGAGCGAATATGGCGGAACGCGGCGAGGATAGTAATAAGGTTCCTTCTACTTTCGAGGTAGACACCGGTTCGATGTCCGGATCACAGGAAGGACGTCCTGTTAGGATGTTCCCGATTGTCGGCGTCGGTGCTTCATCGGGTGGACTGAATGCGTTCAGAGCCTTGCTCAAAGCGTTGCCTGAAAAAACCGGCTGTGCGTTTCTTCTCGTTCAGCATCTTGACCGGTCGCATGAAAGCATTCTCGCAGAACTTCTGGCGAGCGAAACGACTATGGTCGTAACGGAGGCTGTCAACCTTGCCTTGATAGAGCCCGAGCACGTCTATGTCATTCCACCAAAATTCCTGATGTCGGTTGACGGAGGAAGGATATATCTGTCGCCCCGGCGGGAACTGCATGAGGCACCTCTGCCGTTTGATTTTCTCCTGGGTTCTATGGCCAAGGAATTCGGGCCGTGGGCGATAGCAGCTGTCCTGTCCGGCACGGGGTCAGATGGCTCATCCGGCGTCCAGCAGATCAGGGATTTCAAGGGACTTGTTCTGGTCCAGGAGCCTCAAGAGGCACAGTTTGGCGGCATGCCCGAAAGTGTTATTTCGATGGGCATTGGCGCTACGGTTTTACCGGTCGAAGAGATGCCTGCGGCCATCGCCAAACATATTGCGCTGTTGTCGCGGCTTCGAGCCGATCACTCGATGGAGCGCCGAATGCCCCAGCTGGACCGGATCATCGAGATATTGAGGGTTTCCACAGCGAATGATTTTTCGGCTTATAAACATGGAACGATGCAGCGCCGGGTCGAAAAACGCATGGCGGTTCTCGGTATCGAGATTGAGAAGATAGACCGGTATCTTGAGATTCTCGAAATCAGCGAAGACGAGCGGCAAAATCTCGTCAGGGATCTCCTGATCAACGTCACCAGTTTCTTCCGCGACGGGAAGGTGTTCGACTTTCTACGAGATACCATTATTCCGGATATTCTCCACGCAAAAGCGGCTCACGGAGCAGTGCGGGTCTGGGTCGCTGGATGCAGCACGGGGGAAGAAGCATATTCTCTGGCTATTCTCTTCCTCGAGCTCATTCAGTCCATGGGCCTTCGTCTCCAGTTTCAGATGTTTGCCTCGGACGCTGATAGCGAGGCGGTGGCAATTGCCAGAGATGGACATTATTCACATGAGGCGACCAAATCGCTGCCGCCCGACTTGCTGGAAAAATATTTCGTAAGGGATGACAACGGATACACCGTGACGGCGCAACTGCGTGGGGCGGTGGTATTCACCGTGCAGAATGTCCTCAGCGACCCACCGTTCTCACGGATCGATCTAATTTCATGCCGCAACTTGTTGATTTACCTCGAAGCGGAAGCCCAAGCCAAGGTTTTGTCGCTTTTCAGGTTCGCCCTGCGGGAGAACGGCATTTTACTGGTCGGAAAATCCGAAACCGTTGGCGGAATGGATGACCGTTTTAAGCTGATTTCGGAATCCGAAAGGGTATATCGGCGTATCGGGCCGCCGGTTTTCGGTGATCTTGATTTCGGTGCGGTTGCGGGCGGAAATGTCAGAATTCCCTCTTCGCAAGGAAAGGTGAATTCAGCGTCGAGGCACGGTGCACTTGCCGAGGCGGTTTCCCAGGTTCTGCTGGGTAGCTACGTGCCCGCCGCAATCCTCGTCAATCGGAAGTATGAGTATCTCTACTCCATCGGCCCGACAGCAAGGTTCCTACGGATCGCTTCAGGCCCGGCATCGCATGACCTGTTCGCCATCACACCGACGGCGCTCCATAATAAGATCAGGTCTGCGATCCAACATGCGAGCCGGGATCAAAAGCCGTTCGTAGCCAAGAATGCAAAACTCGACAGCAACGGCGCACACATCGAGTTCAACATTCATGTCGAGCCGCTCTTCAGTCAGGGTGAAGAGCTGTTCCTCATATGTTTTGTGGAGGATGCTGCGCAGGCCAACGGTGTTGTCCGATCGCAGAAATCATCAACGACAGATGCGTCGCCCATTACCGAGCTTGAATTCGAACTGGAGGAGACACGGGCGGAATTGCAGGGCGCCATACGCAATCTGGAAATTGCCAGCGAAGAACAGAAGCAGATCACCGCCGAAGCGCTGTCTCTGAATGAGGAGTATCAGTCGACGAATGAGGAACTCTTTACTTCGAAAGAGGAACTGCAATCCCTCAATGAAGAGCTGACAGCCCTCAACAATCAATTGCAAGAAGCGTTGGAGCGTCAGCGGGCAGTTTCCAACGATCTGCAAAATGTCCTGTACAGCACCGATGTCCCGACGCTCTTTCTGGATTCCAGCCTTCGTATACGGTTCTTCACACCGGCCACCCGTTCGGTATTCAACATCATATCCTCCGATGTCGGCCGTCCCCTCTCGGACCTTAGCGGCTTTGACGGCGACATTACGCTTCAAGCCGATGCAACGGCGACGCTGCTCCGAGGCAACACAATAGACCGAGAGATAGGAGGACCCGATGGCCGGTGGTATGTCCGCCGTGTCAAACCCTATCGCGGCGCGAGCGAGGCAATTGACGGAGTGGTCATCACCTTCATCGATATAAGTGCCCAGAAACAGGTTGCCGAAAGCAGGGAAGCTGCCAAGAAATCCGCCGAGCGGGCGACCGAGGCCAAGTCGCAATTCCTGTCTGCGGCAAGCCACGATCTGCGTCAGCCGCTGCAAACCTTGAAGCTGTTGCACGGGCTTTTGGAAAGGAACGTGGGTGAAGGGCAAGCACGCACTTTCGTCCAGAGGATGGGGGAGACGCTGTCCTCGATGCTGGGTATACTCAACTCTGTTCTTGACATCAACCAGATCGAAGCGGGGATGGTGGAACCGCAGATCGTGAGCTTTGCGATTGGCGATCTTCTGGGAAGGCTGTTCAAGGAATTTTATTATCCCGCTCAGGCCGCCGGGCTGCAACTCCGTGTCGTACCGTCCAGCCTTGCCGTTCGCACCGATCCCCGCCTGTTCGAGCAGATCGTTCGCAACCTTCTATCCAATGCACTGAAATACACGCCGAGCGGCAAAATTCTGGTGGGTTGTCGCCGTCGCGGTACGAAGGTTCGCTTTGAAGTGTGGGACACTGGCATCGGCATTCCCGAAAACCATATCGAGGATGTTTTTCAGGAATACCTCCAGCTCGATGCGCCTGCTGGAACGGAAGACCGTGGTTTGGGGCTGGGATTGTCGATCGTCAAGCGGCTCAGCGAGCTTCTCGAACTAAGGGTAGTGGTGCAGTCACGACTACATAAAGGTTCGGCATTCATGATCGAGATCGATCACGCACCGGCAGGTGAGCCGCTTGTATCACTGCCTGCGCCAGTGGATGACCATTCGAACCAGGCGGCTACCCTTTCGTGGGCGTCGGTTCTGATCATCGAAGACGAAAACGGTATGCGTGATCTGCTCAAGATGGGACTTGAGCAGACTGGATATGTGGTGGCTGCGACCTCTACGGCTCCTGAGGCGCTCGCGATTGTTCGAGGATTGCAGTTCACGCCCGACGTTATTCTCGCAGACTACAATCTCCCTACCGGCGGGAATGGCATAGCTGCGATCGGACATATCCGGCAAGCACTCCGCCGAAATGTTCCGGCGCTCATTCTCACAGGCGATATTTCAAGCAAGGCCCTGAGGGCTTTTGCACAGCACGAAATTCCGTATCTGCACAAGCCGGCGAAACTCAAAGACGTCGTGCAGATGGTGGAGACACTGGTCGTTCGCCAAAACGGCGAGAGAGCAGGTCACATAAGCGAACCTGAATATATGGAGCCGATGACGGGCAGGCTCATCGAAGTCATCGACGACCAGCAGGACATAAGGGACAATTTGCGCGCTCTGTTCGAAGGAGAAGGCTGGGCGGTCGCAACCTATGTTTCGGCAGAAGAGTATCTTGCAAACTACAAGCCCGACAGATCAGGTTGTCTGCTTGTCGATGCGTATCTCCCCGGCATGGTCGGCATGGAGTTGTTACGTTTGCTGAAAGAAAGACATCATCGGTTCCCGGTGATTGTGATCACGGGTCGCAGCGATGTCCGTATGGCAATCAATTCGATGCGATATGGAGCGGCCGATTTCATCGAGAAGCCTTTTTCTTACCAGGAAATATATCGGAGCGTGCAGTCGGCCCTCGAGCGATCGCGTGATGCGAACGAACGCGAAGAGCGGCGTGAAACGGCTCGAGCCACGCTGGCGGCGCTTACTCGCAAGCAACGTCAGATCCTTGACCGGATTGTTCAGGGGCAGGCCAACAAGGTTATTGCAGCCGATTTGAAGCTTAGTCAGCGCACTGTCGAGAATCATCGCGCCTCAATCATGCGCCGAACGAAATCCACTTCGTTGCCGGCGCTCTTGCGGCTTGTACTGAATGCAGAAGAATAGGGCTTCATCATCGAAAGTTTGGCCGGTCGATCACTATCGGCGGGCGATCGCTGCGCGAATTCGATGCAAGGCATCAGGTCGGCGGACAAGATAACTTACCGGCGGCAGAAACGCTGAAGCGGGTCTGAGGCGGAAAGCCTGTGCGAGAAGGGCACCCGCGCCGGGCCGGCGCCGGACCAGATTGGAAAGCGCGCACCAATAGGCGCGGTCGCTCAGGCTCGCGCGACCGCGCCGGAGCAGGGTTTGGGCATCGGCAAGCAAAGCCCCTTCATTGCCAAAGAAGCTTTCGAGCGCGGCTTCGATTTCGGTATTCCAGGCAAGGACGTTATCAAGGATGGCGGATTGGTTGGCACCGTGGATACGGGTAAAATTCTGCACGGCGTCAAGTTCGACGATATCGCCCAGAACTGCGAGCCGCATCCACATCTCGACATCGTCAGTATGGCGCAGTGCTGGCCGATAGTGACCGGCATGTTGTTGAATGTGTGTTCTGGTGACAGCGAGTGGGCCTGGCACCGGGCTGCGTCCCGTCGCGCAAATTTTGGCGATGAAGTCTATGCCCCGATGAAGCTGCATGCCATTGGCGTCGCTGCGAAGGCCCGATTCTATTTCGGCGTCGTCGCGGAAGAAGGCGGTGCGCCCGAAGGCCATGTGCGCGCCGGGGTGATTGTCGAGCGCCTCCATCGCGCGCGCGAGTGCTCCAGGCGAGAGGACATCGTCGGCGCAGATGATGGCGAAATAGTCCGCCCGGGCCCAATCAATGCCTTCGTTGAAAGACGCGTGACCGCCGAGATTCTTTGGCCGCAGGCACGTTTCGATACGGGGATTTGTTGTCGCTAGAGACCGGGCGACCGCGACACTTTCGTCTGTGGAGGCGTTGTCGATGATGAGGATACGCATGTCCGGTATGTTCTGGCCAAGGACGCTTTCTACGCATCCCTCCAGAAAGCGGCCGTAATTGTAGTTGGGGATGACGATATCGATGCTGCTCATGGTTCCACCGCTGCGGGAACGACGGTGTCGGGAATGGAAGCCGGTGCAGGAGGTTTTCCGATCTTGCGCGGACGCCCGGCAAAAGCATCGAACGTCGAACGTATTTCGCTGACGAGTGGGTGACGCAGAAGATAGAGGCAAGCGGCCCAGCCTGTCACCGAAAGGAGGATGGCGCCGCCAGCCTGGGCGAGGGAGTAATCGAAGCGGAATCCCATCCAGGCGGATATGGCGAGCGGCCCCGCAATCGCGGCAAGGGTCACAGCGGAACTCGGCCCGATGGCAGCGAACAGTTCGGGTAGTTTAAAGTGCGCATGGCGTCTTACCAGATAGAAGGCGACGAGCATCTGGAAGGGCAGCGTGACGAACTGACTCAGCGCTACAGCGGTGAGACCGAAGAAGCTGGCAGAGCAAAGCACAATTGCCGAGACGCTGCGGCAGACGAAATTGCCCAGGAAAGCCTCCCGGTTGGCGTTGAGCGCGATCAGCAGCGGCGTTGTCAAAACCATGGGAAACCAGAAGATCGACGCAAGTGCGAGAATCCGGGTGATCGGTACGGCGGCGAGCCACTGGTCTCCAAGTGCAAGGCGCACGATGGGATCGGCGAGAATGGCGACCATGATCAGCGATGGCCAATACAGCACAGTGATGTAACTGAGCGCGCGCAGGTAGGATCTGCGGACATCTCCACCCTCGCGAACCTCGGCGGCGAGCGCCGGGAAGGCGAAGGAAAAGATTGCCGAGAGGAAAATGCGGTCGGGAATGGAGCAAACGGTATTGGCGCGATTGTAGATCGCGACCGCTGTCGGTGTCATGGCAAAGCCGAGCACCAGTTGCGGCAGGGACTCGTATAATTTGTCGACGATGGTTGCAGCGCCCCTGTAACGGCCGAATTCGGCCATACGGCGCCACGACTTTAGAGAAAGGCGTGCGGTACGCTGGGCCGGATCGGCATAGGCCGCAAGGGCGCTTGCAACGCTGTTGCCGACGAGCAGGCCGAGCGCGAAACTGACAAAGCCCCATCCATTGCTGGCAGCGAAGATCGTCACGCCAGCCATAACGACGAGGCCGGTGGTTCGGACGCGTGCGATGGTGCCGAAGGCCAGCTGGCGACGCAGCATGGAAAACGCCGGCATACCCAGACTTTCGGCCATGACCGCGGCAATGGCGAGGATAAGATATTGCTGGAGACTGGGCTGGTGGTAGAATATCGCCAGATAGGGGCCGCATAGATAGAGAACGATCCCGAGAATGCCGCTGACCAGGAGCAAGAGCGTAAGCGACGTGTTGATGTCATCGCGTTCAACAACATCGAGCTGAATAAGGAAATCGGAAGAAACGAATTCGCGAAAGGCGAAGATCACCGCTGTCACCCCGTAGCCGATAACGGCAAAACCAACTTCCGCAGGCGAGAGCAGTCTCGATACGATCGCGATCAGAGCGAAATTGATCGCAATTCCGAGGTGCTGTTCCAGCATGGCCATGAAAAAGGCGCGGCGGACTTTGTGCATCGAGGGCTCCGACAGCGTCGCCGATAATCGACGGTAGCGTCAAATCTAGAGTGTGGACTTGGACCTTGGAAATCTGACCGTTGGGATGGCAGCCGGATCCGTAGGTGTAGGCCGTTTGGAGAATGTTTGTTGAGGGGCATGCAACAGCGTGCGGCCTACTCCCGTCGAGTATTGAAGAGCCTCGGTATTACGCCGAAAGCATTAGGTTGCAGGACTCGTGTCTAAGGCGTCACGCTCTGCGGCGTTGCGACGACATCAATTGCGAGAAATTCCCGGCCGAGCAGCGCTTCCTGCTCGGAAAGCTGGCGGTTGAAGCGATCATTGGCGTGGGCAATCCTCTCCCTCACCGCACCTGCTCCAGCGAGTATCTCCTTGACCAGATCAATGACTTCCTCGACTTCGAACGTGTCGATATGCCGGGCGAATTTCTCCTGGTCGAAATCGTTCATCAAATCACCGAACTTTCTGGCATAACCGATTGATATTGTTGGAATTCCAAGTTTTAGAGAGCAGACAACTCCATGATATCTCGACACCATTGCAAGATCGATTGCTGCCATCTGCTGCATGATATCGCGCAGCGTTGCGGCAGAGCTGATGTCGATCCGCGACAGCTTGTCCTCGGATAGCATGTCCGTCAGCAGGAACATCAAATCCGCGCAGGCGACCCTGTCGGTAACGTCCCCCATCAAAAGGGTGATGCGATGGCCTTCACCGATCAACCAGCTCACGAGACGTGAGAGCTTGTGGATGTAGGTCTTGTAAATCCTGGCGGCCTCGGGATCGTTGTGACGCCAGCCGCGATAGTCCATGACGCCGACGCCTATTCTCATTGAGCCGCCGGCGGCGCTCTGCCGGTGGGGCACAGGAACAGGAAGATCAAAGGCGATATCGGGGTAACGGTGGTCGCGCGACACGTCGACACCGATCATTTTCATATAGTTGAGCGAGAAATCGTCCCGGTAGGATCGATATGAGGCCATCTGTGCGGCGGAGCGTAGGAACCAGCGGCTGAGCCGGCTTTTCATCGGGCCGGCGCCGATGCTGACAAAGGCGATCCGCGTGTTGCGAAGGCGTGCGACGAGGCACCAGCAAAACACGACAAAGGGCCAGCCGAACCACTTTTCCTGGAAATCATCGAGGATGCCGGTCCCCGGTATGATCATCAGGTCAGCCTTGTCGAAACTAAAGAGGGAACTGACCAATAGCATAAGCCGTGAAGGCACCTTGCCGAGTAGCTTGTCCAGTTGCCTCATCCAAGCGTTTGTCAGGGGAGGCCCCCCAACACCCATCGCACGAATATTGAACTTCGCACTTACGACTGTCGGACTTGCACAGATACACAACAGATCGGCATCGGGCCTCATCCTGCGCAGATAAAGGAGCATGGCTTCCAGCGATCCGTCATTGCCCGAATTGCCAGAGCCAAATTGTCCAAGGAGAGTGATCCTCATTTATTTTCCAATCGCAGCCCGGCGCCGACACGCTCGATATGGTATTGATATCCGCTGGATCAGCACGACCCCACACCGACCTTCGGGTTGCGTCTTACGCCAAACGAATAGTCTGGCCGACGCAAACCTCTCAAAGGAAGATACAGCTAAGCCTAAGATGCAACTGACTGTCATCCCGTGGCTTTTTAGTATGTCGCCTTAGCAGCCACTCGAACCGTCCGCCGTCGATCCGTTGCGGCATGGTTGTGGATGCAGGAGCGAGAGTGTCCCATGAAGCTTGCCTATTTTGTCCTTCCTCATATTGGCGGCACCTATTCCGTCTTCAAACATCTTCGCAAAGGTCTCGCCGCCTATGGCATAGACGTGCGATGGCTCGGCGTGTGCAAGGAAACATACGGGCTGCCTCTCGATCTGCAGGGTGAAAAGGCATTCGGGCAACTGCTGCGCATGCCCGTCAATCTCAGCGAACGTGAATGTGCATCGCGAATGGCGGCCGCCATCGAAGAAGGCGGGTTTGACGGGGTGATCGTCAATGTTCTTGGCGATCAGTTGCAGACGAATATCGCGCGCTATCTCCCCGAAGGTATCCTGCGTATTCTCGTCGTTCATAATATCTCACCCGGAACATACGCGGCCGCGCGCTCGGTCCGGGACTATGCCCATGTCACGATTGGCGTATCGGAGCGGTGCCGCGCCGATCTGGTCGCGCGCAACGGCTTTTCGAAGGATCGCACCTACGCAATCCCGAATGCGGTGGACAGCGATGCGTTCCGGAGCCAGGCCGTTCGGCGCGTCAACCGGGGGCCGGAACTCAAAGCTCTCTTCGTCGGCCGCATTGAAGATGCGTCGAAAGGCGTGATGTGGCTGCGGGAAATACTGGATGCCTCGCCTGAGGCAGTGCGCCTGACGATCGTCGGAGATGGGCCGGATATGGGCAAGCTCAGGCGAAGGCTAGACGGTCATGGCGATCGCGTCAGTTACGCAGGATCCGTGCAGCTTTCAGACATACCGGTCATCATGTCCAGTCACGATGTTCTCATCATGCCGTCCCGCTTCGAGGGGCTTGGCATGACGATGATAGAGGCAATGGCCGGCGGCTGCGTCCCGGTCGTGTCTCATATCCGGGGTGTGACGGATACGATTGTCGAGCCGGGCCGAAACGGCTTCCTGTTCCCGATCGGCAATTATACGGCAGCTGCGAATGCGATCGCGCGCTTGCATGCCGATCGCGACCTTCTCGAGCGGATGTCGATCGCGGGAAAGGAAATGGTTCTGAACCGCTTCAGCATCGAACGGATGGCCGCACGCTATAACGAAGTCATTACCATGACACTCAACGACCGTCCCGGCCTGTCAACAGTGCTCAGGATGGAGGACTGGTCTATTCCCGCCGGTTTGAGGCCGGGCCTTCGAACCTATCTGCCGTTGCCCTTGAAAAACTGGCTTCGCGTCGTTCGTGAACGGCTCTGAAGCGATGTTCGGCGATCAGCGGCGACTTGGACATCTGTGCGGCGTCTTCTTTTTTTGGCTATGCATGTTTTCGACCTGCAACGCACAGGATCCCGTTTTTCCGCTGCAGACGTCGCAGGACGGGCGTTATCTTGAAGACAGCAAGGGTCTGCCGTTCCTGATTGTCGGCGACAGTGCGTGGTCGCTCATTGGCGATACCTCCATTCCCGATGCGGAATTTTATCTGGAAACGCGAAAGCGGCAGGGCTTCAACACCGTGCTTGTCTCGTTGATCGAGCATCAGTTCTCCCGCAAGGCGCCGGCGAACTTCTACGACGAGAAACCTTTCGCAGGCGATGCCTTTGAGCAACCGAACCAGACCTATTTCGACAGGGCGGAAGCCGTCATAAAGGCAGCCGCCAGTCGCAATTTGCTGGTGCTTCTCTGCCCGGCGTATAGCGGCGCACGCGGCGGCCCCGAGGGATGGTATCAGGAAATGGTCGCGGCCGGGCCAGAAAAGCTTCGGGCTTATGGACGCTATGTCGGGCAGCGTTTTGCGAAGTACCCCAACATCATCTGGGTGCAGGGCGGGGATTACGATCCGCCAGATCGCAATCTGGTCATGGCTGTAGCAATGGGGATCGCTGAAACTGATCCTTCGGCGTTGCAGACCGTGCATGGCAATCCCGATACCGTGACGAGCGATTTTTGGCGGGACGCTTCCTGGCTCGATATCGATTCAGTTTATACTTACAGCAATGTCGCGGTGACGGTGCTGGATCGTTACCGATCTGGACCAAGACGCCCTTTCTTCCTCATCGAAGGCGCATATGAAGGCGAGAACGATGTGAAGGAGCGTCAGGTTCGTCTTATTGCCTATGGTGCGCTGCTTTCAGGAGCGAGCGGTCAGCTCTTCGGCAACAATCCGGTCTGGCATTTTTCCGCCGCCGGGCTTTATGAAGCGAAGGACAGCTGGCAGGGTTCGCTGAACAGCCGTGGTGCTCAAAGCATCACCCATCTGGCCTCGCTTTTCAGACAACTGGCATGGTGGAAGCTCGTGCCCGATCAGGGCAGCTTGCTGAAAAGCGATGCGGGTGCATTCGCGGCGCGCGACAGGGAAGGGTCTTTCGCCGTGATCTATCTCGACACTCCTTCCGTTGCGATCGATCTCGACAGTTTGGCGGCAGGCGAGAAAACCCTTCGCTGGTACGATCCCTCGAATGGAATTTACATCGAACCGATCGAGCGTCTTGGCCGTAGCGGCCTTCGCAACGTGACGGTGCCGGCATTGGCGAATGCTTTCGGCTTTCAGGACTGGATTGCCGTTCTCTCCACACAGGAATGATCACTCATAAGATGCCGCTGGCTGCCGAGTCGTTCATTTGTGGTCGCTTGCCGTCAAGGTCCCAAACCTAGCTCTTTCGATGGTCGATCCGGTTCGGGGGTAGGCAGGGTAGGCGTTAATTTCGACACCCTCTCCCTTTGGTGGATTTCACACGCCTTTTGCCCGCATACCCCTCAGGGCCGGTGTTTTTTAGGATCGTCAGGAGGCGAGCTTCGTCGCAAATGCGCCGCCAAGGTTCAGCGTGGGGATAAGACATGTCGGGGATACTCTTCAATACCATCGCTACTTTCATTCTGTGCGTATCCCTCATCGTCGTTCTCAGGCGCCTGACCATTGTGTTTCAGCTTGTGGATCGCCCCGATTCAATCCGCAAACGCCACACGGGAGCCGTTCCGCTTTGCGGTGGCATCGCAATCTTTGCCGCTTTCGCCGTTTCCGCCTTCGTTGGTGGGTGGAGCGAGGCTCTCGGCATGAACTTCTGGCTCGGACTGGCGGTCATCCTGCTGATGGGCGTCGTCGATGATCGCCGGCCGCTGCCCGCGGCAGGACGACTTCTCATGCAACTGGCAATGGCGATCGCTCTCGTAGGCGGCGCCGATATCGGCTCTCTCTCCATCGGCGTGCTGTTCACGCAGCATTCGGATCTGTTCCTGCCGCTGTTTTTCGTCATCGGAGTTCTCTTCGTGACCGGGCTGGTGAATTCGTGGAACATGCTCGATGGTGTGGACGGGCTTGCTGGCGGCACTGCGGGTGTCGCGTTGATCTGGCTGATGATCGTGGCGATCTTCGCAGGTATCGGCGACGTCATCCCGCCGCTTCAGGCACTCTGCGTATGCCTCTGCGCTTTTCTGGTCTTCAACATGCGCGGTCCATGGCGCGCACGGGCGAGCATATTCCTCGGCGATGCGGGCAGTACCGCACTGGGTGCGACGATTGCCTATGTTATCGTCCTGCTGGCGACCACAAGCGCTGCCGTATCCTTTCCGGCATTGCTCTGGATCGTGATCCTGCCGATCACCGATACGCTCAGTCTGATTGTTCGCCGTATCATGAACGGTCGCAGTCCAATGTCGGCCGATCGCTGGCATTTTCATCATCTGCTGCTGGACTATGGTTTCACGCCGGCGGCGGCAACGAACACGTTGGTCGTCATTTCCTTCATTTGCGGCGGCGTCGGTTTTGCCGGGATAAAAGCCGGTATCCTGCCGGAAATGATGGCGGCCGGACTTCTCGTACCGATTGCCCTCCACACGGCCTTCGTTCTAACCGCGACGGGCTATCTCTCGAAAACCTGGCTTCACAGGGGTAATTTTGATCTCTACCGCGAGGTGGCACGTCTGCCTGTCTCCGCCAACGCAGCACCGGAGCCAAGAGCCATGCAATCGGCGAGTGATGAGTAATCGCATCATGAAAGCGCCGTGGCCCGGAACGCGAATTCCCTCGACACCGGTTTCGAAAGGACGGCTTTCGCGTTTGCGCATTTCCCAGAACATCAGAAATGCTCCGCCATTGAAACGGTACGCGTTTTTACTGGGCTTGATGATGCTGAGTGCAGTCGGGCTCTACGGACTTGCCCTCGTTTCAGCGGGGTCGCTCCTTGTCGTGGAGGACCCACCTGCGCAAGCCGACGTCATCGTTGTTCTGGGCGGTGACGGTCCACCTCGAGCTGCCCAGGCCGCAAAACTATGGCACGAGGGAAGGGCGCCGCTCGTTCTGGTGACTGGTTATGGGGATTGCGACTTCATCCGCGACATGCTGGTGCAATTGGGGGTGGATTCCGCAACCGTCTCAACGGAATGTCTTTCGCTCAGCACTTGGGGAAACGCGACATTCTCACAGCCCATACTGACTGGAATGGGAGCAAAAAGCGCCATTCTGGTCACGAGCTGGTTTCATTCACGGCGCGCAGTAAAGCGCTTCCGGTTTGTGATGCCTCAAATTCAGTGGATTTCCCTTCCTGCGCAACGAACCGTGTCGCTGTGGCGGCTTGCCATCAACGGCGACGGGGTGCAGGTGTTCAAGGAATACGCCAAAGCGCTCCTCTACGACCTCAGAAGCAGTTTCGTGCGGGATTTTCCTCCGGTTCAGGCGAGGCTCGCCTCATGAACACGCTTCTGGTTTTTTGCCTCTTTGGTGGTGTTATCCTGCTCATCTGTTGGGGAATGATGCGTCGGGAGCGAATTTACGAGTTCCCGTTTCTGACGGGCGTCATCACGTTCAGTTTCATCTTGCCCCAGGTTCCCGGACTGGCGTCTGAACGATTCTTGCCGGAAGGCGCGTTTGCAAGAACAGCAATCTTTATGATGCTGTGCCTGTTCATGTGCTGGTGGGGGTGGAGCAGAACGGCAAAACCCTTTGCATTCTTTCGTATCGATTTCGATGAAACACGTCTGCTGATCGTCGCAGCCGTTCTCTCGGTCGCCGGCGCCTACTTCTATTTCAAGCTTAGCCGTTTGCCGGGAGAGTTGACCATTGCGGTGCAGATGACCGGAGTTCCGGTCATGTACATCTTCTTTTCGCGGTTGTTGAGCTATGGTCTGGCCATTGCGGTGCTTTGCCTTGCACGGCGATTTTCCTGGCTGGCGCTGGCCGTCCTTGCGTTCGATCTCGTCTTTTACCTGGATCGCATCGTGATAACTGGAAAGCGCGCCGAAGCGGTGGAACTCATCATGATGTTCGCGCTGGCATGGTGGTTTTACAAGGGATGGGCGATCCCGCGCATCTTCTTGATCGTGGCACTTTTCCTCGGCACACTGTCGATGAACAGCATGGGCGACTACCGCGCCATCACCAAGGCCAACGACGCTCCCGTGTGGGATGACATCAAGAAGATAGATTTCATCGGCAATCTCGAGAGAGTGTTCCGGGACGGCGGCGACGAGATGCGCAACGCGATCATGCGGATCGATAACACCGCAAACACCTTGCAATTCGACTACGGCAAGTTCCACTGGAACAGGCTGGTGTTCAACTTCGTGCCCGCGCAACTCGTGGGCGTGGAAGTCAAGCAATCCTTCATGCTGCCGGTGCCGGTCCAATCGCGCGACTACAATCCTGTCCTCGGCACGACCGAGACCGGAATGGCGGATGCGTTCGGATCCTTCTGGTATCTGGGAGCGTTCAAATTTTTCCTGCTCGCCTATCTGGTGCGCCGGATCTGGGTGACCGCAAACACGGGCGAGTTCGCTGCGCAATTCACCTATCTGCTGTCGATCATACCGTCCATGCACGCCATCTCGCATCAAACCGACTGGGTTCTCATGGTCTGGGTGCATATGCTGATGTTTGCAGCGCCGGCGCTGGCATTTGCCGTCATACCCGCGCGCGTGCAGCAGCGTCGATACGCGATACGATCCTTGACGTCTCAAGCCGGAGGATAGGCCATGCGCTCACGATACGACGATCCTGCCTTCCAGCATGCAACGACGCCTCTGCCGCGCTTCGGAGGTCCGACCTTTGCACTGCATTTGCGGCTGAAACGGCTGGTCTGGATGATCGTCTGGCGGCTTCTTGCCTCCTGGACGCCGCCGCCGATGCGGCGCTGGCGCAATTTTCTCCTGCGTAGTTTCGGCGCGCGCCTGCATGCCACGGCGATGGTGCATTCCAAGGCGATCGTTTGGTGGCCGGGGCACCTCGTCATGGAGCGTCATTCATCTCTCGGACCTGGGGTGATCTGCTACAACGTCGACATGATCACCATCGGCCAATATGCCTCTGTCTCGCAACGTGCCCATCTGTGCACCGGGTCGCATGACGTTCAGGATAGTGCGTTTCCCCTCGTGACGCGGCCGGTGGTGATCGAGGAGGACGCGTGGGTGGCGGCGGAAGCCTTCGTCGGTCCCGGTGTCGTCGTCGGCAAGGGGGCTGTGCTTGGCGCGCGAGCCGTCACCGCGAAGTCATTGGAGCCCTGGACGATCTATGTCGGCAATCCGGCAAGGCCAGTCGGCTCGCGTCGTCAGGAAGCGGCCGCGTCCAACGCGCTCAGCCGATAACCTTCAAGCGTGGCATGGGCGATTGCCGGCCAGGTGAATTTCTCCAGCACGAGTCGGCGGCCGTTTTCGCCCATCGTCCTCGCCTTGGCGGGATTGCTGAGCACGCTTGCCAGGCCCTTGGCAACTTCTGCCGCGTCAACCGAGACGATAACCCCGGCATCGGCAGCTCCGACTTCGGGAAAGTGACACTGGTCGGTGATAACAACAGGCGTGCCGCAGGCAAGCGCTTCGGTGATCGCCATGCTGAAACCCTCCTGTCGGCTTGGCAGGCAGAAACAGTCGGCATCGACCATGGCTTCGAGCTTCGCTTCGCCGTAGATCGCTCCGACCATAAAGACGCGGTGCCGGATGTTAAGTTTTTTCACCAGGTGCATGAAGTGGCCCTCTGCTCCACCGGGCGGGCCTGCGACGACGAGATCAACGTCGACGTAGGTGTCACAGATAGCCGAAAAGGCCGAGGCAAGGATGTCGATACCCTTTTTGATGTGCAGGCGTGACAGGAACAGAATGTATCGCCTGCCGTGCGCCAGGGCGATTTTCTGCTTGAAATGTCCTCGGGCGGGCAGGGGATCGAATTCCTCGGCAAAAACACCGTTCGGAATGATCAGATTTCGTGCCTGGAAATTCAGCGGCTCGACAGCTGCCATTTCATCGACATTTAACAGGTGCAGGAACGCAGCCTCGTTCAGCATCTTGCGGTAGCACAGCATCAGGGCGATCTTCTTTTTCCACGATCGCTGGCCGAGACTCCAATGATCCAGCATGCCTGCCGGGCAAATGCAGTAGGGTACGCCAGCGGCGCGGGCGAGCTTGGAAGCATAGAGCAGAAATGGCTCCCACACGCCGTGAATATGCATGAAGGAGGCATCTTTCAGCACGGCTTTCAGAATGCGCCGGCCCCTGAAGCAGAACAATGTCTCCAGCCTCCCGGCCGGCGGCAGGAGATGCCAGTGGATATTCTCGAAATGCGGTATGGTACGGCCAATTTCCTTGACCTGCGCTTCAATGGCGGCGTCGCCATAGCTGACGATATTCACATCTACGCCGAGGCCGGCCTGTGCAGCGGCAAGGCGCATGGCAACGGCCTGCAAGCCGCCGTATTTGGGATCAATCGAAGCGATGACGTGGATGATCTTCATTTCTCTTTGTTCCCCAGGTATCGCGTGTCATCGGCCATGCAAAGACCCGCCGACCCCGACAGATTCGGCCCGGACAAGGCGGCAAGAAGCCGCTCGCCATATGACTCCACGGTATGTTCGGCTGCGCGCAGGAGTGCATTGGTGGACATGCTTCGCCTGAGCTCAGGATTGTCGGCAAGCGCACGCACCGCAGTTGCGATAGCTTCCGGATCGCAGACGGGAACGATGAAACCTTCGATACCATCGCGAACGACACTGCCGGTATTTTCGGTCGTTATAACCGGCAGGCCCGCTGCCAGTGCTTCATAGACGGCAGTCGCGGAGCCTTCGCAGAGCGACGGCAGCAGGAAGACATCCGCCCACCGAAACTCCTCGACGATCTGCGAGCGCGGCACGATCCCTCTCAGCTCGACCCATTGCGAAATCTCCTGCTTGACGTCATCGGGCACACGAACGCGGCCCGCCATCCGGAAGCGGGCGGCGCCCTCCATCAATCTGGCGGCTTCCACAACATAGGGCGATCCCTTGCGCAGCCCGACTTCGCCTACGGTCAAGACCCTGATTGGCCCCGGCATGCGTGCCGGTCTGTCGATGGCAGCACTGGCATTGACCCCATAGGGAACGACGACACACCGGTCTTCCGGCCCACCACATGCGACCACGTGCTTGCGGACAAATTCCGACGGGCAGACGATGACATCTGCAAGGCGCCACTCCGCTTTCTCCCGATCGGCGAATAGACGCGCATGCGGATTATCCCGCACAGGGCCGGCCCATTTGGGAAACCGCATCATTTCCTGGTCCAGAAGCGTTTCGACGACATCGCGTGGAGCGATCATTTGCTCGACTGCGGTCCAAAGGCCCTGCTGTTTTGCCGCCCGCATCTGTTCGAGTGCGTCGCCACTGAAGGCGTAGAGCCCAGCTGCGCCATGGAAGCCGCGCCGGGCCACCATTTCGGAGAAAACCGACCCGGCCCAGATCGCGTGAGAGGTTTCCTCCACAACGTCTTTTGTTCGCATGTGGCGCAGCACGGAACGGAGGCCGAAGCTGGAAAACACCGTCGTCAGCGCGGTCGGCACGCCTTTGGGCAGCCGGCCGGCCAGCCGTTTGACAGGTGCGGGATAAAGGGTCGCCGGAAACGAATTGACGATCCGGGGCCAACCTTTCGTGGCGCATATATCAGTGTAAAAATGCGCAAGGCGGCCAGCGGATGCAAATATTCTCGGTACGGCATAATGCATGCGGGCGCCGAGCTGACTGACGACGACTTTGTCTTTCATGACGAGATACCTTGAGCGATAGGTGGCCTGGAAGGCTCGACAGTCTGCAGCCCGGCGATCAGCACTGCCCAGGCATCTGCCGCCTTTTCTCGGGAATAGTCGGCACACAGCAGCCGCCGTGCCGCATCCCCCATTGCTGTCGTGGTATCCGGGTCGTCGCACAGCTTTTCGATGGTGCCGGAGAGCTTTTCGGTCTCTCCGATTTCGACGGTGCTGCCGCATCCTTTGGCTCTGAGAACGCGCGGCACCTCTCCATCAGGGTCGCCGACGAAGATCGTCGGCCTCCCGGCCGCCAGGATTCCATAGAATTTGCTTGGAATGATGCAGTGTTCCAGTTCCGGCAGCAGCGAGACCAGATGCACATCTGCAACGCTCAGGCTTTCAGCAAGTTTCTCCACGGGCTGCAGCGGCTTGAAGATGACGTTCTGAAGGCCGAGATCCTGAACGACAGTCTTCACAGCCGCGTGCTGGTGCCCGCCGCCAATAAGAAGGAACCGGATATCCTGCCGATGCTCGAGGCGTTTCGCCGCTGCCAGCATAGTGCCGAACTCATGCGCCCGCCCGAAGTTTCCTGAATAGCCGACGACAAACACACCCTGCAGTCCCCACGCCTTCCGCAGGCTGTTATCCTTGGGCAGGACAGGATAGATTTCCTCCCCATCCGACCAGTGATGCAGGACGCTGACGCGATCCTTTGCAAGGCCTTGAGTGAAGAGGAATTCCGCCATCTTGTCGGTAGGGCAGACAACCATGCCGGGGGATCGCAGAGACCAGTTGCGTGCCTGAGTCAGCCATGGCGCAAGCCACCGTGCACGTTTCCTGAAAAATCCAAGCTCGATTGCGGTCTCCGGAAAAAGATCCATGATCCAGTTCACCATGAGTGCGCCCTTGAGGCGGATCGCGATACTGCTCATGACGGAGAGGAGCGGAGGATCGGTGCAGACAACGACCGTGTCCGTTGCCCGAACGTTGCGCAGAAGCCAGGCGAATGCCAGCACCTGAAAAAGAAGATAATCAACGCTACGGCGCATGAGGCTTTGCCGGCCGAAGCGGCCGCTTGCGAGCCGTTTGATCTGTACACCCCGAACCGTTTCGGTTGCGGGCAACACGCTTCCGGGATGATTGTGTATTTCGCGACTTGCAACGACAGTCACATTCATTCCGCGCTGCGCCATTGAAAATGCGAGCGATGATATCATACGGCTTGTTGCCGACTGGTCGGGGAAACCGTACCTATTCAGGAAGATCGTCCTCACGCTTTTTTCTCCCACGAAATGTCCGGTCTGAAGGAGCATTCTTGGCGAGGTGAAAACAGGCGGCAAGCTGGTCGTAAGGACTAGTGGGCTCATGATACGGAGTGGCTATTACTCCGAAGTTGGCGCCGTACTATCCTTTTGGTAGCTGAAACGCAGATGACGCCCTTATGGGTTATGAAATCCATGATGCCCCGGCCAATCAATGGCAGGGACGGCCAATGTGGATCGCGAGGTGACTGCGCGCCGTCCCGAGGCGCAGCCGCACGCGACGCTCTGTGGCCTCGAACCGAAGTCCTGTCTTTAGATATGGATGTAACACCGGGTCCGACCGAGTTACCCGCCGATGTCCAAGGAGAGTGGTGCCTCAATGGCGGTTCCAGGTTGTGCCAGGCTCGGACAGAAATCCCTGCTTCCCGGGCCGAATATCGGCGTGGCTGGAGGCGTTTGATCGCTCGGTACCTGAGCCATATTTAATGCGGGTGCGAAAGCAAATTTCGTTCGCTTCGCCTCTTGATTTTGAAAACACGAAAAACCAAATCGTCAGCCGCCAGTCGCTGATGACAGGACTGGCCGTGCTGGAAGCGCCGCTTTTGGCGCTTTGGTACCCATGTTGCTTCAAGGAGGATATGGTTATGGCAACATCTTACGACTATGCACCGTTGTACCGATCGAGCATCGGATTCGACCGGGTCTTCAATCTTCTCGAAAACGCCCAGCGCACCCGCTCGATCAGTGACTGGCCGCCCTATGACATTATCAGGACGGCCGAAGACAGCTATCAGATTTCTATTGCGGTGGCTGGTTTTACACGGGACGAGATCGACATCACTTTCCAGTCCAATCTCCTGACTGTGACAGGCAAGAGGCAGGAGACACCCGCGGAGGGTTACTTGCACCGCGGCATTGCGGCCCGTCCGTTCGAGCATAGGTTCGAGCTCGCCGATCATGTCAGAGTGAGCGGCGCCGAACTGAAAAACGGTCTCCTTTCGATCGATCTCATTCGCGAAATCCCGGAGGCCCTGAAGCCCCGGAAAATCGACATCCAGACCGATGCGGTTCTGGTGCCGACAGTTGCCCCGGGCCAGATCGAAGCACAGAAGGCGGCTTGATTTACATTGTTGGATGAACAGGGGCGCCGTCGCGATGGCGCCCACGAATATCTGGGATGGGAAGGAGAAAGCAATGAAACCCGATATGTTCAGACAGCCTGTTTTCATTCTTGTCGGTCTCGGCTTTCCAGCGGAGGTTCGAAACGTGCTGGAGGCCTACCGACATCTTTCCGAGTGGCCCGCAACAAACCGAGATAGCGCACATTCCATTGCGCTTAAGGCATGTGCTGCCGCGTTGCGCGGCGAGATTGAAGCGGAGACCGCCCGCGGCTTGTTCGTAGCCTTTGCCGAAAGACACGATCTACTTGCACCGGAAGATAGTGCCATCGCCGCGTCTCGTCTTTCGCGCGACAGAGATCCGCATGTGAATTGAGATAGGCCGGATGATGATTGTGTAGCGGCGGGTTGTCCGTTATGCGGGGGCTCTGCGTTCTTTACAACGCAGAGGAGGGCGGCTGGCAGCGGAGGGCTTGTTGGTGGTGCCTGCGATCTGCTGACGGGGATGGATCGATGGCGATCCCGGGAGAGTGACCGGTGGTTACAGCAGGCTGGCTTGCCGCTATGGCAGTCGGGGAGGCGGGCGACGCAGTCCCGCCTGCACTGGTGGTGGGCTGATGGTAGCCATGACCCACTCGGATGTTCCCGAAGATGACGCCAATCTTTATGCGGAAGGCGTGCGTCGAGGCGCTACGATCAGGCACGCCATTCGCAATCCGCTGCCGCTATCTTGCCGGGGCGCGGCCGGTGCCAGTCGCTTCCATTAATGGAGGTTCGGGATCGGGTACGACTGATAATGTGTGTTTGAGACATTTAAGTGCGAAACAGGATCGGGAGTGGCGTACACCCTCGATCTTGTAGAGCTTCCGGCGCAGAAACTGCTCGTAGCCTGCGGTTCCTGCCACCGCCACCTTGATGAGATAATCATATTCGCCTGTCGTCAGATAGGCTTCCAGCACCTCCGGAAGAGCGGCCATCGCCTCTCCGAAGCGTTCCAGAACCTCGTCGTCGTGGCGCTCCAGCATCACCTCGATGATAACAGTTTCGGTCAGTCCAAGCTTGGCCTGATCGAGAATGGCGGTATAGCCGCGAATGACCCCTTCGTCTTCCAGCCGCTTGACCCGCTGCCAGCAGGGACTGGGCGACAACCCCACCTTTTCCGAAAGCTCCGCATTGCTCAACCTGCCGTTCTCCAGCAGGGTGCGCAATATCTTGCGGTCAATTCTGTCCAGCGGTTTCGTCATCCCTTGTCTCCACACAATACGTTGCAAAAATCTGCCGTCACTGCGGCAGACTGCGAAAGAAATGTTTTCCGACGGGCGGTTTGACGCTGGCATTCGAAAGCACCTTCCGCTGATTTTTAAGTACCGTACTGCAAGGTACAGGCAGCAGGGAGGAGCAGGCGTGGCACCCGTAGAACAACATCATTTTCCACGGCCAAGAACGTTGATCCACCCCGGCATTTCCTCGCCGGTGCGCATCAACAGCCTGCACTCGCCATCCGCGCGCCACGTGCGGCTGTTCATTGCGGCGGGCCGCAGTCTTTACGATGGAATCGTGCAGCCGCTTTTCGAAAACGGCATTGAGAATGCCTCGCTCACCATTCTCGGCGGCTATTTCGACATATTGTCCTATTGCGTCGCTCCGCCCGACCCTTCCGGCAAAGCGGTCATTGCCTATACGAAACCCATCGACGCCGGTGCGGCCTGGCTTGTGTTCGGCAATGCTACGCTCGGGCGCAGCATGAAGGGCGAGCCGATTGTTCATTGCCATGCCGCCATGCGCACCGCGGCGGGTGTGGTCAAGGGCGGCCATCTGCTGACTGAATCCTGTATTGTTGGCGAGAGCGGCGTTTCCGCCCTAGTGACGTCACTCGACAGTTTCGTGCTGCAGCAGTCCTTCGACCCCGAAACCAACATTCCCCTTCTTCAACCCAGGAACCGTACGGAGCGCGCCGATGAACACGCATAACACTGTCGAAATCGGATCCATGGGGCGTGTGGCCTATGCCCGCATCGCACCCAATGAAGACCTTGTTCTCGGTGTCGAAAAGCTGTGTCTTGCCGAAGGCTTCAGAAATGCCTTTGTGCGCGGCGCGCTGGGCAGTCTGGTCGATGCCTGTCTCGGCACCCGCAGCGGCGCGTTCTTGCAAATACGCGGTCCCGCCGTGGAAATCGTCTCTATCGCCGGCGAAGTGCGTGCCCAGCCGGACGGCTCGCTGCGCGCCTCGCTGACCGGTGTCGTCGCCGATACCGAAGGTTCGGTTTATGGCGGTCCCTTCATCGCCGGAGCTAACCCGGTTTGCATGACTTTTGAAGTGACGCTGGAAGAGTGGTTGCCTGCGGAGAAGCCGCAGGCGGCGTGAGTTGTCGTCAGGCGGGCCGGTGAGTTGCTCAGCGCAACTCATGCGGCGCGCCCCTGTCTTTCGGTCAGAAGTAGCTCGAAAGTAACGCAGACCGGGTTCTTGCCGCGCACCAGCCGCCCGCCGCTGATATGTGTGGTGAGGTCCACCATCGCAATATCCAGCATTGCTTCGCGGCCTCCGGGAACGGCCTGGCCGATACGGCCCTTGTTTATGAGGATTTCGCTCGCGTAAGCGTTGAGGCTTGTTCCGTCTTCATAATCCGCACCGATCAGGCTGCCAATTCCATTGACTTCGACTTCTCGCATTCCAAACTCGGTAGAGACCTCTTCGAGTGCAGTGCATATATCGGTATTGGGGCGCACTGTGCATAAAAGTGCCCGAAGACCCGAACCCTTCTGGCGGCGCTGCTGCGCGATGGGTGTAAAAAGGGGGAAGTTGGTCTCCTCATCCTTTTGCACATCGAGGATCGCTCCATCTAGCGCCAGAGCTTCAAGCGTTGTTTCTACAGCAAATTCGGTCTCGAAAGGCAGCAGATGCCCCATGGAGACAACGCCGTCGGCACTCTTCCATGAACCATGGCAATGCAGAAACGGCACACTATCTCGCCGGCCCATATGCAGGCCGGCGTCGATGATAGTGCCACCCGGCATGGAAAAGGTTTCGCTATACCATGCGGCATGTGCGTCATCCGGTGCGGCCGCCGGCATGACATAATGCAGCCGTTTCATCGGTACGTTCTTCAGTCTGACGTAACCACCTTCGAACCCCAACTCCGCAAAGGCATCGGCAATCGCTTGGTTGGCGCTTACGCCGGGCCGGACCGTCAGAGTAACAGGATAGGCATGGCAGCCGACGGCGCGAAAGCGTTCAGGCGTTATCGGTCCGGGATGGACGATGTGGCGGGGAAGCTCTTGCGTGCCTGTCTCCGTCATACCGCAAGCCCCGCGGTAATGAAGCCCCCATCCACGGCGAGCACCTGTCCGTTGATGTAGCTTGCGTCATCCGACACGAGGAAAGCCACGGCAGAGGCTATCTCGTCCGTCCTGCCATAGCGATGCATCGGAACGCGGCTATGCCATTGGTCGCGAACATTTTCAGTATGAACCGCCTGGGTGAGGGGGGTATCGACCGGACCGGGAGCAATTGCATTGACACGAATGCCCGATTGCCCCAGCTCGTTTGCCATTACCATCGTCAGAAGATTGACGCCGCCCTTCGAAGCGCCATAGGCGCTGCGGCCACGATTTCCACACATGCCGGAAACAGAGCTGATATTCACGATCGAGCCGGCAATATCGCGCTCCAGCCAGTAACGTGCGGCAGTGCGCGCTACCGCGAAGCTGCCGACGAGATTGACATCAACGATGCGGCGAAATTCTTCGACGCTTGTGTCGACGGACAGTTTGTCGATACCGATGCCGGCGCTGTTGACGACGGCGACCAGATCTACCGCATGATCGGAATCTCCCGCGGTCAGGGCGGCGAAAGCCATCTCTATCGATGCCTCGTCCGCAACGTTGCAGACGATGCCGCGCGAGAGATCGATACCGAGCTTTTCGCAGGCTATATCCAGCGCCTCGCGCTTGAGATCCAGCAACCATGGCTGCCAGCCGCGCGCCATCAAGAGCTGCGCAGTGGAAAAGCCGATGCCGGATGCACCGCCGGTGATCGCGACGGCCCCTTTTGTCCCTGTTTTCTCTTGTGTCATACCGTCTCCTCCCGATTGAATGTCACGCCTGTCAGCCTGTCCGCTTTTCTTCGAAAGCCGGCATCTGACCGCGTTTCTCCAGTTCCTCGCGGATCATTTTCTTGGTGATCTTGCCGTAGGCGGATTTCGGCATGGCATCCCAGAACACCACTGATTTCGGCAGCTTGTAGCGGGCCATCTTGCCTTCCAGATAGGCCTTCAGATCGATGGCGGCGATATCCGCGCCCTCGCGGGCCACGCAAACGGCCACACCGACCTCGCCCCACACCGCGTCCGGCACACCCAGAACCGCAGTCTCGCTGATGTCAGGATGCATGAGGATTTTTTCCTCGATTTCACGCGGATAGATGTTCGAGCCGCCAGAAATATACATGTCGGAGGCGCGCCCGGTGATGTAGACGAAGCCGTTCTCATCGCGATGACCAAGGTCGCCCGTGCGGAACCAGCCATTGCGGAAGGCTTTGGCATTGGCCTCGGGATTATCGTAGTAGCCGGCGAAAACGGCGGGACCGATTACACAAATTTCGCCGGTTTCGCCTGCGTCAACTTCCTCGCCCGCATCGTTCTGGATCTGCACTTCCATGCCGGTGCGGTCGAAGCCGCAGGTGCCGATGCGCGTTTCCGGACCGTCCTCGGCGTTATGAAAAGAAGGCGGCAGCACGGTGATGTTACCGGTGACTTCACCCAGGCCGAAATATTGCACCAGCACCGGGCCGAGCTTTGCAAGCGCCCGTTTCTGGTCCGCGCGATACATCGGCGCGCCGGCATAGATGACATAGCGCAGTGAGGAGTGATCGAAGCGATCCACAGAGGGGTCTTCGACGAGCATTTTAAGGATGGTCGGTACAGTGAAGGCGTTGGTGATATGCCATTTTTCGATCAGCGCCCAGACGGCGGGCACATCGAGCTTTTCCGCCGCCGGAAGCACGGTTTTCGCGCCATGCGCCACCTGCACCAACTGGTGAATGCCCGCACCGTGTGAAAGCGGGGCAACGACGATGGAGGCGTCGTCCGGTCCGGTGCCGGGCATCAGATCGCAGAGATGGTTGGTGATGACGAACGCCATCTGGCCATGGGTAAGCACTGCAGCCTTGGGCCGGCCGGTGGTGCCTGAGGTGAAGAAGAACCAACACGGGTCATCCCGATCCACTGCCTGGCTTTTGACTTTGTGCCCCATATGACGGGCCACGATGGCATCGTAATCCTCACCGAACTGAGCCGTACCGATGGCGATGCTGAAATCGATCGTGCCCGCCTCATGGCTGGCTTTTGCATGATCGGGAAAAGCACTGGCGCAAATCATGCCGCGTGCACCGCTGGCCTTCGCCAGATAGGCAACTTCATCGGGCGATTGACGGTAATTGGTCGGCACCCACACAGCACCCACGCGGAAGCATGCGAACATGGATTCGAACATCTGGTTGTTGTTGGAGGACTGCACCAGAATGCGGTCCCCCTTTCTGACGCCGAATTCAGTCTCTAGCGCATGGGCCATGGCGTCGACGCGGGCTTCCATTTGAGCCCAGCTCCAAGTCTTTTCACCCCAGACGAAACCGATATGGTCCGGGTTGCGGCGTGCCGCCTGCGTCAGGAAATGCGAGAGGTTCATCACCCGCGTGGTGGAGGGCGCAACCCCGCCCGCGGGATGCTGCAGGGCACTTTGCATCGTCATTTCACACGCTCCATGATCGAGACGTAATTGGCAACCGCCGTGCCACCCATGTTGAACACGCCAGCCAGGGAGGCATTGGGAATTTGCATGTCGCCTGCCTCGCCCATCAATTGCATCGCCGCCATGACATGCATGGAAACGCCGGTCGCCCCGACGGGATGACCTTTCGATTTCAATCCACCGGATGGGTTGATTGGCAGGCGTCCGGTCTTGAGCGCCGTTCCATCCTGGACAACGCGATATCCTTCACCGGGATTCGCAAGCCCCATGGCCTCGTATTCGATAAGTTCGGCAATGGTGAAGCAGTCGTGCGTTTCAACGAAAGAGAGGTCGTCGAGCGTTGCGCCCGCAAGTTCCAGCGAGCCGGCCCAGGCGCGGCGCGCGCCTTCGAAGGCCAACGGATCGCGACGGCTCAATGCCATGATGTCGTTGACATGCTTGCGGCCCCGGAAGCCGATGGCGCGGTTGAGTGTGGCTGCCGTTTCCTCGTCGGCCAAAATGATCGCGGCAGCGCCATCCGAAATCAGCGAGCAGTCGGTGCGGCGCAACGGGCCTGCGACGTAGGGGTTCTTGTCCGAAACCGTATTGCAGAAATCGAAGCCGAAATCCTTGCGCATATGGGCATAGGGATTGACCGCGCCATTGGCGTGGTTCTTTGCGGCAATCATCGCCAGCTCTTCCGAGCGGTCGCCATAACGTTGAAAATATGCCTGTGCGATGCGGCCGAACTGGCCAGCAAACCCGCCTGGAATATTGGCCTCCTCCGCACGGTAACAGGCGGAGAGCAGGATTTCGCCCACCTCTGCGGTCGGCAGCGCCGTCATTTTTTCGGCGCCGACAACGAGTGCGATGCGGCCGCGCCCGGCTTCGATGAAGTCCATGGCGCTGTAGAGGGCGGCCGATCCTGTTGAGCAGGCATTTTCGAAACGCACTGCCGGCGTATAGGCGAGGCGCTCATCGCCCATCGCTACCAGGGCGCCCTGAAAATCCTGTTTCGAGAAGCCATTGTTCATCACGCCGACGAAAATGCCGTCGATATCGCTGACATCGACGCCCGCATGGTCTATGGCCGGCGCCACGACCGAAGCCATCAGTTGCTCGGTATTTTCAAGGGCCGACTTGCCGAAAGGCGAATGCGCCCAGCCGACGATCTGCGCTTTGCTCATTTGCTCGTTCTCCTCGTTTGCCGTTTCGTGTCGCCTTCACCGCGCGTGCGGGCGCGGCTGGCCATCATTTCTGCGATGCGTGTCTCGATGCGGGTTACTTCCTCGCGCAGCAGCGCTGCGAGTTCCGGCTGGCGCTCCGGTCGCATGCGGCTGTCCACAGCGGCAATGCTCAACGCTCCCGCTACCGCGCCATCAGGCGCGCGGATGGCAACGCCAATACCCCAGGAATTAGAAAGGATCAGGCCGGGGTTGAGCGAATAGCCATTGGCTCTCGTCAACTCGACATCACGGCGCAGGCCCTCAAGCGTGATGCCGGGATAATTAGCGGCAATCAGCCCGCTATTGGCCGCAATGATACTTTCCACCTCGGCGTCCGGCAGCGCCGCCAGCATGGCGAGCGAACCCGCGCCAATACCCAAGGGGTGTTCGAAACCGGCCTGAAGCGCATGGGTGCGCACCGGCCAGGTGCCTTCTTCGCGGTAAAGGCACAGGGAAAATGTATCACGGCGCACGGAAAGGAAGCTCGAATCCTCCGAGCGGCGGGAAATGCGCGTCAGGCCGTCCTGCGCCATTTGGAGAAGGCCAAACCGGCGCGATGACAGGCTGCCCAGCACATAGGTTTCTTCGCCGAGGTAGTAACGCCGCGTTTCCTCATCCTGCTCCACAAGGCCGGCGCGGATCAGAGCCAGCAGCAGGCGGCGGGCCGTGGGCTTGTTCAGTCCGCTTTCTGTCACGATGACCGAAAGCGCCACGCCGCGTTCCGCGTGCCTCCCGACCATGGAGAGCAGCGCCAGAGCCCGGTCCACCGCACGCGCGCCAGTCAGATCTTTTTCTACCGGGATCGTTGTTGTTGTTGCCATCTCAGGAAAACGCCCCCACCGCACAGCTTTGCCCGCCATCGACCGGCAAACAGACGCCGGTGATGAACTTAGCCTCATCAGATGCGAGAAAAACGGCGGCGCGGGCAATATCGAAGGCATCGCCCATGCGGCCCACCGGGACAGCCGCATTGCGCGCCGCCACCATCTCCTCGACAGACGCATATTGATTGCTGATCTGCTTGTAGATCAGTGGGGTGTCGATCATTCCCGGAAGAATGCAATTGGCGCGAATGCCCTGCCGGGCATATTGCATGGCCAGCGCCACAGTTGCCTGATTTACAGCTGCCTTCATGGCGTAATAGGCAAAATAGGGATAGCCGGTCCACCGAATGGAGGCGAGCGACGAGATATTGACAATGGCCCCGCCGCCCTGCGCCAACATCACCGGCAACACAGCCTTGGAGGTGCGATAAACGGAGCCGATATTGAGATCGACCGAGGCGCGAAAGCTTTCCTCGTCCAGCTCAACCGGCCCGCCCATATGGGTCACGCCGACATTATTGTGCAGAATATCGATGCCACCAAATGCCTCGCAGGTGCGGTCAACGGTGGCCGATACGGACTGTAGTTCAGTGACATCGGCGGCAACCGCAATAGCCTCCAAGCCTTCGCCGCGAATGATCTCAGCCGTCTCTTCGGCTGCGTCAGCGGATAGATCGACACAGGCTACGCGCGCGCCTTCGCGGGCAAATTGCATGGCCGCAGCCTTGCCGTTGCCAAAACCCGGCCCCGATGATCCTGCGCCAAACACAAGCGCGCGTTTTCCCGTCAGGCGACCTGTCAAAGCAGTCTCCATTCCAATCGTCAGACATAGTCGGGTTGGCCCCGCTACTGGCGGGGCCAGTTTCTCAACGGGCCGGTCAGGTCAGGCTTGCACCAACGGCCTTTTCAAGAATGGCCCAGGCTTCATCGCCGTATTTGCCCTTCCACTCGGAATAGAAGCCTGCCTCTTTCAGCGCGGCGCGGAAGAGTGTCGCATCCGTGTCGTTGAAGGTCATGCCCTTGGAAATCAGATCTTCCTTGACCGAGGCATTGAGCTTCGCCACATCGGCGCGTTCATCCTTGCCCGACTGGTTGAGGTTTTTGGCGACGATGGCGCGCAGGTCATCCGGCAAACGCTCCCAGGCGCGCTTGTTGGCCAGGAACCAGAACCCGTCCCACATATGATTGGTGACCGAGCAGAATTTCTGCACTTCGAACAGCTTTGCGGTGGAAATGATCGCCAGCGGATTTTCCTGGCCATCGACCACACCGGTCTGCAGTGCAGTATAGACCTCGGCGAAATTGATCGAGGCAGGGGCAGACTTGAACGCCTTGAACATAGAGGTCCAGAGCGGGCTCACTGGCACGCGGATCTTGAAGCTTTCGAGATCGGCCGGCGTTGCGATGGGCTTGGAAGCGCTGGTGATCTGACGGAAGCCGTTGTCCCATATGGTGTCCATGGCAACGAGATTCTGCTTGGCAATTTCGCCACGGACATATTTACCGAGATCGCCATCCATGGCCGCCCATACGGACTCGTAGTTCGGGAAGGCGAAACCGATGCCGCTGATGGAGGCGTTCGGTACCAGCGTCGACAGGATCAGCGGCGAAAGCGTGAAGAATTCAACGCCTCCAGAGCGCACCTGACTCAAAACGTCTGTGTCGGCACCCAGCTGGCTGCTGGGGAAGATGCTGATATTGACCTGCCCATCGGTCTCTTTGGCGATGCGCTCGGCGGCCTCCTTGGCGCGAATGTTCATCGGGTGCGCCGCAGGCAGATTATTGGCATATTTATAATTGTATTGGGCAGCGCGGGCGCGCGACACGAAGGCGGTGGCCAGTACGGCGGAACCGGCGCCGGCGAGTATGGTACGTCTGTTGATATTCATTGCTTTCTCCTCCCAAAATAAAGCAGGTATCATTCATCGGCGTGGCGGGCGGACCCGCCACGGTCTCAAAGCAGAATGGTCGAAAATCCGGGGATTGCTGCAATCAGCAGCAGGCCGATGATCATGGCTGCGAGATAGGGCCAGATGGCACCCATGGCTTCGTCCGGCGACACGTTGCCGATCTTGCAGGCGATGTAAAAGCCGATACCGATGGGCGGCGCCATCAGGCCGATATTCATGGCGACCACCACGACCATCGAATAATGGATGTCGTTGATGCCAAGCGTGCGGGCGATCGGAAACATGATCGGCGCGAGCAGAACGATTGCTGGCAGTCCTTCCAGGACGCAGCCCAGGATCATGAAAATCAGGATCGACACGACCATGTAGGTCATCCAGCCGCCCGGAAGATCGGTAATCATCGCGGTCAGCTGGAAAGCAAAGCCGCTCTGTGTCAGCCCCCAGGCCATGGCCGATGCACAGCCGAGGATCAGCAGGATCGCCCCTGAAAGGGCTGCCGTCTCGACCAGCATCGAATATAGCTTCCTGAGGCTGATGCCGCCATAAAGCACTGCGCCGACGATCATGGCATAGAGCACGGCAATAGTGGATACTTCGGTTGCCGTGGCGACACCGCCGCCCACCAGGCTGCGGATGAGGAAGGGCAGAACGAGCGCCGGTGCGGCAATCAGGGCTGCCTTGCTGACCTGCGGCCATGGCGTGCGCTTTGCGCCTTCCATGTTTTCATCCCGCGCCTTCCAGCGGGCCAGAACGGCCAGCACCAGAAGCAGTACCATTGCAATCATGAAACCGGAGGTGAAGAGGCCGGCAATAGACACACCTGCCGCCGAACCCAGAACGATCAGCACGATTGAGGGCGGAACCGTATCGGCCATGGCGGCGCCGGTGGCCAGAAGCGCGATCATCTCCTTGGGTTTGTGGCCACGGCGCTTCATTTCCGGAAACAGCGCCGGTGCGACGGTTGCCATATCAGAAACCTTGGAGCCGGAAATGCCGGAGACAAGAAACAGAGAACCGAGCAGAACATAGGACATGCCCGCGCGAATGTGGCCAAACATCGAGGACAGAAGCTCGACAATCGCCTTACCCATGCCGGTAGCATCGAGCACGCAGCCGAGTAGCACGAAGACTGGCACTGACAACAGAATGATGCCGGACATGCCCTCATCCATGCGCCCGATCATCACAATGGTCGGAACCCAGGTGGTGAAGGTCAGATAGGCGAGGGTTCCAAGGCCGAAGCAGAAGGCAATCGGAACGCCCAGCACCAGAAATACCGCAACGAACAGGCCGAGGAAGATCGCCAGATTAAAATTGCCGAGGGATTCCAGCATCGGCGATGCCAGATAGAGCAGACCGGAGGCAACCGCGACCGTTACGAGGGCCGCAATGATATCGCGCAGATTTTCTCGTCGGAAGAGATTGTTGAGCACCAAAAGCAGCATGAGACAGGCGCCGACCGGCAGCGCCGCAGCGCGAAACGACATCGGAATATTCAGCGCCGCTGACGTGACCACCCACTCCTCGATGGCGTATTCCATGGCGGGCTTGATGATTGCGGCAAGAAATGTCGCCACCAGCACCAGTGCCAGGGAATTGATATAGCCCAGAACACGTTGCGGGAACATGTTGAGAAACAGCGTGAGGCGCAGGTGTTCACTGCGATCGATGGCGATTGCCGCGCCCAGCATGGCAAACCACAGAAAGCACAAGGACGCCGTTTCATCGATCCAGACAATCGGCAGATGCAGGGCATAACGTGACGTCACGCCCAGCAGAAGCAGGCCGATCATCACCGCCAGCAGCACCGCCGCCACGGCCTCGATGGGGCGCATGAACCAGGAGCCTGTTACCTGTCCGGTGTGCAACAGTTCGCCATCGAGTACAAATACGTGGTCATTCGCGTTTGCGGTCATGGTCATCGGGGCCTCCTCTCCCACAGAACAACCTTCGCAATGAACATGTCTGCAAAACAGAACGTCCGTGCCACGACCGCGACATCAGGATAGCTGTTGTTGCCAGACAGGCCAGACCCCTCCAAAGGTCTGAATGTATCGGGATACTGCCTCCACAATATGGACCGTTACAAAATCATGTATTCGGGATACACAGGAAAATTCATGAAATCAACAGTAAATAGACGGATTTATGCAGTTAATTTGCGCATCTATAAGGTCCATATAGTGGATCATACTTGATGGGGGCCCTCATTCCTCATGATCGCCTTGCGGCGCGGCACCTCGTTCAAAGGCCAGTCAACGCAAATCGTGCCTACCGATTAGAGCAGGTCGCCGGACATCCGGGACGCCTGCGTCGCGTTATAGAGAGCCGGAAAACATATCTGCCTGGCCTTAACTGGCGGGGGTGGGAGGAGTTGCGACGTGACGACCGCTGGGCGCTATGGGAAAATGACGGTGGTGCGGCTAAGCGCTCCCTAAACGGCAATACAGGCGTCGATTATCTATCGAAACCTTCCCTTGCGGTGGTTTCTTGACCTAACGTTATGCGGCAAGAAAATATGTTCTTCGCGACGTCACCGCTTGGAATTCTTCCTGTCAAGCGCGCGGCGAAGCATCGCCCAGCCTTTCCTTGAAGACTGCGGCGGATGCTGAGCGGATTGATCTGATGCGGCAGGTAAGCGGTTGCTGCATGCAGGGGCGCCCCGCCGTACTACGTTCAGACCAGAGCCAGAATCCGGGCCGGACCACCCGTTCCGCCGCGATGTGCAGGCGCACCGACGACGATGGTCGCGCCCTTTACCGGTAAAGCCTCAAGGTTGTTGAGGCCTTCGATGCCGTAGCGCCCTGCCGGGAGCCAGGAATTGTGAACTGCGAAATCGGCAGAGTTGCCAGGATCAAGCGAGAGCGTGTCGACACCGATGGCGACCGTATCGTGTTTGAGCAGAAGGTCGGTTGCCGACTTGCCGAAACCGGGGAAGGCAAATTTTCCGGCGTCGTCATTGCGGAAGGAAGGGCTCTTTACTCTGGTTGCCCAGCCAGAGCGCAGAGCGACGATCGAACCTGCCGGAATGTCGCCATTTGCGGATATCCAGCGCTCGATGTCTTCGGCCTCGATCGTGGAATTGGCATCCTCTTTTGCGCGGTCTGTGATGTCTATGATGACCAGCGGCGCGACAAGTTTTTGCGGTTCCAACTGATCGACACTCGCCCCGTCGGCGCTGAAGTGGAAAGGTGCGTCAATATGCGTTCCTGTATGTTCGTAGATCGTGAGTTTATGGAGCTGATAACCGTCCTTGGCGATCTCAGCTGCCCACTCGTATTCTATGCCCGGTTTGCCATCGAATGTAGGGAACGTGGAGTCATATGTATGTGTGAGATCGATGACCTGTCTGGGTGTTTGCGCAAGCACCGGGGCCGCGAGGCTGCCAGCCGTCATCGCCGTTACACCGGCCACGGCGCCCTTGAACAGCAAGCGTCGCGACAGCATGTTCTTTTTCACGTTCTCGATCACGCAATGGTTGCACATACCTTAGTCCCTCCAGTGAAAATCCCTGATCGCAACCGTAGCGCAACGATGGAGTGACGCAAGACATGACCTTCCCTGATTTTTGACCCGTGTTCAGATGGCGGTTTCGGCAGCCCGGCGTCCATAGGCAGTACCTGCTTGCCCACCGGCAGGCCGGTCTCCGATGTCTTGAAAGGGTGGTGGACAGATTATCCGCTTGCCGCAGGGCGTTGCGCAACGCGGCTAAGAGGGATGGCAGGAAGAAGTGTTGGCGAAAACGTCCGCGGCGGGGCGCCGAGCCGTTTCCTTGGGTCAGATCGATGAAACCGCGCCCAGAAGTCCCGCAAGCGGCGAGGGCTCGTCGGATGTTGCGTCATATACGCATGGCACTGCAAATATCGCCGCAAACACGATGGCGATGACAAGCGCGCGGGCGGAAACCATCGGCTTAAGCGAGAATGAGCGTAACATCGATGTTCCCCCTGGTTGCCTTCGAATAGGGGCAGATCTGGTGGGCATCTTCTATTATCGTCTGCGCGATGGGACGATCGATACCGGGCAGGCTGACCGACAGGCGAGCCTGCAGAAAGAATTCGCCACCCGTCGTGCCGAGGTCAACCTCCGCATCGACAGTGGTGTCGGCGGGAAGCCGGAGCTGGTGTTTTGCCGCCGCCTTTGTCATGGCGCCGATGAAACATGCCGACCAGCCTGCCGCAAAAAGCTGCTCGGGATTCGTGCCCGGCTTTCCGCTGCCCGGAGGGGAAAGCTTGATGCCAAGCGCGCCATCATCGCTTTGCGCCGATCCGTCGCGCCCACCGGTCGTGTGGGTCTTGCCGGTATAAAGAACAGTCTCGATCTTGGTCATGGGAGGCTCCTTTCATTGTGCCGCTGCTGCGGCGTTTCGTGATAGGAGCTTTGTGACGGATCGGCGTATCCGGCATGTTTCCGGAAACTGCAAAACTGTATCGAAAAGTATCGTTGTTACTGGTCTTCAGACGCCACCTTTTCGATATTTTGGTGGGAGTTCTGCGGTGGGCAGGTCGGCGGCCCGTTTGGGACCTGCGATGGATTGGCGGCTTGCCGTTTTGTCATGTTATTTTCGCGCATTTTTCAGGTGCTTTGTACAGATAAGAAATGCGCGAAAAAATGACCGGTTGTAAGCGTGTATGAGCTAAGTACAACGTCATCAGGCTCGAAATGCGGCGTTCGGTGGAGCTATGACATAACCTGCATCAAATGCACGTTGGCGGCCGTCTACAGCAGAAGTTGCTTAAAGCACGGCGTTCAGGGGGGGAGATGTGTTGTCTCCACGCGGAATGAACATGCATGATGGCCGAAACAAAGGGTGCGAAAAAACAACAGGTAGCCATCAAGATGGCAGATGCCATCTTGATGGCTACCTTCATTTAAGCTATATTCGATCCAGACGAAGGAGCACTCAATGGTAACCCCGCAACTATCTGTCCGCAGTTCCAAAGCGCGCGACCTTGCACACAAGCTCGCCCGCCGAGAAAATCGCACGATTGCCGATATCGTCGAGCGCGCGCTCGAAACATATGAGGCTCGTGAGGCAGGACGTGAACCCGCTGCGAAATTCTATAGTCGTCTTTCATCGCAGTCGGGTACGGATATCGATTTCGACAGTATCATCGATGAAAACAGACGCGCTCACAAAGGCGTCGAGCTTTGATTTTTCTCGACACGAATGTGATGTCGGAGACTTTGAAGAAAGCTCCCGATTCTGCAGTCATAGCATGGCTGGTTCGTCACGACGCCGAATTGGCATTGTCGACGGTTGCAGTTGCCGAGATCGCTTTTGGTATTCAAAAGATCAGGCCGGATCAGCGCGCCGATCGCCTGGAAGAGGGACTTGTGAGCTGGCGTCGCCGGTTCTCCGACAAGATGTTTGCCTTCACGGAAGAAGCAGCATTGGCCTATGGCGATATCATGGGAGAGGCTGCGCGGCAGGGGAGGGGGATGTCGGCTCCGGACGGCATGATCGCGGCGATAGCGCGGATCAATGGTGGCCGGTTGGCGACCCGAAACCTCAAAGATTTCGAGACGACAGGGCTCGAATTGATCTCGCCCTGGCAATTCTAACAGTGAGACCCGATCTACAAAAATCGGGCCGCTCGCCTGCTTCTCCGTGTAGCACTGTTATAATAGCTGGATGCTTGCTGGACGGATCGGTGGCGTGATTGCTCCATGGCTTCTGGCAGGGGAATTCCGCGGTTGGCAGCCTCGGTCAGGCGCACACACCATCTGGCGAAGTGCTTACTTCAGCTAGGCCCCAAGCTGTCGTTATTCCGGAGTCCGTGGTGATCAAATGATAAGGGATACTTATCGTTAATCTGCGTCCCTGTCAGGCAAAAGCCACCTCGGCTGCAAGCCCGCCGCCTTGCCTGTTATAGAGGCGCACCGAGCCGCCGATTGTTCCGGCGAGCTGCTGCGCGATCGCAAGTCCGAGTCCTGTTCCGCCGGTGTCGCGGTTTCTCGATGTTTCAATCCGGAAAAAGGGCTGCATGGCATTTTGCAGCATCTCGTCGGGGATGCCCGGCCCACGATCGAGCACCGTGATGACCACGGTGCCTTCAGTGCGCCGGTCGACGTTGATTTCCGCACTGCCTCCGAATTTGAGCGCGTTATCTATCAAGTTCGTCAGGATTCTTCGCAGGGCATGTGGCTTTGTCGATACTGTGCCGCGCACCATACCGTCAACCGTGACTGCTTTTCCGGTATCCTGATAGTCGTAGGCTATGCTGTCGATGAAAGAGGCCAGATCGATACGTGAGGATTTCTCGCCATTGCCATGAGCGCTGCGTGCATAAGCGATACCATCCTGTACTAGACGTTCCATTTCACGCAGGTCACTGACCAGCTTTTCCTTTTCCGGCGTATCGTCTGCCATGTCGGCCCGCAACCGCATCCGGGTGATGGGCGTCTGCAGGTCGTGCGAAATCGCCGCAAGAATCTGGACCCGCTCCTCGAGATATTGGGCGACGCGATCGCGCATTGCGTTGAAGGCGCGGGCGGCGTGGACAACTTCGCTTGGGCCGCTCTCACTCATCGGCAACCCCTTTTCCCCCGGATCCAACGCTTCGGCTGCCGAAGCCAGCGCGCTGAGCGGTCTGGTCGTCTGTCGCACTGCAAACCAGGTGCAGAGGAGGAGAAGCGCCATCTGCGCGGCGAAGACATAAGGCAGCCATTCCGCCAGGGGCATCACGCCGCGCGGTGTTACGTCGATTGTCAGGGGCGACCCGTCCGACAGCGTCAGATGCGCCTGAAGCCGCTTGCCATCGCCGGGAATGGACTCGACCTTGACGGGGAAACGGTGTCCTGCGGCCTCCTCGATCCTCTGCGCAATTTCAGCGCCGCGGCCAGACATGTCGGAAACACCTGGAACACCCGGGCCGAGGACGAGCTGATAATTGCTGCGGCTCAGGCGATGGACCCATTGCGCCCGCTCTTCCGCAGGCAGGCGGTCGATTATGGCGATCGATACCGCCAGATCTTGCTCCAGAGTACCGAGCATGACCGCCTTTGCCGACATATATCGTTCGGCAAAGAGGATGCTGAACGACAGGCCGTAGGCAATGGCGAGGCCCGCAAACAGGATGATGAAAAGTCTGGACCGCAACGAGCGCGGCCACCAGCCGGCGAGCAGGCGTGGGCCGTTCATATCCTCGGCTCCGAAATCTCCACGGGCACCGCAAAGACATAGCCTTCCGCCCGCACCGTCTTGATGTAGACGGGTTCGCGCGCGTCATCCCCCAGCCTTTGGCGCACGCGGCTTACGAGGAGATCGATCGACCGATCGAAAAGTTCGGCATCACGGCCCTGAGTGAGATTTAACAGCTGGTCCCGGTTGAGGACGCGCTGGGGATGATCGATGAAGACCCTAAGGAGCCGGTATTCAGCGCCGCTCAAGGCCACGGTCGTGCCCTCCCTGTCGAGCAGGTGACGGCCCACCGTGTCGAGGCGCCACTCACCAAAGGTCAGGAGCTGCCCGGCCTCGCTGATCTGCAGATTGGGAGGCAGCATCCGCGTGCGGCGCAGTATGGCTTTGATACGCGCAAGAAGTTCGCGGGCAGCGAAGGGCTTCGACAGATAGTCGTCGGCGCCCATTTCGAGCCCGATAATGCGATCCATCTCGTCATCCCGGGCGGTCAGCATCAGCACCGGCGTGGCTTTGTGTTTCCCCGCCCGCAACTCGCGGCATAGAACTAGCCCGTCATCGCCAGGCATCATCACGTCGAGCACGATGAGATCGACGGTATTGCCGTCGAGAAAACTTCTCATCTGCCGTCCATCGGCCGCCACGCTCGTACGCAGGCCGTTCTTCTTCAGGTAGCTGGAGACCAGCTCCCGGATTTCCCTGTCGTCGTCCACGACGAGAATATGATCGATATGGTCCATTGGATGCCTTCGTCGTCCGGACGGTTCGAGTGGCCCGCTACCGCGCGCCCCGCTGTCACATGCAGTAAGACAACGGTTCGCGGGCTTCGGCAAGTTTAAAGCTTTGCGACGTCCAGAACAGCCCTGGCAAAAGCCTCTGGCGCTTCCTGCGGAAGGTTGTGGCCTATGCCACCGCTGATGTTGCGGTGCTGGTATTTGCCGGAAAACTTTGATGCATAGGCGGAAGGGTCCGGATGCGGAGCACCGTTGGCGTCGCCTTCCAATGTTATCGTCGGCACGGTGATGACGGGAAGTTTTGCAAGCTGGCGCTCGTAATTATCGTACTTGGCTTCCCCGTCTGCCAGTGCCAACCGCCAGCGGTAGTTATGGATGGTGATGGCCACATGGTCGGGATTGTCGAATGCGGGGGCCGAACGATTGAAGGTCTCGTTACTGAATTTCCAGGTCGGAGATGCCGTCTGCCAGATCAGGCGCACGAAGTCGCGGGTGTTCGCTGCGTAGCCCGCACGGCCGCGTTCCGTCGCGAAATAGAACTGATACCACCACGAAAGTTCCGCCTTGGGCGGAAGTGGCTTTCTATTGATTTCCTGACTGCCGATGAGATAGCCGCTGACCGATACGAGCCCGGTGCAACGCTCGGGCCAGAGTGCGGCCATGATGTCGGCGGTGCGAGCGCCCCAGTCATAACCTGCCACGACGGCCTGTTTGACGCCGAGTGCGTCGAGAAAGGCAATCATGTCGACCGCAAGCGCCGCCTGCTGTCCGTTGCGTGCCGTGTCGTCCGAGAGAAAACGGGTCGTGCCATATCCGCGCAGATAGGGGATGAGTACCCGATATCCAGCCGATGCAAGGATGGGTGCGACATCAACATAGCTGTAGATGTCATAAGGCCATCCGTGCAACAGCAGCACGACTGGGCCGTCTGCGGGGCCGGCTTCTGCGTAACCGAAGCTGAGTACACCCGCTTCAACCTGCTTAAGGGCGCCAAAGGAGGTCGCTCCGTCGCGTCCGGTTGACGGTTGAGGCGCAGGCGCTTCGCCCTTGGCATGAGCAAGGCCTGTGGCCCCGAATTCGACGGCGGCAACCGTCATTGCGGCAATGCCGAAGAAGCGGCGGCGTTGGAAATTGATCTCGGAAGTCATTTGCTATCTCTCCTGTCCGTGTTGGATGCCGGACAGGTAGCGGGGTGCGTGTATCCTCGATGTGTCCCAAGGGAGGCGAATGTGAATGGTTTTGTAGCAGGGCGCATTCCGGATACAGACTGATACATTTGGCTCGCCCTTCCAACGCAAACAGCCGCCCCGTTGTCTAGGGCGGCTGCATTTGATCTTACCGAGGTGCGCTTACTTTGAGGATTGCCGGGCGGCCTGTTCGATGACGTCTGCAACCTTATCGGGCTGGGAGGCGAAGACCGCATGGCTTGCCGCAATCTCGGTCACCGCGCTGCCAGCGCGCTTGGCCATGTCGCGCTCGAGATCGGGGTTGATCGACCTATCCTGCGTTGCGACGATCGACCAGCTTTTTTTGGTTTCCCAGGCGGGTTCGCCGGCCTTGGCGGCAAAGGCGGCCTTGGCGGCGAAGACCTGACTTCTTGCCATGAAGGTTGCGTCCTCATGCGGCAGATCGCCGGCGAAATCTTGTCCAAAGACGGCCGGATCGAGATAAAGGAACGCGCCATCCTTCGTCGGCTTGATGCCGTTGCCGGCCGGCGGTTTGGAGCCGGCGAGGTCGAGAAGGCTCTCTCCCTTCTTCGGCTGGAAGGCGGCGACATAGACCAGCCCGGCCACATCCGGCCGGTTACCGGCTTCCGAAATCACCATGCCGCCGTAGCTGTGCCCGACGAGCAGGCTCGGGCCCTGCTGGAGATCGAGGGCACGGTTGGTGGCCGCCACATCATCGGCAAGCGAGGTGATGGGCTCCTGCACGATCGTGACGTTGAATCCTCGGCTTTGAAGAATCTCTGTCGCCCGGCGCCAGGCCGAACCATCGGCCAGCGCGCCATGGACTATGACAATATTCTTCACCTCCGCCGCATGTGCGGCAAAAGCGATCAGTGCGGTTGCGATGGCAATCGCGAATTTTGGCATGAGACGACGGTGCATCATGTTTTTCCTTTGGTTTGATGGGAAAGGGAAGGAAAATGCAGGTTCAGCCGAACGTGAAGGCATAGGCCTGCACGCCGGGGTCGAGGAAGCGGATGGCAAAGGTTCTCGCTTCGACGGTGCCGGACTGGCGGACGAGCTGGTAAAGACGGGTTGAGGTAACAACGCCGTTGCCTTCGGCGTCCGTGTCGGCGCCGTGATCTGCGCCCGGCGGATGCCCGTCGACGGTGACCTGGAAACGAACCGGTTTTCCGGCGCTTGCCGGTCCAAGGACCAGATGCAGGTCACGGGCGCTGAAACGGTAGGTTATGCCGCCATCTGCCGCATCAAGTGTGGCCGCCTCCGCGCCAACCGTCCAGGTACCGGAAAGTCCCCATTCGTTGAGAGAAGGCGTCGTGACGGAATAGTCGCGCGGCGTGTCCGCGCGCACCGGCTCGTTCGATGCAAAATTCTCAGCCTGTCGGTAGCCGATATAGGTTTCGCCGGAGCGCATGTGCCCGATATCCGCACCGGCTTCAGCCCCTGTCGCCTCCGGGCTCACCGGGGCACTGGAGGAAGCGCTACTGCCGGCTTCGCGCAGCAGGTCCTGGATCGCCTCTTCTGTCTGCCGATAATCGCCTTCGCCGAAATGGTGGTAGCGAATCTGGCCCTTGGCATCGATCAGGTAATGCGCCGGCCAGTAGCTGTTATCGAAGGCGCGCCAGATCTTGTAATCATTGTCGATTGCCACCGGGTAATCGATCTTGAAGCCGGCGACGGCCTGCCTGACATTGTCGATCTTCTTTTCAAAGGCGAATTCGGGGGCGTGGACACCGATGACGACGAGGCCCTGGTCCCGGTATTTGTCCGCCCAGGCCCGCACATAGGGAATGGTGCGGATGCAGTTGATGCAGGAATAGGTCCAGAAGTCGATGAGGACGACCTTGCCACGCAATTGTTCGCGCGTGAGCGGTGAGGAATTTAGCCACTCGACGGCGCCGTCGAGGGATGGAGCCTTGCCCTCAACCGGCAGCTCTGACCGGGCCGCAGCACCGCTGGCGCTGGCGCCTACGGTCGCCGCTTCAGGCGCTTTGGCGGTGTGGAGCCGATCGAGCACCTGCTGTTGGAAGGATGCCGTGCTCGCATAGGAAATCTGCGACAGCAAACCCGTATCCAGACCGAGCGCGATGACCGTGACGCCGGCAAGCACCGCCGCGCCAAGCGCCTGGCGAATCCGCTCGCTGAAACCCAGAGACCGCTTCATAACCGCAAATACCCGGCCGCCGATGAGGATGGCGACGGCAAGGGATGTCGCTGCCCCGGCGGCATAGGCGGCAAGCAGCAGGCTCGTTTCCAGATTGGCCCCCTTCAGGGCCGCCCCCGTCAGAACAAGCCCGAGGATTGGTCCCGCGCAGGGTGCCCATAAAAGGCCGGTGGCGATGCCGAGTATCAGCGAGCCTGCAATCGTCGGTACTGACCCGGGCTTGCCGGCGGCATTGGCGAGCCGGTTGCCGAGTTCGACGACCGGGCGGGTGATGATGCTGGCCGCGCGGGGCGAAATCAGGCCAACACCGAAGACCGCAAGCAGCGTAAGAGCCGCGAGCCGGCCATATTCATTGGCGCTAATTGCCCAGCTCCCGCCAACAGCGGCAAGCGTCGCGACGGCGCAAAAGGTTGCCGCCATTCCCGTAAGCAGGGGCAGCGTGCTGCGCAGGAACGGTTGCCCCGCCCGCGCAAAAACGAAGGGAAGGATGGGCAGGATACAGGGGCTGAGAATTGTCAGCGCCCCTCCGAGATAGGCAATGACCAGAAACGTCATCATCTTGTCCTTTCAGGCAGGAGTTCGGGGCTCCGGGCGGCGAAGGCGACCCGGTGATGGCGCCAATCTCCCGGCGTCACGTATCCCCGATGTGTCGGGGCTTCGGTGAATTTGTAATCGAGTGTAGAGGCCGCCTTTCGGCGAACAGTCGCGAAAGCTAAATCGCCCGAGCCCTGGCATCGGTTACGGTGCATATCGCGTGAAGACGAAATCATGGTCCTTGACATTGCCCTCGTGGCAGGAGAGGCAAGTCTCGTGCTGGGCAGCATCCACCGGCTTTCCGTTGACAAACCGCCCGAAGCCCCAGCCGTGGCTGGCGGCATATTTCTTGGAGTCTTTCACCATCACCTGCACAGTGGTCGCCGCGCCCGGAACCGTGGCCGGCGGAAACTCCGTGGATTGCTGCCGTTTATAGGCGAGCTTCACCAGTATCGAGCCGTCGGGGAAGGGCAGGGTTCCGCTCTTGTAGGCATCGACGGCGACATCGTTTGCCAGAACAGCGCGAAGCTCGTCCAGCGGCGGCGCTTCCTGCGCGGGCGCGATGAACTTCCAGTCACGATATCCTTCAGGAAGCGTGACGCCATAGATGGGAGAGGCAAGTTCCGGCGGCGTGTCCGCTGAGCGCGAATAAACGGTTCCAAAACCTGCTGCCGCACCCGATAGGGCGACGGCGAAGAAAATTTGCCTCTTCATGGGAAATCCTGCCTGATCCGAAATAGATCAGGCAATGATCTGCCCCGCAGGTATCTGGCATGTTTCCTGAAACCCGCATTTATGTATCAGATCGTAGCGCTGCGCAGTGCCCCCGGAGGCATGTCACGCTTGAAGGCCGGCGAGCACGCTCGCGTCATCGTCTTTTGGAGCTTCCATCGCGACCCTTATTGCTTTCTGGATCTCGTCCTCTATGGCCTTCCTTTCGTCGGGCGGCATGGCGGCAAGGTCGCCTTCGGACAATCCCCGCGCCTCCAGGTATTGGGCCCGGATTTTCTCGCCAAGGCTCATATTTGCCCAGCGGCTAAGCTCGTCCTCATCCGAGCCTGTGCCGCCGCCCTCAAGCGGGGTCTCTTCTATTCCGCCCTCTTGCCCCCGGAGTGACCAGAGTGCGTTGGCAAGATTGGAGGAGAGCGAAGGCGCGGCGCCCCCTCCGATCAACGATGCCGACCGTTCGGGTGTGGGATTGGGCACGGCCTGGGAAACGTCCTGTGGCCGCGGGCGTATGTAAAGCGAGGCGGTGGAGCCAATTCGATCGATTGCAGACATGGTATATCTCCTTCCGTCGCAATCTGGTTCGGGTGGCTTGTGTCTGGCTGGTCATGCTGCTTGCCTGCGTTCGGCGACGTCTCTTTGGTGACCACGAGCACATTTCTTTCGTCACCTCACCGGCGGAATTGCGCAAAATCATTCCGAAGCAACGAGAAGTCGTGAAACTTTTTGGAGCGCGGCGAGTTTGGTGAAGGAGCAATCAGCTCGCATGTCTCACTGCATATAATCGCCGCTACGCGGAGGATTGATCGTCCATTCGGAGGAGATCGCATGAATTCCATCATCTATCTAGTCGGCCTCGTCGTCGTCGTCCTGTTCATCCTCTCATTGTTGGGGCTACGCTGATGGTTGATCCAACGGGTATCGAAACGAACCCCAACCGCAGCTATGTGGATTGGCCAGCGATTTTCGCCGGTGCCGTCATTTCCTCGGGCGCCATGGCTGTTCTCACCGCATTTGCGGGCGGCCTAGGCCTGAGTTCAATCTCGGCGGACAATGGTGGCGAGATCAGCACAGTCTGGCTGATCATAACCGCGCTCTTCGTCATCATTTCCATGGTCGGCTCCTACATGCTGGGTGGCTATATAGCCGGCCGCATGCGTCGGCCTGCCGGGGCTGCCGACAGGAACGAACTGACGGTCCGCGATGGTGTGAATGGCCTGGTCGTGTGGGGTCTCGGCACGGTCGTCTCGGCGTTTCTCGCGCTCGGCGTGCTGTCCGGTGGTGCCAAGGCTGTCGGCAGCGTGGCGCAGACCGCGGTTGAGGCAACGGGTTCCGCGGTCGGTGGCGCCGTTCAGGGTGCTGGCCAACTGGCGGGCGGCATTATTTCCGGCGCTGGCAGTGCGGCAGGTGGTCTGGCGCAAGGCGCCGGTCAGGCTGCAGCACCCAGCATCGAACAAATGCTTCCGCAGGGCCTGAAAGCCAATCCAATCGACTATTTCACGGATAGTCTTTTGAGAACCGATGCGCCCGCCGCCCCTCTGGCGGGTGACCAGAGCGCCGGCGATTATCAGCGCCAGATCAGCGGCATCCTCGGCAATCTTCTTGCAACCGGTGAGATATCCGATGCCGATAAGACATGGCTTTCCAACCAGGTCGCTGCCCGCACAAACATCAGCCAGACGGATGCGCAAACGCGCGTAAACCAGACGGTTGAACGCGTGCAGGCCGTCAGGGCGGAAGCGCAGAAGAAAGTCGATGAAGCGCAGAAGCAGGTAGAGACCGTGAAGGCTGAGGCGCAGAAGGCGTTGGACGATGCGAAGGCCAAGGCTGCGGATGCCGCAGAAAAAGCGCGCGTCGCAGGCATTCTAACCGCGTTCCTGCTGGCCGCTTCCGCTCTCGTTTCTGCTGCCGCTGCTTATATCGGTGCAGTACACGGTGGCCGACACAGAGACGAAGGCCGTATCTGGGGTGGTCTTTCCTACCGCAAGTAATCAGAGCGACGGCAAGAAAAATCGTCTTTTCACAAATGTCCCGCTCGGACCAAATTCCGGGCGGGACTTTCGTTTTAGGTATCTGCCATCACGGACAGGGTCAATCGCGACGCTGCAGCAGGGCAAGTGCGACCGTGGATGCCGCCAGGATCGCGGTCAGCGCCAGCGGCGCAGTGGCGCCGTAGGAATCCACGATGTATCCGCCGACAACAGCCCCGATACTGATAGCCACCTGGAAAGAAACAACCATCAGGCTGCCTGCCGCTTCCAGAGCATCGGGTGCTCCGCGGGAAAGGTTGGTCGGCAGCACCACGGGCGCCATGCCGAAGGCAAGGCCCCAAAGCGTGACGAGCGCGAATGCGGCACCGCTATGAACACCCCAGATAACGAGGGCGATTGTCGCAAATGCCATCAGGGCGGCGGTAACGATGAGCGCGAGGCGGATACTGGTGTCTGCCATGCGGCCTCCCAGCACATTGCCGATCACGGAAGCGACGCCAAAGCCGAGCAGGGCGAGAGCAATCGGCGTGGTCTCAAGCAGCGTCACCTGTTCGAGGAAGGGACGCACATAGACCGAACCGGCAAAATGCCCCGTCATCAGCAACAGGATGGCAAGCATCCCAAGTTGAACGCTACGCCGCCGCGTCAGGCGGAAAACATCGGAAAGACTGTTGCTTGTACTTGCCGGCAGCGAGGGTAGGCTGAATATCTGAAGCAGCATGGCAATAATCGCAAGCCCCGCCGTCATCGACATGGCAATGCGCCATCCCACCCAGTCGCTGATCAAGGCGCCCATGGAGGGGGCCGCAATGGTGGCGAGTGAAACGCCGAGTGTGACGATAGCCATGCCGCGCCCGGTCGAATTCGCGCCAACGAGCCGCGCCACGACAGCAACCGAAAGCGCCCAGAAGCCGCTGAGCGCAATACCAAGTCCGGCCCGGCCGACCAGCAACAGCCAGAAATCGGCAGCAACTGATGCGAGAATGTTGGAGCCGATCGCCAGCGCACTGAGACCGACAAGCACGGTCTTGCGGTTCAGTTTGCCGATGAGAACATTGCTCAGCAACGCGGTCACAGCACCCACGGAGGCCGTCGCCGTGACAACCTGTCCCGCCGTACCCTCCGTAATGCCGAGATCTCGCGCCATGGGCGTCAACAAACCTGCGGGCAAAAACTCGGCCGATACCAGCGCAAAGCTGGTGGCCGCCATCGAAAGAACCGCAAACCAGGTTGCGGCGGTCCATGCGGGTTCTTCTGCGGCCTCCAGGCCAATCGTTGACCCATCAAATTCTGATGTCGTGTCCGTCATGGTGTCTCTCCTTGAGTTGGGAGAGTTTTAAACGAATTTTTTCGGATGATATGTATCTAAAAATCCGAATTTCATACCTATTCCTCCGAAAATTGTGCGTTGCACAATGTCCAGCGGCACATATGCGCAGCTTTTTTAGCTGAGACCAGGAAAAGTGTTAGGGCGAATTACCGTTTTTGGGGCCTGAATGCGGCCTCAATCACTTTCACATCGCGTCTGCCCTTGGCGACCTCGCGGTCAAAACACATCGCATAGAGCGCGGTGCCTTTCTGGTCACGGCAGCGCCGCCTGGCGCTTTCGGAAACCATCTTTTCAACATCAATCGGCGGCGATTTCACTAGTGAAACCTGCTGGCACGCAGCCAGCGCAAAGGCTGATACAACAAGAAAAGTTCCTTAGAAGGCACGATAGCCTCATCTCCCCTGTACCACAAAAATGGCCCTAAGCGGACATTTCTTTGTGAAATGCAGAAAGTTGTACACTTTCAATCGGGGATGCTTCAGCTACCAAAATGCCCGCTGCGGGAAACTAAGCACGCCGTGGGCAACCAAGCCGGTGTCAGTCGCTGACACCAGATGAATGAGGAAACGCTCTATCCGAAGTAAAGCTTGGTCGCTCAATTGGACCCGACCACTTGGAGTCTGGGTCCAAGGAAAGGTTGGTATTGCAAATCCGTGAGCGAAACTGTGTCTGACTTTAAGTATGCCGTTTAAAAAGTCCTGTGACTGCTGCCTATTGAGTTGAGCTTTCCGCCAAGTCCAGTCTGAAATTGGATCGTAACCGGTACAGCTTATTAGGAGTTCTCGCGAATTTTCCCAATTTGGCGTGTTAAATTTCTTTAATTTTTGGTCAACAATCGGTGCAACTATAGAATGGAGGCTAACATAATCCGTAAAGGCAGGGTTCGCTATTTTCTGCACAAATTCAAGAATTACTTGATTGAGGTATGAGTCCCAGCCCGCTACGTATTTCGCCAGTGCGGCATGAAAAAAACGCGTCTTTTGCTCATACGAAACGGGGCGAAGACGTGCGTCTTTTCCAACAGCGCGTAATTCGCGAGCCGCCTCCACGGACGAATGAAATCGAGTGTAGGAGACGCTCGACATTCAAAGCCTCGCAACAAATTCGCGGAGCGCGGCCTTATAATTATCAAGAGGGCCTTCGTTGAGCTGGACGCGTTCACCGTCAAACTCCTTTGGGCCTGGTTTTAGTTTGAATATTGGAGTACCAGTTGCGGCGCAGTATACTGATGCGCCGTGATAATCTGGAATTTGAACGAATGATGTACTTGGTTTTTCTTTTGGAATTGCATAGAAACTTCTGTGCTTCGCGTGAATATTGTCAACAGTTTTCTTGATGCGCTCGCTTACCACCCGAAAAGCTTTACTTGGTTGACCATCGTAAAGTGTAACGCGATTTGAGACAAACGTGTGAAGCCTCGGTTGATTGATGCCCTCTTCACTCGCCTTGCGTGCAAAGCTGATCTTCGCATATGTCTCTGTGTGCTTGTCTCCTACGCCGTATAGCAGAGCAATAACATTTTCGATGCCACGCCTTGAACTGTCGTCAGCCGTAAACGGGATAATGACATTATCCGCAGCCACTAGCCCAAGCTGAGTGTAGACTGCAAAGCTTGGGTTACAATCAATTATAAATATTGAGTCTCGTTGCCCGCTTCGTCGTTTCAGGGCCTGACGAAGATCGTTAACCCATCCTATTACCTTCGCCCAAGCATCAAACGGCACGGCTAATTGAGAAGTCTGACGGATAGCTTCGGAAAGAATTTCCAGAAGATTATCGCCACATACGAGCCAGAGATTTTCTGGGATTTTTGGATTGAATTTTTTTGGGTGCGCTAAATAGGTTTCGACGTCATCGATCATCCTAAATGGAGAATTTAAGCGGTCTTCCAAATAGCCAGCGACTGTGCATCGAGGCTTGGAATTCGTGAGTTCCAACAACGCTTTTGCATCAGGATCAAATCCGCCGAGAAGAGTTTCAGACAGATTTCCTTGAGGGCACAAATCGATGACGTAAACGTCGGTATCCGGATGGAGGTGAGCATACTCCGTTGATGCGATAAAAGCCAAGAAGCTCTTTCCCACGCCACCTTTGTTATTCCAGAACGCGTAACCTGTCATGACTGCCCCTCATTATTCTGATCGCGATGCCAGCCAAAAGCCTTTCTGCTGCACGGTTAGAGCGGCTAGCTAGCGTTCGCAGTGCAATCAGTACGCGTTAGTCGCTCGGCAAGGCAAGGGCTCAATGTCAGCTACTGGAGCTTTGTTGCCGTCAATGTTGCAGCGGTAGCCTTCAGAACGGCCCACCGCGCCTATTGGAAAACTACAATCGAACTTAATCGACTGATTCGCAGAGATCGTCTCCTGCGCCAACGACCTTCCCAATTCGCCCCAAAATCTGTTGCCGAACAGCAACGTTTTGCCGGAGATATTGGGGCAAACACATATGCATTTACTGACAGCGGGCTACTTTTATGAGCTCGGCGGTCTTTACATCGTGAAAGACCGTCGTGAACCTCCCGGCGACAACCTAACGAGCGGAGGGAATGTCGTGAAATTGAGGTACGCATTAGTAGATGGGGAACGCCAAGAGGCGCAGCCAAAACTCCGCGGCAGTTGCCCGAACTGTGGAATGGATGTTATCGCCAAATGCGGCCAATTCCGGATATGGCATTGGTCGCATAGACAAAAGCTGGAGTGCGATCACTGGTGGGAACCAGAAACTGAATGGCATCGGAAGTGGAAATGCTTCTTTCCCGATGTCTGGCAAGAAGTCATCCATGTTGCCGAAGACGGCGAGCGTCATATTGCCGACGTGAAGACCGATAGAGGCCTGGTCATAGAGCTTCAACACTCCCCAATTTCTCCTGAGGAACGCCTTTCTCGCGAGATTTTCTACAAGCAAATGGTTTGGGTCGTGGACGGCCTCCGATACAAACTCGATCTCGAAGCCTTCCGGTCGGCGGTCGAATTCGCCACCATTCTAAGAGATGATCCGCTCTATCTGGACCCGGGCCGGAAGACCGGAATATTCCGCCGTTGGGCTCCACTGCGAACCTTTGTATTCATCGATTTCGGAGATGAACAGTTTCGAGTGGCGGGCTGTTCTCTGCCTGAACCCGTCCTGTGGCAATTCTTGCTGCACCCAGTGACGAACGATGTGGTCATCGCGGGAGTAACGCGCGCCAGCTTTGTAGACTATTGCCTCAATGGCGGCGAACTGCGGCCTCTGACGCTGTTGCGACGCGCTATGCCAGTCCCCCGGCCTCGATACGTCCGCCGCTATCGCTAGCGCCAACTTCGATGCGGATGCGTACCTTGTGCCCATCAATCGAACTCAGCAAACGTAACTCCATCTCTTGGCGACTTTCCGCTAAAACTGCAGCGACATTGATCTTGGAGGGACCGCATAAAGGCCCAATAACACAGACGAAAGTAAAGGATTCGGGTGCATTAGAAAGCGATTGCGAAAATCCTATCGTGTAAGCCCATGAATCAGGCGGTTACGGTCGCGGACAAATCAATACGACGATTGAATCAGGGCTTTCCTGCATAAGCAATGCGAATTCCTTGGCAATCCGGCTACATCCGGCCTCACCGAACAATCTTCAGCTCCATCGGGTCCGCTGTCATCCGTTCACACTGAAGTCCTACTCGCGCCAGAGAGGCCGAAATATCGACGCCGCAAATGCATAAGTGGAGGTCGTGCCAATCTTTGCCAACAGACCGATTTACAAAGGATTTTTTTCTCGCCATACGAGGCCATCTATTCCGACGAGCGTCGCCAACGTGCGCGGCGTCTCGTAAATTGTTTCGCCATCCACAACCGAGTTACACACATCAGCCTCCTAGAAAGGCATCACGATATCTCGGCCGCCGGTTCGTGTCACGGCCGCTGAATTTCTAGGGGGTAGATGAGATGCTCACCACCAATAGTTTTTCAACAGTATCGACGCTCTGCGGCCATGACGGCCGTCGGCGTTGCCAGTCATTGGGCAACAGCCGCGGCCGCCCAGCCTTCAGGTGCAGCCGCTTCAGCGATCGCTTGCCATGCACGGTTGCAACGACAACGTTGCCATCTGCCGGCGTGACACTGCGATCGACCACGGTAAAATCGCCGTAGAAGATGCCGCCGTCCCGCATCGAATTACCGTCGACCTTCCATAGGAACGTCGCGGGCGGGTTGCGGATCAGAAGCCGTGTCAGGTCGAGCGATTCCCCAACATAATCATCAGCCGGTGACAGAAAACCGGCGCACAGCCCGTGAAGCATCATGAGAATGGAGTTTTCTACCTCGAATCGAAGGCTCAGTATCATCGGAAAATGTCCCTTTCACGAGAGTAGCGAAAGGAACAAATAAGGAACATAAGCGGCGACTAAAATCAAGTAAGTTAAAAGACCCGCGACTACAACTTTATCTTGAGAAATTAATCTGAAGTTGGTTTTATCCGCATTGGATCGATGTCGTGGAGGATGATCGAGCATGTCTAGTCGAGGCGCAGAATGGTTACGGTGGGAGCCACACATCCATGCGCCGGGTACCTTGTTGAACGATCAGTTTGGCGCAGCACCATGGCCGAGATATCTGGATGAGCTGGAGAGCATCGCGCCTTCTCTGACAGCAATTGGTGTGACCGATTACTATAGTATGGCAACCTACGAGAAGGTGCGCGCAGCGAAAGACGCTGGACGACTTCCCAATTGCAATCTCATTTTTCCGAATATCGAGATGCGCCTTGCGATCGGCACAACGCGAAACAATTTCGTCAACGTGCATCTTCTCATCGATCCATCGGACGCGGATCACGTTGAGAAAGTGAACGATATTCTTGGAAGACTGACATTCACCGTTGATGAGCAAGGCTATGGATGTACGGTGCCCCAACTAATTCGGCTGGGTAGGCACTTAAACCCGCTGCTCATAGACGACCGTGCTGCACTTCAATATGGCGCCGAGCAATATAAGGTGTCGCTGGAAGACCTCCGCAACGCCTTGAACCATACTTGGGCGAAAGAAAATATTCTAGTTGCTGTCGCGGGAGGTGCCGACGGAGCAAGCGGCCTCCGGGACGGATCCGATGCGACGCTACGAAGGGGTATCGAAAGGTTTGCTGACATAATTTTTTCCGGCAGCCCGAAAGATCGTGACTTCTGGCTAGGGCTGAAGGACGGCTGCGACGCGGACTTCATCAGCAAACACTATGGAGCCCTTAAACCAACATTATGGGGATCCGACGCTCATGATATTTCTCGGATGGGCAAGCCTGACCAAAACCGTTTCTGTTGGATCAAGGGAGATGCGTCTTTCGATGCACTGAAGCAGGCTTGTATCGAGCCGCGACGAGCATATGTCGGACACTCACCAACCATTGGCGCAAGCCCCTCCCAAGTAATTTCGAAAGTGGAGATTAAAGGCGCAGATTGGGCACTAACGCCGGAGATCGATCTGAATCCAGGCCTTGTTGCAATTATCGGCGCACGTGGATCAGGTAAAACCGCCTTGGCGGACATCATCGCGGTTGGATGTGATGCATTCCCAAAGACCACTAATAGCAAATCGTTCATCAGTCGCGCCAACGAGGATGGCTATCTCCACGGGGCTTACGTGGAGGTAAATTGGGAGACCGGAGGTCAGCCAGAAGTCCGGTTTCTTGATCAACCGTCTTCAGAAATTTGGGACGGCGACGCACGCGTCAGATATCTTTCGCAGCAATTCGTCGATGATCTCTGTTCTTCGACCGGAATGACAGACGCGCTGCTCCATGAAATAGAACGAGTCATTTTCAATGCCCATCCAAGTAGGGATCGCGATGGCGCTGTTACGTTCAGCGATCTCCTTGATCGCAAGGCATCACGATATCGGGACTCCCGTGCCCGAGAAGAGGTCGCACTAGCGACCATTTCGGAACGCATCGGAATCGAGAGGGAAAAAGACAAGCTTGTGGGGAGCTTAAAGACCCAGGTAATGGAGAAATCCAAGCTGATCGCGCGCTATACCGCCGACCGAGCTCGGTTGATTCCGAAAGGTTCGAACAAGGAGGCGGTGCGTCTTGCTGCTTTAATTTCGGCTGCGGAAAATGTGCGCTCGAAGATTAGAGCTTTTGCAAATCGCAAAGCTTTTCTCGTTTCAATTTTTGATGAAGTAGAGGACCAACGAACCAACCAAGCCCCTGAAGCGCTGAGAAGTCTTAAAGAGCGCCACGGTCCGGCTCAGCTGGACAAAACGGAGTGGGAGAAATTCCTTTTGAGCTACTCGTCCGATGTGGATGAGTTTCTCGTTAGACAGCAGCGGGCCGCCGACGTCATTATAAATGATATGAAGGGCAGTATCCCTTCAGAGCTAATGGAAGGGTCGGCATACATCCCTGACGACGCCGACCTAGAGCGAACGACACTCGCTAGTCTCGAAGCTGAGATAAAGCGGCTGGAAAAGCTCATTGCCGCAGATAAAGAAACCGCCGATCGCCTCAACGCGCTTTCGAGCAAGACAACGGAAGAGACACAAGCATTTCAGTCCCTCACGGAAAAGCTTTCTGATTGTGAAGGTGCGAAAGCCCGCGCGATACAACTCGTTGCCGAGCGCGAGAACGGCTATCTGCGGGTGTTTCAAGCGATTTTGGGCGAAGAGAAAGTGCTCAAAAGCCTATACGCGCCGCTGATGGATAAACTCTCCACTGTAGGGGGAACGGTCCATAAGCTGTCCTTCTCAGTCAACCGCATCGCTGACATTGGTCTATGGGCAAAGCGTGGAGAGGAACTGATTGATGGAAGAAAACCTCCATTTGCTGGCCAGGGTTCGCTACAGAAGGTGGCAATACCTCACTTTTCAGCAGCGTGGGAGAGAGGCACAATAGAAGACATCCACGCCGCAATGACTTCGTTCAAGGATAAATATCAGGACGAGCTCCTAGCGGCCTCGAAAGTTCCAAAAGGTGACCAGGGGTATCGTACATGGTCCCGAAACTTTGCTCAGTGGCTATACAGCACTGAGCATATCAGTCTTCGTTACAGCATCGACTATGATGGGACCGATATCACGAAATTGTCTCCAGGAACGCGCGGGATCATCCTACTGCTTCTGTACCTCGCTCTAGACGACGCGGACGACCGTCCCCTCATCATCGATCAACCGGAAGAAAATCTCGATCCACAGTCGATATTCAACGAGCTCGTTGGGCTTTTTCAAGCTGCTAAGAGCAAAAGACAAGTTATCATCGTGACGCACAACGCCAACCTCGTTGTTAATGCCGATGCAGACCAAGTTATCATCGCGAAGGTTAGTCCCCACGTCGCTGGTGGGCTCCCCCCGATCACGTACACCTGCGGTGGGCTCCATGAAGCATCGATACGGCAATCAGTTTGCGATATCCTTGAAGGTGGGGAAAGGGCGTTCCTCGAAAGAGCCCGTCGCTTACGTTTGCGCGTGAGATCCTAATCCTGGTGAAAGAACTAGCCGGCGAGACGATGCGCGTCCTGAGCGCGAGAGAACTGTGGTGGCTGCCTTCCTGTAGCAGTCCCTTCGAAACATCTTCGTAACCTCGCTAAGCTTCACTGCTTCGCATGAAGAAGCACGAGAGTTCCAAGCCTCTTCTGAGGCAAGACGAACCGCTCCGCCCACGCCCACGGCGCCGGCCCGATCCAGCGCAGACCAACCTGCTCCTCGATCCCATGCCAGACCGAATCGAACCCTGCCTGGCGCTTCGCAAATCCACTCCACTCAAGGGCGATGATTGGCTCTTCGAAGTGAAATGGGATGGCTATCGTATCGCCGTTAACATCAAGTCCGGCAAGGTTCGCATGCTTACTCGCGGCCGTCACGACTGGACGCATCGCTTTCCGACAATCGCGGCCGCAGCGCTCAAGCTGCCCGTCGCAACCGCCATCATTGATGGCGAAGCCGTCGTTATGGACGCCGGATGCCGCTCCGACTTCAGCCTCCTGAAGAAGTCACTCGGCGGTCGATCTGGAAAAGCTGTGTCGTCCGACGCGATCCTGATGGCCTTCGACCTTCTACTTAGTAACCGATGTTCTGACCCCACATTGCCCGCTGTTGCCTGATCTGTGATCGACATTCCATGAATGAGCGACAGGGAGGTTCTCCATGGAGTCTACGTTGGAGTTTCTCACAACCAGGAAGCCTGGACGTGAGGGTCACCGACATTGGCCTGGTGAGATCAAGGCAAAGATCGTGTCGGAGAGCTTGAGGCCCGGCACGACAGTCAATGAAGTTGCGCAGCGCTATGGATTGCGAGCCAACAGCCTTTCCACCTGGCGGACGGTGGCACGGCAGGGCAAGCTGATTCTCCCAGCACCGGAGGATGCGGTAGAGTTCGCGGCCATGGTCATCGAGACGCCAGCGCCGGAGCCGCGGACGGTGAAGGCTGCCACGCGCCCCGAGATTGTCATCGGTCCCGTCACGATCCGCCTTCGGGGCTGGACCCATGACGCAAAGCTTCGCTATGCCTCGTTCAAGGGCGTGCGCGAGGTGCAGGACAATGCTGATGTGTATCGTGTCAAGAGCGTTCAGCTCGCCGTCTGCAAAACCGAATTCATGTGCTCCAGCGCCATCTTGATGTGATTGTCGAGGTGAACGATCGTATCCATGCCTTCGTCGATGCCGAGCCTGCGATAGTTATATTGGACCACAAAGCGATGACTCTTTGCTCGAGCTTCAAAGGCCACGAATTTCGGGAGACTATCCTCTATATTTTCAACGAGCGGTCTTTCATCGAGGTTTGCTGCTATGGCTTCCAGAATCTCACGACCAAATTCATATTGTCGCTCTTGCCTTACAGCCTTGTAAAAGGCTTCCTCTGCTTCAGCCTCAGCGTAGATCCGGCACTCGCTGAGAATTGAAAATTGCATCGTCTCTGCATGATCAATGAAGGTCCAGCGTAGCAGCCATCCATCATGCAGCTCGTTCGCTGGCCGGCCACGCCAGTCAAAAGCATAATCCGTTTTGAAATCCGGCTGCAAAAACCTCGACATCGCCGGATTGGAAATTCGCGCCAACGAACTGTCGATCAGATGGAATGCCTCATCCGGATCTTTGTTGAAATTCGCGTACAGCTTATCTCTGAGAAAAAGCGGGATTTCGCAGTCGTCTATTGCGACGGGCATAACAATCGTATTCTTTTCTGCCAGCTCTCTGATCAACCCGGCATTCAATTCTCGTTTGCACCACTCTGATGCAACGGAGCTTTTAGAAAGAATGACAAGGATGGCGCTCGACGTCGTAAGCGACTCTTGGATCCTCGAAGTGAGAGAGTCTCCCAGTTTCAGCTCCCAGCGATCAACCCAGACATGATGCTTCGCCAGCACAAGCATTTTTGCAAGCTTGTCGACGAAATCTTTGTCCTGGTGGCTGTGACTGATGAAGATGGGCATGGCTTCTACTCCTATATCGCTGAAAGCAATGGAGGGAAATGACGACGTCGTCTGTGAGTCATGCCAGACTGAACTGTACTCTGGTTCAACGGGCGCTCCTCCAACCGCGATGCGCTGAGTTCAAATCATAGATCTAATTTTGTTGTAGTCGAAGCCGTTTGGCTCTGCGTCGAGATATGCGCGGATGGCTTCGTCATCGTTAATACGAGCTGACATTTCCGCATGCTCTTTTTCCTTGTGTTCGAGAAGCTCTCGGCTTCCGCCCAGGCGAAGAATTTCGTGCGCACGCAGACCCTCCTCCGGGATTTCGGGGTAGTATCCATATTCGTGTCCGGACTTCATGACGCGATTCAGAATGATGAGTTGTCCAGGCGGACACACTCTCACATCCGTGACGGCGAGACTGACGTCTATCCGCTTATCCTTGAATTCGAGCCAAGCATGGGAGATGAAAATCTCGTCGGTCCCGTCATTCACGTAGGCGACGACCGGAGTCGTTGTAATTCCATGAGTCTCCTTCAGACAGAGGTACATGAAAAATACCGAGTGATAGCACATTCCGAATGCGTTGCGCGGGACGATGACCTTGTTATGTAATCGGTACGCTAAATCAAAAACAATCTTCTCTTTGTCGGAAAGGCTAGTTTTCCAATCTTCTAGCAGTTTCGTCTTTTGTCTTGCTTGCCCCACGAATTTCTCCGAATCAACCCTGTGTTGAATTCGTATATTTTGATTTGAACTCCGACAAGCAGAAAATGATGCTGGCCATCGCCTTCAGTGACCGCGCTCTATGCCTTCGGCACGGAGCCGCCCTGCGGCCGCCTCACCTAAAGTTCACAAAGAAAATGCCGCCGCACAATCCGGTTGTATCCGGCGACGAAGACGCGGCGTGACATGGCTGTGAGAGCATTTACCGCCCCCCAAGCCTGTCTATCGGAAGTCAAGAGAATCATTGCTGCAGGACGGGTCACAACATGGAAAATTGATCAAGACGGCGATCTAACCCTTACTATCGATTAAGACGAAATCCCAGTCTATGAGAGAATAGACAAACGGTGGTTTCGCAAACGACTTTTTGGGAGATGAGCCTTCGGATCAGGGGCAGCGGGAAGCAAAAAAACTGAGCTTTTGGGGCAGTTCACAACATGCGGCGAAAGTCGGACCCGTTCTGGTGGAGTGTACGGTTGACGTAAACCCTAGACTGTATCATTCTTCAGTTGTGAACCGTCGAGCTGGGGGGCTATTATGGCGGATATACTTAGGAGATTTTACAGAACAGCCGTCTTTGTCTCGCTTGCGGTTGCCGGCGGATGTGGCGGGCCTCAGTTTCGCGAGGACACAGGCAATACGCCGGTCGTTCCAACGCAAGCGGTGATAGACACTCTGAAATGCGGATTGTCGAATGCTGTGGCACTCGATACTTTCGATCGGGGCGGGATCCGCTCGGCAATTGCCGTGGTGAAGCTCGACGTCAACATCGTGAATGGCTCCACAATTACAGGCTCGACCTCTGCCGGAATTCCAATCTCGGGCGGAGCTGGAACCTTTTCGCCGAGTTTCTCAGCCGCCCGCGAGGCGACGCTGACGAACAACACGACGACGGAATTCGACATCGCCATATCACGGGGTGATGGGTCAGCCTGCCAATCTGTCCGCGGACACTTCCAAGACGCGGGCTTCTCATCCTGGCTCTCCCAAAACATCGTCAACATCAACCGCGCTGTGGCTGGGCCTCCTTATGCTTCGATGAAGAAGTATGTTTACGACAGCCATTTCATCGTTAGGAGGTCGGCGAATGCGGGAATTTCCTTCGAAATCGTTCCCGTGAAGGTCGGCGCATCCGTCGATATCTCGCGAAGCGATATTCAGCATATCAACGTGACGATAGAGGCAGTGACTGTCAGGGACGGTAAGACAACCGGGCGCGGTGGAAGGTGGTTCAACACTGAGAGGGGAGGGCGTTAGATGATCGGAAGACGTAGCTTTCTAAAGTTTACCGGGTTCGTGCCAGTTTGCTTGTGTTGCGGACCGGACGGTGGTGCGCAGGCGCAGGAAGACGAAACACTTCTCTGCACAGAGTTGGTGATGCCCAACTTCGAGGAGTCACTGAAGATTGCAATCGACGAGAATCCAGAAAACGATCCTATTCGGGAAAATCTGCCCAGATCGGAGGCGATCTCTCTTTACAACAAGAAGTGGAATCCGAAGCGTCGACTTCTCAATGTCAGCTTCCTCGACGAGCCGGCCTTTATTGACAAAGTCATCGGTTACGCTCGCGGGTGGGAACCGCATATGGGAATACGCTTCCGCTTCGGCAATTCGGATGCCGACATACTCGTTTCCTTCGAAAAGGGAGGCTCATGGAGCTACCTGGGCACGGACAGCCGTTATTATGCTCAACGGGGCCGGCCCTCGATGAACTACGGCTGGTTCACCGCATCGACGTCGGAAGAAGAATTCCGCAGGGTCACTCTGCATGAATTCGGTCATGCGCTTTCCTTGGTGCATGAACATAGCCATCCGGGCGGGCGTATCAGCTGGAACGAGAAGGCAGTGTTCGCGCACTACGCCAAGCAGGGTTGGACCGAAGACGACGTCAGGGCACAGGTCTTCCGTAAATACCAGCTAAGTCAGGTTAACGGATCGAATTATGATCCGACTTCAATCATGCATTATGCGATCGATCGTCGACTGGTCACGGACCCCGTCGACGCGGTGGGGTGGAACACCCAGCTTTCCGATCTCGACAAGACCACCATCGCGAAACTGTATCCGAAGAAGAGAACAAATCTTCCAAAATAGGTGGCCCATGTTCGATGCGCTCCTTGCAAAACTTCTGGCAATTCTACTCCTGTTTGGGCTTTCGGGTGTGGTTCAAGCTCAGGGCCGCTCGGTGAACGAACCGCAGCGGGTTGTCGATCTGTGCGATATTGACCCTAAAGCATGTGACATTGCGTTTTTAAGAGCTAGCGACCATAATTGGCGCGTTGCGCCGTTATGTGTTCTCGACCCTTGTGCATGCTCACGCTGTAACAGCCTCGCGTGGGAGCGTGTAGCCGGCAGTGAGAGCTTATCGGCAGTCGAAAATGCGCTTTCGGAAAGCCTGAGGGCGGGAAGCTTAGAGTTGATCGCCGCGAACCCGATCATTGTTTCGCCTGTGCCGACATATGACGGGCTCCTGAGCGAGCGCACGTCCCGAGCGGCCGCAAACCACGGCACTCCCGTATTTCGGCTCAAGCGGCAGGTGCTCGAGGCGAGTGCTCGCCACGATCACCGGGAGGGGAGGGTCTGTAGTGCATCAAGCTCGCGGCCGGCCGATGTGTGGCATGAACTTGCGGTTAGGCGTAACGAGACAAGACAATGCAGTAATGCGGCGGAACTCGTCCTAGATCAGCGCGACGTAATGGGGGCGGCGAAATATCTCGCAGTCATCGCCGGCACCCGCAGCCGGGACCAGGAGAAAAGCGCCTTCAAGCTTTTCGATGATTACAAAGAGCAATGTCTCAATCCGCTGATGGAATACGCGACGTCGAGCTCGCTGGGTGCACTGCTCGGCTCAGACTTCACGGCGATTGCCCGTTCTTCCATCGGTCGACTCAGCAGGCCAGGTGAGCCTGTGTATTGTACAGCAGCGATCGGAAAAAGAGCAGATCAGTCTGTCGGACTCGTGACGGCGGCGCATTGTGTCGGAGACGTGACACGGGGGGCTGGCGACGGCCGGCTCCAATATGCCGCCAACAATGCGAAAATGGTCTTCACCGCATTTGATGGTACCGAGTATCCAGTCGAAATCGATGAGGATGTCATCGGCTACGATTACGCCGCAAGTGACGACAGCGCATTCATACCGCTGGCTGAGGGCCGGACCCTTTTGGTGGCGCCGTTCGAAATTGGTAAGACGCCCGAGCTTTGGTCGCCGCTATATATCGTCGGTGCAAATCCATTTCTAAGCGCGCTGGCAAAGGCGAAGGATCCAGAAAGCTACAGTGCTTTCAGCGCAGCAAGCATCTCTCTCGAGGCGGGTTGCCGCGTCTATGGTATTTCTGGCCGGGGTGTTTTCCACAACTGCCAAACCGAGAAGAGCATGTCGGGCAGTCCAATTTTCGTTTCGCGTGCAGGGCGTGCCGAGCTCATTGCTGTCCAATCAGGCGAGGCAAGCAGCGCTACAATTCCCGAATGTGGACCTGGTTCAGCAGCCGCCGCCAATGTGGGCACTCTCGTAGCGCCATAGTCCAGCCAGCGGTACTAAAGCCCTGATGCCTGGTCAGATTCACACGGAAGCGATCGCCCCGCCGCTGATATCTGCGGGTCATCTCCGCTGAAGCATGACCGAGTTGCTTCTGCACGTAACGTTCGTCGACTTCAGCGGACGAGGCCAGGCCCGCGCGAAGGGAATGGCCGGAGAACTTGAAGGCGCGTTCAATTTTGGTGAGATCGCCGCGAATGCCTGCAGCCATTGCGGGCAAACTGCTCTCCGGCGCCCAAGTATCCGTCTCCGGTATACATCTGCGAGAACCTGGTGCTTCCGGAGAGAGCACCGAGCGTTCGATTGGAGGCGTACCAAAGCAATGGTGCCGACTACATCGTTAATATGGTTTGTTTGGGCGACGCGTAGCGCAATGTCTGCGGCGTTCTTGTTTAGAAGCCTGAGCTTCTGGCAATCCAGTCTCAATGGAACGACCATCTTCATACGAGGGATGCGGGGCTCGCGAAGCGGTTGCGGCCCGACACAAGCTTTACCGCCCCTCAATGCTCCTGCTCTGCCGCCCGGCGAATGAGTCTGTCAAGACTTTGACCACGGCCACGGCCCGTGGCAGCCAGGGCATCGACAATCGTCTTGCAGTGGTATGGCCACGCAGCCCGATCGTCAGGTAGCAGCTTCTCCAGCGCGGCAATCAAAGCAAGCGTGGCTTCTTCATCCAGCTCTGCCACTTCGCATGCGAGGCGCAGGTTGCGCTCGCCTGTGATCGTGACTAGTCGACGGTTCACCAAAGTCAGGATCGCCGCAAGTTGATCGGGGAAGCGAGACGCGAACCGAAATAGGGCGGCGGACATTGCCGGCGTCTGTACAGTGCGCTGTTTAGGCCAGATCTTGCTGATGAATGGCAGGACCATATCACGCCAGTCGGGCGCTTGCGTTGCCCAGTCACCGAGGAAGTTCAGCACTGCCAGCCGCAGCGCATCATCGCCGAGGATCAACATGTCGCGAAGTTCAGCGTCCGAGACGATCTGAGCATGCTCTTTGCTTCCCCAACCGCTCAGCAGATATCCCACAAGGTTCTGTTCCGCCCTGCCGATCGACCCGACCCTTGCAAGCATAGCTGGCTTCAACCGTCCAAGAAGCTCCGGATCGGGGATATGGCGCATCCCTGAAAACCCCGCCCAGAAAACATCGCCGTCCGGCCCATCATCGGAAGCGCTCGGCAACACGTGCTCATCCATCCAGGCCTTCTGGTGAAAGTAGAACCAGCTCGTCCTGCGCGCCACGTGATAGAGTGCGTGCCGCGCGTGGTCGTCAGACAAATGGAGTACCTTGGTCAGGCGGGCGGTCCAGATTGCGGGAACCTCGTTTTGCCCTTCCGGCAGAGGTATCTGCATGAGCGAACTTACCAGCCTGCCAGCAACAGAATTCAGGGCTTCGAACGACCAGTCTCGCCGCGGCTTCTGTTTGTACGCGGAGGGGTGAAGCGTGGCAGCCTCGATGATCTTATCCCAGATCACATCAAATTCGTTTTTCCCGCGTGCCTCGAAGCGGCTGCCGCGCTTCGACAGCCACTCAATCAACGGGTACCAGCAGCGAGAGATATCGTCGGGCGACAGCGTTCGGATGAGCGCGACGACGATTGCATCCTGTCGTTGCGACGTGGGCATTTCACTCGTCGCCCTTAGAAAAGTATGCCAGTGGCGCCAAGTCAGATCCACGTTTCGACGCATCGCGCTGTGCAGCGCAAGGATTGCGCTGGCCGGCTTTTTGGCAGAATAGCCAGCGAAGGGGTCACGTTCCGTGTAGTCTCTCCCCGGCCGTTCCTGTGTCTCGATCGGCAAGAGCCTGCTGGGAGGTACATCGAGGATGCTGGTCGGGTCGTTATCCGTCCTGACGGAGCGCACCTGGCCCATCCTTGGTTGGGCAGTATATTCGGCTGCTTCCTCACGCCAGTCTGGCACGAGAGCCCGAAGGCGAATTTTTTCTGCGTCAATGTCGAAGCCGAAGTCGACCCCGTTGTTTGACATCCACTGCAAAACATTGAGGCGGGTATGAGCCGTGTACTCACGGGCTTCATGCTCTTCATATTCGGCAAATTGGGGGATGGGAGCTTGCAGGATCCGGGTCTCGATCGAGGAACGAGCGACGGCAGATATGGTTGGCCATCGATCCCTGATAGCGAACAACAGGTCGCGCTCGTGTTCGAAACCCCAGAATGTTCTGTCGCTCATCGTCGTGAAAACGCGCTCGGCATCCTCAATCGACGTCAATCCAGCGCGTCCGACCGCCCAGATGCGAAGCCGCTCGAACACAAGTCCATCATAGGTTTCCCATGCTTTCACCTCCCTGGCGGCAGCATTCTGGTCCGAGGCCTCTAACCGTTGCATTAGATTGGTGAAGCGGATCAACGGTATCATGAGCCCGTGGGCAACGTCCCCAAGCTGCTGGCCATCGTCGGGTCGGGTCGTATCGAGGCTGATATAAGCTCCGATCTCCGTTTCCATCTGCTCGGCTTCAACGAGGAGGTCGCGCCAGAGCGAAACCACGAATGGGAGATCCGCGTCTCGGAAGTCGATATCCTCGTGAGGGTTCGGATAGTCCACGTCGAGAGATAGAAACTCGCCGGGATCTGCGTCGGCGGCCATCGGAGGTGCCATACCATAGGTGCGGTTGATGGAGATCACCGGTCGCGACGCAGCGACCGCTTCCCTGATAAGGCTTGCAGACCATCCCTCCTGTTTGACGCGATCTTGTATGTAAAAGATTTTCTGATCGGTGTCGCGCTCAGGCTCTGCCCAGCGTGCGAGCAGATAACGCCAGTAGAGGGGAAGCTTTCGACCGTCGTCTTTCAATTGATACCGCAAGTGTTGTTCAAGCCCACGTGCGAGATTGGGATGAACCTCGCGTAACCCGGTTGCCCACCAGAGGGCCGGCGTTTCGGTCATCTTGCTGATAAGAAACCGTGCAAGCGACCAAAGGCGGGGCGTCATCACCGAGCGGCCATAGAAGTTCCCCGCCTCGCCGGCCGACATATCCGTCATGTCGCTTGGATGCGCCATCAAGGCGCTCCAGGCGGATTTTGGCACTTCCCGGTCCCGATGAGGATTGTCCGGATCTACCGACGCGGGTGCTTCGTCGCGATCAAGCCCGAAGTTGCCGAAGGCATCGAACTCCCCCGCATCGGTATCGAAACGTTTCAGGGGCAGAGGTATCAGATATCGCACATTGGGGTCGAACACGTAGAGCCACGTTGCCGGCAGTGTCGCAGCGCCCGTCAGCAAGGTTTTCATGCCTGCTGCAGTCGATGCCAGATGAGCAATCTTGCCGCGTACGACCGGCGAGACTTCGCCAGGACCGCCCAACGCTCCCGCGACTATCTCTCGGCTCCAAGCGCCGGGGTCTCGCGCCCGGCTTGCCCAGGCCTCCAAACTGTCCCAGAGATTGCTGTAATCGCTGCCGTAAGCGATCGGAACGACCCCTTTTTGCAGCCATTGCTCCTCGGCGTCCGCTTCGCCGCCAAACTGGAAAGCATAGACATTGGCGACCGGGGACTGCTCCTCGCGAAGCGCTTCGAGAAGATATTGCACCGGCGGATCATCGGCGGAATAGCCGACGAAAACGATCTTGAAACGGTTCATCAGGCTGCGGATGTAGTGGGTTGCCCAACCATCCGAGAGGTATGCCTTACCGAAATCCGCGCTGGACAGGACGACGGCTTCGGAAATCCCACTATAGTCATCATCGACCCGGCCGTGGACATGAATGATTCCTTCGAAGTCCGCTGGCCGATCTGGAACCGGCAGATTCGATGGTCCCCAGCTCTTCAGGGCGGGGTCGCACGCTTCGAAAAGGCGATCGAAGTTCGTTGTGATCAAGCGTGCGCGACCGTCTGCCCCCCGGGAGAGATCGATCAGTGTGTGATGGGCGCGCAGATCGGCATCAGGTTTTGGTGTAAGCGCGCGCGCGACGGCATCCCGGACCTCGCGAGGCTCGAATTCGAGGTCGAGCGAGCTGAACATCCGGTCGACGGGTACGTACGACTTTGCCCCGGAAGCCGGCTTTGCGGCGTCATAGAGACGCCGTGCCTGACTACCGCTTAGCGACCCGAGATCATCAATGACGTTCTTGGCCAGTGTCAGAAAATCGGCGAGCTTTGCATTGGCGAGAGAAACGCCAGCACCACAGAAAAACAGGACATTTCCTGCGTCACGGGCAACAAGCAATTCGTCCGGAATATCCGGTCCGTTGTCATGGAACCTCACTCACGCCGCTCCCTATCGATGTTGCTGGCCCGGAGACCGCGGAAGTTACATTTGTCGTCGACGATCGTGCCAATTGCAATATGAGTTGGCGTTTACCCACGGTAGAGAAGACTGTAATCGGCCGAAACCAGTAGCTAGAACACTGCGCGGCCCGGCTGTGCTGGGCGGCTCTATTCGCTTGCGCAAACGGAGCCCGGTTCCGGACTCCCCTAGCGATCCCGGCTGCGAGGAAGGAAACCTTGTTGGACCAACTGGACGCCATCAACATCAATTCTAGAGCAATGTTCCCAGAAGTAGACTCAACTGCGAAGTACATTCGGGAGAAGTGGGTGACCTGAACATAGCGCGCAAGCCTATTTCAACGGGAAGCGTCAATGCATCTGAGCGAGGTCCACGATGCTCCAAGTTGATTCTCTCGCCGAGGTCGTGCAATGGTTAACAGCATATAAGGGGGACATTGTGCCTCCCTAGCCATCCCTGAAAGCCCGGTATTTAAGGCTTTTAAGCGATGGTCGGAGGTCCTGCGCCACCGTCTCGTACATCCCTAGAGTAGCCGATAAAGCAAATTAGCAATTGGCCTTCTTGCCATGCGTTCATCGGCGGAGTTGAGAACTGGCACATAAAAGTGGGACATCGTGTCTCACTAACTACCTGTCGAAGACGTTATTATTCAACGGCTTAGATTTCAGGAAATGCCTTACGTGGGCGGCACCATTTTCTAGCTTCCGTAACTTCAATTGTAACGAGATTTTGTGACCTCGCATCCACCGCTGCGGCGAAGGTTACTCATGCCTGTTGCTTGCTTCCCGATCCTCTGCAATCCAGAGACATAAAAGGGAGACATGTGTGTAACAGGTGTTCTGCCTCCACATTGCCCGCTCTCGCCTGATCTGTTCACGGTCTAGGCTTGCTGGTTGTGAGAACTCAAGTTTAGTCTGCATGGATAAGCCGATCACAGCATTGCAGGGTCGATAATAAGTGCGAGATCCTTTCTGGTTCTGGATCAGGCGTCAAAGTGGATGTTGCCTGGCGACGCCGGGGGGCAATCGAGTCTGCTGATTTGACCATTCAGTGCCCAAAGGACTGTTCGTTCACATCAGGTCGGTCGAAAATCACTTTCCAAAGCGAACGAAAATTCGATCTTTTTCGCGGCGTAGAGAACCACGTTGAGATAAAGACGGTGTTAAGGTCCAGGATTAAAATCGGACGAATTTTTCTGATCGTCGAATAAGCTTACTGATGGCTGCAATTGACGCATTATTGCTATCGGCGTGGCAGCGGACGTCGTTCGAAACGGCAAAACGTGCGTGGTCAAGTTGCCCGACAAACAGCGCTTACCACACACCTCGGAACGGAGTGCTCTGGTCGCGACGGGTCAAGTCCATCGCGACGCCTAGGAAATTTGGAGGCGTGGCGCACCTTCCAGGGGGACCGCTTAAAAGGCGCCAATATTGTCGTCGGCGCATACTATCGGCTCAATCCAAGTCCCTGCGACCGGGAAAGCTGCTGTCTCAACGCGTGGTCATGGCTAAGCTCGGCATGGCGTGTACGATGCACTATGCGGGCGATCGTCTTGATCTGCTCGGCCTGCTTTGCGAGCTCCGTGCGTGCCTCGAGTTCCTTGGCGAACCTGCGGGGATCAGAACTACCAAACCGCCGCGTGAGCGCGTTAGCGACCAGCTTTGCCTCATCGAGCGCGGCACGGCCCTCAGCTGACGAGCGCAGCTCCGCTATAAACTGGCTCCGCTTCTCGACCGGCATCTTTTCCACGTTGGCACTGATTTCGGCGCTGCGCGGCGTGAGGCCGGGCACCTCGATTACATCACGCTTTTCGCGCTGCCATTGTTCGCTCTGACGTTCTTCGCCAAGCCGGCGCTGCCATGCCTCGGAGACATAGCCGATATGGGCAGAGAGAGATCTGGCGTATTGTAGTGCCTCTTTCCGCTCCGTGTTGTTTCCGAACAGACCTGACTTGCCGCGCAGCTCTCCGAAGCGCTCAGGCTGCTCGGCCATGGCCTTTGCCATGATTTTTCCGTTGCCTTCCTTCTCGGTCATCGCGGTGCGCAGTCTCGCCGCGACCTCGACCGGGTCACGGAACACGTGCCGCACGAGAGATTCCACCGTATCGAATCTCTGCTCGATGACGGACATCGCCCTCTCGCTGGCTACCTCTTCGATGCTGTGGTCGTGACGCGTGATCGCTGGCACCAGTGGAGTGGGCTTGCCGGGTTCCGTCGGCAATTGCTGGCCGATAGCTTCTGTGGGGGCAGGGACGGCGCTGTCTTGTGACATGAGGTCAGACCACCGGATGCGTCGATACCCTTTATTGCCTTCTGTCCGCTCGTCGCGCCGTCCGTCATCGATTGTCCGGGCGAACTCATTGCTAGGATTTTCGCGGTAAGCAGGACCGGCCAGATCGCCGGCACGTTCCTCGTAAACCTGCTGACGCTCTGATGGCCGGTCCTGCTGCTCCCGTTGCAGATGGGCCGCACGGGACAAGACCTCTTGGCGCTCATCTTTGGCGGAAGCAAGTTCAATCTCGCTTCTGACACCAAACTCTTGCCCGATCCATTGGTCGCCTACGATCCATGGGTCGCTGGCGATTCCGCGCCGCTCGGCAAAGTCGCTGATGTAATCCAGCGTGGTTTCCTTCGCGCCGGAACGCGACAGGCGGCTTGTCAGCTGCTCGTACGCCAACGCGTCACCCTTGACGACACGCCACGCATTACGCTCGGCCTGGGTGCCATCCGGAAGCGTGACAGGCGTGGCGCCTTCATGCTGCAGGGAAATCCTGTCCCCGATCTTTGGCGATGCATCTCGCATGGCCCGCTTGAGATCGACGCCCCACACCGTACGCGGTTCGCCCTTGTCGTTCTCCAGCGTCACAAAATAGTTTTCTCGCGCCTGTCGGTTATGCCCGTAGGGCGCAATACCGTGTTCGACCCAGTGACACGGACCTTTCTCGGTGGATGCTTCTGTGCCTGATGGCAGACGCAGGAGGACGCGGCGAACTTTTGGAATGTGCCTATGGCGCAGGTAAGCCGGGTCTCAATCTGGATAACATTAGGTCTCTATCTATTCCCCTTCCACCTCTCGCCGAACAACACCGCATCGTAGCCAAAGTCGATGAACTGATGGCGCTCTGCGACCAGTTGGAAACCAGCCTGACCAGCGCCGACGAGACGCGGAAACAACTGCTCGACGCGCTGCTGGCCGAGGCGCTGGCACCCGTCGATATCGAGGTGCTTCAGGAGGCTGCGGAGTGACGCTTCGGATCGAACATCAGAGCGAAGCATTCCCAAGTGTCTATGCGATCCGATCCGGGACGCTTATGACGACCTGGGATGAATTGCTTTGGGCCGCGATCACGATTGGGCGGCCCAGCACATACCATGTGTTTCGGCATGGACCGGCGTCGGCCCATGAAGCCATCTTCAGATTGGCGCTTGTGAGAATGGCCATTCAAGAAGGCTGGTACGGGCGGCTTCAACGGACTGATGCCTTCGCGGCGTTGGACCCAACGGAAAAAGGAATGGTCAGCTATTTCCTGGGTATGATGCTCTGTAAGGTCTTTGCTGGGCAGCTACTCAGAACTCCCTGGCTCCTTCATCTGGATGTCTTCCGAAACGACCTCAATCCACTTGTGCTTGGGCGCTCTCGTCCGGACTTGATTGGGCAGGACTACAGTGGAAATTGGCTCGCCTTTGAGAGCAAGGGACGCTCTTCTACTCCGAGTAATCAGGTCAAGGTTAAGGCGAAGTTGCAGGCGCAGCGCCTTATACGCGTCAATAACAACAATTGCTCGTTGCATCTAGGCTCGTTCTCGTTTTTCCGGAATGACATCCTTGAGTTCTACTGGCGCGATCCTGAGCCTGAATCCGAGGACCCGATTGAACTACCGGAGCCTGACGCAGAATGGCGCTACTATTTCGAGCCCGCTCTGAGCCTTGTCAGCGCGGAAGGAGGTTCAACGCTCGCTGCAGAGCGTGAGATGGCTGATGTCGAGGTCGCTATTCATCCTAAGATCAGACAGTTACTGGAACGGGACGACTGGCTGGGTGCCAAACGCTCTGCAACTCAACTGCGCGAGGTGTTTTGGGCTGAAGGTTATCGACCTGATGGTATCCGTGTGGTCGCGGGTGAGAGCTGGAGCAAGAGGTTCATATACCGTGAGAGATGACTTGTATGGTGGTCCCAAGATGGCGGATGAGAGAAGCCACGCGAAAACCAATAAAGCGGCGGGAAATGCACAATGACCGCAATACCTGACAAACCCCGTTCTATCCGCCTGCGCTCTTTCTACGGTTTCAGCCCGGAAGAGGACGGCTATCTCGGTTGGAGCGAAGAGGCTTCCCGTGATCGGATGCTGGAACTGGTCAAGGATGGCGATCTATTCATGATCTATGGAGCAGCCTCTGCAGAGACCAGCAAGAACGAGCGCCACCGTGTCCTTGGTTTTTTGCAGGTCGAAGCGCGGCCTATCGGCGATAGGGATAAAGCCTCAGCACTTGGCTTGAAGCGTAAGCGCGACAATGGTTGGACGGAGAAATGGAGCCACGCACTGCCGGTGGTTCGCGCCTGGCGGGTCGATGAGCCGATGCTGCTCGAAACCATCGCGCCCGTGACCTATCGTGCTGAGGCGGGTCAGGCCATTGCGGTCTGGAGCCCAGAGCTGACGCCATCTGAAATTGACCTGGCGCTGAAGGTGAGAGTGACGGAGGTCAGTGTTTTCGGGGAGCCGCCTGTGCCGGAGACGGCGGTCAAGAAAAGACCGCTGGCCGAAGTGTATCAACCCTCCAAGGCGTTTCCTGGCAGTTTCGGCGAGAGGGCAGCAACTTACGAAGATGGCCCGACACATCTCTACCTTGCCCGTTTTGTCGGCAATGGTTTTGCGATGATGGGCCTGCCGAAGCCGCAATTCGACAAATCCGACTTGATCAAGATCGGGGTGTCAAACGACGTTAAGCGGCGCGAGAAGGAGCTGAACTGCGGCTTCCCGCCCGCAGCAAAAGGGCGTTGGAAAATTGAAATGACCTCGCAGCTTTACGAAGATAAAGCCATTGCAGAATCCGCGGAGAAAGCCTTCAAGGACCGAGGTCAAAAAGAGCTGACCAGTCTCGGCGGCGAATTCTTCCGTGGTGAGTGGATGAAGGCGCAGAGCATATTCGCCTCAGTTCCAGGAGCATCCCGGTTTGGTGGAAAATAGAGATTATCTGTCGATGGCCAGTAGGCGCGTCGTAATTCAAAAGGGTACCGGCTCACAATGGCAATTCCCGATTACCAATCCCTGATGCTTCCCGTCCTGCGGCTCGCCGCCGATGGCGAAACCCGTGTGCCGGATGCGGCGGAAAAGCTCGCCGGCCAGCTTGGCTTGTCCGCGACGGAGCGGGAGGAGATGCTGCCGAGCGGTCGCCAGCGCATTTTCCACAACCGCATCCACTGGGCAAAATTTTACATGACAAAGGCTGGCCTGATCGACAGCCCTGCGCGCGGCCGTTTCGTGTCAAGTCAGGCTGGCAGGGCGTTGTTGGCCACTAATCCCGGTGGCATCAATGTCGACACGTTGAAAACCTATCCGGCCTTTGTGGAGTTTTACGCGTCCAGTACATCCGGCATTGGCGGCACAGATACCGCATCAACCGGCGCCGGTGAAACCATCGATGCAACAACCACCGCCACGCCGGAGGAACAGATCGATGCTGCGCAGGCCGTGCTGCACCAGGCCCTTAAAGCAGACCTCCTACAACGCATTCTGGCGCAGAGCCCGGCCTTCTTCGAACGCGCCATCGTCGATCTGCTGGTCGGCATGGGGTATGGCGGCAGCCATGAGAATGCCGCGCGCCGGCTGGGCAAATCCGGTGACGGCGGCATCGATGGTGTGATCGACGAGGACCGCCTCGGCCTCGACCGCATCTATGTACAGGCAAAACGCTACGCATCTCATGTCAGCGTCGGCCGCCCTGAGGTGCAGGGGTTTCTGGGCAGCCTCGTCGGCGTCGGTGCCGCCAAGGGCGTCTTCGTCACCACATCCAGCTTTTCCGCCCCGGCAACTGATTTCGTCCGCCATCTGCCGCAGCGCATCGTGCTCATTGATGGTGATCGCCTCGCCGACCTGATGATTGAGCATGGCGTTGGGGTGCGTATCGCCCGCGTGGTGGAGGTGAAGCGGCTTGATGAGGATTTCTTTGTCGAGGAGTGATGGTGCCGCCTGAGGGGCAGATGCGGAAATCATTTCCCCTTTGAAGGCGGAACACGCGGAAGTGGAATTGATCGGCGTTTCAAAAATTTACCTGGGATTGCTGCTTTTGGCTCTGTCCAATTTAAGAATAGTCTCTTAGCTTCAACTCAGGGTGATTCTCTTTCGAAGTAGATGCAACTGAGTGCTGGACTTGTGCCAGCAATTAGCTGGCGTGAGCATAGACCGTATCCATCTCAGGAAGTTACTAAAAATCATGTTTCTGGCGGACGGACCGAGACGTTCTGCCCTACGAACTGATATCCGAGAAGAGATAGCGAGGGATGCGGGCGATGACGGGGGGTGGAGGAGGACGTTTCCAGATGCGATGGTCCATAAAATATTACTCGTCAAGAATGTTCAGTCGTTTTTCTGGCTCACCAGAGACAGTTGGCAAACCATGCAGCATCACGTAGCCTCTGATTTGCAGATTGCCGCTGCCTTCTCACGGAGAAGCCTTTGCAGCAAAGGTCCTTTGGTCGAAGAGGACGATGGCATGGGCATTGGTGGCTGATCGGCAATTTTAGTGGCCCTTGGCGGCACTCATCGGTTTAGGTGAACGTCAAGCCGTGGCTTACACGCCTTTTATGATGTCGCAGATGCCCTTGCGGATGACATCCTTGTCGGCACCGACAAGGATGTCATCCGCAAGGGCATCTGCGCCATCATAAAAGGCGTGTAAAGGCCGGCTTGACGTTCACCTAAACCGATGAGCGCCGCCAAGGGCCACTAAAATTGCCGATCAGCCAGCCGATTACCATTCAGGAATTTGTCGAGTTCAGCAGTACGGGATCTGGATAGCCGAACTTCTTCCGCAAACTGGGGCCACCGATCTACGGCCTCTCGAATCTGCTCTATAACCTCCTTGGCATATTGATCCGGGATCGAAGCCGCTTTGGAGACCGCCAAAAGGTGAGACATGCCGGGGGTTCTACCTTCCCCGGCTATTGCAGCGCTGTGCTCACCGCCTGGCCCGGACGAAAACGTAAGATCGTATGCGGGTGCCAGAGACCACCTACCATTCCCGTCCATAAGAAATGCATGGTTTTTAGCATGGTCGTCGCGATTTCTGGCATAGACATTGAACACCATATTTCGAAACATCTTGAGGACTTCCGCAGCGTCGCGGGTCATCATATGGGTCAGCTTGTGAAGTTGCTCATAGTTCACACTCGCCTCACGATGGCTGGCATTCAACAGGCCGCTTGCCGTGTGCATGTGGAGCCTGCCGGCAGGTGTCCTGTCAAAACGTTTCGTCGCGAAAAGCCGCCTTCCTTTCCGGGTCTCCAACAGCTGCGTGTCAGCCATCGTCAGTCCTGCAGCTACCGCCATAAGCGCATAGGCTCTTTCTTCAGCGCCAATCTCCCGCGGATCATCGGAACTAGGTGCCTTGACCATCCACCTTTCAAACCCCGCGCCCAACGGCTGGCCGTAGTCCAGAACACAGGTATTTTCCACTTGGTTGAAGCCGATCATAATCTTCGGACGTGCACCCGCGGATCCGCCCTGTGCGCCCTGCAAACGATCGATGTCGGCGATGTCCATCTCCGTCTGTACCAACTCCACCTGATCAGCGAACCAATCGAGATCAGTGACGGCCTGTTGTTTCTGATCGTCTGGCAATTCCGGAATGTATGAGAGTGCCCCCATTCCCGTTCTGCCCACCGCCGAGAGACGGTCAACCGGCGTGAGCCGGGTGTAATCAATGCCCGCTCGCTGTAGACGGCGGTCCAGCAACAGACGACCCCACCCGTCAGGCAGGCTGTCGTTGAATAGCCCATGGAGCCCGTCGAACGGATCGCGAGGCGCCGCAATCAACCCGTTGGCCGCCATCATATGGAATGGAGAAATCAAAAGGGGCGATGTCAGAAACTCCGCCGCGTACTCGAAGTAAGCCCTCCGTTCCTTGCCACTCCAGGCGAGGGTACCGAGTTTCCTCTCGTTCCCTTCGAGATTCAGATAAACCTTAATCTGCTGGATTGGCTTGAACTTCATTTCCGGCGCACACGCTGCTTGAGAGGACGATCAATGACATCATCGATATTCTGCGGCGGCCGACCTGGAAACAAGCGTTCGAACTCCGCCTCCGCCTCAAGGGCAAACGCAATTTTCACAAGGCTCTCGAGCGAAATTTTCCCGGTTTCTTCAAATAGCCTCAACGATCCGTAGGACACATTCGATCTCGAAGCCAGTTCACGCTGGGTCAATCCATGCTCAATCCGTCGGCGCTTCATTCTGTCCGCCAAACCTCTGATAACTTCCACCGGGGATGCCATCCTAAATGCTAACATATTATCACCCAAATACAAATAAATGACATTACTGCCAATATAATAGCATTTAAATAAATCGCAAGTCGGTGATTTGAGCCATGCCGGAAAAGGTAGCGGCATAACTTAGCCGCCGGAAGCCAGCGCCAAGAAAGGATCGTACTGAGTGCACGGACACTCAAACCACATCAACTGCAGCAACAAACATCCCGCACCAGATAAGCAACGGCAACCTGACTGAGCCAATCGCCGCCGGAGACCGCCGCTGGCGGCAATCCGGCAGCCGACACATATAAAGCCGTTATAAGGAAAATGACTTTACCCCCAAAAGGTGGGAGTTGATTGAACATCTTCAGAAGATCGGTCCATCCAGCATACGCGGAGTTGCTCGATCCGTCGAACATTCCCCGCGGGAAATAGAGAGCCTACGCTGCCCGCTAAGTCCGACGTGGACAAGCGGGGCCAGCTGCGCTTTTTTAAGGCCATCGATTCTCCTCCAACCTTGCAATAGTGTAGTTTATAGACTGCAATAAATCTCATGATCGAGCTAAAGCAGACGGCGGTTTTCGCCAAATGGGAAACCGTCTAAGGGACAAACGAGCGAGGACTATCATTGCGGCGCGATTGATGCGGCTGGCAGAAGGTTTGCCGGGAGACGTCGAGCCGGTTGGGGAAGGCGTCAGTGAATTGCGAATACACTATGGCCCCGGCTATCGCGTCTACTTTCAGAGACGGGGCAATGTTCTCATCGTGCTTTTATGCGGTGGCGACAAAGGATCGCAAGCCCGTGATATTGCCGCCGCGCATAAACTCGCCAAGGAATGGAGCGAAAAAGATGACTGAAAAACTGACAACCTATGATCCTGCTGCCGCCTTGGTCGATGATGAAGAAATCGCCGCGTTCATGGCCGACGCCTTCGAAACCGGCGATGCAGCCTATGTTGCAAAGGCGCTCGGCGTCGTCGCGCGTGCTAAAGGGATGACCGAAATGTCGCGTAAAACAGGCTTGTCTCGCGAACAGCTTTATCGATCGTTCAGCGAGCACGGCAACCCAACGCTCAAAACGACGTTGGCCGTTATGAGAGCACTCGGTGTTGATATGACCGCCAAGGCCCATGCCGCCCAGTAACACGGTGGTCCGCATACACGCGGCAGAAACAAGCTACTGACAAAGCAAACACTCGCCTGATCCTTCCGCATCAAGCGGCAGGACCAGGCGCGAGGGGTTCCCCTTTGGAACTCCACCCCTCGTCGCCACGACGGCTTCCGGTCCAAGGTCGGACAATGCCATAGCCTGAAGCGAATGACCGCAATTGGCGGTTCTGCGCCAAGTCGGCCGTCGGCCGATTGCGGACTTTTTACTTCGCTTGACGTAAACTTGGTATGGTCGCGTCAGAGACGAGGATGTATACCGCCGTGAGACTTGCGCATATCAACATAGTTGCCAGAAACGAGGAAGCGTTCGCGGCATTCTATGTGAATGTCATGAAGTGCATAGTCCTTCGCAAACCGACGACGTTATCCGGTGAAAAGGTTTCCCTCGCGGTCGAGATACTGAGAGGTTTCCATTCTCGCAAGGCCCATGGTTCTGGAGAACGTGGTCGTCCACGAGGGCTGCGCCGCTGCCTAGCTATCTATCAGGAGGCGCAAACCGCGACCGATATCCTTGATCGCGTGCACCAATTCGTGCGCTGCATAGAGGGGCTGATCCTCGTAAGCCGCGCTTCAAGAGCCGCACAAAACTGTTTGTCGGTCCCCGGCATCATGACTTCATGGGCGATCTCTACGAGCTGCGCGGCCAAATCAAGCATCTGCACGAGAACCAGCATCTTGAGGGTTTGACCGGGGTGTACGACTGGAAATCGCGCGCAAGGAAGCGGTCAGCGAGTTCATCGCTCGAACTTGTCTGCTGCGCATATTGGCAGCGACGCGCTGCGACGGCACTTCGGCAACGTCGATGCCGCGCGCATTCTGGCAGTTAGGTCGTCAACAGCAAGCGGAGCTGTGGGACAAGCCCGAGACCATGGCAGCTTTTGGCGCTTCTACGCCACGACGGCATTCGGCTCATTTTGCGGACAAGTGTTTAGGATTTCTGCGGAATTGCCGACGCGGCAGCTAACGTCCTGTAAGTGTCAAGCTTTGCCACTGCCTTATCTAGTCATGCCTTCCGCACTGCTGTGAATGGCTTCCGCCATGAAATCGCAAAGCGAATTGTTGGACCCAGCGCTACGTATCAGGGCAACGTCAAGGTGCTCTATCACGGGTAACACGTCAGCCTGCGCCAGTTCCACGACAGTGGACGGGGCCGACATGCGCGTGACGGCAGCCACTGCAAGTCCAGCCTCAACAACAGTGAGAAGAGCAGACAGGCTGAAACTCTCATAAGCCGGCTGGAAGCGGATATCGCTTTTCCCCAACGCGGCTAGAACAACGGCGCGTGCCTGGCTTCCAGGTTCGAACAATGCAACAGGGAGCGGACGCCTTTCCAACGCAATCCGATCGCGGGAGGCAATCCAGATCATAGGCTCTTGTCGCAGGAGCTTACCTTCCACACCCCGCGACCGTGTTACGATGGCGAGATCGATGTCTCCCCTCTCGACTTGCGGCACAAGCACTGTTGATTGAGAACAAACGATTTTAATGGCGACGCGGGGGAACAACTGGCCGAAGCGGCGTAACACGGGCGGCATGATATGGGAGATATAGTCATCAGGCGCGCCGATGGTGATCGACCCGGCAATATCGGGCTTGCGAAAAGCTTCCACGGCCTCGTCATGCAGCCGCAGAATGCGTCGTGCATAGGCCTCCAGTTCCTCACCAGTCTGGGTCAGAGCCAGATTGCGTGTGTCGCGGATGAAAAGCGGTGCCCCTACTTCGGCTTCGAGCCGATTAATCTGCGTGGATACAGTGGCGGGCGATTTGTGCACTGCGGACGCCGCCCGCGTGAAACTCATCAGATCGACACATGCGACGAAGGTACGGAGTAAGGTGTGATCAAATTCCATGATTGTTTGGAAACTCCAATGAGTATGTTCATATTATATTGATTGTGTAATTAATCGTAAACGTCCAATCCTGAAGCAGGCGAACTTGATCAGGAGCGAGACAGCATGAGCAGACAAATTCACGGTTTTTTCGGCGTAACGTCTGCCCAGATGTTGTTGGGAACTCTTGGAGTCTGTGTTTTGGAAAGCGATGCGGACCCGCTATCGGTCACCTTTTACCGATGTGTAATCGGTGGCCTGGTGCTGGCACTTTATGGTGCCATGCGAGGTAATCTTTTCGGCGTATTGCGCCTGCCGCCACGAGTCCTCGGTCTTGCGCTCGCCAGTGGCCTGCTGATGGTCGGCAATTGGGTGTTGTTCTTTACAGCCATGCAACACATTGGCATCGCGGTCGCAACGATTGTTTTTCATGTTCAGCCCTTCATGGTGGTGTTGATCGGGGCGTTCGTTTTTCGGGAACGGTTGCATGCCGCCACCTTCGCATGGATCGCCGTGGCCCTGATCGGACTCGCTTTCGCCACGGGGTCCAGCAACGGCCAGACAACTGCCGATGCATCCTGGCTGCTGGGGATTTGCTGTGCGCTCGGCGGTGCATTTTTCTATTCCGTTGTTACTATCATCGCCAAAGGACTGACAGGCATCAGCGGACCTCAATTGGCCCTCGTTCAGTGCCTTTGCGGCATAGTGCTCTTGGCGCTTGTAGTGCCGCCAGGACCTCTGGAGGTATCATCCGTTCAATGGGGCTGGTTTGCCGTCATCGGCGTCGTGCACACCGGTGGTGTGTACATGCTGCTATACAACGCATTGCCCAAGCTCTCGACGCCCTTGGCAGCCGTATTACTGTTTTTCTATCCGGCCACTGCCATCGTGGTTGATGCCATCGTCTATGGCCATCGGTTGGGATTGGCGCAATATGGTGGCGTAGGCTGCATTTTGATCGCAAGCCTCGGCGTGACGCTGAAATGGGGTGTTCGCCGCCACCTGTCAGTTTCGGCTACTTGAGAAACAGAAGACAGTGAACTCAGTCTTGTCGCAGAAATCCCACAGAACGTCCAAAAACTCTGCTGGCCACACTATTTATCCCAGTCGACGATTGTGAGTTCGGGCCACAATTTGATCCAGCGACCGATTTTCTTTTCGTATATTTCACGTGTAATCTGCTTTTTGTTTGGGCGGACGACAGCACCAAGCAAGTCGGCAAGTCCGTATGGAGTGCACAGCTCCAGGGCAGCGTGGTGAGGGCGTAGGCCTACGGCTGCCGCCGTTGTCGGAAAAGTGCTTATGGCCTCGGTTGTTGAGGTGTACGGATTAATTGAATAGCCGAACTTGGCCTCGTACCAATAGTGTACCCTGGCTTGGTTTTTCACATCGATCCAGACTTTCAACTCAGAGAATGCTGCGCGGATGCGGGCCGAGTGTTCGGCTTCTGAGGCCTCGGAAAGATCGTCGGGATCGAAATAAACAATGTCGATGTCTTGGATGCCATAAACGGGCGGGAAACCAAAAACGTGGTTCCAAACGGTTTGGGCGACAGCACCAGCCACAAGCCAGGAATCAGGCAGTGCAATCTCGTCCCATTTGCCAAGGACCGACGAAAGCAGCGGGCTCTTGTAGACGATCGCCTGTAATTCCAGATGTAGTTTGTCGCTCACGTAAATCTTTCTTGAAACGGCTTGGCTAATTCCACACAGCACTATATTGCGCTGGATTCTGCCATGGCACATCTCTCATGAACAGATCGCACGCAATTGCTGCTTCTGCCGGAAGCGGTTGATGGTTACGTCGGCCCGGACAACCCCGTCCGCTTCATCGAAGCTTTCGTCAACTATCGCCAGAACCCGCACCGGTCGATCCTTGTCGCCCTCCTCACGGCCTTCGAGATGCGGCCAATGCCAAAGGTGCGAATATCTGAACAGCCCGCCGACCTTTGGTTCAGTCGGCAGAATGCTTGTCCGTCAACAGTTCGGCGTTGAGATGTTCCAGACCCGGCTCCATCTGCGATGCTTCAGTGGCGGCGAGGTCATCGTCGCCGAGCGTCGTCGAAAGTTCGACTCGGCGATCACGCTTTGCGAGGCGCATATAGTCCTCATAGGCAATCACAACGGTGCGACGCCGACCGTTCTTGGTGATAATGACGGGCTCGCGGACTGCAGCGTGATGATAGGCTCCAAAATTTTCGAGCCGTGTTGGAAAAAGTGCCAGAATAACTCAGCCGCCGGGAGCCGGCGCAAAAGAGAGAACCGTACCGAGTATTAAGTAGTATATCTCGATACAAAAATTTGAACTACATAATCAAATACAGTCAGCGGCTCCTCGTACAGAAACCGCTGCCCATGAGACATCACACCTTGGGTCGCAAGCACATTTTGCTGTTGTTGCTCACACCACTCATGTCACATACAAAGTACTTTACTTTGTATGGGTGCGAACGGGTGTCCGAGACGCTTACTGTTTTCCCACGAGAACCGATTGTTGAGGTCGTACCCCAAGCTGATTTGCCGGCACATTTCCGCTCATCTCCGGGCATGTAGTAGCACATGACGACCTGTACGGGGATATTGCACTTGTTGATGACGTCAACGTAGTCCCAATCGATCCTGCCCCGACTGCGCTGTTTAAATGCTACGCAATCATCATTCGCGTAAGGGGCCTGGCCATTCCTAACCGGCCTCTGAACCGACGGTCTGGGATCGGGCGTACTTGCAGCGTTGGCAATTGCGCCTGCTCTGCCAAATGCCCGGCTCATCCGATCGATATTATCCGACGAGCGTGGACGAAATGTCTGTACAGGTCTGTCCTCGGGTTCCGGTAGAGCGTTCAGTATAGCAATGCCCAGCCCCAGCAATGCGGCTGCATCAGCTCCAGATGATTGTCGTTGCGCAGAGCCACCGCCGCACCCGTAAGATCGGCCACCGTTAGCCGGGGCCAGTTCACACCGTGCATCGGCCTGTCCGGAAAAAGGAAACACGGAAAGTGATGACAGAAGGATAAGAAAAGTTACACGCCAGTTCATTCTAACCTCTCGCTGAACGGATGAATCATTCCTCAGCGCAAGGCTATATCCCTCGCCCGATGCGCTGACGATGCGCCAGACACCATCATAAACGGGCACCATAATCGTACCCTAATTGGAGAATGCGACAGCTCCGTCTTTTTGTTTGTCTCTAACCGCTCACATCCAGGACGCGGACAATACGCAAGCTTCCCAGATGCGAAAATTCAGCTTGGGGACTTCAAACATGCAATTTAAAAAATGCATCCGAACCAGCGCCGTAACCCTGATTGCTTTCGCCGCAAGCGAACACGCGGTACCTGGCAAGGATATCTGCTCGGACACGTATATGAGTGAGAAGATCTAACCGTTTGCAACACGTGCCCGGAATGCAATCGACATTTGCGGCACAGCAAAGGCGGGTGTGGCTCTCTACACCGAAAGCCTGCGGCTCGTACAGCAATGCCTGCACGATCCGGGGCTACGGGCCTATAAGCAGGATCTGGAAAGACTTTTGCATGATGCGAAAAACCAGGCATCAGCATCATGCGGCTGAACACCGCATACTGAAGTAGCCTTGCGTGTTAGCGTAGCCGAATGCCAGCAAGAAGGACACATAGCTCCGCCTGTCGTTCGGTCCCGGTTTTACGCAGGATTGACCGAATGTGGGTACGAACCGTTTCATACTGAATTCCACAATGACCGGCGACGGTTCTAAGATCGGCACCGTCGGCAAGAAGCGCCGTAATTTTACATTCGGACGGCGTCAGCCCAAACAGATGATGAAGCACGTCATATGAAATGAAACGTTTATCACTCACATCTTCGAACAGCACCATTGCGTACGACCTGGCGAAAACGTCGCGGACATTTGGCCCAGCCCTTTCGATCCGCGCAAGCAACGGCCTCTTCTCACCACGGGTCAACGTCACGACTTCGCCGTGAGCCAGATCATTCGATCGAATGACCTTGTTCAGCGTCGTCTCAAAGACCACTGTCTCCCGTGACGACGCTGCCCTGATTTTTCCATGCGCTATTCTGACATCCCCGGTGAGAAGCGAATCCGCCTTCTGGTTAGCCATTACCACATGACCACGATGGTCAAAGAAAACGCACGCAACATCTGCACGCTCAAACGCGGCCAGACGTCCTCTCATGTCGCCAGCCGAAAACAGTGCCATGATCCGCGCGGACATCTGAAGGTGGGTTCTGAGAGTAGCGAGGTGAACCCGGTCATCGTTCCCGAACCCACCATCGCCGAGCCTGCGTTGCAGGACGAAAAACAAATCGTCCTCACCTGAGGAAAAATTGACGACTGCTGTATGCTGGAATCCATGCTTCGCCATGAATTTATAGTATTCGAGATTATCGAGATCATCTTTACGGACGAAATCCTCCTCGAGGACAACTCCGTTACGCTTCATCAACGGTATGAATTTTGCCCGGTGGTCTCGCGTGTTCCAGCCGTCGTTTATATAGGCTTCCATGATCGAGGATAAACTCTCGGTGAAAAGAATACCTCCGACCGAGCCGGAGCTTGCCGGTGCCATGACATTGATGCCGCCGGCGCCAGTTGCCTCAGCAATCTGCTCCAGAAGCGAGGGCCAACGCGAGGGCTCCAGCGCTGCATCCTGGAAACGATTCAGCAGATTATGAAAAACCGCGATATCAACCGGCATTTTCCCCCTCACCCACCAAAGTATATTTGTATAGCCAGAATACAGCACCAGATCCAGAAGTTGTTTTCATGCATACTTGAACAAACAAACTTGTCGAGCTGGAAGCCGCCCGTTTCTCATCCACCTCCCGAAGCCATCAACTGCAGCAGGTAGGTACGCCTTCCAGGCGCAACGGGCTTCTACGACGGACCGGACGGATGTGCGCTCAATCGTCGGCAAGACACTCGTTGCATTTCTCAGCCGTCTTATCGTCACCTAACGACATCAGTCAGCGTCTTGGAGCAAACCCGAACCCGATCAGCCAGACATACCCCAATTGGGGTACGCAAACCTGGGGTAAGCTAGATATTAACTTGCCCTGTAATCAAACTGGAGCAATATCAATGCGTTACGTGTTGATGTGGGTCAGGCCTGACAGGCAAGAGCCCGTTTTCGAAACCGACGATATTTCACAGTGCGTACTGTGGATCAGCAGGCAAACAGAAAATAGCGCCGAATTTTCAGAGGCGGATTATAACGTCATCGATCGGGATCTCGATGCGGACATTCCGCGCGCGACAAGTTTCCTGTAGCAAGAGGACGCTCCTTTAGCAGCGGCTAATTACCTTAATCCTAACAAATTACTTTTATAAACAATCTCAATTATCTGTATTTAAATCACAAAATTTATATTTCAACAAACTGCGAGTTCACCCCCGCACATGGCTAGGAAGAAGACTGCTGCTCTCCACGGTCCCGATGTGTTCGCAATATAGCGTCCGAGCATGAAGATCCGCCCTCCGAGCCATCAGTATTCTCTGTCGGTTGACACACCGGCTACTGCTCCCGAAGCCGGCCGATCATATCCACGCGGTCGCACGTCCCGGTGGCGGGTACGACATTCAGGCGACACGAACCTGAATGCGTCGAGCTTCGGATCGTTGTGCTGCCGATGTAGCATTGTGGTAAAAACTCGCGTCTCGTCAGCGGTTCGAACTTTGAAACAACAGGCGTCATGTCACGAAAGTTCGCCCGCTTACTGGCTATCGCTTTGGCACACCTGCATAGCGAAACATGATGTCATCGTAGAACTGCTTCCTAAACAGCACTTCGCGGTCAAAACATTCCGCACAGACTTCCAAATCAGTGGTCGGATTATAGTCAAGATGCGTTTCATCGATCATGCATCTGCTCCTGAATTCGCCGGCACCGCTTTTGAACGCTGTGAGTAATTCGCTCAAGAATCCTCGTCGGATCGCTGGAGAGGGCGACGATATATGGTGCCACCTCATCGCATGCGACGCTGACCAGTTTTGCAAGCTCCCCCACCCGTTTCAGTGTCGATGCGCCGCTCAATCCAATGTCATCAGCCAGTGCCTGCCAGTCGGCACGCCGCAGGTCAGGCGCATGGAACCGACCGAAAATCCCCTGCGGCAGGCTCTGGTCGACCTGGCGATAAACGGCAGCGCACATCAGGTCATAGAGTGGAGCCATCTTCGCGGACCCACCGGCACCAATCAGGATAGAGTAATTTTTCGCATGCGAATCCGAATTGCAGATCAGGACATTGAAGATCACCGCATCGAGAAGTTTCAACCGCTCGCCAGGCGAAACAAGATCGCTGACGGCGTCAAACATCATCTTCATGGTCACGCCGCGGCCGGTCGAGGATCGCTCGTATTTCTGCGAGGGGAAGCAACCGGTTAACTGGCAAAGATCCTCCTGATGCAACCTGCGGATCTCGCCTTGAGGGTCGGTGAAGCGATCATAGCGTTTCACGAGAAGATAACGTCGCTTGCCAGCTACTCCGATCGTCGCCTCGGCAGCCTCAAGACCGCAGGCACGTGCAAGCGACAGGCAAAAGGCTTCGTTCTCCACGCTCCCCGCAAGGCGTTTCGTATCCGGCTTGAGAATATGCGTGGATGGCGTCCCATCGACCGGAACTGAAATACGGCCGTTCCCGTCAACAAACACCGGCAGTTTCTCCTGGACGCCAGCAAGCGACATGGAAACACCGCGCTCTCCGACCAGAAAGGGTTTGGCAGGAAGTTCATTGAGAATACGCTCCAGCGCCTGCTCGTCCGGCACCGGCCGGAGGTTGACGCCAGCTTTGCGCGGCTCCCCGATCGACAGTGCCCCCGCCGTGTCACGTCCGATATGAGCAAGTAGACCGACAATATCTTGCGGGGAAACCTTGAAGCGCTGACCGATCTCGGCAAGATGGGTTTCCGGAAGCAGATTGGCAAGCCAGGGAAGCAGCTTCGCTGCACCTACGGATCCGGAACGCAGCGGCATGGTAAGCGACACCGGAAAGGCCGGGCGGCGCGCTTCCCAGCCCGGATCATAGTCCAACCTCCATTCGCCTTCAAAAGTCAGATGGGCGACAGGCAAGGTCTCGTAGTAGATGGTTGTCATTGATCAGCACCAAACATCGGCAAAAAGCCGAGGTCATCGTCCGACGCGACTTGCACAGTCTGAACCGTCTTGAGATCGCCAAGATCGATTCCAACTGCGCGTGCGACGATCAGGGCTTTTTCGAGCTGGCAACTCGGCTTGCCCGATTCAAGCTCGACGATGAAGCGTTCCCCCGTTCCGGAACGGGCAGCAAGACCGGTTTGCGTCCAGCCAAGTGCTTTGCGTCTCTCCTTGATAGCAGCGCCGAAATCACGCGCGGACCTGAACATCGTCAACCTCCATAGTTTGACTTACCGTACAGGAAGTTTTCCAAAGAATCAAGGAATCGCTTCCCGATCAGTAAGTCTTACGCTCGATCGCGCCAAATCATCCTGATCGGGAATCTTTGTGGGATCGCACCTGGCAGGAGCAAGAGTATTTGCCTCGTCTCACGGGCCTATTGTTTCATCATCATTGCCCGATAAATTGATACACCGGCCATTACTATCGTATTAATGTTTTACATCCGAAAAACTACTTATTTATATGATATATAACCATAAGTATCACGATGATAAACGGCGTAATCCATTTCGCCGCGCGTTGGGCCCTGATGCACGGGCATCACGCCAACACCTTAAAACCGCAGCCTGAAGCCCACGCTGCCGGTTCTCAGTTGACGCCGCCTGGTCGACCCGGCAACCTCATACCATGACCCTGACCAACAGTTTCATTGCCGAACTCGTCCGCGACGCCAACAGGCTCGAGAACCTCGACGACTATCAGAAGCGCCGCATGCTTGAACGGGCGGTAACGACAATCCGCGACATGCGCGAAACGATCGGAATCCCCTCCGGTCCCGGTCGCGACAGTGTCGTCGACATCCACACCGTCGCCCTGTCCATCGAACACGGATGGCGCAGCGATGACGACGTGCGAAACGCCCTGCTGCAGGCAGCCGGCATGATCCGAGACCTGCATATCGTCCTCGACAGCAAAACCGGAATCAGCTTTTCCGAACCCGCCGGTTGACGCCATGTGCCATCTTCCCGCCGTCAATGGCACTTCGTACCGGCGAAATTCAGCTTAATGATTTTAGGTTTTCGTTAACCATACGCGACCACCCTCCTCTCACAACAACGATGGAGGTTGGCTTTGGCTTACGACTGGAATCGCAATGAACGCGAAGGCATGTTTGATGAACTGGCGGCGGCCCTGATATTCTTCACAATCGTCAGCCTGCTTCTGGCGTCCGCATACCTGGTGACAACCTTTGCCAGATAGGGCGGGTTCTTTCACCCGTCTACCGGCGAGGACAAGAAACGCCAGCCTGGCAACTTTGGCCGGTGACCGTACTATCAGCCGCCGAATGCCTGCCCCGGGTGAGTGAACGACCATGACAGACGATCTTCGCGGCCATATCCTGCTTCTCTCCGGCCACCCAGGCTCCGGCAAGTCCACAATAGCCGAAACGCTTGCGCACTTGCGCGGCGTGCCAAAGGTTCATTTTCATAGCGATGATCTGTGGGGATACATCAAGCATGGCCGCATCGATCCCTGACTTCCCGAATCCGATCAACAAAACCGCATGATCATGCAGATCGCCGCCGATGTCGCAGGTCGCTATGCCGAGGCGGGTTATTTCGTCATTCTCGATGGCGTCGTGCGACCGGACTGGCTCCCGGCCTTCCTGGCGCTTGCATGCCCGCTGCACTACATCGTGCTGCGCACGACAGTAACAGAAGCAATCGAACGCTGTCAGGCTCGCGGCGGCGACAGCCTCCGCGATCCGCTGGTCGTGGCCGATCTCCATGCCCAGTTCGCCAATCTCGGGGCTTTCGAGCACAATGTACTATCGTTGTCGGGCAAGGACAGGGATCAGGCCTTGGAGGCGGTCATCAATGCGCTGCAATCGGCACGTTTCCGTATTGATGCCACGAGCGATGGCAATCGATTACGAACATAAAGGTGAAGCAAGCGTGGCTGTCCCGACAATCTATCTCCTGCGCCACGGCGAAACAGTCTGGAACTGTCTTGGCCGGTTTCAGGGGCAACAGGATTCCCCGCTGACCGCGCGCGGTATCGAACAGGCCGATCAAGTCGCGCGCCTGCTCCGTGACGCTCTCTGCGACGATGAACAGTCTTTCCGGATGCAAATCAGCCCGCTCGGGCGCGTGCGACAGACAGCAGAACGGGTCCAGGCCGAGGTTGCGCTCCCGTGTCTCGAAGATAACCGCCTCGTTGAGGTCACCACCGGCTCCTGGGACGGCATGACGCGATTTGAGATTGATGCCGAATTTCCTGGGCGTCTTGAAGGATCCAACGCATTCGACTGGTATTTCAGGGCACCGGATGGCGAAAGTTTTGATGACGCCTGCAAGCGCGCGACGTCATGGATCTCGGATCTCCAGCATCCGACGATCGCCATTTCCCATGGCCTGTTCGGGCGGATTCTTCGGGGTGTTTTTCTCGGACTTTCGAAGCTGGAGATGCTCGAACTGCCCGTTCCGCAGGATGGATTTTACCGACTAGATGATGGCAGGTGCGAGCTCATCACAGTTTGACCTGCACGGTCGTGATCCAGAAAGCCAAGGGCCATGGACGTCATTCGCCATGTCGACAGGGGAGAAACACATGCATACACTTAACGTCATTTACCTGGCTTATCTCGACTGCCTCAACCGTCAGGCCTTCGATGAGCTCGGCGCATTCGTCGACGATACTGTTGAACACAACGGCCGGGCGTTAGGCCTGTCGGGCTATCGCGACATGCTGGTCAAGGACTTTGCTGATATTCCAGACCTTCGGTTCCAGGCAGAGATACTTGTCAGCGACGTGACCCGGATCGGCGCCCGGCTTTCGTTCGATTGCACTCCCAAATCCACCTTCATGGGCCTTCCGGTCAATGGCAGGCGCGTTCAGTTCTGCGAGCATGTTTTCTACGACTTCGAACAGACAAAAATCCGCAGGGTCTGGTCGGTCATCGACAAGGCCGCAATTGAGCGCCAGCTCGGCTGACGGCCGTCACCCGGCGAAGGTATCTGTGGCCCGCCAGCGCCAGAAAAATGAGCCGAAAGAGTGTGATTGCACGAAACGCTCACTGAAGCCGGACAGCCTCAAATTTATGCAGACAGCTGCTGAGGTCGCGGGCGTTGCACAAAGGTTACATCATATTTCAGGAAAAAAGCATATGAATGATCTCTCATACAAGGGAGTTCAGAGACTATGAAGAAAATCGTATCGACTATCGCATTCGTGCTTGCGGCATCGACTGCAATGGCGGCCGATGCCGTATCAGAAGTTCCTGCAGCCCCGGCAGCAGACGTTGCGCCGCTGTTCAGCTGGACCGGGTTTACCGCCGGTGTCCAGGCCGGCTACGGCTGGAACAACAATGACGCTTCGATCGTCGGCCTTCCCGGCCAAACGTCCGCAGACTTCGATGGTGCTCTTGCCGGTGGTTTCGTCGGCTTCAACTACGACCTTGGCAACAGCTGGGTCGTTGGCCTCGAAGCAGACTTCGAAAAGAACTGGGGCGATGATTCAGCCACTATCCTTGGCACGGGCTTTGACTACGGGTTTGACTGGCAGGGTTCGGTTCGTGGCCGGGTCGGCTACGCATTTGACCGTGCCCTGGTCTATGGTACCGCAGGCTGGGCCTATGCTCGCGGCTACGCGGAAGTTCCGGGCATTGCCGACGTGAAGGAAACGTTCAACGGCTACACCGTCGGCGTTGGTCTCGACTACGCGTTTACCGACATGGTGTTCGGACGCGTTGAGTATCGTTACACCGACTTCGGCGACAAGGATTTCGATTTCGGCGGCGCTGCAATCAATGCAGATGTCGACCAGCATGCAATACGCGTCGGCCTCGGCGTAAAATTCTGATTCACCCGGACAGCAACAGCAAAAGCCCGGCCATTGTGCCGGGCTTTTTTCTTGTCCCTTTTCCGAAGGCGGGAAGCGACAAACAGGGGTGGGCAAGTACGGGCCACCTGTTGGCCAGTTGCAATGCCACCACAATGACTGAACACGCCGACCAGGACCCGGACGCGACCGGACATGCTCCTTCTCCCTCCAGCAAACGATCAGCCAGCCTCACCCACGATTTCCCCTTTGAGCAAATCCCCAAGCAGTGCACGATCGGCATCACGCAGCGCCATCTGCGTCAGCTTACACCGCAGTAAGTGGAGCAGCATCTGCGCATCCATTCCATCCGCCGGCTTTTTGCAGTTGGTTGAGAATCCATGTGCCAAGCAGCACTTTCAGCCGCACCTCGAGCTCCCGTTGCCGCGCGGCAAGGTTCCGCGGATGATGCGGGTGTTCCCTGGAGGCATTGGATCGGTACAAGCCTGTTCCATGCGTTCGACGACGACACTCTTCGCGACCAAGCGCGGTGGCTAGCTGACGGATCCCCTGGATTTGCTTAAGCACGCCAACCGCAGCTTGGAGCAACTTGCGATTTAGATAAAATTTACGCTAAATCTTATCGGTTTGAACCGATCCGGCCATGCTACGTTTCACGCAAGTCAAATCGGGAGGCCGGCTGCGATGATCTGGAATTTGGAGAAACTAGAACAAGAACGTCTCGACCTCATTGAGGTCATCGACAACCTCAAGAGGTGGGAACGTTTCTATATAGACGACCGGCACATCATCTCACTACAGATCACCGCACATATGATGCGACTTAGCCAACTGGATGAAGACTTGGCGCATTTGCGTAGTGAAGACTTTTGCTCGGTTGAATATCTGGCTGCTGACTGAGACCCCTCGTTGTGCCGAATTAGGGACCCGTTTGTTCCGTGCTGCCGCTGCGGGAAAGACCTGAGGACATATTGCCCTGTTTCCGCTTCTTCCTACGCCACGCCAGCGCCAATAACTGCGCGCCCTTACCTGAAATGAGCGCCGTCAGCCATGCAAGGCTCACGCATAACTGGCCGGGCAACCTACGTGAATTACAGCGTTTTGCCCAGCTGCAACTGCTCGGCCCACAGCAGCTTCCCGCCGCCGGCGGATCCGCCGAGATGACCGGCCTCGCCACGATGATGACGGCTTACGAGGCCCGCCTCATCGCCGCAACGCTGACGGCGACAGGTAGAAGCGCCACACAGGCGATGAAGCACCTGAAGATTTCGAGAAAGACATTCTACGACAAGGTGAATAAGCACAAGCTTATGGTCGGGAAATTGCGCATGAAGGGCTGAGGCGGGCGGCGGCGTCACAGGCTGCGGATAGCGCCACCATCGACCCGGTAATGTAACTCGCCTGCTGGCTGGCAAGAAAAATGGCGGCGGCAGCGAACTCCTCTGCGCAGCCGTAACGTCCGCCGGGGATGTCCCCGCGCGACGCTTCCAGCACGGCAGCTAGCTCAAGCGCGGCGTTTCTAGCCCTGATGTCATCCAGCACGCGCACGCGGTCGGTGTCACTCCGGCAGAGCAGGATCATGTTGACCGTGACACCGTGAGGCGCGAGCTCCGTCGACAGCGTTTTCGACCGCCCGGCGTCCGCGGCGCGAACCGCTTTCGACAGGGCGAAACCGGCAATGGGCCGCTCGATGCCCGATGAACCGATGGTGATGATGCGACCCCATTGACGTTCGATCATGCCGTATGCAAGCGCATCGGTGATCGAAAAGATCGAAACCCGCCTCGAATCGACCGCTGAACGCCATGCCCCAGGCGGCTGGCCGAGTGCTGGCGAGCGACCTTCGGAATGGGCGGAAATATCGTCGCGCGCCTTGGCCTTTGCGCTGGCCACGTAGGCGCGGACGATCTCCTGATCCTTTCAAGCGAACGTCAGTTGCCGCCAGTGAGGCCTAAGGCCGCGAGGCGTGGTGCGAACGCGCGAATGACAAATCACCTATGTTGCTCACGCAGAAGGTTTTCAGCCATAAAGGAGACGAAGGCGGACACCTTCGGCGAGGGATGCCGGTTTGCCGGCCAGAGGATGTGGAAGGCACCGACCTCTTGCATATAGTCCTCAAGCACGCTGACCAGCCTACCTCGCCGGAGCTGCTCCCGGATCGCGAATTGCGGCAGGCATGCAAGCCCGAAGCCTCCCTCGGCCAAGCAGATCTGCGGCTCGAGCGTGCTTGCTACCGATGTCACGGGAAGAACAAGTTCAAGGGCCGCGCCGTCCGCCACCATCGGCCAGCGCTCCAGCTTGCCGGTGGACGGATATTTGTGATGATGGCAGGCGTGACCGAGCAGATCGTCGGGCGTCGAAGGCACGCCACGCGCCGCGAGATAATCGGGCGATCCGACGATCCGGTGCGAGAATGCCCCTGCCCGACGCATCATCAATCGCGAGTCCCGGGCTTCGCCGGTGCGGACCACGGCATCGAAACCTTCGTCGATCACATCCACCAGCCGGTCGGTGAAGTCGAGGTCAAGCTCGATCTCGGGATAGGCACGCATGAAGGCCATGACTGCGGGCATCATCAGCATGCCGATTAGTGGCAGGCTGACACGAAGACGTCCGCGCGGCGCCTGACGGATTTGCGACAGCTCCAGTTCAGCGGCCTCGATCTCGCTGAATATGCGGCGGCAGCGATCGAGGAACAGAGCTCCTTCCGCAGTCAGCGTCAACGAGCGCGTCGAGCGATGGAAGAGGCGAACGGCAAGCCGCTCTTCCAGCCGCGCGACCGCCTTGCCGATGGCCGAGCCAGAAACGCCAAGCCTCGCGGCTGCACCCGCAAAACTACCGCAATCTGCCGTTTGAACGAAGGCATTCAATGCGCCGAGATGTTCCATCCACTAGTCCCTATTGCGGACATCTATGTCCGATATGATGAGAACTCTAGCATAATTCTCCAATCGCGGAGACCGGCTTATGGTCAAGGCATGACAAACATGCACTTATTCGCCGCGTCCCCCGTCGACCCGCCCCAACCTCGTCGTCTGCCGCTCTCGGGCCTGCTCGCACTCGCCATGGCCGGCTTCATCACCATTCTGACCGAGGCGTTGCCCGCAGCTTTGCTGCCGCAGATCGGCGCGGGCCTTGCCGTGTCGGACGCACTGGTGGGCCAGATGGTGACGATCTACGCGATTGGATCGCTCATCGCCGCGATCCCGCTGACGGCGGCGACGCAAGGCATACGACGGCGGCGGTTACTCCTCGCTGCCATCGCCGGTTTCGCAATCGCCAATACAGTTACAGCCGTCTCCTCTAGCTATCTGCTGACGATGGTCGCACGATTTTGTGCCGGCGTTTCGGCCGGGTTGCTCTGGGCGTTGCTCGCAGGCTATGCGGCACGCATGGTGCCCGAGGCACTAAAGGGACGGGCTATCGCGGTGGCCATGGTGGGCACGCCGCTCGCGCTGTCGCTTGGCATTCCGGCCGGTACTTTTCTGGGCACCCTCCTCTGGTGGAGGGCGTGTTTTGGCCTCATCAGCGGCTTGACTCTGGTACTGGTTGTTTGGGTTATCGCGAAGGTGCCAGACTACGGAGGCCAGCCTATGGAGCGTCGCCGCGGGCTCGGCACGGTGTTTACTCTGCCCGGCGTGCGCCCGGTCCTGTTCGTCACCATTGCCTTCGTCCTCGCTCACAACATCCTGTACACCTATATCGCCCCGTTCTTGGTCGAGGCCGGCATGGCAGCGCGGACCGATCTTGTGCTTCTGGTCTTCGGCACGACAGCACTGGCAGCCATCTGGATCGTCGGTGTCCTGATTGACCGTCAACTGCGAAGCCTGTCGCTCGCCAGCATCGCTTTGTTCGGGCTTGCAGCGCTGGCGCTTGGGCTATGGGGTGAGAACCCAGCGGTTGTCTACGGTGCAATCGCGGTCTGGGGCCTCGCTTTTGGCGGAACTGCCACGCTGTTTCAGACCGCTCTTTCGAACATCGCAGGCGATGCTGCCGATGTTGCTCAATCCATGCTGGTCACCGCCTGGAACCTGGCAATCGCCGGTGGCGGTATCGTCGGCGGGTTGATCCTGCAGCAGAGTGGCGTTGGCGGCTTCGCCCCAGCCATTCTTATCCTCCTCGTCCCGGCATTCATCACAACACTTCTTGCACACCATCATGCCTTCCCACCGGCTGCCAATCCCTGATCCAAAGGAAATTCTCATGACATCCTCAAATTCTTCGATCGTATCGCGCCTGGACGCTGTGATAGACGGCGCGATTGCAGCCGAACGCATCGTCGGTGCTGTCGTCCTTGTCGCGCTCGACGGCAAAACAATATATTGCCGCGCAGCAGGGCTCGCCGACCGGGATGCCGGCACGGAGATGCGAACTGACGCTATCTTCCGACTGGCCTCCGTCTCGAAACTCTTCTCCGCTGCGGCTGCCCTAGCGCTGGTCAGTCGCGGGATACTGGATCTCGATCGACCAATCACGGAATGGCTACCGGCGTTCACGCCGACCTTCGAGGGACGACCGGCTCTTATCACCTTGCGTCATCTACTCAGTCACAGCGCAGGGCTCAGCTACGGCTTTTTTGAGCCGGAAGGCGGGCCTCTCGCCCAAGCAGGCGTGTCGGACGGTATGGACCGCTCCGACCTGACGCTTGCCGACAACATCCGGCGCCTTGCCGGCGTCCCCCTCTCCTTCGCTCCGGGGTCGGCATTCCGCTATTCGTTGGGGATAGATGTTGTGGGTGCGGTGATTGAGGCGGCAACAGGGCTCGCCTTGCCGGAATCCATCCGCAAGCTCGTCACCGAGCCGCTCCGTCTTAAGGATACCGGTTTTGCGCTTTCCGATCCATCCCGGGTTACGGCTGCATACGCGGACGCCACGCCACGTCCCCGCCGGATGCACGAACCGGACTGCTTGCCATTGCTCCCCGGTATGGCAAGCGTCATGATGGATCCATCACGGGTGTTTGATACCAAGGCTTTTCCTTCAGGCGGCGCCGGTATGGTCGGCACAGCGTTCGATGTGTTGCAGCTGATAGAAGCGTTACGGCAGGGCGGCGGTGATATGATGACTGCCGATCATGCCTCCGTGATGGCGCGTGACCAGATAGCCGGGATCGACATCGAGGGATCGCCGGGCTGGGGCTATGGTCTCGGTTTTTCGGTGCTGCGCGACAGCCAGGCCGCAGGCGTGGCCGAGCCGGCAGGCACCTGGCGCTGGGGCGGGGCCTACGGGCATAGCTGGTTCACTGACCCAAGCAACGGCCTGACAGTTGTGGCCCTGACCAATACCGCATTTGAAGGCATGTCTGGCGCCGGGCGGTTTTCTACCGATATCAGTCGGGCCATCTATGCAGCGATGGCGGAGGCGTCATGAGCGAGAAGTGAAATTAGCGATGCTATCCAACAATTCTAATCGAAGACTACGCCTTGAGGCGGGTTCAAACAGGCGCCCCTCTTTGCGACCATGCTATAACAACGATTTATCCGTCTCGCGCAGATAATCTCCCTTCACCGAAATATCATTCGTTCACACGATTAGCCAACAGCTTCATGAGATTCATTCATTCGTGAAGAACCGCCACGATTAGGGCGGGCGCATCCTGATGTTGACACCGTCCGGCGACTGAAGGCCGCGGGGAGATTAGAGCTGTATGCGTATCATCCTGAACATGATCCAGATTTTTGCCTTGGATTTCGCATAGGAGTCGCTCGTGAGAGACCCAGTTGGTTTATGCGGGAAGCTACAGCCGGATTGGTAACCCGGGACGGTCTCAGCGAACTTTGGAATACAGGAAAGCGTCCCTTGGTTCGTTCGACAAATTTGGATGGAAAAGATACCGCCGAAGCAACGCTTCCTGGGTCATACCAGCCTTTTCCATCACACGTGCTGAGGCCATGTTCATGACATCACAAGCTGCCTCGGTGCGATAGATCATCGGATGGGTAAGGGCATGCTCGATCGCCCATTTTACCACTTCAGTCGCAACGCCCTGTCCCCAGTGATCCTTCCGGACAAGCCAACCGTAGGAAACTCGCGGTCCCGCCAGTCGCGCGTCAATCCTTCCAACAAGTTCGCTCGGCACTTCGCGTCGGCAAATGACCGCTGGAAACGTGGAGCCACCTTCCCACTCCAGATAGGAGCGTTCCGCAGCTTCCTGCGTCTGGGAAAGGTCTGTGTGCGGACGCCAAGTGAGATATTTCGTCACTTCACGATCAGTTGCCCAACCAGCAAAGATTGCGTCGCCATCAGATGGTTGAACCCGCCTGACTAGAAACCGCTCTGTGAAGAATTCCTCCGGGAGGCGATACGCCAAGTCCATTCCATCGATCCTTGATCGCGCTCTTGCTAGCGCCATTGCAGCGTACCGCTTGGCGGCGCGACGTACATTATTTGCGGCCGATGCCATGCAACGTTTAGAGATTTCCCAAATTAGCCATGGAAATCAGTGCCTGAAATGGAATTCTGTGGTTTTTCTATCTAATGCCGCACTTTTCATCAATATCCTCCCAACCAAGGCGACATTGAATTGCAAAGTGACCGTGACCTGCCACTGAGAATTTCCTCCAGAATAAATTTGAGTCCGGCCCATTTTGAACCGCCCCAGGTTTCTGGACCAGCTGAGGCTAGAGTTTTCCGGCTTCGCAGAGCGGCCGCCCAGCGGTGGTGCAAGTGTCCACACCCCGCCAGACATCAGGCCGGTGTTGCCCGACCGAACAAACCGCACGGTGGCTCAACGCAGATTACCATTTGATGGTCATTTCTACATCGGATTTCAAATCACGTCGCTAGTGCAGCCACTCGCAACGATAGGCGATGACCGGCTCGGCAAATCCTTTCAGTCTGTATTGATTGCCATGGACGAGGACATCGGCGCTGCCATATTCCTGGAAGGTCTTGTCCGATATCAGGATCTGGTCGCTCTCGGCCGCGGCACAGAGCCTGGCTGCCAGTTGCACGGTCGCACCGAAGAAATCATTGCTGTCCTCGACCGGCTCACCACAATCCAGTCCAATGCGGATGTGAATTGGCTCACCGTTGCCGCTGTTGTAGCGATGGAACTCGCGCTGGATATCAATGGCGCAATCCACGGCAAACGGTACGGACGAGAATACAGCCATTATGCCATCGCCGGTGTGCTTGACCTCTCGCCCCGACCGTCGCCCGAGACAACCACGAACCAGGGCATCGTGTGCGCGGACGAGTTCCGCCGCCATACGATCGCCAAGGCGGGCCGTCATCTCGGTTGAACCGACAATATCAGTGAACAGGATCGCACGGTGGCCGGCATCCATATCTTTCGAGATGGTAGCAAGCGACAAGGGATCCTGTATTCGCCCGAGAAATGCTTCCACAGCGGACAGAGCGACTTCCACAACTTCACTGGCGACAAATCCGTGGGCTTCCCGATGTACGCACTGCGCAGTTTCAGCGTCTGGAGCATCGATAAGGCAAAAGGCCGTACCACGCCTTTCATCAAACCAGTAGGTCAGGAACCTGACGCCGTACTGCTCCTGAATGTTGAGATCTTTAAGATGTGCCGCGGCGATATCCGCCGCTGAAACTCCCGCAAGCTCGTGCCGGTCCATGAAGATAGGCATTGCTTCCTCCCGGGAGTATATCGTTGCCTGGTCTTCAAGCCAGTTTACGACTTCCCCGCGCTATCGTCCATCACTCTTACGGGTAACGCCAGTCAGGAGCGGACCACCGATAGAGCGATATTGGTTTGCGTGACAAATTCAGGGTATTCGGCTATATTACTTCGCCTACGAGCATTCACTGACGCGTAAATTTTCGGTCAGCCTTTGCCCGCCAACTCAATTAATTGGGGGGAATGAAATGACACAGCTCGACGAAACAAAACTGAATTCTTTTATTGGCAGAATACTGGGCGATCTAGGCGGAGCCTTCAGTGTTCCAACTGTTAGGATTGGCTTGAGACTGGGGCTGTTCGATACGTTGCACCGCGCCGGACCGCTAACATCCACAGGCCTTGCGGCAGCCTCCGGTAACCTGTTGGAGCGCTACGTCAGGGAGTGGGCGCTGGCACAGGCGGCAAACGGCTACATCGACTACGACAGCGGTTCCGGGATGTTTAGTCTCTCACCCGAGCAGGCGATGGTGTTCGTCAACGAGGACAGCCCCGTCTATCTCGAAGGGGCTTTCGATCTGGTCGCGGCGATGATCGAGGGAGAGCCCAAGGTTGAGCACAGCTTCCGGACCGGCGGCGGGGTGCGATGGGGTGACACTGCAGCTTGCCTGTTCTGCGCAACGGGCGCGTTCTTTCGGCCGGGATATGTGAACAATATTGTCCAATCGTGGCTGCCCGCCCTTCATGGCGTCGAGGACAAACTGGTGAAGGGCGCCCGGGTCGCCGATGTCGGCTGTGGCGTCGGCTTCTCGACAATTCTTATGGCCGAGGCGTACCCCAACGCCAGCTTCACAGGCTATGACTTCCACGAGCCATCCATAGAAGAGGCCAACAAGCATGCCCGAAGCCATGGGGTGGACGACCGGGTGAAATTCGTGGCGGCGACGGCCAAAGACATCAAGGATACGGATTTCGATCTCATCACCAGTTTCGACTGTCTGCATGATATGGGTGATCCGCGTGGGTGTGCGGGGCACATGTCTCGTATCCTCAAAAATGACGGCACCTGGATGATCGTTGAACCTATCTCGGGCGACCGCCCGGCGGACAATATGAATCCTGTCGGCCGCCTTTACTACAATGCATCAACCATGATTTGCGTGCCAACGTCACTTGACCAGGAGGTGGGTGAAGGATTGGGAGCTCAAGCTGGCGAAGCTAAGCTCTCAGAGGTCATTCGTTCGGGTGGCTTTTCCAGCGTCAGGCGAGCCTTCACCGGGCCTTTCAACATGGTTCTGGAAGCGCGGGTTTAGGAGTGTTTCGGGAGCGTTGCGCGCCAGCATTGTAGACCAGAGCATTTGCCAGTTCATAGTGCGGAACATGGCGACGAGATTTGGTGGCTATCAGCCGTTAGTGCTCGTGCGTCGTCGGCGAGGTTGCGGCGCTTTCCGATGAGGCGCTCGAACTCGCGTTACGTCATCAACACATGAGATGGCCTGCCGCGATGGGTGATCGTCACGGATCCCGCTTGGGCGGCTTTCTTTGCCTTGCTAACGTCAAGATCGACTTCACTGCAGGAAAAACGTGTCATGGTCATCGGAAACCTCTATGTAATCCGAAATCCGCAATGCGGAGGAGCCACCTCCCCTGCGGCATCCCAATCTGGCAAAATTTTATCATGAGGAGATCGCTGCTCTTCACGACCAGCTTGGCAACGAGGAGACGAGGGCACAGGCGGCCGACAAGCTTCGCACGCTGGTAAACCGCATTGATCTCGTGCCGATGGTGCGGAACTGGTGATCGTACTACGCGGCGATCTGACGCGATCCTGACGTTTGCTTCGGGCAAGAGGAAAACAGAGTTCCTCAACGAGAGGCGTCTTTCTCAAGATCGAGCGCGTCGCTTTCCTTGGTCACCTTCTGCGACCATTTCTTTTTCTTTTTCTTTTTCGCCTTTTTCACTGTTTCTCTCTCGGCGAATCATGATTTTCGGTATGGGTCATGGGTATGGTGACTGTCACGCCCACGACCTCCTCCGGAAACCCTGCTCTTCGAACGCTTGTCGTTATCTGCGGCGGGTTTCTTGATTTCCAAGGGTGCCTTCGCGTTTTCATGCGATGCACCCGGCCCGCCCTGACGGATGCTGGCCGGTATTTTTGTTGAAGTGAACATGTCTTCCTCCGGTCGCAACGGACGAGCCGCGCATTACTTCTCGTCGCGCGTTTTCATTGCGTCGGAAACACGCTTCTTACGTGGGTTTTTGACGTTCTCCCCAACAGCCTCCCGATCGTGCTCGGGATCGTCAAGGGGCTCCATGTAGCCGCTGGGGCGGGTTTCCTTCGGCCCCTCCCAACGGGGTGATTGGTCGGTGGTGCCGGGAGCGCCACCTCGTGGAGAATTATTGGTCATCATTGCCTCCGGTTAGGTTGCGAACCCACCCAACCTCTTTGCGGCGACGATGTTCCGCGAAGACAACAACACAGCAGGGCAACTTTTTTCGAAACAATTTCGCGTTGCCCCGGTTAGGCGCGAGAGAAAATTCAATCCGAGGGAACATGACGATGACGGACAAATCCGGCAAATCCGATCGCATCTCCAGAATGGCTTATGAGCAGCAGCAGGACTTTATCAGGCGCTCGTCACTGCAATTCCTGGAATGCGCTATTCATTTATGCGCGAACAATATGAGCATTTCCGAACTTGCCGCCCGGCTTGAGAAACAAGCCCAATATTTGCGACACTTCGGCTGAGGACAAGCCGCGGTGCGCCTACGGCGACCATGTCTTTCCTGAGGAACCAACATGCCAAGATTTTTCTTCACCGTGATCAGCGGCAAAAACATCCTCGATGATCCGGAAGGCAGCGATCTGCCGTCGCTCGACCGGGCGATCGAGGAGGCGCTCCAAGATGCCCGGGCGCTGATGAGCGAGGCAGTCCTGCAAGGGCGCGACATCTCGGAAGGATGCATCATCATCCGGAATAAACAGCAGGAAGTATTGAAAGTCGTCCGCTTCGCCGACGCGCTAGGCAGAAATGACTGATGGCGTTGCAACGTCCGTCCGCATACGAGTTATCAGTTTTTCATATTCTTTTTCCGGGACGCCGTAGGTCGTGTCGGCGACGTCTTCCAATATGCTTCGATTGACGATCCGGACGTTTCCTCGGCTGGCACGGATGGCATGAATGCCTTCGAGAACATGCAGCTCGTTGGTGATGCCCGGCCGCCGCACGCCAAGAACCGTGGAGAGGAACTCATGGGTGATCGGCAGATCATCGGTATCGAGCCGGTCATGACACATCAGCAGCCAGCGCGCGAGCCTTTCGCGCAGACTGTACTGCCCATTTGCCAGCACAAGCTGGCCCACCTGAAGCAGACATATATTAATATAGCCCAGCAAAAGCTCCCGCAGCCGCACGTCGTTCTCCATCTCCTGTCGCAGTTCGACGGCGGGGATCAGAAAGCCACGGCCGCCGACACCCATGACGGTTTCATCCGGCGTGGTTTCCGCGCCCAGAAGAGCGGGCCAGCCGGTGATCCCCTCCCGGCCGACGAGCACGGTTTCTATGCTTTTACCGCTACCGTTATGAACGACGGTGGATGCCAGACCGGTTTCGATGAAACAGAGATGGGAAACAGGCACGCCAGGCGCAACGAGCTGATACCCCGCCGGCAGATCGACGTGCTCCATTCGAGACGCGAGCCGTGAAATCCCGTCCATGCCCAGGGTTTTCAATAGCAGGTTATAAACAAAAAAATCAGATCCAAGCATAGCGGTTCGCCCGGTTCGCCCCTTGCTCGAAAACAACAATATGCCGCGGTCATATTAACAGCGGAAAATCGCATGAAAACAGTGAGTACGTTTCCGTACGAATTTGCAGGAGGGTCCCTTGCTGCATCGGGGAATGGCCGAATAGGCGAAATTCTTGCCGGGACGACTTAGCGAAAGCAATCCGCCGCATCCGCCTTCAATATCTGGAACAAGCTCTTCCAATCGTGGTTAGGGGCTGCCAAACAGGGAGGCTTGAACACCATGAAAAAGAACATCGAATACCAGATCACGGCGCATGAAAATGGATGGGCCGTCGTCATCTCTGATATCATAAGAGGCGTTTATCCCAGCCGACATCTCGCGCTCGCGGCAGCAAAGCTGCTGGAGAACGATATGCTGCGGACCGAAGAGGCGAGACGCTTCGCTCAAACCACCCATATGACGCTGACCGATACCGCAGCCCCCAATCGGGTGTCGCGGTCGCTTCAGGTAATGGTGGCGGTGCCCCATCAGGTGGATGTTCCCCTGCGACGCAGAAGTGCAGAAATCAGCGTTCCACCGTCGACTGATGGTCGCAATCTGGAGGCGGGTAAGGTCTAGGCGAAATGACGGGCCGGCGCCGGCTCACGCGGTGCGACCGGGATGCGTCGCGATTAAAAAATAGAGCGCAATGGCGGCCGCCAGCGCAAATATCACAAGCGTATAGACCATCATGGTTTTCCAAGTGCGTTTGCGGCCGCGAAAATCGCCGTCATGGGTGAAAAGTTTGAATCGAGCCTTTCACTTACCGGTGGGTTTATATCCTGCTCAAGCCTGATGCTTTCCCGTGGCGGATCAGCCTAGTAATTGTCTTTTGCCTGCATCCGATACCTCCTCATGGGCGCGCGGCATCCCACCCCCGCCCATCCGCAATTGTTCCGCCCCCGAAGCGGGACGACGGCGAGGAAAACCGTCGCAAGGGGTTTTCATCATCGGGACGAGATGCCCAACGCCGCGCCGGCCCTCTCGCGCTTATTTGATAAATTCGGACTACGGGGCGGCTGAAATCATCCTGCTCAGGCGTTATGGTAGGTGGAACGGCACACCCATGCAGTGGTATGCGAGGAGTAAAGCATGCGGACTGTCAAACGCCTCACCATCGCAATCATTGGCATGACTGATACCGTGACACCGGAAATCAGGATGGCTTGGTTTCATGCTCAGATTGGTCTCGAGGGACCGTATTCCGCAAGTTTCATAGAGAGTGAAGCCGCTCTGAAATTTACCGCCGCGATTATCGACGTTCGTTACGAGGCAAACATCCTGCTACGCCTCACCGAGCAGTTGGATGGCGAAGCCATTCCCTATCTTTTTTTCGTACCCGAAGCGGTCATCGATAGCGAGCCGGGACCTTTTGTCCTCTCCAGGCGTTCGGAAGACATTGAAAACATTGTTTCCGCCTTGATGGCGCAAGGAGGAGGCATCAGACATTAAAGGGAGGCACGTGTCATGCTGAAGCAACCCGATAGCCATGGCGAAGCGAATATTCTGCTTTCTCATTTACCTGATGACGTCCGGGTTGAGGTTGGAGACGCGTGCAGGCCCATCAAACTCGCACTGGGTGACATGTTGATACCCGCCGGCGGGGCCATCGAGGGTGTCTTCTTTCTGTTATCCGGCATAGCTTCGGTCGTTGTCGTCACCAAATCGGGGCGCAAAACCGAGGCGGGAGTTGTCGGCAAAGAGGGGTTCGTGCCGGCGGGAGCCGTAGCAGGCGCGGAAACGAACCTGACCGAGATCGTCATGCAGGCTCCGGGCGAAGCACTTTTCATGGATATCAGGTCGTTTGACGCGCTTATTTCAAAATATCGGGTATTCTTCGACATTCTCGTCTGCGCCCTCCACGTCTCAAGAACACAGATACAATTCACGGCATCTTCGAACGCCACCCAGTCCGTAACGGAGCGCCTCGCCCGCTGGCTCCTGATGTGCCACGACCGGGTGGAAAGCAATCAGCTGCAACTGACCCACGAATTCCTGTCAACCATGCTGGCAGTCAGACGCGCGAGCGTAACGGATGCTCTCCACGTGCTGGAAAGCCTTGGGTTCATTCGCTCCGAAAGGGGACGAATTACGATCAAGAACCGCGAGATGCTTGAGACCTATGCCGGCGATCTCTACGGCGTGCCCGAGGAGGAAAACAATCGAATGCTCGCCCGATTTATGCGCAAATACAGCTCTGATTCCGCGCTTGACGACCTGACTGCTGTTGCGAGCGAGGGCGTTCGCTAGGCCCGACGGCCGTTCTCAGTTGTCGTTGGTACGCTTGCGGACATTTACCTTTGGTCGTTTCTCTATAAGATAAATGCATCTTCCCTCATGCTGTGAAACGCCGAGCGCGTTTCAAGGAGGTGAAATGCAAACCAATCACGAATACCTGAGTGCTGGAATTTTTCTGAACGAAGACATCAATATCGTTAAGGCAGCCTACGAAAATGTCGTGTCTGCAGAACGCGATCCGGCTCTATGCCCTGCAGACGTCGCCCGCTACGTCCTGAAAATGTATGATCGCGGCGTCGTCGATCCGTCGAAACTCCAGCAATTGGCCGCTCTCTATTTCCGAACCAAATTGCGTGTCGGCTGACATCCAGGTCTGACGGGTGGCATCCTGTCACGATTTCAGCTTAGTTTTTCACCTCCGAGGTTTCCGATTATCCTGCATCTCGCCATGCGGGTGGGCAGAACGTTGCCGTGTTCCGACCGTCGATCGATCCGTGAAACGACACGATCACGATATGAAAGTCAGCCGGCGGACCGGGAACAAACCTGCGTAGGCACGGTTCGGGTTGCTCCAAGGAACTCATACCGAACGAGGTTATCAAATGACCCGGAAAACTCTCCCTATTCCAGAAGACAACCGGAGCCACCAGGGCCCCGGTGACAATGGCCGCCTGAGCACGGAAGACGCCTCATCTGCCCAGGAACAGAAAGCTTCGACCCAGACGGGCCGGCAGGCAAACATAAAGATTAACTCGACCCATCAAGGGCACCGGCAGGACAGGTAATGCCCGCCTGTTCCCGGCAGGCGGCTTGGTTGTCACCAACCTGTTTCCGGGCTCCTCGCAATCTAAGATCAATGCGGTTCCTGGAGGCGCCAAATGCGGATTCTTGCCGTGACGGCCGAAATGTTTCCATTCGTCAAAACCGGCGGATTGGCCGATGCGGCAGGTGCTCTGCCGGAGGCGCTGGCGAGACAGGGGGCGGATGTTCGTACATTGCTGCCTTTGTACCGCAGGCTCACGCCACTTATCCGCGGAAAGGAGCCATGTCTGAGTGCAACTGTTCTTGAGCAGCCGGTATCGGTTTATCCCGTTATCTCAGACGGTCAACAACTGCTGCTTCTGGAAGCGTCGGACCTGTTCGACAGGGACGGCCATCCCTATGGCATAAAAGGCGAGCCTTTTTCCGACAACGATCTGCGCTTTGCGGTCCTTTCCAAGGTTGCAGCGAAAATCGCAGTCGGTGCGATTGACGGCTGGAAGCCCGATCTCGTTCACGCGCATGATTGGCACGCGGCCTTAAGCTGCGTCTACCTCGCCGAGGCAACGCCGCAGGTGCCCTCCGTCCTTACCCTTCACAATCTCTCGTTTCAGGGACAATATCCACTGGAGCGGGCGGGCGTTCTCGGATTGCCGCCCCACCTCTGCACGGTGGATTGCCTCGAATATTATGGCGACATGTCGTTTTTGAAGGGTGGCCTGACGACCGCATCGGCCGTGACGACGGTAAGCCCCACTTATGCAAGAGAAATCCTCACACCGGAAATGGGAATGGGAATGCAGGGCGTTCTTGCTAAGCGGCGCGAGAACCTGCGCGGCATCGTCAACGGCGTCGATCAGGACGTCTGGAATCCGGCGACGGACCCTTACATTCTCGCCAATTTCACGGCTGCCACGGCTACGAGACGGAGCATCAACAAATATGCCTTGCTCCAGGCCCTTGGTCTTGCCCCTACCCAGGGCCCGGTCTTCGGCGTGGTCAGTCGCCTGACCTGGCAAAAGGGGATCGATCTCCTCCCTCACGTCGTACCCCTTATAATTGAAAGGAAAGGCAGGCTGATCATTCACGGAGAGGGGGATACGACACTGGAAGACAGCTTGCAGGCGCTGGCAAAGCGTTATCCGGAGCTGGTCTGCGCCCATATCGGCTATGACGAACGGCTGGCGCACATGATCCAGGCCGGCTCGGATTTCATCATCCAGCCTTCGCGGTTCGAACCATGCGGGCTGACGCAGCTCTACGCGCTGCGATATGGCGCGCTGCCCATCGTCAGCCGCACGGGCGGGCTGGCGGAAACCATTATCGACGCCAATGACGCGGCCATTGAAGCGGGCGTGGCGACAGGCTTTCAATTCGAGCCGGCGAATACAGACGATCTGTGCGCAGCACTGGACCGCGCCATTAACGCCTATAATGACCGGGAACTTTTCCGGCGGCTTCAGGGGCAGGCCATGCAGGCTAATTTTTCCTGGGACAAGAGTGCCGCACAATATATGGCGCTTTTCGAGAGCCTTGTTGGCAACAGCAAGCGCAAAAAGAATGCGGTCGCCGACTTCAGACCCGAGACTTTTGCAAAGATAAGAGCTGACAGGCGGCAGGCGGGAACCCCAGGATCACCAACAGGTTAGGCCACTGGCAACAGGAGGCTCTGGTGATGAATGCAGCGAATTATCGCAAATGGGGTGTGCAGCGCAATCAATCCGGCGACACGGATTTCAGCATCTGGGCACCCGCCTCGGCAACGGTGAAACTGTGGCTGAACGACGCGGAATTCGACATGCAAACGGCCGGGAACGGCTGGCATAACGCCACAAAACCCACCTCCGCCGGCGATCGCTACGGCTTCATACTGGATGACGGGACAAGGGTTGCGGATCCCGCTTCCAACCAGCAGGACGAAGGCCCGCTCGGCCCCTCCCTTATCGTCAACCATGACTTCCACTGGAAAAACCCCGACTGGAAAGGCCGGCCGTGGCTCGAAGCGGTCGTCTATGAGCTTCATGTCGGAACTTTTACAAAAGAAGGAACATTTGCGGCCGCAGGGGAGAAGCTCGAATATCTCGCAGGCATCGGTGTGACGGTTGTCGAACTCATGCCGCTTGCTACCTTCTCGGGCAGTCGCGGCTGGGGTTATGACGGCGTTCTGCAGTTCGCGCCCCAGCGAGATTATGGAACGCCCGAAGACCTCAAGGCCTTTATCGATAAGGCCCACGCCCACGGCATCATGGTGCTGCTGGATGTCGTCTATAACCACTTCGGCACCACGGGGAACGCAATTGAGGCGTTTGCTCCCACATTCTTCAAGCCGGGCGGGACGCCGTGGGGACCCGCGCCGGACTTCAACCGCGCCGAGGTGCGGTCGCTCTTTCTCCAGAACGCGCTCTACTGGCTAGAGACATATCGGTTTGACGGGCTGCGGATCGATGCCGCCGACCATCTCGCCGGCGGCGACGGAGACGTCGATTTTCTGATCGAGATGGCGGGGCACGTGAAACGGGCGATAACGAGCAGGCATGTCCATATCGTTACGGAAGACGCGCGAAATGCAGCCTCACCCATGACACCTTCGTCTGATGGCCTCGTCGGTGTCGATGCCGAATGGAACGACGACTTTCACCACGTTATTCATGTTGCCACCACGCATGAGGACGGCGGCATTTACGAGGATTTCGCCAACCAGCCCTATGACGGTCTTCGCCGCTCGCTCGCAACCGGCTTTGTCTATCAGGGCCACCCGCGGCCTTCTCATAATTTTGCCGGAAGCGGTGAACCCAGCGGCCATCTCCCGCCCCACCGGTTCGTAAACTTTCTGCATAACCACGATCAGGCCGGTAACCGCCTGCGCGGGGAGCGGCTGCGTTCCCTGATACAACCTCCCCTTTTCGATACGCTTGAGACGATCCTCCTCCTCGCCCCGCAGACGCCGCTGATGTTCATGGGCGACGACCATGGTTCGCCCAACCCGTTCTTCTTTTTTTCCGACCACCCTGAAAACGACCGGGAGCAGGAGATCAAGAATCGGCTGAAACAGGCGGAAAGCTTCCAGGGCGAATTACCTCCCGAGGCCCCAGAGGTGGTGCTGGATCCGAATGATCTGCACACGATGCAAATCTCGACCCTGAAGTGGGATGAGGCGGAAACGACCGAGGGGAAGCTGGCAAGGGAAAGGATGAAGGCATTGCTTGAGAAACGGCGCCGGTACATCTGGCCGCTCCTGTGCTCGGATTTCGAGAGGGGAGTTTCCCTTGACTGCGAAACCCAGTGTCTGGCGATCGACTGGTATTTCAGCGCGGGACGGCTGGAAATGCGCGCCAACCTTTCGCCAAACCTCACCAGTCTTCCGACTGTGCAGGGGGAAACCTTTTTCCGGCACGGTAGTATCGAGGGCACGAGCTATGACGATTATGCCCTGCAATTTGCGATCGGTGACCGCTGACAGGAGCAAAGAAACAAAACGGCCGCGGCAATGTCTTGCGCGAGCGGTTCAACTCACCGAAAGATGATTTCCGGCGATCCGCCGGAAAGGCGCTCTCGAGTGTGAGAAATTACACTTTAGTCAAGATTGCGCCGAAGCGATTCCCTTGCCCTGTTCACCCGGCTTTTGATGGTGCCCACCCGGCAGCCGCAAATGGCCGCGGCATCGGAGTAACTCGTCCCTCCGGCGACAAGCAGAAGAGCTTTTTTCTGATCCTTGTCGAGATCCCGTATAGCCCGCATGACTTCCTGATGCTGCACACGCCATTCCTGGCTGGCAGGGGTAGACATGGTCTGCTCGATACCAACGGGCAAGCCTACACATTCGCGTTTAGACACCTTGTAGCGGGTACAGAACGTGTTGCGCAAAATGGTGAAGAGCCACGATTTCAAAGCCGTGCCGGGCGTAAAACCGTGCAGGGACCGCAGTCCTCGCAACATCGTCTCTTGAACGAGATCGTCGACATCCTCTTCATTCCTGACGAAGCGGCGGGCAAAAGCCGTCAAGGCCGGCGCCAGATCTGCAATACCGATACGCAACACCTCCAGCTGCGAATCATTTAATGTGTTTCCGGAAACTCCACTCACAGCGTGCTTGGCCATTTTCCCATCCTTTCACCATGGGCAAATGGCTCGGCAGACGCTTGGTTGCTGTACGCCAACGTACAATAGCGAAATCCGCGACGATCCAAAGGTCTCATTGAGAACACCCGGACCGCGTCTACGCTCGCGTCCCGACAACGTGGCTTCAGGCACTTTTCGCACTGCCGGGTGATTGTTTCCGATGCCGCTGTTCAATCATGCGTTCCGCGTTTTCTCTCGTCTGTTCCCTGTCTTTGCGGCTTTCATCGCTATTGCCAGCACGGGCGTCATCCGTACCGGGCTCTGGCTTGGCGTCATCGTCTGGTAGGCTCATCGCTTCATCTCCGCTTGTGGTTTCCAAAATGAGGGACCCGCTATCCCCGCAGTTTTCTAACCATGCAGCCTGAAGGATGTTCCGGCGTGATGAAGGCCTGAGGGAACACTGTCGCCGGAAAATGGTTTGGGAGGTATCAAGGAGGATGTCATGAACAAGGACGACAAGCTCAAGCAGATCCATAAGGACAGCGAGCCGCAATTTGCGCGCGGCAAAAAAACCTCTGATAACAACGGCGTCGCGAGCGCGAAGCCAAGGGTTATCACCGGCTCGGACGACGCAACCGCCAACAAGCTGCCGCCCGGGGTCAAAAAACCCGAAAAAGACTGGGATTTGAACTACGATGAACGGGACACCAACGAGGGCGATTTCAGGGGTTAATCCGATCGACAATCGCAATTTTCACCGTGCCAGGTCCTCGATCAGAAGTTCGATGGATTGTGGCTCGGCGCCCTCTCGTGTCTGCACCGTCAATACGCTGCCGGTGTTCAGAACGCCCTCAAGCACGGTACGCTCGCCCACAATGATCTTGATGACCTTCGGGGTCGCAGCCTCGATATTCAGGCTGTTGCTTGTTTCGTGATCGACTCTCTGGGTCACGGCTGGACCTCCGTTGCTGGGAAGATTGGTGGCCTAACTGCGCTCGGCCAGGCTTGTCCCCTTTATTCCGTTGCTGTGATGATGAATAGTGACGCTGGCTCACGACAATCTTACGGACCGCCGAGCGGATTGCGACGGAAGAGTACCGAGGAGTGTCGCCGTATCGCAGACCTGCAGCTGCGTCGAATAACGGCCGGAGAGCAGCTTTAACGCTGCGTCGTGTGTCGCATCCCTTCCGCTGCAAAGCGCGTCCTCTACCAGAATGACATGGAAACCTTGGTCTATCGCACCCAGAACGGTGGCGAGAACGCAGACATCCGTTTCTCCGCCTGTTATCACAATCGTCGATACATGCTCTTTCCGCAGGATTTCGCCGAGACCCCCATGTTGCCACGGCGAATAGACGCTTTTGCGGAAGATACGGGCGGGTGGGATATAGCGCGATAGGGAGGGGATTACCTCGATGAGTTCGGGAGGCAGGGACTGCTGCGTCATCATCGGCCATTTTTCATAATAGGCGAGCCACGCACCGGGAGCCTCTTCTACGGTTTTAGGCGGTATAAAACAGGTGAAGATACAGCGGGCGGCATCCGCCCGAACCACGGCCTCCACCTCCTCGCTGATGCGGTCCATCCATTCGACATGCCATGGCGTATCCTCGGCGAAAACGCGCTGCATATCGACGCACAGGTGCCGCCAGTCTCCCTCGTCTGAAAATTTGACCATGCCTCCTCCCTACCCGCCGGTCTCGCTGTGAGGAGCGGCAACCGGCTTCGATTCCGGCGAACCGCGAAAGCGCAGGAAGATGGAAAGAACGACGAGGACCGCAGTCGACAGAAACTCCGATTGCCAGTTCTGAAACGATTCAAACCAGAATTCTACACTTCCCAAATGCGCAAACAGCGTCGTCTCGGGCTCGCCGTGCATGGCGGCTTCCAACGCCGCCGTGTCGGCACTGTATTTCAGATGCAGGACAAAACTGACGATAAAAAGGAAGGACAGCGCCAGACCCAGGGAATAGGAATAAATGGCACGGATAAATCCTCCAAGTTTTACCGGCCAGGGCGCCTTGGGATCATCTTCTTTTTGGGCAGGGTCTTCATCCTGCGGGGCAGTCTTGTCAGGATCCTTGGACTCCGACGAGCCTCTTTGAAAAAGAAATGCGGTCAGCATCACGTAAGCCGACATCTGGAGGAATTCGCTCTCCCAGTTTTCGAACAAAGCGGAGAGAAAATGACCGCTCTTTGCATAGGAAAAAAACGTGAGAGGCATGGCGTGATGTTGCGCCAGCTCCTCATTGTAAACCGCCCAACCGGTCGCCAGCATACCACCGATCGTCAATACGGAAGTCAGGACAAGGACAATCGCCAATCCATTGTCGCGAAACAGCCTCATGGTTCAGCCTCGCATGAAAGAGACAACTACGAAATCGAAGGTGCCGCCGGTTTGAGCGGCACCTCCCAGGTGACGGACCGCTTACGCCGCCTTGGATTTGGCCTTCACGTTTGCGCTGGCCTGGGCAAGCGACGAGAGCGCCGTGTCCGTCGCGCTTTCTTCGCCCAGCGTCTGTTCGAACAGTTTGGCCGCTTCCTTCATGCCGAGTTCAACCGCCCACGTCTTCAATGTGCCGTAGCGGGTGATCTCGTAATGCTCCACGGCCTGCGCCGAAGAAATGAGCCCAGCATCAAGCGCGGACGAGCCTTTGAATTCCTCCATGATTTCCTCGCCTTCCGCGATGATGCCCTGGATCGCCTCACAGGTCTTGCCGCGCGCCGGCTTGCCGAGCAGTTCAAAGACATTCTGCAAACGCTCCACATGGACCTCTGTCTCGTCCCTGTGTTTTTCGAATGCCGCCTTCAAGTCCGGCGATTGCGCAGCGCGCGCCATCTTCGGAAGCGCCTTGAGAATCTGGCGCTCGGCAAAATAAATGTCCTTCACCGTATCGAGGAAAAGGTCTTCCAATGTCTTCTCAGCCATTTTTAGTCTCCTGTTGCTTTGGTTGGTGAGTGGGAAATCAGATGTTCGTCATTGCTCATTAACGGAATCGGAGGCCTTGCCGAGTTTCACCGACGGCTCGCGCGCCCACACCCGCAATTTGCCGAGTTCGGACACGAAGGCCGCCAGTCCCTCCTCGCCTGACAAGGGCAGCACCCCCTCATCCATGGCGTCCGCAATTCCCGCTTTTTTCAGAAGCGGCAGCGCCGACTGGTCGTAACCGATGAATTTGCAGTGCTGGAACGCGTCGGCGACGAAATCCCGCGCGGTTGCTTCCTTGATCAGTTCATCGACGGCCGTAGCCGATGTCAGCAGCGCCACCGCATCGAAAAGCACTGAAGGACCGCCATCGATCATGTGATGTGCCTCGATGAAGGTTCCGTCCGACGCCGTCACGCCGCCAACCTTTGGCGCGATCAACTCGAAGACGGCTTTTTCGGCTGTTACCGCCTTGGTCAGCCCCTTCAGCAGTTTTGCATCTACACCGTCGGTGATGAGAATACCGAGCTTGCGACCCTCGAACCGTTTGGGCCCACGCTGAACAATACTGAGCGCCGGCGAAGGCTCAAGATCCTGACGGGTCGGCATGGCGGCATCCGCGGGCTTGGGCATGGCTTGCAGGCCGAGCTTCTGCGCTACCGTCGCAGCCAGCGTTTCATCGATATTGAGAAGATGCGCGACCATCCTCTCACGAATGACTGGCGTTTCCACCTTGCTGAGTTCGAAGGTGAGCGCCGATGCGATATGGCGTTGTTCAGGCGGCGTTTGGCTAATGTAGAACTGGCGCGCCTGGCTGTAATGATCGGCAAAACTTTCCGGCCGCAGCCTCGCCTTGGGTCCCTGCTCTTCAGCGGGGAAATGCTGGAAACCACGCATCGGCGATTCCCTTGGACCCTCTCCGAAGGAATTCGGCTGATAATTGGCCCGTCCGGCCGGGTTGCGCACCGCCATATGGCCGTCCTGCTGGAAATGCGCGAAAGGACACTTAGGCGCATTGATCGGCAGATGTGTGAAGTTTGGCCCGCCGAGACGCTTCAACTGCGTATCGAGATAGGAAAAATTCCTGCCCTGCAGCAGCGGATCATTGCTGAAATCGATGCCCGGCGGAACGTTCTGCGTCATGAACGCCACCTGTTCGGTCTCGGCAAAAAAGTTGTCCGGCATACGATCAAGGACGAGCCGGCCGACCGGTTTGGGCGCCAATATCTCCTCGGGGATGATCTTGGTGGGATCAAGGACGTCAAAATCGAAACTGTCGGCGAAGTCCTGGTCGAAAAGCTGCACCTGCAACTCCCACTCCGGGAAATTGCCGGACTGGATCGCAGTCCAGAGATCACGCCGATGGAAATCGGGATCGGCACCGTTGATCTTGACCGCTTCGTTCCACGCCACCGATTGCAATCCAAGTTTCGGCTTCCAGTGAAACTTCACGAAGCTCGATTCTCCCTTCGCATTGATGAGGCGGAAGGTGTGTACGCCGAACCCCTCCATAAACCGGAAGGAACGCGGAATAGTCCGGTCCGACATGATCCACATGACCATGTTCATGCTTTCGGGCGTCAGGCTGATGAAATCCCAGAAGGTGTCATGCGCCGTTTGCGCCTGCGGAAAGGCGCGGTCGGGCTCCTGCTTGGCGGCATGAATGAGGTCCGGAAACTTGATTGCGTCCTGAATGAAGAAGACGGGAATGTTGTTGCCGACGAGATCCCAATTTCCTTCCTTGGTGTAGAGCTTCACGGCAAAGCCGCGCACATCCCGCGCGAGATCGGCCGAGCCCTTGTTGCCGGCCACTGTCGAGAATCGCACGAAGGCGGGCGTCTTTTCACCGGCCCTCTGAAACAGGTCAGCCTTGGTGTGGGCGGCAAGGGAGTCATAGGTCTCGAAATAGCCATGCGCGCCGTAACCGCGGGCATGAACCACGCGTTCTGGAATTCGCTCGTGATCGAAATGGAAAATCTTCTCGCGGAAATGAAAATCATCCACGAGAAGCGGCCCGCGAGGACCGACCCGAAGGGAATTCTGGTCGTCCGCAACCGGCCCGCCCTGCGCGGTCGTCAGCACGGGCTCATCGCCAGTGGCAATCTGGTGCAGCTCGCCTCCTTCTCCCCGAACAAGCTTCTGGTCGTGGATGGTAACGGATGATGAGGTGGAATCTGGTTTTTTGGCCATGTTAACTCCTGCAAGGCGTTGACCAGGGACCATGGCGGAACCAGGCCCCTGGAGGACGGACGTTCTCGTCAAATTGTCGAGCGGCGATAGCGGCTACGTTCCTGTTCAATGTCTTCCGCTGCGTAGGGTCTCGATGTCTCGTCGAAACGCGTCCAGCCTTGTTCGCGATAAGCGGCGCGGCGTTCGGCAGGATCAACCCAGCCTTGCCGCTTCAGCACGGCCTCGGCCTCCGGCACCAGATTGTCTTCCACACGGGCGGTTACCAGTGTGCCGCCCCTGCGCACCCCTTCCGCGTAGAGATTGGCATCCTCTTCGGAAACACCCGAGCGGGTCATAGCTCCGATCAGCCCGCCGGCCGCACCGCCGGCAACAGCGCCGCCGGCTGCTCCGACTGCCGTTGCGGCAAGCCAACCGGCTGCAACCACCGGCCCCACTCCCGGGATCGCCATCAACCCAAGTCCCGCCAGCAGACCCCCAGCGCCGCCAACAAGCGCGCCGATGCCAGCACCCGCGCCGGCGCCCTCAGCAGCATTGGAATCGGAATCCTCTCCATGTCGCCTGTCGGCGTTGCTGGCCACAACGCTGATATCGCTTGACGGCACGCCCGCTCGCTCCAGTTCGGAAACGGCAGCGCTCGCATCATCATAGTCATCGAAAAGTCCGGTTACGGTTCTCATGTCATTTCTCCCAAATCCTGCGCGCCTCACTTGGCGACGACGTTGCCCTGATAATCGAGCGCGATGGCGACGGTCTTGCCGCCCTTCATGCCCGATGCCATCCACACGCCCTTGTCATCCTTCGTCAGATTCTTGACCTGGGTGTAACCGGCATCTTCAATCCTCTGTCTGGCCTGCGCCTCAGTGAAGCTATTGGCGCCCTCCACCGGGGCCGTAGGGTTACTGGCGCCCGGCGTGGCGACAGCAGGCGTATCGCCTCCGGGATTGGCGGTCGGCGTCTGCTGGGCGAAAGCCGACAGCGCGCCGCTCCCCAGAAGCAACGCAACGAAAACAGTCTTCTTCATTGGGATTTTCCTCCGCTTGCATTATGGCTCTCCAGCCTCCCTCTCGGGACTTCCCCCGAGATGGGAAACCCCTTTCAGGGCCGGCATGGACATCTCCCGAACAAACCGACATGCGGAGAGTTCCGAAAAATAATGATCGACGAGGAGAATCTCGTTTCGAAAATTCGGAGCGGATCATGGAGGGCTCGATAGCATACGACCCGCGTAGCCGTTCGAGGGCGTAAGGCCTGCGACACGAACCGGTAAAATGGATATCAGTCCTCGCTGCCCGGATATTGGCTGTTCTTCAGGAGTCCCGCCAAGTGCACCGTGTTGCGCACAAGGATGCTGATCATGGTTTTAACGGCATCAGGAGTCTCATCGAGATCGACGAAATTCTTCGATCCCATCGCCTCCCCTAGCCAATAGGCAACCGCATTTGCCGGGATTGTGAAGCCAACATCATTCAGAGCCTGGAAAAGTTCCGCAGAAACATGGTGAGCCCCATCCTCATTCCCGACGACTGCCACCGCGGCAACCTTGCCGCAGGAAACCATACGCCCCCGCTCGTCCGTTTCCTCCAGAAATGCATCCATGCGCTCCAGCGCTCGCTTGCACACGCTCGAAGGCTGTCCGAGCCATATCGGTGTCCCAAACAAAAGAATATCGGCAGCAAGAATCTTCTCGCGGATAGCCGGCCAGGCATCCCCCTCGCCTTCGTCTGACGTAACCCCGGCCTTGACGTCATGATCAGCGAGCCAAATCATTTCGCTTTGAACATCGTGATCGCCGAGCTCTTGAAGGATCAGGGCCAGAACTCTTTCTGTCGATGACGGCTCTGCCGATGTGGAGGACTTGAGTGTGGCATTCAACGCAAGGGCCTTGAGAGACATGATAATTCCTTCTGTCAGCGGGCTTTGCCGCGTTTGGTCTTCGGTGACGATGTCACGGCGATGACAAGCGATGGCCGCCGCCGCCATCTGACAAACCGCCCGACCTAACGCCGGGAAAGTAATCGCGCCATGGCATGATGCGGCGGCGGCTTTTCACCTTCAGAGCCGTTTTCCTTTTCCAGCCGAGCGCGGATGTCCTCAATTTCTGCTTCCGTGAGGTGCTCGATCCCGATGAAATCCGCCCGCGCCTCCTCCACAGCTCGAAGCAATTCGTCTAGTTTTGCTTCCATCGCCGCAGAATCCCGGTTCTGCGAGTTCTGCACGAGGAAAATCATGAGAAAGGTGACAATGGTCGTGCCCGTGTTGATGACCAGTTGCCAGACCTCAGAAAACCCGAACAGCGGCCCGCTTATTCCCCAGACGATGACTGTGCCAAGCGCGGCGACAAAAGCTGTCGGCGAACCGGAAAAAGACGCTATGCGGCTCGCTAATTGAGTGAAAAACCTGTCCATGGCGCTGCACCACATGGCTGACACCGACACTGACGCAGAACACACCTGCCGTATCACCCGCGATCTACGGACCGGCAATGCGTGCTGCGTTCCGTTGCCCCCAAACAAAGAACACGCGCGATGGTTCCGGAACGCGGCGAGTTGGAAGCGAGCAGCACCATGCTTTAAGTACGAAGCAAGACGACGTTCACCCGCTGCCAGCCATCTCAAAAGTACAGCACCAGAACGCCATTTCTTCGGGCCAATGTGTAGATGGCAAAATTACCCTCTTCAGGACGAGGACCACCCACGAACACCGACCCGGTTTTGCGGGCACAGCTACTGCGAGCCAGCTCTTTCTTCAGCCGCCTGTTCTCCTCGGTCACCTCGTCGCCCTTGGCGTTCGATGCCCCAAACCTCTTCTTCCATTCGTCGTATAGTGAGAGCCGGGCAACGCCGGGACGTTGAGAAACCTCGCAACCGGATAGCCTTCGCGCGTGGTCTGGTGCACGTCTCGCATACGCAGCACGATTATCTGGAGATGCTTCGTGCCGGCGAGTTGGACAGGGATCAGAAACGCAAAATGCTCCTCGACGCTTGCGCGGAGGAGCATTTTGCTAAGCGATTTGAATGGTTAAACATTCAAGTTTGAATTGGTTGCGGGGGCAGGATTTGAACCTGCGGCCTTCAGGTTATGAGCCTGACGAGCTACCGGGCTGCTCCACCCCGCGTTACCAGCGTAAATCCCTATTGGATTTATCGCGACCAGCGTAAATCCCTATTGGATTTATCGCGACTGCATCACAGGGACGCTGTGATGTATAGTTCCGGAGCAAATTGCCGAAGGCGATTTGTCTCCTTTAAGGGACGCACCCTCATTGGGTGACCGATTTGTTTTGGCACATTGTGCGCTGGATTATTATAGCATAAAGGCCGCTTCAGCGGCCTTTTGATTAGGGCTTGAAGCCCTTTTTGTGAGTGAGAAGATATTTGTTGCGTTTTGCAGACCTGGCAGCGACCTACTCTCCCGCGTCTTGAGACGGAGTACCATTGGCGCTGGGGCGTTTCACGGCCGTGTTCGGAATGGGAACGGGTGCAGCCGCCCCGCGATAACCACCAGGTCGGCAAAACGCAACACAGTTCATGTTTTCACATGAGTGTTGTTTCGAGAAGCTGGGAAGCTTGCGCTTCATTTAATTTAACACGTCTTTCTGCGACCCATCCCGTATGTTTGCCATACAGACCAGAGGTCGTCGCGCCCTGTGGCGCGGCCCGTCCGGAGCGCTATGCGCGTCAGGACAGAACAGATGATGCTCATCTTTGATGAGCATGAACAATGGGAACGAAGAAGTCGATCGAGCTATTAGTAACGGTAAGCTTCACATGTTGCCATGCTTCCACACCCGTCCTATCAACGTGGTCGTCTTCCACGGCTCTGATAGGGAACACTCGTTTTCAGGTTGGTTTCCCGCTTAGATGCCTTCAGCGGTTATCCATTCCGTATATAGCTACTCTGCTATGCCCTTGGCAGGACAACAGATCCACCAGAGATACGTCCATCCCGGTCCTCTCGTACTAGGGACAGATCCTGTCAATATTCCTACACCCACGGCAGATAGGGACCGAACTGTCTCACGACGTTCTGAACCCAACTCACGTACCGCTTTAAATGGCGAACAGCCATACCCTTGGGACCTGCTCCAGCCCCAGGATGCGATGAGTCGACATCGAGGTGCCAAACAACCCCGTCGATATGGACTCTTGGGGGTCATCAGCCTGTTATCCCCGGCGTACCTTTTATCCGTTGAGCGATGGCCCTTCCACACGGGACCACCGGATCACTATGACCGACTTTCGTCTCTGCTCGACTTGTCAGTCTCGCAGTCAGGCGGGCTTATGCCATTGCACTCGACGACCGATTTCCGACCGGTCTGAGCCCACCATCGCGCGCCTCCGTTACTCTTTCGGAGGCGACCGCCCCAGTCAAACTACCCACCATACACTGTCCCGGATCCGGATAACGGACCGCGGTTAGACATCCACGAAGATAAGGGTGGTATTTCAAGGATGGCTCCACAAGAACTGGCGTCCCTGCTTCAAAGCCTACCACCTATCCTACACATGCCTTGGCGAATGCCAGTGTAAAGCTATAGTAAAGGTGCACGGGGTCTTTCCGTCTGACCGCAGGAACCCCGCATCTTCACGGGGAATTCAATTTCACTGAGTCTATGTTGGAGACAGCGGGGAAGTCGTTACGCCATTCGTGCAGGTCGGAACTTACCCGACAAGGAATTTCGCTACCTTAGGACCGTTATAGTTA
>NZ_AP026434.1:1132500-1777500 GCF_055382765.1 Agrobacterium sp. 6Ca8
CCACGAGTCCAAGCTTGATCGCCGAAACATTTCGAGTGAGTGCTATCCTTGAGGATAGCCAATTCCAAACAGCAGAATGGAAATGCTCGAAATGTCTGATGCTTCTTGGGTAGATTAGTTTCCTCTCGTCTTTTTCCCGGCCAAGATCATAGTGCTCGGCATAGGCATGTATTATGCGATCAAGTGGCATCACGATCAGGCGAAGAAAGATAGCGAGACCAAAGGGCACTGAGCGTGCCCCCTGCTGTCCGTCGCTCAAGCCCGCATTGCGTTGCTGGCTGAAGGCGACGAGAGCGGCAAGCAGTTGCAGCGCCTCCCCGGCGAATTATCAGCCTCATAACTGTCGCGGAACAACGGGCGAACTATGTGAGAACATCCGCGCCAATTGCTCTACATTAGATTTTTCCCAATGAGAGCATTGGCTTACCTCTATCAAAAGCCGCTCCAGATAGCTGGAAGCGGCATGCTTGATGAAATAAATAGAATACGAGTAGCCAATATTCGGGAAAGTATTTGAGCTAGAAAAACGGTGCTCGTTCCCATGAAACGTGGAGATCAATCGAGACTTTCACTCAATTTGTCAATTAGCTCTCATGGATATGCTTAATCTGTAAGCCTCAGCCCATGGCGTCAACGACAGTGCGCCAGCCGTTCGGTGCTCCTTTCCGATTGGGTCCCAGGTCGCTATCGCCTCGTAGAGCGGAGGTCGATCCAGATTTTAAGCGTCAAAACACCTGTTTGCAGGTATACCCAGATAGATTATCAGCCCAAAAAGTGTCATGCCCGGGGTGTCACAAGCGTGAGGAGCCCCACAGCTCATGTGGGAGCTTACGGCATAGTAAATGAGATACGCAATCGATCCAGAACCCGCTATTATTCCTTCACAGCAAGACGCACGCCCGTCCTGCCGCTCACTTCGGCACTATGGGGAGCGCGTTCGCGTCAGGACAGGCTGGATCACCGCGTACCATATTCCGTTCCAGTGGACGCCTGTTCTCGGGGCTTGCCGAGCCATATCCACTTCCCACTACGGTCAAGATAGCACGAGGGCCGCGCGTACAATGGTGTGACGGGTTGCCCAACCGCCTTCTGGACACGCTTCCCGTCAGACTGGATCGAACATCTCCCTGAATTCCGGATCGGCAAAGTAGGCAAGCTTTTCAGCGAAAACTGGTCGTTGCCCGGCCAGGAACAGCAACTGTCCGTGCGCCGGCAGATTGCGCACCTCATCAGGGCGCGGCGGCTCGCATCATGTTCTTGAATGCGTCCCGAGAAAGTCGCAACCGGTTCATGGAGCGCCCTGCCCGCTGTCGCCACCCACTCCCGTGCCCGGCAGTCCTTGTCCGATCAGATCGTCAAACAGCGCCTTGTCATTGTCGCGCGTCAGAAAGCCCGGCAGTTCGCGGCGCAGCCAGTCATCGAGCTGTTGCTTAAACTCCTGATCATTCGCGGTCTCCAGGTGATGCAGAACGAGCGAGCCGATCAGGACCTTGCGGCGCATATCGTTGTTGCGCTCGGTTTTCGAGAGACGGGCCTTGAGGGCGGAACGTTGCGCCTCCAGTTCAGCCAGGCGCTGTTCGATGGTTTTCCTTGCCACGATTATTCCTTTCGATTGCGGTCGCACCGGAACTGCCGCTGTTGAACACGGCTTCGTTCCTGGAAGACAGACCAGTTTCTATGAGGAGATCGACATAGCGATTGTGAGAGTAGGTTGGACCTTATGGTTCATGAGGCTGTAGTCGCCGTCACCTGAGCACAGGAGACTTTGTGCTAACCCGTGAATCTCAGTCGCTGGAATTTGCGGCTTGTCCTGCGGTCTGTTCGAGCTTTTCGATGTGCTCGCGGCAGAGCGTCTCAACCAGCTTGTGAAGTTCCGCGGTCCGCTCCAGAAGCCAGGTGAGCGCCTCTTCGGAAACCTCGAAACGCTTCGAATAGCGTGCCTTGACGTAGGCCTCATTCAGGATGTTGTACCATGTGGTAAATCGCTGACGATCGCGCGGCCAGATGTCGATCAAACGGTGATCACGACCTTCGGAAAGTCCACGCAGGAATTTGAGATTGTGCGACGCGGGCGAATAGTTTGTCAGCGTCAGGAGGTAGCAGTTGTAGGCAGTCTCCACTGCCTGATGGAGTGTAAAGGCCGCTAGATTGAGGTACCCCGACTTCAGGTAAAAACCGACGCCTTCGAGAAATCCCGCTGCATTTTTGAACTGCTTTTCAAAATGCTCCTCTGCCACCCTTAGTGCATCGGCAGGTCTGAGCGGTTTCGGTTCAGCCAGCGGCCTATCGTCGAATTCGTAAAGCACGATGCCTTCACGTGCGAGATCGACAAAGAAGGGTTGGCCATCATTCAAAAAGTTGCTGATCTCGCGGGCGCCATGCACGATAAGGCCGACGGGTGTCTCGATCTCCTTGTCCCACATCAGCCGGTCTGTTGTCTTGTCCCAGTATTTGGGATCGGCAAGTTCCTTGTTGCTGACGATGACGAGGATGTCGAAATCCGAGCGATAGCCTTTCGACGTATGTGGTTCATCCACCCAGGTGCCACGCGCGTAAGAACCGAACAGAATGATTTTGAAGATCCGCCCATCCTTCTTGGCGTCAGACTTGGAGCGCTCGACCAGATCAGCAAACTCTTCCTGGATAATTCCGACGACGCGCGCAAGCTCGCGTTGCTTTCGTTCCGGCAAATGTTCAAGGCTGGTCTTCATGTCTGCTCCGTTTCTGGACGGTATCCTGTATGGTCCATTGTAAACTTCTTTGAAACTCCGATTTTTGGCAGCCGCCAATCAAATGCCTGTCTCCTGCACGCAAATTCTTCCGGCGGGTTGCCTGCGCGCGCTCCTCTATGTCGAGCCGCGCCTGCAATGTCTTCCTCCACTCCTCCCTTCTCCCCGATCAGTCGTGCGATCGACCTGCGCCTATCGCCCTCCCCGGAATGATGCGTTTGCATGCCTATTCAAACACGAGCAATTGCCACTTGGCGACTACTACTTTTAGTAGTCGAAATGCCCGTTCGTTGTTGCTAGCCTCGCCACCGGTAAACAGACAAGGGCGCACTTACGACTTGCGGCGCGTTTGGGCGTTTGGTCTCCCCGTTTGCGTATCGGAGATTTCGTTTGGCGATTTATCATCTCAGCACCAAACCTGTCTCGCGCTCATCCGGTCGCAGCGCTGTCGCATCTGCCGCCTACCGTTGCGCGGTTCTTCTCGTCAATCGTCGCGATGGCCTTGTGCATGACTTCACCCGCAAAGAGGGTGTCGAGCATAAAGAGATCGTGCTGCCGCAAGGCGTGTCTGCCGACTGGGCTTTGGATCGTTCGGCTTTGTGGAACGCTGCCGAGTTTGCAGAAAAGCGCAAGGACGCCCGTGTCGCCCGCGAATTCGAAATCGCGCTTCCGCATGAGCTTTCACCAGAGGGGCGACTGAAGGCTGCGCGTGCCTTTGCTCAGGATCTGGCAAACCGCTATGGCGCGGCCGTGGATTTTGCAATCCATTCGCCGAGTGAGCATGGTGATATCAGGAACTACCATGCGCATGTGCTGATGACGACGCGACAGGTTGGCAAAGCCGGCCTTGGCGAGAAGACCTGTCTTGAGCACAAGAACGCACGGCTGTTGGCAAATGGCATGGCGACAACCGACATGCAGCTTCGCGATATCCGGCAGTCATGGGAAGGAATCGCCAACCGTCAGCTTCAACGCGAAGGTCTGGATGTTCGCATCGATCATCGCTCGCATATTGAGCGCGGTCTTGAGTTGTCGCCGACCGAACATATGGGCGTGCATGCGTCGCAGATGCGCCAGCAAGGAATGGCCGTCGAGCGCGGGCGGCTGGATGACGAGGCAGCACGGCAAAATGCCGCGCTGATCCGCCAAAAACCGGAACAGGTTCTGACGCTGATCAGCCATGAGAAGAGCGTGTTTGATCGACACGACATTGCGAAGACCTTGCATCGCTACATCAACGATGACGCCCAAACATTCCAGAACGCCTTTGCATCTGTTTTGGCATCACCAGCGCTCGTGGAACTTCAGGCTGAGCGCATCGATGCCGAGACAGGCGAAGTGTCCAATGCGCGCTATTCGACGCAGGACATGATCGACCTGGAACTTGGCATGGCGCGATCGGCGGAACGGCTGCATCAGGCGCAGTCCCATGGTGTCGATCCGCGCCATGTCGAGCGTGCGATGGAGAAGCAGGATAACGCTATTCGCAAAAGTTCCGGCGGACCGTCGGCTGCGAGCGATCCGTCAGCGGGATTGTCGGGCGAACAGCGTCAGGCGATCGCGCATATTACCGGTCCAGAACGCATCGCCGCTGTGGTCGGGTTCGCCGGCGCTGGCAAGTCCACCATGCTGGCAGCCGCTCGTAAGGCGTGGGAGGCTCAAGGCTATCAGGTCCATGGTGCAGCGCTTAGCGGAAAGGCAGCCGAGGGTCTTGAGGAAAGTGCCGGTATTCAAAGCCGCACCCTGGCGTCATGGTCTTACAGCTGGGACCGTGGCCGGGATCTGATCGGTCGCGGTGACGTGTTTGTCATTGACGAGGCTGGCATGGTCGGGAGCCGTCAGCTTGCCCGGTTCATCGGAGAAGCGGAAGAGCGCGGCGCAAAGATCGTTCTTGTCGGCGACCATGAGCAACTGCAGGCGATCGGGGCTGGTGCACCCTTCAGGGCGATTGCCGAGCAGATTGGCCATGTCGAACTTTCAAATATTCGCCGCCAGCGCCAAGATTGGCAGAGACAGGCGTCGGTTGCCTTTGCGACCCACAAGACGGCCGAGGGGCTGGCCGCCTACCGCGATCACGGCGACATCCACTTTGCGGAAAGCCGCGACAAGGCGATGGCAGAAATCGTGCGTGATTATCTTGCCGACAGTGAGAAGCGTGCCGATGGCACCCGGGTTGCCATGGCGCATCGCCGCGCCGATGTGCGCGCCCTCAATGCCGCCATCCGCTCCGAGCTTCAGAACAGACAAAAGCTGGAGCGCAGCCCCGGGCTGGGCACCAGTGCGGGGCGTGGGAATGGTGAGGACCGTGTAGGTGGTGGGGATGTTGGAGAACGCGTGTTCCAAACCAATAACGGCAAACGCGCCTTCGGCCCCGGTGACCGGATCATCTTCCTCGAAAACAACCGCGACCTCGGCGTCAAAAACGGCATGCTTGGCACGGTCGAGCATGTGGAGCCGGGCAAGATCATCGCCCGGCTCGATGGTCGAGGTGGCGACAGTGTCAGCGTTCCCACGGACACCTATCAGGCGATCGACCACGGCTATGCGACAACGATCCATAAAAACCAGGGGGCGACGGTGGATCGCGCCTTTGTGCTGGCGTCGAGTACCATGGACCGGCATCTGACCTATGTTGCCATGACAAGGCACCGCGACAGCGTGCAGCTCTATGCCGACATCCAGGAGTTCACCAATGCGGGCCGGCTGGTTGATCACGGTATTGCGCCCTACGGGCATAACCGACAGGCGCGAGAAAACTATTTTGTGACGCTGGAGAACGACAAGGGCGAACCGCGTACGGTGTGGGGCGTCGATCTCAAGCGGGCCATGCGAGATGCATCGCCAAAGATCGGGGACAGGATTTCCCTGCAGCATGAAGGCGCCACGCCTGTCACGCTTCCGGATGGCACCCAGGCCGAGCGTAATGCGTGGCGTGTCGTCAAGGGTGACGCGTTGGCGTACGAGCAGCTGACAAGCCGCCTGTCGCGTTCCGGCGCGAAGGAAACCACGCTGGATTACATCAGCGACTTTGCCGAGCGGCGCGGAATCGCCAGCGACCCATGGATCGTAGGCGACCAATGGATCGGGCAAGAGTTTGGTGTCAGAAGCGAGATTGAACTTGCTTCCGCCAAAGATGAGCGCCAAGAGGTCTTGTCCCGTGCGGCCCATCTGCAACGGGAGCAGCAGGACCGGCCATCAGAGCGTCAGCAGGTTTACGAGGAACGTGCCGGCGATCTGGCCGGTCCTGCTTACCGCGAAAATCCTAGCAATGAGTTCGCCCGGACAATCGATGACGGACGGCGCGACGAGCGGACAGAAGGCAATAAAGGGTATCGACGCATCCGGTGGTCTGACCTCATGTCACAAGACAGCGCCGTCCCTGCCCCCACAGAAGCTATCGGCCAGCAATTGCCGACGGAACCCGGCAAGCCCACTCCACTGGTGCCAGCGATCACGCGTCACGACCACAGCATCGAAGAGGTAGCCAGCGAGAGGGCGATGTCCGTCATCGAGCAGAGATTCGATACGGTGGAATCTCTCGTGCGGCACGTGTTCCGTGACCCGGTCGAGGTCGCGGCGAGACTGCGCACCGCGATGACCGAGAAGGAAGGCAACGGCAAGATCATGGCAAAGGCCATGGCCGAGCAGCCCGAGCGGTTCGGGGAGCTACGCGGCAAGTCGGGTCTGTTCGGAAACAACAAGGAGCGGAAAGAGGCGCTGCAATATGCCAGGTCTCTGTCTGCCCATATTGGCTACGTCTCCGAGGCATGGGAGCGCCGGCTTGGCGAAGAACGTCAGAGCGAACAATGGCAGCGTGAGCAGCGTGACGTGATCGAAGTGCCCGGCCTCACGCCGCGCAGTGCTGAAATCATTGCCAAGGTGGAGAAGATGCAGGTCGAGAGGCGAAGCAAGTTCATCAAAGAGCTGCGATCGTCACCTGAGGGGCAAGCCGCGCTCGATGAGGCCACGCTGGTGGCCGAAGCGCTCACGCGGCGGTTTGGCAGTTCCGATCCTCGCAGGTTCGCCGAGGAGCTTGCGGCACGCCCGGAGCTCGCAAAGCAGGCCGAGCAGATCAACACAATCGCCCGCATGGTGCATCGTACACGCCATGCCGAGCTTAGCCATGACCACGCGTTGAGACAGCAGCTGAACCGGTCTCAGGGGCTTGGATTGAGCCGATAGTGCGTGCCGACGACAACATTGGCGTCCTTTAATCGGTCACCCCAAAAGTGCGCCACGCTTCCAGATTTCCTAGGCGTCCCGATGCACCTATCACCGTTCAGCGCTCGAGACGGCTTCCCTCAGCAGTTCATCAGGACTGAATCAAACAAGCCGAGCTGTCCGGCGAAACGGGGTACACTCCAGCCTGCCTACAGAGGGCCCCCACGAAATTGGGTCACACGAAGCCCAAGTAGCCCAGCGGCCTGCGCCCTGCCCGCCATCCTCGAAGTTAACGAGGATATCCGCATGGGCGGCCAGGTGGTGACGGGGATAGGCTTCCTTGGCGCAGGACTGATCATGCGCACCGGCCTCAACATTCGCGGGTTGAGCACGTCGGCGACAATATGGGCTACGGGAGCGATCGGCGTCCTTGCGGGTTATGGAGAAATTTTCGAGGCTGCTGAGGCAACGCTTCTGATCTTGCTGATCAACATAACCTCCCCCAGAGTTGTTCGGCTCATCGAGCGCTTTGTTCCACAACACCCAGTCGAGTCACAACGTCGTAGGGTTGAGGTCCGCACGACCACGGAAAGCGAAACCGAGGTCCGGTCGAGTTTGATGAGCCAAACGCGTGACCATCAACTAGCAGTCACATCACTCGCACCGCGCGTCAATTCACTGGATAGGACCATCACCATTGATGTCACTATTTCAGGTGACGACGTTAACGACGAAGTCATGAGCGTTCTTGCGCAATCTCTTAGCTTGTCGCCAAACATTCTTTACTGCACCTTCACGTAGTTTGGAGACGCCAGGGCCGGTTCAACGACAACGCCATAGCCGCCATGTTCGCGCACACGAACATCACATTCCCTTGACATCTGTTCTCGGAGATTTTTGAGAGCTGTCACGATTTCGGCCGTCTGGCGCTTTTTCCAATGCCGTTTCCATGAGAGTCTTCACCAGTCTAAACTCAGAGGTTGTGTCGCTGTACTTTTCATTGCACGGTTAGGCACAATTATAATTTTTGATGTTGACCGGGGAGCGGATGGTACACGGAGAGAAATGCCGGTCTTTTGCATGTGTGCTTGTCGCAACTTCGGTCGCCGTTACGATGTTCGCCGGAACCGGTTTTGCACAGGATAACGATAGTGCCGTTCAAAATGCCGTACCGGTGATGAGAAAATTCGATTTCTCAGCGCCAGCCCTCAATCTTGAAGGGACGCTTTCCCCAAATGCTACGGTCGAAACCGTACCAATGAGTCCGACGGAGCCTGGCACAATCGGTAATGTGAAAGTCATCGGAAAAATAACTTCAGATTCGTCCAGTCCGAAAATCGAGACGACCTTTATCGGGTACAATCTGCAGGCGCCATCGGCAGCGTTCCGGATCTGCACTTACCAGGCAGACACTGCTGGATACACAACGCGCGTCTCAAAAGTTGCATCGGACCTGACAGAAGCTATGCTTCTGGGCACCAAGGATCAGAGCGGCGAACCACATAGCGCCCTTATCAGCTATTGCTTCTCTCGCGGGAAGCAGGCGCTGGGCATAAATTTCGTTGCAGATGTCAGCAACGCGGCGGATGCTGACGCGGCTTATGATCTGGTAGTTCGGGCTGACAAGTATGCCGTTGCGTTCATTGACAGCCTCTCATGGGAAAATGGAGAAGAATCAAGCTTTGGGGAGGAGCTGCAATCGGTTCCTGTTCGGATAGCCAACGAGCGGATCGCACTCCGCATCCCGGACCAGTGGGAAATACCGATCAACGATTTTCATGGCGCTTTGCCGGCCGAGTTGCACATGATCAGGCGCAAGGGCGGAAGAGATGTTGGCCTGATATGGCTGCTCGTTCAGGACATGAAGGAAAAACCGGACCTGGAAATGGCCGGAGCCACGATCGTGAGGGATTACTTTGTCAGGCAGACACCTGATGCCCGGCCACCCGCACTGATATCGAGTGAGGAAGACAGTCTGCTTGCAAAACAGGGAATCCCCGCACGCACCTTCCGGTTTTCAGTGACAGACAAAAAAGGTCAGGACAGCGGCGATATAGATGCGACCGTCATATGGCGGAATGGGCGCCTGCATGTACTCACCCTTTGGTCAGCGTGGCCCTCCGCCGCCGATAACAGCAACTTCTTTTCCCGTCTTCCAGCTCTTACTGTCTACGATATCGTGCGACAAGCCATGGTAACAACGCAGCAATAAGGTCCGGCGCAGATAAAGAACCAAAGCGCACAAAATGTAGAAAAAACATCAAACTAGGGTATTTTCTTAAAGTAAAAAAAGCCTGTTTCCTTCTGGTATTTTGAGCCGCAAAAAATGGCGCAAGATAGACAGGTAAACTGGCTTGGAACCACGGCTGGCATTGACACCACAGATCGGAGCGGACTTGGGCGGAACTAAGCTGACTGAACTTTTCCCACTACCCTATGCCCATTGGTATGCGGCCACTCTTTTTGCCGAGGCCGGATATGCTGCGTCACAGATATTCGAGCGTCTCAACATAGATCCCGCGCGCTGGCAACGGTTCCAAGAGCGCTACAGCCAACTTCATTACGCCAATACAAATTGGGTTGCGGCCGCGTTCAGGCGGGACGGACTTCCCGAACCCGAGCAGGATCGGGCGCTTTTCCAGCGTCTGACGGGGAATGACGGCATCGGCCTATCGGTAACAGAACCCTTCAGCATGCGCACAGAGCTTGCGGCTTTGCGGCGGTCAGTCGAAGCTAATCCTGTATCGGCCCCTTCGCCAATGTCGACTGGGTCGCGCATTACATCGGAGAAAGACGATTCCCTACCATCCGCTATATCCACAATGGCCATCAGGTCTATGTGGACGGCGCACCAATCCGCGACCGCAAGGGCGTCCCGTTGTCCGGGGTAGACCCCTTCACCTTTCGACAGCTTGGTGACCGCTGGTTTTGCGACGATAGACATGTCTACGGCCAGGGCGAGACACCAACGAAGCTTTTCTGGTTCTCAGCGCGCGGCGCCGATCCAGACAGCTTCACCGTTCTGAATCAACGTTATGGTGTCGACAAGGCCGCCGGTTATTACATTACCAACTTGCGCCTTCCCACCGAGGAGCCGGGTACATTCGGGATCGTCAGCTATTATTACGGCAGCGGCCAGAAACCGGGCATCCGTATCGAGGAGAGTCACTACGCAAAGGACAGTCGCAAAGTCTATGCTTACGGGGTCGCGATTGAAGGCGCGGATGCGGCCAGTTTCCATTCCATCGGCGACGAAGGCAGATATTTCGCTGACAGGAAGCATGTCTATTGGGAGAAGAGCCTGATTCCCGACGCGGACCGAGAGAGTTTTGTCTGCGCATCAGAAGCTGGTCAGTATCGCGCTTATGACAGCGAGCGGCCGTACTATGCAGGGCAACCTCAATCAGTTTCGGCAGAATTTGAGTCTTGGAGCGGCTATTTCGAGAACCATCCCGAGATTGCCGACAGCTGGTGGCACCGGGAAAAGGCACGCCGTGCGGTAAGCGCGTCTGTGGGGAATGAGCCAGTACCGATCGGCGGTCTCTATTACAGCGATGGACGCAGGATTCTGGTTAGGCCACAGCGTCCGCAGGAAGCCGAATGGGTCTCACTCGATCATTTCGACCACGACAGCTTCCGACACATCGTTGATGTGTTCGGGCAGGATCGGCACGGCCTGCGCTACTTCTTGCCCGGCCTCGAACATTACGGGATGGAGCCCATTAAGAAAGCCGATCCCGCGAGCTTCGGAAAGCTCGACGGCCCATGGTTCAAAGACAAGCAGCAGGCCTATTACATCGACAGTACAGCACCTTTACCAGAGCTTGCTGTCGTCAAAATCGACATGGCGAGCTTCGAGGTTTTGGGCGGCGCCTATGCTCGTGACGCAAAAGGGCTGATCGTGGAAGGTGTGCGCAAGCGCGGCATCGACAATCCCGCAGCGGTGGAATCGCTCGGCTATTCCTTTGCACGGATGGGCGATACCCTGCTTTATCGCGGGAAGCCCATCAACCGGCCCGGCAAGGTCAATCCCGCCACAGCGCGTGGTGTCAACGATCAGCTTCTGATTGATGCGAACGGCGAGATGCTGTTCGGAGGCAGTTATCGCAAAAAGATTCCTGGAATCGATCCAGCCATTCTGCATTTCCTCAACCGTGTATTCGCAGTTGACGCACGGCATGTTTATGCGATGACCGATACAGGACTGCTGCTCATTGAGGATATTGAACCGGGCGAAGTCGAGCTGGCCGGCCTCTACTCGATCCGGGTGGGTGACACACAGCTCCACGTTTCCGGTGGCATCGTAAGGCGGTTACGACCCGAAGATACAAGTGGATGAGTAATGCCTGAGATCAAAGCTCCCGGCGAGGCTGGGTGCGTCAGTAGTGACGAGCGGCGTGCGGAGGTGCCAGGGCGGTGAAACCTGCGCCGTTGAAGTCATGCAGGCGCGAGTAAAACTCAATAGGCATGACATCACCGGATCGGAAGTCGCTTTTTGCCAGCCTATAGAGGCACCCGCCGCGTGCAAACACCAGATCGCCGCCATCCCAGTCTGCCCAATCCGTTTCCGGAAGGTCGACAAGCAATGTTCCGTCCCGGTCATACACGCGGTAGTCCAGTCCGTACCACGCCTTTTGACTGCGACCGATCGAATGAAGAACCATCTGAAGGCTCCGGCCGTTTGCACCCGGTTTTTGCAGGACACGCGGCTTGTTGAAGCTGTAAAAGGTCGAGGCCTTCAGGCCATTGGTTTGCCCCTCACCGGCGTCGATCACACGCCAACCGTCACGCGCAAGTATGTAGCCGCTGATGGGCTCGTCCTCTCCACGTCCCGACAATATACCGCACGGGTCCACTTGCATGCCTCGCTTCAATCGAAAACCTGGAGCGAACGAGACGCGGTTATCGTCAAACGGATGGTTGAGAAGCAGTTTGTTCTCGTCCTCGAAAACACCGCCTCCTCCCCACGCGTCTCCTTTTGGCCAAAGCGTCAGTGCGGTGAAGAATGGCGGCTTCGATATGGCCGTCCAGCTCGCGTAGGGCGGGCGATTTGTGGCCGCGAAGTAGACCAGAAGTTCTCCGGACGGAGAAAGATCGCAGCGTCTCTCGTAGACCCGTCCCTTCAACCATTGACCATGTTCAAAAGTGTCGGTGCGCAAGTCCCAGCGAATGAGCTGCACCAGCCGGCTCGGGCCGCGCCGAAATATGACACCTGTTCTCGCTGACCGTGCCAGGATCGCATACAGCCTCGGTGCAAGTGCCTTCCGAGAAGGATCTACAGTCTGCTTGCCTTTCTCTACAGCCACCTGAGCAACTTTCTTCCGGCACTATCTGATGCCGTCATGTAGGACGTCACATGACAGTTTATCCCTGTGTCCGCATCGAGCTTGCGGACTTCCATCTCTCACCTCTCCGAAATACCGCGCAACACCATTATCAGATACTGGACGAAAAAATCGACATTGCGTAGTTTTAAACAACAACTGCATCCATTGAAGCGATTTGACACTTCGTCTCCCACGATTTGATCCAAACCCGGATACGTCGCCGTTTCAACCGATCGCACAGGAGAAACGCTTGCTGATACTTGAGATCGTCATTTTTTCTGCGGCTCTTATCGCGGTTGGCCTTCTGGCTGTGCAGCAGATTATCGCGCAGGTTCGGGAGTATAATTTCTACAAGAAGAATGGTGGTGATTTTTCTGTCGACAGCAACATGGATCACGTCAAACTTGACAGATCCATGCACTACAACGACCTCCGCCTCACGAACTGGCAGCGATTTTATCTGTTCCGCCCAGCCTGCATCGCGATGCTCGTCTTTGTTTGGGCTATGATGGTAGTCTCTTTGCTTTAACTGAAACGCCAGGCTTAGGTTGCCCTTGGCATTGCTCGTCGACCAGACTGTTTCGGCAAGCCCCCTGCAGCACCTCACCGGTGCCAAGACAATGCGATTTTGTTCGGCAAGCGGTCGGAGGCAATGGCGATCTTAGTCATTCGGTTTAGGCCGAGGTTTAAATTTGACGTGCCTGCGTATAGCGCTGCGATTGCGTGTGGCCATGCGGGCTGTTCAAAGCCACCTCGACGTTAAGCGGATACAAATGCCTCTTCTGGCTGCGCAAATCCGCAAGATGCGCTTAAACGCTGAACTCGAGGTCCAAATCGTTGACCTTCGCGATCGCATTCGTTCCGCTCTTCGTGTAGACGACCTAGGTGCCGGCCAGCGAATACATTCCCAGACCCTTCCCGCACACCCGTGATCAGTCCTCAGTGGGGTCGTCCGCCATTACCCGATCGTATAGTTCGATGCTACGCCGCGAAGATGTGTGACCGTCGCTTGCGACAAAACACCACTGCCCAGATAATCAGCAAAGCTGAATGAGAATATGTCACTTCGTTCTATCGCCTTGACCAGATTGGTATCACCAAAGACAACGAGGTATTCGTGATCCTCCGGCGCCCAGATCCAGAGATCATGAGCTGAAAAATGGATCAGAAGGCCATAAGGCGAATTTTCAAACAGTGCATCAAGCACCAACCCGACCGGTTGCGGTGCAAAATGGCGCGGAGGCTGACCGAACTCGTAAGCAGCGAAATCAATCTCGTTACTACCGATACGCGCGGCGACGAGAGCGATTTCCTCCTCGCTTGGAAATTCGGGGTAAATCCTCGCCGCGAAATTTCTGTTTCGAATGGCCTGATGATCCAGCGTGCAGTCTTTTCCAATGAAGTCCATAATTAAACCCCAGGTCCGTCATTATAGCGTATCTCGGTCTGACGACCGTTTGGCCTACGTATTTGCAACGTCGGACGACCGTCAGAGCTTCCCGGACGGACGGTAACCTTGCTGCCGTCTTCCAGTTCCCCCGTGCGGCCCGGCCCGTATTGTGTTTCGATACCTTTCTCCTTGCCCGGTTTCAAGGAATCGAAGTCGCGTTCAGCTTCCGCCATACCGCCATCCTTTTCGCCGTGTTTTGTCTTACCCTTTGTCTGTTGACTGACGCCCGCTTCATCCTCCAGTTCCTCTTGCCGCTTCTTCTGTTCTTCCGCCTTTGCCGAATCGCAGTTCCCAGTGCAGCTTCCCGCCTCGCCATCGGCGGGTTCAGAATGGCTCTCATTGTACATTTTGTAGAGTTCGTAACCTTCATAGGCCAGCATGGCGAGGCCGATTGCTGCACCAACTGGCCCAAGAAAACCGAGCGCGGCGCGGGCACCGAGCCTCGTTGCCACGCCTGCAGCCGCACGGCCAAGCAGAACCTCCCCGCCAGCAGCAGCCACGGCAGTCATGCACCCCCCCGTTCTTTCGCCGCATTCGCCATCAGCCGCATCATTTCATCCAGTCGAGCGTCAGGGTTGCGGCCTCTGAGGTTCTGGCGAATATCAGGTGCTTCGATGAAGCGCCCGTTGCTTGCGCTCATAAGGTAGGTCCACTGAAAGAATCCGCGCTCGGTTTTCAATCCGTAAATTCGTGCCTGTGTTTCATATCGTTCCATGAACATGAGCGCTTCGCGCTCGTCCATGCCTTGTAGCAAGTGCGGCGCGGACCTTTGAAAGGCCGTCACTCGGCGGCGACGCGCGGCGAGCATTCGCGATGCACTGATGACCTCGATATTCTCAGCAGTCAGGCGCAACATGCCGCCCTGCGCGACGACATCAACCGGTCGATGAGCGCGCTTGATGTTCCCACCCCATGCCTCGGCCGGAGCGAAGTAGATTTCTTCGGCCGGGCCCATAAGGCGCACCACCTGTTCCGGCGAAAGCGCCGGCAACACCTGCATCATGACATTCGGGTCGGCATGGCGGAAAACAACAATTTCGCTACGACCCCGCGCCTCTTCAAGATCAAGGGCAAACGATGCCCCTTCTTGCGCATCGCCGGCCGCCAAGGAGATATCACCGGCTTCTCCAGAAACCGAACCGCTCAATCCTGCGAGCGCGTCTCGCTCAAGCGGCAGAAAGATACGGTTAATACCACGAAGATGCCTGTAGATTGTTTCCTCAGAAAGGCCGCGATCACCGACCCAGAATACCACAGCCGGCCTGTCTGCGATAAGCTTGAGCAGGGCCTCTATTCTGCTCTTTACCCGCCCAGGCAAATCGATCTCGTCGGCTGGCATCAAGCCGCCGCCACTTTCATCACCATTGGCGACTGCTTTCGCCATGTCATTCGACAGTTTCGCTGCCAGCGCCTGCAGTTCCTCGTCGCTTGGCTCCGCCGTCTCGACCAAGCTATCCGGCGCACTTGAGGCCGGCGGCGAAAGACTAAGTGAAACGAGCCACGGCCCGCCGAGCACAATTGCCGAATTGGAACCCGCCGACCGATAGAGCGGCCTGTGGCACAAACCAGCCGCCGAAAGATCCGCTGTTAGGTTACCGAAGAGAGCTCCGTCCAGCACCGCATAGATTCGCCTGTCGCAACTGTCCGCAATCCGGGAGAGGCGTTTCAGATAAACCTGACCGACCGCTGGCACCTCCGCTCCGCCGTTAAGCTGGCTCTGCATCTTATCCTCGAACCGTTGGAACGGACCGCGCGGCCATGCTTGCCTGGCACGAGGTTGCATCACTGCCGCCCTTTGGCTCACGGTCGCCGATGTAGACGTCGGTCGAACCGGTTTGCGCATTGCCGCCACAGTCAATCGCATCGCCTACTCGACCGGCCCGCTTGCCGTTGATGAAGACGGTGGATGCTCCAGCCGCCAGAGCCCGCGGATGTGAGGGCTTCGGGCAGGACGGGCAGCCATGCGGCAAATAGGCATCCCCGACGCGCATCAGCGGCCGACCATTCACATAGACATTATTACTACCCCCGGTCGCCGGTGTGGGTGGAAAATGGCAGGAATGGGATGAACCTATATCGGCACGGCGATGAGCTTTGGGCATCGGCTATATCCCCTTTTCAGCGCGCCTGAAGCATGGCGCGTGTCAGTAACCCAAGCCGTGCTCCCTGCGGCGGGACAAACGATCCAGGGAGCCATTCGGGCTTCGAGGCCAAGGCAAGAGCAACAGCAAAATCGTCATCCTCGGTGCGCAGAAGCGCACTCAGATCTACAGGAACAATAGCGGGATTGAGCATAAGCGCAGCAAAATCGCTGCCGATTTCAGGGTCGATCTTCCAATGCAAACTTTTGCCGCGTCCTGCGACCTCGGAAAAGGTCACATCCCCCTGACACCAGGACAGAGCGGAGCAGCCCAGCGGTGTCCAGCCTTGGCCATCGCACAGCATTCTCCATCTGTCGGCCGAGAATTGTGATAGATTTGCCAACAGCTCATGTTGGGTTCTTATAGCTTTCAGCGCGATGTCACGGCTTGAGCCACCCGCATTGAGCATGCGTACATAGGTATTTTTCCACTGACGCTCGGTGGAATGGAGCTCTAGCCAAATTCCCGCCGGCGTAGATCCGTCGTCAAATTTCACTGGCTTTGATAACATCCGGCCTCACCTCCCCTCATAGAATATATGTTGCTTGTCCATAGGCACCCAAGGCATGAACGGGTTACTGTCAGGGGAACGCGCACCCGAATAGAATTTCTCGGTCATTTCTACCGACCTCTGCAGTGCATAGCCGGAATCAGGGAAACCGTATTTAGAGGGATTGACCTGCATGTCCCTAGTGATCGAGTTGATGATACGGTCCTGTTCCGCGATACGATCAAGCTGCTTTTGATAGGTATATTCTTCCGACTTCCATTCACGGAAATATGGATGAACGTTGTAGGCTTGGAATGGGTATTCCTCGCGTTTTGACCGGGACAACTCGTTCCAGAGCGAGTACCATTTTTTAACTCGCCAAAAGCCCATCATGGAACCCAGGGACGCGCCAACCAGGGTGGCTTCGGTCTTGACATTGAGGGCCGTCGCCCCTTTGAAAAGATTGCGGGCGTCGGCAAGATAATATGTCCCGACCCCTATTGCCGCATCAACAGAAGCCCCTGAGACCCACCCCATGGTGTAATCCAGATCGTTGATACAAAACGGTTTGAGAGCGCTCATTCCGTTCTGTTGCGCAGCAAGAAAACGGTAAATTTTTTCAGCGGAATCATACTGGTCTCCCGCTGTCGGGATGTCCGATATGTCCTTTGCGGTTTTCATATCCTCTATCGTCTTGAGTTGTTCGGAAGCCCCGCCGCCCTGACCGATCCTCATCGACTGCCCGCCGCCGCGTTCAACGCGCTTGGCGGCATTGGACATGCCGTAACCTGCTGACAGGCCGGCCCCGTAGAACGAGGCGACACAGGCGCACAAGTTCTCCCGGCCGAACAACAGAAAGGTGTGCGCACCAAGAATCAGAGATGCGCCACTGTCATAACCAATCAGCCATGACTGGGATTTGGTATGTGCCAATCCAGCCCAGGAGTCGGGAGTTTTCAGGTCGTTGCCATAGGGAAATGCGCTGTCGCTCATTGCTCCGCCTGACCGTATTTGAATGGCACATAGGGTACGAATGGTTTCGACGGATCGAAGTTCTGCTGTCCCGGATAAAGAAGGCAATAGAGCTTCTGTTTGTAAACGACCGCCAGTGGATAACACGCGTCCTTCTTGGCCATGCCGCCCGCGCCACATTGCTGGAGCCCCTCGAGAACCTCCATCGCTCGGCACTTTTCTTCCCTACAGTCGTAGTCCCTGATGTCCTCATAACCTTTAGAATAGAAAATGCGCGTTTTCGTATAGCTGTCTAACGGCCCAAGAACGGCCGCAAGCCCTGCATAGGCTCGGTCAACATCCTGCTTCTCTCCGATGTTGAAGGTGGATGGCGTATCCGATGTGAAGGCGAATTTGGCCGGATCGGTTTCGCATTCAATTGCGAAGGAAAAAGAGCTGGAGGCCATAAGGATCACACATGCCGGGGCCAGGATTCTCGTCATATTGCTTCTCAATTCAAATCTATCCTTCCGCCATTGACGACAACACGCTGTTCGCCATTGATCTCGATCTCTTCAAAGTCGAGAAAGAGCTTCGTACCGCTCAGCGTGACAGTTCCATCCTCATGCATCAAAACATTGGCCTTTCCGCAAGTCAGGTGCAATTCGCCCCCGCTATGTACGGTCGCGCTGTTTTGCGCAGACAGCGACATCGTGTCGTTGCTCATGAGATTGACACGTGTTCCTGCGTTGACGCTGTAGGACATACCGACATTGGTAGCCATTCCGGCCCCCACGTTGACGGCTTTGAACACACCCACGCTCTCAGTATTGTTCTTCTCGACGATGACGGACATATTGCCCTCGCCAGGATTGAGAAGCCCTGGAAAACCGAGGTTCTTTGCAACGTCGCCAATCCCGCTCACAAGCGAATTCAGCACCGAATTCACGACCCTTCCTATCCCGCTCGGCCCAACTGTAACCATCATATTGCCACCAACAACCTCGTGGTGGTTGTTGCGCACCTCTATCGACTTATTGTGGCCAACCGACTGGACCCAGTTATTATCAATCCGTTCGCTGTGATTGTTTCGGATTTTTTCGTTGCGGTCTTTCTGCGCGTGAATGTAAATTTCCTCGCGGCCATTCTCGTCTTCGAAAGTCAGTTCGTTGAAGCCCGAACCTTTGTGCGTGTTAGTCCGGAACGTGCTCTTGGTTTTGTTGGCAGGCAGCTCATAAGGCACTGTCTGACGCGCATTCGGCACCACGCCGGTGACCAGGGGCCGGTCCGGATCGCCATCCACAAATGCAACCATCACTTCCATGCCGATGCGCGGGATGATCTGGCCGCCCCAAGTGGAGCCCGCCCAGTTCTGCGCAACCCGCACCCAGCACGTATCCGTACCATCCTTCTTTGCCTTGCGATCCCAAGGGAACCACAGCTTGATGCGGCCATACTGATCCGGGTGGATTTCCTCACCCTCCGGGCCAGCGACGATCGCCACCTGGGTGCCTTCGATGCGCGGGCGTTTTGTTGACCGATGGGGCGTCAGCGGCACGCGGGCCGGAATTGCCTCGAAGTGATTGCGATATTCCGGTTCGTTGCTGTTTGTCTCATAGGAGAGATCAACGATGCTGTGGCTTGCCCTGATGATCACATGCTCTTCATAGGCATGTTCGGGATGGGCGACCTCGTAAGGCGTAAAGCGACGGCCGGGTTCGAGAATGCGTGAGGTGGACGATCCGAATACCCGGTCGTGATCGGCCTCGATCGCCTGGGTGCGCAGTTTCTGCGCCCGTTCCGCTTCTTCAACCGTCTTGATGCGGGCCGGATATTCGTAGAGCTCGCGCTTCGTCGCGTCCGGCATTTGCACCAGAGACGGCGTCATCGTGCCAGGCACCATGCCCGGCGTCTCGAAATTCCAGTCCGCGCCCGCCCGCTGGCCGGAGACATAGGAGAACCGCCGTGCCCAGTCATTGATGTGGTTGCGGTCCGACGAGCCCTGCGCCAGCCGCACCGTTCCCTCCCCCTGGGCAGCCGGAGACGGCCCGAGCCAGCCGCTGGCGCTATCGGCAACATGCAGCTTATGGGAACCGTCCTCGTGGCTGAACCAGTAGAACAGGCCATCCTCTTCGAAACGGCGGGTGAGATAATCCAGATCGGTCTCGTTAAACTGCACGCTGTAGTGCTGTGCAGGCGGCGGCGAGATGATGCCTGACGTATCGGGAGCAGGAATTCCGTGTTCGGAAAACAGCGTCTCAACGATATCGACCGCCGTCTTGTCCATCCAGATGCGGCAATCGGAACGCCGCGAAAGCAACCACATCTGTGGCCGGATGGTCATCGAGTAAGAGCGCAACCCACGCGTGATCGGAGGACCTTCATGGAGCTCTGTTACAAGGCCGTTAAAGGGACGGCGAACACCGCCGCCCTCACCCTCGCCCTGGCTGATCTCGAGCGAAACATCGACCAGCCGCCCGATCAGTTCCTCGGGCTTAACCGCCTCCTTCTTGGCACGCACCGTCAGGCGAATATCAAAGAGCTGCGATACGCCTTCCTCGACCGTCAGACGCTCCGGCAGAAGCTGATCCTCTCCCAAAGGCGACTTGACCTTGAGGACGCGGCTTGCCTGAACGAAATCAGAAAGTGACGACTGGTCGTTCATGGAACACTCCTAATCAGGACCCGCGGCTGGACTGAAGTGGCCAGAACCAGATCGTTTCCGAATTGTAGTAGCAGGCCGACGCGCATTGGGTGGCCTCTGAGCCACCCCGCACAAGATCGATATGGCCGCCTCCGGTGTAACCAGGGATATTGTTGAACGCCACAACACCGTTACGGGCACCGATGCCATTACGCGCTGTCGCGGGGGTAAACGGTTCGGGCTCGCCTATATAGCTCGTCCGTTTCACCAGATTTGCGAGGCGGCGCATGTTCACCTCAATGCCCTTGCCCGCATATGGACCTTTCTGGATGCGATGCGAGGCTGGCACGATGTTGATCCCCGATTTCACGAAAGCGATGCTAACGCGGATGGCACAGGTATTGTGATAGTTCGGGTTACCGATAAAATCATCCCAGCCTATTTCCGTGAAAAGATCACGCTGGCTGACATAGTTCGGGTGCGACGGGTCGCTGCTCGGATAATTCTTATAAAGAGTGTCAAAGTTAACGCGCATGGTTCGTCCCACTAGTTACTTTTCTGCTCACAGGGAAAGGAGACCTTGAGCGCCTCCCGCACGAGAGTGGCTGCCTGTTCATCCAGTTTTTCCGCAGGAAGATCGCCGAGATAGGTGTAGATCCGGTCGTTGAGTTCATGGGGCGCCACGGCGCCTGCACCACACCAGTCCGATCCGCTCGTCAGATCGGCCACGCCAGCGATATAGGCGCTTGATTTTGCAACGGAAACCAGCCGCCGCATTTCCGGATCGGACACCTCCGGGGCAAGCTTACCCTCGATGGCCTGCTTGAGTTCGGCACCAGAGAATATCCATGTCCGTTCCGCTGCACTGACCGGCGAAAGACCGGAAGATGCCAGAACAACCGGCACGGAAACAAAAAACGCATATAGGGAGCGCATCAAAAAACCACCTAGACCAAACTCGACGTGAAACATCACGACGTGAGCTGCAAAACTGCATTGAAAACGTTCCGGTGCCGGCAACGCCGGCACCGGGTCGCGTCACGATCAGGCAGCCTTCGTCGTCGCCAGATCGTAGGAGGCGATCATCGGAGACTGCGGCGAGTTGTTGTCGTCGAACGGCGTGTACTTCACTTCCATCTTCGTGAAGTTGAGCTTGACGGTTTCCACCGGACGGTCACCGCTGGAATCCACCGAGTAGCTGGCGATAAGCGTGTTTGTCAGCAGATACTCGATATAGGTGTTGCCGGGATTACCCGTGGTCACCAGATGAATGGTTGCGAGCTTGCCGGTCCGGCCGGCGCAGGCTTCCTGGAAAAGCTTGGTGGAAGAAGAATCGCTAACCTTGGTCAGAATGACTTCCGAAATGGTCGGTTCGGATGCCTCGCGGTTTGCAGCAGAACCAGCAGAAGTGTTCATGTTGCGGGCCACGTTCCAGTGAATGGCTTCGATATCCATCCACTTGCGATGTTCTTCATGGGTGGCGTCGCCCTGGATACCGTCAATCTGCAGATAAATTGGCATGCTGTAAGCTCCTGTAGCTAAAATGACCTCTTGCTCCGAGGCCGAGTTACCCTTCGTTTAATGCCGCATGCGTCGGGTAGCCCCATCCGACGCGGCAACTTTATCCACCCCAACCTCTTCGGTTACGGCGAATTCATCTGCTTCCCCAGCCTCTTCGGCACGAATGCCGAACCCGTTTTCACCAAAATCGACAACAATGTTCCCGACACGCTCTCCCGCGATTACCTTTTCGAGGAAAAAGCTGGAAAGAGGCGGCAGGAGGTCCTTGCCGATCATGATTTCAATGGCGCGTGCGCCAATCTCACTTGCACCGGCGCGCGCCACCAGGGCATCTCGCGCCACATTGGACAGGGTCAGGTCGGTGCCATATGTTGCGAGCAAACGTTCCCTGATCTTGCCAATCTGAATATCCACGATCCTTGCAAGCGCCTCCGTACCAAGCGGCATGAAGGGAAGAATGATCGTGCGCCCGAGGAACGCGGGCTTGAACTGTTTGGTAAGCTCCGGCATCAGAAGCGCTTCCAGCGCTTCGCCTTCCGGCATCGTGTCGGGATCGGCCGACAGCGCCGAGAGCAACTCCGAGCCTGTATTGGCCGTCATGAAGATAGTGGTGTTCTTGAAATCCACGTCGCGGCCTTCGCCATCACGCAACACGCCCTTGTCAAACACCTGATAGAAAATGTCCTGGACGCCGGGGTGAGCCTTGTCGATCTCATCCAAGAGCAGAACGCCGAACGGCCGACGGCGCACCGCTTCCGTCAACACGCCGCCTTCGCCGAAACCGACATAGCCGGGCGGCGAACCGAGAAGCAGCGAAACCTTATGCTCTTCCTTGAACTCCGACATGTTGATCGTCGTCAGATGGCTGTTGCCGCCGTAGAGCATATCGGCGAGCGACAGCGCGGTTTCGGTCTTTCCTGTTCCGGACATGCCAACAAGGAAAAAAACGGCCGGCGGGCGGCGCGGATCGGATAATCCGGCCCGCGCAGTGCGCATGGCATCGGCAATCCGTGCGATTGCAGCATCCTGCCCCACCACCCGCTGCCGCATACGCGCATCGAGTGTCCGGGCACTTTCGATCTGGTCCGCCAGAAGTTTGCCAAGTGGAATTCCGGTCCATCGCGAAACGACGGCGGCGATCGCCTCACGATCAACGACCGTCGGGACAAGTCTCTCGGCATTTGCCGGTTTTGCCTCAACCGCAGGCCGCAGGGGAGACACATTGGAAACATCGCCTTCAACCGGCTGCTCTTCGCTTAGCTCAGCCATCTCCGCGTCGTAACGGCTGCGCAGATCATCGATCCCACTCTCAAGCTTTTCGACTTCGCCCCGTATCGACTGGATACGGCTGTCAATCTCGCCATCCTGCGGTTCACGCAGAAGCCAGTTCAACTCATCGGTGAGAAGGCGCCGCTCGCTTTCCATAGCGCGCAGCCGCTCCGGCTCGGTCTGCCGTGCCAGTGAGACGGCAGCCGCGGCCGTATCGAGAAGGCTGACGGCCTTGTCCGGCAACTGCCGCGCGGGCATGTAGCGTGCGGATAATTGCACCGCGGCCACGACCGCCTCGTCACGAACGACAACGTTGTGATGGCTGACGAAGCTGTCAGCGACACCGCGCAACATACGTATGGCGGTCGTCTCATCCGGCTCGCGCACATGTACAGGCTGGAAACGACGGGTCAGCGCCGCATCCTTTTCGAAATACTTCTTGTATTCGCTCCAGGTCGTCGCCGCGACGGTGCGCACTTCACCCCGCGCCAGAGCGGGCTTGAGAATATTGGCCGCATCGCCCTGCCCGGCCGCACCACCCGCACCAACGAGACCGTGGGCCTCATCGATAAACAGGATGACCGGTTCGGTAGAACGTTTGACCGCATCGATTACGCCATGAAGGCGGCGCTCAAACTCACCCTTAACGCCGGCACCGGCCTGAAGTAGCGAAATATCGAGGTTCAGCAGGCGGACATTGCGCAACTTTTCCGGAACGTTGCCAGACGCGATTTCCAGCGCCAGCGCCTCGGCAACCGCCGTTTTGCCAACCCCCGCCTCACCTACCAGGATGGGATTGTTCTGTCGGCGGCGCGTTAGAATATCAACGAGCTGGCGTAACTCATCATCGCGGCCGATAACAGGATCAACCTTGCCATTGCGGGCATCTGCGGTCATGTCCTGGGTGTAAAGGCGCAAGAAATCATTCTGGCCTGCAGACTGTCCTGTCCCTGCCTGCCCTGAGCCTGCCAGCGCGGAAGGAACATCCACGCCTGCGCCATTTTCAGTCGAGTTGCGAAGACGCTCAAGCGCGGTGCGATCCATCGCCTTGAGAGAAGGAAATGCCGAGCGGACGAAAGAGCGAAGTGAGGTTTCCTCATCCATCGCCAACAGAAGATCGCAAAGCGTAACACGGTCGCGGCCAGCCTCCAGCGATGCGAGAATCCATGCCTCCCGGGCTGCCGTGAGGATGTTCTGGGAGAGCGACAATGCCTCTCCGTCGCCGATGATGGACTCCTCCAGACTGCGGCTGATTTCAGCCTGCAATACCGGAAGTGGAATTTTTAATTCCTCGAATGTTTTCGCATAGATGCCGGAGTCCACAACCGCAAGCAGCCAATGCGGGATATCCACGTATCTGTGCCCCATGCGCACCGCAACAGAAGCCGCAGCTTCAAGGGTAACACGCAGGTCTGGCTCAAGCGCTCCAACAAGGCGGTTGAGATCGATATGCGACATGCAATGAGCCTCCTGCCCGGGTTCATTCCACAACGTGACGTGGAGTAAATATGATGATGAAACCAACTTGTCCACCCCGAAGTTGATTTTTTGTCAGATGAGATTATCCACTAGACGCCACAATTTAGACACATTTAGAATAAGTCTGTCTTATGAATAGCCTTACGTAAGGGAAGTAACTACAAAAAATCCACTACTATTTCTCGGAGATAGACTGCCGTTGAACGCGCCGAACGTTAAAACAGATGTAGAATTTCTGAATGACTGCGGAGAAAATATCCGGGTCAACGCAAGAACGCGTGAAATATACTATAGAATTAAGGATGAAAGAAACCAAGCTCGTACAGAAGAGCGCGCCGCTTCTCCGCAGGATAACCTGAAAATATCCAGTAGCTGGGATAATGTCAGCAATCTTGGATTGCAGATTATATATTCCGAAAGCAAGGATGTTGAAATATTGGCGTGGCTTGCGGAAGCATCGCTGCGCCTGCGCGGCTTTCATGGTCTGCGCGAAATCTACGACCTCGGCAAAGAGCTGTTTTACAACCACTGGGACTCGCTGCGGTCAATCAGCGACGATAATGACGAAGAAAAATTTGCACCTTTAGCGGGATTGAACGGTGTCGGCAGCGAAGGAACGCTTGTTCAGCCTTTGCGCCTCGCCTCATTGATCCCAGGCGGCAAATTTGGCGAACACAGCCTATGGGACTTTCAACTCGCGCAGCGCCCAAATGAGAGCAAACGTCGCGAAGAGCTATATCGGCTTGCGTCTGAAACTGGCGTTGCCGCCATGTCATCCCAGTTGGCAGAGGTGACTGCGTGCCTCTCCTCGTTTGATGCCATCATGGCCATCCTTGCCGAGCGCTGCGGGCAATCCGCACCACCGAGTTCCCATATCCGCAACACGCTGGTCGAAGCAGCGTCTGCAATTCGCTCGCTCGGCGGGCGTGACCAGGAGCCGGCATCCGTCGAACAGGAACCTGTGGGCATCAGTGGTTCAGACGAGAGCGGGCCGGCGGCCGCGCGGCCCGCCGTGACCGCACCGGAAGGCATATTATCGCGCGACGAAGCATTTGAAACTCTTCTCTCGGTTGCGCGTTACTTCCGCCGTACCGAGCCGCATTCACCGATCTCCCTTGCCATAGAGACACTGGTGCGCAGGGGACGCATGGATTTTTCGGAGCTGCTGGCCGAGCTTTTGCCGGAAGCCCAGGTTCGCAACGCAGTCTTAACCGCCGCCGGCATCAAGCCAAGCGGAGAGAGCAACGGAAAATAGAAAGCGCGGAGCGCGACGCCGCTCCGTAACAGTCGTCTGTGCCAAAGGGCACCAAGGAGGTTGAAATGGCAAGTGTACATGAGAAGCTGGAGCGTGTTCGCAAACCACGCGTTCACATCAAATACGAAGTCGAAACCGAAGGCGCGATGGTAGTCAAGGAACTGCCTTTCGTGGTCGGTGTGCTCGGTGATTTCTCCGGCAATCCCACCCAGCCGCTCAAGCCGTTCGGGGAGCGTAAATTCGTTCAGATCGACCGCGACAATTTCGACGAAGTCATGCGGCGCATGACGCCCGGCCTCAATATTTCCGTTGCCAATACGCTGCAAAAGGATGGCACGGACATGCAGGTCAACCTGAAGTTCGAAAGTATGGATGATTTCGAACCCGGCGCTGTCGTGCAGCAGGTTCCGGCGCTCAAGGCGCTTTTGGATGCCCGCAACGAACTGCGCGACCTTCTTTCCAAGGCCGACCGTTCGGAAGATCTGGAGCGGATGCTGGAGGATATTCTGCAAAACAAGACCGACCTCGCAACGCTGGTTTCCGAACTCAAGGAAAAGAACGGCGCGAACGAATAATCGCCTGTGTGGAGGAAAATCTCCTCGAACGGCCCCGCTTGGGGCTTCTAACTGTTCAAGCGGCATTTTCAAAGCCGCATGTGGAAGGACTGAAACATGAGCGCTGAGAGCCTGCTGAAAAATGAAGCACAGGCAACGACCGCCGAAGATCAGGGACTGCTGTCCAAGGTGGTTGCCGCTACCCGTCAAACCGAACCGGACCGCGCGCAGAACCTCCTGCGTACGCTGACCGATCAAGCACTGAAGGGGACGGTAAAATATGATCGCAACCTCACCGTCACCCTTAACCACGCGATCGCGGAGCTGGACCGCACGATTTCCGAACAGCTCGCCGCTATCATGCAGGCGCCCGAATTTGCCAAGCTTGAGGGCACTTGGCGCGGGTTGAACTATCTCGTCAAGAACTCCGAAACGAGCGTCAACCTCAAGATCCGCGTCATGAATGCCGGCAAGCGTGAACTGGCGCGCGATCTCGAAAAAGCCGTCGAATTCGATCAGTCCCGCCTCTTCAAGGCGATCTATGAAGACGAATTCGGCACCCCCGGCGGCGAACCGCTCGGCGCCATTATCGGCGATTACGAATTCGACAATTCCTTCGATGACGTCCAGCTGCTGCAAGGCGTCTCATCGATCGCGGCGGCAGCCTTCGCGCCATTCATCTCTGCTGCCAGCCCGCACATGTTCGGTTTCGAGGACTATCGCGATCTCGCCCGTCCGCGCGATCTGGAAAAGATTTTCGACACGGTCGAATATGCCAAGTGGCGCAGCTTCCGCGAAAGTGACGATTCCCGTTTCGTCACGCTCGCTCTTCCGCGTGTGCTGGCGCGTATGCCCTACGGCCCGAAAACCAACCCGATCGATGACTTCGCCTATGACGAAACCAAGGGTGCGGTGAATGGTGACCTTGAGCATGACGAATATTGCTGGATGAACGCCGCATACGTGATGGGCACCAAGCTGACCGATGCCTTCGCAAAAAGCGGCTGGTGTACGGCTATCCGAGGGGCTGAAAACGGCGGCAAGGTGGAAAACCTGCCCATGCATGTCTTCTCCAGCGATGACGGCGACCTGGATCTGAAATGCCCGACCGAAGTCGGCATTACCGACCGCCGCGACGCCGAACTCGGCAAACTCGGCTTTCTGCCGCTGTGCCACTATAAGAACACGGACTATGCGGTGTTCTTCGGCGCCCAGACCGCGCACAAGCCGAAGCTCTACGACAAGCCGGAAGCAACGGCCAACGCCGCCGTTTCGGCACGTCTGCCCTACATCATGGCCACGTCGCGTTTCGCGCATTATCTCAAGGTCATGGGGCGCGACAAGATCGGCTCATTCATGGAAGCGTCCGATTGCGAAGTCTGGCTCAATCGCTGGATCGCCAACTACGTCAACGCCAATGACGAGGCGGGTGAGGAAAGCCGCGCCAAATATCCGCTGCGCGATGCCAAGGTGACCGTGCAGGAAGTGCCCGGCAAACCCGGCGCCTACAATGCGGTCGCATGGATGCGGCCCTGGTTGCAGATGGAAGAACTGACGACCTCGCTGCGCATGGTCGCCCGTATTCCGTCGAAGAACTGAGCCTGGTGCGGGGTGCTCAGCCACCCCGGCCCCGTTCATCATCCGGAGCACACTCATGGCGCATCAGTCCTTCACGGACGCCCGTATTTTCGCCGACCAGCTCATCGCCCTCATCGACGATGCGCTGACCGGCCAGGTGAACGCTATTCTCCACCATCCCGATTTTCAGGCGATGGAGGCGAGATGGCGCGGGCTTGCCATGGTCGTGCGCGAGGCGGGCCGCAGCACCGACGTGAAGGTGAAACTGCTGAACGCCAGCTGGCGCGACCTTGCCCGTAACACGGAACGCGCCACCGACTTCGACCAGAGCCATCTTTTCGAGGTCGTCTATAACCGCGAATTTGGCATGCCGGGCGGCGAACCGGTCGGCCTTCTGATCGGTGACTACGCCTTTTCCCCTGATGATCTTGATGGTGCCGATTCCATCACTACGCTGTCACAGATCGGCATGGTGGCTGCGGCCGCCTTCTGCCCTTTCGTAGCGGCGGCTTCGCCCTCCACCGTTGGGCTGCAGGACTTTTCGGAGCTCAGCCGGGTCCATGACTTTTCCTGGCTGAAACAGGAGAAATCGCGGCTGCGGTGGAATGCGCTTCGCGCACGCGACGATTCACGCTTCGTAGGCCTTGTCGCACCGCGCGTTTTGCTACGTTCTCCCTACAGGCCCTATGCGCGCGGGCGGGATGACGGATTTCCATTCCGCGAGCATGTGGCGGAAAGCGGCGAGACCCTGCTGTGGGGCAACGCCGCCTTTGCCTTCGCAACGGTTGTGGTGCGCAATTTCGTCGATTCCGGCTGGTTTGCGGATCTGCGCGGTGTGACACAGGACGCCGTGGATGGCGGCATGCTCTCTGCCCGACAATTGCCACCGCTTGATCTCGGCATCGAGAGTAACGGCCTGTCCGCCCAGCCGCCCGTGGAAGTGCAACTGACGACTGGGCAGGAACAGCAATTTTCCGATCTGGGCATCATACCAGTCTCCACAACCTATCTTTCCGGCATGGCGATCTTCAACGCCAACCAATCCCTGCATGCACCCGGCCATTACTCCACCGAAGCGGCGAGGCAGAACGCCCGCCTCGCTGCCATGCTGCAATATGTGCTGTGTGCCTCCCGGTTCTCGCATTACCTCAAGGTCATCATGCGCGATGACATCGGCCAGCTCAGCGATGCCACGACCATCGAGCGTAAACTGGAAAGCTGGCTTTCCTCCTATACGCTCGGCAACGACGATGCGGAGGCGGCGTTGCGCACGCGCTATCCGCTGCGCTCTGCAGGGATCAATGTCTTCGAGGTTCCCGGCAAGCCCGGAACATTCTCATGTACCGTCCGCCTTCAGCCGCATTTCCAGCTCGATGACGTCTCCACGAGCTTCCACCTCATTGCCGAAACCATGATGCCGGCCACCGCCGCATCCCGGCCTTCGGCCGAGCCGCAAAGGATATCCGCATGACGCTGCGCGACGAAATTTCCCGCCTCCTGGACGACAACCAGCTGCAAGACGCAATCGGGCTCGCGCGGGACCATGTGAAAACCAGGCCGACCGACAAGGATGGCCGCCATTTCTACATCGATCTGCTGGTCCTCGCCGGCGACTATGAAAAGGCCGATGCGCAATGCAATCTGGCCGCAACATTCTCACCGCAGGACAGCGTCGGTTTTTCCCTCTTCCGCCACCAGCTGCGCGCCATGGCCGCACGCAATGCGTGGTTTGAAAGCGGCGCCGTACCGGATTTCCCCGGCGGCCCCTCCGAACTTGACCAATTGGCCATCCGGGCGAACATTGCCGCGCGGAGCGGCGACGTCGAGGGCGCGAAAGACGCGTTGAATGAACTCGACGAAAAACGCGGCAATGTGCCAATCGGCCACGACGGCAAAAGCGCCGGCGACATCCGCGATCTGGACGATCGGGTTCCGCATGCGCTGGAAGTCCTGACCAATGGCGGACGTTATCTCTGGATCGATTACGGACGCATCGAGAGCCTCAGCATCGACCCCATGAGCCGCCCGCGCGACCTCGCCTTTCGCGGCGCCGAACTGACGTTGCGCGACGGGGCAGTCGCATCCGTGCTGCTTCCTGCGATCTATCACGGTGCGGGCGACGATGTCGGCCTCCTTCTCGGTCGAGAAACGCACTGGAGTGAGGGTGAACCACTGATAACGGGTCTCGGCCAACGCTGCCTGCTGATTGGCGACGATGTTGTGCCGTTCCACGAAATCGGCGCGCTTTCCGCCCTGTCCGACGAAGAAAGGCAGATCGCTCGTGGTTGATCCGCTGGAGCAATATCGCGCAGGGCAAAGGATGCTGTCGCGCTCGGTTCTGGACCGGCTGCTCGATGACGCGCCGGATGCGGAAACGGATATGCTCGTTAGCCTGAAGGATCAGGCCCGCGAGATGCGCGAGGTGATCCGCCGCGACCTCGAGGCATTGCTCAATACTCGCCGCAACCCGGCCGGCCCGCCGGCTGCGTTGAAGGAACTGTCCGATGCCCTCGTAAGCTACGGCGTGGACGGCATTCTTTCAGCCAATCTGGTGACGGATGCCTCCAAGGCGCGACTCGCTCGCAGCATCGAGCGGCGGATTTCCCTGTTCGAAACACGCCTTGCCGACGTGCATGTGACGATCCTGAAAAACCGCACGGATGGTGACCGGGCGCTTCGCATGCGCATACAGGCAAGCTTCCGCCTACAGGAAGGAATGCCGCCGATCAGCTTTGAATCCCGGATCGATCCTTCCACGCAGCAATTCCTGGTGGAGGCGACGAATGGCTGAAGGCTTCCTCGAAAAGTACAATGACGAGCTTTTTGCGCTGCGAAAGCGCGCATCTCGTTTCGCGGCGGCGTTTCCGAAGATCGCCGGAAGGCTGCGGATGACGGGCGACGTTGCCGACGATCCGCATGTCGAGCGTCTGATCCAGAGTTTCGCCTATTCCGCCGCCCGGGTGCGCCAGAAGCTGGATGACGAATTCCCCGAACTGTCGGACAGTCTGCTGGAAACGCTCTATCCGCATTATCTTGCCCCGATCCCTTCGATGAGCGTCGTGCAATTCGCCCCGAGCCCGGCGCTGGCAACCGTGCAGACGCTTCCCCGCCACAGCGAAATTCTCGCCGAACCGGTTGGCGGCGAAAGCTGCCGTTTCCGCACCACGCAGGACGTCGAGATCGTTCCACTGGAGATCGCAGCTGCCACACTCACCGGTCAGCCGATCGATGCCCCTTTTTCGGCGTCCTTTGCCGGCACGGCCAGCTGTTTGAGGCTTTCGCTACGCAGCACGGCCCCGCGCAGCGGTACTTTCCCGGAAATGGGACTGACGAAACTGCAGATTTTCCTGTCCGCCGCATGGCAGCAGGCGACAGCGCTTTACGAGCTTTTGACCAACCATTGCGTCGGCATGGCGCTTGCGCGTCACGCCGAGGACAAGGAAGCCGTTTTCCTGCCCGCCGGAAGTCTTACGCCGTCCGGGTACTCTCGCGATAAAGCCATGCTGCCATATCCAGCCAACAGTTTTGATGGATACCGGCTTCTCACCGAATTCTTCGCGCTGCCGCAGAAATTTCTGTTTCTCGATATTGACGGCCTGCAGAAATGGGGCGGCGGCGACTGCGAGCTATACATTTATCTGGATGCGGCGGACACGCGGCTTGAGCGCATGGTGTCGGTCAGAGATTTTGTGTTGAACGCCTCACCGGTGATCAACCTGTTCAAACAAAGTTGCGAACCGCTCAGTCTTGATGGTACGCGGACGGAATACAGGTTGCTGCCGGATGCACGGCGGCAGCGGACGCGCGAGATCTATGCCGTTGAAAACGTTCAACTGACCAGCCGTTCCGGACAGACCGAGAAGACGTCTCCGTTTTTTGGTCGCACACAGCGCAATAATGGCGCAAACGTTTACTGGCAGATACAGCGCCGGTTCGATGATGACGGCTCTTCCGATACGGACATCGCCTTCGTGGATCAGAAGCGCGGCCCGCTTGGGCCGCTCGACATGGTGGCAAGCATCGATACACTTTGCCTCAACCGCGAACTGCCAAGCCAGCTTCCCTTTGGCGGCGGGCACCCATTCCTGCAGCTTTCTACCGGTAACGAGGCGGTGAAATCCATCCATGCACTGATGCCGCCGACGGAGGCGATCCGCGTCAACGAGCGTTCGGCACGCGAGTGGCGGCTGATCTCACATCTTCTCCTCAACCATCTCTCGCTCAGCGACAACGGCGGCGCACCGCTGAAGGACATTCTGTCACTGTATTCCTTCAGGGACAGCCCGGAAACCCGACAGATCGTGGAGGCGATCAGCCATGTCGAGGCGCAGAATTCTCATGCCCGGATTGGCTCGGCCATGGTACCGGGAACAGATATCACGGTGGAGTTTGACCCGGCACTGATCGCGCGACCTGCCGCATTTGTTTTCGCCGGCGTCCTCAACCATTTCTTCGGGCTCTACACCTCGATCAACAGTTTCACGCGACTGACGGCGACGATGCGAGGCCACTCCAAACCGATTGCCCGCTGGCCAGCCCGCGTGGCCGACCGGCCGCTGCTTTAGGAGACGGGTATGGAACAGCAGACGCCAACCATCAAAGACAGACAGGCGGCGCTTCTCAGCAACGATCCCGGCCGTTTTGACCCTGCAACCGCGTTTCGCGTCGCCCAGTTCGTTTCGGCGGATGACGGGATCGTCATCGGCGCCCATGGTGGAATACAGCCGACACCGCTTGCAGTCAGCGGTTTCAGCCGCAAGCGCGGTCATGCCGAACTGAAATCAGCCTTCGCGCCCATCGTCGGGCCGCTTGGTTCACTACCGCCGACCTACGGCGAACTGCTGCAACGGGAAGAACGCAATCGTTCGGGCGCGCTGGCGAGCTTCTTCAACCTATTTGCGGCAAGGTTCAGCGAACTGTTCGTATCCGCGACGGAAAAATACCGTCTTGCAAGGGGTTTGCGCTGGTCGGCCGGTCAGACGGACAACGGTTTCCGCAAAACACTGCTCGCCCTCACCGGGTTCCGCACCGCTGGTCTGGTTGAGAAAGCAGGCGTGAGCGAAGACGCGCTCCTGCGTTTCAGCGGCCTTCTGGCCGGCCGCAACCGCAATGTTTCGGCCCTGACATCAATGCTTTGCGAATTCACGGGACTTCCGGTCCATATCGAACAGTTTCGCCGGCGTTGGGTGGCTTTACCGCTTCACGAACAAAGCCAGCTGGGGAAGGCATCAGGACTGAGGCTCGGACAGAACTCGACAGCGGGAAGCGCTGTCGAAGATATGAGCGGCGGCTTCCGGGTCGTGATCGGCCCTGTCGCATATGCGGATTACCTAGCCCTCACGCCCGGTTCGAAACGGCTTGCGGAAATATTTTCTCTGACACGCCTGTTCGTCGGAAGCGCATTGCACTTCGATGTGCAGGTGATCCTGAAAAAGGAGGACATTCCCTTTTGCCGCCTCGGCCAGTCCGATGCTCCCGCCCGTCTTGGCTGGAACAGCTGGGCTCGCGTGGCACCCGCCCAACAAGACAGCGCTGACGCTGTGGTGACCGAGCGGGAAGGCTCGGCAATTTCCGCGTGAGGGCATGGATATGAAGCTTGCACTCAAGGACACACGCAATATTGGAGCAGCAAGAGCCAGTCAGTGGACTTTCGAGCGCGGCCGCCGCGTCATTGGCCGATCGCGGGAATGCGACTGGCAGATCGACGACAATGAACGGCGTGTTTCCAAGCTGCACTGCACGCTCAACCGCGATGGCGAGGGCTTCACGATAATGGACCAGAGCGCCAATGGCACGCTGGTCGATGGCCGCCTGCTGCTCGAAGGCGAAAGCGCACGTCTCCGCGACGGTTCGCAAATCAACATTGGCGGGCAGGTTTTTCAGGTCGCCATCAGCGGCGATGCCGAACTGGACTTTTCCGATCCCGACGCATCCCTGCGAATGAGCGACGAGCCGCTGACCATTTCGGCGATCCTTGCGGATATCGCCCCGAACGGCCGTTCGGCCGGCGGCATGATGGGTAACACTGCCTCCGTCGACGATTGGTCCGAAACATGGCGGGAGGGCGCCAAACGGAAGGCGAAATCCATTTCGCGAAATGTCGAGATCGGCTGGAGCGAACCGCCCGCGGCGCATGGAATAAGTGCCATTCTGCCTGATAACTGGGATGAGGAGCCGGTTGCAAGCAGCGAGCACGAACATACCGACGCGCTAAACACGCCCGTCATGATCTCTCGCCCGGTTTCGGCCGCCCGCAGCGAAGATTTCGACAATCTTTTCCCGGAGACAGAAGAAAACTTACGAGTGGAAAACGTATCGGCTGCAGGCGTTTCTACCGCGCCGGAGATTGGCGATCTTCTGACCACGTTGGAGCAGGAAAGCGCCGATTGTCTAGCCGTTCTCGACCTCGAGAGCGAGCGCGCTGGCCAAGGTTCGTCAGCCTCCTTGAGCGAGCGGATGGAAAGGCTCATCCGCCAGCAGCGGCAACTTGCCTACGCGATTGAAACCCTGATCCATGGTTGCACGCAAAGGCTCGAGCCGAGGCTTATCGAGGCGTCTGTCGACGCCGGCAGCGATTTCCGGGCAAAGATCGGCCGCCGGGACTGGCAGGGGCTAATCACCAAAACAGACTATTGGTCCGCCTACAAAAAGCAATTCGAAGAAAACGGCCGTCCATTGCCGGTCAGGCAGTTCCTGCAGCGCGCAGCGCGTGGTGAAGCCGCGCCGGGACGGCAGACTGACGCGGCCACAGCCGATGCCAAGGGGGTAAATGACCACGATGAGACATGAGAACCGTGTAGCCTGGAGCGAGGGCATGTTTCTTCGCGTCCAGCATTTTCAGCAGTCCGACCGTTGGACCGAACGCCTGGTGCGCAACACCACACGCAACCTTTCGCCCTATCCGTGGGGCGTCGCCGAGATCGGGGTCGATCGCAGCGCCTTGTCGATAGGGCAATTCGCTCTGTCGAACCTGCGCGGCATTCTTCCAGATGGAACGCCCTTCGAGGCGCCTGAAGATTCCGACCTGCCGCCGCCGCTCGATCTCGATGAAAGCGTCAAGAATGCCATCATTTATCTTGCCCTGCCGGCTCGGCAACCGGGCAAGGCCGACATGTCCGCCAGCGGCCACAATGACACCAACAATGTGCGTTTCACCGCATCCACCTATCAAGTCTCCGATACCAATATAGAGACGGATTTCGTGGCCCCGATTGATGTCGGCCGCCTGAGCCTGAAGTTCCTCAAGACCGGTGACGATCTTTCAGGTTATGACCTCATCGGGCTGGCGCGGGTGATCGAAGTCCGCTCCGACCGTGCGGTCATTCTTGATCCTGATTTCATCCCGCCAAGCCTCAGCTGCGCGGCTGCGCCCCGTCTCAACGAATTGCTGACGGAGCTTCTGGGGATTGTGCGCCACCGCGCCCAGGCGATCGCCGAACGCATCGGTGACCCGACGATCCGTGGAACGGCGGAAGTGGGCGATTATTTCCTGCTGCAGATCCTGAACCGGGCCGATCCGCTACTGGCGCATCGCTGTGCCAACGCTACGCGTTTTCATCCCATCCGCTTTTACGAAGACTGCATCCAGCTTGCCGGCGAGCTCGCCACCTTCACCACGGATAGAAAGCGGGCGACAGATTTCCCGCCCTATCGACACGACGATCTGAAAGCCACCTTCGGCGCTGTGTTTGATGATCTGCGCACCTCGCTGTCTGCGGTTCTGGAACAGGCGGCCGTCGCAATCGAACTGGTGGAACGCCGTCATGGCGTCCGCGTCGGCACTATCCACGACCGCACGCTTCTGCGCGACGCCGGCTTCGTGCTTGCCGTGCGGGCGGATATGGCTGCCGAGGATATTCGCCGTCGCCTCCCGGCACAGATCAAGGTCGGTCCGGTGGAACGGATTTCCGAACTGGTTAATGTGGCACTGCCGGGTATTCCCGTGCGGTCCCTGCCGGTTCTGCCGCGGCAACTACCCTATCGATCCGGCACCGTTTATTTCGAGATCGACACGCAGTCGCCGCTCTGGAAACAGCTCGATACTTCAGGGGCGATTGCCCTGCATTTGGCGGGAGAATTTCCCGGGCTTGAAATGGAAATGTGGGCATTACGCGAATGAGCACGGAAAACCCCTCTTCCTGGCAAGACTTGCCAACGGTGGTCGAGATCACCGAGGAAAGTCGCCGGCGCAACCAGAACGCCCGCAACATGGCGGCAATCCTGGAGGACATCGTCGAGACCGACGAGCCGGCAGGGCCCAGCAGGGCAAAGGCGACTGCCATGCCGGTCGAACAGCTGCTGACCGGTTTCCACTTCGGCGGCGAGGAGGTTCCGACACTTGTGCAATCGGCAGCTCCCCTTCTCAACCTCGCACATCTGCTGCGCTTCAGCGATGCCGAGCCGGATCCCGACCAGCTTCGCCGCGCCTGCGTTGAAGCAATTACACGCTATGAACGCGACCTCGCCTCCGCCCGCATCAGCCCCGAGCGGGCAAGGGCTGCGCATTATGTCGTCTGCGCGACGGTCGATGACGTCGTTCTCAGCAAGCCTTGGGGTGTGCGGGCAGGCTGGGCGCGCTCCGGGCTCGTTTCCACGTTCCACAATGACGTCACTGGCGGCGACCGGGTTTTCGACATTCTCGACCATTTCCACCAGTCGCCCGGCGCCAACAAGGATCTGCTGCTTCTGATCTATCTGTGCTTGTCGCTGGCTTTCGAGGGACGAACCCGCGTTTCACCGAAAGGAGCGCTCGAGCTTTCACGCATCCGCGACAGCCTCTACAAAACGCTGATCGGCCAATATGGCGCCTTCGAACGGGAGCTTTCTCCGCATTGGAAAGGCGTCGATGCCCGACATACGCCATTGCGCGCGATGGCGGCGCTCTGGACCCTGCTGTCGCTGATGGCGCTCGCCTTCGCGCTCGGTTATCTCTTCTTCACGCTGTCGCTCAACAGCGCATCCGATGTCACCTTCGAAAGACTTGCTCATCTGCCGCCGAACGAAACACCGAGCGTGTTGATCGCAAGCCCTCCTGCACAAACGCCGCCGCCAATTGAAGTGGAAACTCCCCGCGTCGTTGATCCACCCAAAATCGTGGAGCCGAGACAACCCTCCCGGCTTGAAAAGCTGATGGCCTTCCTGCAGCCAGAAGTCGACAGGAAGCTCGTGACCCTTGCGGATGTGAACGGGCGGCTGCGGGTTCGCATCAACAATTCGGGCCTGTTCACGACAGGCAGCGCCGATGTCAGCCCGCAGTTCCGCGATCTCATCCAGCGTATCGGCGGCGCGCTTGCGGCTGAGAAATTTCGTGCGGTGGTCATCGGTTATACCGACACCGTGCCGATCAAGACGGTGGAGTTTCCATCGAACTGGCACCTTTCCGAGGCGCGCGCCAAGGCCGTTGGAGACATTCTTTCCCAATTCACCGGCCCTGAAGCAATCCTGACCGAAGGCCGGGCCGACAGCGACCCGATCGCCGACAACAAGACGGAAGAAGGCCGTCAGATAAACCGCAGAACAGAAATCATGGTCCTGACCAATCCCGATGAAAAACTGAGCGATGCCGGCATTCTCTCGCCGCCCATACAGAACAGCCCGGGACAGCAGCCGGGAGAGACCCAGCCATGAATCCATTGAGCTATTTTTATACGATCCGCTCCTATGTAGAGAGCTATGCGGCCCTCGTCGGACGACGTTTCCTGTCGCTTTTATGGGTGATAGCGCTCTGCGTCGTCATCTGGTTCTACGGCTATCTGATTGCGCTCGGCGATTTCAAGCCGCTTGGAACGGTGCAGGCCCGGCTCATCGCCATCGGCATCATCGTCGCCATCTGGCTTGTCTACATCGTCGTCACGATCTACCGCGGACGCAAGCAGGACAAGGAACTCGTCGACAGTATCGAGCGCGAGGCGCTGGCCAATCGGCAGGCGGAAATCGGCGAAATCCAGACACGCCTGAAGGAAGCGCTCGCTCTCTTGCGACGCGTCACGAAAAAGCGCTTCGGTTATATTTACGACCTGCCCTGGTATGTGATCTTCGGCGCCCCCGGTTCCGGCAAGACGACGGCACTCACCAATTCCGGCCTGCAATTTCCGCTTGGCGATGCGCTCGGCGAAAATGCGGTGAAGGGCATTGGCGGCACGCGCAACTGCAACTGGTGGTTCGCCGATGAGGCGATCCTGATAGACACCGCCGGCCGCTATACCACGCAGGACGATCTCGACGGATCCTCAAAGGCCGGCTGGGAAGGTTTTCTCAGCCTCCTGAGGCGATATCGCCGTTCGCAGCCGATCAACGGCGCATTGGTTACCCTCTCCATCCCCGATCTGCTCAACCGTGATCCCGAAGAACAGCGGCAGGAACTGCGCTCCATCCGTCAGCGGCTTTCGGAACTCGACGAATATCTGCGCGCTCGGGTCCCGGTCTATATCGTTCTGACGAAGGCCGACCTGCTGCATGGTTTCGTGGAGTTTTTCGACGGTTTCAACAAGACCGATCGCCAGCAGGTTTGGGGCGCAACCTTCAAGCTGGATGAGAGCTACTCCGCCGAGAACCTGCCGCAGCGCCTGGCGGAAGAATTCGAGCTGCTGCAGCAGCGGGTCGATGCCATGCTGATCGAACGCCTGCAGCAGGAACAGAATGCGGAGATACGCGGACGCATCTTCCGTTTTCCGGCCGAGCTGGCGCGGCTGAAAGACCGGCTGCACGAAGCCCTTGCCGAGCTTTGCGCAAGTTCGCCGCTCATTGAGGCGCCGCTTCTGCGCGGCGTTTATCTCGCGTCGGGAACGCAGCCGGAAACGGAAAGATCTCCCGCATCCCCCAGAACCCGCCGGAGCTACTTCCTCTCGCGGCTGTTCAAGGACGTCATCTTCCCCGAAGCTGCACTGGTGATGCGCGACAAACGCCTTTCCGGGCGGCAATTGCTGGTGCGGCGCATTGCCTATGGCGCATCCGCCGCCGCGGTCGCCATTGTCTTTACTGGCTGGATTTTCGCCTATTTCGCCAATACACAGGCGCTCGCCGAAGCGGATCGCAAACTTGGCGCTTATGAGCAACTCGTTCAGGGAATTCCCGTACGAGACGTCGCAGATGCCGATTTCCTGCGCATCCTCCCCGCGCTCGACAATCTGCGCGATGCCAATTCCGGCTTTGCCCGCGAACGCATGTGGAATGTCAGCTTCGGTCTCGATCAGGAAGACAAGATTGCCGGGCGCCAGCGTGATGCCTATCAGCGCGCGCTCAACGCCCTGCTGCTGCCGCGCATGATCGTGCAGCTGCAAAAGCAGCTTAAGGACGAGAAGGATGTCACCCGCACGTTCAATTCGCTGAAACTCTATGGAATGCTGGGCGGGATGGGTGCACTGGACCGCGATTTCCTGACCGTGCAGACGCATCAGATGTTCGCATCGCTTTACCCTGGTGATGGAAGGGCTGCGGTGCGAGAAGCGCTGGACCAGCACGCAAAGGCGCTGGCCAACGGCGTGCTTGCACCGATCGAGCTCGATGCGCGGCTCATCGCTACCGCCCGCGAAACGATCCGCGATCAAGCGATTAGCACACGCGCCTACGATATTCTCGCCGGTCTTCCGCAGGTGCGCGAATTGATGGAATGGACACCCGCGGCGGCTTTCGGTCCTCTTGGAGAGCGTGCTTTCGAGCGTCGCAGCAAAGCGCCTATGGCGGAGGGCATAGAGGGCCTCTTCACTGCGGACGGATATCACCGTGTCGTCATTCCGCAAGTCGCTCATGCCGCCCGCATCGCACTTTCCGAAGGCTGGGTGCGTGGTTCTGATGATGCCATCAAGGGCGCGACTGTGGAGCAGGTGGCGCAGGCCACGCTACAAATCTATTTCGACCGTTTTGAGAAAAAATGGGTTGATATGCTGGCCGACCTTCGGGTCAGACCGTCCCAGACCCTCGGCGACGCAGTGGAAACGACCCGCGCGCTTGCCAATGAGCGCAATATCGTGATGGAGGCTGCCAGATCGATCGCGAAGGCGACCGATCTCCGCCCCGGAGCAAACCCCGCCACCCTCGCCTCCGCTGCGGAAGGCGACGCAACCACAGCCGTTCTGGCGGCCTCGGTGAATGCGTCCGATCCCTATGCGAGACTGCGCGACATGCTGGCGACTAAAGACGCAGCCACAACGGGCGAGCAGGCCAATGGCGACAAGACCGGTGGTTCGCCATCGGAACAGTTGCTCGCGCATTTCAAGCTGCTGAACGAACAGCTTGCCCGCTCGGCAACAACCTCCGATGAAGTCGCCAAGGTGTTCGACGTGGACAGCCAGCTCACCAAGGCCAATCAGGACCTGCTGCAGCAGGCCCGCGAACTGCCGGCACCGCTCGACGTCTGGGTGGCAGGCGTGGCAGCGGATGTCGGCTCGCTCGCGGTGAAGTCCGCTCGCAGCCGCATTGCCGAACTCTGGGCATCAGATTCAGCCTCCCTGTGCTCTTCGATCGTCACCGGTCGTTATCCCTTCGACCGGACTTCCGCGCGCGATGTCGCCATTGCGGATTTCACGCGTCTCTTCGGGCCGGCAGGGGTTTTCCAGAGTTTCTTCAAACAGCGCATGGAACCGTTTGTCGACAAGACGACGACCCCATGGAGCTGGAAGGGTACCTTTGGCGCGGCCGGCCTTCCCAGCAGCGCCGTCGCCCAGTTCGAAAATGCCGACAAGATTTCGCGCGCCTTTTTCCCGAATGGTAGCGAGACGCCGGCGGTTTCGATCAATGTCAAACCCGTCTCCCTCACCAATGCCTCCAGCGCGGTGATGCTGGAGATCGAGGGCGAGCGGGTCGTTTATTATCATGGTCCGGTCCAGGCGAAATCGATCACCTGGCCTTCGCGCGAAAACACGGCAAGCCTGTCACGCATCGCTTTCCAGCCCGGCGGCTGGCAGCAGGCCAAAACCGAAAATGGCGACTGGTCGCCCTTCCGCCTGTTCGACGGTGCCGATATCGAGAACCAGTCGGGTGATCTGCTGCGGGTGCGGTTTGAGAATGGCGGACAGGCTGCCGAATTCGATATTCAGTTCGGCTCGGTTCTCAATCCGTTCAAGCTGGATGCAATTGCCAGCTTCGCCTGCCCCGCGCAGTTCTAGGGACGGAACGGAATGGTGAGTTTCAAAGGAGAGGATTAGAATGAAGGCAGACACGATAAAGACAGCGGGTCATCGCAACTGATGGCCGATCAGGCATCAAGGTCCACGCAAACGGCGACGGAAAGCGATCGCATCGGTTTCTTCGGCAAGGTCCCAAGTCATGGCGATTTCATCTCCGATGGGCTCGAGCGGGAATTGATCGGTACCTTTGACGGCTGGATGCGATCCGGCATGTACGCCGGTGCGGATATGTTTACGGGCCGATGGCCCGAAATATTCTCTTCGTCGCCACCCATACGCTTCATCATTGAGCGCGGCATATGGGGAAACTGCGCCTATGTCGGTGTACTGGTGCCGAGTGCGGACCGGGTGGGACGCAAATATCCGCTCGCCATCATCGCGCAGCTCAATGGCTTTCGCGAACATCCACGAAGCCTCTATCTCGACGACACCTGGTTCATGGCCGCGGAGGCGCTGGCGGAGACATCGATGACCCGCGATTTCGACATCTCCCGGTTTATTACTTCGATCAAAAAACTACGTCTGCCAAAATCGCGGGAAGAGGAGGATGTGCCGGAAATGGTGCGCGGCCGTATGCCGACGAGCCTCTGGTGGTATATCGACCCGGTCAGCCGTCGTGCCCGCGGCCTCAAATTTGACGGCAAACCCAAAGCCTCCGATTTCGTGCGCCTCTTTAGCGACATGCCGGGCAAAGGCGGCGAGGACCGTTCAACGCCAGCGCCAATTCCAGCAACGGCGCCGGAGGAAACAAAACAGCAAATGCCGCCCGTGGCGCCAGCGCCTGCGCCGGCAGCGGAACAGCCGTCATCTGTGACCTACAGCTATGCCACACACCCTGGAACGCGGCTTTCCCTGAATGCGGATGCTCTTTTCGTTTCCCAGACACCTTCCCTCTTCGCCATAGCGGATGGCCAAGGTGATTCGCACAGCGCTGCAGAGGCCGCCCGTCTCGCCACGAATATTCTTGCGGAAACGCCAGATGCCGAAAACCCGGAGATGATGGCGCAACAGATCAGGGGAAGGCTTGGCACCATCAACAGCCTGCTCCTCTCCCGCCAGACGACCGGTGCCGATGTCAGGCCGATGGCCAGCGTCGTCATAGCTTCGATCATCTCGCGCAGGCTGAGCGTCCTGTGGTCTGGTGATGCGCGCGCCTATCTCCTGAAAAACGGCACCATGCACCAGCTTTCGCGCGATCACGTCGTTGTCGGCATGAAAAAGCAACTCTCGCAATGTGTCGGGCTTTCCCAGCAGTTCCGGCCGGACATCGTTTTCGAGGAGTGGGGTTTGCAGGACAGGGTCCTGCTGTGCAGTTACCCGCTGGTGCAGATCCTCCGGGACCGCGCCATCGCCGAGATCGTCTTCAACACCCCGGTCAAGGATTGCGCCAATGCCCTGGTCCAGGAAGCTCTCATCGAAAACGCCCGCGAGAATATAAGCGCTATTGTGATTGGAAACCGGCGTGAACAATGAACTTGCCTATCCGGAGGTAGCCGCACGCTTTTCCGACCTCTGGCGAAGCATCCGCCATGAGGGCACGCGGCAAAGAAGCTATCAGGAGCAGCAAGACCTGATCGACCAGATCCGAAATGCGCTGGATCGAAAATTACCAGATATTTCTGGCGAAAAACCGGACTGGATTGCGGACAGCTTTGCCGTGAATTTCACAACTTACCAGAGCGAGACGACACTTTTGCTCCAATTGCGCCACCGCGATCTCGGCTCGCTGCACGCACTTAAAACCGTGCCGCCTGCCCGCAGGGACGACACCGTTTTGCTGCACCGTTTATGGGACGAGGCCGAGATCGGGCTCGCGCTGCGCCATCCCTGCCTTGTGGAAACGTCCGCCCTTTTGCGGTTACCAGATGGTCGGCCGGGTCTGTTGCAGCCGTGGTTTGCGCACTCACTGGCATCGATCATATCTGCGCAACCGATTGCCGCCTCGGAGGCGATCGTGATCCTTCGCCGCGTGCTGCAAGCGCTGAGTGCAGTGCATGCATTTGGATATGTGCACTGCGACGTCACGCCCGCCAATATTCTGCTGTCGGATGGTAAGTTCGAAACGGCAAGACTGGGCGACTTCGGCATCGCCCTGCAGATTGGTCGTAAACACGCCGGACAGGGCCTGCGCTTTGCTGCCTCAACTGAATTTTCGCCGCCGGAACAGATGCAAGGCGCACCTGCAAAGCCGGATCAGGATATATATGCCGTGGGACGGCTCGCGAGGCGGCTAATCGAGACGGATAAGGCACAATCACCGCAATGCCTCGCAGATCTTGCGGACGCCTGTTGCCATTATGATCCCGCTTTGCGCCCACAATCGGCAATGGAAGCTTTACAGCTTCTGTAACGCCTCATTGGTCAGTTGCCGCCGCCGGGAAGCGGCGCCGCCGCAGTCGGCACACTCTTCTGGAACACGGTCAGCAGCTTGGCCGAATCCACCAGCGGCGCGTTGCTGGCATAGAGCACATCGCCCTTCTGCATCTGGAAGAGCTGCATGAGTGCGATGCTGGAAGCGTCGCGCATGTTGACGTGATATATCACAGGCCGCATGGTCGTGGCCGTAGCGACCGGGCCTTTCGCGCCCGGTATCCTTGCGGCTGGAACCTGAACAATCTCATTGCGGAAGACATAGACATTGCGCGCGTCTGCGCGGTCATCCAGCAAGCCACCGGCGCGGCCGACGGCCTGCGCAAGGGTCAGCTTTCCGGCTTCAAACTGGAATTCACCGGCACTCTTGAAGGCACCGAGTGCGGTGTAGCTCGCCGCGTCGCCATCGATCATGATCTGATCATCCGGTGACAGGCGGATGTTCTGACGGTCTTCTCGCATGACGCGGTCAAGAGGCACGCTGGCCCTTTGCGAGCCGCGAACGACAGTGACCGTGGCCGCGCCCGCAGCGACAGTAGGGCCACCTGCTTGATTGAGCGCATCGAGCACCCGCTCCTGCCGGGCGGTGAGCACGATCTTTCCGGGATTTTTCACCGCGCCGCTGAGCATGACGGCGCTCGTCGGCTTATCAACGACAGTAACGACGGCCTGCGGATTCACGGCCGACCCCTTGAGGCCGGCAACGACCTGCGATTGCAGCCCTTCCGGTGTGGAATCAACAACTCTCTGTTTGCCAACAAATGGAATATTCACCGAGCCGCTCTGATCCACTGTAAAGCGGCCAAGATTAAGCGTCTTGCTCTGTGTCGGGGAGAAAAGTCCGTCTTCTCCCGTATCCAGCACGGTAATGTCGATAACGTCGCCGCGCCGCAATCTCTGGGAGTTGTAACCGGTGTTGCGAAGCGCGGTAAGGCCGGGCCCGGAGGCGTTCTGTGTGCTTGCGGCGGAAACCGTGGCTGCCGATGCGTTAGCCAGCTCGATGACGGGGATTTTCTCGTTGGTTCGCGGTAAAGTCGCAGACCGGATATTGCCTGCGGTCGGTCCGTCAGATGGCTTTGCACATGCGCTCAGAAGAGCCATCAGCAAAATCGCCCCCAACTTTTTCATCCCTCGTCCCCTCAATGATTCAACCTGACGCAGAGATAACATCCCGACACGTCATCGCAACAACTTTAGCGGTTGCAATTTATGGAAAACCTTCTGTCGAAAGAAAGGGTGTGACCATTCCGCAACCTTTTTGGATCCGGCCGAAGCAAACTCCTAGAATGCACCGATGAGAAATAAGCAGGACAACGACTCCGGTGGCGGCAATTGGCTTCTCCAAACCGGATGCAGGAGCCAAGGCTTTCAACAATCCCGCAGCGCCGAAATCAGCCCGCCCTCAAAACGATCCCGAGCACTTGTTTCCTGTTTACATCGTTGGAATGCCATCACCGACAGAAAAAGACTGTCTGCCGCAGCAAACTTGCTCCCATATACACAGTTGACAAAAACCCGTTGAGCCGATAGAAGCCGTTTCCTTATCAAGGAACTCACCTCTAATTGCAGCCGCTTGTTTTGGCGTTCGTGTGGCTTTCCCACGATCTCCGCCACCCCGCACTGGTTCTGATGATTTTATCGAGCTCCCCTGGCGCGGCTCAAACGGGTCCAGTTGCTGTGTACAGCGCGGAACAACTTTTTCAAGGCGATAGGATCGCTGCTGAGGAGTCAAAGCGCTCCAGCCTGGCCAACGTTTGCTGACCCAGTTCCACGGCACCGAAACCCTTCGCTCGCTGGAACTCGGCTTCCGTGCTGAACACCATGCCCAGCACAACTTTCGTCGTGCCATCCTGATCTTCAGGCCCACGCATCGGCATGTTGTGGCCCGTTTTCGCCCCATAGCAGCGTATAGGCGATCCTCTCTTCGGACCGGACCTCGACATAACGATGATGGTTCGGAAAGACTGTTCCGCCAGGGCTGATCATGTCAAAGACCCATGCGCCGCCGGTCCGCCGGTCAATGCTCATCATGCGGCGGGAAAAGCCGTCAGGACTCCGCCATTGTGGCAGCGCCTCTTTGTTCATCCAGGCTTTCCAGACGATGTTTCGCGGCACCTTCATCGTTCGCTCCAGCACCATGGTTCGCCCGGCCACGCTGGCCAGATTGCTGAGACCGGCACTGAAACCTTGTTGATAGCCATCGCGCATATCCTCCGCCTTAACAGCCTGAAATGTGTTTCAGCGTGGGATTTGACCCCTCCATGGCGCGAGAGGCTGACCCCCGCCACGCCGAAGAAACGGCAAATTGATCAGCGTGTTAACCTGCCCCAAGCAGGGTCAATTTTTCCGCGAGGCGTACAGGAAACGATAGACGTCGCCGCGCCTGTGATACGTGGCATAGGCGTCGAAATCCGTAGGCTCAAAACGGCGAAGGGTTAACTGCGAGGTCTGGATGGGTAGAGAGGTCTCAGGAAACACTCATCAGCCTTTTCAACCACCCCGGACGTCTAGTGGCGAGATCTGTGAACCGCAAGTCGTCAAACCTCGATCGGAAAGGAAAATCCGGCCTTTACCCGGTCCATGACGACCATGGTCTTGAAGCCCTTGATATCGTGGTTTTCGTAAAAGAACCGCCGGGTAAAGGCCTCATAGTCCTCCATGTCCTTGGCGGTGATGACCAGAATGAAGTCGGCATCTCCCGTCACATAATATCCGATCATCACTTCCCGGGTCGCGCGGATGGCCGCCTTGAAGCGATCGACAATATCGGCGCGTTCGCGCTCCAGTGAAACGAGCACGATCATGGTAATGCCGCGCCCAACGGCCTTCGGCGACACGATGGCGACATCCGCTTCGATGACGCCATCTTCGCGCAGACGTTTGAGGCGCCGCTGGCATGCGGTCGGTGAAAGATTGACGAGTTGCGCCAGCTCTTCCGACGTAAGGCGATTGTTTTTTTGAACGGCCTCAAGCAACGCCTTGTCCGCTCTATCGAGAGTATTCATGCACAAATCCTGCGTACGGAACCTAAAATAAGCGAAATTCCGGCTTGAACGATATAATTAACGCAGTCAACCGCTCAATGCGCTTGATTAGTCTCCCTGTAAATCTACCGGGAGCTCCATATGAGAAGTATTGCAAGCACTGCATTAAAAAACCTGCGGCGGCCCGATTTGATCGAGCGACGCGCTTTTCTCCATGGCAGTTGGGCTGCTCGCGATGAAACGCTCAGTGTCATTGATCCGGCGACCGGAGAAGATCTCATCGGTGTGGCGGCATGTTCGCTTGAGGATGCGGATGATGCCGTCAGTACCGCGAAAAATGCCTTTCCAGATTGGCGCGACAAGCTTCCAACCGAACGCGGGCAGATCTTGCGCGAATGGGGCAAGTTGATGCGCAACAACGCGCATGATCTCGCCGTCATAATGACGGCCGAACAGGGCAAACCACTCTCAGAATCGCTTGGTGAAATTGCTTACGCTGCCAATTTCCTTGATTGGTTTGCCGGCGAAGGCGAGCGCGCCTACGGCGAGACGATACCGAGCCATTTGCCCGACAGCCGTGTCTCGGTCCAGATGCAGCCGCTAGGCGTCACCGTAGCCATCACCCCGTGGAACTTTCCCTCTGCTATGATCACCCGCAAAGCGGGCGCAGCGCTTGCCGCTGGCTGCACAATGATCGTCAAACCGGCGCCTGAAACACCCCTCTCGGCGCTCGCTTTGGCAAAGCTCGCTGAGGAAGCTGAAATGCCCGCCGGCGTATTCCAGGTCATCACTGGTCACGCCGCACCACTTGCGCATCGTCTGTTGCAACACACCGATGTGCGCGCATTTTCCTTTACCGGCTCGACTGAAATCGGTCGTATTTTGCTGGCGCAATCGGCGGCGACCATCAAGAGGGCCTCGCTGGAACTTGGAGGTCACGCGCCCTTCATCCTGTTCGACGACGCCGATGTCTCCAAAGCCGTAAAAGGTTGCATCGGGGCGAAATTCGCAACATCGGGGCAGGACTGCCTCGCTGCCAACCGGATTTACGTCCAGCGAGGTATTTATGACCGCTTCGTCAGTCAGTTCGGCAAGGCAAGTGCCGAACTCAAGGTCGGCCACGGTTTCGAGGCTGGCATCGATATAGGGCCGATGACACGCCCCTCCGTCGCTGAAAAGTGCCGCAAGCAAATCGCGCAGGCCCTCTCTGCCGGTGCACAACTCATCTGCGGCGGGCAGGACAGTCCGCTCGGCGGCAATTTTGTCACCCCGACCGTGCTGGCCGATGTCACAGACGACATGCTGATCGCGCGGGAGGAGACCTTCGGTCCGGTGGCCGCGATCTTGCCATTCGATGACGAGCGGGAGGTCGTGCGACGCGCCAACTCGACGGAGATGGGGCTTGCGGCCTATCTCTACACCAACGATCTCGGCCGGGCGATGCGTCTGACGCATCAACTGGAATATGGCATGGTAGCCGTCAACACGCCGAAATTTACCGGCGCGCCCGTTCCCTTCGGCGGCTGGAAACAGTCCGGCCTTGGTCGTGAGGGCTCGCGTCATGGTCTCATAGAATATCTCGAACCCAAATATGTCTGCTTCGGCAACTTAGCTGCGTGAAAAGGAACTCGCCTATGACAATCGACGTCAAGAATATTGCGGAAATGGATCGAAACGCCGTTTTGCACCCTTTCACGCAGCTCAAGGATTTTGCCAGCGGCAAACTCGGCGAGCCCACCATTGTCGAAACCGGCAAGGGCATCCGCATTCAGGACGCGCACGGCAAGCAGTTGATCGACGGTTTCGCCGGTCTTTATTGCGTTAATGTCGGTTATGGACGTACCGAGGTGGCTGAGGCGATTTCACGCCAGGCCTACCGCCTTGCCTATTATCATTCCTATGCCGCCCACACGACGGATGAGCTGGCCATCCTTTCCGATCGCCTCGTCAGAATGGCACCAGGCAAAATGAGCAAGGTCTTCTACGGCATGTCAGGGTCAGACGCCAACGAGACACAGGCCAAGCTCGTTTGGTATTACAACAATCTGCGCGGCAAGCCGCAAAAGAAGAAAATCATCTCCCGCGAACGGGGATATCACGGCTGCGCCGTGGTTTCCGGCTCAATGACCGGCATGAGTTTTTATCACGACCATATGGACCTTCCACGGGCCGGCATCCTGCATACAGGCGTTCCGCATCACTATTGGGGCGCAGAAGCCGGTGAGACGGAGCTGGAATTTTCGAGGCGGCGCGCGGAAGAGCTGGACGCGCTTATTCTGCGCGAAGGACCGGACACGATTGGTGCATTCATCGCCGAGCCGGTGCTCGGAACGGGCGGTATCACACCGCCGCCGGAAGGTTATTGGCCGGCCATTCAGGAGGTTCTCAAAAAATACGATATCCTGTTGATTGCCGATGAGGTTATTACCGGCTTCGGCCGCACGGGTTCGATGTTTGGTTCACAGCATTATGGCATTGAGCCGGATCTGATCACCGTCGCTAAAGGCCTGACCTCGGCCTATTTCCCGCTTTCCGGCGCTATCGTCGGGGAGAAAGTCTACAAGGTGATGGAAGAAGGCGCGGATCGCGTCGGCGCCTTCTCCCACGGCTACACCTATTCCGGCCATCCTATCGGAGCGGCGGCTGCAAACGCCGTGCTCGACATCGTCGAAAAGGAAGACCTGCCAGGCAATGCACGAGCCGTTGGCAGCTATTTCCAGGAACAACTGAAGGCGAAGTTCGCCCAGCTTCCGATCGTCGGCGAGGTGCGCGGCGTGGGACTGATGGGCGCTATCGAATTCGTGGCGGACCGGGAAAAAAAGACGCGTTTTGCCCCTCAACTCACGGTGGGTGCACGCGTTTCCAAGGCAGCGCGCAACGGCGGTCTCATAGCACGCGCCATGCCGCATGGCGATATTCTGGGCTTTGCACCGCCGCTCGTTACGACCCGGGAGGAAGTCGACGAGATCATCGCCATTGCTGAAGCCGCTGTCCGCAGTGTCATGGATGATCTGGTCCAGGCCGGCGAGAAAATCTGATCGGCAGCTTCAGTTTTCAACGTCGCAAATGCTGCTCATTTCGACGGCAACTGCGCCTCTTTGCAGCGCAGTTGCTGTCTGCGCTGCATAAGGCTTCATCTTTTCATAGAAGCATGCATAATGTCATGAAATTACCTTCGTCGAAAACGAGACAATTTCATGCGTCGTCAAGCCAATTCACCCAGCCCAGATCCAGTTTCCCCAACGAGACCGGTGGCATGGCGACCGACGCTAGCCAAGCAGAAAGGCGAAACGAAACATTCCGCACTGACGGAACGCATCATTGCTGATATCGACGCCGGCGTTCTGAAGCCGATGGACCGCATGCCGACACACCGCGATCTGGCCCGCGAACTCGGCCTTTCTGTCCAGACGGTCAGCCTTTCCTACAAGGAGGCGGAGCGGCTTGGTTATCTCAGCGGCGAAATTGGCCGTGGAACCTTCGTGAAGACGCGGGTGACGGAGCGGGCAGGTCGCATGATGCTTGATCACAGCCCAACCGAGGTGCTCGATCTATCCATCATCCGCGGCGTTTATCTCGATGACCATGAAAATGCCTCGCGCGCCATTCTTCGCGAGATGGCCGATGGTGACAATTCTGGCTTCATGCGCCCCTGCCGGCCGGTCGCGGGGCTCGAGAGCCATCGCGAAACGGCCAGAACATGGCTTGGCATGATGGGCGTGACCGCCGGTCCGGAACGCATTCTTGTCACCAATGGCGCGGCGCACGGCATTTTTCTCGCTCTGAGCTGCATTATCCGCTCTAATGACGTGGTGCTCTGTGAAAACCTGACCGACCACGGCATTATCGGCCTGTCTAATATCCTCGGCTTCAGCCTAAAGGGCTTACCCACCGACGAAGAAGGCATTTTGCCCGAAGCGCTGGAGGCCGCCTGCGCAGCCGGAGGTGTCCGCGCTCTGGTGCTCATTCCCACGCTTAACAACCCGACCGGGCATGTGTCGGGCGCAGCGCGAAGGCAGGCCATCGCCGCAATTGCCGAGCGGTACGGCATTTTTGTCATCGAGGACGAGGTCTACCGTCCGATGATTGAGGATGATCTGCCATCCATCACCGAAATGCTGCCTGATCTCGGCTTCTTCGTCACCAGCTTCACCAAGACAGTGTTGACAGGGCTGCGCGTCGGTTATCTCGTCGTGCCACCCGCCTATTCCATCCGCGCCGCCTCCATCCTGCGTGTGTCGAGCTGGAGCGGGACATATCTCACGGCCGAGATCGCTACCCGTTGGGTCGAAAACGGAACGGCACGGCTGCTGCTGGATGTCCAGCGCACCGAGGCCCGTGCGCGGCAGAAAATCGCCATGGACATACTGGGCCACCATATAGGGTCGACCCACCCCCTCTCCCTCTGCGCTTGGCTGAAGGTTCCCCAGCGCTGGACGGAGGACGGCCTGGTGCGCGCGCTCACGAACCAGAACGTCGCGGTAACTCCGTCAGAACCATTTATTGCCGGTCCTAGCCATGGCGGCGGCATTCGCATATGCCTCGGCGGTCGCCTCAATCATGCAAGCCTCGCCAGGGCTTTGACCACTGTGCGGCAGACATTCGAGCAACTGCCGCCGGTCTACGATATCGGGTCAATCGGCTGAGGTTGCCAGCCGAAAATCATTGAATCATTACAATATAATAATTGACATGATTTTATTTCGCTCTCAACATGACAATCATGAAGAGCGAAAACCTGTCCATATCCGCCGCCGACAACTTGCTTCCAGTCTCACTGGCCGCGATAAAGCGAGCAGCGGCGCGGCTTGCGGGACAGGTGGAGCGCACACCGCTGGTTCGCTCGGACTTTCTCTCTGAGCGCTGTGGTCATCCCGTTCATCTCAAACTTGAAACCCTTCAGCCCATCGGCGCCTTCAAACTGCGCGGCGCGATGAACGCCATTCTCTCGCTGGACGATACGACGCGCCAGCGTGGCCTCGTCACCGCCTCGACGGGCAATCATGGCCGGGCGGTGGCCTATGCCGCAGACAAACTCGGCATCCCCGCCACAATCTGCATGTCGGCGCTGGTGCCGGCAAACAAGGTGGAGGCGATCCGCGCGCTCGGCGCGGAAATCCGGATTGTCGGCAGATCACAGGATGATGCGCAGGAGGAAGTGGGGCGCCTGACCAAAAGCAGAGGCTTGACCGCTATCCCGCCTTTCGATCACGCCGACGTCGTGGCTGGCCAGGGCACTATCGGCCTCGAGGTCGTCGAAAACATGCCTGAACTGGAGACAATTCTCGTTCCTCTATCGGGCGGTGGCCTTGCGGGCGGTATCGCCGTTGCGGTGAAGGCGCTGAAGCCGGAGGCACGTGTCATCGGCGTTTCCATGCAGCGGGGCGCGGCCATGCATGCGTCAGTCACTGCCGGGCGGCCCGTCACCATCCAGGAAGAAGAAACGCTGGCGGATTCGCTGGGAGGGGGGATTGGATTGAAAAACCGGATCACATTTGCGCTCTGCCAATCTCTTCTCGACGAGATCGTGCTGGTATCCGAGGAAGAGATCGCAGCCGGCATCCGCCATGCGACGCATGAAGAAGGTCTGACGGTCGAGGGTGCCGGCGCAGTCGGTTTCGCGGCGATCCTCTTCGGCAAGGTGGACATCACCGGCCCAACCGCGATCATCGTGTCGGGTGGAAATATCGATCCGGCGGTTCACAAGACGATCATCGAAGGGCCTGCCGCATGAGCCAAATCACCATCCTAACCGAAAAAGATCTGCGCGCTGTCGTGAAGCTCGACCTGTCGGCAGTCGAGTGCGTGGAGCAGGCCTTTGCAGCGCTCGCAACCGAAGCGGTCGCCATGCCGCCGATCTTGCGGCTCGATATACCAGAGTTTCGTGGCGAGGTGGATGTAAAGACGGCTTATGTGCCGGGTTTTGACGGTTTCGCCATCAAGGTCAGCCCCGGCTTTTTCGACAATCCCAAACTCGGTCTGCCGAGCCTCAACGGGCTGATGATCCTCTTCAGCGCAAGGACCGGACTGGTGGAGGCCCTTCTTCTCGATAACGGCTATCTCACAGATGTGCGTACCGCCGCAGCCGGGGCGGTCGCAGCACGGCATCTCGCCCGCGAAGACGCTTCCGTCGCAGCAATTTTCGGAGCGGGCATGCAAGCCCGTCTGCAGTTCGATGCGCTGAAACTGGTGCGACCCATTCAATCCGCACGCATCTGCGCTCGTGACCATCAAAAGGCCGAGGTGCTCGCAGGCGATCTGGCACGCGAACACGGAATAGAGGTCATCGCCGCGGCCGATCCGCAGACCGCTGTCCGGGGCGCCGACATCGTCGTGACCACGACGCCAGCCGAAAAGCCGATACTGTTTGCCGGCTGGCTTGAAGAAGGCCAGCATCTGACGGCCATGGGATCGGACGCCGAACACAAGAACGAGATCGATCCGGCCGTATTTTCCAGGGCGCGCTATATCGCAGACCGGCTTTCGCAGACCCGAATCCTCGGTGAATTGCACCACGCTATCGCCGCGGGGCCTGTCACGCTGGATCAAGAATTCGCCGAGCTCGGTGCTGTCATCGCTGGCAAGGCACGCGGTCGCGTATCGAGGGGCGACATCACCTTTGCCGATCTGACCGGCACCGGAGTGCAGGACACCGCCATCGCCAATCTCGCGTTTACCCGCGCAAAAGACGGCGGCAGCGGCCAAATCATCGAAAACAGTGTGAAAATGGGAGACGCAGCGTGAGCGTAACGCTGAACTTTACGCGCGAGGAATATGCCGCGCGCCTGTCCAAAACCCGCGACGCCATGGAAAAGGCAGGCATCGACCTGCTTGTCGTCACCGACCCATCCAACATGCATTGGCTGACGGGCTATGACGGCTGGTCCTTCTATGTCCACCAATGCGTGCTGGTGCCGCCGCAAGGCGAGCCGATCTGGTATGGCCGCAAGCAGGATGCCAATGGCGCCAAGCGCACCGCCTACCTCGCCCAGGACAACATCATCGGTTATCCTGACCACTACGTTCAATCGACCGAACGGCATCCGATGGATCTGTTGTCGAAGATCTTCGATGACCGGGGCTGGTCAGGCCTGTCGATCGGCGTCGAGATGGACAATTACTATTTCTCGGCTGCTGCCTTTGCATCCTTGCGGAAACATCTGCCGAACGCCCGCTTCAAGGATGCCGCCGGTCTTGTAAACTGGCAGCGCGCGGTCAAAAGCCCGACCGAACTCGACTATATGCGCAAGGCCGGCAAGATCGTCGAGCTGATGCACAAACGTATCGTTGACGTAGTCGAGCCGGGCATGCGCAAATGCGATCTCGTCGCCGAGATCTACGATGCCGGCATTCGTGGCACTGCGGAATTCGGCGGGGATTATCCCGCGATCGTACCGTTGCTCCCGTCGGGTGCCGATGCTTCTGCGCCGCATCTGACATGGGACGACAAGCCGATGCGCTTGGGCGAAGGCACTTTCTTTGAAATCGCCGGCGCTTATCGCCGTTATCATTGCCCGCTCTCTCGCACTGTCTTTCTCGGCAAGCCGACGAAGGCGTTCCTTGATGCGGAAAAGGCCACGCTTGAGGGCATGGAGGCCGGTCTTGCGGCTGCCAAACCCGGCAATACCTGCGAAGATATCGCCAATGGGTTTTTCGCGGTGCTGAAAAAATACGGCATCATCAAGGACAACCGAACCGGTTATCCCATCGGCCTCTCTTATCCGCCGGACTGGGGCGAGCGCACCATGAGCCTGCGCCCCGGCGACCGCACGGAGCTGAAGCCCGGTATGACGTTCCATTTCATGACCGGTTTGTGGCTGGACGACATGGGGCTCGAAATCACCGAGAGTATCGCCATTACCGAAACGGGTGTCGAGTGCCTCTCCAATGTGCCGCGGCAACTGTTCGTGAAAGGCTGAGAGATGTTAAGCACCGCGCTACGCCCCTCACCTATCACGTCGTCGGTCGATTTTGACAGGAAAGGCGTGCAGCACGGTCATCTGCGGCTACCATACAGCCGCGATGACAGTGCATGGGGGTCGGTAATGATCCCGATCTGCGTGATCGCCAACGGCGAGGGGCCGACAGCCCTTTTGACCGGCGCCAATCACGGCGACGAATATGAGGGGCCGGCCGCACTTTTCGAACTTGCCCACACACTCGATCCAGATGACGTCAGCGGGCGTATCATCATCGTGCCAGCACTCAACTATCCGGCCTTTCGCGCGGGAACACGCACCTCGCCGATCGACCGCGGGAACCTCAATCGCAGCTTTCCCGGTCGTCCGGACGGTTCCGTGACGGAGAAGATCGCCGATTACGTGACACGCCATCTGTTACCGCTTGCGGATATCGTTCTTGATTTTCATTCAGGCGGCAGGACGCTTGATTTCCTGCCTTACGCTGCCGCTCACGAATTACCCGACAAGATACAGGAAGCCCGGTGCTTTGAGGCGGTGGCAGCTTTTGCTGCCCCCTATTCGATGAAGATGCTGGAGATTGACGCCGTCGGCATGCTGGACACAACGGCCGAGGAACTGGGAAGGGTCTTTGTCACCACCGAGCTTGGCGGCGCGGGCACGGCCAGCGCAAAATCGATCGACATCGCCCGCAAAGGCACCATCAACCTGCTGCGCCATGCAGGCATCCTGACCGGCGCCGCGGTGCCGGCGCCGAGCCGCTGGCTGGATATGCCCTCCAGCGACTGCTTCACCTTTGCCGAAGATGACGGGCTCGTCGTCTTCGTCCGCGATCTCGGCGACACGGTCAAGGCAGGTGAAACCATCGCTAGGGTCTACCCTGTTGGAAAAACCGGTCTTGCGCCGGTCGAATACCGCGCCTCTATCAGTGGCGTGCTCGCAGCGCGCCACGTTCCCGGCCTCATCAAGGCCGGCGACTGCCTTTCCGTCATCGCCACGGTCACGGAGAATACCTAGTCCGAAGAATGAAGTGAGATCCGAAAACGGACCACGCAACCCAACCAGAGGAGTTAGAACATGAATATGACAAAACTCGCCGGGCTTTCCGCCCTTGCTCTTTCCATCAGCGTGACAGCGGTCAGCGCACTCACCCTCGAGGAGGTGAAGAAGCAAGGCTACATTCGCGCAGCGACTGCCAATGAAGTGCCCTATTCATACATGCAGCCCGACGGCACCTCTGCCGGCATCGGCCCCGATGTCGCGAATGCAGTTCTGAAATCGATGGGCATCGAGGAGGTCAACTGGACGGTGACCCCATTCGGCACGCTGATCCCCGGGCTGAAGGCGCGTCGCTTCGATTTCGCAGCCGCCGAACAGAACATTTCGCCCGAGCGCTGCAAGCAAGTGGCCTTCACCGAACCGAACTCGTCCTATGGCGAAGGCCTGCTGGTGAAGAAAGGCAATCCTAAAAAGCTGACCACCTATGCCGATATTGCCAAGGATCCTGCATTGAAGGTCGCCGTCGTATCTGGCGCCAACAATGTAGACTTCCTGCGCGCCGTCGGCGTCAAGGAAGATCAGATCGTCTTCATCCCTGCCAATGCAGATGCCATCCCCACTGTCCAGAGCCGCGCCGATGCCTATGCCGCCACGGAACTGACAGTGTCAGAACTGGCCAAGGGCCAAGCCAATGTCGAGCAGGTGAAGCCCTTCGTTGATCCTGTCGTGAAGGATGCGCCTGTGCGCAACTACGGCGGTTTCGCTTTCCGGCCGGAGGACAAAGAATTGCGTGACGCCTTCAACGCCGTGCTCGTCGAATTCCGCAAGACCGACGACTACAAGAAAATCCTCGCAAAATACGGCCTCTCCGAACAGAGTATCGCGGCAGCGGCCGAAAAGAAGGTCGCCGATCTCTGCGCCGGAAAATGACGCCAGCCGGCGCCCGTGCGTTACCGGGCGCCGATTACCATGAACTCGGGAACACTCCAGATGGACATGACCGCCTACCTGCCGATGTTGTGGCAAGGCGCCGTCGTCACGATGACGATGACGCTCGCAGCCCTTGTTGTCGGCACGGTACTCGCCTTTTGCTTCGGCATTCTTCGCGTCGAGGGTGGACCAATCCTCTCGACTGTCGCATTGTGCTACACTGAGGTGTTTCGCGGCACCTCGCTGCTGGTCCAGCTTTTCTGGTTCTATTACGCGCTGCCGCTCGTCGGTCTGAGTTTCGATCCGGTCACCACCGGCGTCATGGTGCTCGCCGCCCATGCGGGTGGGTATGGCGCCGAGATCGTTCGCGGCGCGTTATCTTCCGTTTCGGTGCAGCAGCTGGAAGCCGCACGAGCGCTAAACTTCACGCGGATGCAGACGCTGTTTCGCATTTCCTTGCCGCAGGCGATCGTCGAGATGATGCCGTCCTTCGGCAATCTGGCCATCGAAACGCTGAAGCTTTCCTCACTCGTATCGCTGATCTCGATTACCGACCTCACCTTCGCGGCACAGTCTATCCGCAACCTGACGCTGGATAGCACCAGCATCTATTCGATCACACTCCTCTGTTATTTCGCGATGTCGCTGATCCTGATGGCCATCATCCGGGTGATCGAACATGTCGTGCGGCGCGGCAATGTGTTTCCGCGCACTCGCCATTCGTAAGGATATTCAGTCATGATGTATGGTTACGAATGGGACACGACCACCTGGATCACCTACACGACCTCGATCCTGCCCATCATTTTGATCGGCCTGACGGTAACGCTGAAAGCAGCCGCCGCCGGCTTTGCCATCGCGCTTATTCTGGGGCTGGTTTTTGCGCTGCTGCGCCGCAGTCGGGTGAAATTGATTTCCTGGCCGACCGCAGTTGTTGTCGAATTCCTTCGCGACACTCCGCTTCTGGTGCAGCTTTTCTTCCTCTATTACGTTCTTCCGGAATTCGGCATCGTTCTGCCGGCGTTTCTCACCGGCGCGCTGGCGCTGGGCCTTCAATATGCCGCCTATACGTCTGAGGTCTATCGCGGCGGCATGGAGGCGGTGCATCATGGCCAGTGGGAAGCCGCGACTGCGCTTAATCTGACGCGCATGCAGACGTATCGGGATATCATCATCCCGCAGGCGATCCCGCGCATAGTTCCGGCCATGGGCAACTATCTTGTCGCCATGATCAAGGAAACGCCGGTGCTTTCCGTCGTCACGGTTCTAGAGATGATGGGGCTGGCAAACATGATCGGCGAGCGCACCTTCGAATATCTGGTGCCGCTGACGCTTGTCGGCCTGATCTTCCTTCTTCTGACCATAATCTGCTCAGCAGGCCTCAGCCGCCTGCAAAGGGCGCTTCCAAAAGCAGGAATACCCTTGCGATGACAAACAACACCAATCAGCCGCTGATCGAATTTTCCGATGTCACAAAGCGGTTCGGCATTTTGACGGTCCTCGACCAGTTCAATTTCAGCGTGGCAAAAGGTGAAAAAGTCACTCTTATCGGTCCTTCCGGCTCCGGTAAGTCGACGGTTCTGCGCATTCTCATGACGCTGGAACCGTTCCAGGAGGGAAAGCTGACGCTGGCGGACATTTCCTACCATCAGGCCGGCGGCAAAGGCCCCTTCCAAGCCTCGGAAAAACACCTGCGCCAGATCCGTAACCACGTCGGCATGGTTTTTCAGAGCTTCAACCTCTTCCCTCATATGACGGTGCTGCGCAACATCGTGGAGGCGCCGGTGCGTGTACTGGGCATTGCCCGGCCGGAGGCAGAAACACGGGCAATCGAACTCCTGAAGATGGTCGGCCTGGCCGACAAGAAGGATCACTATCCAGTGCAGCTTTCTGGCGGCCAGCAGCAGCGTGTCGCCATTGCCCGCTCTCTTGCCATGCGCCCGCGTGTCCTGCTTTTTGACGAACCAACCTCCGCCCTAGACCCCCAGCTGGTCGGCGAAGTGCTTTCCGTCATCCGTGGCCTGGCCCACGAGCACGATTTGACCATGTTACTTGTTACCCACGAGATGCGTTTCGCTCGGGAAGTGTCGGACCGGGTCTGCTTCTTCGACAAAGGGCGTATTTGTGAGCAAGGAACGCCAGAAGAAATCTTCGGCGCACCAAAGGAAGATCGGACCCGCGAGTTCCTGTCATCCGTTCTGCGGTAACCGCACTCTCACACGACCAGGAAACAGCCATGACCACAGCGACGACGAGGTAGCAGATGTGCTCGATGATGCTGAATAGGGTGGTCACACCGGAGGCGACCTGAAGCAGTTCCCCGAGGCGGCTGAGCAAAATAGCCGTCGCGCCGCAACGTCTCGCCGCTGCGGCTGGATTTGCTCATTAATCAAGTGTTGGCGAGATTGACAACACCGTAAGATGTTGGCATTATAGACAACAAGAAGGGTCTCACGATAACAGAACACAAAAGTGTTGGTGCCGACGGCAGCATTATCCAGTTCGTTATTTGGAAAGTTCCAACGCCTGTTCCCCCAACCGAACATGGGTTCAAATATCGAATGGTCTATGCCCAGAACGGCATTAGGGTTGTGGGCTTCGACAATGAGCGGGGTAAAGGCGATCACATACATCTGGACGGCCATGAGTTTCCTTACCGGTTCACAACAATCCACCAACTGATTGAGGACTTTTTATTTGAGGTCGAAAAACGGAGGCAGTCATGAGAACTTTGACCATCACGACAAATGCCGACTGGAAATCGGCATTACGCGTAGCAGGTAAGCGCGCTGCTATTGGCCTCGAAAGCGGTGAGTATCAGGGTGAAACGCTAAACTTTGAGACACCCGGCACATTCTTTTCGCGTCTCACCGAGCGTCGTTGGGAACTACTGAACGTCCTTCTGGGAAGTGGAACGGTTGGCGTGCGAGAGCTTGCGCGCAGACTGAACCGGGACGTCAAGCGCGTCCATGAAGATGCTGCGGTGCTAGTCGAGCTGGGACTGATTGAGAAGGACGAGCGCGGTGCATTAAGTTGCCCGTTCGAGCATATCCATATCGATATGATGATGGTGTCAGCAAGACAGGTGGCGTGATAGGAGAGAGGGCGCTGACGTGTAGCACGATTAGCGTCGATTATGGCGAGAGGAACCGCCTTCGGCCCTTCGCCTCCCGGTCCCCTCGATACGGACACGGCACTCTGTTGATCTGAACCCTTCATACTGGACCGTTTTTGGTTAGAGTGTTCCGGTGCATTTTCCTGGCTGGGACAGGAACGGAAGACGATGAAAGCATCGCAGTTTTCGGACGCACAGAAGACGTTCATTCTGAAGCAGGGTCATGAAGGAGTGTCGGTGGCGGAAATCTGCCGGTGCCACTCCAGTTCCGCCGAAGTGCGGACGAAGATTGGCTGGTCGCCAGCACTGGCTGCGCAGCAAACCAGACACGGTTTGGCAGGCCCGACAGATGGCCAGGAGCATTCACATGAAAGTTGAAAAAATCACTTTAAATCCAGGCGATCAGGTTCCCAACAACCAGACCTTCCCTGTCATCATCTATCGACACGTCGGCTCGCCATTCGATTCCGCTGCTTTCGAGGCACTGTTCGCACGAAACGGATGGCGCGGCATCTGGCGCAATGGTGTGTTTGCCTATCACCATTACCACAGCGGCGCGCATGAAGTTCTGGGCGTGGGGGGCGGTGAAGCGACGTTGCAGATTGGCGGGCCGGATGGGCAAACCTTGCACGTTACGCAAGGTGACTGTCTGGTCTTGCCAGCCGGCACAGGCCACATGAAGCTGAAATCCTCTGCGGATTTTCAGGTTGTCGGCGCTTATCCACCCGGCCAGGAGGCCGATGTTCAGACGTCTGCACCAACCAGTGCGATGCTTGCACAGATAAAGTCTTTGCCAAAGCCGACGACCGACCCCGTGCACGGAGCATCAGGTGGCCTGATCGATCTCTGGTGAGAATGAGCCGGGTTTTCGACACCTACCAGCTTCCATCACTAATAAGAAGTATTGAGACTGCTCCGAGATTCAAGCCTCGGAAAGCTCCTGCTTCACCGCTCCCCCCGCAACGCGCGCAATACTCAGGAGTCGCTCTATGTCGCGGCCAATCCGCGCCATGGCGGAGAGACCGACCATGGTCGAACTCACGAAATCCGCCAGACGCTCAGCCTCTTCCGGATGGCGCGCGGCAATATAGGAGCGGATCACGCCCTCTGCCGCCGTGTGAAAAACGCGGGCTGCGGCACGCGCCTCTTCATCGTCGCAGCGCGTGCCTTCCAGAACGAGGCAACCAGGGGCTGCGGAATGAGCTGCATAGCGTCTTGCCGCATCTTCGAGCAACGATGCAAGGCACTCGCCAACCTCACGATCCGGCCGCAGAATATCGGCAAGAGGAATTGCTTCCGTTCCGGCATAGAGATCAAGAACCCTCTTGTAGAGGCCCATCTTGCTGCCAAAAGCGGCATAAAAGCTTGGCGGGTTGATGCCTAACACCGAGGTAATCTCCGCGACGCCCACAGCATCAAAGCCACGCGCGTGGAAAAGCTGCTTGGCCGTGGCCACAGCCTGATCAGGATCAAAACGGCGCGGACGGCCGCGGGAGCGAATGTTTTTTGTATCGGTCATTACATAATATCTTGACGAGTGAGTTATTCGGTATTTATGTATCGATCATTAAATTAATTTTCAAGGTCATGGAGAGTGCTCGTGTTTCAAGGAAAATCCGTTCTGGTTCTCGGCGGCAGCCGAGGCATAGGCGCAGCCATCGTGCGGCGGTTTGCAGACGAAGGTGCAAAGGTAACGTTCACCTATGGCGCGTCCCAAGGTGCGGCGGAAGAGCTGGCGAAGGAGACGGGCAGCACTGCCATACGGGCGGACAGTGCTAACCGCGACGAAGTCATCCGCGTAGTGCGTGACAGTGGTCCTCTGGACATATTGATCGTGAACTCCGGGATTGCCATTTTTGGCGATGCTCTCGAGCAGGACCCTAATGCCATCGACCGTCTGTTTCAGATCAACATCCAGACGCCCTATCACGCCTCTGTGGAGGCGGCGCGGCGGATGCCTGACGGTGGCAGGATTATCGTTATCGGCTCGGTCAATGGAGACCGGATGCCGGTGCCGGGCATGGCCTCTTATGCCGTTTCCAAATCGGCCTTGCAGGGGCTGGCGCGCGGTTTGGCACGCGACTTCGGGCCACGCGGCATCACCATCAACGTTGTGCAGCCCGGCCCGATCGACACCGACGCGAATCCGGAAAACGGGCCGATGAAAGACCTGATGCACAGCTTCATGGCACTCAAGCGCCATGGACGGCCGGAGGAAGTGGCCGGCATGGTGGCCTGGCTTTCCGGGCCTGAAGCCGGTTTTGTGACGGGCGCGATGCACACGATCGATGGCGCATTTGGCGCCTGATAAGCAGATTGCCTGATTGTTTGCGGCCGGTTTCGGGACAGCACGATGGTGTTGCTCCCGAAACCGGCGAATAGAATTCGGCGAAGGAAATTTCGCCGCGATCTTATCGGTTTTGCCTTTGGGTGATCTATCGCGGCATTCGGGCGAAGCCCTTTGCCAAGATTGGGCCGGTTGGCCTGCCTGTTGGTGATCCGCCTGCCTGTTCAAGCGTGATCTCGTAGAGCTGGTCGCTTCTCGGGGTCGGTAAAGCCGGTCCATCGAGACGCGCTGAACGGACGCCATCGATCAGGCCGAGCGAGACCGGGCCAACATCCTTGGACGGCAATGTCCATACCTGGATCGTCTTGTCTCCAGGCACTGCAAAATCGGCCAGCATCCGCACGGTTGCTCTTTCGTTGCCGAAATCCTCAACAACGGCCTGAACCTCACCCGTCTCGTTGACGAGGACTGCGATCACCAGCGGCTCCGTTGTCCGTGTCAGGCTAAACGTAAGGCCGGCGGCGAGCACAACGGTTGCGGCAATGGCAGACACGGCAACGGCGCGCCAGCGGTTTGTGCTGTTGTCGTTTGCCGTGTGGGTGGGCTTAAGGGATGCGGATGTCGACTGAAGCGGCAGGCGGGATTCGATGTTGCTCCACAATTCGCCCTTGATGGATGCCGGCTCAACGGTGGTATCGAGCGGCAGAAAACGCTCACGGCTGGCCGCGATTGCCGCCCGCAATTCGCCATCCGTTTCCATTGCCGCCTCAACAGCCGTGGCTTCGGAGGTCTCCAGCAAGCCCAATACATAGTCATCGGCGATGGCGGGAATATCTTTGCGCTCCATCATCATGCCATGCACTCCCGAAGCGCCGAAAGGCCGCGCCTGATCCAGGATTTCGTCGTTCCAAGCGGAATGCGCAACCGGCCAGCGATTTCGCCGTGGGAATATCCGGCCACGTAGGCCATCAGGATGCCCTGTCTCTTTGTCTCCTCAAGACCGCCGAGACATTCATAAAGGCGTGAATTCCGATCAAGCTTCTGCCATGCGGCCATTACTTCATCTGCCTGCGCGCCATCGCGGAGCGTTTCAACATCCTCCACGGGGAGTTCACGCCTGCTGTCGCGCAGAAGATTAAGCGCCCGGTTTCTGACGATCGCGTAAATCCAGCCGCGCGCCGACCCCTGATCTGCCCGGTATTGGTGCGCATGGGTCCAGATGCGCACGAAGCTCTCCTGTACCACCTCTTCCGCCAGTTCCCTGCGCTTGACGATGCGCTCTGCCACTGCAATCAGCCGGCCTGCCTCGCGATCGAAAATCGCACGCAATGCGTTTTTGTCCCCTTTTGCGCAGGCTGTGAGCGCCCTGTGTAGATCGTCCGGCACGGAGCCCATCTGCATTTGAAACCTTTCAACGTCTGATCGCCAGCATGGTCGACTTGGGCATAATACCCATCGTGGCGGCATATGGATGCATCTCGCAAATATTTTTTCGCTGTCTGCATCCAAATGCACCCTGCCCGGTGTCTTGAACTGTGGAAGCGTCGAAAACCAACCGCTGGACGCCTTCCGAACGGTTCAACGCACGGGAGAAACACCATGAATATCATCCGCTCCACTCTGATCGCCTCCGCCGCTTTCGCAGCATCGGCAAGCATCGCGGTTTCAGCACCGGTCCTGGGGCTGACCGGCGACAAGACGCTCGTCATGTTCGACACTGACAAGCCTGCCGTTACAAAGACAATGGATGTCACCGGCGTCGACAAGCTCATTGGCATCGATTTTCGCCCCGGTAACAAGACTGTCATCGGTGTAACGCCGGACCACCGCATCGTCTCCATCAACCTTGAGACAGGTGCTGCAACCGATGTGGCCAAGATGGACAAGATGCTGACCATGACCGAAGCGCCTGTTGTGGTCGATTTCAACCCAGCAGCGGATCGTCTTCGTTTCATGACCGGCACGACCAATCACCGCGTGCATCCCGACACCGGCGCTGTAACGGTTGATGGAACACTGGCTTTCGAAGATGGCGACATGCACAAGGGAGAAGCGCCAAACATCGTTGCCGCCGCCTATACCAACTCGATCGGCAAGCCGGAAAAGACGGCCATGTACAATATCGACGCGACCATCGGCGCCCTGGTTCAGCAGACGAAGCCGAATGACGGCACACTGAAGGCAATCGGCAAGCTCGGCCTCAAGGACATGCCGGCAACCTACGCATTCGATATCCACGGCGAGGAAGGCGGCAAGAACACCGCATACCTGGCCGCCGGCAACACGCTTTACACCGTCAACCTCGAAACCGGCGCTGCCACCGAAATCGGCGGGATCACAGGCGCAGACAACGGCTTGCGCGACATCACTATTCTTCCCGCGATGTGATTGGGGGTCGTAGACTGGGGATTTTAGTTGTCAGAAAGGGCTGGTCCGGTTGTGCGGGCCGGCCTCTTTTATTTAATCGGTAATGTTGACGATCAGATATTCGGAAACAGATCTTATTGTTGGGGTGTATGACAGTCGTCCGTTAACGATCGAGCGTAAGCCAACGAAAATATTGATAACACTGACACATACACCCACCGCCGTCAAAGAACCGATAAGTCCCCGCGACACCTTACCAGCTCCCTCAGTCTTGCCGTATCGCGCACCACATCGTCTTCGCTATCTTTCCATAGGCAAACACAAATACGGCACACCCTGTTCAAAATGCGTGTCTAACTCGAGTTATTTTTCACCTAATGGTTGACTCCATGTAATCTATTTAAATACCTGCTAGTAAAAGTTTATGCGCATATTCTAATGCTGGGGGGGCATGATGGGTGGCAGGTTGAGCTCGTGGAAAGACGCTGCAGGTCGTGCGGTGTCCTGTCTTCATACGATATCCAGAACGGGCGCCATCGCTCTTTCGCTTCTCCTTGTCCTAGCGACACAGGCGCTTGCCCAGTCCGTCACGGTTTCGGCCGTGCCTGCGACGTTCAATGGCCTTGGCGATAACATCCGTTTCGATTACGTTATTGATCCCGGCTCCTACACCATCACCAGCATCAATCCCACAACCACGTCCATCAAGGGTGCAGTAGTATCCTGTCCCAGCGTGGGCAGCGGCCTTGAATGGCCCAACAAGCTGACATGTACTGCGGCTTACCGCGTCGACGAATTGGATGTCATGGCCGGGCAGTTTTCGGATTTCGCCAGTTTCTCCGGCACCCGGGTGGGCGGACATTCTTTCAGCTTTACCAGCAATACGCTCGTCGTACGCGCCGTAGCAGGCGGGCCTGTCGTCCTGTCGGTAACGTCTTCGCCCAACCCATCCTTGCCCGGCCAAGAGGTGGAAGTCACGGCAACCGTCTCCTCCATGGGCTGCAATGCCGGCCAGTCGCCTCCGGGGAGCGTCAGCATTTCCATCGGTTCCCAATCGGCCAATCTCGGTCTGGCGCCGACCGGGCCGGTGAGCCCGGCATCTTCCGCCACCTTCCGGACGACGAGCCTGTCATCCGGAACATATCCAGTAAGCGCTTCCTACACAGGAGGCAGTGGCTGCAGCACATCTTCCGCAAGCGGCTCCAATCACACGGTCGAAACCAAACCGACTGTGACGATCAATCAGGCAACAGCGCAAGCGGACCCGACGTCTCGGTCGCCGATCCTGTTCGACGTCGCTTTCGACAAACCCATTGTTGGTTTTTCCGGCGCCGATGTGCAGCTGTCCGGCACGGCCGGCGCCACCACGGCCACGATTTCTGGTTCCGGTCCCACCTATCAGGTGGCGGTGTCGGGCATGAACCGGGCCGGAACCGTTGTTGCAACGATCCCAGCCGGAAGTGTCACGACACCGGCCGGCCTCGCAAACGAGGCGTCGACGAGTTCGGACAATTCGGTCTCATACGACCCGGTCAAAATCACCCCTGTCGCGATTGCCGATCCAGCCTATCAACAGGTCTATGGTCCGGTGGGCCTGACCGCGAGCGGCGGTAGTGCGCCTCACAGCTTTGCGGTCTCAGCAGGCACGCTGCCCGGCGGGCTTTCTCTTTCCAGCAACGGTGAGCTGACGGGCATTCCAACTCAGACCGGCAATTTCAGTTTTACCGTGACGGCAACCGACTCTGACGGTGCGACAGGAGAACAATCCTATTCCGTTTCCATCGCGGCACCCGTGATAGATATAAGTCCCACTTCCATCCCCAATGCGACGTATGACATAGCCTACAACCAGACCCTAACAGCCTCGGGCGGTGCATCACCACACAGCTTCTCAGTGAGCACGGGCTCGCTGCCGCCGGGCCTTTCATTGGCTGGCTCCGGCGAGCTTTCCGGCACGCCGATCTTGTCGGGCACCTATAACTTCACAGTCACCGCATCCGATGTAAATGGCCAGACGGGCAGCCGCGCTTATTCCATTAGTGTCGCATTCACTCTGCCCGATGCGCCGGTGGGTCTGATGGCAACCGCTGGTGACACCCAGGCGGCCGTGTCCTTCCAGCCGCCGCCACGCAATGGTGGTGTGGCGATCACGGGTTATATCGTGACAGCGACCCCCGCAGATGTGGCGCCGGTAGCAGGGGGGAACAGCCCCATCGTTGTCACAGGCCTAACCAACGGCCAAAGCTACACGTTCACGGTTACCGCCGAAAATGCTGCCGGTCAGAGTGTCGCCTCCGTTCAATCAAACAGCGTCACTCCGAAAGCGTCACAGACGCTCACGTTCAACAATCCGGGGCCGCAGACGTTTGGAACGACGCCCACGCTGACGGCTAGCAGCGATTCCGGATTGTCTCCGATTTTTACTTCCGTCACGACCGGCACCTGCACAATTACAAGCAGTGGCCTTCTGACCTTTGTTTCTACAGGCACATGTACGATCAATGCGGATCAGCCCGGCGACAGCGATTATCTTCCTGCGAGCCAGATCACGCGCTCGTTCACCGTCAATCCACAGGCACCTGTGGCCAACGCGGTCTCGGTCAGTGTCGCACCTGATTCGTCCGACAACGTCATCGCTCTCAATGTGACGGGTGGAGACCCGGCCAGCGTCGCCATCGCCACGGCTCCGTCCAATGGCAACGCGACAGCAACCGGAACCATGATCACCTATACGCCAAGACCGGCATATACGGGTCAGGACAGTTTCACCTATACGGCAACGAATGTCAGCGGTGTGTCTGCGCCTGCAACCGTCACAGTTTTGGTCACGGCGACGACACTCGTCTTCTCTCCCTCCGCAGGACGGCTGACGGATGCATTCGTCGATATGCCCTATATCCAGACCGTCACAGTATCAGGCGGCAATGCACCCTATCAATATACGAGCAGCGGCGCGCTGCCCGATGGCCTCAACCTGAATTCCGCCACCGGAGAGATCACGGGCAATCCGACGACGGAAGGAAATGCGAGCTTCAATATCACCGCACGCGACACCAACGGCGTTACCGCTTCTGCTGCCTACACCATAGCTGTCCTGGTTGCCGCGCCTGTCGCAAGCGACAGCACAGTAACCGTCGTCGCAGATAGTACCGGCAATCCCGTACCTCTCGGCATATCGGGAGGCAGGCTGGACACAATCGCTGTTATCACCGGCCCATCACACGGAACTGTCAGCGTGATCGGCACCAGTGTTACCTACACGCCGAACAGCGGCTATTCCGGCACCGACAGCTTTACCTATTCGGCGAGAAACTCTTCGGGCAATTCGTCCGCCACGGTCACGATCACAGTTACACCGCCAGCGGGCGCCCTCGCCCTTTCACCCGCAGGCGGAGCTTTGACGGAAGCGATGGCAGGAGAAGCTTACAGCCAGTCCATCACGGCTTCCGGCGGCACCAACCCGCTGCTCTACAGCCTTGCCGGCGGTACATTGCCAAAAGGTATGATCCTCAATCTTTCAACCGGTGAACTCACAGGTCCGCTGGAGACCGAAACCGAGGGTGACTATAGCTTTACCGTTCAGGTGCGGGACGCTCGAGGGGCAACCGCTGCAGCAGCCTATACGCTGAAAGTGAAGACCCGCGAAATCAACGTCGCCAACCGGGAGATCAGCGTAGCGCCGGGCGCAACACCGCCGAATATCAATCTCGCCACAGGCGCCACGGGCGGTCCCTTCACCGGCGCCGATCTCACCTTTGTCAGTCCTGCCAACGCCGGTCGGGCAAGCATCGTGAACGGCGAATTCGCTCAGGCCGGCGGTACGCAGGCGACGGGATTGTACCTCAAATTCATCCCCAATCCCGCATTCTCGGGTCAAGCCCGGGTGGGTTTTCGTCTCGTCAGTGCACTGGGTGCCTCCAACGAGGGGACCGTCACCTATAATCTCGGTTACGATGCTGCACAGGTGGCAGACGAGATAAATGATCTCGTGCATGGATTTGTCCGCGCCAGACAGAACATCATCGCGTCAACGATCAAGGTGCCGGGCCTTCTTGAACGGCGACAGATGGTCAACACCACCAGTGCCGTCACTTCACGTGCAATGCCTTCCGGAGAGGGCATGGTTCTGAGTTTCGCCACCAGCCTTGCGCAGATCGAAGCTGCCCGAAACAACGCCGATGGCGTGACGAGAACGGAAATGCCGCTTTTCAACATCTGGCTTGACGGCTCGTTCCTCGTCCACAACCGGGATGAATCGGGAAGCAAATGGGGCAGCTTCGCCATGGTTTCAGCAGGTGTGGACTATTTGCTTTCCGACAAGGCAATGCTTGGTTTTTCCTTCCATTTCGACCGCATGACGGATCCGACGAACGGTGACAACGAGTTGACCGGTAACGGCTGGCTCCTTGGCCCCTATGCCTCGTTTGAAATCGCCAGAAGCGTTTTCTGGGACAGCAGCCTGCTGTATGGCGGCTCTGCGAACGACATCGATACACCCTTCTGGGACGGATCCTTCGATACCAGCCGTTGGCTTTTCGACACGTCGATCTCGGGACGCTGGGACATCAATGACGTCACGACCTTCACGCCCAGATTTCGAGGTGTTTATCTATCCGAGACTATCGAAAACTATACAGTCGGCAATGACGTTGGTGACCTGATCGAGCTGCGCGGTTTTAAGGAAGAGCAACTGCGTGTCAGCCTCGGCGCCGAGATTGCGCGCCAGATTTCCCTTGAAAACGGTTCCATCATGACACCGAAATTCGGCGGAACAGTTGGTGTTTCGGGGCTGGATGGAGAAGGCGCCTTTGGCTCCCTCAGCACGGGAGTAACAGTTGAGACTGCGGAAAACTGGTCCATTGACGCCGGCCTCCTTTTTAACATTGAAGGCGATGGGGAAACCTCGGCTGGCGCAAGAGTGGGTGTCAGCAAAAAGTTTTAGACCAGGGGCTTCGTCACCATCACAATCGTGGATAATGCCTTGCAGACGATGGCACTCACCATTCGATCCTTGAACCGTCATAGGCAAAAAACTGCCCTGTTTGTGCCGGTGTGAGACCATCGATTGTTTCCATCAGGCGCGCGGCAGACTGCTGCGGGGTGAACAAGTCTTTGCCCTTCGAAAATTGCTTGGACAGCTCTGTTTCGACTGTTCCGGGATGAAGCGCCACGATGATGGCCTGTGGGTTTGTGCGGGCGATTTCGATGGCTGCGGTTCGGATGATCTGATTTTGAGCGGCCTTGGATGCTCTGTAGGAGATCCATCCGCCCAATCTGTTGTCGCCAATCGAGCCAACGCGCGCGGACAGGGAGGCGAAAATGCTTCGCCCGTCTCTGCGCAGAAGCGGGGTGAAATACTTGAGCAGCAAAGCAGGGCCTATGGCATTGACCGCAAACTGCCTCGCCATTTGAACTTCGTCGATCGCCCTTATCGATTTTTCGGGACCGGCACCATCGACCGTCAAGGCACCGGTTGCATTGAATATCAGGTCGAAGGAGCCGCGCTGAGCCTCCAGACGGGCGGCAACTTCGCGCACTCTGGTTTCGTTCGTTATATCGAGACCATCGACGCTTCGCGAGAGCGGCAAGGCGAACGCGCAACGAGGGTCGGCCTCGAAGTGCGACAACAGGGCTCCACCAATGCCGCCGGATGCGCCCAAGACGATCGCCCTGTAGCCATTTTCAAGCGACTGCATCATCCATGCGCTCCATCAGCTGTTATTTCTGGACCGGAAACTCGAGCTTGCTGACGTCGTAGCCAAGCTCACGTGCTTTCGTGATCATTTTATTGAGCTTCGTTTTGGACGGGATGTTGCGGGCGTAGATCCACACATCGCCGGTCGACGGGTTGGCGCTGATGAACCAGGACTTATCAGGCGATTTGTAGAAAACCCAATAATTGAATGTGATGAAAAGAGGGTAGCGAACGCGCATCTTCGCATTGGTTGATCCGAAATCCTCGATCTTGCCGACGCCGTTCACCGTCTTGAGGCGACCCTTCGGATTTCCTGCTCGACAGCCATCTTCTATCAGCACTTCATCCGCCGATGCTCCCTGCCGATAGGTGGAATATCCTGCAACACATCCGTCTGTCAGCAACATGGGTGTACGGCCGATTTCAAGCCAGGTACCGCGGTAATGATCGAGACCGACGGCAACTGGTTTGGGGGCTGCGGAAACCGCAAAACCGGCAAACAGAACCAGCGAAAATGTCAGGGCACCAATCACGCGGTTACAATGTCTAAGCATAAACTCCTCCTGTCGATGGCACGGCTCTTGTTCAGATTTCGGTTCGCCGTGAAATGCCGGCATATCTAAGGGCGATAAAGACCATGAGGCTGGCGGCAGAGAACGCATTCAGATTGAGAAGCGTTGCAAGATCATCTGCCGACCAGGATTGCAGCGGCGCGCCGAGAAACGTCCGCGAGAAAAAGAAAGCGATGAAGACGAGGATTGCCGTCGCATATTGCCAGAGCTTCTCGTCTGCGCGGAACGACATGGCTGCAAGCATGATGCAGGCTGCGAAGAAAAATTCGGTGCCAGAAGCCTGGCCGAATAGTTTGGTTTCAAACAGCGTGTCGATTGTTCCCACCAAAGGGAGAGCGAGGCGCGCGGCCAAAGGGGATTTTTTCGCCAGGAATGGTATCGCGAGAAAGAATGGCACCGACAATAGGGTGACAAGCGATGCCATGGCTCCGTCATCGACCAGATACCACACGTAAAGCGGATAAAATGGCTTGTTGAGGATGATGACCCAGGCAACGGTTATGGTTGCTCGTGTCAGATCATCTCTTGCAGCAGACCCTGCATTTGCGGGCTGGCTAGCGTGGCTTTGAAGCTCCATCGGACCCAGATTCGTCTCCCTTTTCGCCTGAACATTGAAGGCGCAAGCCATGTACGAAAGGCGAGCCAATTTGGTTTCATCCTGCCAAGAAAACTTTGTCATCATGTTCGTCACCATTGTTGCGACGCTGGGACCATACCCCGCCAATGAACCACGACTGAATAATCTCTTCAGCTTCCGTTCCAACGAGACCGTCTACAACAAAGACGTTCAACCGCGGTCTTATCCGCCTGAGGAGACAGTCATGATCCGTACGTCTTTCGTAGCAATTGCACTCTCCGCTCTCGTTGGCTTCACCGCCACGGCCCCCGCCATGGCCAACGATGTGCGCATCGAACAATATGGCTGGTCGAACTCTGCCGGTGGCGCACAGGAAGGTTATGGCAACCGGATCCGCACCTACCAGAACGGCGGCTATAACCGGATCGTCGGCCATCAATATGGTCGTCACAACCTTTCGGCTGTGGGTCAGGAGGGGCATGACAATTACGGCTCCACCTATCAGAACGGCAGCCGCAACGTGGCGGGCATCGGCCAGTTCGGCTCCAACCACACCACCATCCTGACCCAGGACGGCAACGGCAACATCGCGGCCGGCGTTCAGGTTGGCCGTGGCTGCAGCGCCAATGTGAACCAGGGCGGTAATGATAATGTCGCGGCCTTCGTGCAGGCCTGCCCGTAAGCCGCCGCAGGCCTTGACGTGCAACTGGTCGAGATCAAGTCAACAGATCATCAAGGAGACTAGCCATGCCCTACAGCGTCACACATCCACGCCGCCTGGCGGCTATCCTTGCCGTTGCACTGCTTCCCTTCGGCGCCATTGCAGCCATGTCGACCGCAAATGACCTGAGCGAAGGCAAGCTTTGCGAGATCAAGGCAACACCGCAGGCGGGCATGGTCAGGTTGGAGGCCTTCGCAAAGGGTAACACCGGTGCTGGAGGTACCTATGCCTTTCACGTCGAAAATTCAGGAGGCAGCGGGAGTTCCGTCATCAACCAGGGCGGCGGCTTTGATGCCGCTGCCGGGCGTTCGCAACTTCTGAGTTCGGTAACGCTTGGCGCGAAGGGAGCGCAGTACAAGGCAGTGCTAGATCTCGAAATCGATGGCAGGCGCTTCAGCTGCACGAAGCAGGTTGGCGGCGACTAGGCTGACCTCAACTATACATTTCCACCAGAGAGGGCGCCGGTTGAGCGCCCTTTTCTTTGATCCTCGTGCAGCGACTGAACGACATGTGAATGGGCAATTCCGTTCGGGTTCAGTTGCAGGATGCGAGATTGGATCATCGGCAAGGGCACTGACAGAATGGAGATCAGAATGACCCGCAACGTGTTGAAACTTCTCACCGTTACTCTGCTTGTTGGAGGCCTCGCGCCGCTCGGATTTACGGCTCCCGCCCATGCCGGTGGCCGCATTTCCTTTGACCTCGCGCCTGGCAATTCCGGGGATGAGGATCTGTTCTCAACCGGTCTGCGCGCCTACTCGCTTTATCGCGATCTGAAAGACGCAGACATCCGGCAACTGGGCCGGGGAAATGCGGCAGGCATCGCCCAGAACGGTCGCGGCAATCTCGGCTTTATCCGGCAGCGGGGCAACGGCCATTCCGCAACGCTGCAGCAAAACGGCAATAACAATGCCTATGGCATTTTCCAGTATGGGCGGAACACCGAAACCAACGTGGAGCAGAACGGAGACAACGGCAGCGGCCTGACATTCAGCTACGGCTGGTAAGTGATAGTTTAAAGTAAGCTGAGAAACGCGGCAGGCTTCACGTCGTTTCCGATAGCTCGCCTTCGCCGCTCTCATCATTGGCGCCATTGCCGCATGGACCGGCGGCGCTGTCGGTACCACGCGGAGCTGGTTTTACGAGCCGCGTCATGACGGAGATATGCGCAGGACAGCTCTGATCGGGTATCCCGCCGTCGGCAAAAACAGAGAAAGAGCCGCGTCAGCTCAGACGGTTCAAAAACAGAGCCGCCTTTGCTCTGATATCATGGCGGACGTCTTCGCTCATCCGGGACCATGTGGCGTAGGGCTGCGCCAGCCGATGGTTGGATTTCAGCCTTTCACGGTTGCGGGCCAGAAAATCCCAGTATAGCGCGTTGAATGGGCAGGCCTTGTCACCGAGACGCTCCTTGGGGTCATAGCGGCAATTACTGCAATAGTCCGACATGCGATTGATGTAGTTGCCACTTGCGGCATAGGGCTTTGTTCCGAGAAAGCCGCCATCGGCGAACTGGCTCATGCCGATCACATTCGGCAGCTCAACCCATTCATAGGCATCCGCATAGACCTCGAGATACCATTGATGAACGGCCTTCGGATCAATGCCGGCAAGAAGGGCAAAGTTTCCCGTGATCATCAGTCGCTGGATATGGTGAGCATAGGCATTTTCGATGGTTTCCGTAATTACGGTCGCCATGCAGTTCATGTGGGTTTTGCCCGTCCAGTAAAAGCCCGGTAGCGGCCTGTCGTTTTGGAAGAAATTGCTGTCGACATAGTCAGGCCCGGCAAACCAGTAGATGCCGCGCATATATTCCCGCCAGCCGATGATCTGGCGAATGAAACCCTCGACGGCATTGAGCGGTGCCGCGCCCTCGTAGTAGGCGCGCTCCGCCACCCTGCAGACCTCCAGCGCATCCAGCAGCCCGCAATTGATGTAAAAAGACAGAAGCGAGTGGTTGAGATACGGGTCATCCTGCAGCATGGCATCTTGCGTGGCGCCGAAATTCATCAGGAAATCGTTTATGAAGGCACTGAGCGCCCGCTCGGCATCGGCGCGGGTGACGGCGAACCCAAAGTTCTCAAGCTTGCCGAAATTGTCGGGAAACAGCCGCTCGACGGTGTCGATGACATCCCTTGTTATCCTGTCCGGTGCGAAGACCGGGTGTCTTGGCCTCAGCAGGTCCGGCTTGGCGGGACTGCGGTTTTCCGAGTCAAAATTCCAGCGTCCACCGACCGGCTCTTCGCCATTCATCAACAGGCCAGTCTTGCGACGCATTTCCCGGTAGAAATATTCCATCGTCAGGCTTTTGCGCCCGGCCGCCCAGCGCTCGAACTCCTCATGGCTGGCAAGAAAGCGCCGATCAGGGCGGATATCGACCTCGATATTGAAGGCACTGGCGAAGCGCTCGATCTCTGACTTGACGCGCCATTCTCCAGCCTCGGTGACGCAAATCCTGGAAGGGGTCAGGTCGTTTAACGCCCGCTGCACCTCACCCGAGAAGGAGCCCGCATTGTCGGGATCATCAATCCGCGTGTAGCGAACCCGGTATCCTTCGCCACGCAGTTCCTCGGCGAAGTGGCGCATGGCGGAAAAGATGAAGGCGATCTTCTTTTTGTGATGGCCGACATAGGTAGCCTCCGCCATTACCTCGCAAAGCAGGATCGTGTCGCGCGTCTTGTCGACACCATCCAGCGAAGATAGGGAGGGAGATAATTGATCGCCGAGGATCAAGACCAGTTGAGACACCGACAATTTCCTTCAAACCCGACATAATCATCACCTGCGCAAGATCACGGGCTAGACGCCCACTCCCTCTTCAGGGCGGCATAGATGAATTCATCCCCCCAGGTGCCGCCAAACCGGTCATTCTGGATCAAATGCGCTTCTTTCCGCAGGCCTAGGCGTTCAACAACGCCGATCGATCCGTGGTTCAGGGCATCCAGCCGCGCGAAAATCCGGTGATATCCGAGCGTCTCGAAGCCGAGGCTTATCATGGCCCGGACGGCTTCCGTCGCATATCCCTTACCTGAAAAATCAGGATTGAAGACATAACCGACTTCCGCCTGCAAAGCTGCCTTGCTCGCAATTTTAAGCAGGACTTCGCCGATCAACGTGTCATCGTCGCTGCGCGTAACGGCGAGTCGCAACGTATCGCCGTCCTCTTCGAACGGAGCCTCGAGCAGCGCTGCGAACTGCGTTTTCACCGCATCATCCGAAGGCGGTGCGGCATAGAGGAAACGGTAGACGTCATCGCGTGTGTGGTAATCGGCGTATGATGCGAGATCAGCGGCCTGGAATTTACGAAGGATCAGCCGGTCGGTCTTTATCGGTAGGTAGTTCTCAGGGTTCATTTATGCGCACTTTCAATAATGCGCGATATCTGGGGTCGCGTGCACCTGATCGCAAGAGAGCCCTCAATCGAGATCGTTCAGAGTATCTGGTCCACCAATGCGCTAGTCGGAAAGGGTGGCCAGAAGCTTTCCGCCACTGTTCAGCACGCTTGACCGAGGCGACACCGGTTCAGAACCGGTGGACGCAGGTGATGGTGTTATCAACCATGCACCGGGATAATCAGTCCGGATGTGCCGGGGATTGAGGCGAATTCCAGTGCCGGCTGCGAAGTGGAGCGCGCCCGCCGTTGCTTCCTTCGACAAAACCGCACTTCGGATTTCATAGAGTTTTCTTTCTCCATCGAGGGCGAGCGTGACATCCTCAAGAGCGAAATCATCAATGCGGATAACCTGGCCCGTGGGCGTGTCGAGAACCCACCTGTCGGAATCGATGAAACCGTCGGTATAGACATTGCCGGTGGAGGCACGCAGAAATGTGCCCTTCGGCAAGACAATGCCGTCGACGATGTTCCCGTCGGCAAGGACACATCGGCTGAATGCGGATACATCCCCGTCAGCCTTCAGGTCGAACTCCACCGGTTGTGCCGCATCGCAGCGCCAGCCGCTCTGCAGGGTCACGCCTGTGCCCGTCACCCGCATCGTCTCTGGAACAAAGCCGACGGTCTCATAATTTCCGTTGGTTTTTATCGCGATATAGCGGGCGATCTCGACGGCATCGACATTCGCGACCCGCACGGGATGGGGGAAGACCGCGCGGTTGAAGGATTCCCTGGTGTCGGCCACGGCCAGTTCAAGTTTCGTGCCTTTGGGCATGTCGATCTGGCCAAGGCGCACCGGCTCCCCAAGCTCCGGGCGATAGCTAGACGCCATTTCCCTGTCATAGGCACGCATCTGGAGATAGAAATTACCGAACTGCCAAAGTGTAAAAATCGCAATGGCGGTCGCCAGACCATAGGGCAGCATCATCGGGCGCGCCCAGCGGCCTCCTGCGTATCGTGCAACCAACACCACTGTCCAGATACCCCAGACCAGTGTCGTGGCAAGAAGGAAGGCAAGCAAAAGCAGCGTTTCGACGGAGGGTAGTGCTACTGGGATCATGCGAACCAACGAAATGATGCGGATCGGTAGCGATCCTGACAGGCAAGATAGCTCTACCCGACGAATGGTGCATTGTTCAACGGCCTGATCTGCCGGCCGGCACGCCACTGAATTCGATCCGGCTGCCTCAGCCTGTCGCAAAACGTCCGGTCAGGACGATGGACGGGCGGCATATTGCTCGAATTCGACGAGGCTCGTCGGCCTCGCAAAAAGATAGCCCTGAAACAATCGGCAGCCGTAGGACAGCATCATCCGCAGCTCCGCCTCGGTCTCCACGCCTTCGGCCAGAACTTCCAGTGAAAGGTCGTGCCCCATCTGGACGATGTTTCGCGTGATTGTCGCCATACGCCCGCTTTCGGTCACTCCCGTCACGAAGCTGCGATCAATCTTGATCTGTTTGAGCGGCAATTGCCGCAGGTAGCTTAGTGAGGAGTAGCCAGTGCCGAAATCGTCGAGTGAAATCGTAAAGCCGGAACGATCAAGGAGCTTCATTTTCGCGATCGCTGCCTCTATGTCGAATAGGAAAACGCTCTCGGTCAGCTCCAGCTTTAGAAGCTGTGGCTTGATGCCCTGAGACGAGGCGGCATCAAGAAGCTGCCCGGAAAATCCCGCGTCGACGAAATGATCGGCAGTGATGTTGATCGACAAGGTGAGATTCTGGGTTGCCGGGTTCTCTTGCCATCTCGCAAGTGTCTTGCAGGCTTCCGCAATGACCCAAGCGCCGATTGTCGGCATGAAACCGGTTTGCTGCGCAAGCGCGATGAAATCGGCTGGCGGGATGTATCCCCGTTTCGGGTGGTTCCACCGCAACAGCGCCTCTGCGCCAAGCAGCGTGCCATCCGCGCGAACCTGCGCCTGGTAGAAAAGTTCAAACTGGCCATTCGAAAGCGCGGAGCGCAGTTCCAGGGCTTTTTTTGTATGACTGCGAAACTGCGCCTGCATGGCGGCGACACCGCCACACAGCATCAACGCTGCGAAAACACTGTTGAACCAGGCGCTGATGCTGCGCACATCCTGCGGCATGGGAGTACTGAACGAAAACCGCGCGGCGGACGCGCAGAAATAAACAAAGGCCACGAGACTTGCCGCGATGACCAGAAACTGGGCGGCGGAACGCTGGCGTTGAAAATTCATGTAGCCGACGAAGATTATGACGAGCAGGTAGAGATGCGTCGTCCTCGGTACGGTATCGTCGGAGACATCGATAGCGACGGAGTACCAGCAGACGAACAGGATGCAGGCGCTCTGAGCCAAGATGAGTCCGAGGGAAAAGTGGCCTATCAGACAAGTTAGCCAGCACGGAACGATTGCAACCCCCAGAATGAGGAGGCTGAGCGCAATGCCCCATCTTTCCGTGAGAATGAAAAACACGAACCAGCCAGTCGCCAGCGCCACGCCCATCCAGGCTGCAACTCGACACAGGAGAAGAAGATGCTGCGAATATTCCTCTCGGTCTTTTGTTTTCTGAAAAGGCATGCTGACCCTTGGCTTGGACTACGGGGCGAGCCCGCTCCTTGATGCAAAAGCCGAACGGAAGCTAGACGAGGTCGCCGAACTTCGCAGATTTCAAAAAACGGGGTTAAGCAAACAGGAATGAAATACACAAATTTTGCACGATCAAATCATGCACAATCAATCGCATATCCATTTTTCCCGCTTCGCCGGCCTCAGCGGCCTGCGCCAACCGAGGAGACACCTTCGCCGCATCTCACCCAAGGGCGAAGCGGCGCCGGATTGGTTCACATGCGCGTGTTTGCAGCGATCTAGACGCGCGCCATGAGGTAGTGCCCAACGCCCCAGACCTTACCGTCTTCGTGCCCGAAAAGACCTGCCGTCGCGAGGAAGAACAGTCTCCAACGACGTTCCCACAAGCGCGCATCGTTGCCATAGACCCTCTGCAGGATCGGTCGGATACGGTCGATCTCCCGGTCGAAATTTCCAAGCCAGTCGAGGGCCGTCCGGCGATAATGTGATCCCGACCAGCGCCACTCCTGTTCCACGGTGAACTGCGCCGGGAAACGGTGAGGAAGATCGAAGGCAGGCATAATGCCGCCGGTGAAGAAATGCTGCGCGATCCAGTCTGCCCGGTTGCCATGGTCGAAACGATAGGATCGATCCCGGTGATTGAAGACGTGAAGGAAGAACTTGCCCTCGGGCGTCAGCCAGGAGCGGACGCGCTCGAACAATGCCTGCCAGTTCGACATGTGCTCGAACATTTCTACCGATACGACACGGTCGAAACGCTCGTCAGTTGTGAAATCATTCATATCGGCGGTCATCACCGAGATGTTCGACAGGCCACGCTCATTTGCACGTTCGATTATATATTCGCGCTGCGAAGCCGAATTTGAAACGGACGTAATCCGCGCATTGGGAAACCGACCGGCCATATAAAGGGAGAGCGAACCCCAGCCACAGCCGAGTTCGAGAATATTCATCCCGTCCTGCAATCGGGCATGGGAAACAGTCTCTTCCAGCGCCAATGTTTCAGCCTCATCCAGCGTTGTCTGAGCATTGGGATAAAAGCAGCAGGAATATTTTCTTTGCGCGCCAAGGACGATTGCAAAGAATTCAGCCGGCACCTCGTAGTGCTGCCTGTTCGCCTCGTCGGTGTGTGTGGCGACGGGGAATTTCGCCATATCAGACACAAAAGCGTTTTCTTCCGCCGCCGGAACGCCGGCAAGTCGCCGTTTAGTGCGTGCGCAGAGCATGTCGATGCCGGCAAGCGTCATATTGTCACTCAGCGGTGCGCGTTCGGCAGCATTGATGGCGAATGCGAGCATGTTCATGGCGTGTCCTCATTCTTGCGTGGCCCCGGAAAGAAGGCGTTGACGCGGTTTTGCAGGGCGCGGAATTTCTCTCCGCGTGATTTCAGCATGTGTTCTTCGAGCGGGGGAATGCCGGAGACGTGGACGAGCAGCCAGTACATCATGGCTGGCGCAGCAAGCGACAGCCATGACCACGGCTGCGCATGGATGGCCAACAACGGAAAGCCGCACCAGAAAAGCCACTCGAAAAAGTAGTTGGGATGACGCGAGTAACGCCACAGACCAGTCTCGCAGACGCCGGTTTTGGCCTCCGGGGTTTTTCTGAACTGTGAAAGCTGTGCATCGGAGGTCGCTTCTCCGACAAGCGCACCAGCCGCGACGATCAACGCGATCACATCGATAATGCTTGGAAGTGGCAGAGGATTGCTGGCGGCAAGATAGACGGCGAGAACCAGCACAAAGGCGGCAACGGCCTGAATCTGGAGAAAGGCGAAAAGCCGCAACGAGGCATTGCTGCCCCATTCTTCTATAAGCTTCGCGTAACGTGGATCTTCGCCACCTCCCCTCGTCCGCATGCCGATGTGTCCCGCGAGCCGCAGCGACCACACCAATACAAGAAAGAGAACCGCTCCCCGGCGCCAGCTATCTCCATCGGAAAACAAGACGGCAACCACGCCGCCGAGCCCGACACTCGCAGACCAGACGGTGTCGATCCAGCCACTCGAGCCTGTGTAACGCTGCAACTCAAAGGCTGCCGCCATCAGAAGCGACATCAGCACGGCAAGGGCCACCACAACAGACATCATCACCATTCCGCTCACTGCATTCGAAGGACTTCAGACCAAGTTTTCAGTGTCAACTACGGGAGAGACGGCAAAAGAGTTTCAAGCGCCTGACAAAATTCTGAAAAATTTGCGCGCCGCTGAAACTTATCGATCCGCTCCTTCGTATCTGTCGCAGGCCGTAAAACTGAATTGTGAATGCAATAGCGAGGAACCATGTTCGATACCGAAGCCAAAAGAAAAGACAGCCGGCGAAACATCGCCGTGATCGGAACAGGCATTTCCGGTCTGTCTGCGGCCTGGCTTTTGTCGAAACGGCATGATGTCACGGTTTTCGAGGCTGCGGACCGCGTCGGCGGCCACAGCAACACCGTGACGTTCAAAACTGAACAGGATGTGGTGTCTGTCGATACGGGGTTCATCGTCTATAATGAGGTGACGTATCCCAATCTGACGGCACTTTTCAAAACGCTGGGAGTGACGACCGCGGCATCCGACATGTCCTTTGCCGTTTCACTGGATGATGGCGGTTTCGAATATTCCGGCGGCTCTGGCTTTGGCCTTTTGGCGCAAAAGAGAAATGCCGTTAGACCGCGCTTCTGGGCAATGCTTGCCGACCTCTTGCGCTTTTATCGCAATGCCCCGCGCGATCTGCCGATGATGGGCGACATGTCGCTCGATGAGTATCTTTCTCAAAACAACTATGGCGACGCCTTTCGCAACGATCATCTTTACCCGATGGCAGCAGCCATCTGGTCTACCCCGGCCATGGAAGTCGGCCGTTACCCGGCAGCACATTTCGTGAAGTTCTGCAGCAATCACGGCCTGCTGTTGCTCCGCAACCGGCCCGTCTGGCGCACCGTTGTCGGCGGCAGCCGGGAATATGTGAAACGACTCACTGCGCCATTCGCCGATCGCATTCGGCTCTCGACACCTGTGACGCGCATCCACCGCCTGGCGGACGGGGTCGAGATCGCCAACACTAACGGCGAATTCGAACGGTTCGACGATGTGGTGATTGCCACACACGCAGATCAGGCGCTGGAGATGCTGACGGACGCGACGCAAGCCGAACGGCGCATTCTCGGCGCGTTTGGCTATACGAAAAACAGGGCGGTACTGCACACGGACAGCAGTTTCATGCCCCGCAGGCGCACCGCCTGGTCAAGCTGGAACTATGTGGCCGATACACGCATTGAAACGGGGCAGCCGAGCATCACCTACTGGATGAACAAGCTTCAGCCTCTGGGTGCAATCCCTGACACCTTCGTAACGCTGAACCCGACACGCGAACCGGAAAAGGGAAAAATCATCACCGAGGAAACTTACCACCATCCTGTTTTCGATGCCGGCACCGAGCAGATGAGGCAGGAACTGTGGGCCTTGCAGGGTTTGAGAAACACCTGGTTCTGCGGCGCCTATTTTGGCTCGGGTTTTCATGAAGACGGCATTCAGGCAGGGCTTGCCGCCGCCGAGGATCTGGGCGGCCTGTCGAGGCCCTGGAAGGTTACCGATGATAGCGGCCGGATCGTCCGTCTGAATTTGGCTTCGCGGAAAAGAACGATCAAACTCGTTGAGGCGATCCCATGACGTCTCATTTCTCCTCCGCGCTTTTTCCCGGACATGTCATGCATGCGCGCTTCAAGCCGAAAGCGCACCGGCTCGCCTATCGCATTTACTCGCTGCTTCTCGACCTTGATGAACTCGATGCGCTTGACCGTAAGCTGCGGCTGTTCTCCGTCGATCGTTTCAACCTGTTTTCCTTTCACCGCCGGGACCGCGGCGACGGGAGCAAGATGGAATTGCGCAACCAGATCGAAAACGCCATGACGGCCGCAGGCATGACCGTCGATGGTGGTCCGATCCGTCTGCTCACCATGCCGCGCATCCTTGGCTGGGCCTTCAATCCACTCAGCGTGTTTTTCTGCCACGGCCGGAACGGGTCTCTCAAAGCCATTCTCTGGGAAGTCGACAACACGTTCGGCGAGCGGCATTCCTATCTGATCCCGGTGGAGACAGAAGGTGCGGCCGAGATCGTCCAGCGCTGCGACAAGGCCTTCTATGTCTCGCCCTTCATGGACATGGATCTCCGTTATGTATTCCGGGTCATACCACCCGGCGACAAGCTGAAGATCGTTATCGATACATTTGACGACGAGGGGCCAGTCCTGACTGCAAGGCATCTGGCGCGGCGTGTCGAGCTGACCGATGGCGCGCTGCTGAAGGCTTTTGTCACCATCCCCTTTCTTACCCTCAAGGTTGTTGCCGGCATCCATTGGGAAGCACTTAAAATATGGCTCAAGGGTGTGCGGTTAAGAAAACGACCGCGTCCACCTTCTGCCCCTGTCTCCTTCATTCACCCATCACCATCGCAAATCGAGGCCAAACTTCATGACCCCGTTTGACAATCTCAACGAACTATCGCTGGAAAACACGCAGATGCGGCAACGCACCGGTCCCGAAGGCTGGCTCATGGCCAAGCTCTTGAACAACGTCTCCAAAGGCAGACTGCGCGTCATGCTGCCCGGTGGCGGCGTGATTGAGAAATCCGGGGAACATGAGGGCACCGAGGCGACGCTTGTTCTCCATCGCTGGCGCGCGCTACGGCGGCTCATCCTCAATGGCGACATCGGTTTTGCCGAGGGTTACATCGAAGACGACTGGTCCACACCGGATCTGACCGCCCTGATCCGTTTTGCGGCACAGAACAACGACGCTTTCGGGGGATCGACGCGCGGTAGCCTGCCCATGCGCCTCATCAATCGCCTTGGCCACCGCCTGAACGCCAATACAAAGCGCGGCAGCCGCCGCAACATCGAGGCCCATTACGATCTCGGCAACGAATTCTACCGGCAATGGCTCGATTCCTCGATGCTCTATTCGTCGGCGATTTTCGACGATACGACGCCAACGCTTGAGGCGGCCCAACTCAAAAAACTCAACCGCATCGTCGACAAGCTGCAATTGAGCGGCGGTGAGAGCGTATTGGAGATTGGCTGCGGCTGGGGCGCGCTTGCAATCCACCTCGCGACCCAGGCGGATGCCAACGTTACCGGCCTTACCCTTTCGCCATCTCAGTTGAATTGGGCAAAGGCGGCAGCGGAGAAAACCGACAAGGCTGAGCATATCGATCTCAGGCTCGAGGACTACCGCGATGTCGAAGGCAAGTTCGACCGCATCGTTTCCGTCGAGATGTTCGAAGCGGTCGGTGAGGCCTATTGGCCGAGCTATTTCGAAACACTGAAACGCTGCCTGAAACCCGGCGGGCGCGCGGTGCTGCAAATCATCTCCATTGAACCTGCCCGGTTCGATAATTACCGGCGAAACGCGGACTTCATCCAGAAATACATCTTTCCGGGCGGCTTTCTGCCATCTGACGAAGCCCTTGAAAGAGCAATCGGCAGGGCGGGTCTCAGCCTCACCGACACCGAGCTTTTCGGCCAGTCCTATGCCCGCACGCTGGCGGAATGGCGCCAGCGTTTCCATGCGCGCTGGCAGACAATCTCGCTGCTGGGTTTCGATGACCGCTTCAGGCGGCTCTGGGATTATTACCTCTGCTACTGCGAAGCCGGCTTTACCGAGGGAACCATCAATGTTGGCTTCTACACGATCGAGCACAAATAAGGCGGGGCAACAACTGCGGAGAAAGACGATGAAAATCAATCCCTTGATAATCGCATCTGTCCTGGGTCCGATGCTTGCGGCCTCTGGTGCCGGAGCAGCCGACATCGACGGAAACTGGGCGCGCGGCGACGGCAACGCGAAAGTGCTGATCGCGCCCTGCGGCGACAATATATGCGCCACCAATACCTGGATCAAACCGGGCACGCCCGAGGAAAAGACCGGTGACCGGCTGATCATGACCATAAAGCCAGATGAAACAGGCGTCTATTCGGGCACTGCCTTCGATCCGCAACGCGACAAATCCTACAAGATAACCGTGACGGTTGATGGCAACAGCATGACCACCAAGGGCTGCATCGTCGCTGGTCTCCTGTGCAAGGGCATTACCTGGGCCCGCATCAACTAGACTCTGGAAAGGACAAACCGATGAAGACCTATATCTCAGCCTACTTCTTCACCCTCATCGCCTTTCTGGTGATCGACTTCATCTGGCTAAGCACCATGGCGTCGCGACTTTATCGCCCGGCGATCGGCGATCTTCTGGCTGAGAACTTCCGGCTGGGCCCGGCGATCATCTTTTATCTCATCTACGCGGCAGGACTGACCTTTCTTGCGGTTCGTCCGGCCCTCATATCAGGCCAGTGGACGACCGCGTTGGTTTATGGTGCAGCCGTCGGCTTCATGGCCTATGCCACATATGATCTCACCAATCAGGCAACGTTGAAAAGCTGGTCCACGACATTGACCATCGCAGATCTTCTGTGGGGCACCTTCGTGTCCGCAGCCGCTGCCATCATCGGTTACATCGTCACCGTACGGCTGGTCGGTCCACTGCAAAATCCGGCAGGTGTGTTATGACAGCGACCATCCCTGCCGCCTGCTTCCACCCGGCCAATTTTTGGCCGGGAAGACGTGAACTTCATTTCGCGCATGCCTTGCCTTCCCACAAAGGACAACCCTATATAGGAGGAGCAAGAAGGGATGTTCGAATGCAGGGTACAGAGATAGCAACGCTCATAAACCGCGTCGGCATGGGCGACCGCTCGGCATTCGTTTCCCTCTATCAAGCCACCAGCCCGAAGCTTTATGCGATCTGCCTGAAAATCCTGCGTGACAGGACCGAAGCCGAAGAAGCGCTTCAGGAAGTCTATATCAAGATCTGGCAAAGAGCCCTCACATTTGCAGCAAGCGCCGGCACACCGTCGACGTGGCTCGCCGCAATCGCCCGCAACCATGCGATCGATACGATCAGGGCGCGCAAACCCGTGGGCGACGACATTGACGAAGCCTATGACCTTGCCGATGACAGCATCCGCAATCCGGAGCAGCAGGTCGTTCTGGCCGATGAGGGTCGCAGGATCGACAATTGCATGCAGGAACTTGAAACGGTTCATGCGCAGGCGGTGCGTCGTGCCTATATCGAAGGGCTGAGCTATATCGAACTCGCCAAAGAATTGCGGGTGCCACTCAACACGGTCAGAACCTGGCTGCGGCGAAGCCTTCTCAAACTCAGAGAGTGCATGCAGCGATGACCACGAGCGAAAACAGCGAGGGCATGCATTCGCGCGACGAAATCCTCGCTGGCGAATATGTGCTCGGCGTGCTGCCGTTTGAAAAGCGTCGTGAGGTCGAGCGGCGCATGCAGGACGACAGGGTCTTCGCGCAGCTGGTCCACCGTTGGGAAAGCGAATTTTCAGACTTCAACGTGGATTATGAAGAACAGGCGCCGAGTGCGGCCATTCTCGCCCGCATTGAAGAACGTCTGTTCGGCAGCAAGACCAGCAACGCCAATGGCAGCCTGTGGAGTTCCGCATCCTTCTGGCGATGGATATCGGTCGTCACGAGCGCGACTGCCGTTGCGGCAATCGTTTACGCCGCATTTCCCGAAAAATGGCAGGGCACAGCTCCGCTGGTAGCCGAACTTTCGACAACGGACAGCCAGGTCAACCTGCTTGCATCCTATGATGCAGAGACCGGCAGGATGCACATTATACCGGTTGCGACCGGCAAGGCCGATGAGAAATCACTGGAACTGTGGCTCGTGATGGATGGCGGCAAGACCCGTTCGCTCGGTGTCTTCCAGCCCGGAACGAATGGCGATCTCATTATCCCGGCGGATATGCGTAACAACATTTCGGAAGGCACGACCTTCGCGATCAGCGTGGAACCCTTCGGTGGCTCACCAACTGGTCAGGCAACCGGCCCTGTTATCGCGATCGGCACCGCACGAAGGCAGCTTTAAGGCGTCACGCCTTCATGCGCTTATGCCAACTGCTGAAACATGATTTCAGTCTGCGCACCGTTTAGCGGTTGCGCAATCATCGAGCATTGCCAGCGCGTTCTTTATTGCGGCACCGGAGGCGGTATTGTCGAAAACGCACCAGGATTCGGCGGAAAGGCTTTTTCTAAACGAGAGGATTTCGGCGGCGCTGTATTCGGAATAATAAATCCGGGGAGCGCCGTGGAGCCGGACATATTTGGGCGGCTCGGAAAAATCACTGGCCGGCCAGACCGGCGCAGGATCGGCCAGCACACGATCAATGGCATAGCGTTGCAGAACCTCTTGCGCTGACTGCGTGGCCCAACTTGTGTGACGCGGTTCGAGTACGAGCATGCCGGGAAAGGTCTGACGCATAGTATCAAACGCGGCCTCCGCGTCGGAGACATCAAATGTGAGATTGGGTGGCAACTGGCACAATAAGGGTCCAAGCTTGCCATCCAGCGCCGCAAGTTCCCCAACAAATGCCTTGAAGACTTGTCCGATTTCCCGCAACCGGCGCTCATGCGTAATCTCGCGCGGCAGCTTCACGGCGAAGCGGAAATCATCGGGCACCGAGTTTGTCCAACGCTCGAACGTCGTCGGCCGGTGGTGCCGATAAAAGGTGGAGTTGATCTCGACGCCGTTGAATACGGCAGCATATCGGCTTAGCCCACTTCCCGTTTCGGGAAAACGCTGCGCCACAGTCTTGGGGATCGACCATCCAGCTGTTGCAATGACCGGCACTTTCACCTGCCCCGAGGCTATCAAAGAGAAGGCCGGCACATGCCGACCTTCCCTGTTTCTAACGCTTAGCGTCTGTAACGCAGACGTTCCTGTTCGATTTCAGTGGGCTCATAAGGATCCAGCGTGTCGTCAAACCGTGACCAACCGTCTTCGGCATAGGCCGCGCGCCGCTTGTCCGGATCAACCCAGTTGGACTGGCGCAGGACTTCCTCGGCGTCCGTGTAAAGGCTGTCCTCGACCTTCGCGGTCACGAGCGTGCCACCCCGGCGAACGCCTTCTGCGTAAACATGGGCGTGGTCTTCGGAAACGCCTGCGTCCGTCAGCGCGCCGATAAGGCCGCCGGCGGCACCGCCTGCAACGGCACCGGCAACAGCGCCTGCCGCCGTCGCGGCAAGCCAGCCTGCCGCAACCACCGGTCCGACGCCGGGAATTGCCATGATGCCAAGGCCTGTCAACAGGCCGCCAACACCACCGACGGCAGCGCCGATGCCGGCACCCGTGCCTGCGCCTTCAGCAGCTTTTGAATCATTGCCATGGCGTTCGTCTGCATTGTTGGAAACAATGCTGATATCTTTAGACGGCACGCCGCGTTGTTCCAGTGCAGTAACGGCGGCGCTGGCATCGGAGTAGTCGTCGAAAAGTCCGGTAACGGTCTTCATAGGATTCTCCCAAAGATTGAATTAGTTAGCGACAATATTGCCCTGATAGTCGAGCGCCACATTTACGGACTTGCCGTCCTTCGAGGCCTTGGCCTGCCACACGCCCTTGTCGTTGAGCGTAAGACCGGTCACTTCGGCATATCCGGCGTCCATAAGGCGTTTATTCGCCTGTTCCTCGGTAAAGCTGTTTGCGCCTTCCACAGGCGCAGTCGCATTCTTGGTGTCTGGCGTAGCGACGGCAGGCTTGCTGCCATCGGTGGCTGGAGCGGTGGACGTCTGAGCGAAGGCGCCAAGGGTCGACGCGCCGAGAAGCGCGGCGGCTAAAAGAAGCTTTTTCATGATTTTTCCTCGTTGTAGCCTTCAGTGCAGGCTCGACAGGGAAACAACATGTCGGGCCTCATGGTTCCGCCAATCTGAAAATAGAATTTGCAGGCCTTGCCGTTCCATCATCGTCGAAGCGCCACCGAACTATCTCTGCCGGATACGGAACGTCCGCCTATTCAACCGGTTACTGGCATCGCTGCGATGCCACCGCGGACCGGAATGTGAATTCTTTTCCGGGAGCAGGAACATCGTCTCCACTCAGGGGTTGTCCAAGTACATCATTCAAAGTTGATCGGATTCCCACATGCCTGCGGAAACTACATTGCATGATCTGTTCCTCGATACGCTCAAGGACATCTGTCTCGCCGAACAACAAGTGCTGAAGGCTCTGCCGAAGACCGTGCGGGGACCCTTCCAAGCTAGGCCGCCTTTTAGCGCGGCTTTTTCATTTCCGGGTCGGATAGGCCCCTTCCAATTTCAGGAGCCACACCATGGCCAAGACCACCTCCACATCACCAAGCGACAAGACCGAAACCGTGACAATCCATGACCAGAAGCTGGAGCGCGGTGCTGGCGGCGAGCTGCATCAGACAGCCGAAAACGACGCGCCGGTGCTGACGACCGCTCAAGGGGGGCCGGTCGCGGACGACCAGAATTCTCTAAGGGTCGGGCCGCGTGGTCCGCTCGTCGTTGATGATTTCCATTTCCGCGAAAAGATCTTCCATTTCGACCATGAGCGCATTCCCGAGCGCGTCGTGCATGCTCGCGGTTACGGCGCGCATGGCTTCTTCGAGACCTACGAGTCCTTCTCCGCATACACAAAGGCGGATTTCCTGCAGCGCGCCGGCGAAAAGACACCAGCCTTCGTCCGTTTCTCGACGGTTGCGGGCAACAAGGGCTCAGCTGACCTTGCGCGCGACGTGCGCGGTTTCGCAGTGAAGCTCTATACACAGGAAGGCAACTGGGATCTCGTCGGCAATAATATTCCTGTCTTCTTTATTCAGGACGCCATCAAGTTTCCCGACCTGATCCACGCCGCCAAGCAGGAACCTGACCGGGCTTTTCCGCAGGCGCAGACGGCCCATGATAATTTCTGGGACTTCATCAGCCTGACGCCGGAAAGCATGCACATGGTCATGTGGGCCATGTCGGATCGTACCATACCGCGGTCTTTCCGCTTTATGGAGGGTTTCGGCGTTCATACCTTCCGTCTGGTCAATGCCAAGGATGAATCGACCTTCGTCAAGTTCCACTGGAAGCCGAAGCTCGGGCTTCAATCGGTCGCCTGGAACGAGGCGGTCAAGATCAATGGCGCCGATCCCGATTTCCATCGCCGCGATCTGTGGCAGGCGATCCAGTCCGGCAACTTCCCGGAATGGGAATTGCAGGTGCAGCTCTTCGATCAGGAGTTTGCCGACAGCTTCGATTTCGACGTGCTCGATCCGACAAAGATCATCCCCGAGGAAATCCTGAAGCCGCAGCCGGTCGGACGACTGGTGCTCGACCGCATGCCCGACAACTTCTTTGCCGAAACCGAGCAAGTTGCGTTCATGACGCAGAACGTGCCGCCGGGTATCGACTTCAGCAATGATCCGCTGTTGCAGGGTCGCAACTTTTCCTATCTCGACACCCAGCTGAAACGCCTTGGTGGGCCAAACTTCACCCATCTGCCGATCAATGCACCGAAGTGTCCCTTCGCGCATTTCCAGCAGGATGGCCACATGGCCATGCGCAATCCTGTTGGCAGGGTGAATTACCAGCCGAACTCGTTCGATGAAGGCCCTAGAGAGTCGCCGAGCCGGGGGTATCGTCATTTTCCTGCAGAAGAACAGGGGATCAAGGCGCGGCTGCGCCCCGAGAGCTTTGCCGACCACTACAGCCAGGCACGGCAATTCTACATAAGCCAGACCCCGCCAGAACAGCGTCATATTGCGGCAGCCCTGACATTTGAACTGAGCAAGGTGGAAACAGCCGTGATCCGCGAACGCATGGTGTCGCATCTCATGAACATCGACGAGACGCTGGCAAACACCGTTGCGCAGAAGCTGGGTTTCAAGTCCATGCCGAAGCCGGCGGATGCGGCCATGCCGACACGTCAGGATCTGGAACCCTCGCCGGCGCTCAGCATCGTCGAGCGTGGTCCGAAACGCTTCGAAGGCCGCAAGCTTGGTATACTCGTCACCGACGGTGTCGATGCCAAATTGCTGAACGGTCTGACGTCGGCGATTACCAAGGAAAAAGCCGTCTGCGAATTGATAGCCCCGAAGGTCGGTGGCGTCACCGCCTCAGACGGGAGCTGGATTGCGGCCCATCACATGATCGACGGCGGGCCATCGGTTCTCTTCGATGCAGTTGCACTGTTGACTTCTGCCGAGGGGATAGACGATCTGGTCAACGAGGCGACGGCGCGTGACTTCGTGGCCGATGCTTTCCAGCACTGCAAGTTCATAGGTTACGACCAGTCGGCGCTGCCATTGCTGGAAAAGGCCGGTATCGCAGGCGATCTTGACGAGGGCACGATTATCCTCCCAGGTGAGGAAGGCCTCGCTGGCTTCGTGTCGAACCTTGGCAAGCTGCGTGTCTGGGGACGGGAACCTTCCGTAAAACTCGGCAAGGCTTCACCGCCAGTAAAGTGAAATCACAGGCGGGCGCGGCTACAATGCCGCGCCTTGATGATGCATGATCGCCCGCCCGAGGGCGTGAAAGCGTTTCAGCGTGAACAACATCAAGATGGCTCATAAAGGATGTACTGAATGAAGATTCGCGCCGGGTTCGATATTGCTTATGAATGCGAGAATGAGACGGCAATGCTGCTTGTTCTCAATCTCCACCCCAGCCGGCGCGCGGATCTGCTCACCGAACAGGTGCTGACCTTCGACAGGCCGATCGAGGCCTGGGGTTATATGGATATCTTCGGGAACGCCTGCAGCCGCATAACCGCACCGCCAGGCGTGACGACGATCTCGACGCGGTTCGACATATACGACGGCGGCCTGCCAGATCCGGTTCCTGAAAACGCTTTCCAGCACGATATCAAGGATTTACCAGACGATGTTCTAGTGTTCCTGCTAGGCAGCCGTTACTGCGATACCGACCGCCTGGCGGACTTCGCCTGGAAAAACTTCTCGGCAACACCGCTCGGCTGGCCCCGTGTGCAGGCGATCCTCGATTTTGTGCATTCCCATATTGTCTTCAACTACGAGAAAGCCGATCCGCTCAGGACAGCATATGGCGGCTTCATCGACCGGACCGGGGTTTGCCGCGATTTCGCACATCTTGCGATCACCCTCTGCCGTTGCATGAATATCCCCGCTCGCTATTGCACCGGCTATCTCGGTGATATCGGCGTGCCGAAGGACCCCAATCCGATGGATTTCAGCGCCTGGTTCGAAGTATATCTCAGCGGCCGCTGGTATACGGTCGATGCCCGTCACAACAGGCCCCGCATCGGACGCATCTTGATGGCGACAGGACGAGATGCGACGGACGTCGCCCTGTCCACCGCCTTCGGGCCGGCTATCCTGAAGCGGTTCGAAGTCATTACGGAAGAATTGGTCGGATAGCGACGGGTAGCGTCAAGACGCTCAGGTCTCGCTCGACCTAAACAGAGGCGACCTGAATGACCTCTGGAGCGGAACCATATGTTGCCTTGTTCTGACGGTGAAAGGCGATGAATTCATCGGCCGGAAGCGGCTTGGAAAACAGCCAGCCCTGACCAAAATCCACACCATGTTCCCGCAGATAGGCCGCCTGCTCCGGCCTCTCGATACCTTCCGCAACGGAAAACAGTCCAAGCTCACGCGCCATCTCGATAATATGGAGCGTCACGGTGCTGGTTGCCGTGTTCCTGCCGATCGTATCAACGAAGGACTTGTCGATTTTCAGGGCGTCCAACGGCAGTCCCTGCAAATACTGAAGGCTGGAATAGCCGGTTCCGAAATCGTCAATTGCCACGGAATGCCCGGCCTTGCGAGCTCTGTCCAGCGTGACGCGCGCCGCGTCAATGTCGATGAAACCGCGCTCGGTCGCTTCAAGCCATATCTGCTCCTTGCGTATATCCGCGCGGACAAGGCGTTGATCGATGAAGTCTAGTATCCGGCCCGATTTTACATCTTCGGCGCAGAGATTGATGGCGATATGTGCGCTGCGATCCCCAACGAGCATGGTACCAAGATCTGCAATAATGGCTTCAACGACCTGATCGGTGATGGGCTCTATCAGCCCTGTTTCTTCCGCCACCGGAATGAAGAGGTCTGGCCTCACCAGCGTGCCATCAGGCCGCCGCCAGCGGATAAGCGCTTCGGCGCCCACGCATATATTGGTCTTAAGTTCGATGATCGGTTGATAGTGGACGATGAATTCACGGTTCTGGACGGCGATTTCCAGTTCCGTTTCCGGCGACAACCGCTTGCGCGACATCCAGATGACGATGCCGACGATAAAGAGCGCAATGAATGCGCCGATGGGCAAAAGGATAGTCAACTCCCGTACCAGCCTCGTTCGCAACGCCGCCCTTGGCTCGAGAACCACCGCCGTCAGCGCGTTCTCCTTTACCACCGAATAAAGCCATGCGTCCGTCGTGCCCTGCCCCTCTTTTGTCGGCAACGTGGCCAGAACCCCTGTATCGGGAAGGTTCTGCGTGCTGATGACCGCAGCTTTATCGTTGAGGATCGCGAGAGACATCCCGTCCCGCAGCACAATATCAGCAAATCTCGAAGGTGCGACGAGCGCGTTGTGGTGGCCGAGATGCAGGCTCGTCATCTGGTCGCCGTGGCTGATGCCGGGTTGGATACGCAACGTCACTTCAAGACCGTCCGGTGTGACGTAGTCGACATGGGATTTGGCTACGTCGCCAGCGGCGCGTCCCCAGGAGGTGCATTTGATGAAGCCGTTTTCGAAATAGCCAATCTCCTCGATTGAGGGGACGTTGATCGTCACCATCCGCATTTGTGCAATATGCTGATCCGAACATGCGGGAGGGTGCGCCGTTTCAATTGCTTCCAATGCCCCTTGCGCTTGCCTGAATGTATTTCCGGCACGAACAAGCGATCTTTCGGCAACGAGGTCGAGAATGAAGAGTTCTTTTTGGATGGCGACACGCCAGGACGTCCAGGCCATGGCGGCAATGGGCAGCGCGGCGCCGACTATGGCCAGAAATATCCCCACGGCTATTACACGCCAACGTCGTGACTGCATCATCACTCTCCAAAAGGTAGTCGAGACATCAGTGTCGCAATCTCCTTAATTTTTGCTGTGTGCGGAACGGTGAAAACAGGGTGATGCAAATTACGATTTCTGCCGTCAACGCAATCTGAAAACCACCGTGAGGGCAGGAACGCGGGGCCGATAATCCAGTTACCCCGAGAGGGTATCACGCCCCTGTCGAAGTTCAGTCCCGGTGCAATTACGATGCGAAAACAAAGCGTTCCAGTTTGCCGAGCGTCTGCTGACCCAGTTCGATAGCCCCAAAACCCTTCGCGTCCTGGAACTCGGCATCCGTGCTGAACACCATGCCGAGCACGACTTTCGTCGCGCCGTCCTGATCCTCGAACGAAGCCCAGGCGTCGGCATGTTTCGGCCCGTTTTCGCCCCAGAGCAGCGTGTAGCCGATCCTCTCCTCAGGCCTGACCTCGATATATCGATGATGGTTCGGGAAGACAGTGCCGTCAGGTCCGATCATGTCGAACACCCACTCGCCGCCGGTTCGCAGATCGATCCTCTTCGTGCGACACGAAAACCCTTCCGGTCCCCACCATTGCGGCAGCGTCTCGGAATTCATCCAGGCCTTCCAGACGATGTTGCGCGGCGCCCTTATTGTTCGCTCCAGCACCATTGTTCGTCTGGCCACCTCGGCCAGATTGTTAAGACCGGCACCGAAGCCCTGCCGGTAACCCGCCTGCATATCCGCAGCCAAGGAGGAAAGCTGCACGGTTACGACAACGCGACTGCCCTGCTCCGTCGCCGAAAAATCAGCGGTCACCAGCGCCGCAGACTGCGTCACGTCACCGGACGACACCACCTCGTAATTGACGCTGCGCAAGGCTGGCTGCAATTCCAGCCACCCGCATTCGCAGCGAATATCAGGCTGCCCATCGACCTTGCAAAGCGAAACTTCGCGTCCGCCAACTCTGGTATCGGCTTCCAGAAACTCCACGGTCACGGCGGGCGTGGGCGCTGCCCAGACAGCCCGCGCGGCAGGCGACGTCCACACTTGCCAGAGGACCGACAATGGAACAGCGATCACCCTTTCGAAGCTCAGTGTTGCAAAGCGGCCATCGCCAAGATGGGGTTCAGCACGGGTGCCGTCCTGATTGCGTTTCGACATCATTCCGTGCGCTCCTTCGCAGCCTGCATTGCAAATGCCTCCAACCGGTCGAGCCGGCTCTCCCAAATGGCCCGCTGTTCATCAAGCCATGTCCGCACCGGCTCCAGAGCCTCGGGCACGATAGCGCAGGTGCGCACCCGCCCATCCTTTGAGGTGCGGATAAGCCCCGCCTCCTCCAGTACCGACAGATGCCGCATCACGGTCGGCAAGCGCAGCCCCGTGGGAGCGGATAATTCCATGACGCGGGCAGGCCCTTGCGCGAGCTTCGTTAGAATAGACCGGCGCGTTGGATCGGCCAGAGCCTGAAAGATCAGCGATAGTTCGGGCGAATGCTTAGTCATAATGCTAACTATCATGCAGTACGGCTCAAACGCAAGGAAAACTTCGTCGATTAGCTAAGTGTTTGACCGCGAGCATTTGTTGGCCGCCGCGCAAAAGAAAACGCCGGAGCATTGCCCCGGCGTTTCATTTTTTAAGCCACCAGACCCTTGGTCAGTTCCAGCGCCTGCCGCTCGAACAGCCGGCGATAGATGCCGTCATTCAGACGGATCAGCGCCTGGTGGTCGCCCTCTTCGACAATCTTGCCCTTGTCGAACACCAGCAGACGGTCAAGCGCCCGCACGGTGGAAAGCCGGTGCGCAATGACCAGCGTGGTGCGGCCATCCATCAGACGTTCCATGGCCTCCTGGATCTGCACTTCGCTTTCGCTGTCGAGGCTCGATGTCGCCTCGTCCAGAATCAGCACCGGCGCATCCGCGAGGAAGGCACGTGCAATGGCGACACGCTGCCGCTCCCCGCCAGACAATTTAACGCCGCGCTCACCCACCATCGTCTCATAGCCCTTGGGAAGGGACATGATGAAATCATGGGCGCTTGCCTGCCTCGCCGCCTGCTCGATCTCACGCCGCGAGGCGCTCGGCCGGCCATAGGCGATGTTTTCCGCCAGCGTGCGGTGGAACAGGATGGGTTCCTGCTGCACGATGGCGATCTGGCTGCGCAGGTTTGCCTGCCTGGCCTTGGCGATGTCCTGGCCGTCAATGCGGATCGAGCCGGAATTCACATCGTAAAGCCGCTGGATAAGCTTGACGAATGTCGTCTTTCCCGACCCCGAATGCCCGACCAGCCCCACACGCTCACCCGACCTGATGGTGACTGAAAAGTCCTCATAGAGCGGGCTGGGATGCGCGCCATATTGAAAAGTGACGTTGTCAAAAACGATTTCGCCCTTCTCTATCCTGATCGGCCTGGCATCCGGCCTGTCTTCGACACCCAAAGGCATCTTGTCGAGCAACACCAACTCTTCCATGTCGTTGACGGCGCGTTGCAGGTTACGGATGTGTTGACCGACATCACGCAGATAGCCCTGCAGGACGAAGAACATCGCCAGCACGAAGGTGATGTCGCCCGGCGTCGCCAGTCCCAGCTGCCACATGACAAGGCCTGTTCCCAGAATACCGGCCTGCATGGACACCATCATGAAGCCCTGGATCGTGCCGTTCAGCGTGCCGCGTTTCCATGTCCTTCGCGTACGGTTGTCCCATTTGGCCAGCACATGGCGCAACCGCGCCTCTTCGCGAGTCTCGGCGCCAAAAGCTTTCACCACCGAATTGCAGCTGACGGCATCTGCCAGCGCGCCACCAAGCTTGGTATCCCAGGCGTTTGCAAGTCTTGCCGCCGGCGATACAAAGCCCATGGAGAGCACCACGGTGACGCCGACATAGATCAGCGACCCCGTGCCCACGATTAAGCCCATGATCGGCCAGTAACTGCCCAGTACGATGGTGGCGCCCACCAGCATGACGATGGAGGGCAACAGGGCGATAAGAAGCACGTCATTGAGTGAATCAAGCGCCCACATGCCACGCGTGATCTTTCGAACCGTTGAACCGGCAAAGCTGTTGGCGTGCCAGTCGGTTGAGAACCGCTGCACCCGGTAGAAACCGTTATTCGCCACATCCGCCATGGTTTTCAGCGTCAGCCTGATGATGCCGTTAAACACGAACCAGCGCAGGACTACGCTGGTCAAGCCCAGCGCCACGACGACGACAAAGGCGCGCAGCGCCCGGTCAGCCCCGTTGCCGCCGGCAATGGCATCGACGATCTGGCCGGAGAAAACCGGCACCATGACTTCGGCCAGCGTGCTGGCAATCACCAGCACAACAATAAAGCCCACCAATGCCCGCCGGTGGGTCCAATGGTGGAAAACAAAGCCGAGCACATGGCGATAGGCATCGGCGCGGAAATCGAGCTTCTTGCGAGACATTTTAACCAGCACGGCGCCATGCGTTCGGCAACCGGTCCTCAAAAACGGAAGTTGGATGGCACAGCCCGGGCGGAAAACAAAATGATCCCGTCAGATCAATCGGGCTATGAAGGAAAACAAAACCGCATGTGGGGCGCGCTCGGGGCGGGCCACGAATGGAAATGACCTAGTGTCGGTTCATTCCACGCGGGAGGAACTTGATGAATGATGATGTCATGCAACGCCTCCCTATGTTCGATCTGACGCGGTGAGAAATTTGTACCTGAGCTGTTCGCCGTTGCCAACCGGGTAATTGCAACCTTATGGCAAGTGATGCGAAAACGACACATCAGCTGGTGTGACGGCAACGAACGTGGCCGATGCCAATGAAAGCTTCGGCCACGTTTTTTTTGCGTAGTGGCGCTTCCCGCCGCACCCAGGCTCCGGTGCGCGGCGAGAACATATCTGGTCAATCCATCTGGACGTTTGCGTTCTTGACGACCGGTTCCCACTTGGCGATTTCGGCCGCAACGTGGCTTTTCAGCTCATCGGGCGAAGAGCCGACGATCTTGGCGCTGAATTCGGCCATGCGGGCCGCCACACCCGGATCGGCAAGCGCTTTCTTGGCCGCCGCATTCAGTGTGTCCACCACATCGGCCGGCGTGCCGGCAGGCGCAAACAGCGCGTTCCACGTGTAGGTTTCATAACCGGGTACGGTTTCGGCAATGGTCGGCAGATCCGGGAATGATGACGCCCGCTCGGCAGTCGTTACGCCAAGCGCCCGCAATGTGCCGGATTTTATGTGGCCGGACGACGACGGCAGATTGTCGAACATGATCGAAATCTGGTTGCCGAGAAGATCGTTGAGCGCGGGGCCGGCACCTTTATAGGGAACGTGCTGCATGCTCACACCGGTCATGCTCTTGAACAATTCCCCTGAAAGATGCAGCGGCGTGCCATTGCCGGACGAGGCATAGGCATATTTGTCGGGTTCGGCTTTCAGAAGCGCGATCAATTCCGCGACGCTGTTGACGTTCAGCTTCGGATTGACAACAAGCACATTGGGAACCACGACCAGAAGCGAGACCGGGGCAAAATCCTTTTGCGGATCGTAAGGCTTTGTCTTGAGAATGAGCGGGTTCAAGGCATGGGTAGCAACGGTGCCCATCAGGATCGTGTAACCGTCAGGCTCTGCGCGTGCGACACGGTCGGCACCGAGATTACCGCCTGCACCGGCAACATTTTCAACGACGATCTGGTGACCAAGCTCATCACCCATTTTCTGTGCGATGACGCGCGCAACCACATCGGTTGAGCCACCTGCCGCAAAGGGAACGACCAGCGTAATCGTTCGATCAGGAAAACCCTGCGCGCTCGCCGTCAGTCCCATCATGCAAAAAGAAGCAGCCGTAGCCGCAAGTTTCAACACCATATGCCGTTTCAAAGACCGGTAATTCATGAACCCTCCTGTAGAATGGCCTCCCCGCCATCAGCGCATAGTAGCTCAAATGGACTTGAGAGCAAGCAACCGGCATCGCAAACCATGCGCGAAGGCCATGCGACACGCCTACCCTGCAACGCTTGGCGGAACCGCGCGTTATAGCGGGCACAAAGCATTGAAATACCGGGGGCAACATGGACGACAACGTAAACATTCCCAAGATCAACCGGCTCGTGTTGCAAAACCTCATAGCTGGCCTCAGCGACGGGTTGATCCTGCTCGAAAACGACGGAACGATAGCCTGGGCCAACAAGGCCGCCCTTCAGATGCACCGTATAGAAGCGATGCCTGAGCTTGGGGAGGATGCCGCTGCCTATCGGCGAAATTTCACGCTTCGATACCGCAACAACCACCTGCTCGACGAGGGGCAATATCCGCTTGAACGGCTTCTGGCGGGCGAGACCTTCGAAGATGTGACGGTAGAGATATCGCCAAGCGGCGATGAAGCGGAATGCTGGGTCCACACAGTGCGCGGGCTCGTTCTTGAAGATGCTGGCGCAAAACCGGATGTTCTGGTCCTGATCATCCGGGACGAAACGCCGCGTTTCGAGGCGGAGGCGCGCTTCGAGAGCGCCTTCAATGCCAATCCGGCGCCGGGACTGATATGCCGGCTGGAGGACAAGCGTTTCATCCGCGTCAATCAGGGTTTCCTTGAGATGACCGGGTTCAGCCGTGAAGAGATCATCGGCATCAGTGTCGAGGAACTCGGACTGTTTTCCGAGTGCGATACAGGCGAGGACGCCCTGAAAAAGCTGGAGGATGGCCGGCTCATCCGTCAGCGCGAGGCGCTCATTCCCATCCCCGGCGGCGACAGGCTGGTTATCGTGGCCGGCGAAACGATCGCCGTTGCCGAAGAACCCTGCATGCTGTTCACCTTCGCCGATCTGGACGGCCGCCGCAAAGCCCAGAACGCCCTGCGACAGAGCGAGGAGCGCTTCTTCAAGTCCTTTCGCCTGTCGCCTGTCCCGGCAGCGATTTCGAGGCTGGACGACTTCGTGCTGATGGAAGTCAATGACGCTTTTCTGGTCCTGTGCGGACGCAACGAGGCCGAAGTCGTGGGCAAGACGGCCAGCGAATTGCGGCTGTGGGAGGACGCGGGCGCGCGCCGCGATCTCGAAAAGCGGCTGAAGGACAACATCCCCATCCGCGATGAGAACATGCGCATGAATCTTTCCGGTGGCGGTTTGGCCGAATGCATCGTTTCCGCCGAACGCGCCGAGATCAACGATCAGCTCTGTGTCATCTGGGCGATACAGGACGTGACTGAGCGGCGTAGAACCGAGAACGAACTGATTGAAGCGATCGAAAGCGTCATGACCGATACATCGTGGTTCAGCCGGACGGTTGTCGAGCGGCTGGCGGGGCTGCGGCAGAACTCCCGCGGCACAACGTCTTCAGCCTCCCTCAAGGATCTCACCGAGCGCGAGGAGCAAATCCTGTCACTGATCTGCGATGGATGCAGCGACAAGGAAATGAGCGACAGGCTGAACCTGTCCAAGCATACGATCCGCAACCATATCGCCTCACTCTACGGCAAGATCGGTGTCAACCGCCGCACCGCCGCCGTGATCTGGGCACGCGAGCGCGGTTTTACCGGCCATAGGGAAAAATAACCGCAGCCGAACGCGAAAATAGGTCAGTTTGTACCAGTTCAACTAGTAGCTATTGCTCTGCAAACTGTGATTTTTCCGAACTACCTTGCCATCATGCCGCTACCAACAGCGGCACCCTCTAACGATGGAAGGAGTTCGTCATGGACAATAACCGTATCGAAGGTATCGCCCGTCAAGCCAAGGGCACCATCAAGGAAGCAGCCGGCAAGATCACCGGCAACGACAAGCTTCAGGCAGAAGGCAAGGCCGAGAAACTGGCTGGCCAGGCGCAGGAGAAGCTCGGACAGGCAAAGGACGCCGTCAACAAAGTTCTCAAGTGAACCATCTATGTTCAAGGCAGGAGGTTTCACGATGATGCTCTCGTGCGATGCAAACCAGGTGTCAAGCTGCGATCCCCAGGAGATCAGCCTGTGCGCCGCGTTGCAAGCCGTGATCGCCTATGCGGACGGGCAGGAAAAAAGCTCGATCTCCGTCACCTCCGTGGAGGGCCGTATCGTGCTCTCCGGCGAGGTGGAAACACTCTCTGCCTTCGAACATGCGGTCATCATCGCAGAATGTTTCGCGTCGCGGCCCATCATCGCCGATCTGGCGATACGGCAGCGGCCTTGCACCTATCTGGAGACGCCGTCCCGGCGCATCCATCTAGCGAATAACAACAGGAGTGAAAAACAATGAAGACATTCGTTCTCGCAACCGCGATTGCAACCCTGGCCCTTGCCCCGATTGCTTCAGCCGAAACGAAGCACAATGCAAAGCGCCCCATGGAAACCGCGCAGAAGGAACGCGTCGGCACCCTGTCGTGCGAAATTGCCGGCGGCGTCGGCCTTGTGGTCGGCTCCAGCAAGAGCGTGGCCTGCGAGTTTCGCCAGCGCTCCGGCAAGACCGAGCGTTATACCGGCACGATCGGCAAGCTCGGTCTCGACATCGGCGTAACCGGCAAGACCTATATGAGCTGGATCGTGCTGAACACCGCAGCCAGCCGCGTGGGTGACGGTGCGTTGAGCGGCAACTATGTTGGTGCCTCCGCTGCCGCATCGGTCGGCGTGGGCTTGGGCGCCAATGCACTGATCGGCGGCAATGCCAAGAACTTCGCGCTTCAGCCGCTCAGCGCCGAAGTCGGCACCGGCGTTAACATCGCTGCGGGTGTCTCGCGTCTGCAGTTGAAGCGTGCGGGCTAAACCTTAAAAAAACCGGCGGCGCGGGCTCGGGACGGTTATCGTCTTCGAGCCCGCGCCGTCTGGCGCAGATCAGGCCCCAATATCAGGGTTTGGGGTGAGGCATCATCTCGCCCATCGGGCCGTCGCCTTTTGGCCCGCGCATCATATCCTCTTTAGGACCATGATGCGGCGGACGGCCTGCCGGTCCAAGTGCCTCGATAGTGCCATCCTGACGGACGACATAGCTTGCCCGCAGGACACCCCTGTCGAAACGGCCCTGAACGCTGACCGCTTCATCGACAGTCACGACCTTCCCATTATCGCCCTCGGGGCCGGTATCGATGAGTGCGCGGCCGCTATCATCCTGAACGATGAACTTGTTGCCGAAAATCTCGGCGACCTTGCCCTTCAGGGTCACGAGATTTCCTTCCTTGACGGTGGAAATGGCAACGGGTGTCATCGGCGCCATCTCGGGTGTCGGGCGTGTCAGCTTCACCGCACCGGCTCCGGCAGCGGCTCCAACGGCCAGCATGGCAACGGCCGCAAAGGCGAACGCGGCGGTTTTACGGCGATGTTTCCGGTGCGGCGGCACGGGAGTGTCAGAAGTGGCCTTCGGTGCTGCGATTTCGTTATTCTCTTCAGAGTGGGACATGATGGTCTCCTGTTTGATTGACAGGGCCTTTTTACCTGCCAGGCACCACCAGCAGCCTGAACCTTGTGGTTCAGGTTGAGTTAAGCCTTCCGGGCCTAGTTAAAACACCGCCCACGAAACCGAAACGGCAGGACCATGCGCATACTTCTCGTTGAAGACGATACCGATCTTTCCCGGCGCATCGCAGCCAGCCTGCGGGCGGAAAATTTTGTCGTCGACATCGCGCAGAATGGCGAGGATGCCGAACATGCCGGGCTTACCGAACTTTACGACGTGGCCGTTCTCGATCTGGGATTACCGAAAATCGATGGCGTATCGGTTCTGAAATCATGGCGGTCGGCGCAGCGGAACCTGCCCGTACTCGTTTTGACCGCGCGTGACGGATGGCCGGACAAGGTGGCGAGTTTCAAAGCTGGAGCAGACGATTTTCTCACCAAGCCGTTCAAGGTAGAAGAACTGGTGCTGCGGCTGCGTGCACTCGTTCGCCGCGCCACCGGCCACGCCGCCTCCGCCATCACCTGCGGTTCGCTCATCTTCGATGCGCAGCTCGGAACCTTCGAACAGGACGGCTTGCCGTTGAAGCTGACCGCGCTGGAGTGGCGGGTCCTCTCCTGCCTCATCCTGCGCAAGGAAGTGGTGGTCGACCGCCGCGAACTCATCGAACGGGTCTATGAGGGCGATGCGGAAGTGGATTCCAATTCCATCGAAGTGATCATTGCCCGCCTGCGGCGCAAGATCGGTGCCGGGCATATAGAGACCGTTCGCGGGCGCGGTTACATGCTGAAGGCAGAGCCATGAGGGAATTTTCGGCCATTCCGGGTTCGTCGATCTCGCGCCGCCTCACGGTTTTTTCCGTGGTTTTCGTCACCGCGACCGTGATCGTCGCCTCCATCATACTCTATCTCATCGTTGCCGCCGTGGTGCGTGAACAGATCGACCAACGGCTCGACACGCAGATAGAGGGATTGCGGAGCGCGCTCTCCGGCAGCGCAAGCGGCGGCGTGACACTCAACGCCGCGCTGGACGGCCCGCCATTCGACAGGCGCGGCTCCGGCTGGTACTGGCAGATCACCGGCGAGGGCGTAGCTATCGTCTCTCGGTCGCTCGCGGGGCAAACCATAACCAACCCGCCCTCCCCGTTCGAATGGCGCAAAATGATGAGCCACGGCCCTCGTCCCGGCGCGAATGCCGATTTTCACGGCGAGAAGCTCTATCTCAGATCCATTCAAACCATGGTCGGACAGCGCCTCGTCGAAATCACTGCCACTGCGCCGCAATTCGCGCTGGTTGCACCCGCCCGCAGCGCGCTTCTGTGGTTGATACCTGCCATGACCCTCTTGGGCGCGAGCCTCGTCGGCGGTATTTTCCTGCAGGTCAGATATGGTCTGCGACCACTGCGGCAACTCACCGCCGATATTTCCTCGATTGCGGCAGGCACACTCGACAGGTTGCCGGAGGCGGATGTCGAGGAACTGCGTCCAGCCTCGGGCGAAATCAACCGTCTCGTGGAGCAGAATAGCGAGAGGCTTGCGGAAACACGTCTGCACTTTGCAAATCTCGCCCATGGTCTGAAAACCCCTGTGACAAGCCTCTACCTTGCGCTCAACGAAACCAACGACCCGGATCGCGAAATGCGTGCGCTTGTGGACAGGATCGACCAGCGCATCCGCCACCATCTGGCAAGAGCCCGCAAGACCGCAGCAGGCGGCACGGCCACGGTGACCGCCCTCAAACCGAGGATAGACGATATCGTTGATATCATGTCGCGTATTCATGCCGACCGGGGGATTGTCGCTACAGTCGATGTGGACCCCGAGTTTCTATTGCAGGTCACGCCTGAGGATCTGGACGAGATCGTTGGCAATATCATCGACAACGCATTCAAATGGGCCAAAAGCGCGGTTTGTATTTCCGCGAAAAAGACCGGACGCGACGTTTGGATCGTGATCTCGGACGATGGACAGGGCATCGAGGATGCCCGCATTTCCGAGGCTTTCCAGCCGGGCAGACGCATGGACGAGACCGTTCCGGGTGACGGCTTCGGTCTTACCATCGTCAAGGAACTTGTCGAGCTTCATGGCGGCAGCATCAGGCTGGAGCGCGGCGAAAATGGCGGACTTACCTGTTCGCTGACCCTGCCGGCAGGATCTTGAGGAAAGCCCGCCTTTCCCTTTGTTGACCCTGCTGCACAGCAGCGGTAAATACAGGTTTCGAAAGCAGGGAGATTTATGCGCAGAGGTTGAAAATCTGACCGCTCATCGCGGTTTCAGCCGGCTCTGAAAACGGAGCTGACCCTTTGGCATGTCTAATTCTGCGGAATTTCCATGAATATCAAATCTATCGACATCCGGCCCTTTGACGCGGCAGCGGATACGCAAATCCTGTCACGCATCTGGCTCGATGCCTCGCTGCTGGCACATCCCTTTATCGGCACGCAGCGTTTGCGCGAGCAGCAAAGACTGATCGAAGATACCTATCTGCCGTTATCGGAGACTCTCGTCGCGGCGCAGGCCGGTAACCCTGTCGGCTTCATCAGCCTGCTCGACAGTTTCATCGGAGGCCTGTTCGTCGCACCGGCACAACAGGGCAAGGGTATCGGGCGCAGGCTCATCGCCCACGCGCTTGATCTCAAGGGTGAATTGTCGCTTGAGGTCTATACCGCCAATGAGCAGGCGATGCGGTTTTACCGTTCGCACGGCTTCCTTGAAGTCTCGCGCAGGTCGACTGACGATGACGGCCTGCCCTTCGAGAATGCCCGCCTGTCAATCAAGGCCTGAAAACAAATCCGGGCAGCCACAGGGCTGCCCGGACCATCTGATGTTTGTTGCAATCAGCCAAACAGCACAAGGCTGCTTTTGACCGTGACCCACACGCCCCAGAGAAGTGGTATGCCGACGGCTGCCCAGGCGAGTGCGGCCTTGGCGTCCAAGCCACCCCTGCCGATACCGAAGGAACCGGTGGGCCCTGCATTGGCTGCGGCGGTCTTGGCCTGAAGTGTCGCAACCTCCGCATCCGACATGAACCATTTCTCCGGCAACGGCCGGACAAACGCGTTGGCGATGAGGCCGATCGCGAGCATCCCCGCCAGGATGTACATGGTGCTGGTATAGAGTGCGGGACCCGGTGCGACACCGGCCGCAATCTGTGCCTCGCGGATGTAATTCACGACAACAGGCCCGGCGATACCCGCCGTTGCCCATGCCGTCAGCAGACGGCCATGGATCGCGCCGACGAACTGTGTGCCGAAGATGTCGGCAAGATAGGCGGGAATGGTTGCAAAGCCGCCGCCATACATCGACAGGATGATGCCGAGGGCAAGAACGAAGAACGCCTTGGAACCCATCGTTGCCAGCGTCGGGGCCAGCGCATAAAGAATGATGCCAAGCACGAAGAAGCAGAAGTAAGTGTTCTTGCGGCCGATTTTGTCGGACATGGAAGCCCAGAAGAAGCGGCCACCGATGTTAAACAGCGACAGCAGGCCCGTGAACCCGGCCGCGATGGCGGCGATCGATGCTTTCTGCTCGATGTTGAGGTCCGCAAAACCAACGCCGGGCAGACCGATCAACGAACCCGCGAAAATCTCCTGCAACATTGGCGATGCCATGCCGATCACGCCGATACCCGCCGACACGTTGAGGCACAGAACCGCCCAGATGAGCCAGAACTGCTTCGTCTTGTGCGCATCACGCAGATGAACGTGACGATTGGTGATCATGGCACTTTTGGCCGCCGGGGCCGTCCAGCCTTCCGGACGCCAGCCCGCCGGTGGAATGCGGTAACCGAAGGCACCCGCCATCATGAAGACGAAATAGATCAATGCCATGACGACGAACGTTTGCCAGACACCGACTGAAGTATCCGTCTTGAAGGTATTCATGAGCAGATTGGCAAGCGGTGCGCCGATCATAGCACCGCCGCCGAAGCCCATGATGGCCATGCCGGTTGCCATGCCGCGCCGGTCCGGAAACCATTTGATCAATGTCGAGACCGGCGAGATGTAACCGAGGCCAAGACCAACGCCGCCGATGACACCTGCCCCGACCCACATCAGCCAGAGCTGGTGCGTCATCACGCCAAGCGCTGCAACCAGAATGCCGCCGCACCAGCAGCAGGCGGAAACGAAGCCGGCCTTGCGCGGCCCGACCCTTTCCAACCAACCGCCCCAGATCGCCGCCGAGCATCCGAGCAAGACGAAGAAGAGCGTATAGATCCAGCCAAGATCGGCCACACGCCAGTTGCACTCCGTGGTGAACAGTGCCCCGACAAGGGTAAGGCTGGAGCAACTGGGGTCCGTTGCCGGCAATGCCTTGGACAGCGGCAGCCAGAAGACGCTGAAGCCGTAGGCCATGCCGATACACAAGTGAATGGCCAGAGCCGCTGGCGGCACCAGCCAGCGGTTGAAGCCCGGTTTTGCTATGATCCGTTCGCGGTCCAGAACCCCGGCTTGCGCCGGCCCTCCCGCAGATACGCCTGCTACTGCCATCGACACTACCTCCCTCGTGAATGTCTGGACAACCATGATACGCCCCCATTGGCCGCATCGACCGGGCGTTACCGAGATCGCCGGATGTCCCCCATCCGGCAATACCTGTTTGCGGCGTGTTACCGCCTGGCTTTACGTGGTTTCGGGAATGCTCGGTTCGGACAAGGACTCGCCCGCAGCAACGCCCTTGCCCTCCGGCGTTCCCGTGGCATCCTTGCCAAGCCCGACCGCATCGGCGGCGGGCACCCCGGGCCTCTTGATCTTGAGCGCTGCTGCGAGCACCAGCGGCAAAAACTCCCCGGCACCGGCATCAAACATCTCGAAAAACCGTTTGCGCATACGGGGTTCCCAGAATTTGTTAATGTGCGTGGCGACCCCCTCAACGCGGATATCCTCCGGCTGGGAAAGGAAAAAAGTCGCGATCTGGTTCGCCATTCTCACCAGTTTTTCGTCGGTGTGATTAAGCAACATGGCTGTTTTCCCCGCGCCGCCTGACGGACGACGTTCACGTTTTCAAAAGGCCGGGATTGCCCCGGCCCCGACTATTCGGCCGCCTCGAGCTTGCCTGCGATCCGCCGCGAACGGCGGCTGAGCGCGTCATATCCTTCCTGCCATTCGGTCGGCCCGTTCGAGGGCGAGACCTGAACTGCAGTGACCTTGTATTCCGGACAGTTCGTCGCCCAGTCGGAGTAGTCGGTGGTGATGACGTTTGCCTGCGTGCCCGGATGGTGGAAGGTGGTATAGACCACCCCCGGCGCAACGCGATCGGTGATTAGCGCCCGTAGCGTTGTATCGCCCGAGCGGCTGGCGAGCTTGATCCAGTCACCATCCTTGACGCCACGCTGTTCGGCATCATGCGGATGGATTTCGAGACGATCCTCCTCATGCCAGACGACGTTTTCGGTGCGCCGTGTCTGCGCGCCGACATTGTACTGCGACAGAATGCGGCCGGTGGTGAGCAGCAGCGGAAAGCGCGGGCCGGTACGCTCGTCCGTCGCAACATATTCGGTGCGGATGAACTTGCCCTTGCCGCGCACGAACCCGTCCACATGCATGATCGGCGAGCCTTCCGGGAATTTTTCGTTACACGGCCACTGCACCGAGCCTCTGCTCTCCAGATAGTCATAGGAAACGCCGGCAAAGCTCGGTGTCGTCGCGGCGATTTCATCCATGATCTGCGACGGGTGCGTATAGTTCCAGTTCAGCCCCATGGCCTGAGCCAGCTTCTGAGTGACCTCCCAATCCGAATAGCCGTTTTTCGGCGACATGACCTTGCGCACACGATTGATGCGGCGTTCAGCATTGGTAAACGTGCCATCCTTTTCGAGGAAGGTGGAACCCGGCAGGAAGACATGCGCGTAGTTCGCCGTCTCGTTCAGGAACAGATCGTGCACGACAACACATTCCATCGCGGCAAGACCGGCTGAAACATGCTTGGTGTCCGGGTCCGACTGGAGGATGTCTTCGCCCTGAATGTAGATGCCCTTGAAACTGCCATCGACGGCTGCATCCAGCATGTTGGGGATGCGCAGCCCCGGCTCGTTGTTGAGGGTAACACCCCAGAGCTTTTCGAATATTTCCCGGGTGGCATCGTCGGATATATGACGATAACCGGGAAGCTCATGCGGGAAAGACCCCATGTCGCAGGAGCCCTGCACATTGTTCTGGCCGCGCAACGGATTGACGCCGACACCGGGGCGACCAATGTTGCCGGTCGCCATGGCCAGATTGGCAATCGCCATGACGGTCGTGGAGCCCTGGCTGTGTTCGGTAACGCCAAGCCCGTAATAGATTGCGCCATTGCCGCCCTTGGCGAAGAGCCTGGCGGCACCGCGCAGCTCCTCGGCGGGAACGCCGGTAAAGTTTTCTGTTTCCTCCGGGCCATGCTGCGGTTCGGCCACGAACGCGGCCCAGTCCTCAAATTCCGACCAGTCGCAACGCTCGCGGATGAAGGCCTCGTCGAACAATCCTTCGGTAACGATGACATGGGCAAGGGCTGTCAGCACGGCGACGTTCGTTCCAGGCTTCAGCGGCAAATGGAACGACGCCTCCACATGCGGCGTGCGAACGAGATCGATGCGGCGCGGATCGATGACGATCAGCTTGGCGCCCTGGCGCAGCCGCTTCTTCAAGCGTGAGCCGAACACCGGGTGCCCGTCCGTCGGGTTGGCGCCGATGACGAGGACAACATCCGAATGTTCGACGGAATCGAAATTCTGCGTTCCGGCAGAGGTGCCGAACGCCTGCCCCAACCCGTACCCCGTCGGCGAATGACAGACGCGGGCGCAGGTATCGACATTGTTGTTGCCGAAACCGGCACGGATGAGCTTCTGGACCAGAAAGGTCTCTTCATTGGTGCAGCGAGAAGAGGTGATGCCGCCGATGGATTCGCGGCCATACTTGCCCTGAATTCGCTGGAATTCGGAGGCGACATGGGCAAATGCCTCGTCCCACGTCACTTCGCGCCACGGGTCGCTGATCTTTTCACGGACCATCGGGTTGAGAATGCGGTCGCGGTGGCTGGCATACCCATAAGCAAAGCGACCCTTGACGCAGGAATGGCCACGGTTTGCCTGACCGTCCTTCCACGGCACCATGCGAACCAGCTCTTCGCCACGCATCTCCGCCTTGAACGAGCAGCCGACACCACAATAAGCGCAGGTGGTGACCAGCGAATGTTCCGGCTGGCCGATGTCGATCACCGATTTTTCAGTCAGCGTCGCCGTCGGACAGGCCTGCACGCAGGCACCGCAGGAAACGCATTCGGAATCAAGAAATGCCTCGTGCGCGCCGGGCGAAACACGGCTTTCAAAGCCGCGCCCTTCGATCGTCAGGGCAAACGTTCCCTGCACTTCCTCACAGGCGCGCACGCAGCGGGAACATACGATGCACTTTGACGGATCGTAGGTGAAATACGGGTTGCTCTCGTCCTTGGGCATCCAGTTGGCGTTGAGGTCGCCATCGCCGGCACGGGCCTTCACATGGTTGTCACCATCATAGCCGTAACGCACGTCACGCAGGCCGACGGCGCCAGCCATATCCTGCAATTCACAGTCGCCATTTGCGGCGCAGGTGAGACAGTCGAGCGGGTGGTCGGAGATATAAAGCTCCATCACACCCTTGCGGATCTGCTTCAGGCGTTCCGTCTGGGTGTGGACGACAAGACCGGCCGCCACTGGCGTGGTGCAGGAGGCGGGGGTGCCATTGCGGCCCTCCACCTCGATGAGACAGAGGCGACAGGAACCGAAGGCATCGACCATATCGGTGGCGCAGAGTTTGGGAACATCGATGCCCGCTTCTCTCGAAGCACGCATGATGGACGTTCCCGCCGGCACGGTGATCTCGCGGCCGTCGATGGTTAGCGTGACCATCTCTGTCGAGGTGGATTTTGGTGTTCCGTAGTCGATTTCAGATATAAGGGCCATGGTCTTACTCCGCCGCTTCGACACGTGGGATGGGTGCAAAATCCTGCGGGAAGTGCCTGAGCGCGCTCATCACGGGATAAGGCGTGAAACCGCCTAGCGCGCAGAGCGAACCGAACTTCATGGTTTCGCAGAGATCCTCAAGCAGCGCCGTATTTCGCTCTGCTTCTATTCCAAGGGAAATCTTGTCCACCGTCTCGACACCGCGTGTCGAACCGATCCGGCATGGCGTACACTTTCCGCAACTTTCGACGGCACAGAATTCCAGGGCAAAACGCGCCTGGCGCAGCATATCGGCGGTGTCGTCAAAGACGACGATGCCGGCATGACCGATCAGGCCGCCTGCAGCGGTAAATGCTTCGTAGTCGAACAGCGTATCAAACAGCGACACCGGGAAATAAGCGCCCAATGGGCCGCCGACCTGAACCGCCTTGACCGGCCGGCCAGTAATGGTGCCACCACCGATTTCGTTGACCAATTGCCCGAGCGGCAGACCGAAAGCGGTCTCGTAAAGTCCGCCATGTCTGATGTTTCCGGCAAGCTGGATCGGGATCGTGCCGTGCGAACGACCAATGCCGAAATCCCGGTAGAACGCCGCGCCGCGATCCATGATCACAGGGATCGAAGCGAGAGAAATGACATTGTTGACTACCGTCGGCTTGCCGAACAGCCCCTGCAGGGCGGGAAGCGGCGGCTTGGCGCGCACCGTGCCGCGCTTGCCTTCGAGACTGTTGAGCAGCGAGGTTTCCTCACCGCATACATAGGCTCCAGCGCCCATGCGCACCTCGAGATCGAACGCGCGACCCGAACCCAGCACAGACGCGCCGATCACCCCTTCTCGCCGGGCAATGTCGATGGCTTTTTCCATCGTCCTAACGGCATGGGGATATTCGGAGCGGGTGTAGATGTAGCCCTTCGTTGCACCAACCGCGAGGCCGGCAATGGCCATGCCCTCGATAAGGACAAAGGGATCACCTTCCATGATCATGCGGTCAGCAAAGGTGCCGCTGTCGCCCTCATCCGCATTGCAGACAATGTATTTCTGATCGGAGGTGGCATCCGCCACGGTTTTCCACTTGATACCGGTCGGAAAACCCGCGCCACCCCGTCCGCGAAGGCCGCTATCGGTGACCTGTTTGACGATCTCCGCGGGGGTGAGTGCGACGGCTCTCTCCAGCCCCTTCATGCCCTTGTTGGCACGGTAGTCTTCCAGCGAAAGCGGATCGGTCACGCCGCAGCGAGCGAAAGTGAGGCGCGTCTGATTCTTCAGGAAAGGGATTTCTTCGGTCAGACCAAGACAGAGCGCATGATCGCCGCCATCAAGAAAATCCGCATCGAACAGCCCGGAAACATCAGAAGCTTTGACCGGACCATAAGCAACGCGGCCATGATGGGTGTCGACCTCTACCAGCACTTCAAGCCAGAGCAGGCCGCGCGAACCGTTGCGGACAAGGCGAATGTCAAGATTGCGGGCCGCGGCCTCACCTTGGATTGCTTCGGCAACGCGGTCGGCACCAACGGCGAGTGCTGCGGAATCGCAAGGCACGAAAACGGTCACGCTCATCGACGCACCTCCGCCAGAATGTCGCCAAGACAGTGCTCATCCACTCTGGCATGAACCTCGCCATCCAGCATCAGCGCGGGTGCCTGGGCGCAGAGCCCGAGACAGAAGACCGGCTCGAGTGTGACCGAGCCATCCTTTGCCGTCTGGTGCCAGTCGAGACCAAGTCTCCCCTTGATGGTGTCGGCAAGAGACTCGCAGCCCATCGACTGGCAAGCCTCGGCCCGACAGAGCTTCAGCACATGGCGCCCGCCGGGATGGTCGCGGAAATCGGGATAGAAGCTCACAACACCATGCACTTCGGCACGCGATACGTTGAGGGCCAGGGCGATCACCTGTTTGACGCTATCAGGCACATAGCCGAATTCTTCCTGCACCCTGTGCAGGATGGGCAGCATTGGCCCTTCCATATGCAGACAGTCGTCAATGATAGCCTGCACACGCGTCGCCTCATCTGCGGCGACAGCACGAATATTCATGAGCCAGTCCTCCCAAACCGACAGGTGGCGGGCGTTTGAACCGGAGGACCTCCACATCCTTATCCGGCGCGCCGCGCTGCCTGATGGCGAAAGAATGGCGAGCGGAGCAAGATCAGGTCAATATCGTCTTTCCGTCAGTCGATAGGAAATTTCTATCAAAAGCGAAGGCCGCGACGCGCAATCGCGCCTCATGCAGCAGTGCGGAAACAAGTGGCGTATGGGGTTCACGATAGGTGGCGATGAGGCCGACAAGATGCTCGGCATCGGGCTCGACAATCGGGATCATTCGAATCTGTTTTGGAAAAACAAACGATTCCGCGATGTTACGCGGCATAATTGAAGCCCATTGTCCGGTTCGGATATGGGAAAACAGTACAATCATCGAATTGGACTCGAGCGTGGGTTTCGCTTCAACACCCGCTTCGGCCATGTGCTTGTTGATAATGCGGCGGTTTTGCATGTCGGAAGTCAATAGGCAAAGCCGAAGACCCGAAACCTGCTTCCAGGTCACGCTCTCTTGATCGGCAAGGGGCGTGCCTGCAGCCGCAATCAGGTGATATCGCTCCGAGTAAAGCGGAACCGTCGTCACCCGGCCCAGAGGTTCGTTGTCGAGATAGGTGATTCCCGCGTCGATTTCGAGATTTTCGATCTGGCTGAGAACCTGCAACGACGTGCGGGAGGTGACGGAAAACGTGACTGCCGGGTGACGCGCCTGAAAGGGTTCGGTGAGCCTGGGCACCATGGCGAGAGCGGTGGGGATGACGGCCAGCCGGATATGGCCGGCGAGACCTTTACGCGCAGCGCGCATTTCCTCCCGCATCGTGCGTGTATCGGCAACGATGCGCCTTGCCCATTCGAGCACCCGCTGTCCCTCCGGCGTCAGGCCCTGATATCGGGCCGCGCGCACGACGAGCACGACACCGAGCTGATCTTCCAGTTGCCGGATGGCCGCAGACAGCGTCGGCTGCGAGATGCCGCACTCCTCCGCGGCCCGCCCGAAATGCTCCGCGCGCGCAAGTGCAATGAAAAACTCCAGCTTGTCGATCATCCTGCCTCCCATCCCGCGCGACCATTCTGCGGACCGGCGCGAAAGCAGACACTAGAGCGAGGCGAGCTTTGTCGCAAACGCCGTGGAGGCGCTTTGCCGCACCCGCGTTTCCCGGTCAGGCGACGAGCTTGGTTTCCTTCACCCGCGGATAATCATAGGCATTGACCTTGGATGTCACGTAACCCGCGCCCACCAGGGCTTCGGCCAGCTTGACGGCGGCCGTGACACCATCGATGACAGGGACGCCGGTTGCCTCGCGCAGCCTGTCGCACAGTGCGGACATGCCGGCGCAACCGAGGATGATGGCTTCTGCCGCATCTTCTTTCTTGGCCGCTTCGATTTCGCGGATCAACATCGCCTCGGCTGCAAGCGGATCCTCTTCAAGACCCAGCACCGGCAGATTGATGGCACGAACCCTACGGCAATGCCGCTGTGCACCGTAGCTATCGACGAGATCTTCGATAATGGGGATGGAGCGCGGCAGCGTTGTGATGATGGAAAAGCGGCGGCTGATCGTCATCGCCACCTGAATGCCGGCCTGGCAGATGCCGATCACGGGACCACGCGCGACTTCGCGCGCCGCATGCAGGCCCGGATCATCAAAGCAGGCAATCACATAGGCATCGACGCCCAGCCGCTCGCCCTTGCGGATTTCCTCCAGCATGCCGGGAACAGCCAGCGCCTCATCGGCCCCGCCTTCGATACTGACCGGCGTATCGACAGGGTTTGCAGCGGAAATCTTCGTATCCGCCTGCCTGACGCGCAAGGCGCTCTCGAGCGCCTGCGCCGTCATCGAGGCGGTTGAGTTCGGGTTGATCAGACGAATATGCATTCAGGTCAGCCTTTCGGGACTGTCACTTGCCATCTGGCTTGATGAAGTCGGTAATGGGGGGCGCCTTCAAGACGAACTGGCGATCCGAGGTAATGTAATTGTCGGCATGGAGGCGTGCGATCGGCTGGTATCGGTCCGGATCGACATAATGCCCCTCCTTGTCGAGGCAGTCCCTGTGGACATGCATGTGCACGACTTCCCCCAGCACCAGCGTCCGCCGCGGATAATCGATCAGACGCTCCACCCGGCACTCGAAGGCGCAGGGCGATTCCGCTGCAAAGCTTGCATCGATCTTGTTGCAGGGCGCCGGCGTCAGCTGCGCCATGGAAAGTTCATCGACCTCGCTGTCGAAACCGAGGCCGCAGACAAGCATATGTTCGGATATAGTCATATCGACCATGTTGACGACAAACTCGCCGGTGCGGCGAATATTGGCCATCGTGTCCTTCTCCTCGCCATTCAGACGCGGCTGGATTCCGAGAACAACGATGGGCGGATCATGGGAAAAGACGTTGAAAAAGCTCATCGGCGCTGCATTGTTGTGGCCCGCTTCCGAGCGGGTCGTGACAAGCGCTATCGGCCGTGGACCAATAAAATTCGTCAGCAACCGATAGCGGCTCTGTGGCTCAAGCGTGGTGAAGTCGAATTCCATGACACTGTCCCGTTTATAGTATACAATATTGTTTCATATTGTTGACAATTGTGCAACCAAAACCCTGTTGAAACAGTTGACTTTTTCGGCGGCATCACGCTTTTCTAACCCTAATGGAGAGCGAACAAAATGACCGAGCAGAACGGCCAGTCCACACAGCAAATTGTCGAGAAAGTCTGGCTATCCATCGCTGAGCGGCGGCTGCGTCCCGGCGTGCAGCTGAAGGAAGAACAACTGGCGACAATTTTCAGTGTCAGCCGTGCACGTATCCGTCAGGCCCTGTCCGTTCTGGAGCGCGACGGTCTCGTCACCATCGTTCCCAATCGCGGCGCCTTCGTTTCGAAACCATCGGTCGAAGAAGCCAGAGACGTGTTTTTCGTGCGTCGCACCGTGGAGCAATGTGTCGTTGAACGTCTGTGCAAATCGGCCACCAAGGCCGATCTGAAACGGCTTCGCGACCATGTCGCCAAGGAGCGCGTGGCCAATGCTCACAACATCACCACAGATATCATCAAGCTCTCCGGCGGGTTCCATCTGCTGCTTGCGGAAACGGCCGGTTCCGATTTCCTGTTCACCACCATGCGCGACCTCATTTCGCGTTCCTCTCTCATCACCGCCGTTTACCGCAACACCGACCGCTTCAATTGCGGACCGGACGAGCATGCGGAAATCGTCGATGCGATTGCCAATAACGACCCGGCGAAAGCCACGCATCTGATGACCCACCATCTGGAACACGTGGAAGCGGAACTCGATCTCAGCGAAATCCGCGACCTTTCCCACGATCTGCGCGCCGCACTCGCCTGACCCGACGGTCAGACGAGTTCTCTTTCCTTCACAACCAGCTCTTCTTCGTCCGACACCAGATGGCAGGCGACACGTGTGCCGCCGACAAGCGTGCGCACCTTTGGCACCTCCGCCGAACAGCGCGCCGTTGCAAGCGGGCAACGCGGATGAAACGTGCATCCCGATGGCGGTTTGAGCGGGCTTGGAACTTCACCGGCAACCAGTTCCCGGTCACGGCGCGGCGCGTCGATATTGGGAATGGTCTGCAGCAGAAGCTGGGTATAGGGGTGACGCGGGCGGGCGAACAGCTCCTCCGTGTCGCCCTCCTCCACGATGCGGCCAAGATACATGACCGCGATGCGATCCGACATGTGGCGAACCACGCTCATGTCATGACTGATGAACAGATAGGTCAGCCCCAACTCGTCCTGGAGGCGTCGCATCAGGTTCAGCACCTGCGCCTGCACCGATACATCGAGTGCCGATGTAGGCTCGTCACAGACCAGAAACTCGGGCTCACTTGCCAAAGCGCGGGCAATGGAGATGCGCTGACGCTGGCCGCCTGAAAATTCATGCGGAAACTTTTCGCCGTCCGAAGCAGACAGACCAACCGTCAGCAACAGTTCCTCCACCCGTTCCATGGTCTGGGCCCGGGTCGCACGAAGTTTCAGTTCGCGGATGGGTTCGGCAATGATATTCTTCACCCGCCAGCGCGGATTGAGCGAGGCATAGGGATCCTGAAAGATCATCTGCGCCGAAAGCGGTGTATCCTTGCGACCCTTGGCGAAGTGGAAATCACCCGCGCTTGGCCGGAACAGCCCGGTCACCAGACGGGCAACCGTGGACTTGCCGCAGCCGCTTTCCCCTACGATGCTGAGACAGCCGCCCGCCGGAACCGTAAAATCGATGTCGTTTACGGCCTGGACGAATTGCCGGGGCTTGCGCTCAATGATCCGGTTGAGCCATGGGGCAGAGACATCGAAGGTCTTGGTGAGGCCCTTGACCGTCAATGCGGGTGTTCTTTGAACCGGCGTGTTCATGCTGTACCTCCTGCATTCATCCAGCAAGCGCTGGCGCCATCACCCACCGCTTCCAGTTCCGGCCGCTCGCGAAGACAGCGCGGTCCTGAGAACCCGCAGCGCGGATTGAAGGCGCATCCGGGCGGGATGGCGTCGAGACGCGGCATGGCACCGTCGATCTGGTTGAGCCGTTCCACTCGCGCGCCGAGCGAAGGAATGGAGGCCATCAGGCCCTGCGTATAGGGGTGCCTCGGCGCATGGAGAACCTGTTCGACCGGCCCCACCTCTATCAACCTGCCAGCATAAAGCACGGCAACGCGATCGGCTGCCTCGGCGATGACGCCCATATCATGGGTGACCAGCATGACAGCCGTCTGCTTTTCCTTGCAGAGCTTGCGCAGCAGCGAGATGATCTGCGCCTGGATCGACACGTCAAGCGCCGTCGTCGGTTCATCGGCGATGATCAGTTTCGGCGACGCCGCAAGTGCGAGCGCTATGACGACGCGCTGGCGCATACCACCGGAGAATTGATGCGGATGGTGATCGACGCGCTCTTCCGGAGATGGAATACCGACATCACGCAAAAGCTGGACTGCGCGTGCCTTTGCATCCCTTTTCGAAAGCGGCAGATGTTGGCGGATTGTCTCCACAAGCTGCGCGCCAACCGTGAACAGCGGATTGAGCGAGGTGAGCGGATCCTGAAAAATCGCGCCGATTTCCCGGCCACGGATGCTTTCCATCGCCCTGTCATCGAGTTGATCGATACGACGCGACCCAAGCCATATTTCGCCATCCGCGATGCGACCCGGTTTTTCGAGCAGGCCCTGTATCGCAAGGCCGGTCATGGATTTTCCGGCACCGGACTCCCCGACCACACCGAGGATTTCGCCAGGGCGGATGGAAAGGCTGATATCCGAAAGTGCCGTCACCGTTCCCCGGCGGCCAGGGAACTCGACTTTCAAATTGCGGACATCGATAACCGACTGGTTCATGTCATCCATTGGTATTCACCTCCACCGGGTAGCTCGGGGGGAAGATTTCCGAAACGGGCGGATTGGCCCAGCTTCGCTCCGGATATTTCGCGATCAGCCCATCGAACTGTGCCTGCGCCTGAATGCGGGCGCTCGCCATGTCGATGTTCGCGACCTGTCTTTCCCGCATGGAGAGACGACCATCGACAAACACGGCGCGCGTGATTTTGCCTGAACCGCCGGTGACAATTGTTGTGATCGGATCGAGGCTCGGCGCCATGACCGTGTCATCCAGATCGAAGACCGCGATATCGGCGCGCGCACCCTTGGAAAGATGTCCGAGATCGGAGCGACCCAGCGCCCGAGCGCCGCCGAGTGTGGCGGCGTCGAACAGATCGGCTGAGCGGACCTTATCTGGAGCACCGTCATTGATGCGGCAGGTTATGAGACCGACAAGCAGGTTCATCAGCATGTCGGCGGGCGCCGTATCGGTGCCCATCGCAATGTTTATTCCAAGCTGGCGGCACGCGGAGAAGGACGACAGCGTACTGCCGCTTCTGGCCGACACCAGCGGACAGTGGACGATCGACACGCCGTTTTCCGCATAGAGCGCCAGATCTTCCTGCGTCGCATTGGTGGCATGCGGCGCGATAAGGCGGTCGCTCAGCAGGCCTGCTTTTGCGAGCCATACCGGCGCGGTTGAGCTATGCAGCTTGCGAACCGTGTCAACTTCCATGGTGCCCTGCGCCATATGCAGCCGGAATTTGCAGCCGAGATCACGGGCGGCCGCATCGGTTCTTTCCAGCAGGGTGAGCGTCGATGTTTCAACCCTATCAGGTGCCAGAAGGCCGCGGACGAGGTCGCCGTGTCTTCCGGTCTGCCGTTCGATGAACGACACTGCTTCCTTCAGCCCCTGAAGACCGCGCTCCTCATCGAACACGGGCACCATGCGTCCCGGCTCTTCCAGCACCATGCCGCCGGAGCGGAAGGCGGGGCTGAGATAGACCCGGAGACCAAGTTCGCCGGCAGCATCGGCCGCAGCCTCGAATTCAGCGACCGTTTCTCCCCATTCACGATAAAACAGCGAGGCAATGGGTGCCGCCGTGGTGATGCCGTTGAGGAGAAGCTGGCCAAAGGCGAAACGTTTCTGGAAGGCAAGCTCCTCCTCGGAATACATCTCGTAAGGACCGGCCTCGACATAAGAGCGCGGCCAGACACGGCCCTTCGCCCAGCCGGGATGATTGTCGATCCCCAAAATAGTCGTATCGAAATCGGAAAGCGCATCGAGGTCGATCAGGCCGGGGCTGATCAGAGCATTGCCGAAATCGACGCGGCGCGCGACCTCGCCTGGAAAGCCATGGCCGACAAAAAGGATTTCGCCGTTCTCGAAAACCACTTCGCCGTTTTTCAACAGCCGGTGAGACCCGTCCTTATGACCGACCACCCAGCTTGCGGTGAGCAGCGTGCGACCGGAGGGGCGTTCACCGAGAGCGATAGACTGTAGCGGATTGCTCATCATGGCGCCTCCACCACCGCCTTGCCGCCTCTGGCGGTCACGCGTCCGCCCTTTACGACCATGGGCCGCGGCGCGACATCGACAACGGCATGGGCCAATGTTTCGCCGGTCAGCAGCGTGAAATCGGCGGAGCAGCCAACCTCAAGACCGTAATCCTTGAGGCCCATGACATCGGCACCGCCCTGCGAGACGACATGCAGGACATGCGCAAGCTCGATATCCGAGCGCAAGCCGTTCTTCATGCCGATGATCTTGGCCCGGTCGAGCATATCCGGCTGGCCCCAAGGTCCCCAGGTATCGCGAATGCCATCACAACCGCCGCCAACGCGAACGCCGGCTTCCTTCAACCGCATGATCGACGGCACGGTTGCCGAGGGCGCGCCCGTCGTCAGGATCGCCACATCGAGCCGGGCGATTTCATCGATCAGCTTGCCGACCCTGATGTAATCATTCATGCCCAGCGCAAAGGCGTGGCTGATTGCGACCTTGCCTTCCATGCCATTGGCACGAATACGCTCGAAGATCAGCTCCATCGTGAAGGCGCCGAGATCGGCAGCCTCATGCAGATGAATGTCGATCGGCACGCCGTGCCTGACCGCGAGTTGAAAGAGGATATCGAGCTGACCTTTGGGATCGCGATCGATGCCGCAGGGATCGATGCCGCCAAGGACTTCGCAACCCTGTTTCAAGGCCTCGTCCAGCAGCTCCACCGTGCCGGGCATGACCATGACGCCGGACTGCGGGAAGGCAACGACCTCTATGTCGATGATGCCTTTCAGCTTCTCACGTGTTTCCCATATGCCTTCAACAAGCTTCAGGCCGTGGGTCGGATCGATATCCACATGGCTGCGGATATGCGTGCCGCCGTTTGCAGCAAGGCCGATGGCGTGGCGCATGGACTGGCGGTGCGGATCGATACCGATCTGGGTGCGGTTCTCGCGCTCGAAATCGATCCGTCCGCGCAGGATGGCGGCACGGTTGTTCTCATGCCAGGGCATGCCCCATGTCGTCTTGTCGAGATGGGTGTGTGCATCGATGAGACCGGGCGCGACGATTGCGCCGTTGCCATCCTCGACCGCCATGCCGGGTTCGGCTTCGAATTTTCCAAAACCGGCAATCTTTCCCTGTCTTACCAGAATATCGCAGGTGTCGCCCGCCATGGGCCTGACGTTGCGGAGCAGAAGATCGTACATGGAACTCACCTCAGTTTCGGATTGAGCGCATCGCGCAGCCAGTCACCCAGAAGGTTGACGGTGACGACGAGCAGGCAGAGCTGGAAAACGGGAAACAACACGATCCACCAGGAACCGGAAAACAGGAACTGGTTGCCGATGCGGATCAGCGTTCCGAGCGACGGCTGGCTGGGTGGCATGCCGATGCCGAGGAACGACAACGTCGCTTCGGTCAGGATCGCCATGCCGAAGTTGAGCGTGGCGGCAACCATGATCGGCGTCAGCGTATTGGGCAGAATATGGTTTGCCATGATGCGGCGCGCGGGAACGCCGATCAGCTTCGCCGCCTGCACATAGTCCTTGCCGGTTTCGACAATCGCCTGGGCACGCACGGTGCGCGCATATTGCACCCAGGCGGAAAGCGCGATGGCGAGAATGAGCACGGCAGATGCGCCGACCTCGCGAAGATTGTCCGGAAGCATCTGTCTGACGACCGTGGAGACGAGAATTGCCACCAGAATTGTCGGAATGGAAAGCGTGATATCGCCGATGCGCATCAGGAGATTATCGGCAAAACCGCCGAAGTAACCGGCGACAAGCCCGGCAGTCATGCCGATGACCAAGGACAGCGCCACCGAGGCAACACCGATGACTATCGATATGCGCGTGCCGTAGAGGATAGCGGAGAGCATGTCGCGCCCTTGCGTATCCGTGCCGAGCAGATAGGGCCATTCGCCGCCCTCCTGCCACACCGGCGGCAGTTCGGCCTTCCACATGTCGAGCGACGCGCCGTCATAAGGGTTCTGCGGTGCGATCAGGGGCGCGAAAACGGCGGCGAGGATGAGGACTGCAAGGATCAGCGCGCTGATCTTGGCCGATCTGCTGTGGCTGAACGACCAGTAGAGATCGCTGTTGCGTATGCGCTTGATGAGCGACGGGCGGGCAGGTTTTGCCGTTTGCGGAAGGTCTGTGGCCATGAAACCGGCTCCCTTCGGTTAGCGCGCAGTGCGCAGACGCGGATCGATCACCGCATAGGCAATGTCGACGAACGTGTTGAGGACAACGAAGATGAAGGAAATGATGCAGAGATAGGCCGCCATGACGGGGATATCGAGAAACGTCACCGCCTGTATGAACAGCATGCCCATGCCCGGCCACTGAAACACCGTCTCGGTGATGAGCGCAAAAGCGATGAGCGAACCGACATTCATCGTCGTCAGCGTCACAACAGGCATAAGACAGTTGCGCAGCGCATGGCGGAAATATATGCGCCAGCGGGGAATGCCTCGTGCACGGGCGAACTTCACGAAGTCGGACCGCAGCACCTCCAGCATTTCAGCGCGGACCAGACGCATGACGAGCGTGATCTGGTAAAGCGAGAGCGCGATGGCAGGCAGAATGAGTGCGGCACGCCCCGATGAGGTGAGCAGGCCGGTGGACCACCAGCCGAGCTGCACGACATCACCGCGCCCAAAGGCCGGCGCCCAGCCGAGGCTGACCGAAAAGACGAGAATAAGCAGAATGCCGACAACGAAGCTTGGCAGCGAGACGCCGACAATCGACAGGAATTGCAGGCCCTCCGTATACCACTTTCCGCGCCTGATCGCCGTCAGCACCCCAAGCGGCAGGCCGACGACAAGCGATATGATCGTGGCCACCAGAACCAGTTCCAGCGTGGCTGGAAACCGCTCCGCGATCAGCGGCAGCACCTGCTGGCCGTTGCGATAGGAAACGCCGAAATTGCCCTGGGCGGCATCTTTGACAAACCGCAGATATTGCGTTGGCAGACTGTCGTTAAGACCAAGACGCTCACGCAAGGCGGCGCGATCTTCCTGCGATGTCTGCTCCCCCACCATCAGCTCGACAGGGTCTCCGGCAAGCCTGAAAATGAGAAATGCAATAAGCGCGACGGAAAGCATGACCAGAATGGCATTTCCCATACGCTTGATGATGAAAACCAGCATTGTAACCTCTCGGATGCAAACCCGTGGCCAAAAGGCAGGCAGGTTTGCCCATTTTTGCAAGAGACGGGGTACGGGCCGCATGCGCCCGTAACATTGTCAACAATTGCACCGGCAGCGGAGCATTCAGGGAGGCGTTCAGCGAAATGCCCAATGCCTCCCTGATAGTCCAGATTACCTGCCGACCTGCGTCAGCCAGTGGCGCGGCTTGTTGTCGGCGCGGAAATCAACGCTCTTGACCTTTCCGAGCATGGCCCAGGCGATGGGCTGCTGGTGCAGCGGAACAAGCATCGTCTCGTCCTTGGCGATTTTCAATGCAGCTTCTTCAAGCGCGAGACGCTTGGTATTGTCCTGCTCGTGTGCTGCCTGATCCACCAGCTTGTCGATCTCGGGGTTAGACCAGCCTCCATAGTTGGATACGCCCATCGCGCCCTTGCGGGTCGAGAGGATCTGCGACAGGAACGAGAAGGCATCGAGCGTGGGCTCGTTCGCCCAGCTAAGGTTGAAGACATCGGCCTTGCCACCATTGCGCTTGGGAGACTGTACCGAACGCGGGGCGATGTCGATTGTCGGCTGGAAACCGCCGCGTTTGAGCATGTTGGCAACGCCGGAGCAGATGTCTTCCTCGTTGATGCTTTCGTCATTCATGCAGGTATAGGTGAATGCAAGGTTCTTCATACCTGCATCGGCAAGCAGCTTCTGCGCCTTTGCCGGATCGGCAGGCTGGTAGGTATCAAGCGACTTGGCGTAACCCGCAATCTCAGGCGCAATAAGCGAGCCGGACGGTCTTGCAAGATCGCGCATGACCTTCTTGTTGATGAGATCACGATCGATCGACGCCTCGAATGCCTGGCGAACGCGAAGATCGTTGAACGGGTTAGGCTTGCCGTCTTCCAGCTTTTCGCGGCGATTGAAACCGATGAACAGCGTACGCAGCTCGGTGCGCTTCTTCACCGTGATGTTGGGCGAGGATTCCAGACGCGGCAGATCCTGGATCGGCGCGGAATCGATCAGGTCGATTTCGCCGGAGAGCAAAGCTGCAACGCGGGTTGCGGCCGAGGCAATCGGCACGAATTCGATGCGATCGAGATTGTGTTTTTTCTGATCCCACCAGGCATCGTTCGCGACAAGAACCGTCTTGCTATCGGGAACACGGCTCTCAAGCTTGAACGGGCCGGTGCCGTTGGTGTGCATCGTCGTGTAGCCATCGACCTTGGAAGCGAAATCGGTCGGCTTTTCGCTGTTGTTATCTTTCAACCACTTGGCGTTGAAGATGAAGATATTGGTGATGTCGTTGAGGAAAAGCGAGGTGGGCGCGGTGACGTTCAGATCGACGGTGTAATCATCGACCTTCTTCACGCCGGCGAAAACCGGAATATTGCCGCGCAATGGTGAGGTGGCATCCGAAGCGCGCGTGAAAGATGCAACGACATCGTCAGCGGTAAACTCAGCACCGTCGTGGAACTTCACACCTTTGCGCAGGGTGAAACGCCATGTTTTTTCATCAACAAGTTTCCACTCCGTCGCAAGCGCCGGCTCAATCTTGAAGTCCGGCCCGTAACGCACCAACCCTTCATAGATATGATTGAGAAAGGCGAGGTTGGAGGTGGAAGGCACCGAATACGGATCAAGCGAGTAAAGATCCGCGCGACCGCCCCAACGCAGGGTTTCTGCGTTTGCGGGAACGGCAATGGCGGCGGCGGCCATGGCGGCCAGAACGAAACTTCTAATTCGGGACATTTGATCCCCCCTTTTTATAAATCATTGGATAGCCGGCAGACCTACCGGCCGGACAAGGCGGAGTATTGTTTCGCACAGCCGTATTGTCAATAATATTGTTGACAATTATCGTATCCAAAATCACTGCGTTATGGATACAAGCTGCACGTCAATGAGGGAGAGGACGAAATGGGGAATTTTCTGCTGCTGCACGGCACGATGGTGACGGTGGATCATGAAAGACGCATCATCGAGGATTGTGGCCTTGCCATTCAGGGCGACCGTATTGTCGACATCGGTACAGCAGCGCAGCTGGCGCCACGTCACACCGACAAGCAGATCATAGATTGCCGGGGAAAACTCATCATTCCCGGCCTCATTGACGCCCATGGCCATGCAGGGCACGCGCTGATCCGCAGCATTGCGGCCGACACCAACGCCATGTGGATGAAGGTCGTTACGCCGACCTACTATCACTACGTCACACGCGATTACTGGTATGCGGACGGCCTGGTCTCCGGCATCGAGCGGCTTCGCGCCGGCGTGACGACCGGTACCAGCATCATCACCTCGATGCCACGCGCCGACGACCCCGTCTTTGCCATCAACCACGCCCGCGCTTATGACGAAATCGGGCTTCGTGAAATCATCTGCGTTGGACCTTCCGGCCTGCCCTGGCCGCACCCGGTGACCCGATGGGAAAGCGGCTCTCCGGAGCGCCGAAATGTAAGCTTCGAGGAAATGATTGAGGGCAGCGAAGCCACGATCGACGCCCTGAACGGAACGGCAGACGGACGCATCAGTGTTTTTCTGACACCCTTTACCATCGTTCCCTCGGTGGAACCCTCCAACGCTTCAAGCCCCGACCAGGCGGTGAAACTGACGGAAAACGACCGCATGCAGGCACGCCGAATACGCGAGACAGCCCGGAAAATGGGCGTCAGGCTACATTCGGATGCATTTGCGGGACAAATCCGCATGGCGTTTCAGGATAAGGAAAATGCGCTTCTCGGCCCGGATATCCACCTCCAGCACTGCTGGGGCATCTCGCATGAAGAAATCGACATTCTGGCGGAAACCGGCACGCGCGTGACCCACGCCCCGCCGGGCCGCTCAACGCCGATCATGGAAATGATGTCCAAGGGGATTCGAGTAGCCATCACCACCGACGGCGCGGCACCCAGCCGTCACTTCGATATGCTCCAGACCGCCCGTCTGGCGCAATTCACGCAGCACCTGCTGCACAATCACGATCGCTACCTTTTGCCGCCGGGCAAGATATTCGAAATGATTACCATCGACGCCGCCCACGCCATCGGCATGGAAGATGAAATCGGCTCGCTCGAAATTGGCAAAAAGGCCGATGTCGTCGTCATCGACATGCGCAAGCCACATCTGATGCCGATGTGGATGCCGGTGCACCGTCTCGTGCATCAGGTTCTGGGAAGCGACGTCGATACCGTTTTCGTCGATGGCAAGATGCTGATGGAAAACGGCCTTGTTCTGACGACTGACGTCGATGCGGCTCTCTCCTTTGGACAGGAAGAGGCACTGGCGCTTGCCGCCCGCGCGGGTCTTGAAGCGCATATGCATGATCCGGGCTGGGGCCGTTTGCTGCGAACCTTCGAAGAGCCAGTGCACCCTCCCCAGCCGCCGGTACCAATGCCTGGCGAGCGATAGCGCAACCTGATCTCCAGGACCGGCAACCTGCCAACCCAGCGACCCGCCCGCAAATGCCCGCAACGACATTGTTGACAAAAATCTGCCGGAACTTTCCTCAAAACAAAATCTCCCCGGCCTGGAGGGGTCCGGGGAGCAAACCTAACATCATGTCAGGAACTTTGACTGGAGCTAGCACTCACCCGCTCAAGAGCGGGGTGGATCTGAGTCATCTAATCCGGTTTAGGCTTTTTTCTTATGGCTATTAGAATGCGCGCTGCAGGCGAACGAAACCGGTCCAGGCTTCAGGCTTGGTGTCGACGTCGAGGTAGTTTGCAGCAACCTTTGCCGAGAGGCCGTCCGTGATCTTGTAGTCAACCGTCAGGCCAGCCTTCCAGGCGTCGTTGTTCGAGAATTTGTCGAACGAGACGAGGCCGTAGCCACTGTAGTACTGGAAGCCGGGGGTGATCTTCAGCTTGTCGGTTGCGTTGATGGCGTATTCGGCAGCAACAGCCCACTCGGAAGCATTGTAGTAAGCGTTTGCGCCGGAAGCCCAAACACCAGACAGGCCAAACGTGCCAGGACCAACACCAGCTGTTGCGATCAGGCGAACAGAGCCGTTTTCGCGGTCAGTGTCATAACCACCGATGAGCTGAAGAGAGACGCTATCGATCTTCGTGCCAGCGCCAACAACGACGCCGACATTGTTACTTGTGTTGTTGTTCTTGTTGAACGTGCCGACCGCGATACCTTCGAGTTCGTCAACCGAGACACCAGCCCAGAAAGAACCCGCTTCATAGCTGTAACGAACGGAATTGAACAAAGCGTTGGTCGCCACATCGTCCGTTTCACCGGAGAGACCATCATCCCACCAGCTCAGGAACTTACCGACCTTCAGGCCGGCGATTTCGATAAAGGCCTGATGAACGAAAACTGCGGATCCCTTGTCGCTGGAACCAGAAGTGGTGGAAGCAGCGGCAGAACCGGTATCAGCATCACCACGCAGGCCGATGAAGCCACGCAGAGCGCCGAGTTCAGTGTCGGTACGGGTGTCAACTTCGAACTGGGCGCGCGTGAATGCGTCCCAATCAGACTTGCCAGCCTTGTCACGGCCGAAGTCGGTCTGGAAGCGAACGTAGCCCTGGAACTTCAGGCAGGTTTCGGTGCCGGGGATGTAGAAGAAGCCGGTGCCGAAGGCGTCGCAGACGCGAACATATTCCATGGGCTCGGGTTCGGCAGCGACGATAGCGTCAGCGGCCTGTGCGCCGGATACTGCTGCGAGAGCGGCAGCGGAGCCGATGAGGAGGCTCTTGATGTTCATTTTTAATCTCCAGTCAAAAATTTTTCAACGAATGCGCAAAACCGAGGGCTGGTCTTTTCCCTGCCGCCCGCTTCTCTGCGCTGATTCAGCAAATGGCAGAAATTACGGGAGACTCGCAATTCAAATCTAAAGAATACAAATACACTTATAGAATACATTCAAATCACGTAGTAAAATTACAACAAATTAACAGATTAATATATAATACATAAATGTTTTATTTGGTGATTTCGATATTTATTACTTAGTTATAGCGCAAATTATTTCTAATATTTTTGAATTATAATACTAGAGCAAACTTGCGCCCAATCCCGCAATCGCTTGGGAAAGGCATCAAGTTTCATGGATGAAGATGAGGGGATGCGGGCTTTTAATGCCGCGTGGGGTCGCAAGACGGGTGATATAGCCGCACTCCCTCCCGACACTATGCGGCAAAGACAGCGCAACGTGCCTTCCGCCAATTCGCGCCCGGCGAATCCGGTTAGAGGCAGGCCACCGAGGTGGGAATTATTGCCTGTCGTTCGATAGACCAGCGGGGAAAGTCATCATAGTCCCCAACATTGCCTCGATCGCATCCGCCTGCACCGGGCGGCTGAAGTAATAACCCTGACCATAGGGGCAGCCGGCAGCGCGCAGAAACGCTGCCTGCTCGCCGGTCTCGACGCCCTCGGCAATGACATCGATGCCCAGAGACCCCGCAAGCTGGATCATGATGGAGACGATGGCGCTGTCCTTGGTTTTTTCCGGCAGATGGGTGAGGAACGACCGATCTATCTTCATGCACGACAGGGGGAAGGTCTTGAGCATGCCGAGACAGGAATAACCAATGCCGAAATCATCCAGTGCCAGGCTGACGCCCATCTCCTTGATGACGCGCATGATCCGCACGGATGTTTCCACATCCTGAATGATGAGGGTTTCGGTGATCTCAATTTCCAACAGAGACGGTGCAAGGCCGGATTGCGTGAGCGCAGACCTGATCTGCTCCACAAGGCCGCCCTGAAATTGCCTGGGTGAAATATTGACCGCCATTTTGACGGGCGGCAGCCCGGCATTGCACCATGCCTGCGCCTGAAGACAGGCTTTCTTCAGAACGCTTTCCCCAAGTTCCACGATCAGGCCGGTTTCTTCCGCAAGGCCGATGAATTCCGCGGGGCCGAGCAGACCTTCCACCGGGTGCTGCCAGCGCACCAGCGCCTCCACGCCGCTGATGCGACCGGTCAGAAGGTCGACCTGCGGCTGATAGTGTAGAACGAATTCGTCCCTTTCCACCGCCTTGCGCAATTCCTCGATGCGGGTGAACTTCTTTCTCAGATCATCCGCCATGCGCGGCGTGAAGGTTGCAATGCCATCTCGCCCGCTATGCTTGGCCTCATACATCGCAAGATCGGCCGCAGCGACAATTTCCGCCGTGGTTTCCCCGTGCTCCGGGAAAAATGCCATGCCAATGCTGCATGTGACCTTGATATCGTAGTTGCCAAGGCGCAGCGGCTGCGAGACCGCAGCCCGGATATGTTGCAGGCGGCTTTCGAAATCGTCCTTGTGCTTATGCAGGATGATGACGAACTCATCCCCGCCCACCCGCAGCACCAGATCGTTTCGACCGAGACTGCGCGAGATGCGCTCAGCCGTTTTGGACAACAAAGCATCGCCAACGCTGTGGCCGAGCGTATCGTTGATCTGCTTGAAATTATCGAGATCAAGAAAGCCGATGCCGACATGCCGCTTCGCTTTTGCCGATGCTGCCAGTATCTCCGGCAGTCTCGTATCCAGAAAGCGGCGATTGGGCAGCCGTGTCAGCATGTCGTGATCGGCAAGAAACGCGATATGTTCCGCCGCCCGTTTGCGATCGATCGCAAGACCCGCCATGCGCGCGGCGGCGGCGATGAACTCCAGAAGCCCCGCATCCGGTTTGCGGCCCGCCAACATGCACCACACGAAACCGTGCGCATTGCCTTCGCTGGCGGGAATATCGAAACTGAAGGCCACATTACCGGCGGGATAGGTCAGGCTTTCGGGATCGCTGACGCTGGAGATGAGTGCTGTCACCCCCGCATGCTGTGAAAGCGCCGGTGAGGCATAGACTGAGGGTTCGCCGGCCGCGGCATCGAACACGCGAACAGCGCAGGCAAGACCCGTAGCGAGGTTTTCGATGGCCTTCACGAATTCTTCGAGAAAATCCTCGATACGCGCCGCCCCAACAATCATTTCGAGAATATGCGCCTGCGCCTGGAGCAGTCGCTCCGAGGCTTTCTTCTGGGTAATATCCCTGGATGCACCAACCACACCGATGATCGCGCCGTTCTTGTCCTTAAGCGGCACGCGCGACATCATCAGCCAGCGGTCGATATCGCCGCGCATTGCGCGTTCCTCAAAACCGAGATCCGGCTCTCCCGTGCGCATCACCCGCGCCTCGGTCTCTGGAATGCCGGCACGCTGCGCCGCATCGCCGTTAATATCGTAATCGGTGAGACCGATCAGTTCCTCGACTGTGTCGAAGCCGTTTTCGGTGACGATGGCACGGTTGGCGAAAAGAAAGCGGCCTTCCAGGTCCTTGGCGTAGATGAAATCCGGCACATGATCGATCATCGCTTCAAGCAGCGCATGCCGGTCGGATGGCGGCGCATCGGACTTCGTCCGCGGCGGCCGGTTCTGCAAGCGTGACTTCGGGCCTTTGGAACGCAACTATCCGCCTCGTTACTGTATAAGGAAGCAGAATAGTAGGATTATACATATTATATAAATATGAACGGCGGCGGGAGATTGAAGCGAAATGGCGCGACAAATACCGCGCGATCAGATTGTCGGCAAAGGCAAAACCTCTCCTGCAAGATGCCAGCCTTGAACCGACATTGAGCCGTGGCGCATCTGCGCCGTGAAGCAAGCTTTTCCCATTCAATACTTCATAGCACTGAACCGTGAGCTGCAGGAATTCGTAGTCAATCTCATGAGCTGCAACGGCTGCAGCGTTTGACTGCAACCGTCAATTGCTTATCCATCACACGACAGGTGTGGGGAGCTCTTTACCGGCAAAATGCGCGTCGAGATTGGCGAGAACCAGATCGGCCATGGCGCGCCGGGTCTGGTGCGTGCCGCTGCCGACATGCGGCGCGAGCGTGACGTTTTCGAAGGCGAAAAGCGCCTCCGGCACACGTGGCTCATCCTCAAAGACGTCAAGCGCTGCGCCACCGATCGTGCCACTCGAAAGCGCCTCGACCAGTGCCTTTTCATCCACAAGCGAACCACGCGCCACGTTGACGAGCACACCCTGGGGACCGAGAGCCTTCAGCACATCCGCATTGACGATATGACGCGTTTCGGCGGTGGCGGCGGCGGCGATGATCAACACGTCGCAATTGGCGGCCAGCGCTTCGATGCTGTCGTGATAATCATAGGGAACATCGCGACGGTTTCTGGCGGTGTAGGAAATGCGCGCATCAAAGCCTTCCAGTCTTTTGGCGATCGCCTGACCGATGCGGCCAAGGCCAAAAATGCCGTAGCGGCGGCCGGCCACACGGGTGGAAAGACCCATATCACCCTTCAGCCATTGCCCCGTGCGCACATGCTGGTCAGCCTGCGGCAGCTTGCGCGCCTGCGCCAGAACAAGACCGAGCGCGAGGTCAGCGACATCCGCCGTCAGAACATCCGGTGTGTTGGAAACGCGGAAACCGCGTCGCTTGGCTTCCGCCAGATCCACCTTGTCGAAACCGACGCCGTTGATGGCGACGATCTCGAGATTGGGGAGTGCGGCGCCGATATCCGCCGGCAGGCCGATATGGCCACCGGTGACGACGCCGCGGATTGCAGCACCCTTTTCAGAAAGGAACGCCGCCTTGTCTGCCGCCTCAAACAGGCGATGAACAGTGAAGCGCTGCGCGAGTTCTTCTTCCAGTGCCGGGATCAGCGGGCACAGTTGTACGATTTCAGTAGTCATGGATATGTCCTTGTGGATCAGGCGCTATTTCACATCGGCCTTGACGAATTGCCGGAGTTCCGGTGTTTGCGGATTGGCGAAGAGTTCTGCCGAGCGGCCCTGTTCCCAGATCTTACCCTTGTGCATGAAGATGGTTTCGGTCGCCACACGGCGTGCAAAGGCCATTTCATGGGTAACAAGGATCATGGTCATGCCACCCTTGGCGAGGTTTTCCATGACCGTCAGCACTTCCTCCGTCAGTTCGGGATCGAGTGCAGAGGTAACCTCGTCGAACAGCATCACCTTCGGCCGCATGGCAAGCGAACGGGCAATCGCCACGCGCTGCTGCTGGCCGCCGGAAAGCTGGTCGGGATAGGAATCGAATTTCTCCGACAGGCCGACGAGTTGCAGAACCTCGCGGGCAATGTCCTTCGTTTCCGACTTTGCCACGTCCTTGACGATACGCGGAGCGAGCATGATGTTTTCGCCGACCGTTAGATGCGGGAAAAGATTGTAGCTCTGGAACACGATACCGACATCGGTGCGCAGCTTGCGCAGCGCCGTGGCATCTCCGCCCAGCGCATGGCCGGCGATTTCGATGCGGCCCGAATTGATCTTCTCCAACCCGTTCATGCAGCGCAGCAGCGTGCTCTTGCCCGAGCCGGAGCGGCCGATGAGGGCGAAAACTTCACCACGGCCGACCGTCAGCGACACGCCTTTGAGGACTTCCAGAGCGCCAAAGCTCTTGTGAACGTTTTCAACGATTACTTCCGGCATGAAGCCTCCTTTCCAGCCAACGAGACAGCTGGGACAACGGGTAGCAGACGATGAAATAAAGCACGGCCACCGCGACGAAGACGCGAAACGGCTGGAACGTGGCATTGTTGATAAGCTGCCCCGCTCTCGCCAGTTCGACGAAACCGATGATCGATGCGATGGACGTATTCTTGACGACCTGAACGGCAAAACCGACGGTCGGCGGCAGGGAAATGCGGATCGCCTGCGGCAGGATGACGTAGCGATATTGCTGGGCGCGGGTGAGAGCCAGCGACTCCGACGCTTCCCATTGCTGCTTCGGCACCGCCTGGATGCACCCGCGCCAGATTTCGGCGAGATAACCCGACGTATAGATCGTCATCGATGCGCCGGCAGCAATCAGCGGTGGCAGTTCAAGTCCGGCAAGGCTTAGGCCGTAATAGGACAGGAACAGGATCATCAGCACCGGAATGCCCTGGATGACCTGGATATAGGTGCCGGCAGCGATACGCAGCGCCTTCAGATCCGAGGTGCGGGCAAGCGCCACGAAGAAACCGACGAGGCCGCCGCCGATGAGCGCAATGATCGTCAGAAGCACGGTCCATTGCAGGGCGGTGAGCAGGAAGCCGAACTCGTTCCAGCCGAAAGTTCTGAGTGTCATGACTGCACCTCCGGCAAGGCGGTCATCGTCTTGCGCGCCACGCGGCGGCCGAACAGCCACATGCCGACAAGGGCAAGGATGAGCCGCAGGCTGAGCGCCAGCGCAAGATAGATGAGCGTGACGACGATATAGACCTCGAAGGAGCGATAGGTCTGCGATTCCACGAAGGCAGCGGCGGCCGCAAGCTCATGGGTGGAGATGGCCGAACATATGCTCGATGCCAGCATCATCAGCACGAACTGGCTGCACAGCGAAGGATAGACCTTGGCGATGGCAGGCACGATGATGACGTGACGATAGATCTGATATTTGGTGAAGCCCAGAGCCTCGCCCGCCTCGATCTGCGACTTGTGGACCGCCTCGATGCCGGCGCGGATGATTTCCGTGGAATAGGCGGCAAGATTGATAGTCATGCCGATCAGCGCTGCCGTATCGGCTCCAACGCGAAAGCCGAGCCCCGGCAGACCGAAATAGACGATGAAAAGCTGCACCAGAAATGGCGTGTTGCGGATCACCTCAACATAGCCGTCCACGATAATGCGGACGATGCCGCCATTGATGGAACGCAGCGAGGCTAAAAGAATGCCGAAAGCGCAACCGAGCACGATGGAGAGGACCGATAGCTTGATCGTCAGCCATATGCCGCTCAACAATTCGTTCTGATATTGGGCAAGTGCGCCGAATTGAAATGTATAGGACATGCGTCACTCCGTGGACATTTCCCGGCCCGCCGGAATTTCTCCCGGCGGGCGCGTTGAATGGCTCAATCAGAAGCTTGGCAGTTGCGGCAGCGGACGGCCGGTCCACTTCACCGAGATGCGGTCGAGATCGCCCGACATCTTCATGAGATAGATGGAGGTGTTCAGCCACTGACGCAGCTCGAAATCCTCAATCTTCGTCGCCATGGAATTGCCCTGCTGGAAGAAGGTGAAACCGACCTGCAGACCGGCTTCCGGACGCTGCTTGATGATCGCCTCACCCACCGTGGACGGCAGGGCGACGGCATCCACCTGACCGGCAAGCAGAGCCTGGGCGCTGGTGGAATCGTCTTCGTAGACGACGATTTCGAGACCTTCGACATTGGCCTTGCGCAGCGCGGTTTCCTGCGAGGAACCGCGATTGACCGAAACGCGCTTGCCCTTGAGGCTGTCGAGATTTTCGAATTTCTGGTCCTTGCCGGAGATGATGTCCATGTTGAAGGCGCTGTAGGGCTGCGTGAACATGACGGTCTTGGCGCGTTCACCGGTCGGGGCGAGCGTCGCGACAAGGAAATCGACCTTGCCGGTCTGGAGCGCCGGAATGCGGGCCGGCGGCGTCAGCGGCACCAGCTCGACCGGCAGCGACAGGTAAGAGCCGATCAGATTGGCGACATCAACGTCGTATCCGGAAGGATTGCCCTTCTCGTCCACCATACCCATCGGCGGCGCGCCGGTGAGAACGCCGATTTTGACCTTGCCGCGCGCGGTGATCTCGCTGAGCGAGACGGCATGGGCCGAGGTGGTGGCGGCTAGCGTTGCTGCGGCAACACCGACTGCGACGGTCATGTTCTTCAAAAATCTGGAAATGCTCATGGTTTCTCCTCCAACCCTTTATTTGCCGTCCGCACGGGAACAGCGGCCTTTGCGCAAACCGAAAAATGTTCTCGATAACATTTCAACCCGATTTGCAAAAAACTCCTCCCAAGAATACGCGAAGATCCAAAACTGTTAGAATTCCCTATGAAATTCAATGATTTTGGCTGGTTATCGATTTTCCTCTGGTCGACACCATTTCGCGTTCTTGGCAGGATCAATAATGCATGTTATCGGTATCATTGCAAGTCCGATCTACAGAACTGTTGCATCGGGCATTCATTCGGGAGGGAACCATGTATACACGCTCGGCAATTTTTGAAGGCAAGATCCACGCCGGTCGGGAGGAGGAGTTTTTCCGCATTGTCGAGGAAAAGCTTCTGCCGGTCTGGAAACGCATGCCGAACGCGCAGGCCGTGCGCGTCATGCGCACCGAGCGTACGGACCCGGACGCGGCGGCCATCATTATGGTGCAGGAAATCGACTATCCGTCGATTGAGGCTGTGGAAGAAGCGCTGGTTTCGCCTGTTAGACTGGAAGGCCGGGTGCTGACGGACGAGATGATGAGCATGTGCGACGGGCGTTTCTATCACCTCGTCTACCGTCGCATCGCATAAATCCGGTGCACGCCGCACCGATCTGCAATCATGCGGCGTGCTTTCCCTTGATATCTTCGTGTATGTCTTGTCCTGAACCGGTTCTAATTCAGGGAGACATGCTTTGGTGGAGCGCACGCCCTTGGCCGCAGCGTTAGTCACGTCAAAAAAAGCAACCATGAGCGACGTCTCGAAACTCGCGGGCGTCTCCAAGATGACCGTTTCGCGGGTGCTGGCCGATCCGGCGCTGGTGTCTGAGGACACGCGCCAGAAGGTGATGAAGGCCATCGAGAAGCTGGGCTATGTGCCTGACCGGATCGCCGGTTCGCTGTCTTCCCGGCGCACCAATTTCATCACCGCCATCCTGCCGACGCTCACCAACTCCAACTTCGCCGACAGCGCACAGGGGCTCGCCAACGCGCTACGCGCCGCCGACTATCAACTGCTGATCGGCTATACCATGTACGATCTGCAAGAGGAGGAGCGCGTCATCCGCACCATGATGGAGCGCCGGCCAGACGCCATAGTCGTTGCCGGAACGGTGCATACCAAGATGGCGAGCGAAGTTTTGATGCGCGCCGGCATCCCGATTGTCGAAATCTGGGACGTTCCCGAACATCCCATCGACCATGCGGTCGGCTTTTCCAACTACGAAGTGGGAAGAAACGCCGCCAAATATTTAATATCGCTTGGATTTAAGAGAATTGGCGCACTGGGATCGCGTGCGGATGGCGATGTAAAGGACTGGCGCGGCGAAAGCCGTCTGCTCGGTTTTGGTGCTGCACTTCGCGAAGCCGGGATTGCCGACGACCTCATCATCCGCGAGGGCAGCGCCCCAGTCTCCTACGACCATGGGGCCAAAACGCTCGGCTCGTTGCTGGCGAAGGCGCCGGATGTCGAAGGCATTTTCGCGGTCTCCGATATTTCCGCCGTCGGCGCACTGATGGAGTGTCATCGTCGCGGCATTCATGTGCCCGAACAGATTTCCATCCTCGGCTTCGGCGATTTCGACATCGGTCGGCAATGTTATCCAGCGATTTCAACGATCCGTGTAGACGCCCAGATGATCGGCCGAAAAGCGGGCGAATTGCTGCTTTCCATATTGGAAGCGGAAAAAGGCGCTGCCGTTCCCGAAGGCGCGCGGGTGGATGTCGGGTTCGAGTTGATCGTGCGCGAGACGACGAAGCGGGTGGGCGGGTGAGGAGTTCCCTCCCTCATCCCTGTGCTGGTCACAGGGATGAGGGAAGTACGGTGTATCGTCCTTATCGAGCGCCCCAAGTGTCCGTCAGACGATATCCTTCCGGCCACGGATCGGAAGGATCAAGCATGTGCTGGTGAATGCCGGTGATCCAGCCGCGGCCGGAAATTTCCGGCAGGATGGCCGGGCGGTCGCCCACCGTTGTCGTTCCCAGAATGCGACCGGTAAAGGTGGAGCCGATGAGCGACACGGCCGTCAGCGTCTGGCCTTCTTTCATCTCACCGCGTGCATGCAGCACCGCCATGCGGGCCGAAAGCGCCGTACCGGTCGGTGAGCGATCCACCTTGCCCGGCTGGATGGCAACGGCGGCACCTGCCCGCAGGCCCTCAGCGGTGCGCTCTACCTTGCCCGCAAACAGGCAGAAGGAAAAATGACGCCAATCCGGGTTTTCGGGATGCTCGAAACCCAGAGCCTTGTTGGCCGCATTGGTGATGCGCACGCCGAGACGGGCAATCTCGTGCGCTTCATCCGGCTTCAGGCTGAAGCCCATCGCCTCGGCGTCGACGATGACGAAACTGTCGCCGCCATAGGCCGTATCCACCTTCAACGTACCGAGACCCTCGACCTCGAGTTCTACATCGAGGTTCGCGGCAAAGCTCGGCAGGTTCTGCACGAAAATGCGTTCGGCCTTGCCATTGCGGCATTCGGCACGCACCTTCACAAGCCCGCCCGGCGCTTCAAGCAGCATATGGGTTTCCGGCTCCTGCATTGGCACGATACCGCCATCCAGAAGCACGGTGGAAACGCAGATGGAGTTGGAGCCCGACATGGGCGGGGTATCTTCCGGCTCCATGATGATGAAGGCGGCATCCGCGTCAGGATGTTTTGGCGGTACCAGAAGATTGACGTGGCGGAACACGCCACCGCGCGGCTCGTTGAGCACGAAATTGCGCAGGGTCTCATCGCGGGCGATGAAACGGCTCTGTTCCCAGATCGTCTCGCCCGGCGGCGGCCTGACGCCGCCCACGATCACATCACCCACCTCGCCTTCCGCATGGGCGGAGATGACGTGAACTGTCTTGATACTGCGCATTTAGTGCTCCTCAGGAAAGCCAGGATGGAAGACGGGAAATAGCACGACCGGTCAGTGCGCTTTCAACACAGTCGGCAAGGCTGCCGAAACGCACTGCCCGGCCGCTGAGGCCAGGACCGTAGTGGGCGTACTTGCCCGAATTGGTCATCAGCGCGCGCGTCCTGGTCGGAAAGACCGGTTCGGAAATCGAGCACCAGCACAGATCAGGCAGTACCTGGACGCCACTGTCATGCAGGCGTTGCAGGGTGCCGTCCCGTTCTGCTGCGTCGATGACCTGCTGTCCGGCAGTGACGATGACGGCAACATTTGCATGACGCCTGCGTCCGTTGAAGGCGGACGCCAGCGCGCGGCATTCCTCCAGCGAGGCATGCGGGCTGCCGATGGCAACCAGTTGCACATCCTCTGGTCCCTCATTCAGAAGCGACCAGCCTGCGGCCATATCAGCTAGCGAAACTGTGACGGTTTCCGCCGTTTCGACCGGCTCCAGTCTCGCTTCCGGGGTGACGCCACCGATATGCAGCATGGGAGCCGCAGACGTGGTGCCGAAAGCGGCGCAGAGCGCCTTCAGATCATCCCGCGAAGGCTTTGCTGCGCCAAGACCGCGCAGAAGCGGAATGCAATCGGGGGCTGCCTTGCCAGCGAGATAACCGATGAGCGGCCAGAAGGCGTCATTGATATCCTCAGGCAAAGCGACATCGACAATGCGTTGCGGTCGGCGGTTTTCCTCAAGATAGACGCCGGACAATGGCGCCCTGCCCGTCAAGGCAATGCAGAGATCGAGAAAATCCGGATGTTTAGCCGTGCGTGCGCCGAGAACCGTATTTGCGAAAATCACGGCATTCGATTCGGCCCAGGCGATCATGTCGCCGGCCTGCGGCGCGCTGTCGAGCAGATATGGCGAACAGGTGAAGGTGGGGCGACAGCCCATGCGTACATAGGCATCTGCCAGCCTTGCGGCGGGATCGCCGAAATCCTCCGGCACGCCCTGCGCGCGCCAATGCGCCTTGTCCACCGAGATGGCGTTCATGGTCGTCGGCACGCGCACGCTTGCGCCCATCTCCGCCATCTTCTCTGCAAAGGTGAGATTGGCGGGGCTGGCATAGATGCAGCCGTCAATATGACCCTGCGTGACATCGACGAGCGCTGACGCCCCCTGCTGGGCGGCCATGGCGACAATGATGCGCATGGCCTGCTGCACGGCAATGCCGTCGCGGCCCTCGACCATTGCCCTGTCGTCATTCTTGAGATCGAGATGCGTCGTCGCAGGCGGCGCGATCGCGAGGGAAACGCCATCAGCCTCAATGGTATTTTCATCGATACGCACATGAGAGGCTTGAGAGAATTGCGCGAAATTCTCCGCGTCCAGGCGCAGTACCGGCAAAGGCTTGCCGAACATTTCCGAAGCGATCAGCGCGCCGAGCGTCAGCACGTCTTCGGCCTCGCAGAAGACAAGCGCTGAGGGTGCGCGGCCCGTCAGGATGAGATCGAGCAAAACGCCAGAACCGGTGCAGGAGCCACGGCTTGACGGCATGAACAGCACACCGCCGGTGAGACAGACGCCGTGCAGCGGGTGGTGCACGTCAATCACCTTGCCGGTGGCGGGATCGACACCGCCCCAGAAACTCAGCGCCTCTGTCGTGGCGATCACCACGCCTTCAGCCGCGCCCGGCAGGATGCTGCGCGCCTGAGGAACGGCTGTTGGCGAACCGGAAGAAGACATCGAAAATCTCCCCAAAAGCATTTCCAGTAAAAGTGCGTCGCGGTTTTGCGTCTGGAAAATGCATAAAAAAAACCAGAGAATTTTTGCGTTTCGGAGAAAAGCCAAAATTCTCTAGAAACGTTGTGGCGAAAATGCCCTTGTATCGATGGCGGGTTTTTGCCCCGTCAGTAGATCGGCGACGATGCGGGCCGTGCCGGCCGATTGCGTCAGCCCCAGATGGCCGTGACCGAAAGCATAGATCACCCGCGCCGTATGCCGCGCCGCACCAATCGCGGGCAGGCTGTCGGGCAGCGAGGGGCGAAAACCCATCCATTGTTTGCCGCCTTCGGTTTTCAGGCCTGGCAGAAAACTTGCCGCCTTGGCGAGAAGCGCCTCGGAGCGGGCGAAATTGGCCGGAAGCTCGAGCCCGCCCAGCTCCACCGCACCGCCGACGCGAATGCCGGTCGAAAGCCGCGTGACAACGAAACCATGCCCGCCGAAGGTCACCTGCGTGCGCAGATCGAAGGCGCCTGAAGGCAGGGTGGTATTATACCCCCGTTCCGTTTCCAGCGGAATTTTTTCCCCAAGCGAACGGGCAATGCGATGCGAAAATGCGCCTGCCGCCAGCACCACCTTGCCGGCCTTGCGGGTGCGCCCGTCATGGCTCACCACTTCTACACCGTCTTCCAGCGGCCTGAGCGCTGCGATGTCGAGACGTTCGATACGACCGCCGATGCTGCGGAAATGCTCGGCAAGAGCCAGCGTATAGAGCTTCGGGTCGGCGATGGAATGCCAGCCGGGCGTGAAGGTGCCGCAGGTGAAACGCGGTGCGATGCCGGGCTGTATCTCGGCCATCTGCTCGGCATTGAGGTGCCGGAATTCGATGCCATGACGCTCGCGCGCCTTCCAGCCGGCAAGCGAGCCTTCGAATTCGGCTTCGCTTTCATAGACCTGGAGATTGCCCTCCTTGCGCAGCATGGCAATCGTGTCGGTTCTCCTGAGAAACGGCTCAAGTTCAGATTTCGACAGGTCCATCAGCGCCGTCTGGGCGGCGGTGGAATGTTCAACCTTCGAGGCGGCACAGGCGCGCCAGAACCGAAACATCCATGGTGCAATCTTCAGCGCATAGGCAGGCGGTACGCTGAGAGGCCCGAGCGGGTCGAGAAGCCACTTCGGCGCTTTCCAGAGAATGCCGGGGGATGCGAGCGGCAGGATATCGGTGAAGGCGAAGGCACCGGCGTTACCGGCGGAAGCGCCGGCCGCCGGGCCTTCGCGATCGATAACCGTGACCGAAAGGCCGCGTCCCTGCGCGGCAATAGCTGCCGAGAGGCCGACAACGCCGGCCCCTATGACGATGACATTGTTTGCAGACATTACCGCACGCTCGACAGGAATTTCTGCGTCTCGGGGTGCTGCGGCGCGCCGAAAAGCTGATCCGGCGTGCCGATTTCCGCCATCACGCCCTGATGGAAAAAGGCGACACGGTTCGACACATCGCGGGCGAAGGCCATTTCATGGGTGACGCAGATCATCGTCATGCCCTCGTCGGCCAGCATTTTCAGCGTATCGAGCACTTCGCCCACCAGCATCGGATCGAGCGCTGAGGTGACTTCGTCGAACAGCATATATTCCGGCGACATGGCAAGAGCGCGGGCAATAGCCATACGCTGCTGCTGACCGCCAGACATGCGGTTCGGATAGACCTTCAGCTTTTCGGCAAGACCGACATGGGTCAGTTGCTTGACCGCGATTTCCTCGGCCTGCTCTTTCGAAATGCCAAGCACCTTGCGCGGCGCCAGCATGACGTTTTCAAGCACCGTCAGATGCGGAAAGGCATTCCATTGCTGGAAGACGATGCCGACCTTGCGACGCAGCTTGTTGAGGTCGGTCGATTTGGCATGAACCTCGGTGCCGTCGATGACGATCTTGCCGCTATCGATCGGCTCCAGGCCGTTGATGCAGGTCAGCAGCGTCGACTTGCCGGAGCCGGAACCACCGATGATAGTGACGACCTCGCCGTTGTTGACCGTCAGGTTGATCCCTTTCAGAACCTCCAGCGGGCCGAAGGATTTGCGGACGTTTTCGATCTCAATCATTGGGGGACCACCGTCTTTCGAGATACCCGCCGAAACGGGCGATGGGGAAGCTGATAAGGAAATAGATGGCGCCGCAGATCATGAGAATGGTCAGCGGTTCCTGCAGGCGGGTGACGAGGATCTGCGAGGCACGCAGAAGCTCGATAAGTCCGAGCCACAGCACGAGCGCCGAATCCTTCATGACGCCAAGTGTCAGGCCGATCCAGGCGGGCAACGACACGCGAGTTGCAAGCGGCAGCACGATGTAGCGCATGTCCTGCGACCAGGTCATGCCGAGCGAACGGCAGGCACGGCGCGTGTTCGACGGCACCGCTTCGATGCCGCCACGCACGATCTCGGTGCAGTAGGCCGCCGTATAAAGCGACAGAACCACGCATGAGGTGGTAAATGGCGGCCAGCCGAGCTTGGCGATCGACTGGAAGGCATTGCCAAGCACCAGCTGGATGAGGAGCGGCACGGAGCGGAAAACATCCAGCACGAAGGTCAGCGGCAGCGACCAATAGGCCCCGAGCTGGAAGCGGATGACACCGAAGATGATACCCATGAGGGTGCCAGCCGTCACGGCAACGGCGGTGACGGCAAGCGTCATCCCCGCGCCCTTGGCAAGGAAGGCAAGATCACTCCAGGTGAGAGCGGTTTCAAACATGGCGCACCTCTCTCAGTAACGAAACAGACGAGCGGCCAGCAATCTGGCGGCAAGCGTGACGATCTTGGCGATCACGTAATAGATGACCGCGGCAAGCGCGAAGAATTCGAAGGTGCGGAACGAACGGGCGTTCAAGGCCTGCGTGACACCGGCAAGATCCGTATTCATGCCGACGGTGACACCGAGCGAGGTCATCAGGATTGCCCAGACCATCTGGTTGGTGGCAGGCAGGAAGGCGACGCGCAGCATCTGCGGCATGATGATGAGGCGGAAGGTCTGCATCGACGTCATGCCGAGCGAACGGCCGGAGCGCGTTTGCGTATCCGGTATCGCCTTCAGCGCTCCACGGAAGTTCTCCGCAAGATAGCCCGCATTGTTGAAGGCGATGCCGGCCAGAAGTGCCGTATAGGGGCTGAGATGAATGCCGAAATTGCCAAGGCCGAAATGGGCCATGTAAATCTGGAACAGCGCCGGCGTGTTGCGGGCGATTTCCACCCAGACGGCGGCAATGGCACCCAATATCCGGTTACCGGAAAGCCGGAACAGGGTTAGCACGATGGCGCAGGAAAGACCGATCACCATCGACAGGACCGCGATCTGCAGCGTCACCAGCGCACCGTCCAGCAACTGCGGCAAAGCCTTCAGCGCCTGATTCCAGTGGAATGTATAATTGAACATAACCGTCTCACCTTTTCAGAAACGATCAACGGCGCGATCGATCCGACCGCGCCGTTTGGGAAAAGTTCCGATCAGCGATAGACGCCGTTGACGGTGAGCGAAGGAACTTCGCCGCCAACCCATTTTCCGTAGAGTTCGGCGTAACGGCCGGTGCGAACCTGCTGGTTGATGAACAGGTTCAGGTAATTGATGAAGCCATATTCATCGCGGTTGGTGAAGAGAGCGACATAATCGATGTCATAAGGTGCCTTGCCGACCACCGAGATGCCGGCAAATTTGCCGGTCTTAACGTTGGCCTGTGCAACGGTCGAGGTTGAAACGGTGGCGTCGATCTGACCCTGGCTGAGCGCGAGGAACACATCAGCCTGCGTCTGGTAAGGACGGAACTCGCCCACGCCCCATTCCTTGACGGTCTTTTCGAGCGCAATGGCTTCGAACGTACCGGCAGTCGCGCCGACGGTCTTGCCCTTCATGTCCTCAAAGGACTTGACGCCAGATTTGTCGTTGGCGGTGACAGCCATTTCGAAGGCGAAGTAAGGCACGGTCATGCCAACCGTCTTGGCGCGCTCAAGCGTGTCGGACGTGGAGGCAACGCCAACATCGACGCGGCCGGACATCAGCGCCGGTATACGTTCCGGGAAAGGTGTCTCGACGATTTCAGCCGTGACGCCGAGCGCCTTTGCGAGATCGTTGCAATAATCGACATCGAAGCCGATCGGGTTGTTGGCGTCATCACGCGCGCCCATGGGCGGGAAGTCGAGCACGACCGCACAGCGCAGCGTACCGGACGAAATGATGTCGTCAAGCTTGTCGGCCTTGGCCGGAGTAATAGCGAAAGTGGCGGCCAGCAGGCCGGCGACGATGACCGATTTTTTCATTGTTGATTTGCTCCCAGAATTGCTCTGCCATTGAAGGCGAGGTCACTATTTCCCCATGGAGGCGATAAATCAACATAAAAATACAATGAGTATACAAAAAGAATTTTTGCAGCAGCGAACAGTGCTACGGGAGCGAGCTTGCAATTCGGGACCGAAGAGCACGTGAAAATGGCGCCCTGGTTGGGCAAGTCTGCCCTACTCTCATCCCGGCGCTTGTGGCAGGAATGGGCACCGGACGCAGAATGCCGAAAAGACGAGTTGCAATAGAATGACCGTTGTATACTTTATGTATTCAAAATGTGCGAGCCCAATATCGGAGGATTATGATGAGCGACAACACCACATTGACCATCGACGGGCTTTTTCAGCGGGTCGAAGCGATTTTCCGCAAGGCGGGGCTCAATGCCGTGCAGGCGGGAGCGCTTGCGCGGGTTATTGTTGCCGGTGAGCGTGACGCCTGCAAATCGCACGGTATCTACCGCATCGAAGGCGCCCTGCGCACCGTCAAGGCAGGCAAGGTTAAGCCCGATGCGATGCCGGAGGTGGCCGAAGACGACGGCACAGCGATCGTGAAAGTCAACGCCAATGGCGGTTTTGCCAACCCCGCCTTCGAGCTTGGCCTGCCTGTTCTGGTGGAGCGGGCGAAACGCACCGGCATCGCCGCGCTCGTCATCAATGACTGTACGCATTTCTCGGCGCTCTGGCCGGAAGTCGAGGGGCTGACAGCGAACGGTCTAGCGGGTCTGGTCATGTGCCCGAGCTATTCCACCGTCGCTCCCACTGGCGGAACCAAGCCGCTGCTCGGCACCAACCCCTTCGCCTTCGGTTGGCCCCGTAAGAACACTTCACCCTATGTCTTTGATTTCGCAACATCTGTTGCGGCGCGCGGCGAGATAGAACTGCACCGTCGCGCGGGCAAATCTTTGCCTGAAGGCTGGGCCGTGGATGCCGACGGAAACCCGACGACCGATCCGGAGGCTGCGCTTGCCGGCGCCATGCTTCCGTTCGGCGGCCACAAGGGTTCGGCCATCGGCACCATGATCGAGCTTCTCGCGGGTATCATGATCGGTGACCTGACCAGCCCCGAAGTACTGGAGTATCTCGGCACCACAACGCTTGCACCCTTCCATGGCGAGCTTATCGTCGCCTTTTCCCCGGAAGCCTTCGCCAAGGGCCGTCCGGGCGATCCTTTCCAGCGGGCGGAAATCCTGTTCGACGCCATTATCGGCCAGGGAGCCCGCCTGCCCTCCGGCCGCCGCTTCACTGCACGCGCCAAATCGGAAAGCGAAGGCATTACCTTGACCGCCGCCGAAATCGCCGGTCTCGACCGGCTGCTGGAACAGGGGATGGACGCCGTCTCCTGACATCAGTCCTTCGTCATGCCGAACCCAATCAGGCATGACGAAGGATATCTATCGAACCTCATAAAACGAAAAAAGGCCCGCAAATGCGGGCCTTTTTCACTGCAGAAAGTAATCAGGCAGCCTTGCAGGCCTGAACCGCACCCGGAAGCTTGCTCCAGTCGGCGTACCAGCTGTTGAACAGCTTGAACTGCGCCTCGACATAACCGCGCTGGCTGTCGCTGAGGGCATCGGTCTCGTTAAAGTGCAGCGTATATTCCTTGTCGCCCTTCAGCACCATCATGTGCTTGAAGTAGAGAACCAGATCCGGGCCTTCATCGAAGGAGGAGAGGACGGCGAGCGCCTGCTCCAGTTCCAGCGCGCGGGCGCGGGCGTCCGCATCGCCCTTGGCGGCGGCCTGCGACAGCTTGCAGAGATGGATGACTTCCTTCGGCAGAACATTGCCGATGCCCGTGATCGCGCCGGTTGCGCCGCAATTGACGAAGCCGTGGACAACGGCAGTATCGACGCCGATCATCAGGGTGACTTCATCATCGCGGCTGGTGATGTTTTCAGCAGCGTAACGCATATCCGCCGGACCACCGAATTCCTTGAAGCCCACGAGGTTCTTGTGTTCCGCACGCAGCGCGAAGAAGAGATCGGCGCGGGTGGCGAAACCGTAATAGGGGCTGTTGTAGATGACAGCGGGCGTTTCGGGAGCGGCCGCAAGGATGGCCTTGAAATGCGCCTTCTGGGCAGCGATGACCGAGCCGCGCGAAAGAACACGCGGAATGACCATCAGGCCCTTTGCGCCAACCTTCTGGGCATGGGCGGCGTGCGCAACGGCAGATGCCGTGTTGACCGCGCCGGTGCCGACGATGACCGGAATGCCGGCTTTCACCAGACGTTCCACGCCTTCCATGCGCTGCTCATCGGAAAGAAGCGGCCAGTCGCCCATGGAACCGCAATACACGACGGCAGACATGCCATCGGCGATCAGCTCTTTGCCCTTGCGGACAAGCGCGTCGAAATCGGGGGTGCGATCATCTTTGCAGGGGGTCATCAAGGCGGGAATCACGCCGGAAAAAATGCTGGCCGTCATTACTAGCTCCTAAGGGACAGTTTTTCGGGAATGGACGCACCTCCGCGCCACCCTTTCAACAAGGACATTACAATCTTGTATTTTATTTGTCGACAAGAAATCGACAAGCTACAGATTTATTTCCAGCCGCTCATTGCGCACCAGTAGTTTCTGCACCTGCTGCACGATCTGTTCGGCATGCTCGCGGGCCAGTTTCTCGGACAGAACAGTGTCGCGCGCGGCGATCGCCGCTATGATCGCATCGTGATCGTCGACGAAACGTTTCGGCAGGCGATCATCATAGGACTGGTAATACAGCCGCAAGATGCGCCGTCCCTCATCCAGCAGACGCTTGAACAGACTGGTGAAATAGGGGTTGCGCCCGGCTTCGGCGATGGAAAGGTGCAGGGCCGCATTGGTGGAAATCATCGCCAGCGCGTCTTGCTCTTCCACCGCAATGGCAAATTCCGCATTATGGGCGCGGATGCCGGCCAGATCTTCCGGACGGTGATATTGGGCAGCAAGCTGGGTCGTCACCCGGTACATCAGCACCAGCGCATCGAAATAGGTATGCATATTGAGGAAATCGATGTTCGACACCATGGTCGAACGGTTCGGCAGCGTATCGATCAGCCCCTCGCCCGAGAGCCGCACCAGCGCTTCGCGAATGGGCGTGCGCGACATCTTGAACCGCTCGGCAAGCTGCACCTCATCGATTGGACTACCCGGTGGCAGAACCAGATCGAGAATCTCGTCGCGCAGCAGATCGTAGACCATCTTCACGCCGGAGCCACGCTTACGCTCGGCAGAAGCAATTATATCCGTCATAACCAAATCCCTCTTGTCGACATAAAGAGTACTATTATATTTTTTCCATATCAACGCCGCGTTGCAGCACCTGCCCCTCGAATGGCGGAATAATTGTTCAAAAACAACAAAAAGCCGTCACGAAAATTACCCGCGACGGCTTCAATAATTCAATTTGTGACATCGCTGCTTTTTTACAAAGCACCGCTTCGAGGTAGGGACCTCAGTTACGCAGGCCGGTGGCCACGACGGAAATCTTGAAAGCGCCGTCCAGCGTCGGATCGAAGGACGCGCCCATCACCACATCGGTCTCTTCGCTGACTGCCTCGCGCACAAGCGTCATCGCCTCGTCGATCTCGTAAAGCGTCAGGTCGTTACCGCCGGAAATCGACACAAGTGCGCCGCGTGCCTCCTTCAGCGACGGTTCGCCGAGCAGCGGGTTGGCGATGGCGGCGGCTGCCGCTTCCGAAGCGCGTTTTGGACCCTTGGCCTGCGCCGTGCCCATAAGCGCGCGTCCGCCATTCTTCATGACGTAACGCACATCGGCGAAGTCGAGATTGACCAGGCCTTCGCGCAGGATGAGATCGGTAATGCAGCGCACGCCGAGGGACAGGACCTTGTCCGCCGTCTTCAGGGCACTTTCAAAGGTCGTGCCGGCATCCGCAATACGCAGCAGGTTCTGGTTGGGAATGACGATGACGGTATCGGCGGTATTAAGCAGATTGGCGAAACCATATTCGGCAGCACGCATGCGGCGCGCGCCCTCGAAGCTGAACGGCAGGGTGACGACACCGACGGTCAAGATGTTCTTCGCACGGCACGCTTCCGCGATGACGGGCGCAGCACCGGTGCCGGTACCGCCGCCCATACCGGCGGTGATGAAGCACATGTCGTAACCGTTGAGGTGATCCATGATCTCGTCAAGCGAATCGATTGCCGCCTGCCGGCCAACCTCCGGATCAGCCCCGGCACCCAGCCCGCCTGTAAGTTCGGAGCTGAGTTGCACGAGCCTTGGCGCGTTGGTTTTCTTCAGCGCCTGCGCATCCGTGTTGGCGGCGATGAAATCAACGCCGCCGATGCCCTCGTCGATCATGTTGTTGATCGCGTTTCCGCCGCCGCCACCGACGCCGATAACAGCGATATTGGGCGTATTGCGGGCGATTGGAGCGCGCGGAGACTGGGTCATCGTCTTATTCTCTTTCTAAACTCATAGGGTCTCGCGCCGTTTTTTAACCGCGGCACGCGAATGATCGGCAACGTTCCTGCATGTCCTTCCTGGCGCGTGAAGGACGCTGTAACGCTTTGAATTTGCATGCAAGCCTTTGCCCCGCTTGCGGCTAAAGGCTTGTGCTCCAGGGGCGAAAGATGCGCTACGGCGACTGTCTCCGACCCCTTCCCCGGATGAAAACCAAACCGAATCAACTGCTTCGCTATCTAGAGGTGATAGCCGAAAAGCCGGTCCGTTTACACTGTATTCACCATGTTTATCTCACTTTGGAACGAGTTGCTTCGGCAGGTGTTTGCCTTCCGACCGCGCTAAAGCGCATGGAATGGAGGCAGTCATATGTCCGCATACATCCTGCAAAACGAACCGGGTTTCCGCACGGAACAACCGCGTGTGCTGATCGTGGAGGACGAATTTCTCATCGCTATGGATATCGAAGATTCCATTATGCAGGCGGAAGAGGAAGCTGACGTCATCGGCATCGCCAACCGGCTGGATCAGGCCGTGGCACTCGGCAGCCGCGCAGATATTGCCTTTGTAGACGTCAATCTCGCCGACGGCCAGACCGGCCCGGAGATCGGGAGGCGGCTTTCGCAGGATCACGGCGTCGTGGTGATCTTCATGACGGCAAATCCGGAAGTGGTGGTCAATCTCGGTATCGGCGCAGGCGTTATCGTAAAACCTGTGCCGCAGGACGCCGTGGAACAGTGCCTTTCCTACGCACTTGCCAAGCGCGCGGGCACCCGTGCCGTTACGCCCATCGGCATGATGGCTTTCGACTGAACCATTCTCGTGGAGATAAAAAGCGGGTTGCCTGAAAACGGCGCCCGGCGCTGAAAACAAAAAAGCCTGCCGCGGGAGGAGGTGCGGCAGGCTTCTTGAAAGATTGAACAGCGATATGGGAGGAGGAAACCGCTGTCCCCGGGGCAATCCTTGGGAGGAGGAGTAGGATCACCCGCATTACCGAAAGAATGTGGGAGGAGGTACATCCGTTTCGATGATTTGAAGATATGATTTTTTTCTGCATTTCACAGACACAAGCTTGCACCTCAGACATGCATCAAACGCATGGCGATTTTTCCAACCCGAAACATCAATGCAACAGGCTGATTTTCGCCTTTGCACGGCATGCCCCGTGGGAGACACAAGCGTCGACGGTTCGCCAAAAACAAAAACGCCCGCGAAGCGGGCGTTTAGTCATTCAAAAGCGGCAATAGCTGCCTGATTACTTGCCGACGGCGGCGCGGGCGACGCTGTTGATCTGGCTACGGTCGATACCGAGATCGTGCAGTTCGCGGCTGCTCATGCGGCCCAGTTCGTTGACGGTCTGACGATACTTGCGCCAGTTATTAAAGCTGCGTGCTACGTTCATGACATTACCCTTTCAAGGTGTTGGCGACGTCAGTAACGTTTCGTTCCGGCGTCCTTTGATGTCCCTTATATGCGCCTTGTCGGGACCAAAGAACAGACAGAATAAGGCAGGCCACCCATGCGCTGAGTGCAAAGGTCATCCTCCGAGGGGCGCGGAAAAACAGAAGTATGGCGTAAATTCAGTCATATCGGGGGCCACTACCGACACCACGTCGTCAGAACTTGTAGCGAACGCCAAACACATTGGCATTCGTCGCGCCCTTCATATTGCCCAGCGTCTTGCCGCCGCCGGAACGGTGGTGAAGCCGCCAGAAGAACTCCGTCGAGGATTCTTCGCTGAAGGAAACGTTGATTTCCGGGCCGAGGTAAAACAGGACATTGGCGTTGCCGTTGTCCTTGATTTCTTCTTGCCTCTCCCGCCCCGGCTGCGCATCCGAGACGAGGCTCAGACCCGCCGTGAAACTCGGCGAAACGAACAACCGTTCCCCGAGCCTGATCTTGTCATAACGCGCGACAGGTCCTGCCCAGACTTCACCGGTGAACCCCTTGCCAAACCTGACGGCAACGCCGATTTCACCGCCCAGCTTCACATTGCCGATGCGATAGGGATAGAACTGATAACCGCCACCCAGAATGGCATTCTTTTCGTATTCCACGGGAACGAGGGCAGCGCTTTTCAACATGTCTTCTTTCGTTAAAACACCACCGAAACCAAATATCGCTTCACTCGTCTGCGAAGCCATATCCTCCGATGCGAGGGATGGTGTCGTGGCCAGTGCGATCATGGCCGTGAGTGACAGACGTCCTGCGATATTCATTTGCTACTCCTCAACAAAGCCCTCTTTTACCCAACCGTCCTCATAGGCATATTCCCGGAGGGCGAACATACCGTTACCGAACACAATTAATTCAACTCGTTCGCAAATGCTGGAAAACGGGCTAATGTCCGCCGGTCAGCGCAGGAACCGCCGGAAGCGGCGAAGCGCAAAAATGAAGAGTGCAGAGCCTATCGCAAGCAGCGCCAGCAATTGCGGCCAGACCACATCCAGCCCCGCCCCCCTGAAAAGCACCGATTGCGCCAGAATTACGAAATGAGTGTTGGGTGCGAGCAGCATGAGGTACTGGATGATATCCGGCATGCTTTCGCGCGGCGTCATGGCGCCGGACAGCACCTGCAGCGGCAGCAGGAACAAGATCAGCAACATGCCGAATTGCGGCATGGAACCCGCCACTGTTGCCAGGAAAATACCCATCGAGGTCATCGCAAAGAGCTGCAACGCCGTTCCAAGTAGGAAAAGGGAGAGCGAGCCTTCGATGGGAATAGCGAGCAGCCCCTTGACGACAACGAAAAGGGAAAATGCCGAGGCCACCAACACGACAAGGCCCATGGACCAGACCTTGCTGAGCATGATTTCCAGCGGCGTGACCGGCATGACCAGCAGATGCTCGACCGTTCCATGTTCACGCTCGCGAATGAGCGCCGCGCCCGTCAGCACGATCGACAGCATGGTGATGGCGGTGATGATATTGTTGATCGAGCCGAACCAGGATTTGTCCAGTTCAGGGTTGAAACGAGAACGCAGCGTCAGATCGACTGGCACCGTCGTCGCGCCGCGATAGCGGTTGACATATTCCTCAACTTCGCTCGTCACGATGTTCTGCACGTAACCGCCGCCGCTGAAGGCCTGGCTCATGCGGGTGGCATCGATATTGAGTTGGATGGCAGGGTGCTGCCCGGCCATTAGCTGACGCTGGAAATCCGGCGGAATGTTGAGCGCGAAGGTGTCGAGCCCTGCATCCATGCGCTTGTCCATTTCAGCAATGGAAATCTGCTTCGGCGGCGCGAAATAGGGCGGATAAAACGCCGTGCTGATGCGACCGGAAAGCGGCGACTGATCCTCATCAACAATGGCGATGGCGGCGTTGTTTAGGGTTTCGGGCAACGCGCTGGAACCGGTGTAGATTTGCAGCGTGAAAGCGTAAACGATCAGCAGCAACAACATGCCATCACGCGCAAGCCCGCGCAGTTCCTTGATGCCGAGCTGGAAGATGTTGGATGAAAACAAACTCATGACGCCTGTTTCCTCAAAAGAGTAGCACCAGCGATGAGCAGCAGCGGAATGGCGATGAGAAGCGGCAGAAAGGAACCCGAAAGACCGTCGAAATCCAGCCCCTTGGAGAAGGTGCCGCGTGAGATCGTCATGAAATAGGTGGCGGGATAGATATTGCCGATAAAGGCCCCCGCCCCCTGCAGCGACGAAACGGGATCGATCATGCCCGAGTATTGTGTGGCCGGAATGAGCGTCAACAGGGCCGTGCCGAAGATCGCCGCGATCTGGCTCTTCATGAAGGAAGACATGACGAGCCCGATGGATGTGGCGATGATGACGAAGAGTAAAGCGCCCGTCGCGTAAGCGAGATAACTCCCGGTAAACGGCACCCGGAAGATGAAGATCGCAAATGCCGTCAAGAGCAGGAAATTGAGCATGCCGAGCGCCACATAAGGAAGCTGTTTGCCGATCAGGAATTCCAACCGCGTGGTCGGCGTCACGTAAAGATTGACGATCGAGCCAAGTTCTTTTTCCCGAACGACGCTGAGCGCCGCCAGCATGGCGGGAATGAGCATCAGCAGCAGCGGAATGACCGCCGGCACCATGGCGACGAGGCTCTTGACATCGGGGTTGTAACGATAGCGCGTTTCGATGCTGAAGCTGCTTTGCGTCGCTGCATTGCCATAGATTTCGCTCGCCTTGCGCGCCAACCATGTCTGGTGCATGCCCTGCACGTAACCGCGCACGGTTTCTGCCCGTTGCGGCATGGCGCCATCGATCCAAGCGCCGACCTCCACCGTCTTGCCGCGCAGCACATCGCGGCCGAAACCGGGTGGAATTTCAATGGAAAGGCTGAGTTCCCCGTCACGCATGCGCCGGTCCATATCCGCATAGTCGCGGATCGGCATTTTCTCGATGAAGTAACGGGAACCGGCTATATCGAGCACATAATCGCGGCTGATGGTGGAATCGTCGCGGTCCAGTACCGCGAAGGTCAGGTCCTCAACATCGAGATTGATGCCGTATCCGATCACGAACATCAGGATGACGCTGCCAAGAACCGCTAAAGTGCCGCGAATGGGATCGCGTTGCAGTTCCAGCGCCTCGCGGCGCGTATAGCTGAACATGCGCCTGACATCGAAAAACCGTTTGCGGGCTGGTGCAACATGCTGCGTCGGGACCACCTCCGTTGCCGGAGCGGGCGCTATTGAAGGTTCCGCCTTTTTGACACCCGAGGCATCCTCGAGATAGGCGACGAAAGCCTCTTCCAGCGTTGCGGCATTACGGCTTTTGGTGATCGCGTCAGGCGTATCGCTTATCAACACCTTGCCGGCATGCATCAGCGAAATCCGATCGCAACGCTCCGCCTCATTCATGAAATGGGTGGAGATGAAGATGGTGACATTATCGTTGCGGGAGAGATCGGCTAGGATTTGCCAGAACCCGTCCCGCGCCACGGGATCGACGCCGGAGGTCGGCTCATCGAGGATGAGAATGTCAGGAGAATGGATCATCGCCACCGCAAGCGACAGTCTTTGCCGGATGCCGAGCGGTAGGTCGTCCGGCAGCGTGTCCATGACCGTGCCGAGATCAAAGCGCTCTGCCATCTCGGCGATGCGCGGCTGAATGGTCGCTTCCGGCAGCTTGAACAGCCGCGCGTGAAGATCGAGGTTCTGTCGCACCGTGAGTTCGGAATAGAGCGAAAAGGCCTGGCTCATGTAACCGACGCGGTGGCGGATCGCCATGTCGCTGGCATCCACCTCGTGGCCGAATAGCTTCGCCTCGCCTTCACTGGCGGCCAGAAGACCGGTCAGCATCTTCATGGTGGTGGATTTCCCGCAGCCGTTCGAGCCGAGAAAACCGAAAATCTCGCCACACGGAATTTTGAAGCTGACATTGTCGACGGCGGTAAAATCACCGAAACGCATGCTCAGATGCGAGGCCTCAATGGCATAATCGCCCTCGCCGGTCACCGTGCGCGGCGCGATATTCACCTCGTGGTAACCCTTACGCTTTTCTTCCGGAAGAAGCGCGATGAAGGCTGCATCGAGATTGGCGGCGGAGGTGCGGTAGAGCAACTCGGTGGGCGAGCCGGTGGCAAGAATTTTGCCGCCATCCATGGCGACCAGCCAGTCGAAACCGGCGGCCTCTTCCATATAGGCCGTAGCGACAATCACGCTCATACCCGGACGACCGGCGCGGATGGAATCGATCAGCTCCCAGAATTGCCGGCGCGACAGCGGATCGACACCCGTCGTCGGCTCATCGAGAATGAGCAGGTCAGGATCGTGGATCAGCGCACAGCAGAGCCCGAGCTTCTGCTTCATGCCGCCGGAAAGCTTCATTGCCGGCCGGTCGGCAAAAGGTTCAAGGCCGGTGCTCTTCAGCAACTCGGCAATGCGTGCCTTTCTCTCCCTGCCGTCCTGCCCGAACAGCCTGCCAAAAAAGTCGATATTTTCGAAGACCGAGAGGGTTGGATAGAGGTTCTTGCCGAGGCCCTGCGGCATATAGGCGATGCGCGGGCAAGTATCCTCGCGGTGGCGCGGATCGGACATATCGCCGCCGAGGACCTCCACCTTGCCTTTCTGTATAGCCCGGGCGCCGGAAACCAGAGAGAGGAGGCTGGACTTGCCGACACCGTCAGGCCCGATAAGGCCGATCATCCGTCCGGCGGGAATTTCGACCGATATATCGGCAAGCGCAACCGTGCTGCCAAACGCCAGCCGTACATCCGTCAACCGCGCGACTGGCGCGCCGGGATTTTTAGTATTCGTCGCGGAGGGTGTGACCATCGCGGCCACTCTCACTTCACAAGATTGCGTTCGAGATTCTCCGGCCAGACGGCCTGCGGATCAAGCCGGACATAGGCCATGCCGGGAAGACCGGTTTTGACATACTGAATATATTTCTGCAGCAGCTCCTGCGGAATTTGCGCCCGCACCCGGAAGGTAAGCTTCTGGCGCTCCTCCTCGGTTTCCACCGTCTTTGGCGTGAATTGCGCCACATCGGCGACGAAGGAAACCTTGGCGGGAATGGTATATTGCGGCGCTGCGTCCAGTATCAGGCGCACATCCGAGCCCATGGATGTACGGCCAGCCTCAGCCGTGGGCAGGAAGAACGTCATGTAGACGTCACCGAGATCGACGAGGTTGAGAACCCGCCCGCCGGCGGAAAGCACCTCGCCGGGCTGGGCGATGCGATATTGCACACGGCCGTCGCGGGGTGATTTCAGCGTCGCATCGGCTATGTCTGTCTCGATGCTCTCAATATCGGCCTGCGCGGCATCGACAGCCGCTTCCGCATCGACGATCTGTGCCTTGGCGGCGTTGATTGCCGCATCAGAGGCGGCAAGCGAGGCCTGCGCCGAGGCAAGAGTGGCGCGGGCGGACTGTTCTGCCGCCTCACTGTCATCGACGATCTGCTGCGACACGGCATTGCCGGTCAACAGCTGTCTTGAGCGCGCATAGGTCTTGGACGCCGAATCAAGCTGGGCCTTGCGCTGTTCCACCACCGCAAGCGCCGAGGTCTTTTCCGCCTCCCGCTGGGCAACGAGGCTATGGGCGGTATCGATTGCGATCTTTGCGCGACGAAGCTGCGCTTCCGCCTGACGCTTTTTGGCCTCCAGCTGGGCAGTATCCATCTGGGCAAGCACCTGCCCTGCCTTCACGAAATCGCCTTCGCGCGCCATGATGTCCTGAAGACGGCCGGCGGTTTTGGTGGAAATATCGATCTCGACCGCCTCGATCCGGCCGTTACTGGAAACGAAACCGGAGGGCAGACCCTCTGCCGTCAACTTCGACCAGGCGAAATAGGCAGCAACGGCAATAACCCCAACCGCCAGACCAACGAGCAAGCCTTTTTTAGACATCCGTCTTCCCCATGAACCCTTCGAGTTTCAACCGTAATACGATAAAACCGAAGAAGCCAGCCACCTTTACGTTCATAAATCCCACCTGATATTTCCCATATTGGAGCGAGAAGACAGGTTGCTAGGGACTGTTTAGGTGAGGGAGCGCTTCGAGGCTTTGACACACGTCAAGTGGATGAAGGACTAAAACCCACTTCGTCATGCTCGGCCCTGTCCCGAGCATCTGCTAGCTATCATTTTCTGCTAGGTGGTTGGTTCCTCGGGACGAGCCCGAGGATGACGTTAAATCTATAGCGGAATGACAACCGCCGAACGCCACGCAAGGTGCGCCAGCCTGCCGTCAACGCAGCCGTTGCGTTCCTTACACCGCCCGCGCCCGCTTCATCTCCACCTGCGTCCATTCCGGCAACCAGTCCCGGTGCGCGACAAGAAGATCGTCCACCAGCGACCAGATCTGGTCGAGATCGAGTTCCGCTGCCGTATGCGGGTCCATCATCGCCGCGTGGAAAATATGCTCACGGTTTTCGCTCATCAGCGCCCGCACCGTCAGCTCCTGCACGTTGATGTTTGTGCGCATCAGCGCGGTCAGCTGCGGCGGCAATTCCCCGATGAAGGTTGGTTGCACGCCGTTATGATCGACAAGGCAGGGCACTTCCGCCGCGCAATCTGATGGCAGCGATGTGATGCAGCCATTGTTGCGCTGGTTGCCGTAGATGACAGACGGTTCGCCGGTCCAGACCGAGTTGATGATGGAGGAGGCATATTCCTTGGATTGCTTGACCTCGATCTTTTCGGCTGAGCTATAGGCCGCCGCCTGCCCCTTCCAGCGCTCGATCTGCTCGATGCAGCGCTTGGGATATTCATCGAGCGGAATACCGAATTTCTCGATCAGGTCCTCGCGCCCCTCCTTGATGAAATAGGGTGTGTATTCGGCGAAATGCTCGGAACTTTCGGTAACGAAGTAGCCGAGACGCGTCAGCATCTCGTACCGCACCTTGTTGGGGCAGCGCGGGTTCCAGCCGGGCTTCGGCGCACGGCCTTCGCGATAGCCTCGTACGAGATCGGGATAGAGGTTCTTGTAGCTGCCATCAGGCTGGCGGTGCTCGAATTCCAGGAAAAACGCCATGTGGTTGATGCCGGCCGAACGATAGCGGATTTCCTCGTAGGGAATATCGAGGTCATGGGCGAGTTCCATGGCCGTGCCCTGCACCGAATGGCAAAGGCCGACCTGCCGGATTGTCGGGTATTTCTCCGCAATCGCCCAGGTGTTGATCGCCATCGGGTTGACATATTGCAGCATGATCGCATTGGGGCAGACGGCGAGCATATCCTCGCAAATCTTCCACAGATGCGGCACGGTGCGCAGGCCCCGCATGATGCCGCCGACACCAAGCGTATCGGCAATGGTCTGGCGCAGGCCATATTTACGCGGCACCTCGAAATCGGTGACTGTGCAGGGCTCGTATCCGCCGATCTGGAAGGCGACGACGACGAAATCGGCACCGGCGAGCGCCTTTTTCTGGTCTGTAAAAGTCTCGGCTTTCGCCTTTGCCCCGAGCGTCGAAATCAGCTTGTTGACGACGATGGCGCTTTCTTCCAGCCTTTCGCGGTTGATGTCCATCAGCGCGATCGTTGCGCCGGAAAGGGCCGGACGTTGCAGCACGTCGCCGATGATGTTCTTCATGAACACCGTGGAACCTGCGCCGATAAATGTGATCTTGGGATCTCGTGCCATATTTGCCTCCGGCATCTTGAACTATGCGATTTCAAAGGCGGCCCGGACGAGCCGCTGGGTGTATTCGGTTTTCGGGCGGTTCAGCACCTCCTCGACGGGGCCTTCCTCCACGATCCTGCCGCGCTGCATGACGATGACGCGGTGGCAGAGAGCCCGAACGACCTTCAGGTCGTGCGAGATGAACAGGTAGCTCAAGCCCCGCTCGTCCTGCAGCTTGCGCAGCAGGTCTATGATCTGCGCCTGAACGGAAAGGTCGAGCGCCGAGGTCGGCTCATCGAGCAGGATGAATTCCGGCTCCAGCGCGACTGCACGCGCGATGGCGATGCGCTGGCGCTGGCCGCCTGAGAACTCGTGCGGGAAACGCGAGAGGATGTTGCCGGGCATGCCTGCCGCTTCCAGCGCGTCGCGCACCCGCTCCAGCCTTTCGGCCTTGGTTTTACCAAGCCCGTTGATAACCAGCCCTTCCTCGATGATCTGGCCGATGGTCATGCGTGGATTGAGCGAGGCGAAAGGGTCCTGAAAGACGACCTGCATGCGTGAGCGCAGAGGCCGCATTTGAGACCGGGAGCGGCCGTCGACCCTCTCGCCATCGAAAATCACCTCTCCGGCCACCGGCTCGTTCAGCCGCAACAGGGATTGGCCAAAGGTCGTTTTGCCAGACCCGGATTCGCCGACAATTCCCAGCGTTTCATGGCGCTTGAGGGCTAGACCAAGATCGTCGACGGCAACAAGTTCCTTCAATTCCGGCTTGAACAGGCCACCGTAGCGCATCATGAACGACACCCGCACGCCATTCGCCGTCAGCAGCACACCGGAATTTTCCGGCAATGGTTTGGCGGTGCCATGCGGCTCGGAAGCAAGCAGCTTTCGGGTATAGGGGTGCTTCGGCGCTGCAAACAGCCGCTCAGTGGTGTTGTGCTCACGCATCTCGCCATGCTGCATGACGTAGACGTAATCGGAAAACTGCTTCACGATCGTCAGGTCATGGGTGATGAGCACCACGGCCATGCCGCGCTTCTTCTGCAGATCGCGTATGAGGTTGAGGATCTGCGCCTGTACTGTCACATCCAGTGCTGTGGTGGGTTCGTCGGCGATCAGAACATCCGGATCGTTGGAGAGCGCCATGGCGATCATGACACGCTGCCGTTGACCGCCGGAAAGCTGGTGCGGATATTGCTTCAGCCGCGCCTCGGGTTCCGGAATCTGCACCTGCCGCAAAAGATCGAGCGCCCTCGCCTCGGCCTGCTTCCTGCTCAGCTTCGAGTGGACGCGGATCGCCTCGACGATCTGACTGCCGATTGTATAGATCGGGTTCAGCGAACTCATCGGCTCCTGAAAGATCATCGAGATACGGTTGCCGCGCAACGCCCGCCGCTGGCGGCTTGAAAATTTCAGGATGTCGTCGCCGTTGAAGCGCACGGTCGCGGTTTTCGAAACCGAGGCCCGCTTCGTCAAAAGCCCCATGATGGTGCGGGCGGTCACCGATTTTCCCGAACCGGATTCGCCAACGATGGCGATCGTCTCCCCCCGGTAAAGCTGGAAGGAAATGTCTTTCACTGCCTCCACCGTGCCGTGCTCAACCTTGAAAGTCACGGCAATATTGCGTGCATCGATGATGGCCTGGTCGTTTCGATTATCAGCATCGAAGCGGATGGCAGGGGCGTAGGTATTCTGTGCAGCAACCATGTTACGCTCCTCTCAATAGGGATCGACAGCATCGCGAAGGCCATCGCCCAGCGCGTTGAAGGCAAAAACGGTGACCAGCACAAAGCCGACCGGCGCAAGGATCCATGGATAGGAACCAATGACGGAATAGGTGGCCGTATCCTGAAGCATCAGCCCCCAGGAGATCAGCGGCGGCTTGACCGCGAAACCGAGAAAGCCAAGGAAGGATTCGAGCAGCACGACGCTTGGAATATGCAGCGTGACGGCAACGATCACATGGCTCATCACATTCGGCAGGATGTGCTGGAAGATAATGCGCCGGTCGGTGGCACCGACGGCAATCGCGGCGCGGACATAATCGATACGCGCCAGCGCCAGCGTCTTGCCGCGCACCTCGCGAGACATCTGCGCCCAGCCGAGCGCTGACATGACGCCGACCACGAAGAGGAGGAAAACAGTCGTCGGGGCAGTGACCGGGATAAGCGACGTCAAGGCGAGATAGAGCGGCAATTGTGGAAAGGCCAGAACCACTTCCACGAAACGCTGCACCCAGGCATCCAGCGGCCCGCCGAAATATCCTGAGATCAACCCGACGCTGGTGCCGATGACGGTAACGATGGTGACGACACTGAGCGCGATGGCAAGCGAGATGCGCGATCCATAAATGGCGCGTGACAGCACATCGCGTCCGAACTTGTCGGTTCCGAGAAAATGCACCGGCTGCCCGTCCGTGGTGCCGAAGAAGTGCCGGTTTGCCGGGATGAGGCCGAACAGCCGATATTCCGCGCCTTTCACGAAAAAGCCGAGATAAAGCGGATTGTCGTAATCCGGGCCGACGATAGGCTGGAAGGTCACCGGATCGAGCTCATCCGTTTCAGCGGTGGCATAGACCCGAGGGAACAGGCTGATATTGCCGTCCTTGTCGGAGAACCGCACCACCTGCGGCGGGGAGAAACTGTCATTGGTTTCGAGCGGGTTCATCGGCGCGAAGAAATCGGCGAAGACTGAGATCGTGATCAACAGCACCACCAGCACCAGCCCCACCATGCCGGTGAAAGAGCGTCTGAGGCGCCGCCACACCAAAGCGAGATAGGTCTCGTTACCCTGAACACCCCGCTCGGGCTTCGCTGCGGCAGCCGATTCATTCTTGAGTTCGTCAACGGCCACCATCTCAAGCCCTCCCGAATTCGCGCACACGCGGGTCGAGCATGGCGAGCAGCATGTCGGCGATGATGTTGCCGATGATGAGCGTGGCGGCCAGCACCATCATGAAGGTTGCGGTGACATAGACATCGCCGACCGCCATGGACCCGACGATGGCGGGACCGACGGTCGGCAGCGCAAAGATGATCGCAGTTTCGATTTCGCCGCTCAGCATATAGGGCAGCACGACGCCCTGATACATAATGAGCGGATGCACGGCGTTCGGCACGGCGTGGCGCATGATGACCGCGCCTTCCGAAAGGCCCTTGGCGCGCGCCGTCTCCACATATTGGGCGTTCAGCGTATCCAGCAGATTGCCGCGCATCACCCGCATATTATAGGCAAGTCCACCGAAAACGGCGATGGCAACCACCGGCCAGACATGGCTGACGAGATCGACGAACTTCCCCCATGACCATGGCGCACCGCCATATTGCGGCGAAAAGAAGCTGCCGATTTCCGACACGTCGAAATGAAACACCATCAGGTAGACGAGGATCAGCGCCATCAGGAAGCGCGGAATGGTCATGCCGAGGAAGGCGACGGTCGAAAGCAGATTATCGATCCAGGAATATTGTCTGGTGGCAGCCCAGATGCCGAAACCGATGCCGAGAAGCGATGAAAGAATGTGGCAGACAAGGGCGAGTGCGATGGTGCGCGGCAGGCGTTCGCCGACCACATCGGCAACCGGCTTGTTGTAATAGAAGCTGTAGCCGAAATCGCCGCGTGTGATGATACCGCCGATCCAGTTGAAATATTGCACGACGATCGGCTTATCGAGACCGTGTTCGATGCGGTAGGCCTGCGCCTGCGCTTCCGCCTGTTCGAAGGACGCACCGCCCTGGTTCATCAATTGCGAGCGGATGTAGTCAGCATAGTCGCCGGGTGGCGCCTGAATGATGGCGAATGTCACCACGCTCAGGATAAGCAGCACCGGAATGGCGGAGCCTATGCGTATTGTCAGGAATCTCAGCATCGAACGGGTATCCTCCACTTGGCTAGTCCGTGTGTCTCCGGCCGCGCTTCACGCGCGACCGGTACCGGGTTTTCTCCGGGAGGAGTTCTAGTTGATCGGGCCGCCCTCACCCGGCTTGCCGGGAAGCTGCTCGGGGAAAAGCTCGTATTTGCCCTGCTTGTCGGCCGCGACCCAAAGGCGTTCGCGGATGATGGCGTCTTCAGCCCAGTTGAACATGAAGATCGGCGTGCCCTGCGGCACATTCGAGAACCGCTTGTTGACGATAAGCGCGCCGGGATATTCGGTAAGCCCTATCGTGTAGAGGTTCTGCGTGTAGACCTTCTGATATTGCTTCATCAGTTCCGCCCGCTCGGCATTGTCCTGCGAGGAGATGAATTTGCGCACGATATCGGCCATCTCCTTTTCGAACGGCATCAGATCCAGTTCCTTGCCTTCAGGTGCGCGATGGTTCCAGCTGGTGCGCGGGCCAACGGGTGCCAACTGCTCGGTATTCTGCACCACGGACGAAAGCTCGGTGGAGTTGCGGCGCACCAGCCAGTCGAACTGACCGCCATAATGGGCCGCATCGCGCTGGTTGGAATCAAGGCTGTTGATGACGAGGCGAAGGCCAAGTTTCGCCATTTGCCCGACAAGGCCTTCCGCAATGCTCTTGTCCGTCGTGTAGCCGTTATTGACCAGAAGAATGATCTCGACGTTTCGTCCGCCCAGTGTCTCCTTCGGGAAGTTCAAGAAGCCGTCGCCATCGGTGTCCTTCAGGCCGATTGATGCAAGGGCGGCTTTCGCTTCCTTAAGGTTGAAGGGGTAATAGACCGTGGAATTGCGATCGTAAAAACCGGTGCCCGAGGAAATGCCACCCGGATAGATCGCCGTGAATGGGCCCTTGACGAGCGAGTCGCCGATTGCCTTGCGATCGAGGGCCGAGGTCACCGCCTGACGGAACACCTCGTTGCGGTTCAGCTCGCGAATGGCCTGCCCGCGCTCGTCCGGATTGCCCCAGCCATTGGCGGAAAAGTTCATCTGCAGGTTATAGCCGATCAGGCGTGGCCCGAAGGCAAGGCGAGCCGGCGCATTCGGGTCAGCTGCGCGTTTCAGCGAAGCGACAAAATTCTCCGGCTGCTCGAGATTGGAGAAATCGCCCGATCCCGCCACAGCCTGCACATCGCGATCGGCCCAGGTGGAGAGCTTGTAATGAAGCTCGTTGAGATAAGGCAGCTGCTGGCCCTTCTCGTCGACCTTCCAGTAGTATGGATTGCGCCTGAGCACGATGATGTCGTCGGGGCGATATTCCACCGGCACCCAACCACCCATGACAGGCATGTTCATATATTCCGGCGGAAAGGCGTTCTTGAACTGGTTATAGGTGTTCTTGGAATATTTCGGGTGCTGTGGTTTCAGAATATGCGCCGGTCCGGGGCAGAAGCTCGGATAAGCCATGGTGTAGAGATATTGCTTCGGGAAAGCGGTCTTGAAAGTCCACTCCACCGTATAGTCATCGATCTTTTTGAGCGTGGTGCCTTCGCCGAAGGCTTCAGGCGACGCGCCGCCGCCGAGCGGCGAGACGTTGGGATCGAGAACCGCGTCTTCCCAGTAGAACATGACGTCATCGGCGTTGAACGGCACACCGTCAGACCATTTGGCACCCTTGACCAGATGCATCGTCAGCTTATGGCCATCCTGCGACCATTCCCAGCCTTTGGCGAGATTGGGCAGCGGTTCGGTGTCCTTGGCATTCACCTGAAACAGCGGCGCTGTGCGCGTCAGGCATTCGGAAAGCGCAATATCGATGCCGCCCCAGCCCTGGCTCTGGCCGGCAATGTAGTTCCAGCCTTCGGGCCGTCCGCCGATCACATGGCGCATCGTATCGCCATAAACGCCGATGCCATCCACCATGTTGCCGGTCTTGTAGACCAGCGGCTCCTCAGGCAAGCGTTCCTTCAAGGGCGGCAGCTTGCCAGTCTTCTCGAATTTTTCGGTGATCCAGTCCGGCTCGCTGTAATCAGGCAGGGCCTTGAATTCCAGGATCGAGTCGCGCGCCACATAATCGATCTTGCCTTCGGCCGGAAACTGCGGCGGCTCCGGCGGCGTGGTGGTTTCGAAGGCGTTCGCACTGAGTGCGATCATCGAAACACCAAGACCCAATGCCGAGATGATACCGATCTTGCGTTGAAGTTGCATCGTCATTCCTCCCAAATGGCAGCTCTTCGACCGCCCACCCTCTGTTGTCGCGATAGCCACGGCGGCGAACTCCCTTTTCACCACCGGCCTGTTCCCATGCCTTTTCCTTCAAACGGCCTTTTTCAGCGCCGATTTCTCGGCCCGTAGTTCCTCGATTGAGCGCACATTGCGGCGCGCCGCACCCGCCCAGTCGCGGGTCTTGACGGTGGATTTCGCAAGCCGCTCCTTGGCATCAGGCACGGCATCCGCATATTGCGGCAGCCAGCGCGCCTGTGCGACGACCATCTCGTCCACCATCTGCCAGACCTCCTCCGGAGTGGCGACGGCGCCGACTAGCGGGTCATGCAGCACGGCAAGCTTCAGAAGATCGATATCGCCGCTGACCGCCGCATGTACCGACATGCGCTGCACGTTGATAGACGCCATGCAGGTCGCCGCGCAGGCTTCCGGCAGCGTGATACCCGAGACCATGTTGATGCCAAAACGATCCACGAAACCGGGCGACTCAATGATCGCATCAGAAGGAAGGTTGGTTATGACGCCATTGTTCTTGACGTTGAAGTGGCCGCGATAGACACGCCCGGTTTCAAGCGCTTCCAGAATGTGGCTCGCATGTTCGTTGGAGCGCTTCTCCGGTTCGATGGGCTTGGCGGCTGACGCCAGGAACTGCGGGAATTCCGTCTCGAACCAGTTCCGCGTCTCGGTGGAGTGGCGCAGATAACCGCCGGTTTCGCCGTGAATCCAGTCCGACATATCGATCCAGCGGGCGATTTCATCCGGGCGCTTGCGGTACCACGGCAGATATTCGGACAGATGGCCGTTGCTCTCCGTCGAATAGACACCGAAGCGCTTAAGCACGTCGATGCGCAGCTTTTCCTGCTGTGAGAAAACCGGATGCGCCTCGAAAGCGGCGACCAGCTCTTCTTTGCCGATCTTGCGGCCATTCAGCCTTAGATCGATGAACCATGTCTGGTGGTTGATGCCCGAGCAGATGTAATCAAGTTCGGACGGGGATTTTGCGCCGAGAATTTCAGCGATCTGCTCCGCACCGTGCTGCACACCGTGGCAAAGACCAACCGTATCCACCTTGCCGTATTCGATGGCTGCCCATGTATTCATGGCCATGGGGTTGGCGTAATTCAGGAACTTGGCACCGGGTGCGGCGACATCGCGGATATCCTTGCAGAAATCCAGAATGACCGGAATGTTACGCTGGCCATAGAGAATGCCGCCGGCGCAGATGGTGTCACCGACGCACTGGTCGATCCCGTATTTCAGCGGAATACGGATGTCGTCCGCATAGGCTTCCAGACCGCCGACCCGCACACAGCTTATGATGTATTTCGCACCCTCAAGCGCGCGACGGCGGTCGGTATGCGCCGTCACTTTCACCGGAAAACCGTTGGCTTCCACGACCTTGTCGAGGATCGCCCTGATCATATCCAGATTGTGCTGGCTGATATCCGTCAGCGCGACCTCGATGTCGCGAAACTCCGGCACGCACAAAAGATCGGTGAACAGTTTTTTCGTGAATCCGACGCTTCCGGCGCCGATTATAGCGATTTTGAAACTCATAACGCCACCTCTGTTGCAAATCGAACGGGTGAAACGGGCCAAACGATCATAATAAGGCGCTGCGAGAATATACCTGTAAGAACCCCGGAAAACCGGCGCTCCTAAAAAATTCTCCGCAACAATATCGCGCTGGCTGTCTCCTCGGTTCGGGATTATGCGTATAATGACGAGCGGAACCAGAGAAGGATTATGCTTTCATGGGTAATTTTGTGCTGCGCGATTTGATCGATCAGGGGCCGGGGATGCGGACCGTCTCGCTGCCCCGCGGCCGCCAGACCCTGCACACAATGCCCACCAGCAGCGGCTATGAAATCCGCAGCAGTGGCAATTATGACTGGGACGGACGAAAGCGCGGACAGACACCATTCACTGTGCTGCAATATTGCATTGGCGGACAGGGAAACCTTCGTTACGAGAACCGTCATTACGTGGTGAAGCCGGGCGAAACCCTCCTGTTGCTCATCCCGCACAATCATCGCTACTGGCTGGAAGCGGGAAAGCAATGGGAGTTCTTCTGGATCTCCATGAATGGCGAAGAGGCCTTGCGCATTCACCGCAATATTCTTGCCGTCACCGGGCCGATCCTCAAGCTGCAACAGGAAACCGTCGATCATCTCGCCCATTGTTGCTCGCGCCTCGTCAACGGCGCGGAAACACCAGGGGCGGCCTCCGCCGTCGCCTATGAAGCGGCGATGACGCTTTATGACGACGTGTTCGGCTCGCATCCCTCCTTTGGCGGTGAATATCGCACCATGCAGCAGGTGCTGAGCTATATAGACGGGCATCTCGGAGAGCGTCTTTCCGTCAGCGATCTTGCCGCCGTCGCCGGCCTCAGCCGTGCGCATTTTTCCCGCATCTTCACGGCAAGCGAAGGCCTGCCACCGGCCGAATTTGTATTGCAGCGACGGTTGAGGCGGGCAGCCAAGCTTCTCACCACAGCCGAAAACATCCCCATCAAGGAGGTATCCGTGCTATGCGGCTTCGAAGACCCGAACTATTTCTCGAAGGTCTTCCGCAGGCTATATGGCATCAATCCAAGCGAATTCCGCACCACCGGCATGTATGCGAGCGTTCAGCAGAGCAGATCGTAAAAAACAACTTCGTTTTGCCACGTTTCAGGCGATTAAGAATTGGCCATACAGCCCCTTTTGGAGACCGAATGAGGTGAACAACAAAATCAGGAAGATCCTCATCTTTCCGCTTCGGGCAATCATCGTGTTTGCCCTGATCCTCGACGGCATTTTTCGCCCGCTCTATCGGCCGATCATCAAGGCGATATCCAGACTGACATTCATCAGGAAACTGGAAAGCCGGATTGGCGGATTACCGCGTCTTGCCATTCTTCTTTTGCTGGCGGTGCCATTTGCCATCGCCGAACCGATGAAAATCATCGGCCTGCTCCTCATCGCGCACGGCACCGTCAAAACGGGAATTGCGCTGACGATCCTCGCTCACCTCGCCACATTCCTGATTGTCGAGCGCATTTACCACGCCGGTCGGGAGAAGCTCCTCACCTACGCCTGGTTCGCATGGATCATGCGATATGTGCGGTTTGCCCGTTCGTTTTACGATCGCTTCAAGCGCGCGACACTGGGCTGGATCCGGCTGAGCGTTCTGGCGCGTCAAAGATAAAAGCGGCACCTTTCACCGCCGGCCGCGCAACTTCTTCAAAAGATATTCCGCAAAGGCGGTTGCCTGCAAGGAGACGAGAATGATGGCAATGCCAAGAATAACACGGGCTCCGGGCACCTCGTCAAACAGGAAGTATCCCACAGCGGTCACGAACAATATCGACAGATATCCGACGGGCGCCAGAACACTGGCGTCAGCGATGCGATAGGCCCGCAGGAAGCAATATTGCCCCATTTGCGCAAGCAGGCCGATGGCGAGCAGCGCCACCCAGTCGAGCGGCATGACCGGTTTCCACGTCCAGATCGCCGGAACGGCGGTAATGACGGCAAGACCCACAGTGTAGAACACCATCATGACAGTGGTGTTTTCCTGCCGCAGCGCCCGGGTCTGGATCACCGCAAGCGCGCCGAACACGACGGAGACGAGGACGACGAGCACGCCTGCGTTAATCTCCGCGCCGCCCGGCCCGATGACAACAAGGACGCCAACAAATGCGAGGCAAGCGCCGACCCAGCGATATCGGCTTACCTTTTCACCGAGAAAGACAACCGCCATGGCCATCGTCACCAGCGGGCGTGAGAAGCCGACAGCATTGACGGTGGCGAGCGGCAAGAGGGTGATGGCGACGAAGTTGCTGGTGAGTGCAATGGCGTTGCAGCAGATTCGGAAAAGGTTGCGCCAGGGATATTTGACGCGCGCCATTTCCCCCCGGTGTCGCCAGATAAGCGGCAGGATGAAGATCAGGCCGATCATCGCTCTTATGAAGACGAGCTGGAATGCCGGATAGGTCACACCCTGCGCCTTGACGAGGGCTGTCATTCCGCCCGAAACGAGGGACATATCCATGAGCAGCCAGCCGATGCCCGCGCGAGCATCGTTTTCGCGCGGGTTTTCCTGTTTTTCACTCTGGTCCTGGCCATTCACGCGGGTTGCACAAGGTTTGCCATGAGGCGGAATGCCCCCGGCACCAGCTTGTCCATCTGGTGGTGCAGCACGAGGCTTGTATGCGTATGCCGGCCCCTGCCAATGGTCGCCGAGACCAGCGCCCCTTTCAGAGGCTGTTCATCGACATCGTGCATGGCGAGCAGGGGTTCATAAGCATCATCCCAGCGCGCAGCGAAATAGAGCCCGCGCTCCTTGTCCCAGCCCGTCCAGTCGGCAGCACCGATCGTATTGGGCCCGACAAGCAATGGATGATCGGGCAATAGCACCGTCACCTCCGCATTTGGGTCCGTCACCCGCCAACGCAGGGAAGGCTTACCGATCTCAAGTCGCCTGACGGGCGTCGTCTCGGGATTCCATCCGTCGGTTGGACGGTGATAGAGCGTGACAAGATGGCCGCCTTCTTCGACGAAGCGGTGAAGCCTTTCGGTTGCCGCAGCCAGATCCTTGCGAATGCCGAAGGCGAAGATGCCCACAACAATCGTCGTGAAGGACGAGAGATCACCGCCAAGCGCCTGCGCATCGAGTTCGGTGACATCAAGACCCATGCGCGAAAGCCACGACCCGACCCGGTCGGCACCGCCGCCGACATAACCGACGCGCGCCCCCTGGGGCAGCTTGAGATCTAGAGAGAGGATTTTCAGAGCGGAGGGTGCCAGAAACCGCGCCCGGCCTATATGCGGATATGCGATGGGCGTGATCTGGAAGGCAGGTTGTGAACCGACAAGCGCTTCGATCTGGGCAAGGCCAACCGCTGCCTCACCGGTACGCTCGGCAATCCAGTCATTGCCGGTCTTGCGCAGGTTCCAGCCACCCGTACTCCTGAAAGACAGCGGTGCATCGGCACCCTTTATGTGTGCCTGAAAAACATGGGAATCCTGCCCCTGTCCAAGTGGAACCAGAAGCGCATCGGGCGAAATCGTCAGCGACTGCGCCGGCGTCACGAAAAACGGCTCCTCCAGATCGAAAGCGGCTGAAACCTCCCTGCCTCCAATCCTTACGGACAGGCGCACCGAGGCATGACCATTGCCGCCTGAGGCTTTCCAGTCGGGCTGGTAAAGCCCGGAAACGGCCGCGTCCTGATCGGCAGCAAGCGAGAAGACCATTGTCTGGCCACGCGACTGAACCGAAGACGATACGCCATCCGGAAGGACGGGGGTAACCTCGACGTCAAATTCAGCCGCCTTTCCCGCGAGTTCCACATAGAGAGATGACGTCCCGCCCGGAACGATCTCGGCCGGCTCGGCATAGGCCCGCTCGAAAAGATCGAGCGCCGTCAGGATAGCGGCATCGACCTGCGCCCGTTTGCGCGCGATCCGGTGCCCATGCAGCTCCCTGAAGTCCTGCGCTGCGGCCTCGTCGACCTCTTGCAAAAGGGCTGCCGCCGTCAGAAGTGAGGCCGTGATCCGCTGCGTGTCGGGAAAGGCATCGATTGCGTCAGTGATTGCCTGTTCGGCTGCAACCAGCGCCTTTGCCAAATCGGCGGTAAGACCCGGAAAAGCCGAGAGATCAGCCAGCGACGACGGCAGGCTGTCGAGGATCGAGCTTTCCTCACCGACTGCGACGTTGGAGAGTTCCAGATGCAGTGGCCATGCTTCCTGCGCCCGCTTCGGCCAATGCCCCATTCCCTGTGAGGCATGATAATAACGCGACCATTCGCCGATGCGGTCATATTGCGCGCCGGTTGCCCGCTCCTTGCCCACCGCGTTGACTGTCAGCGTCGTTTCCGGCGGAGGCACCTCGTCATCATAGGTGTCACCACCACCAGACCATGCAGGAAGATAATATTTGGCCACTTTCCACGGCTTCAGCCCCTCGGAGAAATACTCGGGATAGGCGGCAGGATCAGCCGCCAGCGCGATTGCGCTTTTCGCCGCGCGCGTCATGGCGCGGTGATGCCCGTGTTGTCCCGGCACATCGAGAAATGTCGGAATGACGATATCGGGCCGCTCCGTGCGATAGGCGCGCACCAGCCTCTCGACGATGCGCTGCTGCCCCCATCGACCGAAGGTCTGGTCGCCATCCTTGGAGAAGCCGAAGTCGTGGATGATATCCGCCGGGCCATGGCCGAGCCAGCTTATGTCCGCATCGATGATGCGGGCCGCCTCCTCCAGCTCCCGCGACCGGATGACACCAAGCGCGCCCAGCCGCTCCGGCCCAAGCGCATTCTGCCCGCCTTCACCGCGCGTCGAGCAGGCGATGATGATCCGCATGCCCAGTTCCATCCGGAAATAGGCAAGAAGACCGTTCTGCTCGTCGTCCGGATGCGCACCGGTGTGCATGACGGTGACAGTGGATTTCAGTGCGCTCAGTCTACGGTGCAGACGCACGAGCCATGGATCGGCCATCTGCCGTTCGATGCGCTCCCGGGGGTTAAGCATGGGCGGTCTCCTCCAATATTCAGCCGGGCACCTGCGCTGCGGCGCCCAGGGACGTCTCAAGTTTTGGTGTGACAATGTCGAACAGCGGCAAGGCGGCAGCACCAAGCGCCGCCGTCAACTGTCCGGACTTGCCGTGGATGACGCGCGGCAACTCTCTTTGCCGCCGGCTTGCAACCGAAGTCGGCAGATGCCCCATCCGCGCAATGATCTCGCTGATGATGTTTTCAGGCAGCGCACCGCCGAGAATGACCGTCTGCGGATCGAGAATGTTCTCGAGCATCGCCACCATGGGCGCCAGATGGACGGCTGCCTCGTCGATCCATTCCATCACGACCGGATTGCCCGCGCTGAACAGGGCTTCAAGATCATCAAGCTCCGTGTCCGCAACACCGGCACAGACGAGCTTTTCCTTGAGCACATAGACGGAAGCATAGGCCTCCAGACAACCTCTTTGCCCGCAAGACGGGCAAGGCCTTCCCTTGGGCGAGACGGTCACATGGCCGATTTCGCCGGCGTTGCCGAAAGCACCGCGATAGGGCGAACCATCCTGGATGATGCCGAGACCAATGCCGACGCCGAAATAGATCATGCAGAAATTCGGGATAGCCAGCCCTGCGCCGAACAGGCGCTCGCCGACGGCAGCGGCCGTCGCATCGTTTTCCACCACGACCTGTTGGCCGCAGGCATCGCTCAGCATCTGGCGGGCATCGATACCCACCCAGCCGGAAAGCGTCGTCGGACCGACAGAGGTCATGCCGTCAATCTCGAAAGGCCCGGGCATGACAACGCCGGTGCCAAGCAGCCTGCACCCGACATTCTTCGCAACCGCTGCATGCTCCGCCGCAAAGGTTTTGAGTATGGCGTCCGGCGTGGTGTCCTTGAGCGGGGTAACGCGCTGCGTGCGCAACACGCCGGCCAGATCAAGACCGACGGTGACCATATGGTCTGCGGCAATCTCAACCCCGATCGTTGCGCCACCATCCGGGTTGACAGCAAATTGTATCGGCGGCTGGCCCCTGCCGGTGCGCCGGCGACCAAGCTCTTTCAGGAGTCCCTCGCCCACCAGCTCATCGACGATATTGGCGACCGCCTGGGGTGTGAGATGCGTGATCTTGGCTAACTGGGCGCGACCGAGCGAGCCGTGCCGCCTGACGATGTCGAGGACGACTCGCCTGTTGTGTTCGCGGCTGCGCTCAGGATTTTTTCCGATTGCTACGGGATAGGTATCCACCGTGTGCACCGTCATCTCTTCAACTTCCCGTCCGTTAGAAAATTCATAGCGTCGAAGTGAGGATAAGCGCAATATAATAATTCAAGTAAATTATGTTATTGACAAATGCTCGCCTTCAGAGAACCGTAGAGAGCGACCGGGGGTCAGAATTGCAAGGGGCGGAACGCGTAAAAATCCCGCTGCCGGCAAATCGATGAGCGCGCGCGAAAGCGCGGATAAAGGGAACGATCACTCCGCATCCGGAAGACCGGGCGGAGAAAATGGAGGCTTACATGCGCAGGGCAACTTTGTTCGCCGGCTTGGTCGCCGGTTTCAGCACATTTGCATTCAACGCCGCGCAGGCGGTTGAAATCGAATATTGGCAATATGTCTTCGACACACGCGTCAAAGCGATGGACGAGCTTATCGCCGAGTTTCAGAAGGCCAATCCGGATATCACCGTCAAACAGGTGACCTTCCCTTATGCCGACTACCAGACGCGAGTGATTGCCGCCAACATGTCCGGTAAAGGCCCTGACGTGATGCAGCTCTTCTACGGCTGGCTCGACAAGTTTGCAGCCGGCGGTATCTTGCAGCCGCTGCCGACAGACGCTTTCCCGCATGACAAGATCGAAAGCGAATTTTTCCCCATCGTCGGCGCCATGAAGCGAGGCGACGATTATTACGGCCTGCCGACGGCGGTTCGCTCGCTCGCACTTTTCTACAACAAGAAGCTCTTCACGGAAGCCGGTCTCGACGCCGCGAATCCGCCGAAGACGCTGGACGAATTTGTTGCCGCGGCGGAAAAGATCGCCAAGCACGATGCCGCCGGAAACCTGACCGTTGCAGGCTCCACGCTCGATATGGGCGGTCAGGACCACCAATGGTGGCGCGAAGTTCTTATCCGCCAATATGGCGGCGAGCCCTACACCGACAACGACCAGAAAGTCACCTATGACAGCGAGGCGGGCATCCAGGCGCTGAAGTTCTATACGAGCCTGCAGCTTGAAAAGAAGATCGGTCAGGTGGGCTTCATGGACGAAGGCCAGGCTGCCTTCCGTGCGGGCAAGGCAGGCATGACCATCGACGGCACGTTCAGGCTTGGATCTTTCAGAACCATCAAGGACTTTGAGTGGGGCGTGACCGAGCTTCCCACCAACGACAAGAATATCCGCTCCAACTATGCCAGCTATTTCGCCAATGGCATCAGCGCCAAGACAACCGGTGAAGAACTGGAAGCGTCGAAGAAATTCCTCGCTTACATCTCCTCACCGGAAGCCATGGCGATCTGGCTGAAGACGGTTGGCGAGTTGCCGGCGCGGCGATCTGCGGCGTTGACCGAGGAGAACCTGAAAGACCCGATCTATGCACCGTTCCTGAAGGGTCTCGAATACGCCCATACGACACGGTTCATGGATGAGGCAGCCCAGCGGCAGAACGCCATCGACATGACGAACCGGATTTTGCTCGAGGGTCAATCCGTCGAGGAGTCCATCAAGCAGGCCGCCAGCGCCGAGCAGGAAATCATCGACGCGGCCAAACCGTAAAACCGCAGGTCCAATCATGACAGCGATCGATCAACAGGGGGCGGCATCCGGCCGTCCCGGCGGCTCCTTCGGGGATCGCTTTTCCATGCGCACGAAGCGGCTTGTGTGGATCTGGAGCTTTCTTGCTATCCCGATCCTGTTTTACAGCATCATCCGTTTTTACCCGACGTTGCAGGCCTTCTGGTTGTCCTTCACCAACTGGGACCTGCTGCGCCCGGCAAAGTTCATCGGCGTTGCCAATTACGTCAAGCTGTTCAAGGATCCGCAATTCTGGAAGGTTTTCAAGAACACCTTCACCTATCTCATCGTCGGCACGCCCATCAGTCTGGTTCTGGCTTTCGTCATCGCCTTTTATCTGGATCGGGTGCGCATCCTGCACGGTTTCATCCGCGCGCTTTATTTCCTGCCCTATCTGACGACGGCAGCAGCAATGGCATGGGTCTGGCGCTGGTTCTATCAGCCGCCGCCGATCGGCATCATCAACGACGTGCTTGGCATGATCGGAATTCCCCAGCAGCCGTTCATCCGTTCCACCGATCAGGCGCTTTATTCGGTCATGGTGACGTCCATCTGGGCGGGGCTTGGTTTCCAGATCATTATCTTCATGGCGGGCCTGCGCTCCATTCCGACGACATTTTATGAGGCCGCGCGCATCGACGGACTTGGCGAATGGGCGATCCTCCGAAAGATCACGCTGCCGCTCCTGAAACCAACCACCGTTTTCCTGGTGGTCTTCTCCTCAATCGGGTTCCTGCGCATTTTCGATCAGGTCTACAACATGACCACCAACGATCCGGGTGGACCGCTCGGCTCAACCAAACCGCTGGTGCTGATGATCTACCAGACCGCGTTCAATTCTTATGCGATGGGTTATGCCGCTGCGCAGACGGTTGTCCTGTTCACCATTCTTCTTGTCGTGTCGCTGGTCCAGCTCTGGGTTCTGAGGGAAAAGAAATGAGCGAAGTGTTGCCACTCTCCCACGCCCGCGTCCGCCCCGGCCGCATCCTTGCCTGGACGCTGCTGTTCATCGGCGGCCTGATCATGATTTCGCCGCTGCTCTTCATGTTTTCGACCTCGTTCAAGACCGCGGATCAGGTCTATGATCTCAGGCTCATTCCCGCAGCACCGACGCTTGCGAATTACATGACTGTCATGGCCGACGGCCGTTTTCTCCGCTGGTTCTTCAACTCGATGTTCGTTGCGGTTATCGTCACCATCTCCAACTGCTTCTTCGACAGTCTGGTCGGTTATACGCTGGCCAAATTCGACTTTCGCGGTCGCTACTTCATCTTCCTCGCGATCCTTTCCACGCTGATGATCCCGACCGAAATGCTTGTTATCCCCTGGTATCTGATGTCCAGCCAGCTTGGCTGGCTCGACAGCTACTGGGGCATCATGTTCCCGGGAATGATGACGGCCTTCGGCACCTTCCTGATGAAGCAGTTCTTTGAGACGGTTCCGAATGACTTCCTGGAGGCAGCGCGTGTCGACGGGCTGAACGAATTCCAGATCTGGTGGAAGGTAGCCCTGCCGCTGGTGACGCCTGCCCTTTCGGCGCTTGCAATCTTCACCTTCCTCGGCAACTGGACAGCATTCTTCTGGCCCCTGATCGTGACTACCAGCAAGGAGCTGTACACGCTGCCCGTCGGCCTATCGAGCTTTGCGGTGGAACAACAGATCCAGTGGGAAATGATCATGACCGGCGCTGCCATTGCGACCATCCCAACCCTTATCGTCTTCATCGTCCTGCAACGCTACATCGTTCGCGGTGTGATGCTGGCAGGCCTGAAAGGATAACATCATGGCCGATATGAACCCGCGCCTGTCGGATACCAGCAAGTTTCCCGACCCAGTTTACAAGGAAACCGTGCTGCGTCCGCTTTTCGATGGCGCCAAGAACCACCATGTCGACGGTTTCCGCCGCATCGACCGCGCCCATCTGGTCATGCTGCGCGAGACCGACATTCTCGATGCGGACACGGCAGCAAAAATCGCCGGAGCGCTTGATGACATCGACAGGACCATCAATCCGTCGGAGCTGGTGTATACCGGCGAGGTCGAGGATTTCTTCTTCCTGATCGAAAAGGAGCTGAAAGCCCGCATCGGTGTCGATGTGGCAGGCCGCCTGCACACGGCACGCTCGCGCAACGACATAGATCACACGCTTTTCAAAATCGGCCTGAAAGACAAGATCGACACGCTCACTGCCAAGGCGCGGCTTCTGCTGGCCGCCCTGATCGACGCCGCCGAGCGCAATGAAAAGACGTTGATCGTCGCCTATACGCACGGACAACCGGCCCAGCCCACCACCTTCGGCCACTATCTTTCCGCCGCCATCGAAGTGCTGATCCGGGATATTGACCGCTTCACTGAGGCCCGGCGCATCGTCGATCTCTCACCCATGGGCGCTGCGGCCATCACCACGTCCGGCTTTCCCATCGAGCGGGCACGTGTCGCCGAACTTCTCGGCTTTGCGGCACCCTTGCGCAATTCCTATTCCTGCATCGCCGCCGTCGACTATACGACAGCGACCTATGGCGCCATCGAATTGATGTTTCTACATCTCGGCAGGCTCATTCAGGACTTCCAGTTCTGGACGAGTTTCGAAGTCGGGCAGATCTACGTACCGAATTCGCTGGTGCAGATTTCGTCGATCATGCCGCAGAAACGAAACCCGGTCCCGATCGAACATCTGCGCCACCTTGCAAGCCAGACATTCGGGCGGGCAAGGACCATGCTCGACGTGATGCACAACACGCCCTTCACCGACATGAACGACAGCGAGGGCGAAACCCAGGGCATGGGTTACGAAGCCTTCGCCTCTGCCGGCCGGGTGCTCGATCTCCTTGCCAGCCTCGTCGGCAAGATCAGTATCGATCCGGAAAGGGTCGACCAGAATATTCGCCGTTCCTGCATCACCATCACGGAACTGGCAGATTCTCTTGTCCGCATCGAAGACCTGTCATTCCGCCAGGCCCATGAAATTGCCGCAACCGTCGCCAAAAGCGTTGTAGCGCTGAAGGGTGACCTGCCGAACGACGGTTACCAGCCGTTCCGCAGGGCGTTCGAGGAACTGGCAGGACGCGAGACCAGTGTCGATGAGGAAAAGTTCAGGCAGATCGTCTCGCCTGAGCACTTTGTCGCCGTGCGCAGCCGCTTCGGCGGCCCTGCCCCGGAGCCGATGCGCGAGGCGATTGCGGCCTATCGCGACAAACTTGCTGCGTTTGAAGCAGAAGCACAGCGATCCGCCGACTACGAAGCGGCAAAAGCCGCTGAGCTTGCAGAGAAATTTACCGCCCTGACGGGAGCGCGATAATGGCGACAATCGAACTCAATCAACTCGTAAAGCGCTACGGCAAGGTGGAGGCAGTCAAAGGCATCGACCTTGCCATTGAAGACGGCGAATTCGTCGTATTCGTCGGCCCTTCCGGCTGCGGCAAATCCACGACACTCAGAATGATCGCGGGTCTGGAAGAGATTTCGGGCGGAACGCTGAAAATTGCCGGAAACGTCGTCAACGAGAAAGAACCGAAACAACGCAACATCGCCATGGTCTTCCAGAACTATGCGATCTACCCGCATATGACGGTTCGCCAGAACATCGGCTTCGGGCTCTATACCTCAAAGCTCGACAAGGCGGAAAAGAACCGGCGTATCGAAGAGGCCGGTCGGGTGCTCGGACTTGAGGCATTGCTCGACCGTCGGCCCGCGGCTTTGTCAGGCGGACAGAGGCAGCGCGTCGCCATCGGCCGCGCCATGGTGCGCGATCCCTCAGCCTTCCTTTTCGATGAGCCGCTGTCCAATCTCGACGCCCAGTTGAGATCGCAGATGCGCATTGAAATCAAGCGCTTGCACCAACGTCTTAAGACAACCACCGTCTACGTCACTCACGATCAGGTGGAAGCCATGACGATGGCCGACCGGATTGTCGTGATGAAGGACGGCCATATCCTTCAGGTCGGTACGCCCTCGGAACTTTACGAGACGCCGGTGGACGTCTTCACTGCGCGTTTCATCGGCAGCCCGTCGATGAACCTGCTGCGGGGCAAAAGAACGACGAACAGCGTTACACAGTCTGCCGATGGCGATCTGCTGATTGGCATTCGCCCCCATGATCTGCTGGTTGGAGAAGGCGAGGCAACTCAAGGGTCCTTCTCGCTGGAGGGAACAGTGACAGCCGTGGAGCCGCTCGGCCCGGAAACGCTGGTTCATCTGGACACGCCCACGACCTCGGTCATCGCGACAGCAAGGGGCAAGGCCATTCCCACGGTGGGTAGCCGCTTGCAATGCGAGGCGCACGCAGGCGCGCTCTATCTTTTCGATGCCAAGACGGAAAAGCTTCTGGGCCGCGCATGATGACGACAGACACGGAAAAGTCAGCGGTCATCAGTATCGGCCGGATCTATTGCGACCTCATTTTCACCGGGCTTGACGAATTGCCGGTGCTCGGACGGGAGCTGTTTGCCAGCGACATGGAAATCGCCGCCGGTGGCGGGGCTTTCATTGCGGCTGCGCATTTCGCCCATATCGGTCGCACGGCCACGCTGTTGGCAAGGCTCGGCACCGACACCTTCTCACGCGCCATCGGCGAGAAAATGCAGCAAAGCGGTGTAGACCTGCAATTTCTGGAACACTCGGCAGATGCGGGCCCGCAGGTCACCGTCGCGACGGTGGTTGGCAATGACAGGGCGTTTTTGACACGGCGCGCCGGTATCGCCCGGCCATCGACCCTTGATGCCGCCTTTTCGTGGAACGGGGCCTGCCATCTGCACATCGCGGAATTCGCCACGCTGCACGAAATCCCCGATCTCGTCGCCCGCGCCAGGGACAGCGGACTGTCCGTCTCGCTCGATCCCAGCTGGGATGCCTCGCTGATTTACGACAAGGGCCTGCTCAAGGCGTGCGATGGCGTCGACGTGTTTTTGCCCAACCTCGAAGAAGCCGAGGCGATCACAGGCCATTCTGACCCTGAGGCGGCGGCCAGGGCCTTGTCGGGGTCGTTTCCTGTCGTCGCCCTGAAAGGCGGCGCAGAGGGCGCCTGGGTGTCCTCGCAAACAGGCCTACACCATGCGGCGGCGAAGAAGGTACCCGTCGTCGACACGACAGGCGCGGGTGATGCCTTCAATGCCGGTTTCATCGATGCCTGGCTTCGGCAGGCGGACGAGAAGCAATGCCTTGAGGCAGGCGTCGCGGCGGGTAGCCTTGCCGTGCAGGCCACGGGCGGCGCGCCGAGAACGACCGCCGCCGCATAATCCCTGCCAGCGTTATTCCCCGCGTGGAAAACGCTGGTTTTCCTCCAGCACGTTCAAGTCCATGTGGTTGCGCATGTAGCGTTCCGAGGCTTTCTGCAACGGCTGATAATCCCACGGGAAATAGGCGCCGTTTCGCAGCGCCTTGTAGACCACCCAGCGCCGCGCCTGACTTTCCCGCACCGATGCGTCGAAAACGGGCAGCTGCCAGCGTCGGCCGATTTCAGCCGAAAGCGATGACAGCACATCCGCGAATTCAGGATTGCCGGCAAGGTTTATCCGCTCTTCAGGATCCGTCTCGAGGTCGTAGAGCAACGGCGGATCCGCTTCGCAGACTGTGAGCTTGTAACGGCCATCCCTGATGGCGACGAGTGGCGCAATCGAACCTTCGGCGGCATATTCCATCGGCACCGGCCCGCGCTCGCCTGTTCCCGCAGCCAAAGCCGCAAGGTCTTCGCCATCCGTCCAGCGTTTCAGTGAGGTAATATCGAGGCCTGCCAGACGGCACAGCGTCGGTGTGACATCAAGCGTCGAAACCGGCGCGTCGATAAGCGCCGGTTTCCAGCCGGGTGCTGCGATCATCAAGGGCACACGGGCCGAACCCTCGAAAAAGCACATCTTGAACCACAGGCCGCGCTCGCCCAGCATGTCGCCATGGTCGGAGAGGAACAGGATGATCGTGTCCTCCTCCATCCGCGTCGCCTTCAATACGTCGAGAATTTCGCCGACCTTCTCATCGATATAGGAGATATTGGCGAAATAACCGCGCCGCGCCCGGCGTATCTCGTCGGGTGAAATATCGAAGGCCTGATGATCACAGGCTTCCAGCAACCGCTTCGAATGCGAATCCTGCTCCTCGAAGGGAAGCGCCTGTATCTGCGGATCGAGTGCCGGGCAATCCTCATAGAGATCCCAGAATTTCCGCCGTGCCACATACGGGTCATGCGGATGGGTGAAGCTGACGGTCAGGCACCATGGGCGGTCATCGAGCCGGCGCGACAGATCGTAGAGCTTGCGGGTTGCGTGATAGGCAACCTCATCGTCATATTCCATCTGATTGGTGATTTCGGCAACGCCCGCGCCGGTGACCGAACCGAGATTGTGATACCACCAGTCGATCCGCTCGCCCGGCTTGGTATAATCAGGCGTCCAACCGAAATCCGCCGGATAAATATCCGTCGTCAGACGCTCTTCGAAGCCGTGAAGCTGGTCCGGTCCGACAAAATGCATCTTTCCGGAAAGGCCGGTGTAATAACCAGCTGCCCGCAGGTGATGCGCATAGGTCGGAATATCCGACGCGAATTCGGCGGCATTATCGTAAACCCGCGTCCGGCTGGGCAATTGACCGGACATGAACGAAGCCCGGGCCGGCGCGCAAAGCGGACTTGCCGTATAGGTATTGGCGAAACGGACAGACCGCTCCGCCAACGCTTTCAGATGTGGCGCATGAAGAAAGTCGGCCGGGCCATCGGGAAAAAACGTCCCGTTGAACTGGTCGGCCATCAGGATAAGGATATTGGGACGCGGCATTTCACCCTACAGTCTCAGAGGCCAAGCTTGCCTTTGACGGCATCCGCACCCGGCTTGCCATCCAGCGTGGTAACGCCCTGCAGCCAGCCATCCAGCGATTTCGGATTGGCCTTCAGCCACGTCGCTGCCGCCGCCTTGGAATCCTCGCCACCAAGAATGGAACCCATCAGGGCATTTTCCATGCCGATATCGAATTTGAGGTTCTTGAAAAGCGTCGCCGCATTCGGGCATTGCTGCGGCCAGCCGGTACGGGCAAGCGTATAGACCTCGGCACCGCCGAAATTCGGGCCGAAATAGGCGTCACCGCCGGAGAGATAGGCGATATCGATCTTCTCGTTCATCGGGTGCGGCGCCCATGCTAGGAAGACGACCGCCTTTTTGTCTTTTCCGGCCCGTTCCACCTGCGCCAGCATCGCCTGCTCGCCGGATTCGACAAGCTGCCAGCCCTTCAGGCCGAAATCATTGGCATCGATAATCTTCTGAATGTTCTGGTTGGCGGGTGCGCCCGGCTCGATGCCGTAAATCTTGCTTTCAAATTCGTCAGCGTGTTTGGCAAGATCCGAAAAATCCTTCACGCCCTTTTCGGCCATATAGGAAGGCACTGCCAGGGTGAACTTAGCGCCTTCAAGGTTTTTCGTCATCACGTCGGCCGCCTTGGCGGCGTTGAGGTCGTCAACGAAGGATTTCTGGGCGGGCATCCAGTTGCCGAGAAAGACGTCGATCTCGCCGTTTTTCATGGCCTGATAGCCGATCGGCACCGACAGCGTCTTGACGTCAGCCTCATACCCCAAAGCATCGAGCAGAACCGAGGCGACGCCATTGGTGGCGGTGATGTCGGTCCAGCCGGGATCGCTGAGGCGAATGGTCTTGCAGGCCGCATCATCAGCGGCATAAAGCGGGGTGGAGAAGGCCGCCACGGACAAAAACAGACCGGCGGCGATGCGGTGCATGCGAGAAACGGTTTTCATTGCGGCTCCCCTTTTATTAGTCCAGTTTATTGAACACCACATTGTTTTTGCCTGTGAAGCAGGTATTTTTCGATGACTGATATAAGGAATTTCTATGACAGAGCGGCCGCTCGATCTTGGATGGATGCGCATTTTTACAGAGGTCGCCCGTCGCGGCAGCCTGACGGCAGCGGCGGCGTCCCTGCGGCTGACCCAGCCAGCCGTCAGCTATCAGATCCGCCGGCTGGAAGACGATCTTGGCGTTGCACTGGTGCGGCGTAAACATCGCGGCATCGAGTTGACGGCCGAGGGGCTAAAGCTGTTCGAGATTGTCTCACGCAATGTCGATGCCATCGACCTTCTGGCCCAGCAACTTCGCCGAACGGAGGAACGGCAGACAATCCGCCTGCACACGGACTATGCCTTCTCCTCTCTCTGGCTCATCCCACGCATGCATGGTTTTCGCGCGCTCAATCCTGACATCAACATCCAGATCGTCGCCACGCAGGATCCGCTCGGACAGGGCAAACACGACAGCGACGTGATGATCATCTTCGGCACGCGGCAGGATGCCGGCGACGGCGCGGTGCTGCTGCTTTCGGAGAAGGTCACGCCCGTCTGCTCGCCGGCGCTTTTGGCGGAGCAGTCGGCGCCAGAAACCGTGGCTGATTTTTCGCGGCTGAAACTCATCCACCTCGAAAATACCTCCCAGGCGCACTGGTTCGACTGGGCCTCCTATTTCAAGCATTTCGGCGTGCTGAGAGGCGCGGAAAACGAAAGCGGAGACATCAGCTTCAACAATTACACCATGGTGGTTCAGGCGACGATCGGCGAACAGGGTTTTGCCCTCGGTTGGGCGGGACTGGTCGATCCGCTGGTCGAGGCAGGCGTGCTGGTGACCGCAGGCCCGAGTCTGGATGCGCCGGGTCGCGGCTACTGGTTGCTGAGGCCGAAAAGCAGCGACAGTGCGGTCAGAAAACTCACCGGCTGGCTGATCGACGAGAAGCGTTGACGTGACCAGCCAGCCGGTGATGCTTCCGGCTTAAATCGGGTAATGCAACGGTCCGTCCTGCAGCGTGACCCATCGCAGTTCGGTGAATTCCGCAATGCCCGCCGTGCCGCCAAAACGGCCGTAACCGGAGGCCTTCACTCCACCGAACGGCATCTGCGCCTCGTCGTGAACGGTGGGTCCGTTGATGTGGCAAATGCCGCTTTCGATGCGTCCGGCTACCGCGAGTGCTTTTGCCTGATCCCTGCCGAAAACAGCAGCGGAAAGACCAAACTCGGTTTCGTTGGCGATACTGACTGCCTCATCGACGCTGCCGGCGCGAATGATGGAAACGACTGGGCCGAAGCTTTCTTCGGAATAGAGCCGCATCGCAGAGGTCACGCCATCGACGGCAAGCGCATCCAGCATGGTACCATTGCCGCCTCCGCCGGCCACAAGGCGCGCGCCTTTGGCAACGGCGTCATCCACCAGCGCCCGGATGCGGGACGCGGCCTCGGCGCTGACCAAGGAGCCAAGCGGCATTTTTCCCTCGCGAGGGTCTCCAGCCTTCAGGCTCGCCGCTTTTTTGGCAAAGGCCTCGACAAAGGCGTCGGCAACGCTGTCGAGTACGATGATGCGTTCCGTCGACATGCAGATCTGGCCCTGGTTCATGTAAGCGCCAAAGGCGGCCGCAGCCACTGCCGCATCGATATCGGCATCATCAAGCACGATGAAGGGTGCCTTGCCGCCAAGCTCCAGAAGCGCTGGCTTCAGGTAACGGCCCGCCGTTTCCGCAATGACACGACCGACGCGGGTCGAACCGGTGAAATTCACCCTTCTGACAGCCGGATGGGCGATCAGTGTTTCAACGATTTTCGCCGCATCGTCCGGCGCGTTGGAGACGGCGTTCAGCACACCTTTCGGCAGACCTGCCGAAGCGACGGCCTCGATGATCAGCGCATGGGTGCGCGGGCAAAGCTCCGAGGTCTTCATCACCACGGTGTTGCCACAGGCAAGTGGCGTGGCGATGGAGCGTACGCCGAGAATGACCGGTGCATTCCATGGCGCGATGGACAGAACCACGCCTGCCGGCTGGCGAAGTGCCATCGCCGTGGTTCCCGGGCGGTTGGAGGGAATGATTTCGCCCTTTATCTGGGTCGTCAGGCTGGCCGCCTCGACCAGCATGTCGCTGGCCAGCATCACGTTGAAACCGGCCCAGGCATCCGTCGCGCCAATCTCCTCTTTCATCGCCAGCGTAATCTGCGGCCCGGCATCGCGGAGCGCCTGCGCCGCGGCAAGAAGCAGACGACGGCGTTCGCCGGGTGGCGTTGCCGACCAGACGGGAAAGGCGGCGGCTGCGGCATCGGCCGCACGTGTGGCATCCTCAGGCGTTGCCGCCGCCGCACTGGTTGCCAGGTCCCCGGTGATCGGATTGTTGCGCTCGAAACGCTTGCCGTTTGCGGCCGGGCAATGGTCGCCACCGATGAAAAGATTGACAGTCTGCATGGTCTTCCTCCTGAATTCAGAAAATGGTGGCGGCGGCACCGCCGAAAAACGCCCGTTGCAAGGTGGGACGGGAGGAAAGGGCTGCTGCCTTCCCCGCCCCTGCGATCCTTCCGGCTTCCAGCAGATAATCGCGATCGACAAGGGCAAAGCTTCCGCGAACACCCTGTTGCGCCAGCGCAAGGCAGGACAGCGTTCTGCGCTTCATACCATTCATGATTTTCCTCCAACGGCGCAGTAGCGGGATTGCCGTTCTCCTCAAGGCTTCCCTGCGCTGATGGAAGTTTAGCAACGACAGGCGCATATAAAATGCACTAATGTAGTGCATTATTGTACTTTTGGAGGGTGAATGCCGCATCACGGCCAGATAGCTGCTAACAGGATCGAAACGACGGCGCGCATGCTGACGTCGTCCCTGCGCGTGTCGGAGTTCAAGCTGGAACAGGGCGCAGCCCATCTTGTCCTCGTCTCAGCCGGTGAAGCGGAGATCATTCAGGGCGAAAAGACACTTGTGGTTACCGCGCCGGGGCTGGCCTGGCTGCCTGCCTCCGGCCCCGCCGGCCGCCTGCGGCTGAATGCCGGAAGCCGCGGATCACTGCTGAAAACGACTGAAATCGGCCTTGCGCATGCCATGCCAACCGGAACGAGCGCAATCATGGTGCGCAGCACATTGCAGCGCGTTCTGACCCGGACGCTGGCTGAAAAGGACAGCCAGGAACTGGCAGGTTATCTCGACACCATCGCGGATGAGAATTTCCGCTCATCGACAGGGTCGGATACGATCATCGCCAGCCTGTTATCCGTCACCCTTATCCGCATCTGCCAGCATGCCATGGCCGACGTTGCGGGCGCGGCTTCCACCGCAGGCAGCCTTACGGAACGGTTTGTGCTACTTGTCAGTCAGCACAAACGCGATCAATGGGGCGTGGAAGACTATGCGGGGCAACTCGGCGTCAACCGTGAACGTCTTGGATTTGTGGTGCGCAAGGCAACGGTGCTTTCACCACAGGCCTATATTCACCGCGAACTGCTTTCCGAAGCGCGCGACCTTCTTCTCAAATCTTCACTGCAAGTCGCTGAAATTGCGTTTCGATTGGGATTTCAGGATCCTGGGTATTTCAACCGCTTCTTCAGCCGCAATGAGGGCACGTCTCCCGGCCGTTTCCGGCGAACGGCGGTGCGCATACAGAACGTAGCACCGCCGTCCTATGCCGCATGGCCTTGATTTCTGCCCGGCGGGTGCAAATCAGGAGCGGCAGAAGAGACAACGGAGCGAAGTGCCGGCCTGTTTGCCCGGCACTCCAACGGGGCGTTAACGGGCGCTGTCGATAATCTGGCCGCCGTCGGGGGTCAGGCTCGACCCTGTAATAAACCTCGAATCGCTGCTTGCGAGGAAAAGAGCGACCGGAGCGACATCCTCTTCAGGGGAACCGTAACGACCAAGAGCATTCGTGGGAGCAGGAGCGTCGACGCCCGCACCCCAGGTGTCGGCAACCGGAAGCAGGTTGTTCACGGTGATATTGTCAGGACCCCATTCGCGCGCAGCAGATCTCGTCAGGGCGCGGACGGCCTCCTTGGCAAGGTTGTAAGGTCCATACGGCGACATGCCGAGAATACCGGCCAGCGACGCGAAATTAATGATCCGGCCCTCGCCACTGGCCTTCAAGTACGGATAACAAGCCTGCATCGTGCGAAGATAGGCGATCGGCCCCATATCGAGGTTTCGTTGCAGTTGCTCGACGGTGAGCTCAATGATCGGGGAGTGGACGACAGTCGGGTCGAACGCGACGTTCACGAGAATGTCGACGCCGCCAAATACCTCCGCTGCTTCAGCCACAGCCCGGGTGATCTGTTGGCCATCGCCAAGATCACAGACGATGCCGAGCGCGGTGCCACCACTGGATTGTATCTGACTGACGACCGCGTTCACATTTGCAGGCGTCAAGGACAATACCACGACCTTGGCCCCCTCCCTTGCAAAGAGTTCTGCCGTCGCACGGCCAATCCCTCTGCCTGCGCCCGCCACGATGGCTACTTTTCCGGTCAGTTTTCCCATTTTGATTTCCTTTCGTGATGAATGCGTCAGAGCTGCCGTGTAAGGGCATAGGGGGATGGGACTTCGCGTGCAGCGTTCTGCATGGCGAAGGAAACGACGAGCAGCCCGAGGGCGATGGCGGCAGGCAGTGCGCCGGCAGGTTTGCGGACGCCGATATGTGCAAGGCCGGACAGCAGCAGGTGAAACAGTACCCCCGCATACGCCAGATCGCTGATGGCGACGTTGAACCGCGCAAGGATGGCGATGACGGCGGCGATCTTCACCGCCGTCAGAAGAGGCACAAGGTAGGCAGGGTAACCGAAGCCGGTTATCGTCTCCCTCACCCAGTCGGATTTGACGACGTAAGTGACTGCCGACGACAGATAGAGCAGGACGAGAAGGGTTGTTGCGACCCAGTAGATATAGAATGAAGACATGGGATATCCATTGCCGCCGAATGTCTTCGGCAGCTTGATTTGTTCAATATTTTCGTTGTTCCGGAACAGCTTGGGGCTCATGATCCGGCGTTCACATGGAAAATGTGCTATTGAATGAATATGCGCAAGTAGGATGAATTTGGCGTGGTAAGTATGGAAAACCAGACTAATGGCGGTGAAACCATTAACATGCACGAGGAAATGCGTCGCGCTTTCGCGCTGCTTTCCGGCAAGTGGAAGCTCGAAATCATGTGGCTTCTCAACCAGCGGATCTATCGTTTCAACGGGCTGCGCAAAGCCATTCCCGGCATCACACAGCACATGTTGACCTCTCAATTGCGTGAGCTCGAGGCCGATGGACTGGTCTCTCGCACCGTCTTTGCAGAGGTTCCGCCACGCGTGGAATATGAAATTACGGCAAAGGCGAAAGGACTTGGCCCGACCATGGAGGCATTGATGGCATGGTGGAACGAGTACGGCGCGAGCGTTCCGGTTAAGACCACCACCCGTGGACGCAGACGGTCACCGCAAAAATAGATGGATTATTGCGGCCGCTGCGCCGCCGTCCTGTGCCGCCCGATCGGCAGCATCATTGGTTTGCTCGACGTCGGGTCTTCGATGACACGGCTTTCTATGCCGAAGACGTGCCGCACGTTTTCTTCCGTCAGCACCTCCTCCGGCGTGCCGCAGATATGCAGCTTTCCACCGGTCATGGCGACCAGATGATCAGCGTAGCGCGCCGCGAGATTGAGATCGTGCAGCACCATGACGATGGTGGTCTGACGGGCATGGTTGAGGTCCGTCAGAAGATCTAGCACTTCCACCTGATGGCTGATGTCGAGGAAGGTGGTGGGTTCGTCGAGCAGCAATATCTCGGTCTCCTGGGCGAGCGCCATGGCGATCCATACGCGTTGCCGTTGCCCGCCGGAGAGTTCGTCCACCGGCCGCTCGGCAAGTTCCACCGTATCGGTGGCGACGAGGGCTGCGGCCACGGCCTCATCATCCTGGCGCGACCACCGCGCGAAAAGGCCATGATGCGGGTGCCGGCCGCGGCTGACCAGATCGGCAACGACGATGCCCTCGGGCGCTATAGGTGACTGCGGCAAAAGACCCATCCGTCTTGCAAGTTCGCGCGAGGGAAGACGGTGGATCGACTTTCCGTCGAGCAGGACCTGACCGGCGCGGGGAGAGATAAGCCGCGACATGCTGCGAAGAAGCGTGGACTTGCCGCAGGCATTGGCACCGACGATGACGGTGATCCGTCCGCGCGGAACGACAAGATCCAGCCCTTCGATGATGAGGCTTTCACCGTATCCGGCCGAAAGACGGTTCACGGAAAGGGAGTGGCTGGTCATAACGAGCCTCCGCTGCGGTTCACCCGCACGATAAGGTAGATCAGATAGGGCGCGCCGAGCGCGCCGGTGACGACGCCGACCGGGTAACGGCCCGGCAGCAGGAACTGGCCGCAATAATCACCCACCAGCACCAAGGCTGCCCCAACGAGCGCAGCCGGAATGAGCAGCGACCCACTGCTGCCAACGATGCGCGCGGCAATCGGCCCGGACAGAAAGGCGACGAAAGCAATCGGCCCCGACACTGCCGTGGCAAAGGCGATCATGCCGACGGCGGCGATAATCACGATAATGCGCGTTCTCCCCACCTGGACCCCAAGCGCCGCGGCCGTATCATCGCCAAGCCTCAATGCCTCGAGATCGCGCGCGCGACTGAGCAGCAGGCCGCCAAAGAGGATGAGCGCGACGAAGAGCGGCAGCGTCTGGGCAAGTTTTGCGCCGTTGACGCTGCCCGTCAGCCAGCGCATCGCCTCCTGCAGCGTCCAGGCCGGTGCAACGGACAGGATATAGGCGATGAAACTTTCGAGCATGGCCGAAACGCCGATGCCGACAAGGATCAGCCGCGTTCCGGCAACCCCGTTGCGGAAGGACAGCAGATAGACCAGCAATGCGACGCCAAGCCCGGCGACGACGGCGAAAACAGAAACAAGCGGTCCACTCAGATGCAGGACGACGATGGCAAACACCGCTGCCACGCTTGCGCCGGAACTGATGCCGATAATGTCAGGGCTGGCAAGCGGGTTGCGCAGCATGATCTGGAAGGCGACACCACCCAGCCCGAAGCTCAGTCCCGCGAAAACGGAAAGCAGCGCGCGTGGCAGGCGCAACTGCCCGACCGTGAAAGTGACGCCGGCAATGTCCTCTCCGAGCAGCACCCGCAGGACGTCACCGGGCGGCGTGAAGGATTGTCCCAGCATCAGCGTCAATGCGAAAACCGCGATCAAAAGAGCTGAAAGGGCTGCAATGACAAGCCGACGCCGGCGCTGGCGGTCGTGACGATTGGAAACCAATGTTTCAATGACGGACGTGTGCATGTTCACAGTTCGCGTACCCGCTGACGTCTGACGATCCAGATGAAGAACGGTGCGCCGACAAGGGCGGTGACGATACCGACATCGAGTTCGGACGGCCGCGCCACGATGCGCCCGACAATATCGGCCGCAAGCAGCAGACAGGCGCCGCCGAGCGCGGAAAATGGCAGAAGCCAGCGATTGTCGACGCCAACGAGCAGGCGGCAGAGATGCGGAACGACCAGCCCAACGAAACCGATTGGCCCGCAGATGGCAGTCGCCGCGCCGCAGAGGAGGATAGCTCCAAAGGATGCAATGGCTCTCGCGACCACGACATTCTCGCCAAGACCGGCAGCCAACTCATCACCAAGCGCCAGAGAATTCAGCTTGCGTGCCGAAAGAAGGCTGATGGCAAAACCGGCGGCGAGAAACGGCAGCACGGTCTCAATCCAGTCAAAGGTCGCACCACCGACACCGCCGATCTGCCAGGAACGGATGCCGCCGGCAATATCGCTGCGCGGCAACACGACGGCAATGACGAGTGAGGAGAAGGCGACAGAGGTGGCGGCACCGGCCAGAGCGAGTTTCAGCGGCGTTGCCCCACCGCGTCCGAGCGAGCCGACGACATAAACGAAAACCGCAGCCGCACCCGCCCCGACAATCGCCGTGATGATAAAGGCCTGCGCCGAGGCAATGCCGAACCAGACGATGGCGATAACGACGGCAAGTGATGCGCCCATATTGACGCCAAGAATACCGGGATCGGCAAGCGGATTGCGCGTAACGCCCTGCATGATGGCGCCAGCGAGCCCGAGCGCTGCCCCGGACAGCAGGGCAAGCAGCGTTCGCGGCAGGCGAACCGCCACAGCCGCTTCCGCCACCGTCTCCACGCGACCGGCAAGCGCTGCCGTGATGTCAGCGAACGTGACGTCACGGGTGCCAATCGCGACGGAAAGCGCACATAGCAGCACCAGAAGCGCCAGCACGGCGCTGAGCCATGCGGTCCGCATGCGGTTGGAGCGGCCGCTCGGCAGCACGGCCGGACCTTTGGCAGGCCCTTCCATTGTCATTTCGCTTTACCGGAGGACTTATCCGCTGCTTTCGCCAGAAGATCGGCGTAGTCCTTCAAAACCCAGGAAATCGACAGCGGTGTGGGATTGGATGCGGTGCCGAGCGGATCACGCCCCAGCATGACGATGGCGTCATGGGCAACGGCGGGCATGCGGGCAAGCAGCGGATCGGCCCGCATCGCCTTGAGCAATGGCTGGCTGCCATAGGTCACGACGATATCGACATCGTCAAAGGCATCGACGCGCTCGGCGCTGACGCCGGCGGCGAATTGCCCCGGTTTCGTCGCCTCCGCCACGCTCTTCGGCGAGGTCAGCCCAAGATCGGTGAAAAATTTCACCCGGCTGTCATTGGCGGTATAGAAATTGACGACACTGAGATTGGTAGCGTCGAGATGGGTGACGAACATCGCAGACTTGCCTTTCAGCTGCGGATGGCCGGCAACCACCTGCGCGATCTCACCCTCGATGCGTTTGATCAGCGCCTCACCTTCCGCCGCCATGCCAAGCCCGGCACTGTTCAGCCGGATCATCTCGCGCCAGTCGGTTGCCCACGGTGACACGGGATAGGCAACGACCGGTGCGATCTGGCTTAGCGTATCGTAGTCGGACTGGCTGAGGCCGGAATAGGCGGCGAGGATGACATCCGGCTGCGTTGCCGCCACGGCCTCGAAATCGATACCATCACCCTCGTCGAACAAAACAGGCTTTGCAGCACCCATTTCAGAAAGCTGCTTCGCTACCCACGGCAGCAATCCATCACCGTCATCATCGCCGAAATTGGCAGCGGCAAAACCGACGGGCACGATGCCGAGCGCCAGCGGCACCTCGTGGTTTGCCCAGGCGACGGTCGCGACACGCTGAGGCTTCCTCGCAATCGTGGTCGTGCCGAAGGCGTGTTTGATGACGACGGGATAGCGCGTCGCCTCTTCCGCCGAAGTAATGGTCGGCGCGATCATCGACAGGAAAAACACGAATGCCGGCGCGAGGCAGCGAAACAGGAAAAGCATGGGCGAAGCTCTCAACGGTTCAAAAGTGGACTTGAACTCTCAGCTTCACATGCCCCCGTCAACCCCGGTGAGGAAATGCCGCCACAACAGTGGTGAAATTTCCGGGGTTTTGTACAAAACCGCAAAAAGTTACAATACCGGACAAACTTTCTCAAGTTATTGGGCACTTCGAGAGCGGGCCGTGGAAGCGGCGATTGGGGCATCAACTTCTGGAATTTAGCAATGAACACTGAAATGAATGGCGTCAACGGCAGGACCGCGCGACTGCGCTACGGGCAGGCAGCCCTTCTTGCCTGCACGGCGCTTGTGACGGTACTGCCCGCTCGTTCGCTGGCGCAGGAGGCCGCCAATACGGGCGGTAGCACGGTTCTCGAGCGCATCACCATCGATAGCGGTGACAATGACCAGAAGTCGATCGTCGCAACCCGCACGACAAGCGGCAGCAAGATGGCAACCGACATTCTCGATACGCCGGCCGCCGTTTCCGTCATCACCGCCAAGGAAATGCAGCAGCGTGGCGTGCAGACCGTGGAAGAAGCCTTGCAATACACGGCAGGTGTGACCACGGATTTCTACGGCTCGGACGACCGTTTCGACTATTTCAAGATTCGCGGTTTCGACGCCTACACCTATCGCGACGGGCTGACGCTCGGCCGTCCCTTCGGCGCGCTACGCGAAGAGACCTATGCCTATGAACGCGTGGAAGTCCTGAAGGGCGGCAATTCCACGACCTTTGGCGTATCCGATCCCGGCGGCTCGGTGAACTACTCGACCAAGGTTCCCAAACGCAGCCGCTTTGGTGAGGCCTATGTGACAGGCGGTTCCTATAGCCGCGCTGAAACCGGCTTCGATTTCGGCGACAACATCACCAGCGACGACACCCTGTCATACCGCCTGACCGGCAAGCTCAGAAATGCCGACGCGGAATATGACTATTCCCGCGACGATGAAAAATTCTTCATGGGCGGCCTGACATGGCGGCCCACCGATGCCACCAGCCTCACCGTCGTTTACGATCATCTCAACAAGGACGGCGTTCCCGGCGGCGGCGGCCATCCGGTCGGCTCGCATTTCGACAGAAGCCGTTTCTTCGGTGAACCGGACTATAATTACCGCGGCACCAACCGCAATTCGCTGAGCGTGATGTTCGACCATGATTTCGGCTCTGGCCTGACGCTGAGTTCGAACGCGCGCTACAGCAAGGCAAACACCGATTTCGGTTATGCGTATATCTCGTCCACACCGACCAATGGCTCGACCATCGCCAACCGTTCCTATTTCGGCAACGAGACCGAAACCGAGAATTTCCTGATCGACACCCGGCTGCAATATGACGCGACGTTCGAAAGCGTCGAAAGCCGCAGCCTTGTCGGCGTTTTTTATAACGACTACTCGTCTGGCAGCAAAAGCTACTTCGGTTCTGCGCCGGACATCAACTGGCTGAACCCGGTCTATACCGGTGCGCCCGCGTCGGTGCCGCTCTACGCCAGCTCGTTGACGGATCAAAAGACAAGGGCAATCTACCTCCAGCAGGACCTGACCTTCTTCGACAGGCTGACCGTCAGCGCCGGTCTGCGCAATGACTGGATCGACACCGACCAGACCAACAGGCTGAACGGCACGACGGCAAGCGGCGACATCAGCGAACTGACAAAGCGCATCGGCGTGTCTTACAAGGTCACGAACGAGATCGCGCCCTATATCAGCTACGCCGAATCCGTGGTGCCGGCCTCGGGCCTGACCGTCGAGCCCGAACGCGGCGAGCAGATCGAGCTTGGCGTGAAGTATCGACCGGATGCCTTCCCTGCCCTGTTCACGGCATCGATCTACGACCTCAAGAAAAACAATATTACCGTCACCAGCCCGATCACCAGCCTGCCCACCACCATCGGCGAGGTGCGCGTGCGTGGTCTCGACCTCGAGGCCAAGGCGGAGGTTACCGACGAGCTGAGCCTGACGGCGGCCTATTCCTATCTCAACGCGGAAATCACCGAAAACGGCATCGCTGGCAATGTCGGCAACCGCCCGCAATTCGTGCCTGAACATCAGGCCTCGCTTTGGGTAAACTACTCGCTGGCCGGCAACGACAAACGCGGCGACATGACCTTCGGGCTCGGCGGACGCTTCACCGGCTCGTATTATTTTGATGACGCGAACAAGGTTTCGACCGGCAGCAGCGTGACCATGGACGCAGCGTTCAGCTACAAAATCCAAGAAACCACCTCGCTTGAGGTGAATGTTTCCAACCTCTTCAACGAGAAGCACGTCTCTTATGGCGGTTTCGGCGCAGACTTCTACAACCCCGGCCGAGCGTTCTCGGCTACGCTGCGCAAGACGTGGTGAGGGTAAGTATATCTCTACTTTTCAACATACTACGTAACCATCCTAACGTTCCACGTCATCACCTGGGGTGACGTGGAACGAAGCTCGAGGCATGCGCCGAACCCGCTCCGCATAGACGGCAAGGCGACCATTCAAAGCAGCCTGTGCATGCGCCGCCAGGCGGCTGGCGTATTGCCCACGGACTGGCGGAAGGCTTTGGTCAAATGGGCCTGATCGGAAAAACCTAGCTGGGCGGCAATATCGGCCACCGTCAGATCGCCTTCGAGCAACAGTTTCTGGGCAAGGCTTATCCGCCGCTCCAGTTGCCATTGCAGCGGCGTCTTGCCCGTTGTCTGGCGGAACACCGTTGCGAACCAGCTTTCCGAAAGCCCGACGATGTCGGCCATTTCTGCAACCGTCATGCGGTCGTCACCGCGGCTTTCGACACGGAAAAGCAACTTGTTCATCTGCGCCTGCGTCAGCCTGCCATTTACCTGTTCCGGCGAAGATCCGGGAATATCGAGAAGACCGGCGACGATGCTGCCAACAAGGCTTTCCGCATAGACCGCATGTTTCGAAGGCTCGGCGAGTTCATCGACAAGCAGTCCAGCCAGTGTTTCGACCGAACCGATATCCTGTATCTCGACCGGGCGGCGCAAGGCTGTCATCGCCGCCGAACTGCCGACCGATGGCGACAGGAAACGCAGCAGGCGGTCCTTGTGGATATGCAGATTGAGATGCGAAAACCTGTGCGTAGCATTGCTGCTCGTCCACATCGGAACACCGGCCGGCACATAGACCGCCCGCGTCATGGGGCGGGAATGCTGCGTGAACTCGCCGTCGCGGTTGGAAATGCTGATGCGCGACGAGACATCGTTGAAGAATATCATGATACGTGGATCGGCGGCCAGGTAATAACCCTTCGCGCCCATCTGGCTCTCTGCCTCCCAGAAGGCGCTGACGAGCCCGTCCAGCTGGCGCCATTTGACCGGCGCAGTGACGCTGATCCCTTCCGTGTGCCAGGTCATGGAGTGCCAGAAACTCAATGCGGGTACCGTTCAGTTGTCGAGCCGAGGTTGTAAGACATGCGCGTCACGATAACGGCGCCGCACGCTCCACCATATGAGGCCGCAATAACATGACTTATCAATTCATGTTAATAGCAAAGATGGTTGTAATGCAAAACATTGCTGTGCTGCCAGTCGATCCCGCTCCAATGTGAGCCTTGGAACCTCTGCCCCGACCAGCCGTTTGATCTCCAGACAAATGAAATCACGAAGGGAGATCACTATGAACGACAAAAGGGAACCCGGCGATTTCGCCGACAAGAAGCGCGAAGAGCAGGGCCGCGGCGTCATCGTCGCTGGGCCGGATGCGCATGAGAATGAAAAGGGCGGCAAGGCGCCGGGGGATAGTGGCGAAAAGCCATCACCCGAAAAACCGGTTCCATCCTCAGACCGCAGATAGAAAATTGCCCCTCCCTGATCGCTCAGGGAGGGGCTTTTTTGGACTAGTCAGCCTTATCAGACAAGGTCGAAACGGTCGGCGTTCATGACCTTCGTCCAGGCGGCGACGAAATCACGCACGAACTTTTCCTTGTTGTCGTCCTGCGCATAAACTTCCGCATAGGCACGCAGGATGGAGTTGGAGCCGATAACGAGGTCCACGCGGGTCGCCGTATATCGGGTTGCTCCGGACTTGCGATCGCGAATCTCATAGAGATTGCCGCCGGTCGGAACCCAGGAATAGGCCATATCCGTCAGCGTTGTGAAGAAATCGGTGGTCAGAGCACCTGGGGTCTGCGTGAACACACCATGCGCTGCGCCGCCGTAATTGGCGCCAATGACGCGCAGGCCACCGATGAGAACGGTCAGTTCCGGCGCCGTGAGGCCCAGAAGCTGAGCGCGGTCCAGCAGCAGTTCTTCGGGGCTGACGACATAGTCCTTCTTCACCCAGTTGCGGAAACCATCCGCCAGCGGCTCGAGCGGCGCAAAGCTGTCTGCATCAGTCTGCTCGGCTGAGGCATCGCCACGACCGGGTGCAAAAGGCACGGCGACATCGAAGCCGGCTGATTTCGCCGCCTGCTCAACACCGTAGTTGCCGGCGAGAACAATGACATCAGCGATGCTGGCGCCAGTCTCACGGGCAATCGGCTCCAACACCGAAAGCACATGGGCCAAACGGGCGGGCTCGTTGCCTTCCCAGTCCTTCTGCGGCGCAAGGCGGATGCGCGCACCATTGGCGCCGCCGCGCTTGTCCGAACCACGGAAGGTACGGGCGCTGTCCCATGCGGTCGAGACCAGATCGGCGACCGCCAGACCGGAAGCGGCGATCTTTGCCTTTACGGCAGCGACATCGTAGCTCGTGGAACCTGCCGGGATGGGATCCTGCCAGATCAGGTCTTCTGCGGGAACATCCGGGCCGAAGTAGCGGGACTTCGGGCCCATGTCGCGGTGGGTCAGCTTGAACCATGCGCGGGCAAAGACCTCGGAGAAGTGGTCCTGGTCATCCTTGAACTTCAGCGAAATCTCGCGGTAGATCGGATCGACCTTCAGGGCCATGTCGGCATCGGTCATCATCGGGATGGTGCGGATCGAGGGATCCTCGACGTCAACAGGCTTGTCCTCTTCGGCAATGGTGATCGGCGCCCACTGGGACGCGCCAGCCGGGCTGTGCGTCAATGTCCACTCATGCTTGAACAGCATGTCGAAGAAGCCGTTGTCCCACTTGGTCGGTTCGCTTGTCCAGGCACCTTCAATACCGGACACCACGGTGTCACGGCCGATGCCGCGACCCTTGGTGTTGATCCAGCCGAGACCCTGATATTCGGGGCCTGCTGCTTCCGGATCGGGGCTGAGGTTGGCGGCGCTGCCGTTGCCGTGCGACTTGCCGATGGTGTGGCCGCCTGCGGTGAGCGCGACGGTTTCTTCGTCATCCATGCCCATGCGGGCAAAGGTTTCGCGCATCTGCGCGGCTGTCGCAAGCGGATCGGACTTGCCGTTGACGCCTTCTGGATTGACGTAGATGAGACCCATCTGCACGGCGGCAAGCGGATTTTCCAGCGTCTCGGGCTTGGTTACGTCACCGTAACGACCATCGCTCGGTGCCAGCCATTCCTTTTCGTCACCCCAATAGGTGTCCTTTTCGGGAGCCCAGATATCCTCGCGGCCGAAGGCGAAACCGAATGTCTTCAGACCCGCGACATCATAAGCGATCGTTCCGGCGAGCGCGATGAGATCGGCCCAGGAAATCTTGTTGCCGTATTTTTTCTTGATCGGCCACAGCAGGCGGCGGCCCTTATCGGTGTTCACATTATCGGGCCAGGAATTGAGCGGTGCAAAGCGCTGGTTGCCGGTGTTGGCACCGCCGCGTCCGTCCGTCACGCGGTAGGAACCGGCCGCATGCCAGGTCACGCGGGCCATCATGCCCACATAGCTGCCCCAGTCGGCCGGCCACCATTCCTGGCTTTCCGTCATCAGGGCGCGCAGATCGGCCTTCAGGGCTTCCACGTCGAGCGACTTTAGCGCTTCGCGGTAATTGAAGGAGGTGCCGAGCGGATTGGTCTTGGTGTCGTGCTGATGCAGGATATCGAGGTTCAGCGCGTTCGGCCACCATTCGGTAACCGATTTACCGGAGGCCGTATTGCCTCCATGCATGACGGGACACTTGCCAGCCGGTTTTGAAGTTGCGTCCATTTCGCCCTCCGATGGGTTTAGTAATTAAACGACATAGTCAATTCGACATGCGCAGCATGTTGGAACCACAGCCCACAGCAGATCATCCTTACGGAAACCGCTCAGTGACGCTGGTGATACCGAACAGCTACATCCTCTTTCTGTCATGACGATGACTAACAGCCAGGTTCCATAATTTCCAATTGTATATTCTAAAGGCTGCGATATGCTCAGCTTATGATTGGACTATCGATGAAACACCTGCGTTATTTCGACGCCTTGGCGAAGATCGGCCATTTCGGGCGGGCGGCGGAGGCATGCGCCATTTCCCAGCCAGCACTTTCGCTACAGATCAGGGAACTGGAAGAGCTGATCGGCGCGCCTCTCGTCGAACGGGGCAGCCGCCAGATAAGGCTGACCGCTCTCGGCGATGAATTCGCCGAACGCACCCGCCTGATCCTGCGTTCGGTGGACGAATTGCAGGATTTGGCGAGGGCAAGGCACGGCCCGCTCAGCGGCCGCCTGCGCATCGGCGTCATTCCAACCGTCGCGCCCTATCTTTTACCGCAGGTCATTAAGACGCTAACCCGGCATTATCCAGGACTGGAAACGCGCCCGCGCGAAGCGGTGACACAGAAACTGATCGAGGACCTTCTGGAAGCCCGGCTGGACATGGCAATCGTCGCGCTTCCGGTGTCTGAAGCGTCGCTGGAAGAGGTTCCGCTGTTTTCCGAGGAATTCATTCTGGTCCGGCCGATGGAGGATGCGGGGATGCCGGTGCCAAGCGCCGGCAAGCTCGGTGAAATGCGCCTGCTGCTGCTCGAGGAAGGCCATTGTTTCCGCAATCAGGCACTGTCTTTCTGCAGTACAACGAACGCGCCGCCGCGCGTGCTGATGGAGGGCAGTTCGCTCTCGACGCTGGTCCAGATGGTAGGCGCCGGCATCGGCGTCACGCTCATTCCGCAGATGGCTGTCGATATGGAAACGCGGCAATCCACCGTCTCGGTATTTCGGCTGGCAGAGCCAAGACCATCCCGCACCATCGGCATGGTGTGGCGCAAGAGCAATCCGCTCTCGGCGCAGTTTACCCACATTGCCGAGATCGTCCGCGAATGCGGCCTGCAAAAACTCGGCCGTGTTGCCGATGCAGCGGCGTGACGGTGTCGAGGGCCAACTCGGATCTGCGGCCTCAACTCTTCACAGCACTACCAGCGTTACCCTCGCAAAGCCGGTCGGCCATGGCAAAAAAGGCAAGCTTCATCTTGCTGCGTTTGTCCGCGCCCTCGAGGGTTGAAACCGGTACCTGAAAACCGAACACGTCGTCCGGCTCGGCGGAACGTTCCCGCCAGAATGCGTCTATGTCGGAAAGCAACATTTTCTGCCGCCGCGCGCGACGATAATTGATCGGATGTCTGGCGTGGGAGACTGCGAAATAGGAACCCGCTTCCGTCTCGATTAGGCCTTGCAGCAGCATCAAAACGGCATCCTTCGGGCGAAGACCCGCAAGGTCGCGCGTTACTGCCACCATCTCCTGCTTTGCGGCGCGTGGCCCCTGCATGCCGCCAACGGCGATCGTCCTGTACCCTCCCCCATCCTGCGTCACGAAGATAAACTTCGTCGTCCACAAGGTGACGTCGTCACGGGTTCTGATCAGCCGAACCGCGAGAGCGCCTTCGTGGCGGCCGCCACATAAATCCGCAAGAGCAAGCGTGCAGCGATATTCGTCAGCACGGCCGCCTATGGTGCCGATTTCGACCGTTTTTCCACTCCAGAGCGCAGCCATAACCTCTCTGGAAAAACAATCGCTGGCGATGACGAAATTCTTCATGAGAAAATCCAGCCGTCTTCCATAAGAGATTTTGCCGACGAGGAATTTCGACAGGGGTTTCTGAAGAAGCTCGTCATGCGGCGGTGGCAGTTTTTGCGTCGCCGAGAACCGGGACAGAAACCGCCACCACCGCAGGGTTACAAGCGGATGAGCCAAAAAACGCATCCAGAAAAGGAAACCCCGTTTCCAGTGGGCGCGCATAGCGAAGGTCGCAACGCTCCAGGCCAGGGGAAAACGGAGGAGTTCCAGCCCATCGCCAGTCATCGTTTGCGCAGCGATGACCGGCTCGGGTTTCGCCGAGTTTTTTTCCGCAGCGAATGCGGCGATTTCAGTATGCGACATCGTAAAATTCCGGGGAGTATGACTGTTTGGACTGGGGCGTGGAGTGATTTGGCCGGGACTGTGCGCGCCCAGGATGAACCGAATATGAAATCGGATTGGTGCTCTGCTGCGATCATTGACGCTACGGCATTGCGCGAGGTTCCGGGCCGGCGACGCGCTTTCTACGCGCCGTCTTCTCGCCGGCAATCCGGAAGAAAACGATCCGGTGGGTGCGTCACTGTGAGTACTCCGGTTGGCACGGTTGATCCCGTGCCCACACATTATGACCGCGAACGTTGCGGCAGCATTACAATCGCCGCGACCGGTCTACAGCGCGCAAAGCGCTATCAGAATCGAACCCGGAACGTGCTTCCAGAGGGGTTGCTTTCCAGCACGATACGGCCGTTATGATTGGCGACGATCTTCTTGACGAGGCTGAGGCCAAGTCCGGCACCCGTGCTTTTCGGCGTGACCCGATAGAAAGGTTCGAATATCCGCTCCTGCTGGTCCTCGGGTATGCCCTGCCCCTCGTCGGAAATCGCGATTTCGCCGTTTGCGAGAACCGAGACATGGATCAGCCCCTTGTTTCCACCATGGTCGATGGCGTTGCGCACGATATTGCTGATGGCGCGCGGCAGGGCGAAGGGGTTGCCTTGCATGTCGTATTTTTCGATCTGCGTTTCGAAGGAGATGTCGTAACCTGCCGAAAGCGCAAGCGGCGCGAGCTCTGCCACCACCGTGCGGGCGATATCGACAAGGTCCACCACCTCGCGCCGGTCGTTCACCTGATCGTTTCGCTCAAAGGCCAGAAGCTGTTCGGCGGTTTCACCGAGCCGCGCGACATCCTCCATCAGGCGCTGCTGGTCCGGTCCGGGCAGGCCCTCTATCCGGGTCTGCATGATTGCAATCGGCGTCCTCAATTCGTGCGCGGCATCGATCAGAAAACGTTGCCGCGCCTGGAACTGCTCTTCGAGCCGCTCGAGAATGCTGTTGAAGGAAACGATCAACGGAACGACTTCGCGTGGCACATCTTTGACAGGAAGCTTCGAACCCGGTCGTCGCGGGTCGATCTCCGGTGCTTTTCTGACGACGGAACTCAGGCCGGCAAGCGCCCGGCGCACAATGTGCGGCACGGAGAAAAACACCGCAGGCAAAAGAACCGCCAGCAGGGGGACATAAATCGGATAGGTGCCGGCAAGAAGCGTCAGAAACGACGCTCGTGCATTTGAGGTTCCGCCGAACATGATCCTGACGGGCCCCGACGTCGTTTCGATACTTTCAGCCGAAGCGACCTCGGATATGCCGCTGCCGCCGCGAATATCGGCGTCCGTCATCAGATGAACGTAGCGTGCCAGTTCTGCATAAACAGCCGGTACGGTGCCGAAGGTGGCCGCGTGACCGTCAGGCGTCGAGACCACGAACCACAACGTCTCATTCTTCGCCTTCAAGGCACGTAATGCCGGCCCCTCGGTAACGACCAGACCCTTTTGCGGATCAAGCGAAAGCGACTCGTCAAGCGTCGCCGACAAATCGTTCCAGAGCCCGATATTGGGCGAGAGCTTCATCACCCCGTAAACGCAGAGCCCGACGATGACGACAGCGATCATGGAGGAGACGACAATGCTGAGCTGCCAGCTCAATTGCCACCACAAGGAGGGATTGGACTTGCCCTCCGCTTTCATGTGTCTTCCCTGAGCAGATAACCGATGCCGCGAATATTATGCACGCTAACCCCGGCCGAAGCGTCAAGCAGGCGTTTGCGCAGTCGCGATATATGCGCATCGAGCGCATTGGACTGGATTTCCTCCTCGTAATTGTAGACGGCGGCCTCAAGGGTCGAGCGCAGCACGGATTTGCCCTTTCGTTTCGCCAGCGTGATGAGGACCATCAGCTCGCGCCTTGGCAGATCAAAGGGAAGCGAGTTGATCGTGACGCTGAGATGAAGCGGATCGATCACGATGCGGCCTGCAGCGATTTGCGACGGGGCGATGCTTGCCGGCCTTCTCAAAACCGCGCGCAGCCGCGCCAGCAGTTCGCCGACAAGAAACGGCTTGCCAAGATAGTCGTCGGCGCCGCCATTCAGCCCCTCGATCCGCTCCTCCGGTTCATTCATCGCCGTCAATAAGATGATCGGCGTATCGATACCGGCGCGGCGCAGCTTTGGAATGAAGGTAAGTCCCTCCCCGTCCGGCAGACGACGGTCGAGCAGAATCGCATCATAGACATGCTGGCGCGCCAGCTCCATCGCATCGCCGAGCCGCATCGTATGGTCGATGACGATCCCCTGCTTGCCGAGCGTCGTCGACAGCGCATCCGCCATTTCCTTTTCGTCCTCAATCAACAGAAGTCTCATTTGCCACCGTCCCTTCGCCCCCTCCTTGTCTGCCAGAAAGGTTGCGACAGTATTGCGGCGCAGAAGATGCGGGCGGGTAATGCTGCTGCAATTATGAACACTTATCCAGAAGCCATCAGCCTGCAAGACAGGCGACATGACCGCTCGATCGGTCACAGGATGAGTTTTGCCTGGAAGGATTATGTTATGTGGGTGAAAAGAACGATCAAGGCGGGGATCGCGCTTGCGGGCTGCGCTCTCGTCGTCACGGCTCTCGATCCGGCGCGCGGAAGCGTCGATGCGAACGAGCGCGTCAAGGGGATCGTGGCGTCAACCTCGATGAGCCCGGCCGGTATCCCGTTCGAACTGACGGCTGCGGAAATCGCAAGGATCGGCACACGAGCGATGGCGGAGCGGCTCAGCATCAGTGGCGAACTTCAGCCGGTCAGCCGTGTCGTGATCCGCGCCCGCGAGGCTGGAAAAATTCTGGATATGAATGTCCGGGACGGGCAGGCGGTGCGGGCGGGCGACCTGCTGGTACGGTTCGAAACCGAGGAACTGCAATCGACTCTCCTGCTGCGGCAGAGCGACCGGGATGCGGCCGAGGCCGAACTCACACTGGCGATGCAGGCCCTCACCCGAACCGAACAGCTAGCGTCAAAAAACATCGCATCGACTGAACAGCTCGACAAGGCGAAGAGCGATGTCGTTGTGAAAACGGCAAGGCTTCAGAGCCTTTCGGCGCAGGTGGATATCGCCCGCCTTGCCCTTCGCAATGCCGAAATCCGCGCGCCTTTTGATGGCACCATTACCCGCCGGCAGGCAGAAGCCGGCTCCCGCGTCAGTGCCGATGGTGAACTCATGACGCTGGTCGATAAAAGCATGCTTGAGGCGAAGGTTCTCGTTGCCACGCGCGACATCCCACGTGTCGCCGTTGGCCAGACCGCCGAACTCGATATTGACGGCATCGGCGGCCAGCCTCTCAGAAGCACCGTTGAGCGCATCAGCCCGGTTGCCGAAGACGGGACGCGCTTTGTCGCCGTCTATCTCCGGCTTGCCAACCGCGACGGCCGGCTGTGGGGAGGAATGTTCGCCAGCGGGTCCATCCTCGTGCGCGAAAAAAACGATGCGCTTGTCGTTCCTGCAATCGCGCTTCGCAAAGACGAAACCGGCTATCACGTCCTTAAAGTCCTGAACGGCCACCTTCGCCGCCAGACGGTGGCTGTGGGATCGCGCTGGAACGATGGCAGCCTGATCGAGATAGGCGCCGGTCTAGAGGACGGTGAGACGATCCTGACCGCACCGCTTCCCGAATTGCAGCCCGACATGGCCGTTACCGTCGACAAGGCAGGCTGAGATGTTTCTGACCCGCATATCCGTCTCCCACCCTGTTTTCGCCACCATGATGATGGTGGCGCTTCTGGTCATGGGTCTTTTCTCGTTGCAGCGGCTGGGGCTCGACCTCTACCCCAATGTCGACGTTCCGGTCGTCGTGGTGTCCACCGCTTATCCGGGCGCCACGCCGGAAACGGTGGAGACAGAATTGACGCGCCCGGTCGAGGATGCGCTGAACGCCATCGGCGGTCTGGACGAGATCACGTCAACCTCCTACGAGGGACGCTCTGTCGTCGTCGCAAAATTCAAGCTCGAGGTTAAGAGCGCGACCGCGGCACAGGACGTGCGCGACAAGATCGCCGCCATCGACGCGAATTTCCCGCAAGAGGCCAAAAAGCCGGTCATATCCCGGTTCGATCCCGCCGCCGAGCCTATCCTGTCGGTGGCGATAAGCTCGACGTCGCTCGACATACCCGCACTCACCACCCTTGCCGACCAAAGGGTGCTGCGGCAACTGACGACCGTTCCCGGTGTCGGGCAGGCAACGCTGGTCGGCGCCCGCAAGCGGCAGATCGACATTGTGATCGACGATACCCGCATGCGCGCGCTTGGGATCGGCATTAACGAGGTGGTAAGCGCGCTACGCACCGGCAACAGCAACAGCCCGGCTGGAAGCCTTGTCGATACCGTTTCCGAACGCACGATCCAGGTCCAGGGCCGCATCGCAGAACCGCAGGCGCTGCTGGACATGGTCGTAGCCCGGAGCGGTGGCGCAGCCATTTATCTTCGCGACATCGCCGCACTCTCCGAAGGGGCTGCCGACCCCGAAAACCGTGCCCTCTATAATGGCCAGACTGCGCTGGCGATCGACATCGTCAAGGTTCAGGGTGCCAACACGGTTCAGGTTGTCGCGGATGTGAGAAAGCGCCTGGACGCCCTCAATGCCGACCTTGTTCCGCAAAACGTGCAATTGCGGGTCATTACGGACACATCCATTCCCATCCGGGAATCCGTCACGCAGGTGCAGACGACGTTGATAGAAGGGGCGGCACTTGCCGTGGCCATCGTCTTCCTGTTCCTCAATTCCTGGCGCAGCACCGTCATCACCGGACTGACGCTGCCGATTGCGATCATCGGCACGCTGGCGGTCATTGACGTTATGCGCTTCACGCTCAATACACTGAGCCTCCTGGCGCTGACGCTTTCCATCGGCATTCTGGTGGATGACGCCATCGTTGTGCGCGAAAACATCACCCGTCACCTTCACATGGGGAAATCCCATATCCGCGCAGCACTCGACGGCACGAACGAAATCGGACTTGCGGTTATCGCGACAACGGCGACAATCGTGGCGGTCTTCCTGCCCGTCGCTTTCATGGACGGCATCGTCGGTCGGTTCTTCTATGAATTCGGCATCACCGTTTCAGCTGCCGTGCTGATCTCGCTTTTCGTCGCCTTCACGCTCGATCCGATGCTGTCGAGCGTCTGGTACGATCCGGATGCGCAACCCAACGCCCCGCGCGGGCCGGTGGGCCGGCTGATCGCCCGTTTCGATCACGGCTTCGAATGGCTCGCCGATCAGTATCGGCACGTGATCGGTTGGACATTGCACCACCGCCTCGTCACCCTGCTCGTCACATCAGGCATTTTTGTCGGCAGCCTGCTCATGGTGCCGTTGGTCGGTGCGGAATTCGTCCCGAATACGGATGAAGGCCGCTTCCAGATCAACGTCACGGCACCGGTCGGCTCCTCGCTGGATTACACCACGGCGAAGGTGCGGCAGGTCGAGAAGGCACTCCAGGAATTCCCGGAAGTCGAGATGCTCTATTCCACCGTCAATACCGGCGGCACCGTCGGTAAACATCGCGCCGCCGTTCTGGTGGGACTGGTGCCGCTGGAGATGCGCACCCGAACTCCGGTCACGCTGGCCGATCCGATCCGCAAACGCCTGTCGGCCATATCGGGCATAGAGGTCGCGATCCTGCAAAACGGTCTTGGCGGTGGCGAAAGCCCCGTCCAGCTCAGCATTCTTGGCGACGACCGGGCGATCCTCGAAAAGATCGCCGACGGTCTGATGGAAGACATGAAAAAAATCCCCGGCCTCGTGGATGTGACCTCAAGCACCCGCGACGTGACCTCCATCCTTTCGGTACGCCTGAAACGCGAGGCGGCAAGCGATCTCGGCATTTCCCGATCCGATCTTGCCGCAGCGCTCTCGCCGCTCATCGCCGGTGAGGACGTGTCGAAATGGACGGATGCGGGCGGTAACAGCTACGACATCGTCGTGCGCCTGCCCGGCGAGCGGCGTGCCGACACGGCGAGGATCAGCGAGTTGATGATCGCCACCAGCCGCACGGCATCCAACGGCTCGCCCCTGTTGGTACGTCTGGATCAGGTCGCCGATATCACCACCGTGGAAGCACCCGCCGAAATCCGCCGCATCGACAATCGCCGCGAGGTGCTGGTTTCGGCCAACATATCCGGACGAGCGCTTGGCGAAGTGACAGACGTTTTGAAAACCCTTACCGCCGCCCGCGACCTGCCGGACGGCTACCGTATCCGCTTCGGCGGCGACGCCGAAACCATGGAGGAGACGGTTGGCCACATGGTAATTGCGCTCGCAATGGCGGTCATCTTCATCTACATCGTGCTCGCCTCGCAATTCGGCAGTTTCCTGCAACCGCTCGCCATCATGGCGTCGCTGCCGCTGTCTCTCATCGGCGTCCTCGTCGGGCTCTTGGTTGCCGGCAGCACGATCAACATGTTCTCGCTGATCGGCTTCATCATGCTGATGGGCCTCGTTACAAAGAACGGCATCCTGCTTGTCGATTTCGCCAACCGCGAAAGGAAGCGTGGACTTTCGCTCAACGAAGCGCTGGCGAGCGCCGGCATCATCCGCTTCCGCCCGATCATCATGACGACGCTTGCGATGATTTTCGGCATGATTCCGCTCGGGCTGGCTGTTGGCGGTGGCGGGGCGCAGCGCGCGCCGATGGCGCACGCAGTAATCGGCGGCCTCATCAGCTCCACCCTGCTCACCCTGATCGTCGTGCCAACAATCCTGTCTTACATCGACAGCATCACCCGGCGTTTCGCCCGCCTGCTACCGAAGGCACCGGACGAGATGGGGGAGACGGGATCGACCGAACGTCCATCTTCACCATCCTAGGTTCGCCGGTGACGATTGCCGTTAGGACTTTTCTTCGGTCAGGCGTTTCCTCTTCCCCCTCGGGCGGAAGTCGACCAGAAGCGATTTCAGTTCGATTTCCCGGACGCGCCTTGCTGCCTCGTCCGGGCGAACCCATTCCAGAAGGCGTTCGCCGCGCTCCTTGAAACTCGTTTCCTCCCCGGTGATCTCGATCTGGAAGACATCGACAACGCAGGGAACGACATCGCCGTTGTCGAGCATCTTGAGATAGGTGTAGCGGCCAACGGCGTCCTTCCTCACGCGGCCACGAACGCCCGCTTCCTCCCACGCCTCGATCGCGGCAGCCTCATGCGGCTTCTTGCGTTTCATCGGCCAGCCGCGCGGAATGATCCAGCGTGCGCTGGTGCGGGAGGTGACGACGAGGATTTCGACCTCTTCGCCGCTTCCGGTATAACGGAAGCATAAGGCGGCATATTGCTGCCGGAAAGAGCCGGTGAACAGCTTTTCAGGAACAGCAGCAAGTTGCTGAAGCAATGTCAGGGAACGCGCCGGACGGGCTTTCCGGCTTTTCTTCATGGATTTCATATCCGTTGATACTGCCGATTTTCCGGGTTGCATCAATGCCCCGCGTGCATTTATGACAGTTTTATGACAATCACCCCCCACAACTAATAAAGCGCCATTGAGGGCCAATTCGCATGATGAGCATTTTTCGCAAGCTGATGCCGCGCGAGGACCGTTTCTTCGACATGTTTAGCAAACATTCGGAAACGGTCGTCAAAGCCGCCGCAGCTCTGGACCACCTTCTGAGCGGCGTCGACGTTGAGAAAAACTGCGACCTTATCGTCGCCCTCGAAGACCAGGCGGATGATATTACCCGCGACGTTCTGCTTGCGGTGCGCCGCAGCTTCATAACGCCCTTTGATCGTGGCGATATCAAGGACCTCATCCAGTCCATGGATGACGCCATCGACATGATGCACAAGACCGTCAAGACGATCCGGCTGTTCGAGCAAACCGAATTCGACCCGCTGATGCGCGAGATGGGCCACGAGATCGTGCGTGCGGCAAGCCTCATCGCCGAAGCCATCCCGCTTCTGGAAAAGGTCGGCACCAATGCCCAGCGCCTGTCGGTGATTGCCGAAGAGGTTACCCGCGTCGAAGGGCGCTCCGACGAGCTTCATGACCAGGGCCTGAAGGACCTCTTCCGGCGCCATGGTGCGACCGGCAATACCATGGCCTATATGATCGGCAGCGAGATCTACGGCGAACTCGAAAAGGTCGTCGACCGCTTCGAGGACGTGGCGAACGAGATCAGCGGCATCGTTATCGAGAACGTCTGATGGATGTCGCGCTTGCACTGCCACTGCTTGTCGGCCTTATCGCCATCGCGCTGTTCTTTGATTTTCTGAACGGTCTCCACGACGCCGCAAATTCCATCGCCACCATCGTCTCCACCCGTGTATTGCGCCCGCAATATGCGGTGGCATGGGCGGCCTTTTTCAATTTCATCGCCTTCCTGTTCTTCGGCCTGCATGTGGCCGAAACGCTCGGAACCGGCATCATCGATCCGGCCATCGTCTCCCCGCAGGTCATCTTCGCGGCATTGATGGGCGCCATCGTCTGGAATATCGTCACCTGGATTTTCGGCATTCCCTCCAGCTCGTCACATGCCTTGATCGGCGGTCTCGTCGGTGCGGGCTTTGCGAAGGTCGGTTTCAATTCCATCGTCTGGTCGGGTCTTCTGAAAACCGTGGGCGCGATCTTCATGTCGCCGGCCATCGGCTTTTTCCTGGCACTGCTGCTGGTGCTTGCCGTCTCCTGGCTGTTCGTGCGCCAGACACCCTTCGCCGTGGATCGTACCTTCCGCATCATGCAGTTCATTTCCGCCTCGCTCTATTCGCTCGGCCACGGCGGCAATGACGCACAGAAGACCATGGGCATCATCGCTGTGCTGCTGTTCAGCCAGGGGCATCTTGGAGAGAGCTTCTACGTGCCGTTCTGGGTGGTGATCTCGTGCCAGTCGGCCATGGCGCTCGGCACACTGTTCGGCGGCTGGCGCATCGTGCACACCATGGGGTCGAAAATCACCAGGCTGAACCCGATGCAGGGGTTCTGCGCCGAAACCGGCGGTGCGCTGACACTTTTCGGCGCGACGTGGCTCGGCATTCCGGTGTCCACCACCCATACGATCACCGGCGCCATCATCGGCGTCGGTGCCGCACGTCGCGTCTCGGCGGTGCGTTGGGGCCTTGCGGGCAATATCGTCATTGCCTGGGTCGTGACCATGCCGGCCGCTGCCCTGATATCCGCATCTGTCTATGGTCTTACATCGTTGTTCGGCTGAGACAGAGTACTGCCCTCTCTGCCAAAGCTCCCGGAACAAAAGCCACCCTGTGGTTGTTGATCCGGGAGACAACAGGCGACAAGGCGGATCGCGGATCATGGCACGGCAGGTTTTCTGGAAGGGCTATCTGAAGCTGTCGCTGGTGACGGCCGCAGTTTCGCTGACGCCTGCCACAACCGAAAGCAACAAATACCGCTTCCACGTTCTCAACCGCAAAACCGGTAATCGCGTCGAAAGCCGATATGTCGACAGCGTTACCCACAAGCCGGTGGCCGCAAAGAACCAGGTGAAGGGGTTTCCCCGCGCCGAAGACGATTATGTGTTGCTGGAGGATGACGAGATCGATGCGGTCGCGCTCGAAAGCACCCGCACCATCGACATACAGACCTTCGTACCCACAGGTTCTATCGACTGGATATGGTACGACCGGCCGCACTTCCTGCGCCCGGAAGACAAGATCGGCACGGAAGCCTTCAGCGTGATCCGGGAAGCCATGCGGGCAAACGGCGTTGTCGGCATTGCGCGGCTTGTTCTCTATCGCCGCGAAAGAGCGGTTCTGCTGGAACCGTCAGGCAAGGGCATCATTCTGTGGACCCTGCACTATGGCGAGGAAGTGCGCGAAAGCATCGACGCGCTGGATCCGAAGATGAAATTCGAAAAGCCGCTGCTGGACGCGATGGAAAAACGCATCGGCAAACAGATGACGGGATGGAAACCGGCGCTGGTTCAGGATCCGATCCAGAAAAAGATCAGCGCTTTGCTGAAAACCAAGAGCAAGACCGTCTCTTCCCCGGAAAAGAAGACCGGCACGAAAACCCGGACCGGCGGCAACGTCATCAACATCATGGATGCCTTGAAGAAAAGCCTTGCCTCGGACAAGAAAGGCTGACGCTCATCGGGCCTTTTTCGGCAGGGGTCGCGCGGCAGCGAAAAAGCCGTCCCATGGATCCTTCTTCAGGGCAGAAAGGCGCGCGCCGATATTGCTGACCGTGAAGTGTGCCGGACCTATCTCATCTGAGAGTTCCGCCCATTCGATTGGCGCTGAAATGGCGGCTCCCGGTCGGGCACGTGTCGAATAGGGCGCAACAGCCGTATTGCCCCTGCCATTACGCAGATAGTCGAGGAAGATGCGGCCTTGGCGTTTCGCTTTGGTTGCCACCGCAAGATATTTCTCCGGCTCCGCCTTGGCCATGTCATCCGCCATGGTCTTTGCAAAGGCCTTCAAGGCCGGCCATCCCGCTTCCGGTTTCAAGGGTGCCACGACATGCAACCCCTTGCCGCCGGAGGTTTTCACGAAAGCGGCCAGACCGGCATCTTCGAAACGCCGCTTCAGTTCCAGTGCCGCGCCGATTACCTCCTGCCATGACACGTCCTCGCCGGGGTCTATATCCATGGTGATCATGTCAGGCTTTTCCCAGTTCGCGGTTGTCGCCCCCCATGGGTGAATTTCAAGCGCAGCGGACTGGACCAGGGCCATCATGCCATCGAAATCCGTAATCCTGATAAGCGGTTCCCCGCCCTTGTCCTTCGGATCCTTGATCTGTTCTATCGCCTTGTTCACACCGCGCCAGGCGTGTTTCTGGAAGAAACGCTGACCATCGATCCCTTCAGGACAACGCAGCAGCGCCAGAGGCCGGTTGACGACAAAGGGGGCCATATAGCGCCAGACCTGCGTGTAATAATCGGCAAGCCCTTCCTTGGTCACGCCATCGCCCGGCCAATAAAGCCGTTCCGGATGGGTGAACTTGATCTTTGACTGCGGCGTCCCTTGTTCCGACACTGCCTTATCCTCGCGTTCGATTTCACCCGCCGGCTTGTCTTCCCGCAAGCCGCGGAATGATGCATGGCGCAGATTGCCATCTCCGGACCAAGCACGAAACTCTACTTCTGCAACCAGTTCCGGCTTAACGAAATGCAGGTCGCGGCGCGCAAGTGCCGTGAGCTTTTCGCCGAAAGGGCTGTCATCGATGCCCAGCGGCTTCAGGCGGCCAAGCAGCATTTCGGCAATGTCAGCGGTATAGCCGGTGCCGACGCGGCCGACATGACGCAGGTTGCCTTCCTCATAAACGCCGAGCGCCAGTGAGCCGATGGCATTGTCCGACGCGGATGACAGCGTGTAGCCGCCGATGACGAACTCCTGCCGCATCGAGCATTTGGATTTCACCCAGTTACCCTTGCGGCCCGAGACGTATTTGCTGTCCTTGACCTTGGAGATGACGCCCTCGAGGCTGAGGCGGCAGGCATGATCGAGAACAAGCCCGCCGCTTTCCTCGAAATGTTCGCTGTAGCGAAGATGCGGGTTGCTGGCGGGCAGCAGCTTTTCCAGTAGCGCCTTGCGATCCGTCAGCGCCGCCCCGCGCAAATCCGTGCCATCCAGGTACAGGAGATCGAAGGCATAAAAAACGAAGCGGTCGCTGCGCCCTTCGCTCAAGTCCTGTTGCAAGGCTGAGAAATCCGAGGCGCCGCTGTCCCGTTCCACCACGATTTCGCCGTCGATCATCAGCGTTTCGGCCGGCAGCGACTTGAGCGCTCCCGCCACGGCATCGCCGAACTTTTCGGTCCAGTCCAGTCCGCTACGGGTCAGAAGCTGGAGTTTGCCGTGGTCGATACGGACCTGCAGGCGATAGCCGTCGAACTTGATCTCATGCAGCCAGCGGGAGCCTTCCGGTGGCTTGGGTTTCAGCGTTGCAAGTGCCGGCGGCACGAAGGATGGCAGCGCCTGTTTGCGGGCACCTTTCGGCAGGGCATGCGCCTGTTTTTGGCCCGAGGACGAACTAACGGTCTTTCTCGATACGGGCTTCGAATTCCAGGTGTCCTTCGGCTTGGCGGCAACTTCTTCAACACTTCGGCCAGTCTTCACGGATTGCGGCCGCTCCTCCAGAATATCGTCGCCACCATCATGCCTTGCCTCTTCGTCGTCGCCCTTGATCAGCAGCCAGTTTTCACGGCTTTCATCGGGCTTTCCATGCATACGTACAAGATGCCAGCGGCCTCTAAGCTTTTCGCCCTCCAGTTCAAATTCGAGATGGCCTTTGCGGTAGCCTTTCTTCGCGTCGCCAATCGGGCGCCAGACACCACGATCCCAAACAATCACGGTGCCGCCGCCATATTGACCTTTCGGGATTACGCCTTCGAAGTCGCCGTAGCTTAGAGGGTGGTCCTCGACATGCACCGCAAGGCGCTTGTCCTCCGGGTCAAGGCTCGGCCCGCGGGTTACCGCCCAGCTTTTGAGGACGCCGTCCATCTCCAGCCGGAAATCATAATGCAGTCGGCGGGCATCGTGCTTCTGTACGACGAAACTGGATCCCTTTGCGTCGACCTTGTCGCCCTTCGGCTCCGGCGTCTTGTCGAAACTGCGCTTGGCGTTATAGCTCTGCAAACCCATGGATCAGCTCGCTTTCCGGGAGGATTTGCGCCCCGCACCAGCGGTAGATTTTCCGCTGTCGCCGTCACCGGCGCTGCGGCGCAAAGCCTCCTTCAAGTCGATGATGTTATCTTGCTTGCGCGGCGGCTGTTTGCTGATTTCCCTGCCCTCGATCTTCGCCTTCACCAGTTCCGCCAGCGCATCATTGTAACGATCGGTATATTCCGCGGGATCGAATGTGCCTGCCCGTTTCCCGATGATGTGACCGGCGAGTTCAAGCATCTCTTCATCGAACTGAATATCGGGAATGGACTTGAAAACGGTGGTTTGCGAGCGAACCTCGTAGCCGAAATTCAAGGTCGTCGCCACGAGCGCCTTGCCGCTTGGACGGATCAACAGCACGCGGTTTCGGCGAAAGAGTACCGCTTCGCCAAGTGCCGAGACCTTCTCGTCGTCCATGGCTTTTGCCAGCAGCGTCAAAGCCTCTTCGCCACCTTCCTGCGTCGGCGCCAGATAATAGGATTTGTCGAAATAGAGCTTGTCGATCTCGTCGTGGCTCAGAAAATGCCTGATGCGGATGACCTTGTCGTTTTCCGGCATCAGCGTTGCGATCTCATCTCCCTCGATGACGATATGGTCGCCATTGTCGAGTTCATATCCCTTAACCTGATCCTCGCGGTCGACAGCGTCGCCGGTATCGCTATCGACATATTGCCGTTCGACGCGATGGCCGGTCTTTCGGTTGACGATGTTGAAGGAGATCTTTTCCGATGAAGTGAGCGCGGAATAGAGACCGATTTCACAGTTGAAATCGCCGAATGTCAGATGACCCTTCCAGCTCGCTCTCCGGTTCATGATCGCCGCCCATGGTCGTCTTGAGAGGATTGGCCTCTGCCCCGGTCCGCAGCAAGGATACGCTCGATAGCGGGAACGTCCGCATCGGCCAGCACCGGCACAGGGTCGGATGCCATCGCCTCCAGCACCTCAGGCGAAAGCCCGCCATTGCGGATGACCCATTCCATGGCTTCGCGCGTTTGCCGCTCGGCCTTCAGCTGCGCATAAAGCGCCAGTATCAGCCGGTCGCGGACATCGAAGGGCTTCACATCTCTGTCTGAACGTTCTGTCTGTCGTTTCATGTCAAGTCCTCAAAGCCGATCAGGCAACGCCCCGGCCTCCGGTCACACCATAGACCTCGCCATTGATGAAGCTGCCATCCTGCGAAGCCAGCAGCACATAGACCGGAGCCAGTTCGACAGGCTGGCCTGGACGGCCAAAATCGCTGTCCTTACCGAAATTCCTGACCTTTTCGTCCGGCTGCCCGCCGCTTGGCTGCAAAACCGTCCAGAAGGGACCAGGCGCGACGACATTTGCCCGCACGCCTTTTTCGATAAGCTGTTTGGCGAGCGCTTTCGTATAGGCAACGATGCCGGCTTTCGTAGTTGCATAATCAAGAAGAATGGGAGACGGCTCATAGGCCTGTATAGATGCGGTGGTAATCACCGACGATCCGGGCTCTAGATAAGGAACGGCGGCCTGCGCAATCCAGTGCAGCGCGTAGAGATTGGTCTTCATCGTGCGGTCGAAATCTTCAGTCGACAGCTCGGCGATACCCTCGCGATATTGTTGTCTTGCGGCATTGATCACCAGAATATCGAGGCCGTTGAGATCACCTACCGCTTTTTCAACCAGTTCGCGGCACCATGCCTCGTCGGTAATATCTCCGGGTAAGGCGACCGCCACGCGGCCTTCCGCTTCGATAAGTGCTACCACCTCTTCGGCGTCCGATTCTTCCTCCGGCAGATAGGATATCGCGATATCTGCACCCTCTCGCGCAAAGGCGATTGCCACGGCGCGACCGATGCCGGAATCACCGCCGGTTATAAGCGCTTTGCGCCCGGCAAGCTTGCCGCTCCCGCGATAGGTCTTTTCACCATGATCAGGGAAAGGCATCATGTTCGTGACCAGCCCCGGCATTTCCTGAGTCGGCGTTGAAAAGGGCGGGCGCGGATACTGGTTGCGCGGGTCCTGCGGCTCAAGGCGGTCTGTCATTGGTTTCTCCCAGAGATAGAATTCCATCCTTGGTGCGTCTCATGACCAGCGAATTCATCATCGGAAGGTCAGGGCTGTCGTCTGCCGCCTGCTGCGGCGGTGGCGACACGGACGCACCACACACAATCCTAACGATCTGCGTTCGCTCTCGTTCCATTGGCGTAGGAGAATGGAATTACGACGGCATCACGCCGCCGCACTCCTCTTTCAGACGGAATGTTTCTTCCGCTTGCCCGTACTTGCCGCCGCGGCAGGAGCCACATCCGGCCTGCCGAAGAGATAACCCTGCGCCTGCGCGCAACCTTCATCGACAACCATGCGATATTGCGCGTCGGTTTCGATACCCTCCGCCGTCACTGGCAGATCGAGGCTGCGACCGAGGCCGATCACCGCGCGCACGATGGCGCGGGCATTATCATCCTCGCTCATGGCGGCGATGAAGCTGCGGTCGATCTTGATCTTGTCGAAGGGGAAGCTCTGCAAGTTGCTGAGCGAGGAATAACCGGTCCCGAAATCATCCATGACGATGGCCACACCCAGCGCCTTCAACTGGTTGAGGATGATCAGCGTCGCCTTGCGGTCCTTCAGCAACGCGGCTTCGGTGATCTCGAGTTCCAGCCGGTTCGGCGAAAGGCCGGACTGCATGAGAACCGTGCAGACGACATGGCCGAGATTTGCGAGCGAAAACTGCAATGGTGAAACATTGACAGCGATTTTCAGGTGCGGCGCCCAGGTGCTCGCCTGGCGGCAGGCCTCGCGCAGCACCCATTCGCCGAGCGAGATGATGATCCCGCTTTCCTCTGCAATCGGAATGAAGACATCCGGAGGTACGACACCCCTTGTCGGATGCTGCCAACGTACCAGCGCCTCATAACCGACGACCTGACCACATTCGACGGAAAGGACAGGTTGATAGTTCAACACCAATTCGTTGCGGTTGATGGCGAGCCGCAGATCAGTTTCGAGCTGGCGGCGCTCGCGGGCCTCCTGATCCATCAGGGGATCATAAAAGGACAATATTCCGCGCCCACCCATCTTGGCGCGGTAAAGCGCCAGATCAGCGGCGTGCAAGATGCTTTCGTTGCTGTTCCCGTCCCGCGGAAAGACGGCGATGCCGATGCTGACGCCGACAGCGGTCGGGTCGTTGGCCGCATTCATTTTCAACCCGAACATGGCAAGGATTGTCTCGGCAAGCAGACGTGCCTCCTCCGATTTGGTATGCCGGGCAGTCAGGATAACGAATTCATCGCCGCCGAGACGGGCGACGATATCTCCCGGCCTTGCGCATTCATCGAGGATGGTCGCAACTTTTTTCAGCACCCGGTCGCCCTCGGCATGGCCGAAAATGTCGTTGACCGCCTTGAACCGGTCGAGATCGAGCGCCAGCAAGGCAAACTCATCCTCCGCGTCGCAATGTTCGATCTGCTGGTGCAGCCGCGTCTGGAACATGGTGCGGTTCGAAAGGCCGGTCAGCACATCGTGGCGGGCCAGATATTCGATCTCCCTTTGCGCCTCCCGCTTTTCCGTCAGGTCGCGGATCGCCAGCACTTCGCAAGGATGGCCGCGATACTCGATGGTGCGCACGGCAAGCTCGAATACCTGCGGCCGGTCGCTGCGTTCGCGGATTGCCTCAACCGGCGCGAGGCGCGGCAGATAGGTGGGCTGTCCGTCCATGGCCTTGAAGAGATCATCTGGATTTTTACCCATCAGCGATGCCTCATCGCTGCCGACAAGCCCGGCAAAACGGGTATTCAGCTCAACAATGCGGCCATCACGGACCACGGCAAGACCATCCAGCGTCGCATCCACAAGCCCCTTGAGATCGACAAGGTAACGGTCAACGAGAGCGGCGGTGGCAGTGGCTGCGAGGACCAGGAAAGTCACGCCCGAAACGGCAGCAATCATGATTACTCTGGCCAGATTGTCGGGATCCGGGCCAGCGACGGACGGATCCGGCGACAGGATCGTGGCCGACATGGCGGTGAAATGCAAAGCGCAGATTGCCAAGATCGAACATCCGGCAGGAATGACGATGCGTTTCCATGCGGCGGAACGAAGGAACAGGAAAAAGGCCAGCAGAAAAAATACCCAGGCAACAGCAAAGCCACCAAAAACGGGGCCCCAGCGATAGCTGATCGTGGCGGCCACATCCATGCCCGCCATGCCGACGAAATGCATGACGGCAACCGAAAGGGTAACCAGCGTTCCAACGATAACGGGACTGTAGCTCGATTTCGAGCGCGCCCTGAGCGCCAGCCAGAACCCCAGAACGGCCAGAACCGCCGACAGAGCCGTGAACTGGAAATCAAAGCCGATCGGGACTGAACCCTTATAAGCAAGCATGGCCACGAAATGCGTGGCCCAGACGCTGAGCCCCGCTGCAAAGGCGGCAACCAGCACCCAGTAAGGCTTGCGGCCAGCCGGGCTTTCTTCCGCACGCAACAACAAATGGAAAAAAGCATGCATGCCAAGCAGGCAAATAACCGCTGCAAGCAGCACGATCGCATGATCGTGTTGTACCGCAACGCATTCCAGAACCGTGAACATGATGCACTCTCCCAGCCTCGAGAACCGCCCACGATCGCACTATGGAGTTGGTTTATTTATAAATCTCTAATGCAACTTTGGATAATTGATCGATCTCATCGACAAAGAGCCAGGGGACGCCGGGCCGACGCGCCAGCCCATAAAGCTCTTGCGACCGGCCCAATAAACGCCAAGAGAAAAAGCCTTTATTTCCAGCTTCGAAAATCGTTCCCGGCACAACCGAAAGGTGCCGGACCATCAGCAAAACGCTCCTGCAGACGCGCGCAGCCCCACTCGTTGAGCGCCGCGGGCATCATGTTGTTGAGGTCCATGCCCGGAGAGTTGAATTGCGAAGGCGCGCTGGTGACGTACCACAGCCAGTACCCCAAGGTTGCAACGACGATAAAGGCGACAATTGCAACGAACGTTGCCAGCCGTCGCGCAAGGCTCGGGGCTTTTGTCACCGCCGCGCCGGGGGCGGATACGCCCTCCTGACCACGGTTCGCAAGCGCCGGTTCGAGCGAAGCAAGTGCTTCCGCTCTTTCCTGTTCCGATAGGTCAATTCGCTCTAGCTGATCGTCAAGCAGAACAGGCAGCGGGGTTTCACCGTGCCAGACCGCCAGTGCGACATCGTGTTTGCCGGTGTGGCCGATGACGACCGGGATTCGCCCTCTCTCCAGGTAGGTAAAGGATTGCCTCTTCGTCTTCCCTTCCCTGACCGTATCGGCATAGGTCACGAAGAGACGGCTGCGTTTTTCGGCGACCGCCGTCAGCGCCACCGGAATAACAGTCAATGGCGCCGGGTGCCGCAGACGCAGACGAGCCCGCAAGGTGCGGATAAGTGTAAGCAGCAGTGCGAAACAGCCGAAACCGAGCAGGGCAACGAACACGCCCAGGGTTATGATCCGGTTCCAGAGCATATCGAGGCCAAGTGAAATCGTTGCAAGTTCTGGATTCTTCGCCGAAATGACCAGACCGGTTTCATAGTCGCCGGAATGGAAATCGACGAACATGACCTCGACATCCTTCTTGTAGCTCACACCGCCATGCTCGTAGGAAAGCTCAGCTTCGCAATTCGTGAAGATCGCCTTGCGGGTCTTGCAACTGCCGTTGATGTCGCCGCTTTCGATCTCCAGCGGGTCGCGGCTGATCTGATAGTCGCGCAACACACCCGGGCCTTCGGCCACGAGCAGGACGACTGTAATCACCAGCAGCACGGGGATGGAGAAATAATAGGCCGCCGGTACCGAAATGACACCGCGCTTCAAACTGAGCGGCCTTGCGGGAAGTTTTATTTGTGGGAAGCTCATGGTGCCAACGCATTTAGTGGAATGTGAGCGAGCGGGGTTTGGGAATCCCGCTCTGGGAAAGGGTCGATCGCTGCACGGTCTAACCCGCTAGAGCCATCGCGAAAACCCCAAGAATTCAAGGATGCGGGCGTAATAGTTCGCACGGCGGCCCTGTCTTAATTGGCCAGCAAGCGGTCGGGGGACCCACAAAAAAACGGGCGGTAAAGTCACCGCCCGTCACATGTTTTCCGTCTAGTGGTTTGCAGTCACTGCTTCGTCACGTTTTCCAGTCGTGTCGTCTGACTGGGGTGACCGACATAATCCTTGACGCGCGACGTCAAAACGATCGGCTCGTATCTCTCGAAGAGAGGCAGAACCGCTGGCTTCTGCGCGACGAACATTTCCTGCATCTGGGTGTAGATTTCCCCACGTTTCTTGGCATCGGGCTCAAGGGAAGCCTTTGCGGTCAGAGCCGTCAGTTCCGGAATGTCCCAGGCAGAGCGCCAGACGAAATTGCCGGCATTGGTGGCAGCAAGCGAGTTGTCGGGGTTACTGGAGAACTGCTCCATCGAGCCGAGGACGTTGGGCATATAGGCGCCCGTCTGCGGAATGAGCAGATCGAAGTCTCGCGCACGGTGAGCGGCAATCACATCCGAACCGTTACCCTGCTGAATGTTCACCTTGATACCGACCTGGCTGAGCGATGCCTGGATGGCCGTAGCAAGATCGATACGCGGCGTTTGGGCAATTGTCTTCAGATTAAGCGTGAAGCCATTCTCATAACCGGCTTCCTTCAGAAGAGATTTCGCTTTCTCGACATCAAGCTTCCAGTCGGGGCTTGGAATGGCATATTCGAAATTCTCCGGAACCGGCACCGTGCGCGCCCTGCCATAGGGTCCCATGATGGTCTTTTCCATTCCCTTGTAGTCGATGCCGTAAGCAATTGCTTCGCGAACCTTGGGGTTGGAAAGAGGCTCCTTGCCCGCATTCATGGACAGGACGTAGAAACCACCCGTCGGCACGCGCTGGATCTGAAAACCTTCCTTGTTGTTGAAGGTCGCAAGGTCGGACGCCGTCAGCGCGCTGGCAATGTCGATGTCGCCTCGCTCCAGCATCAGGCGCTCCACCTGGCTTTCCGGTACATGCCGCACGATCACGCGACGCATTTTCGGGCTGCCGGCTACATAGTCCTTGTTGGCCTCAAGAATGATGATTTCGTTCGGCGACCAGCGATTGAGGGTGAAGGGGCCTGAACCGGCGGAATTTGTTCTCAGCCACGCATTGCCCCAGTCGCCGTCAACTTCATGGGACTTGAGCTCCTTGCTGTCGACAACGCTGGCAATGACCATCGCCAGACGATAGAGCAGCAGTTCGGATGTCGTTTGCCCTGACAGTTCGATGCGGACCGTCTTTTCGTCCGGGGCGCTCACCAGCTTGTCGACATTTTCCGCGTTGTAACCGACGCGCTTGAGGTTGGCGGCCGCCGCCTGATTCATCTTCAAAAGGCGGCTGAACGAATAAACCACATCTGCGGAGGTAACGGGATTGCCCGAGGCAAAGTTGGCAGCGCGAAGATGAAACGTGATGCCCTTGTCATCTGTCTCCCAGCGCTCTGCCAGCTGCGGCGAAACCTTTCCCGAGCCATCGACCGAGATCAGCCGATCGTAAAGATTGGCCATGATTTCGTTGGCTTTCGCTTCGGTAGCCTGATGGGGGTCTAGCGACAGCACCTGGGCAAGCGATGTCCCGACGACGAGCTGGTCGTTGGGGGTCTTGGCCGCCACCGGCGACGCCTGCACCAGCATGGCGCCCAGAACGGTGGTGAATGCGAGACGGATCATTGATTTTTTCATACCTGCTCCTCCTACAGATCGGTAATTGCAAGCCGGCAGCGCCACGTGCGCCAACCGGCCTGAAACAGTCAAAGATGGTTGTTATTAAGCGCCTCGATGAGCGCGGCGATGTAGCCGTAGCAAAACGCAAAGGCGACACCGACGGGATCGCGGCCCGCAATCGTCGGCACATGATCTGGCATGATCATGTAGCGATAGCCGAGTTCATGGTATAGCTTCAGCGAACGGACCATGTCCATGTCACCCTCGTCGGGAAACGTTTCCATGAACGACAGCTTGCCGCCGCTGATGTTGCGGAAATGGACATTGAATATCTTGTCGCGGCTGCCAAACCAGCGGATGATCTCGTCGATCTCCTCGCGCGGATTGTCGAGCATCTCGCCGATCGATCCCTGGCAGAAATTCAGGCCATGATAGGGGCTTTCCCGCATCTGCACGAATTTCTTCAGGCCCTCGACCGTGCCGAGCACCCGGGTGACACCCTTGTAGCCGGGCGGGGTGTAGGGGTCATGCGGATGGCAGGCGAGCCGGACCTTGTTGCTTTCGGCAACCGGGACCACGCGTTCGAGGAAATAGTCGATGCGTTCCCAATTTTCGTCCTCGGATAGAACACCGGCAAGGCCTGGAGCCGCATCATGGTCCGCCTTGTCCCATCGCCAGGCTTCATTGAGCGAACCACCGCGCCCGCGCTCCATTTCAGTGCGCGGGATGCCGATGAGATTGAGGTTGTATTTCGCCGCCGGGATGCCGGCCCTGGCGATATCCTCAATCATTCTGCAGACGGCATCGATCTGCCGGTCGCGTTCTGGCCCGGCAAGCAGGATATCGGGAAACGATGCCTGTTCGATCGGCCTTGATGGCAACGGCAATTGCACCATGTCGAGCACGAGGCCAAAGCTCTCGACCTTGTCGCGGTGGCGCTCAAAATCCTCAAAGGTCCAGCTTGCGGGTGCACCAGGCGGATCTGCGTTGATATTCCTGACGCCAAGCTGCGCCCAAACCTTGAAATCCTCGTCATCGCGCGCTGTCACCTGGGTGCCGACATACATCGATTCTCTCCTCACTCCATGCTAGTCATCATATGACATCGCACGAAATAAGATGAGTGTCGAGATGCTATTGCGCCTCGGAAAGCAACCTGTATCGACGCTGGCTCGCAAGCATATGATCACGCATGGCTTTCCGCGCGGCATCCGGATCCTGCTCTACGATGGCGCGCAGGATTGCCTCATGCTCGGCCTGCACTTTGCGCAGATAGTCCGCGTCGCCCGTCTCCGGCAGGGTTGGAAACTGACCGCGCGGTATCGAGCGTGACCCGAACTGGCGCAGTGCCTCGAGATAGAACCGGTTGTTGGTCGCTATCGCAATGGCCGTGTGAAACTCGTAATCGGCACTGACGGTGCTTTCGCCTGCATCGATGGCCCGGCCCATTTTCCGATGGGCTGCGGAAATCGCCGCTTCCTGCTGGGCTGTGCGGCGATAGGCGGCAATTGCCGCTGCTTCGCCTTCGGTTGCGAGCCGAAACTCAAGCATTTCCAGCGTTTCTGCAATTGTGCCAACTTCGGATTGCGTCAGCTTCACACCGGCCCACTCGCTGACATTGCTGACGAACACGCCCTTGCCGTGGATGGGAATGACATAGCCGGAAGAGCGCAGATCCGCGATCGCCTCGCGAACCACTGTGCGGCTCACGCCGTAGGTGCGCTCAAGCTGCGGTTCCGTGGGAAGCTGATCGCCGTTCTTCAGTTTTCCACTGCGAATTTCTGCACTGAGATTATCGATGATCTGTTGTGCCCGCCGCTCCCGCGGCTTTTCCCTATCGCCCATCATGCCACTCTTCCCTCTTGCAGAAAACGAATCCCTTCGTTACTCATATGATGACGTGGCGTTACGTCATATGTTTTCATGTTAGCTCAGGGAGGAGTTGGGATGAAGTACCATCAAAAGTTTTTGCAGGGTAGAATTGCTCGTCTGCGGCGAGCCGTTCAAAAAGTGGCATCGCTGACAGCGTTTTCGCGTGGAAGTGCGATTTGCGATGACTGAAATTTCATTGCGCGGGCTTGGACATCGCTTCCTGCAACTTGTCGTCAGCCTCTTCATCCTGCTCTGCATCACCTTCATCATTGGCCGGGTGATGCCGACCGATCCGGTCGGGGCAATCGTCGGTGAGCTTGCAGATCCCAAGGCCTATGAAGCCATGCGGGCTCGGCTTGGGCTTGATCTCCCTCTCTACCAGCAGTTTTTCATCTATCTCCGCGGCCTGCTGCACGGCGATTTCGGTATAGCTATCCTGACCGGAAACCCGGTAACGCGGGACCTGGCGCAAGCCTTCCCGGCGACGCTTGAGCTTGCAACGCTGGCAATCATCATCTCCACCGTCATCGGCGTCCCGCTCGGTCTCGCCGCGGCCCTGTTTCGCGACACGTTCATCGACAAGTTCGCACGTGTCTTTGCGCTGGTGGGGCATTCGATACCCGTATTCTGGTTCGGTATCGTCGGGCTCGTGATTTTTTATGCGAATCTCAACCTTGTCGCCGGGCCCGGTCGCGTGGACGTCTTTTACGAAGGCCTCGTGGAGCCGAGAACAGGGCTGATGCTGGTCGACACTCTTCTAGCAGGTGAGACAGAGATTTTCTGGAATGCGCTCGCGCATATCATGCTGCCGGCGATCATCCTTGCCTATATGGCAATGGCCTACATTACCCGCATGACCCGCGCCTTCACCCTCGAACAGCTTAGCCAGGATTACGTGATTGCGGCGCGTGCGAAAGGCGTCAGCCCGGCGCGCACCGTAACCCGCCATGTACTGCCGAATATCGCGGTGCAGCTGATCACCGTTCTCGCCATCTCCTATGGCAATCTGCTGGAAGGCGCCGTTGTGACCGAAATCGTCTTTTCCTGGCCCGGCATCGGACAATACATGACGAACGCACTGCTTATCGGTGACATGAATGCGATCCTCGCAGCCACGATCGTCATCGGCTTCATCTTCATGATGCTCAACTTCCTCGCAGACGTGGCCTACACCACGCTTGACCCGCGGACACGGGAGGTCGCTCGATGACCGATATAACTCAGAACACTCCCGTGCGGAGCCGCAGCGCGTTGTCTCGGATATCCACAACGACGGCGCGGACGCTGCGGAAGCTTGGCGACGAGCCGCTTGGAATGTTCGGCTTTGCCATTCTCGCCATTCTGGTCGTGGTTGCCATTTTCGCTCCCCTGATTGCGCCATATGATCCGGTGCGCCAGGTGCTCGACAATGCGCTCCAGCCTCCCAGCTGGGCGCATCTGGCGGGAACCGACGAATTTGGCCGAGACATTTTCAGCCGCCTCGTCTATGGCACCCGCATCACGATCCAGACCGTCTTGTCGGTCTCGGTCATCGTCGGCCCTATCGGCCTTGCAATCGGTGTCATGGCCGGTTTCTTCGGCGGCAGAACCGACGCCATTCTGATGCGCGCGACCGATATTGTCCTTTCCTTCCCTTCGCTCGTTCTGGCACTTGCCTTTGCTGCTGCAATGGGAGCCGGTCTCGGCACCGCAATCATCGCGATCTCGCTGACCGCCTGGCCGCCCATCGCGCGTCTGGCGCGGGCCGAAGCGCTGGTCGTGCGCAACACCGACTATGTTGCGGCCGCACGCCTCTATGGGGCCTCGCCGATGCGCATCCTGTTTCTTTATATCGCGCCGATGTGCATTCCTTCGGTCATCGTCAGACTGACATTGAATATGGCCGGTATCATCCTGACGGCCGCCTCGCTTGGCTTCCTCGGTCTTGGCGCTCAGCCGCCGCTTCCTGAATGGGGGGCGATGATTTCCAGCGGCCGTAAATTCATGCTCGATTACTGGTGGGTCGCCGTCATGCCCGGCATCGCGATCCTTTTGACGAGCCTTGCCTTCAACATCGCTGGCGATACGCTGCGCGACCTACTGGATCCGCGTCATGCCCGTTCCTGATAGCTCTCCCATTCTTTCGGTCCGCGATCTTAACGTTCGCTTTGGCCGCAACGCCATCCCCGCCGTCTCCAATGTCAACTTCGACGTCGGACGCGAGCGTGTCGGTATCGTCGGCGAATCCGGGTCCGGAAAGTCCACGACCGGCCGTGCCGCCATGCGCCTTCTGCCCAAGAGCGCCACGGTGACGGCAGAACGGATGGATTTCCTCTCCGAACCCCTGCTTGAAAAATCCGAGCGCCAGATGGGTGCGATCCGCGGCAGCGAGATGGCGCTCATCATGCAGGACCCGCGTTATTCCCTCAATCCGGTCCTGCCGATCGGAAAGCAGGTGGCGGAAGCGGCCGAGCTGCATCTGGCCCTCAAGGGCAAGGCCGCCAGAAATGCCGCGCGCGACATGCTGCTGCGCGTGCGCATCAACGATCCTGACCGCGTGATGGGGCTTTATCCCCACCAGATCTCAGGCGGCATGGGACAGCGCGTGATGATCGCCATGATGCTGCTTGCCAAACCCAAGCTGGTCATCGCCGACGAACCGACCTCAGCACTCGATGTCAGCGTCCGCAAGGATGTCCTTCTGCTTCTGGACGAGATGGTGCGCGAAAACAATTCGGGCCTCATCCTCATCAGTCACGATATCCGCATGGTCGCGGCCTTTTGCGAACGCGTGCTGGTCATGTATGGCGGACGCGTCGTGGAGACGCTTTCCAAGCTCGAAGATGCGCAACACCCCTATACACGGGGCCTGATCGCGGCCATGCCCGATCCCCGCAATCCGGTCCGGCGCCTCAAGGTGCTGGATCGCCAGGCAATCGATGCGGAGGTGATGCGATGATCACGGTAGACAAGCTGGATGTCGTCTACGGCACGAAGGAAAACCGCAATCACGTCGTGCGCGACGTCAGCTTTCGGGTCAACCGAGGCGAGACACTCGGCATCGTTGGCGAAAGCGGTTGCGGCAAGTCGACATTGCTGCGATCGCTTGCCGGCCTGGAATCCGGCTGGACCGGATCGATCTCTTTCGAAGGCAAGCCTGTGGGCAAAGTCCGTAGCCGCGACGAGCTGAAGCTGGCGCAGATGGTGTTCCAGGACCCCTATGGTTCCCTGCACCCACGCCACCGCATCGGCCGGGCTCTTGCCGAACCGATCCGCTCCATGGGGCTCGGTGACGGCTGGTCGAAGGTTCCGGCCGCGCTGCAGCAGGTTGGCCTGCCCGCGCATTTTGCCGAGCGCTTCCCGCACGAACTGTCCGGAGGCCAGCGTCAGCGTGTTGCGATCGCCCGCGCGCTTATCCTCAAGCCGCCGATCCTGCTTCTCGACGAGCCGACATCCGCTCTCGACGTCTCCATTCAGGCGGAAATCCTGAACCTGCTGGCCGATCAGCGCGACGAGCAGAACCTCACCTTCGTTCTCGTCAGCCACGACCTGTCGGTTATAGCCCATATGTGCGACCGCGTTCTGGTCATGCAGAATGGTGTTTTTGTCGATGAGTTGACCAAGGCCGATCTTGAAGCGGGCATCACCCACGCGGCCTATTCAGGCGAGCTCTTCGAGAGCAGCTTTCTTTGAAAGCCGTCATGGGGTGAGCCATGGGAACAGCTGGACTGCGAGGTTTTCCCTGGCAGTCTAGTATCTGATCTTTCGGGCCGCGCAAGAGGCAGATGGCCCCGTGATCAGTTCAGCCGTGCTCCGTCTTCACTCGAAAACAGATGGACGCAGTTAAGTGTCGGCGAGACCATGATGCTGTCGCCGACTGCCTGCCCTATGCGTTCCCGAAAGACGCCGAGTACCTTGGTATCGCCGAGTTTCATGGTGACCTGCGTTTCCGATCCTAATGGTTCAACCAGTATTATCTCGGCAGGCACGCCGCCGGCATCAAGCAGGAAGTGTTCCGGGCGGATGCCGTAAACGGCCTGTTTGCCGGCAAAGCCGGCCGCGGAAACTGGCAAGGGCAACACGATACCTGCGGTTTCAAAACCTCTTTCAGTTATCGCGCCGGTCAGGAAGTTCATCGATGGCGAACCGATGAAGCCCGCAACGAACTGATTTGCCGGGCGGTCGTAAAGTTCGAGCGGCGTGCCGATCTGCTCGACCCTGCCGCCATTGAGAACCACGACCCTATCGGCCATCGTCATCGCCTCGACCTGGTCGTGCGTCACATAGATCGTGGTGGTCTTCAGCTTCTGGTGCAGTGCCTTGATCTCGCCGCGCATGACGACGCGCAACTTCGCATCAAGGTTTGACAGGGGCTCATCGAACAGGAACACCTGCGGATTGCGCACAATGGCGCGGCCCATCGCAACGCGCTGGCGCTGGCCGCCGGAAAGCTGGCGCGGATAACGGTCGAGCAGCTGCGCAAGGCCAAGAATATCCGCTGCCCAGTTCACCTTTTCAGCAATTTCCTGCTTGCTCGAGCCGCGGTGCTCTAGCGAAAAGCCCATATTGCTGGCCACCGTCATATGCGGATATAGGGCATAGGACTGGAACACCATGGCAATATCGCGGTCCTTGGGATCGAGATCGTTGACGACCCGTTCACCGATCCTGAGCTCTCCGCCGGTAATCGTTTCGAGACCGGCTATCATCCGCAACAGGGTCGACTTGCCGCAGCCGGAAGGCCCGACAAGCACAACAAACTCGCCGTCCTTAATGGCGAGATCGATGCCGTGAATGGTTTTGACCGCGCCATAGCTTTTGCGGATGTCGGAGAGAGTAACGTGAGCCATCAATCGGTTTCCGGTTCTTCAGCCCTTGAGGCCGGTATGGGCGAGGCCTTCGACAAACTGCTTCTGGGCAATCACGAAGACGATGAGCACGGGCAGCGCAGTCAGCGTCGCTGCGGCAAGCTGGATGTTCCACATCGGCCCGCCATAGGCGTCAGTATATTGCGTCAGCGCCTGCGGCAGCGTGAACATCTCGGCGCTGGAGAGAAAGACGATGGGTTCGAGGAACAGGTTCCAGGAATGCAGGAACGTAAAGATCGCGACCGAAGCAAGCGCCGGCTTCGCCAGGGGCAAGGCAATCTTGCGAAATATCTTGAAACGTCCAAGACCGTCGACGCGTGCGGCCTCCTCCAGCTCTCCCGGCAGCGTCACAAAAAACTGCCGCATGACGAAGGTGGCAAACACGCTTGGCGCCCCGAAAACCGGCACGAGGATCAGCGGCCAGTGGGTGTTGACCATGCCCGCCTTCAGGAACATCTGGAAGAGCGGCACGATCGTCACTTCGGACGGGATCAGCAGGCCAAGCAGCACGATCATGAAGATCACATTGGCGCCCGGAAACCGGATCCGTGCGAAGGCATAGCCTGCCATTGAGGAGATGATCATCGTACCGATCGTCACCACAGCGGCAATGTAGGCGGAGTTCCAATATTGCCGCACGAAGGGCTGCAACTCGAACACCTTCGCATAGGTCGTCCAGTCGTGGCTCTGCGGGATGAGCTGCGGTGGGAAGGCGAAGATGTCGCTTATGGGCTTGATGGAGGAGGTAACCATCCACCAGGTTGGAAAGACGAAGGGGATAAGCAGCACGCACAGCAACCCGTAGAGCGCCACCTGCATGCGGGGGGAAAGGTCAGCTTTCATAAAAGACGATCCTCTTGCGCATCTGCCACTGGGCAAAGGTCAGCACGGCAACGATCAGAAACAGCAGGATGGACAGCGTCGAGCCGTAACCGAAGAAATGGAACTGGAAGGCCTGCTGATAGAGGTAGTAGACCAGCACCGTGGTCGACAGACCCGGCCCGCCCTGGGTCAAAACAGCGATCTGAGCAAAAACCTGTAACGAGCCGACAATGGTGATGATCGAGGTCAACAGGATCGTCGGGCTGATCAGCGGCAGGGTGATGCGACGGAACTGTTTGAAGGCTGGCGCGCCGTCGATGCGGGCGGCCTCGTAGAGTTCCTTCGGCACGCCCTGAAGTGCCGCCAGGAACAGGATCATGTTGAGCCCGACATTCTTGAAGACCTGTACGACGATGACCGAAATCATCGCTGTCGTCTCCTCGCGCAGCCAGTTGGGGCCTTCGATGCCGACCATCAGCAACATGCCGTTGATGCCGCCGTTCTTCTGCAGCAGGAAACCCCAGACGATCGTCCAGGCAACCAGAGACACGACGACGGGCGAGAAGAACAGCGTTCTGAATATCGCAATGCCGGCAAGCTTCTGGTTGAGCAGCACGGCAAGCAGCAGCGCCAGCGACAGGTTGAACACGACGAGGCCGGCTGAGAATATCCCGGTCGCGCCCAGCACCTCCAGAAGATTGCCGTCTTCGATGAGCATCCGGTAGTTCTGCGCACCGGTATAGGTAAAGGTATTGGCGAGCACGTTCCACTCATGCAGCGAATACCAGAACACCAGCCCGAGCGGGATCAGCACGAAGATGATGATCCCGATCAGTTGCGGGGCGATGAACAGAAAGCCAGCAAGACTGTCGCGCCGCGCGATGGTCCAGAACGCCGATACCGGGCGATGCCGGGGACGGGTAATCTCCTGCGCGACAGCCATGGCTTTCTCCTCAGCGCTTCAGGAGCGGCGCGATCTGGCCGCAGATTTTTTGAAGCGCTCCCGCGACATCGGCCTCCGGCCGCCAGACCGCATCGAGGTTTGAGCGCACGATCTGCTGTATCTGGGCAAAGCCGGTGTGGCCGGGCATAACCTTGCCCGTGGCGATGCCTGATATGACGACCTTTTCGATCTGTTCCTGGCTGAGCAGCGGATTGGTTTTTTTCAACACCTCCGCATTCAGCAGCGACTTGCGTGCCGAGGGGAAGAACTGGCTGAGCTTTGCCGAATTGTCCGGATTGGTCATGTAAGCAACGAATTCGGCCGCCGTCTGCGCATTCTTTCCGGACTGCATGACGCCGATGCCGGCCTGTCCGATAAGCGCGTATTCACCGGCAGGTCCCTTTGGCAGCGGCACGAGGTCCCAGCCGAAAGGCTTGTCCTTCGGCAAAAGCGAGGCCCGGCTGATCTGGGTAATGGTCATCGCGGCATTACCGGCAAAGAAATCGACCGTCTCGCCGGGGCCGGGCATGGCCTTCTTGCTGAAGATGGCGTCATGGATGAACGACACCGCATCCGCCATCGGCTTTTCCGACATGGTGCAGGTTGCACCATCCGCGCTCCAGGGCGATGCGCCCCAGCCGTTCCACACGGAGGTCAGATATTGCCAGCTCTGGTAATTGAAGTCGCGGACGACAAGCCCGCCCTTGCCGGATTTCGAGACCGCCGAGGCGGTCGCGATGGCGTTTTCCCAGGTCCATTCGCCGGCAGCGATCATCTCCGCCGGCGTCTTTGCACCTGCGGCCTTGATGAGATCATTGTTGACGAAGACCGCAAAGGGCGAGGTCGAGAACGGATAGGCGAAGAGCTTTCCGTCCTGCGACCAGCGTTCCGTGGCCCCGGCGCTGACTTCGTCGAGATTGTAACCCTGAGCGGCCTTCAGCGTGTCGGTGAGCGGATAGAGCGCGCCTGATTTGACGAAATCATAGGCCGAGGTCTCAAAAATCCAGGCCATGTCAGGCGCATTGCCGCCCGCAATCTGGGTCGTGAGCGCAGTGGTATAGGTGTCGAAAGGCAGGGACTCATAGGTCACGCTGACATTCGGATGGTCCTTTTTGAAGCCGGCTGCGATGTCGTTGAACAGCTTTAGATGCGCCTCGTTGGCACTCCAGATCGTCATGCGCAGCTTGACCGCATCCTGTGCCGCCGCTGCCCCTGCCAGCGCAAACGAGCCGATAAGGGCCAGCGCGCAGGCCGTGGTTTGCATTTTCCAATGACTATTCATTCCCAGTCCTCCTCCAAAGATGGGTTCGATCGAACGACAGTCCGCCGTCCTAATAGGCCGCGATATCCGGCCAGCGTATTTCAATGCCTTCGCGGGTTAGCGCCGTCTGGAAGGCATGAAGATGGTCATCGTCTTCCTGCACCTGATGCGGTGTGAGACCTTTTTCCAGGCAATAGGCCGCCAGCATTCCAGCCACTTCGCCGATATTCCATTCGACTGGATGCAGGCGGTAGCAGCCATTGGTGATATGCGTCGTGCCGATGTTCTTGCCCGCCGGAATAAGGTTCTTCACGCGCTCGGGTATGAGTGCGCCAAGCGGAATCTCGAACGGGCAGGAAGGCACATCGATATAGTTGTCGCCACCGGTCGATGGGTGCAGATCGATGCGGTACATGCCGATGCCGATGCTGTCGCGATAGCGGACAGCCCCCCTGTCACCGCGAACCGTGTAGGAAAGATCCTGTTCGACGATGCGCGTGACCGGCTTGATGCGGCGGCTTTCCCGGATATAGGGCGCCATGGCAAGGCCGTGTTCGGTGCCGGTAATATCGCCTCTGAGGCGCAGGCCGCGAAAGCCCTGTCCGCCATCAAGGCGCGGCGCTTCGGTCTGCAACCAGTAAAACACCGAATAGGAAAGTTCGGCCGCCGCCTTCAGATGCCGCGCCTTTTCTTCTTCCGACACATCGATGATGGTGCCGTCCATGTAGTCGATCATCGGCCAGTTCACGAGGCAGATGTCGGATTTATAAAAACCTGGCGCAAAGTTCTTGCGTGCCGCGATGCGACGGAAAATCCAGAGGTTTTCATCGCCACCGCCCTTGCGCTGGTCGGCATCAACCAGCAACGGATCGTCGTCCGGATTGGGCGTGAAGGAGCGGGTCGTGTGTTCCAGCGTGCGCGGATGCGGCGCGGTGAAACCGAGCATCGGCCCACCCCAGAAATGCGGCTCGTACTTGCGCCAGTAGTCGTAATTATCAGGCTTGTCGATCGTCTGATCGCCGTCGACATGATCGATTGCAAAGCAGATCGACACGGCCTGCACATTATCAGGCTGGGCGCTGGCCGGCGCGCTGGGCTCCCCCGTGTCCGATTGCGCCTCGAACCCCTTGGCATATTCCGTGCCCGTCATCGGCAACAGATCGCCAAGCTCGGTGGCATCAAGAATGTAGTCGGCGGAAATGACGATCTCCGCTCCGCTGTCGCGATGCCGCACGGTGATCGCGCGGACCCTATCGCCGTCCACATCAGCAGCAACCGGCCGATAGGGCTTGAGCACCGTCAGCCGGTCGGCACCGATATAGGGCATAAGCATGCTTTCCATCACCGAAAGGCTCACGCGCGGCTCGGCGCAGATGCGGCTGACCCAGCCGCCACCCGGATTGAGGTCACTCCAGGAGCGGGCGCCTTCCGTCAAAGGATAATGGTCGCGGTAATATTGGCGCACGCCGTTGCGTAGTGCGCGATAAGAGCGGGTGATACCGAACTGCTCGACCCAGCTATGTTCGTCCGATGGCACGGCCTGGCTGGTCAACTGACCGCCGATCCAGTCATATTCCTCGGTCATGATCACGCGCTTTCCGGCGCGTGCGGCACCGAGCGCCGCCGCCACGCCGCCAAGGCCACCACCGACCACAAGAATGTCTGCTTGCATCTCTTTCACGTCGTCTCATCCGTTTTGTTGACTGGGGACTTATCTGGGGAGGCCACTGGAGCCGGCCCCAATGTTTCACCCTTGACGGGTTGGCACTTGAGTAGAATTTGACTTCCCGGGCTGCCGGTCTCGATGCGGTTCACCAGCATTGCAGTCGCCTGCCGGCCCATCTCTTCACGGGGAATTTCATAGGATGTGAAACGCACCGGGCTGCGGCCGGCACGAATATGGCTGCCAAGCACGACCATCGAAAACACGTCGGGCACCCCAATTCCGCGCTCCCGTGCCAAAGTCTCGACGCGCACCGCATCCGCCAGTTCTATGAAAAATGCCACCGTCGCGCCGCTTTCGATGATCGCGTCGAGGATCTTTTCGGCAGGCCGGTTTACTGCCTTTATGTGCAAGGCAAGCGTCGCCGCCGTGCCGAGCGCATCACTGAAACCTCGCCAGCGGTCGGCAATCGATTCCGCCGGACCCGCAGGGCCGATATAGGCGAGCTTGGAATGCCCGAGCATCATGGCATCTTCAACAAGCTGCCGTGTGCCCGCAGCATAGTCGCCGCCAACATAGGGCACGGGCCCGCCAGCATCGTCGCGTCGGCCGATCGCCACGAATGGATAATCTTCCGAGACCAGCCGGGTAAGCTCCTTGCGGTCGAATTCACGGCCCAGGACCAGGCAGCCATCGGCGATCCGGAGCCTGTTGCCCTCGGAAAAAATCTTGCGGTTGTTGCCGACGCCGGCACTGGTCAGCAGCAGAAGATCGTACGCCTGCTGTTGCGCCTCTTCCTCGATGCCCAACAGGAACGGCGTGAAGAAGTCCGCCTGTGCGCTTGGAAAAGCAGGCTCGTAGGTGAAGACGCCGAGGATGCGATTAAGCCCCTTGGCCATGCGGCGCGCGATCGGGTCGGCGACATAACCCGTCTTGCGAATGACCGCCTGTACGCGTTCGCGTGTTTCAGCCGGGATACGCGCAATCGCCGTCGGCGCGCCGTTCAGAACAAGCGATACTGTTGCCTGACTGACGCCTGCAAGCTTCGCAATATCGTTCTGAGTAAGGCGTTTATGGCTGGTCACGCAATGCCCTCCCCGACACTCGTTGACTGCTAATACGTATTAGCTGTTAATGCGTATTAGCACGACTTCCCTACTCTGTGTCAAGAGGCGAAAGACACGCTTGCGGAGCGATGTTTTGACGAAGGCTTATCAGGCGGCCAGCCCGGCCTTATGACGGCCGCGCTGGGTTATGGGCTTCCATACCAGCGGTAAAACGGTGCCCGCTGCGGGTTCAGGGCACCGAAGGCGTCTTTGCGTCTGCAAGCTTTTGCTGGAGAAGCCAGGTCCACATCGCCTCATCGCCGAGCACTTTTGCCTCCACCTCTTCATGGTTCGTATCTTCAAAAACCGTCAGCCGCACATTGCGTTTCAATTCCTGGAGACGCTGAACGAGGACAACAGTATCGGACAAAGGAATCACCTCGTCCCTTGAGCCGTGAAAGGCCCAGAAGGCTGTCTTTTCATTGGTGCGGTTGAGGTAATGGCGGATGCCGCCACCGGCAATTGGGACGACCGCAGCAAAAGTTTGCGGAAACTGTTCGGCCATTGACCAGGCGCCAAACCCTCCCCGGCTATATCCGATCAGATAGATACGGCTGCGGTCCACCCGATGATCCGCCACAACGGAAGCCAGGACGCTTGCGACACGTTCGATCGGATAAAGCAGTTCCTCGCTCGGATTTTGTGGCGAAAACACCATGAAAGGAAAATCACGGCCCCCTTCGATCAATTTTGGCAGACCGCTGCGGCGCAGCTTTTCGACGTCGCTCCCGCCCTGATCGCCGCCATGCAGCCATACCACGAGAGGATAGGTTTTGTCCGAACCGGCATAGTCTTTGGGCGTATAAAGCAGATAATTGATATCCGACGCGATCGTGGAGTCAGACCTCATGGCCTTCTGCTCGGCAAAGGCAAATGTCGATGTGGCCAGTGCCGCAACAGCGATCAGGCATAGTTTCAGATGCTTCATGCTTTTGTCCTCCCAACAAACACGTCTTCCAAGACGCGACTGGTGAACTCATCAGCCGCCGGGTTGGTTCAGTGGTTTGAAAAGCATGCCGGTCAACACGCCATGCGGAACCCGATTGAGGCTGCGAATATCGATCAGCCAGGTTTGTCCACCGCAGTGTGGAGGACAGAGAGATGCGTTCATTATTTGTTCTGGCCTGCTGTTTGAGTTTTTGCTAATCATTGCAACAAGAGTGCTTTTGAAAAATGCCGTCGTCGTGCGGATAGGCAAATATCAAGGATGCAGGCATGGCGGTTGCCTATCTGGACAAACTGAACGAGCAGCAACGCAAGGCCGTGGAACATGGCGTTGGGCCTTCAGGCGGACACACGGCTGGACCGTTGCTGATTATCGCCGGTGCCGGTTCCGGCAAGACCAATACGCTGGCGCACCGGGTGGCGCATCTGATCGTCAATGGCGCCGATCCTCGCCGCATCCTGCTGATGACGTTTTCACGGCGTGCCGCTTCCGAAATGTCGCGTCGTGTCGAGCGTATCTGCAAGCAGGTCATCGGCGCTAACGCCGGAGCCCTCACCGATGCGATGGCCTGGTCCGGCACGTTTCACGGGATCGGCGCCCGCCTCTTGCGAATCTATGCGGAACAGATTGGACTGGACATGGATTTCACGATCCACGACCGCGAAGACAGCGCTGATCTGATGAATCTTGCCCGACATGAACTGGGTTTCTCCAAAACCGAGAGCCGTTTTCCGACAAAGGGCACCTGCCTTGCGATCTATTCGCGCGCCGTCAATTCACAAACGCCGCTGAAAGAAATCCTGCGCCAGCACTATCCATGGGTGTCCAGCTGGGAAGAAGAACTCAAGCAATTATTCGCCGCCTATGTCGAGGCCAAGCAGGCCCAGAACGTTCTCGATTACGACGATCTTCTGCTCTACTGGGCCCAGATGGTCAGCGATCCCGACCTTGCAGGCGATATCGGCAATCGTTTCGACCACGTGATGGTCGACGAATATCAGGATACCAACCGGCTGCAGGCCGCGGTGCTGATGGCACTGAAGCCGGGCGGTCGCGGGTTGACCGTGGTGGGTGACGATGCCCAGTCGATCTATTCGTTCCGGGCAGCAACGGTGCGCAATATCCTTGATTTTCCGGCATCTTTCAGCCCGGCTGCCGATATTATCACCCTTGATCGCAACTATCGCTCGACACAGCCGATACTGGCTGCCGCCAATGGTGTCATCGACCTTGCCCGTGAGCGATTCACCAAAAACCTTTGGACCGAACGACAGTCACTCGAGCGGCCGAAGCTCGTGACAGTAAAAAGCGAAACCGAGCAGGCGAACTTTATTATCGACCAGGTGCTGGCCAATCGTGAGACCGGCATGACGCTGAAGCAACAGGCCGTGCTGTTTCGCACCTCCAGTCACAGCGGGCCGCTTGAAGTTGAACTTACACGCCGCAACATTCCCTTCGTCAAATTTGGCGGCCTGAAGTTTCTCGACAGTGCCCATGTAAAGGACATGCTGGCGGTATTGCGTTTCGCGCAAAACCCACGCGACCGCGTCGCCGGTTTCAGGCTACTTCAGATGCTGCCGGGTATCGGGCCGAAGAAAGCCGGCAATATTCTCGATACGATTGCGGCAGATCCCGAACCTTTGCTCGCCCTTGCCGAAATTCCGCCGCCACCCAAAACCGGTGATGACTGGGTATCCCTCGTGCAGTTGCTGGCGAACATGCGAAAATCGCACGGCGGCTGGCCATCAGATATCGAGCAGGCGCGGCTCTGGTACGAGCCCCACCTCGAACGCATCCATGAGGACGCCGAGACGCGGAAGGCCGATTTGCTGCAACTCGAGCAGATTGCCGGCGGCTATCCTTCCCGCGAACGCTTCCTCACCGAACTGACGCTCGATCCGCCGGATGCCACCAGCGATCAGGCAGGCGTGCCGCTGCTCGATGAGGATTATCTGACGCTTTCAACCATTCATTCGGCAAAAGGCCAGGAATGGCGTTCCGTCTTTATCCTGAACGTGGTCGATGGCTGCATACCCTCCGATCTGGGTGTCGGCTCCACGCATGAAGTCGAGGAGGAACGCCGGCTGCTCTATGTCGCCATGACGCGCGCCAAGGACAGCCTGTCACTGATAACCCCGCAACGGTTCTTCACCCATGGCCAGAACGCGCAGGGCGACCGGCATGTCTATGCCGCTAGAACCCGCTTCATACCGGCAACTTTGCTGCAGTTCTTTGAAACCGCCACCTGGCCCCTGGTTTCGGCCGCAGCCTCCGAGCGCAGCGCGCAGCAGATCCGCATCGATGTAGGCGCGCGGATGCGGGCGATGTGGAAATAGGGAAGATCGTACAGGCTGGAACGATGGATAACACGGCTGTTCGAAAGATCATCCATATCGACATGGATGCCTTTTATGCATCGGTGGAGCAACGCGACAACCCCGCACTTCGCGGCCTGCCGGTCGCCGTCGGCGGATCGGCCGCACGAGGCGTGGTGGCTGCGGCAAGTTACGAGGCGAGAACCTTCGGCGTCCATTCAGCCATGCCGTCCGTCACTGCCAAACGGAAATGCCCGGATCTGATCTTCGTACCGCCACGCTTCGAGGTATACCGGCAGGTGTCGCAACAGATACGGGAGATATTCGCCGAATATACCCCTCTGATCGAGCCGCTATCGCTCGACGAAGCCTATCTCGATGTCACCGAAAACCTGAAAGGCATGGAGATCGCCACCGAAATTGCGCTGGAGATCCGCGCAAAGATCAAGGCGGTCACCAGACTCAATGCATCTGCCGGCATCTCCTACAACAAGTTTCTGGCCAAGATGGCAAGCGACCTGAACAAACCGAATGGCCAGGCCGTCATCACGCCGAAGAATGGGCCTGGCTTTGTTGAAGCCCTGGCCGTCAAGAAATTTCATGGCGTAGGACCCGCCACGGCCGAGCGGATGAAACGGCACGGCATCGAAACAGGGCTCGATCTCAAATCGAAATCACTCGGTTTTCTGCAACAGCATTTCGGGAAATCCGGCCCTTATTTCTACAACATCGCCCGCGGCATCGATGAACGGCAGGTCAAGCCCGATCGCATCCGCAAATCTGTCGGCGCCGAGGACACATTCGTCGAGGATATCGACGATCTCGACTTGGCGAAGGCGGAGCTTGGCCCTTTGGCTCAGAAAGTCTGGCGTTATTGCGAGGCCCACGACATCACGGGAAAGACGGTGACCGTGAAAATCAAATATTCGGATTTCAGCCAGGCGACACGCAGCAAAACAGTGTCGGGAGCCGTGTCTGACCTCGCAACGATCCAGGAGATGTCAGAGACCCTGCTTGCCTCCGTCTTTCCATTCAAACGTCCGGTAAGGCTGTTGGGGATTACCCTTTCCTCGCTGAGCACCGAAGAGAGTGAAGAGGAAGCGCAGCTCGCGCTTGGCCTGTGATACCCCTGTCCCGAAAACGAAAAAGCCCGCCGCGGGAGGAGGTGCGGCAGGCTTTCCGAAATTTCGAACAACGGCTGGGAGGAGGAGTGCCATTGTTCACAAGACAACCCTTGGGAGGAGGATAGGGCCATCTCAATCCGAAGCTTTGCGGGAGGAGGTGCATCGCTTCGATGAAAACAAGATACCCGGTTTTGCCGCATATTAAATAGGCTTTAATGCAGCGCAGCCATGCAAGAAACGCACGAGTCTGCTTTCATCAGCAGCGGCGCGACCCAGATAGTTTGCGCCCTCAGTATCCATCAGGATTTCATGCTTGCTGTCAGGCTGACGTTGAGCGCTCGCAAAGGAAATTGGCGTAGCTGGCGGAGTCGATGGACAAAGTCCATATCGGGCAGAAGCACACGGCATCCCTGTGCCCGGCATCGGTGTTTCCGGCGTCATCTTCACCTATCGCATTAGCTCTTCTGAAGCACTCCCCGTGATTAGCCTCGAACGCTGGAGTTGATTACTTCGATCAGCCGCATAAGGCTTTGAGAGTAGCCCGGATTATGAAACCCACCGGGTATTCAGTTTACGGCCTTTGGTGCCCGATTACCTTTGTTACCTTCCAATTCGTGAACCGCACGGAGTATGTCCGACGCGACATCTTTCCATGTTCGCATTTGCGGTTTGAACTCGGCAATCTTCTTTTTCAAAGCAGCGTGCTTACCCGGTTCCAACAACAAAGCGCGAACCAAATCCGCCAACTCATCTGGTTTCTCCGGATTGAAATAAAGAGCTAGCGTCCCACCGGCCTCTCTCAAAGCCGGTACGTCCGCTGCAAACGCCGGGGTACCGCACCACAGAGCTTCACTGATAGGCAAGCCCCACCCCTCCATCCTGCTCGGTAAAACGAGACCGTATGCCTTTTCGTAAAGCAAACGTAATTCCGCCTGGTTCGGATTAAGAACAAAGTGAAACTTGTCCACTATCGAACGAAATTTTTCCAGTTTTAAAAATTTTTCAACCCTTTTGCGCCTCGCCCCTGCCAACACCAACGCTGGCGGAGCGACCCCGGAAGCCTGCAATAGCAGCATGGCCTCGACTACACATTCCAAGTTTTTACGGCCATTATAAATACCGACCCCCAAAAGGTAACGGCCTTGAGGCGGCCTCTTTTCGATTGGCTCAGCTGTCGGCCGAAGCTCGTTGCAAAGGGGTATCGCCACAACGTCCGGCAGGGTCGGCAACGTTCCCACATTTGAGAAGTGCTCTACTTCCCGCGCCGTAAATTCTGAATTTGTCAAAATCAGCGCCGCTGCGCCTATGGCGACCTTGTTATCGTGAATGAAATTTCTCGGAAATGAAAATTGATTCCGGTGTGTAAAATTATGCAACGGGATCATGTCGTGGAGCATCGGAATAAAGGTTGCTTTTTCGCCCCGTTCATTCAACGCCATGATGTAATCTGACATAATTTTCGGTCTCCCTAGTGAAACCAGAATCTGCCCGTCTAGATCAACCTCACGAACTGCACCTGCGGGAATAGTTGCCCACCGCTTGCGATTGCGATGGTCAATGATCGTGCGCACTCCCCTGTAGAACAAGGACTTTAAAAAATTCGAATCAAAAAGGTTCTGCCTCAGGCGCAGTGGCGTCGCGCTCGAAGGAACATTCGGATCCAGAACACCGGTTGGCGATGCATCGCCTGTGCGCGGAAAAACCTCAAAAAAACGACGATGCAGCGGCGAATAGACTACATATTTTACCGACTTATCCGCCAAAGTCAGTTCATAAGCGACTTCCATTACGGTCCGAGCGATTCCGTAATATTTAAACTTCACTCCCGAATTCAGGAACAGTTCCGACAGATCAAAGAAGACTTGGGGCATTTACCGTCCTGCCTGACGGACACGCCGTCATAAAACACATTAGATTGGAAAAACTTACGAGCTTGTATGCCACGCCGTTGTCGATAGCCCACCATTGAGCTTGGCATATAGATTTTGCGCCACACGTTTGTCAACGTTGCGAACCTCTTGTTCGCCCAAAGCTACACATTTCTGCCTAACAACTAAAGCGGGAATTGCACTATGTCTTGATACCGGCGAAAACGGTGCCTGATGGCTTCCTCGGCTATCGTATCCCAGCGAGCGGTGTAGCTGGATTTCATAGCCATCGGTGATTTCCGGTAGGGTCGGGTTGCTTAGAACCAACCTGAAGGACACCACCGACGACCGACGATATGGTGAACCTGCGTTCGCTTGTTGAGAAGAGCGCAGATGCAGATTTGCTGCGCGATATGATCGGCTTTGCCGCCGAGAAGCTGTGGCATGGAAGTTGGCGGTGCGACTGGTGCAGGCTATGGCGAGAAGAGCGTGCTTCGTGTCGCCCAGCGCAACGGCTATCGCGATAGCGATGGGGAAACGCGAGCCGGAACGGTGGAGCTGGGTATTCCCAAGCTGCGGACAGGCAGCTATTTCCCAAGCTCCTAGAACCCCGTCGCATGGCCGAGAAGGCTCTGACCGCGGTTATCCAGGAGGCTTATATCCAGGGGTATCTCGACACGCTCGGTCGATGACCTGGTAAAGGCCATGGGCATAAGTGGCCTCTCCAAAAGCCAGGTCTCACGGCTTTGCGAGGATGTCGACGTCAAGCCTTCCTCGACCGACCCATCGAAGGCGAATGGCGATATATCTGGATCGATGCCACTTACCTGAAGGTGAGACGCGGCGGTCGTACAGTTTCCGTCGCAACCATCATCGCTGTCGGCGTCAATGCCGATGGACGCCGGAAGGTGCTTGGGTTGGAGATCGGCACGTCCCAGGCCGAGCCGATCTGGACAGAGTTCCTGCGCAAGCTGACGCCCGGGGCTTGAGAGGCGTGAAGCTCGTCGTCTCCGATGCCCATGAGAGCATCAAGACGGCCGTTAGCAAGGTGCTGAATGCGACTTGGCAGCGTTGCCGGGTCCACTTCATGAGGAATGCTCTGGCGCATGCCGGAAAGTGCGGCAGACGCGTCGTTCCGCTTTTATTGTCACAGCGTTTGCTCAGAAGACGCCTGAGGCCGCCAGCACACAGTGGCGCAGCGTCGCTGATCAGATCAGGCCGAAGGTGCCGAAACTGGCCAATTTGATGGATGAGGCCGAGAGCGATGTGCGGGCCTACATGACCTTTCCAAAGCAGCATTGGGCCAAGCTCCACAGCACCAATCCATCGAGCGCCTCAACGGAGAGATTAAGCGACGCATAGAAGTGGTGGGCATCTTTTCCAATGATGAGGCCATCATCCGGCTCGTCGGCGCGTTGCTGCTGAACAGAACGATGAGTCGGCCGTTCAACGGGCTCGATACATGACGCTGGAAACCATCGGACAAATGAGCGATGATCCTCTCATCAGCTTGCCGGCAGTGGCGCGCTGATACTCATCCGACCATCTGGGACGAGCCGTGGTCGTCTAAGCTATACCACGTCCAGGGACACGATCTCCTCGGCAGAGGGAGATTGACACTTAACGATCACCCATTTAAATGCACTAAGCCAATTTTGGATCAGACGTGCGTCTGCATTTGGACCAGTGTTAAGCTTTGAGTTTTCCGAGTATGAAACTTGGGCAGGTAGTATATGAACGTTACACGCAGAACATCACTCCGCCAGTTTGGGTTTGTTCATCTAACGTGATAACACACACCAAATGTAGTTTCTGCACCAATTAGGAAGATCGCTGTGATCGGATCATTTTTGTCGCAAAACGACAAGAAGCTGCTGGTACGACTGTTCAAAGAGAACTTTAAAAAGCATGTCGGCTGGTACTCGATGGCAATCGCGGCAATGGTTGTCGTTGCTGCAACGACATCTCTCAGCGCGTGGATCATGCGCGATATCGTTAATAGCGTTTACCTGAAGCGCGGCTTTGATGTCGTTCTTGAGATTGCGTTTGCGGTAGCCGCGATATTCATTGTCAAGGGCCTGGCCACTTTTGTTCAAAGCTATTATCTGAGCAAAGCAGGCAATAGTATTGTTGCTGAACAACAACGCAAAATCTACGATCGCCTGCTGCAGCAAGGCGTATCGTTCTTTCAAAACCTACCATCGTCAGAACTGCTGGTTCGGGTAACCTACAATGCACAGGCTGCCAGAAGCGTTATCGATACCGTCGTTACGTCCTTTATACGCGACCTGCTTTCGCTCATTGGCTTGATCGTAGTGATGTTTGCCCAGAATTTTCTTCTGAGTGCAATCTCGATGATTATAGGACCCATCGCAATCTTCAGCGTCCGTCTTGTCTTGCGTCGCGTGCGCAAGATCATGGAGGCGGAACTTGCTTCGCTTGGCGAAATCGTCAACGTCGTGCAGGAAACCAGCATCGGCGTCCGCGTAATCAAAGCGTTTTCTCTTGAGAAGCTAATGCGTCAACGTATGAACAAGGCGGTATCTGACGTCGAGCATCGCGCCAATGGTATCGCGAAGCTTGAAGCGGCGACCAGCCCCATCATGGAAACGTTATCCGGCCTTGCTATTGCCGTCGTCATTGCAGTTTCCGGCTACACTGTTCTGGAAAAAGGTGGTTCTCCTGGCGATCTGATGGCCTTTATAACCGCTCTGCTTCTTGCTTACGAACCAGCAAAACGTCTGGCGCGTATGAGAATCCAGATCGAAGGAGGCATGATCGGGGTCCGCATGATGTTTGAGGTTCTGGACGCCCCGTTGACACTCGCCGAGAAAAAGGATGCTCTGCCTCTTCCCAAGGCAAGTGGCGATGTGGAACTGAAGAACGTCAGCTTCGAATATGTTTCGGGTCAGCCAGTTCTGAAGGATGTCAGCGTGCTCTTTGAAGGCGGCAAGATGACCGCACTGGTCGGTCCTTCCGGCAGCGGCAAATCCACCATAATCAATCTTATGATGCGCCTTTACGACCCTCAAAACGGCGCAGTCGAAATTAACGGTATGGATTTGCGTGATGTTTCCTTTGCGAGCTTGCGTGAGCACGTATCTTATGTCGGTCAGGAAACCTTCCTGTTTTCGGGTACTGTAAAGCACAATATTTCCGTTGGCCGGGACGATGCTACAGAAGAAGAAATCATAGCTGCGGCCAAGGCTGCCAATGCGCATGACTTCATCATGAAAATGCCTGACGGTTACGATAGCAAGCTTGGTGAAAATGGCTCAGGCCTGTCCGGCGGCCAGAGACAGCGTGTTGCGATCGCTCGAGCCATGCTGAGAGACGCAGACATTTTGATCCTCGACGAGGCGACCAGTGCGCTGGATTCAGAATCCGAATCCCTTGTGAGGGATGCGCTAGAGCGACTGACCCTGAAGAAGACATCCATTGTCATTGCTCACCGACTTTCAACAATCAATCGAGCCGACAAGATCGTCGTTATGGATAACGGGCAGGTTGTAGAAGAAGGCAGCCGGCGTGAATTGCTTGCTACGGATGGCCTTTATAAACGCCTGCACAGCATCCAGTTCGATGCGGACGTAGCATAGTCCTGAGGTTTATGAGGCCGCATTGCAAAGGTTTTTATTGTGACGGAACAATCTCGAAAGATCACGCCGGTTCTTCTTGCTGGTGGGGCGGGATCACGGCTTTGGCCGGTATCGCGCGATCAGTTGCCCAAGCAGTTCCAGCCGCTGGTCGGCAATCTTTCGACCTATCAGCAGACACTGACGCGCGTGGCCGACAAGGCGCTTTATGCCGAGCCGCTGGTGATCACCAACGAGGATTTCCGCTTCTTCGCCCGCCGTCAGGCTGAGGAGATCGATCTTCCGGCGACGGTGGTTCTCGAACCCGCCCGCCGCGACAGTGCCGCCGCCATGGCCGCTGCCGCCGTGCTGGCCGAGCGCCGGGAGCCGGGATGCCTGGTGCTGGCGCTCGCCGCCGACCATGTGGTGCTGGATGCCGACAAATTTTCAGAGTCCGTGAGGCTTGGCGCCAAGGCCGCCGATCAGGGCAATATCGTCGTTTTCGGTCTGGTGCCAACCGAGCCGCGCACCTCTTACGGCTACATCAAGCCTGGTGAAGCAATTGATGGTGAGGCTGACCTGAGCATCGTCGAGGCATTCGTGGAAAAACCGGATGTGAAGACGGCAATCTCCTATCTGGAGAAGGGGTATCTCTGGAACTCCGGCAACTTCCTGTTTCGTTCCGACGTGATGATTGCCGAACTCAAGGCATTCGCGCCAGAGATTCTTGCGGCAGTAACGCAGTCGGTCGAACAATATGAAAGCGACCTTGGCTTCGTGCGCCTGCATCAGGCGAGCTTCGAAGCCTCGCCGAAAAACTCCATCGACTATGCAGTGATCGAGAAGACCAAGCGCATGGCGGTGGTGCACGGCCATTTCCGCTGGTCGGATATCGGCAGCTGGGACGCGATCTGGGAAATCGCCGACAAGCACGGCAACGACAATGCGCTCGAGGGCGACGGCGTCTTCATCGATTCCGAGGGCTGCCTGATCCATTCCACGCAATTGCTGACGACCGTGGTGGGGGCAAAGGATCTGGTGGTAGTGGCTACCAAGGATGCGGTTCTGGTGGTGCCGAAAAACCGGGTTCAGGGCGTGAAGGGCCTGGTGGAGACACTGAAGGATGGCGAACACGCGCCGCGGACGCAAGCGCACAGGCGAGTGTATCGTCCATGGGGTTACATCGAACATATGTATGTGGACGAGCGCTACCGCGTGGGCCACATCACGGTTGATCCTGGCCACCGCATCTCGTTCCAGAAACACTATCACCGCTCGGAGCACTGGATCATCGTCAAGGGCACGGCAACCGTAACGATTGGCGACGAAACCCGGCTGCTGACGGAAAACCAGTCCGTCTATATCCCGATTGGCCAACCGCACCGGCTTGCCAATGAGGGGCAGATTCCGCTTGAGTTGGTCGAAATCCAGACCGGCGCCTATCTTGGCGAAGACGACGTCATCCGCATCGAGGATGATTATAAGAGGGCGTAGTCAGCGAATGCTCCCTATATAAACGGAGCATTCGGATTTACAGCCGACAGAGATATCTAATTTGATCAGAAATGACCGGCTTGCCTTCTTAATTTGTTTGGGGCGAGGCTAGCGCCATGTCAAGCTCCCGCAGCCAAGCATCCGCTGACGCATCTGATGGCATACGCCAATCGCCGCGTGGAGACAAAGATCCACCCGAACTCGTTTTAGGACCATTTGGAACGGCGCTGCGTTTGAACTGGCTGGTTTGAAAAAAGCGCCTTATAAAAACTCTTAGCCATGATCGAACCGCTTCCAAATCGTAGTCCCGTCGATCAGCGTCTGCGAAATCCGGTGGCCAGCTACCGGTTTTGACATCCCGCCAGGCATGCCAAGCAAGGAAAGCCAGCTTAGACGGCCTCATCCCATATCTTACCGTATAGAAAAGATTGAAGTCTTGAAGCTCATAAGGTCCGACAAAATCTTCAGTCCTCTGGCTAGGCGCATCTGCATCACCCGGCACTAGCTCCGGACTGATTTCTGTCGACAATATATTCCACAGAACGGCAGATGCTTCTTCACCGTAAAGTCCGCGCGCCGCTACCCATCGAATGAGATGCTGTATAAGAGTTTTTGGAACCGAGCAATTGACGTTGTAGTGGCTCATATGATCACCGACGCCGTAAGTCGCCCAACCGAGAGCGAGCTCAGAGAGATCACCTGTGCCTAGAACAATCGCGTTATGACGGTTTGCCAGTCGGAAAAGGAGTGACGTTCTGGCCCCAGCCTGAACGTTCTCGAAGGTAATATCATAAACCTTCTCTCCCCCTGCGGCGGGATGGCCAATATCCCGCAACATTTGCATTGAAGCCGGGCCTACATCGATCTCGTCCGCAGTCACTCCCAATGCCCGCATAAGTCGCCAAGCATTCGATTTCGTCGTATTAGAAGTCGCAAAAGCCGGCAAGGTCCACGCCAGGACATTTGAACGGGGTAGTTTCAACAAATCCATGGCGTGGAGCGCAACCAGCAGAGCGTGCGAACTATCCAATCCACCCGAAACACCAATGACCACACGCTCGATGTTACTGGCCTTTAGACGACGAGCAAGACCTTGAGATTGTATCTGAAACGCTTCTTCGCAAAGACCGTCAAGCTGATCTTTGTCATCCGGAACGAATGGAAAGCGAGCAACTTTTCGATGCAAGCCTATGTCATTTGCTGGAGGCTGAAGATGAAAGCCAATGTGCCTATAGGCTTTGGGCGTAAGATCGCGCCGATTGGCAACAAGGCTGCCGTTTCGCAGCCGTTCAGCTGCCAGAAGTTCCAGATCCACATCCGTAACAATCATACCGGCGCTTGTGGAAAAGCGCTCGGATTCGGCCAAAAGGGCTCCAGCTTCATAGACCATTGCATGACCATCCCAGGCAAGGTCCGTGGTCGATTCACCAAAACCGGCCGCCGAATAGAGATAAGCAGCATTGCAACGAGCAGATTGCACTCGGCAAAGCGCGTGACGTTCGGAGGACTTCCCGATAATAGCATTGGACGCAGAAAGATTGGCGATAACTGTCGCGCCGGCAAGGGCAGCCATGGATGAGGGCGGCGTCGGGACCCAGACGTCTTCGCAAATTTCAATCGCCAGCACAAAATTTTCTATATCCTGCGCAGTGAACAGAAGGTCCGTACCGATTGGAACCTCAGTTCCCAATATTTCTATCGTGGCGCCCTTTTCAACTATGGCACCTGATGCGAAGTGCCGCGCCTCGTAGAATTCGCGATAATTGGGCAGATAGGTTTTCGGTACGATACCCAAAAGCCGACCTCGATGCAGCACAACCGCGCAATTGAGAAGATGTCCCTGCCAGCGGACCGGCATCCCTACCAGAACCAGAGGCAGGATCGTCTCGGTACGCTTTCGCAGCAATTCGAGAGCCGATTCCGCCTCATCCAACAGCGCCTGCTGATGCAAAAGATCGTCAATCGCATAGCCGGTCAAACCGAGTTCGGGAAGGACGAGAAGGCCGACCGACTGTTGATCTGCCTCCTCCAGAAGCGGCATTGTCGCCGTAGCATTGGCCAGAGGTGAAGCGGGCGTGACCAAATGAGAAGCAACAGCACAACGAAGAAAGCCTTGCGCGTAAGCTGAAGCAAAAGTCGTGGGTGTCACCTGTTTATTACGCATCATTGTGTTCACTTGCATTCTTGCCGCTATCGGCAACCACCCCAACAAGAAGCCAGGAAGGGCGCACCCAGAACAACGAGGAAAAACGTGGACGCCACTGCTTCCAATTCAGTAACACCGCTTCGACGACACCCTGAGCAGCATTTTGCTCCGCCAGGATCAGGGGATCCGGACAAAAATCATGCCACATTACAAGCCCGCCGGGTCGTACTACCTGCAAGGCCTTTTCCGTGTCGTTGGCTACGACATCGGCAGTATGTCCACCGTCAATCAGGACAGTATCGAAGAAATCGCTGCTGAAAGCCGCAGTATCGAACTCCCGGCTGTCCACCAACAGTTGGGTGACGCGCGAAGCCATTCCGGCTTCGCGATAGAGGCGTCCTATTCGATTTCCGCCATCCGTCACGCCCGATGCGTCTGAATATAAAGAGCGCCCTTCGGTATCCTTTTCCCCTTCCGGAAGATTGAGTGTCCACAAGAGCGCTTCAGAATGTTGCAAGCAAAGCCGCGCCCCAAAACCCTCCCAGGTTCCGAACTCCAGATGACGCTTAGGTTGAAACGCGCGGTAGAGTTGCTCCAATATCTTCGCGTCATGGACCTCCATGCGAAACTGTGTAAGCGGCATGTTAACGAGGTTTATCGGAGCTCGGAATGAGTAACCCAAACCAAGCCGCTCTCCCAACATATGAGCATCAACAATTTCCAGACTGTTCTCAGGCACGTCAAAAGACAATGAGGCGAGCCCCTTCGCGGCCTCGCTCAAAGCGATCTCATGTTGCAAGGGATTCATGGAGGGCGACGGTGTTGTGTTGCGCCTGGCCTCCGCTTGCAGGACGATCGGCTTACTGAAACGTATGTTCGCCACGCCGGGTATCGTCGGCCCCTTTCTGATAACAATACCGCGCAGGTCCTCAACCCGATCAAGAGCTATCTCAACGGCTGTTTCTCCACCCGGGAGCACGAAAGCCTCCGACCCGAGAAGTTCCGAAAAGCCTTCCTGAACACAAAGAATTCCGACATCTGCGCCGGAAACGCTAACCGAAAGGCGTACGATCGCTGGTCCTAAACAGACTGGCTGTACTTTCCAGATCAAGCCATAGCCCCAGGCAGGTGCATCAATAATCAGATCACCTGTTTCTTCATTCACAACACCCGCACCGGCTGGCTCGAATGTGTCAGCGACATCTGCGGCCAATGCATCCGTCGCAACAAGAACAGGCGCAACATAGACAGGTTCCCGTTCGTGTATGAGCCTCAGACCGTCAGCGGCAACGGGAGCGCCCTCAGGGCGACGCAAAAGGAAATTCTCGCCATCCATGACGAGCGCATCGTGATAGCCGACCGACGCCAACCATTCGAGCGCCTGTGAAACGCTCTGCTTTCTTTCAGCCAACGCGTGATTAAGTTCTACGAGAACCCACGGGTTGAATTTGTCGAGCGTCTGAAGAGCGCCCTTCAACACTTCGAGATCGAAACTGTCGACATCAACCTTGAGAAGATCAAGCCTGTCCCACTCCAGACGGCGTATTTCCGCATCCACTGTCGAAAAATGAAACTCCTCAACCTCAGCGGGGCTACCCCAGACGCGGAATATCGCGTCACGACGGTTGCCTTCCGTTTCCCCCATAGCGAGCTGCCGGACCTCGACATTTGAAATCCCGTTGAGTTCGAGATTATGCCTGAGCATCCGATGTGTTTCCGTGGGCTCGTAAGCGATAACCCGTCCTTCGGATGCACAGCGCCCAAAAAGAGCGGAGTAATAACCGATATTGCCGCCGACATCAAAAATTCGCCAATCGCGGCCAATATTGCGGACACACCACCGTTTGGTCTGCATCTCACAATATGGATAATAGCCTCGCATATGGGCGTAATAGGAACCGAGCAGAATTGGCTCCGCCTCAGGAACCATCGTCCAGATTGGAGCCAGATCAAGTTGCACAGCTGGAACCAAGGCCTCAGCTTCCAGACCGGGTTGAGGCTCGGCCAATTGCTGCTCTTCAGAACCCGAAATGTGCTCTGGTCGCGAGCCAGACGGCGAGTTGAGGAAGGATTGCACAATGTCCCTGATCGATCGCCGCATTTATTTCCTCCACTGTCATAACTCTAAGATCGAAAGTTTCAAGATCGTCATGATCAGCGACGCCGACGTAACGGCAACCCGTGAGAGCAAAAAGATGCGCGCGCCCACAGCCTTGATTGCCGCTAACTGCATAACTGCCAAAGCTAATCGCGTTCTCAGCGACATAGCCGGTTTCTTCTCGCAGTTCCCGATGCATTGCTTCAACAGCACCTTCCCCGCGCTCCACATGGCCAGCGGGAAAGGTCATGGAATAACATCGAGCGCCATGTTTGTATTGCCATAAAGTCAAGATACGACCGTCTGCAAGAATAGGAACGGCGATCGAAAAATCAGGCAAATGAACTTGGTGATAGTCGTCAACAACGCGACCATCCGGCAATGACACGGTCTCAACTGAAAGGGTTACGAAGGGAGACGCATAAAGCTCCCTTCGATTTTTGACGGACCAGACATTTTCCATTGCTGCTTCCGCATCCTCAAGTTGTTCCAGCTCTCCATAAGAGAGAGTAATATCTCACTTAGTCTCAGATGGGCTTCGCTGTTATCAGCAAATGCCATCCCAGACTTTGCTCAAGCGCGCGGAACAGCTCCGGCGGCATAGTTTCAAACCACGGCTGCCGTACATACTCGTAATTGACGTATTGCTCGATCTGGTATGGGAAAATGTGATCTTGCCGAATTTCGGTAGCCTCGAAACATCCAGAAAGAAGCTCTTGAACGTCGCGCTCATCGTAGGTGAAGGCAATTGGACATCCTGACTGAGCTTCCGGTTGATCGAGACCAGCTTCAATCATCGCAGCCTTCCACGACCGCTTTGCATATAGCATAATTCGCAATTCACCGTCTGATTTGATAACTTTACGGATTTGTTCGATTACGCCCCTCGGATTGGGTGTATGATGAATCACGCCGAAAGAATATACCAAATCAAAGTTGTTCTCTGGGAACCCTTGCGTAAGCGCTTCAGCGTTCAGGTGCTGGAGATTTCCGTCCTGTCCAAACACTTCAAACCGCGACTTTGCGATCGCAAGACTTGCTTCGGAAAGCTCTATTCCAGAATATACTGCACCACTACGAGCGAAATTGATGGCATCAGTTCCAATCCCACATCCTACTTCCAGTACTTTTTTTCCGCTCCAGCGTGAGAATTCCGCGAAACCCGGAATGTGAGGCTCGACAAAGTACTTCCGGGCCTCAACTTCATCGAAGTATTCTTGCGAACCCACTTCGAGTTTTGAATGTCGAACATTGCAAGGGCGACGATTCCAGTACTCTTTTACGTCTTCAATAGTAGCGTTGTCAGTCACAGGCGAATCCTTTTATTGAATGAACATAGCAGTTTCATTTACTTAGCGATCTATTTCGCTATGGCCCGGAGGGCTATATTGATCAAGCTTACCATTCTCCATAGAGATGCAGGAAACAACGCCGCGTGTCACACCGATGTATCAGTCAAGTTACGCATCTACAGATTGCACTCTTTTTACAGTTATCCCTTCAAGAGCGATTCGAGACCTCCCAATTGAATGAAGGCGCACCTCAATAGGGAGAAGGAAATCCTGCGTTGTGATTTGCAACGGTAGAGATATAATTTTCATGGATCCAAAAAATTTGACTTGCACAGCCTCAACCGTTTTCTCGCCTTGAGTGATTTCGAGGCGCAACTTCGATGTAGGCGAATGATTCCACCTTTTTGTCAGACTTATATCCACCCTATAATTGCCGGGCATCAAATTGGCATAAGGACCATAAAATATATGCCCATTCGCTCCCGTGGAGTGAATTATATCTCCATCCTTTTTTCCGGCGGCACCTGCATGCATTTCGCCAGTCCAGTCTTCAGCATCGACAAACGCAGACTTGAGCAAGTAACCATGCCTCAATCTGGCTGAAAACGGCGTTCGGCTGCAGCCAACGAAACGCTGCATTAGAGACTCGAACCTATTGTGAATGGCATTCACACCAATAATACGGCGTGGCTCCTTGTTCGCTGCCAAGTGATCCCGCTCGTTTGTTACGACGGTGTAAAATTGCTCCATCAATGCGGACGACGCATCGCCTTCCACTTTCCTCGGAAGCCCAAAATTAATTATAAAAGTATCTGCGCGATCAATAACGTCTATATCGTTTTGCCAAAAACGTACATCCGTATGAAATCCCAGAGTTCGCCAACAATTAATAAAGAGATCATATATCCGGTCTTTCGGCCCAAGCCAGACGACATTCGTATTTCTCGGAGCGTTGGCAAATAGATCGACAAGGAATGGAAGCACATGCTCCGGTGTTCCTACTTCCAGATCGTAAGACTCTGGCCTATAACGCGCCTCAATCAAACCTTTCAGAGGCTGCTCGATAGCTTTGCTAAGCGCTTTGCGATACGCCATGTTTACGGTGTCAGTTAAGCTGATTTCCTCTAAGTCGATGCCAGCAAGACCCCAAGTTTCTGATTGCTCGGGTATTTCCGGCTGCAGAATATTGTGAAAAAAATCATCCGTATTGTTTTCCACACTCTTGTGTGCGTGAGCCGGAGTCGTTTGACGAGTGTGGTCGCAGTGATAACCAAGGACGAAAGGCAGAGCGTCCTCAATCCTACCATGGCGCATAACGAGACGCTTCGAAATATTTGCGTCTACATGCCAACCCAGTAGCATCCTTTCATCGAAGCCGTGAATGTAGAAGAGATCAGCGCGTTTTATCAGCTGAAAATCACCGGGCGCATCGTACAGGATAGAGTCCATCCCATACACTACCTCATTTAAATAGAAGTTCTCTCCCGCGTCACGCGTTTCAGCAATAACCCCAGCCGGATCAAGCCTATCAAAGCTCTCCCATAGCGTCTCCGGGATCTCGAAGCGGGGCGCGCAATAAAATCCGTCTTTCAGTCCTGCCAACTGTTCAGACAGGGACTGCGAACCGCGTGGCACGAAAATCATGTCTGTGTTGGTCGACAATATCCAACGGTTTGCAGGATTGGACCGTCTGACGGCAGCGTTGCGCGAAATCGGCTCAAGAGCTTTCAGATGGGTACGAGACGCAAATAGCTGATTATGAAGGCTCGGTCTTATGCGGATGATCCGCAAAAGGCGCTTCGCCCGATCTGTTAGCGTGTCGCAGATCGCCTCCGGGAAGGTTGGAAAATCATCCGGCGTGTTGTAGTCAACGAAAAGAATTTCATCATTTTCGTCGGTTAGCACTTCCGCCATACAATTCAGGCTGAGAGCAGCCCGCTTGTGAAGATTATAGCCGTAGCTATCGTTCCTTCCATAGAGGACGATCGATATCATGACATTACTCGGTTGTGTTTCGCCGCTGCGGCGTCGGCGAGCCAATCCCCCATACCGGGTCTGATCAGTGTTATTGCGGACGAGAGCTTCTCAGCATCGACGACGCGCCAGGGATCAACGACTACCTTCGGCCCTGCTGCTGTAACATCGAGATCGCGATAGGCTTTCCAGGGCGTCAAAATAGCGACCACATCTGCTCCAGCCATGGCGCTTTCCGCATCCATCTTTATCACCATGCCATCAGCAATTTGATCCGGAAGGCTGACAAGCGCCTGGGGGTCGGTAATCCGCACACGATAGCCAATGCTAATCAGCTTGTGGGCAAGCGCTAGCCCCTGGCTTTCCTCGATCACCGGGGTTTCCGGCTTGTAGGACAACCCCAGGATTGCGACTTGTGCGCCCGGATCTGCAGATGCCGCTATCGCGCGCACAAGGCGTTCTGTCTGATGATCATTGATGGCATCCGTCGCTTCGGCGAGATCCGTGCGTGCGCCAAGGCTACGTCCAAGTGCAGCGAATGCCTTGTTATCGCGTGGGAAGCAGGGACCACCATAACCGATGGCGCCCTTGATGTATTTTTTTCCGATCCGGCTGTCTGCGCCGAGAGCATCCGTGACAACATCCGCATCTGCACCTTCGAGGTGATCACACATGTCGGCGATCATGTTTGCGTAGCTGATCTTGGTTGTCACGTAAGTGTTGACGGCAATCTTGCAAAGTTCCGCATTGACCCAGTTCATCCGCTGGAACTCAGGGTTGCTCTCGGTCGAGCCACGATAGACGCTCTCAAGCAAATCTCCCGCTTTAGGGTCGCTTTCACCGATAAGAATCATATCTGGATAAAGCATATCGCGAACCACTGTGCCAAGAGCTATGAATTCCGGGTTGTAACACAGGCCGAGATCCGAGCCCACGGTTCGACCGGATGCACGCTCAAGCGTCTGCCGCAGAATACCGCCTGTAGAGCCAGGCATGACGGTGGAGGTGACAACGATAGTGTGGTAGCCGATCTTATCGTGCAGTGCTGCGCCGATGCTCTCCAGAGCAGAGATCAGATAGTCATTGCGGAAAAAACGATCCGGCCCACTTGGCGTCGGGACGATGATGAAAGTCACGTCTGAGGAAAGCACTGCTTCCCGCATATCGACCGTAGCCCGAATGCGCCCGCCATGCTCGGTGATTAATTCCTGGAGCTGCGGCTCAGGAACGGGCGCCACACCACGGTTGATTGAATCCACAAATGCAGAATTCAAATCCATACCGATGACATCAAAGCCCTTTTTGGCAAACACAGCAAGCATAGGCGCACCGAGTTTGCCCAGTCCAATAACAGAGAGTTTCGGCTTCATCATAATATCTCGCTACAGATCGGGCCACTGGCCGTCACTTGTTTTTTCCACGTGCAATCTGGGCCTGACGAGCAATCCAAGGATAGGTACGGGCAAGCCCCTGCTCAAGCGTGAGGCTTGGCTCCCATCCCAGCTTTTCTCGAATAAGGTCATTGTGGGAGTTACGACCGCGTACACCTTGCGGGCCTGGAATATTGTTAATTTCGAGATCCTTGCCGGCCACTCGCATGGTAATCTTGGCAAGTTCGTTGATCGAAACCATCTCTTCAGAGCCAATATTCACCGGTCCTGCAAAGGTTTCACATCGCGTCAGCCGCAGAGTGGCCTCAAGGCATTCATCGACAAAGAGAAACGACCGCGTCTGCAGACCGTCGCCCCAGATTTCGATCGCTCCACCGGCTTCGGCCTCCGCGACCTTACGGCACAGCGCTGCGGGCGCCTTCTCGCGTCCTCCAACCCAGGACCCCTCCGGGCCAAAGATGTTATGATAGCGCGCGACACGGCATTCCATCCCGTGATTGCGATTGTAAGCAAGATAAAGACGTTCGGAAAACAGTTTTTCCCAACCATATTCGCTGTCTGGATTTGCCGGATAAGCACTGTCTTCCCGCGTGACTGGAGCACTCGGATCTGTCTGGTTATGCTCGGGATACATACAGGCCGAAGAACTGTAAAATACCCGCTTTATGTTGCGACGGTAGCAGGCATCCAAAACGTTAAGATTGATGGTGGCCGAATTGTGCATGATATCGGCGTCATTCTCACCCGTAAAAATATACCCCGCACCGCCCATATCGGCGGCAAGCTGATATACTTCATCGAACCGTCGGTCAATTACTGCTCGACAGTTTGCCTGCTCCCGCAAGTCCGCGATAACGAAATCGTCAGCCTCCGTTGCGGCATATTCCGGGAACTTGAGGTCGACGCCTCTCACCCAAAAACCTTCACGTTTCAGGCGCTTGACAAGATGTGCGCCAATAAATCCACCTGCTCCGCATACGAGTGCCGTTTTCATGTGTCTCATCCCAACCAGAAAATTCCGCAATTATGCGCCAGCAGCAGCTATCAGATAATGTTGGAAGTTTTCAATAGTTTTCGAATTATTTCCGATCTTTTCAAAATGTTTTTGCGCTAACCGGTCATCAATCAATTGCGTGACCCAGCCCTATACGTTAGGACGCCCTAAAAATGGATAACAAGACTCTCTGGCGTCCGCGGCGGCGTAGCCGCTCGATAGTGCCCATACATCTCCAGGCTCCACAGTTCTTTCCAATATCTATTCCAAAGACGGCGCACTGCTGCGGTTGGTTACGATTCATAATCAGGGCCCTCCATTGCCCATCCCCACTATGCTCTCGGGAGACAGCGCGGACCATCCCATTAGCTCTGAGGCCTGCTCGCGAGCGAGAGATAGTGAAAGGCATGTGCCGTGATTGGGCGATCTCGATCCGTCGTGCTTGTAATGCGCTGAACTTCGATCGTTCGACTTACCACTACACCTCTCGCCTTGCCGATCAGGCCGGTCTGGAACGTCGAATTCGTGATATCTGCGAGACACGTGTCCGCTACGGTTATCGTCGTGTACATGTACTCCTGGAACGGGAGGGTTGGTGGACCAACATCAAGCGAACTTATCGCATTTCCAGAGACTTGGGCCTGCAACTGCGCAACAAGACGCCGGAGCGATGGGTCAAAGCCAAGCTGCGGGAAGATCGGCAAATGGCCGTTGGACCGAACGATGTCTGGGCCCTGGACTTCGTTCACGACCAACTGGCGACCGGCAAGAAACTGCGGGTGCTCACGGTGGTCGACACCTTCTCGCGCTATGTGCCGGTGCTTGATCCAAGTCACAGCTATCGAGGTGAAGATGTCGTGCAAACCCTGGAACGGGCATGCCGGAAAGTTGGCTATCCGAAGACGATCCGTGTCGATCAGGGGACTGAGTTCGTATCTCGCAATCTTGACCTTTGGGCCTACCCCAAAGGCGTCACCTTGGACTTCTCACGCCCGGGCAAGCCGACCGACAATGCGTTCATTGAAGCGTTCAATGGCCGCTTCCGAGCGGAGTGCCTGAACCAGCACTGGTTCCTGACCCTGCGGATGCCCGCGAAAAGATGGAGGATTGCCGTATAGACTACAATGAATTTCGGCCGCATGGTGCGATCGGCAATAAGGTGCCGATCTCGCTGATAAAATCAGGAGGCTCAACCAGCCCGCCTCCCTGAATGAAGCCGGAAAACTCTAGCCTCAGTTGGTCCAGAAACCTGGAGCGGTTCATGAAAACTCAAGACTCTCCTGACAACTGGTGGGAAAATGGGGCTCAGGTCAAAACGCACGCCGCAGGCAGGCGTCGCACACCTCTCCGCGTCACAAAGGCGTTGTGAAAACCTCGAGTCACGTTACACACGGCGCCCAAGGTCTTTTCAGCGCTCGGCATCTTTAAGTTTACCAAGCACGGATAAAAGCAAATCCGTTGATCTCACCCAATTGAATTGGCGCCGAAGTTCACTTGCCACTCGACTTTTGGTGTGCACATCCGGCGGGAAATTAGCCAATTGATGCATGGCATTCGCCCAATCCTGAGGTCTATCCGGATCACAAAAAATCACCATGCCAGGCAGCAATTCTGTCATGGCAGGTCTCGTGCTGCATATGCAGGGAACTTCAAGCATCAGTGCTTCTAACGGAGGCAAACCAAAGCCTTCATATAAACTGGGGAAAAGTAACCCTCTGGATCGTTTCAATACTCTCGCCAACTGCCCGTCAGTCAGGCGACCAACTGGGTGTATTTTCCCACCGCTGCCGGAAGCCAACTCCGCAGAAAATCCTTTCGGTGATTTTCCAACGACGACCAAATGATAGTCGTGTGCATTACTAAAGCCCATGGCCTTGATCACTACGTCGATATTCTTATGGTAGTCGTTAGAGCCTATGCAGACGAAATAAGGCGCGTCGGGGGTGAGCGAATCCACGCTTTCGTCTTCCTGCCAATCTACAACATCGACACCATTGTAAACGACGTGGATTTTTTCCTTCGGGATACCAATGATCCGCGAAATATCGTCCGAACTGCTTTCACTGACGGTTACAATAAGGTCGGCATTTCTGATTGAATGAATATATCTATGCTTCCATTCGAAGATAGTTGATTTCTGGAATATGTCCTCAAACAGCAAAGGAATGACATCGTGCACCATAACAACAGAACGAGGAGGCAGCTCTGAGGGACACCAATGAACAGAAGGGAAAAAATGAATAGGTTTTTCGCAGGCTGATCCAACGGAGAAGTTGGCGAGCACTTCTCGCTTTATTAGTTCCTTCAATATCTCACGCGCAACTCTGCCAACACCTCGTCTATCAACTAAAGTATCGGTACTATATTGGATGTTGAGACCCTGAACACATAAAGGAAAATATTCGGGACAATTGAAAGCTTCCTGTGACTTCGAGACCGTTCTCTGTTTTGGAAACCGCTTCCTTATCGCTCTTCGTATCAGACGCTCAGGATTAAGTGCACGGAGTGTCGCTCTGAAGCCACCTCTACCATTTTTCACTTTTTCATCGCCAACCCGACCTCCAGTCAATTGTGTAGATATGACATCATTTGAAACGCGATTGACCACTTCCCGAGCATATTTTGAAGCTAGCAGGGAGTTGAGTTCTTTAGCAATTTTCAGCTCATCTTCGTGGTTCGGCAGATCAAGGGCCATTGCGTACCTTTCGAAAGAGTGACCATAGTTGATGCCCCGCCTTGTATTTTTAGCTGGCTGACAGAGCAAAAACACTATCCCATTTTAAACACAGGAATAAAAAGGCCGAAAAATAAAACGGCCTACTCAGAAAACAGTTCCTCGCACTCCTCCTCAACGATTGCTATTATTCTCAAGTTACCCGCTGGCAGCCAGCAGGTCCTCGGCCTCGTAGATGGCGCAGACGATGTGGTAGAAAGTGCTGGCCGGTGCCGGTTCGTCCAGCATCGGCTTGTCGGCCGGCCATTTGTCGAACCAAAGCCCTTTGACCGGTGTGTCGAGGAAAGGCTGCAGCGCGCCGATGGCCCTCAGGCCCGAGGCAAGATAACGCTGTCTTTCTTCACCAATGGTCACGCTGGCAAGGCGCAAGGCTGCCTTCAGCCATTCCGTCTGCGGCCAGAGCCGTGCCAGCCCGTCATGTACCGAAAAATCATCGTACAAGCTCATGATCGCGACCTTGCGGCGTGGGCAGATGCCATGCGCTTCCCCGATCTCGAACATGCGCTTGGCCTTGGCAATTGCCTCGCCATTGTTGCGCAGGCTGCCCCAGCGCACCAGAAGCCAGGCCCATTCGAACTGGTGACCGGGCTCCATTATGCGGCCCTTCTCGCCTTCAAACGGCATCCAGTCATGGCCGAAGAATTCGCGTAGCCCGCCATTGGTGCCATCGATGAAGCGGGTGAGTGCAAGGCCGGCGATCTCGTCGGCCAGCGCGGTCCATGGACCTTCGGGGTCCTGCACTTCCCAGGCAAGCATCGCCTCGAAAACATGCATATGCGGATTGGAGCACAGCGGCGTGCGCGGCGGGTTCGCTTCCTCAAAGCCGGCGACGGGGTGTTTGTAGTCGCGATTGAGGACGGCGAGGATATCGAGCGCCCGGGCACGCATCTCGTCCTTGCGGTCGGGAAGGGCTGCGGCCGTCTGTGCTGCGGCGAAAAGCGCGAAAGCCTGATTGTAGAGATCGAAGGACGGATCGATCAGCTTGCCGGTCTGGTCGGCAAGGTTGCCGTAAAGGCCGTTATCGAGGCGATAGACCTTTTCGAACCAGCTCAGCCCATGCAGCAACGCATCCTTCCACGGACCCTGCCAGCCGTTCTGGCCGGCGGCAGCGAAACAATAGGCCTGACGGGGCTGCACGCGGGCGCGGCGGTCATCAGAAAAAACCGGTTTCGCATCCTGGCCGAGGCGCTCGTAAAAACCGCCGTCCGGACGGGCCGAGCCCACCTCCCACCACAGCGGCAGTGCGTCCTCTTCAAGCCATTTCCGTAAGGTTCCGATCTCTTCGGCAAGCGCCTGCGCGATACTCGGAAATTGCACAGTCATGCGTCAATTCTCTCTTCAATCGTATTTAGTGACCAATACGCTAAGGAAATTCGGAAACAAAGGTATCAACTGACGTTTAGAGCCTTTATCAAGCTAAAAACACAAGTAAGCGCCACACCCGGCGCTCGAAGAAAATCCGGTATTCCATATCGATCTCAGCTGACCAAGAACGTTGTTTACGTTGCCACGCCTCGGCCGAAATGAAGCCGCCGTCTCCCTGAAAGCCGGAGATGTCGCCGAACTTGGCATTGATGGCCTTGGCAAGCAGCGCCAAATCGTGACAGCATTCGGCCAATAGACAGAATGAGGGATGATGATTGGAATGACGGCGATCGAAAAACTGGCCCAGGGCCTTGTGAAAGCAGGCCTGAACAGCAGCAAAATTGCGCTGGCGACAATCGAGGCGGATGGCCTCGTTCCAGAAGGCCTTGAGGAAGCCATTGCCGTTCAACGAGCTTTCGTTGAAGTTTCCGGTAAAACAGTGGAAGGCTGGAAGCTGGCGATCCGGCCGGACGGGAACGCGGTCGCTGCGCCGATGGTCGATTGTTACCGGATCGGTGACGACGCTATCGCGTCTTTTCCCGGAGCGGACATTGAAGGCATCGAGGTGGAAATCTGCTTCACCCTCGCCACCGATATTCCCGTCGCAACCGCCACCCCGCTCAGCAGAGCCGATATACTGACGCATATCGACGCCGTTCACCTCGGCGTCGAGCTGCTCGGCTACCGGTTGGCGGAAAAGAACCAGGTCCCCTTCCCGCTCTTTCTGGCGGATCGCCTTGCCAATCGCGGGTTTGTTCTCGGGCCGGAAATCGACGCGGCAATCATTAATACCTTAGCCGAAAATACCGGGGATCTGCCGCATCTGACGGTGACCGAAGGTACAGAGCTTCGTTTCGATGCGGTGGTGAAACACCCAAATATCGATCCGCTCGCCCCGCTTATCGCTTTCGCCAATTCCCCCCTCAACAGGGATGGAACGCTGAAGCGCGGACAGATCGTCACCACCGGCAGTCTTTGTGGTGCGATAACAAGCGACCTTGCCGCCGAAACCTATATCGATATGAAAGCGGTCGGGGCTTTCACACTTTCATGCTTTTGATCGTCGCCTTCGGCCATCGACGCGGATAGTGCTTCCGCGTCGATGGCGATTTTGGTCGAGACGTTACGGATCTAAGGCGTCATGTTTCGAAGAACCCCTTTCGGGCTGCTTCATATCCCGTCGGCCAATCTTCGTCCGGCGATCCTATCCGGCTTTCGTCGTCGCCGTCGTGTCCACGCGGCCCGAAAACCAGTTGGCCAGCAACGCGCCGGAGATATTGTGCCAGACGCTGAAGATGGCGCTGGGCACAGCTGCGAGAGGCGAGAAATATGCCGTCGCAAGAGCGGCACCGAGACCGGAGTTCTGCATGCCCACCTCGATGGCGATTGCCTTGCGCTTGGTGAGTGAGAGGCCGGTCGCCTTTGCCGCGAAATAGCCGAGCAGATAACCGAGCCCATTATGAAGAACCACGACCGCAAAGATCATCAGGCCGGACTGCACGATCGCGCCCTTCGATGCGCCGACAACCGCCGAGACGATCAAAACGATACCGATGACGCTCACGAGCGGCAAAGCCGGCACGGCCGCCTTGACGACACCTGGCAAAAGCTTCTGCAAGGCAGCACCAAGGGCCAAGGGAACCAGCACGACCTTGACGATGCTCAGGAACATTGCCCAACCATCGACCGGCAGGAACTGGCTGGCAAACAACCAGACGAGGAAGGGCGTCACCAGAGGAGCAGCAAGCGTCGTCACTGACGTGCAGGCGACGGAGAGGGCGACGTCGCCCTTCGACAAATATGTCATGACATTGGAGGATGTCCCTCCCGGGCAGCAGCCAACTAGGATCACGCCTGCTGCCACTTCCGGCGGCATGGGAATGATCCGGGTCAGCAGGACCGCAAGCAGCGGCATGATGAGGAACTGGCCGAGCACCCCGATGGTAACATCGACCGGGCGCTTTACGACTTCACGAAAATCGTCGACCGAAAGTGTGAGCCCCATGCCGAACATGATGATCGACAGAAGCGTGACGATCCACGGTCCAATCTGCTTGAACGTATCTGGAAAATAAAAGCCGAGCACGGCAAACAAGATGACCCAGACCGCAAAGGTTTTGCCCACAAAAGCCGAAACGGCTGCCAGCGATTTCATGTCTACACTCCCAAAATGAATATGAAACCCCCTCTAGACTCCTAGGGTGCTCTGTCAAGGTCATTACGCCGTTGCTACAACCTCGCGGTCAAAAACGATACGTCGCAAATCCCGGAAGATCGAATACCTCTAGGTCAACAAGCTCAGTTGGCCAAATCTAGCCAACATTGACCGCGACATCTGCCCCACCAAATATGGAGCCAGATTGATGGCAAAACCCCTTAGGACGCACCCATATCTAGCGCGACTCAAATTCTCATTTGGCCTTGCTTTTTCATATCCTCATTTGTGTTCAGAAATGCTTATTTTATCAGCGGCTTCGATCCGTATAACCGAACAAGCGCGCGTGGGCGCATAAGGATCACGACAGCCTATGTCATCGACGCCAAAGGTGTTGTTTCGAACCGAGGCAGGTCCATAAGCCGCATCCCGTGGACTTCATTTCGGTTCATCTTCACTATACGAGTGGCGTCGGCACCACTGGGTTACCAGTCTACAGCGCGTCTGCGGACGCTTATCGCGGCAAGCGCCAGCAGCGTTAAGAAACCTGGGGATGTAGACAAGCGAGCCGCGACCGAATCCCGTTTGCTCGAGGAAATGACGGCCACCCATGCCGACCAAAACGAGACGATGAACAGGATTGAAAGAATAGGTTGTACCCTGTGGTTCATCACGCTGCGGTGGCTGCGACCTGAGCTCAAACGAGTTTGTGCTACGGGTGAAGCTCAGTCGCTGGCGTTCGCGGCCTGTTCGAGCTTTTCGATGTGCTCGCGGCAGAGCGTCTCAACCAGCTTGTGAAGTTCGGCGGTCCGCTCCTGAAGCCAAGTAAGTGCCTCTTCAGAAACCTCGAAACGCTTCGAATAGCGTGCCTTGACGTAGGCCTCATTCAGAATGTTGTACCACGTGGTAAATCGCTGACGGTCGCGCGGCCAGATGTCGATCAAACGGTGATCACGACCTTCTGAAAGTCCACGCAGGAATTTGAGATTGTGCGACGCAGGGGAATAGTTTGTCAGTGTCAGGAGGTAGCAGTTGTAGGCGCTCTCCACTGCCTGATGGAGATTGAAGGCCGCTAGGTGCAGGTTACCTTTCGCAACGAGATATTTTGCCACATCAGCGAAATCTCGCGCATCCGGGAAGTGCCGCAAAAAATGATCTTCTGCCACCCTGAGTGCATCGGCAGGGCTGAGCTGTTTCGCCTCTGCGAGCGGCCGATCGTCGAATTCGTAAAGAACAACACCTTCGCGGGCGAGATCAACGAAGAAGTATTGGCCATCATTTAGGAAATTACTGATTTCGCGAGCGCCGTGCACGATGAGGCCCACGGGCGTCTCGATCTCCTTGTCCCACATCAGCCGGTCTGTTGTCTTGTCCCAGTATTTGGGATCGGCCAGTTCCTTGTTGCTGACGATGACAAGGATGTCGAAATCCGAGCGATAGCCTTTCGACGTATGCGGTTCATCCACCCAGGTGCCACGCGCGTAAGAACCAAACAGAATGATTTTGAAAATGCGTCCATCCTTCTTGGCGTCAGACTTGGAGCGCTCCACCAGATCAGCAAACTCTTCCTGAATAATTCCGACGACGCGCGCGAGCTCGCGCTGCTTTCGTTCCGGCAAATGTTCAACGCTGGTCTTCATGTCTGCTCCGTTTCTGGACGGCATCCTCTATGGGCCATTGTAAACTTCTTTGAAACTCCGATTTTTGGTCGCCGCCAATCGCATGCTTGTCTCCCGCTAGCGCAATCTTCCGGCGCGTTGTCTGCGCCCTCACCTGTTTTTCCAGTCGCGCCAGCAAACCCAATCCTCGTATCGTCCACCCCTTGTCCCCCGCCACTGATCAATCGTGCGATCGGTTTACGCATATCGCCCTCCCCTGATTGACGCGCTTGTGTCCCTATTCAAACACGAGCAATTGCCACTTGGCGAATACTACTTTTAGTAGTAGAAATGCCTCATGGAACGTGATATTGCGGGCGCTTCCGGCGCGGGTCTTGCCTCATGCCTTGTCAGGACCGGCATCCTCCCAGCGCACCCCATGCTGAACCGGATGGAATTGCCGCAGGATATGATATTCGTCCCAATTTCCTGATGGATCGGTTCATAGTTTAGGGAACAAAATACCCGGGGCCGATAGAGCCACAACCTACGCATAAACCCAGGAAGCACAACACCTTGCAGTAGAAGATATATGTCGATTGCATCGACATATTAAATCCCACATGTCGACTAAATAAGGAAATATCGACATGGCATGCTGCCGGTTTATGGGACACGAGGTTAAGCTAATCCCACCTTGTTTTCAATTCCATAGGGCTGAGATAGCTCCGTGTCCACGAAACCGGCAGCAGGCCAGTTCTTCATCCATGGAACGTCGATGTCAGATTAGGTGGCAGCGAGCAACGTGGGGGCAGACCACCGGTTACCTTCCAGCTTGCCACCACAACGATGTCCACACTGCCGTAAAAAGTAGTTTCAGGGAAAATTGCTATCAGCTTACGCGCTATTGGCATTTTTTTCACAGGTCAAAACAAGAACCTCCTGGCAAATGAAGACGAGAATTGCATACCTTCTGTCCTTCGGGGGTGCCATGTAACTCGTCCAGAAGCCGGCTCAAGATTGTCCTGACTTCGTCATCACCGTTGTGCTCGATATAAAACCGGGACAGATTTTTACCGGTTTCCTGTCGTTGGGCCAGTAGCAGATACGCTGTCGCCGTGGTCCAGAAACCGGGAGTGTCCTCCGGAAGCGACTCTGGAAGTTCTGCAAAACCGCGGCGCGAAATCTTCAAGCCGAGCAGCGTATTGTCGGTCTCCAGGATCGTGCCGAGAAGGAAGAAAAATGCACGCCTCCCAGCCAATGCCGATATGTCAGGCACGTGTGCAATATAGAACATTCCAGGCTGCACTTGGAGCTTATCAGTTGATGAAATCGTGGACGGGCGGTCGGGCTGCGTCCCTTTTGCCCATCCCCGCAGGAAGTTACTCAGGATAGGGTTGCGGGGCAAAGCCTCACGTCTGATGGACTCATTATCAAGCTTGATTTCTGGGAGCGGTGTGTCGGCAAGAAGAGATTGCGGCTGAAACAATGCGGTATCAGGCGCAAACAGCAGCCAATGGAACTGTGAATAGAGAATGTCCGGTTTCGATTTTGACTCATAGCGCCTCGCCTGACGCGCAAACTCAGATAAAACGGCCTTTCTAAGAAACTTTTTGTCATCGGCGGAAACGAGTCCTTGAAGCTCTGGAGCCATGAAACTCCAGATTGCCTGCTCGGTCGGCCAACCATTGCGGAATTTCGCATCCCTAATAAGAGGACCCCACTCGTTCAGAGCCTTCTCAATATCCACACGCATCCGTGGTGTACCGATACGATAGAGAAACGACCAAACGCGCAGTTTGGCGTTTCGGACCTCGTGCAACCTGTTGGCGGACGGATCAATAGTGAGGGACGCAAATAAGGCGGTATGCGTTGGACCGCTGCTCGCGCTAAGAAAACGCTCTTGGTTCCGGGTCAGGGTGGGGAGCCATAGCAAGTTGGACAACTTTCCAGCAGGAATATCGGGCGTGATCAGGCGGGTCGAAAAGCCGTCCGGTTTGCTCGATCTAATGCTTTGAAAGAAATCGAAAAATGAATCGTAGCTAAACGCCTCGGCTCTGATTGCCGCATCAAACGCTGGTAAAACCATGTCCGTCACGAGCTTTTCGGCGGGCAAGGGGTAAAGGTGCCTGTTGCTCCATATGTTGCTGCTACTCGCCGCCAAGATTATAAGTCCGACAACAATAGGAATTATTTCTATACCGGTGACAAAAATTAATGGCCAGTCTTGGCTGGCAGGCGAGTAAGGCTGCAGGTGGTTGCGCCGCCGGACCAAGTCCCAAATGTGTTTTTTATCCGTCTTGATAATACGTTTGATCCAGGATCGGAGTGTGAGCCTCCGGAAAAGGATCCCAAAAGTCAGACGTAATGATAGCAAGGACAAAAGCGAGACAGCGGCTAAACGAATGTCTGTGCCATTACCAATTCCCCATGCCAGATAGGCGGTAACAAGAGTGAGTCCGAAAATGGTAAGACCAAACCAGAGATTTATCGACCGCATGATGTAATACGACGGCATCAGCGTCTTGGTGCAATCGAACGAGAAAGGCCAGCGCCCCTTCTCCAAAGCCTCGTGATAATATGAGTTGAGATCAATTGTCTCTAGGCGTGGTGGTTGATCTTCCAAGGGGAAGAGCGGGATTTTTCCATTGAAGTAAGCCGGTTTGCCCTGACTACTTCTGCGCAAAATAGCATTGCCGCGCTGCGCTTCGGCGAGCCAGTCGAAATAATGTTTTGCCGATTGCCAGCCGCAGACCGTGGTGAGAAGGCCCGGATTTTCCGAAAAATTAGCTCCCTCCTCAATGGCGTTGACCATTGCAGCGACGCCTTTTCCCTCCGTATAGTCTGACAACGGGATTGTATCACCCTTGGGCGGCAACAGTCCCTCGATACCTCTTGCGAGCGCTTGGATGAAGTTTGCATGTTCGGCAAAACTTAGCTCAATAGATGCGCGGTTTAATAGTTCTGTCCACTTGTCGACGCGCCAGTTGCCTTTCTGCGCAACTCCGCGTGTCCGTTCTCTTCCAAAGCTGATAAGTTCACCCAATTCATCTAGCAGCCGAGGTAGATTTTCTTTTCCGGCTTTCTCCTTCTGCGTGGGCTCCAAAAAAAACGGCGCTACGGCGCGTTGTGAGTCATTTTCAAGCTCAGCCGGATTGTCGGGATTTTCAGAATTGCCGAAGCTGCCGGAACCCTCTGCAACTCCGTCTGTGCTTATGCCGTCAGGCGAAGATGGGTTGGCGATTAGCACGTCTACCATCCGGCACTTTACCGTCGCAAGCGCCTGCTTGCGAGCTTCGACCAGAAGCTGGAACCCTGTTGGGTCCTCATCCGGGCGAAAATCCCTGAGACGTCGCGAATAGGCTTTGCGGATCGCCTCCTCGTTGCTCAGGGGCTTGATGCCGAGCAACGCCCAACAATCGCCACTCATTGCGGCTGGCCCCACATTTGATCAAGCGCGTCCAGCTGTTTGGCAAACTTTTCCCGCAGTGGCCTCGCATCCCGCAGTCTCTGATTATCCAGAGCCGCGATAAACTGCGCCATTAATGCTGATATCTGTTGGCGCTGCTCGCCGATTGCCTCGGCGTAGAGGCGCTCCGCCCTTGCGACCAAGGCGAGGTTTTCTTGCTGCTCGCGCGGGGCCAACTTGATTTTCGATAGTTCCTTGAAGCGCAGAGCGATTTCGGATTCGGTCAGGCTGGATTGGTTTTGGAACACTTTACGCTTAAGTTCTCCTGTCGAGAGAATCTTGACCTCGACCTCGAGCGCGCCGCTGACATCATAAGTAAAGCGGACCCCAATGCATTGAGATCCGGCCTTGCCAAGCGGTACCGGCACCTCCAGATTTCCGATCAGAATGTTCTGTGAAGGCCGCATGTTCTCGCCTTGATAGACCTGTACATCAATCTTGGTCTGCCCATCGACGGTGGTGGAGTAAAACTGCTCGCGACTTTGCGGAATGATCGCGTTGCGTTCGATAATGGGCGACATCAGCAACTCGTTTAGGCCGTAGGCTTGCTCAACCGACGCAATACCCAATGTATAGGGGCACACATCAGTCATGATGATCTCGTCAAGCGCTTCGTGCCGTGCATGGAGCGCAGATTGAAGCGCCGTTCCGATGGCAATGGCGTGATCGGGATTAGGATGCAACAGGGGAAACCGCCCGAACAAACGGGTCGTCATGGTCTTGAGCAGCGGCATTCGCGATGCGCCACCCACCAGAACAATCTGACTAAGCGACGACGGATCTGTTTCGGAATCGCGAATGACCCTTTCGATCGGTCTCCGCAACCGAGTGATCAGCGGCTTCCACAGCTCCTCTGCCTCCAGTCGCGTAATTTTGCCCTCAACGTCTTTTCCAAAGATGTTGATATGATAAGCCGCGTCCTGGGTCTCGCTCAGAGCTGCCTTAATCCGCTCGGCCTCGTTCAAAAACCTGGCCCGATCCAGAGGCCGCTGGCTTTCGAAATCGATATTGTGGAGGTTCATGAGGTGTGAAGCCAAGCTGTCCCTGAAATCATTGCCACCTAGCATAGAGTCCCCGGCGGACGCCCGTATCTCCATAACCCCGTCGAACTTGTGTAATAGGGAAACGTCAAACGTGCCTCCTCCGAGATCAAGAATCAGAAATTGCCCATCCTCGGAGCTTGCGAGTCCATGGGCCAGTGCAGCGGCAGTCGGTTCGTTAATAAGTCTCGTTACATTCAGCCCTGCCAGATGCGCGGCATTGATGGTGGCCTTACGCTGCGGATCGCTGAAATAGGCCGGGATAGAAATAACCACATCAGATACTTCGATATCGAGCGCAGCCTCTGCGTCTCTTTTCAGGCTTCTCAGGACAAGCGCAGACAACTCCTCGGCGCGCCATGCCTTCTTCGCAAGTTTCACCTCGTGATTTGTCCCCATCCACCGTTTGAAGGATGCCACCGTTTTGTCCGGGTGAGTAACCAGCCTGTCGAGAGCTGGACGTCCGACAATTGCGTCGCCGTTATCCGCAATACTGACCACCGATGGTGTCAGAAAGTCGCCCAGCGCATTCTCGATCAGTTTCACGCCCTGATCAGTCCAGTGTGCTACTAAAGAGTTTGAGGTTCCAAGATCGATACCAATAAGCGCCATTAATCGTTCCATGTCCTAATTAAAGAAAAGACCTCGCACCAATCGCTCACTGAGACCAAGTTCGTGCACTTAATTTCTTATGAATTGCTATATCCAACCGCCCAGGACTTGCCGAGGCGCTTCACGCCTTCCTCAGCGATCGGTGCTAGGCCCTGTTGACAAAGTAGCTTCAGCCGCGCGTTGAAAACTACTTGTCTGCGTCTCCCAAAAAGGCTTCGATGCTAACTCCGTGAAGCCTTTGACGCGCTGCCGCGGACGTCAGCCTGACGTCGGGATTTTCCTCCACCGCCCTTCCATACCAATATTTTGCGGCATGAAGGTCGCCGATCTTCTCATAACACTCTCCCAAACGCTCACCGAGATATCATCCAACGACTGGTCGCCATCTGCCATGAAAAGATAAATCTTAATCGCGTCCGCTGCCTTCCCACTTGCGATCAGGTCTTTTGCTTGGCGCTCTAAATAATTGAAGTTATACAAGATTTATCTCCTGTTTTTACAGCGTGTGGCAGCTTCAGCTAAGCTGCACAACTCACGAACCGGCGCAAGTGTGGCAACCATATTTTTGCGGCGGCCAACACGAGAAAGGTAGCGAAGGATTTTTGGGTTTTGGCGTATCGGGTAGCGACGCGACGAAATTGCTTGAGCCTGTTGAACAGCCGCTCAATGCGGTTTCGGTCCCTCTAGGCTCTGAAGTCACAGGCGGGCGGGTCTTTGCGGTTGGCCCTCGGAGGGATGACGAGTTTGATCCCGTGGACCAACAACTCTTCGCGCAGAGCGTCGCTGTCATAGCCCTTGCAAGAAACAGTCTCAGCTTGCCAACCGGCATTGCCAGAAGATCGGGAACGGCATTGTAATCCGAAGCTACCTGTCAGGATGAAGCGAAGAGAACGTCCCTGACCGCCTGCACGGGCGTGGATTTTCGTCGAAAAGCCGCCGCGGGATTGACCAAGAGCTTCCTTATAAGTCCCCCTTTTGCCGCCGCAGCCTGAGAATGGCCGCGAACCCGTCGATCATATGCTGCCAGTCATCGGCCAGCCTAAGTTCGACAAGCGCCTCCAACAGCGCGTCCCATAGAGTGACAACATGGTGGTAACGAAACTGTCATTCACTCCCTGGATCGCCGAAGATTTTGTATTCAACACGGTGCATCCGCCCAAGAGAAGAGAGACGACAATTATCCAAGCCTCGCCGGCCGATTTGCCGCTCAATCTTGGGCGTGGTTTCGGTTGCTATAGTATTTGCCGCGCCTTCAGTAGTTTGTCCAGCAGTGCCGTTCGACCCAGCGCTTCCGGGCCTGGTCTGCCCGAGCTTTTCAGCAATGCCGGGGCGGCTCAAATTGTCTCAACGGTGGCTCGTATTGCATAGCCGAAATTCTTACGCTCCACCCAACCAGACATCGTTTGCCCACGTTGCGAGGTTGGGCCAAGTCTCGGTCGTTGGACCGTTGTGGTCCCAGAAATGTATTTTGCCGTCGGGCGCGATGCAGTAGTAGTCACCGTTGTCTTCACATATTGGAAGCCAATCGTGGGGTAGGCCAGCGCTGCGGCCTTGTTCAATAGCCGATCTCAATTCCCCATAAACGCCACCCATCTCTTCATTTAGAGTAAGTGGCGACAGGTAACCCATGAAAGCATTAGATATGTTCTTGAGGAATTTTTTATAGTCTTCCGAGAATTCGAAACCCGTGGCGGCTTCGTATCTCGCTATTAGAGCATCATCTGGAAGCGGAATTTTACGTTTTCGCGGATCATCTAGTCGATTCACTTCACTAATAATCGCGTCAATATGTTCAGTCACCAGATACATCTCCTAGAAATCGTTTGCTCGGCTTGGACGGAATCCGGATATCGCGCTACCAATTCGATTGTCTAAAGACGTTCGGCATAAGCGGCCGCGTTCAGCCGCTGGTTTGAGAGGCCACCGAAGCCTCCATTGACCGATCGCATTTCCATGTCGGGATATCTGCCCGGAACCATCGATATGTGCCCACAAGTTTGGCAGGGTTACGCAGATACTAGACGGCTTTTATTGGTAATCGTACGGCATGTAGCGGGCTAGCGGAAGTTGATAAAAACTATTATTTCAAATAGATAAGCAAGCATTTCCCGTCCTTTTCCCCCACAAGACTGATCGGTCGAACATCATCACCTCCATCGATAGATATCTCTACCGGCAAGCCTTGATTTTCAAAAGACTGAAGTTCCTTTATCAACTCTTCAATGGTTTTCCCATTATTAACCCAATCCTTATGATCTGTGTTTTTGACGCTCATTATAAATCCCCTATACGTTTCAGATTTGTGTCGTAAGTTCCGAGGCGCGTCCCCTTAACGAGACAAAGCCATCGCCGGAACCGGCACCAACGCCTGACTTTTTGGACGACGAGGCGCTGTCATGGTGTTCTTGGGCGGCGATAACTGAGACGCTTTCGCCTTCGACGGCGATGTTTTGGCCCGCGGTGACACTCGAGCCGGCAATTGCGAGATTTTTGCTGGCATTGAGGTTCACATTGCCGGATGCAGCGAGTTCGGACCCGACCGTCTCCTCGTCATAGGTGTGATGCCGCTCACTTGCCTTCGACAGGGAACCGGATCTGGAATTCGATGTGTCCGTCTCCATGAAGTTTCTGCCCGCACTGACGATCAGGCCGCCGCCCACATCGATATTGAGATCAGCCGCGACCCTGTCAGGCGCCGCGATCCGGCTGCCGATGATGTTCAGGTCGCCTGATCCAGCCGTGCCCGCAGAGACGGAGACGTTGCCACCGGCCGTCAGCGATGAACCCTTTATGCCTGCTGGCATCTTCCGCACCTGCTTGGTAGGAACACGCTGGTCAGTGCTGTCACTGTAGCAGCTTGTTTGCGCACCGTTTAGGTTACAATTCGCTAAACTGACTTATAACCTGCGAAACAGTCATATTTCTCCAAGTCAAATCTGAACCCATACCGCTGAAAAAGCTTTTCGTTCGCTTCTGCGTTAATTTGATACTCTCCATATAGAAGTGGATCTTCGTCGGGTACGTTTAGCACTTCCCTAAAAAATTGAAGATCACTTTTTTCGAGCTGTAACATGTTCACGAGTGCAGCACTCTCGCTTTGGAACATGCTGATGATTAAATAAATTCCCATCGCCGCACCTCACATTCTTGTACTTCGACCAGGTTTCCGCGCTTTGTTTGCTTCCCAGTTTTAGGATCGTATTCACCTAAATGTTCTTCCCATTTTTATCATGTGGAAAACGAAGAAGAGGCGTGGTGCTGCTGATGGCCAATACAGGCACAGACGCCAATCCTGGAGGACAGTCCCTCGCAGACGGCTGCCGATCCTCATAGCCTGCTAGAAACCAAGCCCGGCTATGGCCGTCTCTGTGACGGCGTTGACGCCGCCGCTATCCGAAAGGCGCTCGGCCGAGCGCATGATGCTTTTTGCTGCCTTGCCGGCCTGACTGGTCACCGGAGTCGTCATTCCAGAAAAATTTTCTCATGCATCTCATGATAATTGGTTCGGTCGTTGACCGTCAGGAGGTTGATATTGTTACGGGCAAAGAGGGTCCACATCGCACTTGGTGGAGAAAGGAGTTCTCTAGCTAACAGTAATTTCCGTAATCGCCACCCGCATTCTAAGCTGCTTCTGCCCCGAGCGCGTAATCGAATTCGCTGAAAGAAAATTCGAACCCATACCTTTCGACCAGTTTCTCTGCCAGTTCTTCACTTAAATCGTAATAATCATACATACATGGATCGTCAGCTTTGACCTCGAATATTGTTTTCAGATATTCGAAATCTTCACTTGGAATACGCATCTTCTTGACAAGGAATCTACTTCCCTTCTTTTCAAAGGCAGCAATATACCGTTCAACCTTGTGCATAACAGGCTCTCCTACTTTGGCGTCGACCGCCCGGGATCTCCCGGCTTTGTCTGCTTTCCCGTTTTAGGATCAAATTCTCCAAGGTGCTTTTTACCAGTCTTGTCATAGACTTCTACTGCACCGTGCTGCTTATCCCATTCGTAAATCTTCCCCTTGCTATCAACCCAACGGGGTCTGCCCCCAACGCCACGCACTTCCTTCAAACCCGGGAAACCTGTAATTTCTTCAGTCTTAGGTTTTGGGTAATACTGATGATCGCCATTCTTCCCTCCTGTATTCTCACTGAGGACAACATTCGACATACCCGCATTTGCGAGAGTCTGCTGCATATCTGTCAGCATTCCCGGCGTCATAGTCTGATTGCCAATCGTGCCACCGGTAAGGAAAATGGCGCCGCCGTCATCGTAGACTTCAATTGTTAGGCTGGCCCTCACGCCATCCGGATATGTGACCAATATCTGTCGTTTTGGCTGATCTCCATTACCGGTAACAAGAACCGTACTGCCGTCGCTCCCTGTGAACTTCTGATTGATCTCTTTACCAGTGCTGGTTGTCGAGGCCAGCAGGAAGGCACCCGCCAGCCCTGCAACCGTGGCTCCAGTGGCGCCAATAATGCCGCGAACGATGTTGGTCATTTGCCGATAGTCCGTGAGGCAGTCCACGGCTTGTGTGGCCGTGAAATATTTCATCTGACCATTCGGCAGCATTACTGCACATGCAGACTGAGCGTGTGCGGGTGTCACTAGCCAGTCGAATATGCTGAAATCAGCAGCCCCTTGCCGACCGCACTCCTCAAGTTGTGCCTGAACCTTTGGATCATCGAGAAACGGGAATATTTCTTTTGAAAGCGCGGCTTGCTCGGGCGTTCTTTTGCCGTCCTGAACCATGCGATCCAGGGCTTCGCCAAACGCATCAGTGATCGTCTTGCCCGCCTCAACGGCGGCCTTCAGACTGTTGGTCGACAGATAGACCTCAAGACCGACATGCTTGTCCTTGGTGATTTCGTAGGCCTTGTCGGGATCGCGGTTGAGTTCGTCGAGCGGCAGGGTGGAGGCGCCGCCGGTTTCCAGCGCCGCCTGCTGTTCCTTGTCGCGAATGACAATGTCTCCGGGACCGACGGTGGCGCGGACGCTCTGGCGGGTATCGTCGAGCTGATAGCTGCCTTCGAGCGTGCTGTTGCCGACCGGATTGACATCGGTTCCTTTGCCGCCGGTGAGATCGAGGCCGAGATTGGCGCTGAAGCCCTCATACTGCTTCTGGCCCTCAAAGTTCTCATGGGTAAGCGTGCCTGTGTCGAGAGTGAGATCACCCGAACCGGACACGATCTTGCCCGCTCCGAGATGGGTATTGCCACCGACGGTGACATCCATCGTGTCCGCGGAAACGAGACCCGACTGTTCGGAAACCCAGTTCGTCGACCCGGAGCCCGCACCGCCACCGATCTGGATACCGGAGATGAGGCTCTTCCCCCCGCCGAGGCTAAAGCCGCCAGAGGTGGATTTGTTCGTGATCTCGCCGGTATCGGGAACGGAGACGATGGTAAGATCGCCGCCGATGTCGACCGTCACCGTCTCACCGGCAACAAGCGCCCCGGCGAGTGTCGTGTTGTTGCCGGACTGGATGACGATGTCGCCGGTACCGGTGACGTGGCTGTTGACCTGAGTAGTTCCGTTGACGTTCGCCCTGGCCGTGGAAGCGCTGGCGCCGCCTGTCAGCCCGACGCCGACGCCACCCGACAGGCTGACGCCGCCGCCAATGCCGATACTGGCGCCGGCGGACGAGCTGCTGGACGACGAACTCTGCGTCGCCTCGGCGCTTTTAAGGGTAATATCGTTGCCAGCTTTCAGCGCAATGTCGCCGGCCTTGTCGTCATCACTGTCGACCGGCAGGCCATCGGCGTCGTAGCCGGTCGAGATCTGCACGCCATGGCCGGTGATATCCCCGGATGCGGCTTCGATCATCACCGAGCGGCCGGCATTGATTTCGGTGGTGACAGGAACAGAGCCCGCCCCCGCCGCCTTGTCCTTTGTATAGGTGAAACCGGCGGTAAGCGAGGCCGAAGCGACATTGCCGTTGACGACAGTGTCGAGCGCATCATAGGCCTTGAGCGATGCAAAGGCAGCATTGGCGGCAGAATAGCCGTCGTTGATGGTCGTAAGCTTCTGCGCCGCGTTGCCGACGCTGTCGGCAGCGCTGACCAGCGAGGTCGAGACCGATAGCGTCACGCCGGCAAACATCTCCTCATGCATGTGTTCGTAGTTGGACTTGTCCTGCGCCGAGAGAAGGTTGACGTTACGGTCTGCGAGGATGACAACATCACGCTGTGCGGACACCTCAGCCGCCTGCAGGTTAGCATCACGACCTGCTGATATCGTGAGGTCACGACCGGCAAACAGGATGGATCTGGCGTTAGTCTCTGATGACTGGCTCGTCTGATCGACCGACTTACCGTAACCGATACCGATGGATGCGCTGCCATTGCCTGATTTCACCTGAATGCCGAAGCCTGAGCGCTTTTCTTTCTCCTGCGATGAGGCGCTTTCTGCCCCGGGAGTGATATTGACGTCGCGGGCTGCATCAAGCGTAATATCCTGACCGGCTGCGATGGACGAGCCGATGACAGTCACGTCGTTCTCGCGTGCCGTGAGCGTTACATCGGTCCCGGCAGTCAGCAAGGAGCCAACGTTAATAGTAGACGATTGGCTCTTTTCTTTCTGTTCTTTGCCCCAGAGCGAGAGGAAGCCACCTCCAGACCCCGCAAACAGGCCGGACTTCTTGCTGCTGCTTTCTAGCGCATGCTGCTCCTCGGCCCCGATGATGGCGACACTATCACCCGCGACGCTGATCGCATCGCCTGCCGTGACATTCGAGCCAGCGATGACGGTGTTGCCGCGAGCATCCAGTTTGATGTTGCCGGAGGCGGAAAGCTCGGAGGCGACTGTAGCTTCATCATAGTTGTACTGTGTTGAGCTCTTTTTCGAGAGAAAGCCCTTGGATGAGGAACTCTGCTCGAACTCCGCGGTATTCTTGCCCGACGCAATCAGCAAATTCCCGCCTGCGCTGACGTTGATATCAGCTTTGTTGGTCTCATCGCCGGCCGTTACGTTGGAGGCGGAGACGACGGTGTCTCCACCTGAGACGATGGACACACCATTCCCGCCGCTGACCGATGATCCGACGACGGCCTGCGTTTCCGTGTGACTCGTCGTCTGTTTCTTGCCGCCGAACAGGCCGCCCTTTTTCTTGTAGGTGTAATCGATCGTGGTGGTGTCGACAGCCTCGGCAATTGTCACGTCGCCGGTCGCTTTCAGACCGACCGTCCCATCGGCGGCAATCATGCTGCCGATGACGTTGAGGCTGCCGCCTGCATTGGCTGAGACCGATCCGCCCGCAGTGATCTCGGAGCCCTGACTTGTGGTTCTAACAACGGTTGTCGAACTCCGCTTGTCGCGCAAGGTGCTGGTTGTCGACCGTTCGGTCACGGAGATGTTGATGTCTCCATTCGATGTCAGGCCCAGATTGCCGCCTGCTTTCACCTTTGCATTGGCCAGCAGAATGCTCTCGTTCCCCGTCAGCGAGGCATTGCCACCCGCCGTGAAGGTGCCGCCGATCGCCGCGATCGACGAACCGGAAACAGTCAGATCACCAGCCGATGCAATCATGCCTGATGTTGCAAGCAGGCCAGTATCGATTGTCACCTGATTGCCGGCGATCAGCGCGCCCGCAGAATTCAATCTTTCCCTGTCATTGGCGGCGAGATGTAGTACCGGCGCAAGAACGGTCGTACCGTTCACCGTCTGCCACTCATATACGACGACGGATTCGGTGAGGCTGGCGATCTCCTCAGCCGTAAGCGGTTGGCCGAGCGGGCGCTGGTTCGCTCCGAGATAGGCAGCGCCGTTATCAAGGAGCTGCTTTATCTGAGCGATCGAATCCTGCCCGGTAAAGCCGGAACCCGTCGCCAGTCTGAGCTGCTGCTCAATATATTGGTTCTCGAAATAGGCGTCCCCAAGGAACTGGATCTGCCGGTCCGGCTGGTAGCCGATGCGGCCAAGGAAATAGCTCGATCCGTAGAATTTCGAGACATCGAGGAAGGCGGCACGCGTTTCATAGAGGAACGTCTGACCGGGAATAGTGCCGCCAAAGCCACCGGACTGCGGGGTTGCAACGGAGCCGAGTGTGAACAGCGCACCGCTTGCGGTCATGCCAGCGAGCAATCCGGTGGGATCGCTCGAAGGCGTAGGCGCTGCCATAGCGACATGGTCGGTGATCGTACCTGCTGCGACGGTATTGTTAACGGCACCAAAACCGGTAATACCCAGCGCTCCGCCAGAGCGGATCGCCGCGGGAACACCGCCGATCGCCTCGACGCTTTCTACACTCCGTCCTGGCCCGATATCCTTTGACGCATCGCGCGTTCCAAAGGGACTGGGACCAGGCATGGCGACCTGCCATGAACCTTCCCAACCACCCGTGTCGCCGGTCGTTCTCGTTTCCTGCCACTCATAGATGACATCAGGATAATACTGGCAGCCACCTTGTTGGTTACAATTGAGCGAAGTGGTACGCTGCAATTGCAAACCGAGATTGTTAAGAGTGCCGGAGCCAACAAGTGTCATGCCGGAGCCGGCTTCGATGTTGCTATAGGCATTGGTGAGATCGACGGTATCGACAAAAAGCGTATTGCCCGCCTTGATTGTCGCTGCGGGGCTACCAGCCGATGTGAGACGGTCTTCAGTCACATCACGATAGACATGGCGGATGGGCGCACCAATGACGAACTGCTTGCCAGCGAAAGAGACGGGAGTTGAACAATCTCCACATTCGCGTGCATAATAGGTGTCATAAGCCGACACGAGTGCGTTTGAGATTTGCTGGCTCGTATAGGTCGGAGCCACGCTTTTCTCGTTACGCAGATTTGCCGTCAGGATCGAAATATTGCGACCAGAGGAAATCAGACCTGAACTGTTGACCGTAGCAGCATTGCGCGCGCCAGAAGCACTTCCAGCAATTGTGAGGTCACGACCTGCGACAATCGCCCCCTGATCATTGGCAAGCACGCCGCCCACGAAAAGTGCCGCGTCGTTACCGGCATAGATGAGCCCCGTGGCGGTGTTGGTCAGGTTACCGGCGATATTGAGGGTAAGATCATTGCCAGCAGCCAGCTGACCGGCGTTGGCAAGTTGCGAAAGCGACAGCGTCAGATCATGGGCCGCGAGAATATTGGTGGCGTCATTCGCAGTGAGGCTACCCGCTTGGATCGCGATGTCACCTGACCCCTGCACGGAACGAGCTGTGCTGCTCACGGTGACAGCATTAAGCCGCGCACCCGTCAGATCTGTCGTTCCAGATGAGATGAGATCAATGCCACCTGACGTTAGCGTGCTGTTGGTGAGATTAATATTATTGGCATCGATGTAGAGCGTGCCGGATGTGGCAAGTCTGCTCCTGTTATTGGAAAGGTCGGCATTTTGCTGCCCGATCCTGATGTCGCCCCCGGCGGCCGTGCGTTTATCGAAGCTGATGACACCATGTGTCGAAGACAGCAAAATGTCTCCGTTTGCCTCCATGCTGTCATAGTGGATGTTCCCGCCTGCGGACGCCTGCAAATTGCCCTCGGCAAGTACGAGCCCGGAAATCCCGAGATCAAGGCCGGAGAGCAGCGCCAAATCGCCTTTCGAAAGCAGCGAGCCCGCTGCGATCGCGCCTGAGGCCGCCGTAAGCGACATCGCCTTGCCAGACTGGGCCGTGCCACCGATGGCAATGGAACCAGCCCCAGACCACAGCGAAACAGGCCCGGCAGCCGACGCGTCGGCCAAGGCAATTCGACCATCCGCCAGAAGGTTGACTGCACCACTGGCCCCGATAGTACCGGCGACATCGATGAAGCCGGCCCCACCATTGATCAGAATATCCTCTTCAGCACCGATCGAAGCGACCTTGGTGTCCTTGCCCGCCTTGACCGACACCGACTTTTTCGAGGTCAGACGACCAGTTGAAACACTTCCCTTCGAGGAAATGTTCACGCCGTTATTGCCAGAGGCATTGCCGATCGAGATTTTGCCGTCGGCCGACAGCGAGAGCTCCCCGGCATTGGCGGCCATGTCGCCGCGCATGCGAACGCCAGCGCCCTTTTCCGTGACCACCATCTTGATGCGGCCGGCCTGCATCGCCCCGAGTGCGGAACCATCAATTGCATATTCAGGTGTTCCGGAGGTCGCATCGAGCGGTGTCGCTTCACCAGTGGCATAATCGAACTTGCTCTTACCGGCCGTCAGGCGCAGGTCCTCGCCATAGATCGTGCCGTCGATCTGGATGGTACGGGATACGACATCAAACAGACTGACTGCACCATCACCGAGCGCGAAATTTGCACCGTTCGGACCGAATGTAACGTCGCCACTATTGACCGTGAAGCCATTGAGACGTCCATCAGCGCCGATGTCAGGCACACCCGTCGTCAGCGTGGCGCGTGGCGTGTTGATGAAACCGCAGCCGTTGCAGGTAATCCCGTTCGGATTGGCGATGATGACGTCGGCGCGGCCGCCGAACACTTCGGTCGGCCCGACGAGAGAACTGCGATTTTGCGACGTCACCTCATTGAGGATGACAGTGGCAGGACCTTTGCCTTGCAGGTTTGGATTTCCAGGTGTCACGCCACCCAGTTTCGACGTACCGATCTCACCATTGAAGTTGTTGAGGATGACACCCGGCGTGCCGACGTTGAAATTGTTGTATTTGTTATGCGACAGACCCTGACCATTTGGAGTGACGATATCGATCAGCGGCACGCCGTTCGGAGCCGCGCCAACACCCGGACGATTGATTGCAGCCGCCCCCACATCCGGCGCGATCTCCTGCGCCCGCAGCAAGACCGGCTGAAACGCCATGACGAAGCTCAAACCAGCGGCGACAAGTTTGCGAACGAGTTTTCCCGTTTCAATGGGCGCTGCCGTTTGGCCGCTCGTATCGCTCAATGGGCGCTTCACTGCTCGTGTCATCGCTTGTTCACCTTTTTACGCTGTACTATGGGAGTGAGCGGGATCAGTTATCGTTTTTGCTGGAGGGCGACGAAGAGGGTTTGCTTTCGAGTTTTTTGTAGACATCCGCCAGCTTCGACTGCGGGGCCGGGCATTTTTTGCTTTTGGCAATCTCGCCAAGGACCTGATTGCGGTTACGCAATGCGTCGATCTCCAGTTTCTCTGGCGATTTCGGATCCATAAAGAAAAGAGCCGGCCAAAACAGAAGAACACCTGTCGCACCGAGGACGACGTTTTTACCCTGCGCATCGGATCGTTCTTTCACCGTTGCCAGGACCTGCCGTTCGTTAGCCTCGAATTCGCGCTTGATGCCGGCGCAATCGAAAGCGCTGTCGGCAGGGTTTGTCGAGGCAACCGGATGCGCTGCCCGGCCACCACAACCGGAAACGACACTGGCAGTCGCCACCAGCGCGAATACGACAGACAATTTGGGGGCGTGAAAAGAAGATCTGACCATAATATTCTCTTTTGAAGCCTACCAGCGTGCCGTCACGCTGGCGAAAATGAGATTGCCGCGTCCGTGACTGACGCTGCTGGAAAATGCCTGGGAGTAGCCGAAATCGGCACTGATGTTTCCGCCAACGAGCTTCGCACCAACGGTCCAACTCGCGAGATAGCCGTCTGGAATATCGAAGCGATGCTGCGAGAACACGCGGCCATAATCGAGGGCCAGGTAGGGGCGTAATTCGCCCAGAACGGGCGCCAGACTTGTTCCCTCCCATGGCATTGTCCGCCAAACCAGTTCGTTGCGGCTGAAAAATCCGTTGTTACCGAATATGACGCTTTCCCTCAGGCCACGTACGTTGCTGGAGCCACCAAGCCCGATCTGTTCTGCGCCAAACATGTTATCGGGCGAATATTGGGCATTGAGGAGCGTCGTTAACTCGAACCGCTGGCCAGCCGCCTCAAACGGCCGCGTCGCGCTGACGGTCGTGTTGAATTTCAAAAACCGGGGATCCGCCGTGCCCGCCCCCGGCTCTCCGGCCTCCACGGCGTCGAAGAGATCAAGACCCTTATCAAGGGCAAAATCGAGAGCGATGACGCCACCCAGAATTCTCTGTGAACGCGACAAGCCCAGACTGCCAATCGTGTATCGACGGCTTCCCACCTCAATTCGATTGCCGAGAAGAAAGTTGTCGGTCTGCTTGTAGGTGAGACCGCCTCTAAGGGTCGTGATAGAATCCTTGTCGCGCAGAATGACGCGATCTATGCCAAATCCAACCTGACCGGAATTGCCCGAGGTTTCGATCGGCCCAAAATTGCCGGGAATGGTGCTGTTATACTCGTACCAGGAGCCATTTGTTGAAAACGTCCAGTATCCATAAGGTACGCTTGTATTGACCGAATAGCTGTTGCTGTGCCCGCGGCCATCGTCGTCCCAAGGATAATCCGGGCCGCTCCGACCGTAGGAGAACCCCAACTGATCATTGATGCCCAACAGGTCGTCGAAGCCGACGGAAACATTGGTCTGGGAGTAACCGGTACTCTCTTGACCGAGGTTGTTGTTGGAAATGCTCGCGTACCAGCGCTTGGCGGGCTTGTTCTCGACGTTGAGGATGGACGTGCCGTCCTCTTTGCCCGGCAACATGGAGGTTTTCGCGTCGTTCGATGACAGCCGGTTGATCTGGTCCAGCCCCTGTTCAATATCGCGAATATTGGCCACCTCACCCTTCACGCCGGGAAAAGCCGTCGCGAATGAACCGTTTCGCTCGGCTGGTTGGCCGTTAAGGTAGATATCCGAGATCCTACCCTCGACGACGACCAGCCGCAGCAATCTTGTTCCGGCAATATCCTGTGGGGGAACGTAGGCGCGCGAAGTCACAAATCCCTTGTCCAGATAAAGGTCGGTGATGGCCTTAAGCAAGGCGGTAATATCCGCAACGCCGACGCAGCGATTGTCGTAGCGCTTCGTGACTTTTCCGACCGCAGCGCCAGACAGCCTTGTCGCACCTTCGATCTCTACACGTGAAATATCGAAGCAAGGACCAGCGGATTTCGCGTCGCCTCCCGGCGCCCGGCTCTCACGACCAGCGACGCCATCAGGCGTAACCTGTTTCAGGTTTTCCAGCCGCTGCAACTGTCCTTGTTGTTCTTGCCGCCGGGAAAAATCATCGGCGGGCGACTGTGCAGTTGCCTGCCCTGACGCGATCAGGCCTGCAAAAAGCGCAATGACAAAGGTCCGCTTGAAACTGTTTCGCGCGCTCTTCGGGGAGTTGGCTAAGATTTGAGCGGCCGGCACAATTGCGAGACAAAAGTCAGGAGGGACTAGCCGTCGGAAACCAGGAATGAAAGCAGCAAGTGGCATATTTCGGAGGCCTGCATTTGAAATGAAGTTTTTCGCGGCAATGCCGCCCATGCTTCACTCTGCAGCTGTCCTTGCTGTCGATCCCCTACCGGGTACATAGATCAGTTCATCTGATCCAAGAAGCGTAAAAGTAGTAAGTTTCTTTACGAGACGATAGTCTTTAGTCATTTTCTGAAAGAACCGTAAACATTAGAAATTCACGAAATAATCAATCTTGCCAACATCATGGCATGGATATTATTTTTCATCCGTGAATTTTAAGCGCGACCCGCCAATTTCATGCCCTTCGGTTCTTCGAGTCAAATAACAACCAGAAGTTACTGCAATGCGCATCTCTCTGCAAGACCGAGATGAAGACCAAAGTTAAGGAGAAACTAAAATTGTTTCTGGGATGGGTGTGAAAAGGCGATGAGACTCGCGACAACAGTGACTAGAACCGGTACGTCAACCCGACAACCGGTCCACTCAGCCGTGAATCGAAGACATAACCGTCGCGCGAGTAATCAACGTCGAGCACCTTATAGCCTGCCGAGACCGACAATGTGTCGGTAAAGATGTAGTTCACCGTCGCGAGTGCTGACCAGGTGAGATCGGAACCCGCGCCGAAACCGCCGATATCCACCTGCCCCTGAACGGACAGCTTGTCCGTGAGGCTGAAAAATGCGCGCGCGCCGATGACGGGATCCACCCAGCCGAAACTCTCCCTATGACTGGCGGAAACGCTGCCGATCAGTGGGTGGCTGGCAGTAACCGCAACGTCATTGGAAATACGCCAGAAGCGCCCGCCGGCAAGCGCGTCGAGAGAAAATCCGTCCGCGTCGATAAGACGATAACCCGCCTGCAGTGTTGCCATGAATTCCTGTGTGTCGACAGTCGCATCAATGGCGGCACCGGCCGGCAAGGTTGGCAAACCTGGAATTTGCAGCGCAGGCAGCGGACCGGCTGCCTTGCTGTCGGTGGTATCGACATACATTAAATCGCCGGAAAGAACGAAACGGTCGTAACGTCCCCAGATGTTGAGAAACCCACCGAAATTGAGATCATCCATGACATCTGAAAAGGATTTCTCCACATGGAGGGTCGGGGCACGTTGGAACGGCGACACGTTGCCATTCAAGCCGGTCGCCCAGAGATAACCCGTCGCCTGAAATGCCCAGTCTGGTGCCACATCAACCGGCGCGGGTGTGGCAACAACGTCGTCCGCAGCTGTGGCCGCGGTTGCGGAAAAAGCCATAAGGACCGAAAAAATTGGTAATTTTAGCAATGCCTTCCCCCCCGACAATCGTCCGCAGCTAAGCCTATTTGACTTCCGGCAACAAGTCCGATTTTCTATCATACGCTGTATCTTGTGCCGCGAACACCGGAGGCTTTTCCATGCACCTGAAGACCTTGCCGATTTTTTCCGCCTGCACCGCCGCGATGTTGTCTGTCGCCACACTGACGACATCTGTGGCCGAAGCCTGCACGCGCTTCGTCTATCTGGGCGAAAATGATCAGGTGATGACGGCCCGGTCGATGGATTGGAAGACGGATGTCGGAACCAACATCTGGGTATTCCCGCGCGGCATGGAACGCTCCGGCGAGGCCGGGCCGAATTCGGTCAAATGGACCTCGAAATACGGCAGCGTCATTGCTTCAGGTTACGATATTTCGACGACAGACGGCATGAATGAGGCAGGCCTTGCTGCAAATGTTCTCTGGCTGGTCGAGTCGAGCTATCCCGCTTATGACGGGAAATCGCCGGGCCTCTCCATCGCCGCCTGGGCGCAATATGCGCTCGATAATTTCGCAACGGTGGACGAGGCCGTCAGCGCGCTCGAGAAGAACCCTTTCACCATTGTCACCGACAATGTTCCCGGCGAAGAACGTCTGGCGACCTTACACCTTTCCCTTTCGGATGCGACCGGTGACAGTGCGATCATCGAATATATTGACGGCAAGCAGGTCATCCACCACGGTCGTCAATATCAGGTCATGACCAATTCGCCGACCTTCGATCACCAGCTGGCGCTCAACGAATATTGGAAGCAGATCGGCGGCACCGTCATGCTGCCGGGCACCAATCGCGCCGCGGACCGGTTCGCCCGGGCTTCATTCTACGCCAATGCCATCCCCAAGAGCGAAAATCCGGTCGAGGCGATAGCCAGCGTCTTTAGCGTCATCCGCAATGTTTCCGTTCCCTACGGTATCACCACGCCGGACCAGCCGAATATTTCCTCTACCCGCTGGCGCACGGTGATAGACCACAAGCGCAAGCTCTATTTCTTCGAATCCGCATTGACGCCGAACATCTTCTGGATCGACATGACAAAACTCGACCTTTCGAAAGAGACGGGTAAGGTCAAGAAACTCGACCTGGGCCCCAATCAGATGCAGATTTATTCGGGGATGGCGAATGAGAGCTTGAAGGAAACCAAGCCTTTTAAGTTTCTCGGGCTTTGAGGGCGGAAACCGCCCAGTTAGGCCGGGAGCAGCTGGCACGGTCTGTATCGACCATTCCTCGCCACCTCACTAACATCATGAACCCGAGAGCATCACGAGAAGCGGTAGTGCAATCGAACGCAGCCCTTTTCGATTGCCGTTGCGCTCACGAGAGTGGGACTGGCCCGATGCCCGGTGAGCGGAAAAAGGGGCTCACCTGAGCCAAGGATTTCCGGGATGACATAAATCTCGATCTCATCCAGTGCATCACGCTCCAGAAAGGCCATCTGCAGCTTTCCGCCGCCCAGCATCCAGACATCGCCATCATCGAGTGCGCGCAATTCCTCGATCAACGAGCCCACATCGCTGCGCGCCTCCAGAGGTCCCTTGGGGCCATCGATCGGCCTTGAGGTGACTACGATAACGCGTTGATCTCCGTAAGCCCAGGGCGCCTGTTCACCGGCGATGAAATCATAGGTCGCCCGCCCCATGACCACCGTTCGAATTCCTTTCAGGAAAAGGCGATAATCGTGTTCGCCGAGGTCCATATCATCATATTTGTAGAGCCAGTCCAAGGAGCCGTCTCCAGAAACGATCCGCCCGTCCAGACTCGCCGCGATATATCCGCGAATGACCGCCATATTATCCTCCTTGATTTATAAATGAATATACGTTTATATATATGTCATGCCAAGACACAAGTCGATTTCAGATGGTCAGGTGCTGGATGTCCTGCTGCCCCTCATGTTGCAGACAGGCCCCGACGGGCTGACTTTTGCCTCAGCCGCAAAGGCCTGCGGCCTATCTGCGGCAACCCTGGTGCAGCGTTACGGCAAGCGCGAAGACCTTGTCGAAACCGTGCTTCTGCGCGCCTGGGACAAGCTGCAGGCGGAAACGGAAACAGCCGATGAGGAGGAACCATTGACGCCGCAGGGCGCCATATCCCTTCTCATGCGCCTCATGCCCCCCGAAGCCGCAGAACAAAACGCCAGTGACGGGTTGCTGCTGCTAAGAGAAGACATTCGCAATCCACAGCTGCGCGCGAGAGGAGCACTCTGGGGACACACCCTCGCCCAGGCGCTTGGCTGCCGCCTTACCCACGACAAGGCTAGAGAGGAACGGCTTGGCTGGCAGATGGCCGCCTTGTGGCAAGGCGCACATACATGGTGGGCATTCGTCCGCGGGGAAGATGCGAACTCGGCAATTCGCAGGGCACTCGAAGAATGGGTCGCCGCGGTGAACGTCGACGAGCGATAATCCGCGCCATCGTGGCGCATGTTTCATAAGCCCGCCAGTTCGTGGATTTATCCCCCGAAAAACCGCTTGACCTCAACTGTGATTGAGGTCCTAGAAGTATTGTCACCTTGTTTTCGCAAGGCTTTTTCCATGCTCTTGAGCAAACAGTGACAAAGGAATACCCCATGGCTTTCCAGCTTCCCGACCTACCCTATGCCCATGATGCGCTCGCCCCTTCTGGCATGTCCGAGGAGACGCTGAAGTTCCATCATGATCTTCATCACAAGGCCTATGTCGATAATCTCAACAAGGCGATATCAGGCACCGAATGGGAAAACAGCAGCCTCGAGGAGATCGTGCGCGCCACCTATGAAAAAGGTGCGGTCGCGCAGTCCGGCATCTTCAACAATGCCTCCCAGCACTGGAACCACAATCTCTTCTGGGAAATCATGGGGCCACAAAAACATGCGATTCCCAAGGTGCTGGAAGATGCGCTGACGCAGTCTTTCGGCTCGGTGGCGCTGTTCAAGCAGAATTTTGCCCTCGCTGGCGCTTCGCAATTCGGCTCGGGCTGGGCGTGGCTGGTGGCGGATACCGATGGCACACTGAAGATCACCCGCACGGAAAACGGCGTTAACCCGCTGTGCTTCGGCCAGAAGGCGATTCTCGGCTGCGACGTGTGGGAACACAGCTATTACATCGATTTCCGCAACAAGCGTCCGGCCTATATTGAGAACTTCCTCGACAATCTGGTGAACTGGCAGGCAGTGGCCGCCCGCCTCTGATTTGAGCCCCACCGAGCCGACCGGTCCCGCTGCCTTGGGGGCGACCGGGCCAGGCGCAGCCGGACAGCCGCCGCCCGGCTGCAACTCCATGCGAGCATCCCCATGTCCTATGTCGTCACCGAAAACTGTATCGCCTGCAAATACATGGACTGCGTGGAAGTCTGCCCGGTCGAATGTTTTTATGCAGGCGAGAATATGCTCGTCATTCACCCGGATCAATGTATTGATTGCGGCATCTGCGAGCGCGAATGTCCGGCCGCGGCAATCCGGCCGGATACCGAGGCGGGTCTGCATGTCTGGCTTGACCTCAACCGCCACTATTCCGGCATCTGGCCGCGCGTGCACCAGAAAAGAACGCCGCCTGATGATGCCGACATCATGAATGGTGCTGCGGCCAAGTTTTCCATTTTTTCGAAGAACCCGGGAGCGGGCGGTTAGCCCGGCACTGCATGTCTCATAATTTCATGCTGATCGATGGTCGTGTGGTCAATCACGCGCATGTCCCGCTGAAAGCACCCTCCTCTCCGACAATCTCGCCGCGTGAATTCAAGGACGCTATGGCGAGCCTCGTCTTCACCGTGGCCGTGGCCACGGCCTCCCATGCGGGCGAGCGGATCGGACGTACGATCACGTCCTTCATGCCGCTCAGCGCCGAACCGCCGCTTCTAATGATCTCCATCGATGCCAGCAGCCGTATGGTCGATCTTGTCGCAGCAAGCCGGCGCTTTTCAGTCACGACGCTGTCCAGAGGGCAGGAGGAGATCGCCGATGTGTTCGCCGGAAAAGGAAACCTGCCGGACCGGTTTTCCGTCGGCCACTGGGATGTCTGGCCGTCGGGAAGCTCAAGGCTTGCTGACGCGCTGCTCTCGATGGATTGCGAACTCGTCGGCTTCATTGATGCCGCCGACCACATCCTGTTTGTTGGATCGATCATCGAAGCGAGCTTCGATCCGCTGCGCAAACCCTTGCTCTGGAGTGAACGCAACTATCTAGGTACGGAGGTAAGCCGTTAGCTAAACCATAGACTTACCTTCCCATGAACTCATGTGCGCAGCGTCTTTCTTCGCCTTCAAGGGCAAGGCCTTTCGAATTGGGGGCGATAGCGGACGACAAACACTGCCAACACGCGGTGGAATTTTCGCGGTTGTCACTTCGAAAGACGGACAGCTTCGAAATACTTTTCGGCGCGGATATCTCTTCACCGCGCCTTCATGCACACCACGGTCCTGTCGTCGCTGAATTCGCTCGATGTTGACCCCTTCACCGACGGGTACTCGTTGATCTTGTGAAAATCTGCCGTCTCGACGCGGGCAAATTCCGCTTCCCAGTCAGCGACATCGGTTCCAGCCGGCAGAGACAGATAACCGTCGGAAAAGATTTCAAGGCTCACAAGCGTGTCCTTGGCGATGCTAAGATCGACCGTCCCCTCTTCTATGACCGTTCCGCCATTGACCGAGGCGTATCCCAGTACGTGTCCCTGCCTGTTTGCGAATTGCGGCTGGACGCGAATTCCTCCCATCAGGAATTCCTCGACCGCTTCGATATCGCTCTCAAGACCGCTCATGCGGGCTGCGGCAATGACAACATTCTCCGCCTCCTGCGCAGTCATGATGCCGTTTTCGACAGCGGAACGCAGGCCGGAAAAGATGGTCGCGCGCGTGCGTGCCTCGGCTGCATCACCATCCCCCATAACGGCAAAAAGCTGCTTGAAGACAAGGATGCGCGCCGATGTACTTACCTTGTCTATAAGCTTTGCATGCTGCAACAACCGGGAGCCGTTGATACGCACACCCGAATCGCCAGCCAGAAGCAGGCGGAAACTGTCCCCCAGGTCGGCAACGATTGCCAGGGTTGTCGACGGCGGATGGCTGGCATTGATGCGCTCGGCCTCCTGCTTCAAGATATCGCTGATGTTCTGAAAAAGCTTGGGCGCGGCTATTGTTTCCAGCGTGCCATCTAGGCCCATTTTCGCCACGGCATTTGCGGCAGCAAGTGCTGCGATACGGCCCGAGCTCAAGCCGCCGTAACTTGCACCGGTCGGGTCGGTCGCACCGTCAAAAACGGCCAGAACCCTTCCCGGTATGATCAGCGCCACATCGTCCCCGGGCGTCGCGGCGTTCTTATATTTCGATTGCGAAAAGCTCGCGATATTCATCGTCGTGTATTCCTTGCAGAGGGAGGCTGGGCAGAGGGAGGCTGGCGGCGACACGTATGTCGCCGCTCCTGCTGGCTTTTGGTGAGGGCTGGTATGGTTTCAGACGAAAGAGGCTTCTTTGTCTTCCGAGAGGCGGAACACGATGAAGACGCAAAGTCCGGTGCTGACCAGAAGGACGGTTGAAAGCGCCGCAGCCGTGCCAAACTCGCCGTCAATCACCTGAACATAGATGAGAACCGGCATGGTGATCGTTCGTGCCGTGTAGAGGATCAGCGTCGAGGACAGCTCGTTGATAGCCGTTATGAAGCTCATCAGCGAACCGATGATGAGACCTGGCAGCATCAGCGGCACCGTCACCGACACGAAGGTCTTTGCCGGCGAAGCCCCGAGATTGACCGCAGCCTCCTCGATGGACGGTTTGATCTGCCTGAGGATCGATGTCGTGGAGCGGACGCCGTAGGGCAGCCGGCGGATAAACACCAGGACGATGATGATGAGCGCCGTCCCCGTGATGTCAAAGGGTGGATAGCGGAACGTGGTGACGTAGCCGATCGCCATGACAACGCCGGGAATGAGGTAAGGCACCATCAGCAGGAGATCGAGCGAGCCGGAGACCGCATTGTCGCGTCGCACCACGATGAAGGACAGCAGGCCGGAAACGATCGCAATCAGTACCACGGCAGCCAGTGCAAACGTGAAACTGTTGGCAATCGCCTGCGGTGAATCACGAAGGATACGGGCATAGCTGTCGAACCCGAAGCCGCCGGTAAAGACGGGACCGCTGGTTGCGAGGAACGAGGTGTAGATGACCGTGAGCGACGGCAGCATGGCGATGAAGACGACCAGATAGCAGAAGCCGTGCACGATGAACGACTTCAACGGGCGCATGGACTGCTTTACCGGCCTGTTGGTCAGTGAACTGGCGTAGCGGCGCTTGGCAAGAATGTGCCGCTGCAACAGAAGTGCCGCCATCGAAATTGCAATCATCACCATGGAAATCGTCACCGCCATGGTTGGCGTACCGGCCATTTCGGAGGTGTATTGCGCATAGGCGATTGTCGAAAGCGTTCTGATGCCCTTGCCGAGGATTGCAGGCGTTCCGAAGTCGGCGATGGACAGCACGAAGCAGATGATCGCGCCGGTGCTGACTGCCGGAAAGACCAGCGGCAAGGTGATCTTGCGGAAACGCTCGAACGCCGTGCAGCCGAGATTTTCCGCCGCGTCCTCATAGGACTTGTTGATGGTGTTCAGCGCGTTCTCCGTCATCAGGAAGATGTAAGGAAAGAACTTCAGGCTGAAGACCATCACGATGCCCGGGATCCCGTAGATCGTCGGCAATGAAATGCCGGCGAAGGACAAGAGATTGGTGACAGCACCATTGGCACCGAACAGCATGATCCAGGCATAAGCACCAATGAACGGCGGTGCGCACAGAACCAGAACCGCGAAGGTGGCAATGAAAGTGCGCCCCTTTATGCGATAACGGGAGGTGCAAAAGGCAAGCGGAATACCGAGAAGGCAGGCGCCCAGCATGCCCAGCACGCCGATCAGAAGCGTATTCCAGAGTGCGACGGTGTAAAAACGTCGCGTGAACACTTCCGCATAGTTGCTGAGACCGAACGCACCGGTTTTGGCATCAAAGAAACTGATGAAGAAGACGCTGAAAATTGGCAGGATCAGGAATATCGCCAGCAGGATGACGGCAAATACCGTCACGCTTGTCCAAAAACCTGGCAGTCGCAGGCGGAAACCGCCGGGAGTTGCAGTCGCAGTCATATCCGTCATGACAGGCGCTCCCCGGTTACGCCCTCGCCGAACAGCTTCGCATCGGCCGCGCGCCAGGAGAAAGTGGTCTTCTGGTTGGGCTGCAGTGCAATGATCTCAGGCGATGGCTTGGTGATCGCCTCGATTTCCTCGCCCGACGAGAGAACGGCTGCAACGTTCATCTCACGCCCCGTGAAGCTGACCAGTCTTATGGTCACGGGCAGTTCGATGCGCTCGTCACAATCGATCGCGGCAGGACCGACAGAAATCGCCTCCGGGCGGATGGCGGCGACGATCTTCCGCTGCGGGGAAATCGCATCCGCCTGCGGCAATGCGACCTTGTGGCCGGAAATGGATGTCTGCCCGCCTGCACGGTCAAGCGTCAGGAAGTTGTTTGCGCCCACGAACGACGCGACGAAGCGGTTGGCGGGATTGTTGTAGACTTCCCAGGGAGGTGCAGCCTGCTGAATGACGCCGCCATACATGACGCAAACCAGATCGGACATGGCAAGCGCCTCTTCCTGATCATGCGTGACATAGACGGTGGTGATGTTCATGGCCTGCTGGATTTCACGGAGTTCCCGGCGCAGGTCCACGCGAAGTTTGGCATCGAGGTTGGACAGCGGTTCGTCCATCAACAGCACTTTCGGGTTGATGACGAGTGCGCGTGCAAGACCCACACGCTGCTGCTGGCCGCCGGAGAGTTCGTGAGGCATACGCTTGGCATAGGGAGCGAGCTGCACGACATCGAGAATCTTGCCGACCCGTTCGCGGATCTCGGCTGAAGACGCCTTGCGCTGTTTCAGACCGAAGGCAATGTTGTCAAATACCGAAATATGAGGAAACACCGCATAATCCTGAAAGACCATGCCGACATCGCGCTTGTGGGCGGGCACATGTTCGATCGCCTGTCTTTCGATGCTGATGCTGCCGCTATCCTGCTGGTGAAAACCGGCAATCGTGCGCAAAAGGGTCGTCTTGCCACAACCGCTGGGTCCAAGAAGCGTAAAAAACGATCCGGAGGGGATGGAGATGTTGATGTCGGAGAGGGCAACGACATCCCGGTAACTTTTCTTGATGCTGGTAATTTCTACGGCGGCCATGTGCTGCTCCATGACATATCCTGCGCGGCACACGACCACGGTGGACGGAACGAAAATGCTGTTGTGAAAGAGGTAAGCAGGGGACGGCTGCCTGACGCACCGCCCCCGGCAATGTTCTTACTGGACGTCGAGCAGGATCTCGTTCCACTTTTCCATCAGACGCGAGCGGTTGTCCGCAGCCCACTTGAAGTCGTATTTCGCATCCGGAACATCGGACAGCGGAACGAGCGCCGAATTTGCAGGAACATCGGTTCTGACAGAGCGACGACCGGCTTTCACCACGACTTCCTGCGCTTCCTTGGAGACGATGAAATCGATGAAGGCCTTGCCGTTTTCGGCGTTCGGCGCACCCTTGACGAGCGCCATGCCGTCAGGCGCGATTGCCGTGCCTTCTTTCGGATAAACGATCTCTACCGGGGCGCTGCCAAGCTTGTAGCGCAGGGCGGCGTCTTCGAGCGTGATACCTACCGCCTGCTCGCCATCATTGACGAAACGCGGAACAGCGCCTGAAGAGGTAGAAAGAACGGAGTTGCCGAGAATGCCGGTATAGACCTCCCAGCCCTTCTCTTCACTATCGAAATCCTGCAAAACCGTCGCCATCTGGATATAGGCGGAGCCGGACTGATCGGCACGGGCCGAGGAAATCAGACCCTTATATTCAGGCTTGGCAAGATCGGCCCAGGATGTCGGAACCGGCGCGCCTTTCAGCGCTTCCTTGTTGACGATGAAGGCCGTAACGACTGCGGTAAAAGGAACCCAGTTGGTGCTCGGCGAAAAGACAGGGTTGATCGATGCTGCCTCGACAGGCTTGTAAGGTTCGAAGAGGTCGGCGGAAAAGTCGATGACGGTGCCATCAACACTCCAGATCACGTCGCCAGCCGCCTTGCCGCTTTCCGCCTTGATGCGGTTCATCAGCTCGCCGGAACCGGCTTTGACAAGCTCGACCTTGGTGCCGGTCTTCTTTTCAAACATGGGCAGCAACTCATCCATGAGCTGCTGCGGCGCTGCCGAATAGACCACGACGGTACCTTCGGCATGGGCGAAAGCCGCACTGGCAAGGAAAGTTGCGCCAGCAACAAGGCGCGCGAAAATAGTGCATGATTGACGCATAAAGGGTGCTCCGTTTTTTTGTTCCCTGACTGGCAAGGCAGTACGACATAATTTCTTATTGATTTTGCGTGTCGCTACCCGCCGTCTGTTATTTATTTTCTTTACGTAAATTAATTAGTCAAGCTGCAATTTATCTTGAATACAAAAATCCAATATCCGTCTGAAATAACTCAACATTTGAAGACAGCCGCGCTTAATCTTCGAACCTGAAAAGTCAGGACGTTCCGGAAAACAAGGTGCACAGCCCCTGAAATTGCGCTAATCATCCGACTTAACTTCTCGTGGGAGACCTGGTTGATCGACCTCGGCTACAATGAACGGCGTCTGCTCGAAATCCTGCGCGGCAAGGGAGGCATGTCGCGCATCGAACTGGCGCGCGAAATGGATGTCTCCGCACCGACCCTCACCCGCCTGACGGCCAATCTTCTGGAATCCGGCCTGATCCTGGAAGCCGAGGAAGCGCGCAGCGACGGCAAACGGGGGAAGCCATCCACTGCCATCGAGATCAATCCGAACGGACTTTTCACGCTCGGGGTCTATTTCAACCCGGACGATCTGCGTGTCTGCCTGGCCGATCTCAACGGCACGATCAGGCAGGAAATCAGGTCCGAGCTTGAGGGACACAGTTTCGAGCATATCATGGAGATGGCCGAGACGGCCGCCCGACAGGTGGTTGAAAAGGCCAAGATCAAAAAGAAGGATGTGCTAGGGTGCGGCATCAGCTTTCCAGGCCACTTCAAACGTGATCGAGGCCATGTCTTTCGCATCAAGCAGTTCGAGAGCTGGCGCGACATCGACGTGGACAAGGACTTCCAGCCCTATTTCGATTTCCCGGTCTTTCACGAAAATGACGGCAATACCGTCATCCTCTCGGAGCTGTATTACGGAGCGGGTCGAAGCATCCGCAATTTTGCGATGATCTGGCTGACATACGGCATAGGCGGCGCCGTTGTGGTTCAGCGCCATCTCTATCGCGGCACGAACGGCAATGCCGGTGAGTTTGGCGGCCTGTTTCCCAAATCCCATCCACGTCCCTCTGGACAGGACCTTTGCGACACGCTGGCCGCCCACGGAGTGGGCATCCGGCGTTTGAAAGATATTGATGAAAGCTATTGCGACCACCCCGCCGTGGTTGCCTGGCTGGAAAGGGCGACCGACCAGCTTCGTCTGCTGGCGCTGACGGTTGCCCGGACGATGGATCCCGGCGCCATCATTTTTGGCGGATCGCTACCTGACTGGGTTCTTGAACACATCGTGCAGCGCATCGGCTCGCTGGAAATGCTCGGCGAAGACTTTTTCGTCGAGCCACCTGAAATACGCAAATCGATGATGAGCGACCTGCCCCATCTCGGTGCCGCCAGCATACCGATCTACCGCGCCACAACGCCCAGCTATTATTCCGGCCGGGCGTTGAAGGGTTGGGCTTAACCGCCAGTCGTCAGAGGCTTTTCGGTCCAGTTGCCGGTGGAAGGCGCCGGGTGTCTGGATCTCTCACCCGGTACCGGTTTTTATGGGAATTTCAGGCAAGTTCGGCCGGGACCAATTCCGCGATCTCCGGCCAGAGCGTCTCCGTCACGGCCATCAATTCAGGCGTTGCGGCGGCAACCCAGGGAATGCCGGTTTCGCCGCGCGTTCCAATCCGCACGTCAAGACCCGCCTCTTTTGCCAGAACAACGCCACCGGCGATGTCCCACATGGTCGTCAGTTTTTGCAGATGGCCATCGAAGATGCCGCGCGCCGCAAAAACCAGTGAAATCGAGGTCGAACGGATGGATTCCACCACCCAGCCGGCATGCCTCAAACCGACATTGAGCGCCGCCACCTCTGCGGCATCGGCAGACGCGCTGTCACCGAGCGACATCACCTGCACTTCCTTAAATGGAACATCGCGCGCAAGCGGCTTGCCGTTCAGCAGCAACCCTGTTCCTTCGGCAGCCGAATAGATCTCCTGGAAGACTGGCATGGCGACGACCCCGATTTCCGGGACGCCGTTGCGCACGAAGCCCAGCGAGATGCCCCAGAGTGGTGAGCCGCGCAGGAAGTTTGCGGTGCCGTCGATGGGATCGATGATCCAATAGGCGTCATCTGCGATCCCGCCCATCTCCTCGCCGAGAACGGTTTCACCCGGAAATGCCGCCGCCAGCCGGTCGCGCACCAGCCCTTCAACCGCGGTATCCGCTTCCGAGACGAAGTCCTGAAAACCCTTGGTGCGGGTGGCGATGCTGCCGCGCGCTTCGAAAAAGCGAAGGGCAAGCCCCATCGCCTCCTCTATGATGCCGGCTGCACGCTCGAGGCGCTGGTTCATCGTGTCCATGACCTGCCCGTCTCGCCTGCATCAGCCTTAAGCCAGCCCGTGAAGGCCTCAACTTCATCCGTCTGGATTGCACCGACGCCGACCTGCGCCAGTGCGCCCCACACACCTTCTGCATCGGAAAGTGCGCGCGTGTCGTTGAGATCGAGGCAATGGGAAACGTCGAGCGTGTTGATCCAGAGGCGGATATTCTGACGCTCCATTTCGGCGCGGCCTTCGACCAGATCAGCGATATCGGTAAATTTTACCTCGATCATCGGCGCGCGCAACGCTTCGATGCGGCGCAGATCCTCGGCAAACTTGCCCTTTCTCACCGGAAACATCGGCATATGCGGGATTTTGCCGAACCAGTCGGTATCCAGCACATCGAAATGCGCGGCTTCAGGATCGATATCGGTTTTCACCAGAACCTGATCTGCGACGCCGAGGCGCAGTACGGTTTCCATGACCTGCGGCAGGTCACGGGTGAACTTGGTATCGATATTGACGGTGATTTTGCCACGCGCCTCTTCCAGCAATTCTTCCAGCGTCGGTACGCATTCCTCCGTCACATCGGCTGCATCGCCGCCAGCACCTGCCTTCAGCCGTGCGGAACGGACGACATCAAAGGCCAGTTCGCTCACTGTCCCCCGCCCCGTCGTCGTGCGGTCGAGCGTCTCGTCGTGAATGACGACCAGCCGGCCATCGGCCGTCGCCTGCGTGTCGATCTCGATCATCTCCACACCGGCAGCGACCGCTGCGCGAACCGAAGCCAGCGAATTTTCAGCGGTCGCGGTCCAGAACCCACGATGGGCGATGGTGAGGATCGCGGGATTGTCGCGCGAGCAGAGGGCAAGAACAATGCACGGATTGGAGACTTTTCGTTGGGCTGCAAGGGTTTGAGGCATTTTTTTCACTTTCGGATGTTGCGTTTACCGGAGTTGGGTTGCCCGGATCAGATTTTCCCCATGCCCGCCGCCATCAGGTCGTCACGCAGAATGCGGCCGGCGATGATGAAAACGACGAGTGCGGGAAGAAGCAGGATGAAGGAGACGATGGAGGCGAGCGGGATCTGCATCGAATAGGGGTCGAGATACATGTAGAGCTTGATCGGCAGCGTCTGCACGACAGGCGCACCGACGATGAAGGACTTGTCGAATTCCTCGAAGCTGCCGATGAAGGACATCAGGCCACCGGCCAGAAGGCCGGGCACCGCAAGCGGCAGGATGATGTGGATGACAATGCCGGCCGTTCCCGCGCCGAGCGAACGGGCGGCATGAATCAGGTCGTCGGGAATGGTTTCTAGCGTCGCCGTCATCAGCCGTATCATCAGCGGCAGCGTGCCGACGATCTGCACAAGGATGACCCCGGTCACCGAATAAGCGAGACCGAAAAGAAGAAACACTTGGCCGATGCCGACAGCGACGACCAGCCCCGGAATGATGATGGGAGCCAGAATGAAGATCTCCACCAGCCGTTTCAGCCGGAAGGGAAAACGGGCCATGGCCCACGCGGTCGGCAGTGCGATCGCGGCCGTCGAGAAAGTCACGACGATGGCGATGAAGATGCTGTTGACGGCGGCCTGGATGAGGCTTGCATCGCCAAGAATGCTCGCCCAGCGCGTGGTGGTGTAATCCTTCGGCACGACCAGAGGCGGCGTCCATCCATCGGCAATGCTCCACAGGAACATCAGCGCCAGAGGCACGGCGATAGCGAGCGCCAGCGCGGTAAAGAGCCCGACGGAGACGAAAATCCGGTCGTCCGGCGTGAATGTGCGGCGGCGGGTCATGGTGACGGGTTCGAGGGCAATGGCGCTCATTATGCGTCTCCTCGGGTTTGGCCGGGGCCGATGCGGGATGTCAGGGAGTAATACAGAAGCAGGACGGAGACCGCGAAGAGGCTCAGCACCATGCCCATGGCATAGACCTGATTGAACCGCCCCTGATTGAACTCCGTGACCATGAGAACCGAAAGCGGCCGGGCAGTGGGCGGACCGACAATATCGGGAATGGCGTAGGAGCCCATGGAGCCGATGAAGGTAAGGAGGATGGCGGCGGTGATGCCTGGCATCGCGAGCGGAACTTCGACGAACAGAAAGGTCTTCAGCCTCGAGGCGCCGAGCGTGCGCGACGCGTAACGGATGTCCTCCGGAATGGCGGCAAAGGCACTGGTGATGATCAGCGTCATGAAGGGTATCTGCTTCCAGACACTGGCGAGAATGACGCCAATGCCCCAGTCGTCACGCACGAGTTTGGGCAATTCAAGCCCGAGCGGCGCGACCAGACGGTCGAGAAAACCGCCCCTTTCGAAAACGACGATCACCATCAGGCCAACGATAATGCCGGGCACCGCCATCGGCAGCTTGTAAAGGCCGCTGAACAGCTTGCGGCCGAGAAAGCTCTTGCGGATCAGAAGCGCCAGCGGCACCGAAGCCGCAAGCGACACCATCACCGGCATGACACCGTAATAGATGGAAGTCGTCAGGCCGCGGATCATCGACGGACGTGTGAAGATCCGCTCGTAGAACATCAGCGTGAAGCTGCCATCGTCCTGCCTGAAGCTGCCGATCAGTGCCGAAAGCAGCGGACCGCCGAAGAAGATCAGCAAATAACCCACCCCCGGCGCAAGCAGGACCAGCAGCTGGGCGCGCCTGTCGCGAAGCACCCCGCGCATCACGCCGCCTCCCCTGCCTGCCCGTCATCGAGCAGATGCACCGATCCGGGAAAACGAAAGGCGACCCTGCGTCCCGCATCGATAAGATTTTCCGCACCGGACTGGCTGATCTTAATCTGGTGGCCGCCGATTTCGACCGTATAGAGCGCATTGGCGCCCATGAAGGAAACGGCAGAGACCGTGCCGGCACCCGCCTCGTCGGCGCTGATGTGGATGTTTTCCGGGCGAACCGAAATCTGTGCGAAACCGGCCGCAGTCGCATCCAGCGTTACGGACTGCCCCCAGGGCAATTGCGCCTGCCTATCCTCAGCCAAAACCGGCAAAAGGTTGGTCTGACCCAGAAAGCCGGCGGTAAAGGCGTGTTTGGGCGCACGGTAAAGTTCGAGCGGTGTTCCCACTTCGACGACGCGGCCGGCATTCATCACCACAATCCGGTCCGACATCGCCATGGCCTCGGCCTGATCATGCGTCACATAAAGGCTGGTCGCGCCGATCCGGCGGTGAAGTTCAGTCAGTTCATGGCGCAGCGTGTCGCGGAGCTTGGCGTCGAGGTTCGAGAGCGGCTCGTCGAACAGCAAGAGGCTTGGCTGCATGACAATGGCGCGCGCCAGCGCCACGCGCTGCTGCTGCCCGCCGGACAGTTGCCGCGGCATGCGATCCACCAGACCGGCAAGATTACAGATTTCAAGCGCATGGGCGATGCGGCGCGCGCGCTCGTCCTTCGGGACCTTCTTCATCTTCAGGCCGAAGCCAAGGTTTTTGGCAACCGACATATGCGGGAAAAGCGCATAGGACTGAAAAACCATGGCGATGTCGCGCGCTTCCGGCGGCGCCTGATCGATGCGCTTGCCGCCCAGCCGGATTTCGCCTCCCGAAGGCTGGCTGATGCCGGTGAGGATGCGCAAAAGCGTGGACTTGCCGCAGCCCGAGGGGCCGAGAATGGTGACGAATTCGCCCCGCTCGACAGTGATCGACACGGGATGAAGCGCCCGGCTCAAACCGTAATCCTTGCTGATATTGCTGATCTCGAGTTCACTCATGGCGAGGCTCCCTCATGGTTTCGACCAAGGCTCCCGGACCGTTTGGCGGTTTCCAGCCCCACGGTCCGGTCGATCCGGGCAGGTGTTACTGGTTGAGCACTTTTTCATCGAGCGCTTCGGCAAGGGCCGTCGACATGTCCCAGAACGCCGGAACCGACAGGCGCGGATAAACGCTTTGCGGCAGAACATGCTCCTGTACGGCTTTGGGCATCAGGTCGTTGGTGACATCCGCCCGCGGAGAGCGCGAAGCCTTGTTCTCCAGCTTCCAGAGCTGGAACTCCTTGCTCATCGCCATATCAATGAGAAGGAGTGCGGACGCGACGTTCTTGGCATTTGCCGGCACGAAAATGGCATCGCCCGAGCCGACCTGGCCTTTTTCCAGCAGCGTGACGCGGAAGCTTTCCGGCAGCTGCTTGGTGCCGAGGAAGCTCATGACCTGATCTTCCCAGACGGTGCCAATGTAGAGCTGCTGGTTATTGATCAGGTTGAGCGTGTCGGCGTTGCCGTTTGTCAGTTCAGCCACGGCAAGAAGACGACGGTAATAATCCCAGACCGGCGTAAGGCACTCGGACGTCATTGCCCAGTCTTCGGCCTGCTGCAGCGTCTGATTATAGTCGGTAAGCTGCTTGCGGCAGTCGCCGGTGAGATAATTCAGCGCCACCGAATAGATGAAGCCGCCGCCGGAGCCGCCCTTGGCTGGCAGGGTGACGCCAAGGCGCTTCGGGTTCTTTTCAGCCCAGACGAGAAGATCGTCGAAGCTCTTCGGCACGTCTTCGGCTTTCACGAAGGCGGAATCGTAGCCGAGTGCGGTCTGGTTGAGATGCACAAGAGGGAAACTGCCGCCATGCGCTTTGCCGAAAACGGTCTCGGCCAGTTCCGGATTGTAATTGGCCATGTTGGGCAAGATCTTCGTCAGCGGAATATTGCCGACGACGCCCTTGGAAGACAAAAGCGGATAGCCGCCGCCGCCAGCGAAATAGGCGTCGACGGGTGAATCCTGCCCAGCCGCCTGCACGGCGATGAGCTGCTGGTTCGCCTGATCTCCCTTCACGTCGCTATAGGTAACCTTGATGCCATATTTGGCCTCGAACCGGGTGATCAGTTCTTTCCACGTATCCGCGAAACTGCCGGCGAAATTGTACATCGTCACCGTGCCTTCCGCTTTGGCAGCGGGAACGACGATGTCATAGAAATTTTCGCGCGTGACCTTCGACAGATCGAAGTCGAGGTTCTTCATGTTGGTATCCGCCGCAAGGCAAGGCGCTACCGTCGTCGCCAGCGCAAGCGCGGCGACCGCAATAAATTTAATGCTCATTGAATGGTTCCTCCTGGGGATCCTTTATTGACCGGCTTCTTATTACTACACTCTAAGTGTATTATTTGTGACAGTCCAGTGAAAAATGCCGTCCCCGGTGCGCGGCCCGAGTTGCGAAGGCCTTGTGCAGCCGCTATCCAAGGCCATGACAACAGATAAGACACCGCGCCAGACCTTCGACCGCCAGCCGCTTGCCAGCGAGAATGAGCGCCTCATTCTCGATATCGTGCGCCGCCACGGCCCCATTGCCCGTGCAACAATCACCGGTCACACGAACCTGACGCAGCAATCCGTGCATCGGTTGATCGAAGGCCTGCTGGAACGCGGCCTTTTGCGTACCGGCGCACCGCTTAAAGGAACGCGTGGCCAGCCGAGCCCGACCATTGAACTGGTGCCTGAGGCGGCCTATTCGCTCGGAATTTCCATCAACACTGACTCCGTGGTGATCTGCATTGCCGATTTCCGCTGCATGGTGGTTGTCGAAGAAAAATTGCGGATGCTTCCCAGCGATCGCGAAATGACGCTTGCCGCACTGTCGCTCGCTCTGGAACGGTTGCTGGCGGACCACGGCATCCCGCGCGAACGCCTGCTCGGCCTCGGCTTTTCCATGTCGGGATTTTTCGTGTCGGAAGATCGGGCGTTCAACGCGCCGGAACCATTGCGCGACTGGTCGCTGATGGACCTGAAACCGATCCTTGAAGAGAAATTCCATCTACCGGTCTGGCTGGAAAACAACGCAACCACCGGCGCGATCGGCGAAAGCCTTCGCGGTGTGGGACTGTGGTGCCAGACCTTCGCCTATCTATCCTTCAACTATGGTTTCGGCGGCGGTCTCATTCTGGGAGGTCAGCCATTCTACGGTTTTCACGGCAATGCCGGTGAATTCAGCGGCATCTTCAACCCGGATGAAGCCGACAGGCGGCCGGCGCTGCAATATCTGATCGCGACGCTGCAGAAACACGGGAGCGAGATAGATTCGATCGAAGCGCTCTATCAGCATTTTGACCCTGCCTGGCCGGGCGTCGAGGAATGGCTTGAGCGGACCATGCCGCAGGTGGACCGGCTGGTGGCGAGCCTGATTGCGGTACTCGATCCACAGGCGATCGTCTTTGGTGGACAATTGCCGCGCGCACTCGGCCGGATGATGATCGAACGTGTACACATGCCCTCGCAACGCGAACACCGTTACGGCATCGGCCCGCAGGAAGCAAAACTGGTGCTCAGCGAGACAGAAGGCGATTCCTCGGCACTCGGCGCCACATTGCTGCCGCTCAGGATCCGTTATTTCCTGTAACCAGGGTCGGCCGGGCGCGGCGATTAAACCGCGCCCGCGAAACCTTGGCCTCGCAGCCTATTCGACCACCACGGACAGCGACGAGCCAGTATAAACCGGCCGCACCTTCACATTGCCCGCGTCGATCGCAGCGAAGGTGCCAGTCAGGCCGTCTGCGGCGATGACGTTGAAGCGCTTGCCGGCAGCGGGTGCGGCGCCATCGAAGGCGAGCCGCAGGGTTGCACCATCAAGCGTCGCGTTGCCCTTGACCCGCAGCGGAGCCTTTTGCGGATCTAGCGCCAGCGTGCCGCCCGTCTGGGCGTAATCGCCGCCAATGACGATGTCACTGTCGCCGTTCAGCAAAAGCGTTCCGCCGGAGACAAGCACGCCACCTGTACCAAGCGCATTGGCGGAGGATGCCACAAGCGTTCCGTCCTGCAAGACGGTGCCGCCGCTATAGCTGTTGGCGCCGGTGAGCGTGAGCGCGCCACTGCCGGATTTGACGAGACGCCCTGCCCCGACAATATCGTTCGTCCAGCGGTCAGCCGCATTGAACCCGCCGGCTGCAGCATCCATCGTCACGTCGACATCGCCGTTAAAGGCACCATAACCGGCAGCGGCGGCCACCAGATTGATCCGGCCCCAGCCATTGCTGTCGTCAAGCAGCGGATAACCGGCCTCGATACCAGTGGAGAACAGGACGGCGCGGCGTTGCGCGGCATCGAGATAAGGCAGGCGTGTCTCCAGCAGGACCTCGGCACCCTTCGGCACCACCATGGGCGCATCGCCAACGGTTTTGTCGCGGCTGAAGGACATGGTCATACGCCGGCGATAATCAGCCTCGTTGGTCGCCGCATCGGCAAAAGGGTCTACATCCGGTTTCGCGCTATGGGCAAAATCGATCAGGGACTGTCCCGCTGGTAAGCGTTTGGCAAAATAGGCCTGCAATTCATCATGCGCGGCCTTCTTGAGATCGGCGTTTTTCGGATACTGCAGAATAGCGGCGGCTATAGCGGTGGCCGTAATGCGGCCGCCGATCACGTCGACTGGCGAATGCATCCCTGCAACGATACGGCTTTCGCCGAGCTCGGAAGCGGCAGTCAGCAATTCGGAAAACCGCTCCGGCAAAACGTAAGCATAAGTGATGGCGGCGAGATAGGCGGCATTGGTGTGACCGCTCGGAAAGCCGCCATCCTTGCCGCGTCCACGGTTCTCGCGCGCATATTTGAGCGCGGGCACAATGACGCCGGGATCGGTTTCGTAAGTTTCAAACTTGCGGTCGCCGATGGTCTCGGTGCCTGTCTCTATCACCTCGCCCTTGGCATTCATGCGCCATGGGCGCGGCGTGGAATAGAAATATTTCGCTGGCGACGTCGTGCCTTCCGGGCCACGCATTACCTTCATGAGGGCCACGACATCCTTCAGCTCGGAATCGGCCGCTCCAGCCTCGGTGCCCTTGTCCTCTTCCTTGCGCGTGATGACCTCGTTCGGATCGAAATCCGCCAGGGTGTGGTTGATGGTCGTCGTCGCGCCCGCGCCTTCGCGATACCACGGAGCAAGCGGCCCCATGCCGTCGATCATGCTGTAACCCTGCGAGCGGCGGTCTTTCATATAGGCGTTCAAGGCCGCGGCGGGGGTGCGGTTCTCACCGGTTACGGAAAGCACGTAACGCATGTTTTCCTGCCAGACAGCGGGATTGACGGCCTTCACATGGCTGAAATCGCTCGGACCGTCGCCATTGGCGCCGCCAGCCGCCCATTTTTCATCGCCCAGCGTCCAGATGCGATTAAAACCCGAGAGGATTTCGATGACGGGATTGTCGCGGTCGTCATAGGCACGGACGTCTTCGCCCCTGGCATTCTTGCCAGTCTGGTTGCGATAGGTATCGGAAAGCGGCAGCGGATATCTTGCTGCGGGTTCGGGTACCGTAATGGCATAACCCTGACCTGCGGGTTGAGTGCGCTCGAATGCCCGTGCGTTCGGGACAAGAACCAGCAATGCGACGGAGGCAAGCAAGGCCGACCGCACGAACGGAAAAGACGACATCTTCAGTTTAGCCATGACGAATCCTATGATTTCAGCGGATGACGCGTGACGAAGCGCGCACGCAGCTTCCGGCGCGCCTCGCCGTCAGCTTTTATGCCGGGCGTATTGCAGTTTTTTTTCGACTTGCTGATTAAGTCAGATCGCATATGCCACAACAGCCGACGAACAAGCGGCGACGTATGCCCGGAGCATAACTCCGGGCAGATCGAGAGCATCGCTATTTCGTGATGAAAGAACGGGCGCTCATCATTTCTTGACCGCAACGGCCTCATTGATCTTGGCGACATCGTCTTCCAGGACCTTGTAGGTCTGGTCGAGCGTCAGTTCGCCAACGATGAGCTGGCTCATGCGCTGGACGATCTGCTGATACATGGCAGTGCCACCCTTGGCGTGCTCGAATTCGCGGGCGGCCTGCGGCACATTCTTCTTGTTGTCCAGGAAGACCTTCATCGCCGCCTTGGCGTTTTCGCTCTTCAGTTTGTATTGCGGATCGACGATTTCGGCGCCCGTCAGGATCACGTAATTTTCGGCGATTTCCCGCTGCACCTTTTCAGAGCCGAGAAATTCGACGAAATGGGCGACGTCTTCGGGATATTTGGTGCGCTTGAAGCCGACAATCGCCGTGCCGCCGGGCATGGCATAGCAACCGGCATCGCCGCAGGGGGCGTTGATCGCGGTCCATTCGAAGCTGTCACCGATCTTGTTCTGGAATGGATTGACCATCCAGTTGCCGGCCAGATAGGTCACGACATTGCCGTTGACGAATTCATCGCCCATGTTCTTGTATTGCGAGCCACCCGCAGCACCCCACATTTCCTTTGGGAAGCTGCCGTTCTGCGTCCATGAATAGATGTCGGAGATGTATTTTTTCGCCGCGTCGTCGGGGAAGCTGAACTTGCCGTCCTTCACATAGGTCGAACCATAAGCGAAGGCGCCGCCGGAGAAGCGGTGGCCGGAGCGGTCCATGGTGAAGGGAATCTGCACGCCGGTCGACTTGGCAACGCGCGCGGACGCCTCGACAATCTCGCTCAATTTCGCGGTCGGGCCGGGCAAGGGTTCACCCGCCTGCTCGAACAGCGTCTTGTTGACGAAGGGCAGGTTCAGCGTCTGCGAGGCCATGTAGCCGTTGATCGACTGCGGATCGTTGACACCAGGCAGACGAAGCTGGGCAAGGCTCGAGCCGTGCAGTTTGGCGAAGCCATCCGCATCCTTCATGTAGGGGCGCATGTCGAGATAGTAGGAAGCGAGCTGCCAGTCGGTGATCTTGGCAACATCCGGCCCCTCGCCCACCGCAAGCTGTACCGGCAGCTGCTTGGAAACGGCATCATAACCGGAAGACACGAAGTTGATCTTCACGCCCGGATTGGCCGCCTCGAACTCCTTGCTGAGTTCAGACATGCGCTGCACATAACCCTGGTCGTCATCCGTAAAAAGGAACGTGATCGTTCTTGTCTCGGCCTCTGCGACCGAAAGGCCGGCGATAGAGGCCAATACGAGGGCGCTAACGCCCGAAAACAGTTTCAGCATGCTCATCCTCCCAATGAAAAACTTTTCACAAATCGAATTGAAGCTCCTCGTCTTAATTCGATTTCGCTTGTTTTGCGACTTGACAGAATAAACGTCAAGCTGTTTGTTTCGGCTAAATCGCACAAATCGCCGCAACAAAGCGAAAATAGATTTGTGAAAATAATTTCATAAAGATCGACGGGAGGCGATCCATTATGACGGATGGACCATTGGCGACGGGCATGTCGCAGCCCACATATACCGTGCCGCCAGGCGAAACGGTTACCGCCTGGATCGTCTCGGATCTGGTGGAAACTTCATTTCCGGGAATTGCGGCACCGGCGGAAGACCGGGTCAATTATCGCTTCATCAACGGCTTTGTGGATGTTGGCGACCTTCCCTGCCGCAAGGCCTTTCAACAGACGATGATCGGCCGCGACATCGCGCCCGACTCCAACTTTACGGTTTCGCACCTCAACCTGCCGGGTTCTAACCGACGCGTTGAATTCACCGGTTTCTGGCACGTTCCGACCCATGTGCAGCGCTGGCTGAAGGGCACGTTCCGCAGCGACACCACAAGACAGGCGCATTTCCGGCTGCGCACCTGCGGCGGCGTGCGCATCTGGGTGGGCGGCGTGGAGCAGGTCCGCTTTGAGCCCTTTATCCGCAATGTCGAAAGCAGCCGCGATATAACGCTCGAACTTGCGGCCGGCGATAACGAAGTGCTGCTGCTTTGCGAAGATCTGGCGGAACGTGACATCATCTGGTTCTTCGAGCTTGAGGTTACGGACGCCACGCCGCTCACCGTCGTGCTGCCGGTGCCGCTCGACCGGGAAGAAACGAAACGTCTTGCCGCACTGGTGCGCGATGTTCGCCCCGCACGCGACGTTTTTTCCGGCGCGGCCCTCGAGCTGGTTTTCGGCGCAGCACCTGCCAGCGACCTTCCCGTCCACATTGCGGTGAAAAGCCACGGCCACGAGCGCGCCGCCCTTGCCGAGGTCGATACCGTGCTGAAAGCCGGGCAATCGACCCTGACGATCCCCGAGACGGCAGGCATTTCGGACGGATATCATGGCGTCAGGATCACCATCGGTTCAGGTGCCGGAACGGTAACGCGCGTCATCGACGCGGCCTTCATGGGCGATATGGCGCCACAACCGGCCGCCACCGATATTGCCGAGCGAAAGAAAGCGGCATTGTCCTTCAGCGCCCGCTTTGGTGCATGGCGCATCGGCCGTGCGCTGGCCATGGTCGCTACCGGCAGCGGTGACATGAAGACGATTTCCGGCATCGTCGACGCAACGCTGCGGTCCATCGACCGGCGCGAGGATTGCTCCGATTTCGTGCTGGTGCCACTTCTCTGGCTGGTGCGCGCCTATGGTGACCGGCTTCCCCCTCAGATGCTTGAGCGGATCAACTCTTCTATTCTCTCCTATCGCTACTGGGTGGACGAACCCGGCAACGACGTCATGTGGTTCTGGAGCGAGAACCACGTTCTGTGCTTCCATACCAGCCAGCTGCTCGCGGGAGACTATCTGCCGGACGCCATCTTCAGCGCCTCCGGGCGCACCGGCAGGGAGCAGGCGGCGCTGGCCGCAGACCGGCTGCAACGCTGGTTCGGCAGCGTCGAGGCGCACGGTCTCGCCGAATGGAATTCGGCCGCCTATTATCCGGTGGATTTCATCGGCCTTCTCGCCATCGAACATTGGGCCGAACCGGAACTTGCCGCCCGCGCCCGCCACCAGCTCGATCTTATTTTCGAAATGATCGCTCTGCACACGCTTGGTGGCGTTCCCTCCGGTTCCCAGGGCAGAGCCTATGACAAGGAGCTGCGCGCCGGGCCACTGACGGAACTGGCACCTTTTGCGCAAGTTGCCTTCGGTCAGGGCTGGCTCAACAATGGCGTCGCCTCACTGCCGATGTTCTGCTGTGGAGATTACCTGCCGCCTCCGCATCTTGCCGCCCTGTCGCAACTGACAGGCGGCCGCATGGTCGAGGCGCGTTATGCGCAGGGACTGGAGCCGGGCAAACTCGTGCTTTTCAAGAACGAAGCAGCCCAGCTTTCCACTGTGGTGGACCACAAGACAGGTCGCAAGGGCCACCAGCAGCACGTCATGGACATCAAGCTTGCCGGCCATCCGATGGCGCGGCTGTGGGTCAACCATCCCGGCGAAGATGATCCGTGGGGCACACAGCGCCCCTCTTATTGGGCCGGCAGCGGCATCCTGCCGCGCGTGGCGCAGCACCGGGATATCGCCATGATGATCTTCGATACGGATGATCACCGCAATGATTGGACCCATGCCTATCTCGGTCGCGACGGGCTGGACGAGGTGGTGACGAAGGGTAACTGGCTCATCACCCGCGCGGGCCGCGGCTTTGCAGCACTTTATGCGACCAATGGGCTTCAACCTGTAACAGCAGGCGCCACCGCCGACCGCGAGATCAGATCACCTGGCCGCCGCGCTGGCTGGATCGGCATTATCGGCTGCGGAGATACGAACGCATTCGCGCACTTCCGCGAAAGAATTCTCGCCACGCAGGTCATGTTCGACGCCGACAGGCGCCTGCTGTCTGTCACACCGCCCGGTGGCCCCGAACTCTCCCTCAACTGGGAGGGCACCTTCACCATCGGCGGGCAAGCCATGGCCTTCGACCACGAGCAGCCACAGCCACAGATCACCTTCGACAGTGCCAAAACCGCCGCAGGCAACGGCGTGGCACAGCCATTTTACTCCTAAGCGGAATGACCAGATGAACCAGCAAAGCATCGAGAAAGACACTCTCAGAGCGACGATCGACAGCGTCGCCGCCGCCTTCAGCCGCCTCAAGGGCATACAGGAAGGCCTGGCAAGCGGTAGTTCCGACGGCAAGATCCAGTTCGATGAATGGGATTGGGAAGTGGGCGTTGGGCTTTATGGCTTCCTGCGCCGGGCGCTTGCCGCGAACGACCAGAAAGCTCTGGACGATCTCGTGACCTGGTACGGCTGGCAGATCGATCGTGGCCTGCCGCCACGCCAGATCAACAGTTCCGCGCCAATGCTGCCGCTCGTCATCCTCACGGAACATGTCGACCGGCCGGATTTCCGGGCGCTGGTGGAAGACTGGGCCGACTGGCTTGTGCACAAATTGCCGAAAACCGAAGATGGCGGCTTCCAGCACGTGGTCAAGGAACGGCTTAACGAGGGTGAACTCTGGGACGACACGCTGTTCATGGCTTGTCTGTTCCTTGCCCGCGCCGGTGTGGTCTGCAAACGTCAGGACTGGATCGATGAGGCAGTCTACCAGTTCATGATCCATGCGCGTTACCTGTCAGACCCCGTGACCGGGCTGTGGTATCACGGCTGGACCTTCATCGGACGCCACAATTTTGCGCATGCCTTCTGGGCACGCGGCAATTCCTGGATCACCGTTGCAATCCCCGAACTCTTCGAACTGGTGCCGACGCTTGCCGAAAAGGACAAACGTTTCCTCGCCAATTTGCTTGCAAGCCAGGTGCGTTCGCTGCGCCAGTATCAGCGCGAGGATGGCATGTTCCACACGCTCCTCGACGATCCGACTTCGCCGGTCGAGACGTCGGCAACCGCTGGCATCGCCTATGGCATTCTGCGCGGCATCGAGGCAGGTATTCTCGGCGAAGAAAACCGCGCCCATGCCGAGCGGGCGCTGAAGGCGGTGCTGGGCAATATCGATGATGAAGGCGTCGTGCACGGTGTGTCGGACGGAACGCCCATGGGCCACGACCTCGATTTCTACCGCCGCATTCCCAATTTGCCGACACCCTATGGGCAGGCGCTGACGATGCTGCTGCTGATCGACGTCTTTCTGAAGAGGCCGCAGGCATCATGAGTGCTCACACCAATATCACCATAGCCGCCGAGGGCCGTGACGCCACTGCCGATATCCAGCAGGCAATAGATACAGCATCGGCTGCAGGCGGCGGCGTCGTGTCGCTCTTGGCCGGACGGCATGTCAGCGGCGGCCTTCATCTTAGAAGCGACGTGGAACTTCACCTTGCACAAGACGCTGTGCTCGCGCCGATTTCCGACTACGACGCCTATGCCCATACGTCCGTTTCTGTCATCGCCGAGGATTCCGATCGCGGCATGATCGTCGCAAAGGGCGCGAGCAACATCGCCGTCACCGGCCCCGGCCGTATCGAGGCTGGCGGTGAGAACTTCATCATCGGTGACGACGAAGCCATGGGAACCTATGTGCCCGCGAAAAAGAGGCCGCGTGTCATGGTTCTGGAATCCTGCCGCGACGTTCGCCTTGAAAACCTCGTCGTCATCGGTTCGCCGATGTGGACCCTGCACATGGTCGATTGCGAAGATCTGAGTTTCCGCAACATCCGTGTCGAAAACGATCGCCGCCTGCCCAACACCGACGGCATCGTGCTGGATGCCTGCCGGCGCGCACTGATCGAGGATTGCTCCATCTCCACCGCCGATGACGGTATCTGCCTGAAGACCAGCGCCGGACCGGATGGCAAGGCTGTTGGCGCCTGCGCTGATATCACGGTTCGCCGCTGCACTGTCTCAAGCATGAGCTGCGCCTTGAAGCTCGGCACGGAATCCTTCGGCGATTTCACCGATGTGGCGTTCGAGGACTGCAAAGTCATCGCATCCAATCGCGGCATCGGCCTTTTCTCCCGCGATGGCGGCGCCATGCGCAACATCCGCTTTTCGCGGATCGAGGCGGAGTGCCACGAAACACCGGGCGGTTTCTGGGGATCGGGCGAAGCCGTGACTGTCACCGTGGTAGACCGCCGGCCGGAACGTCAGGCCGGTAAGGTTGAAAACCTTGTGGTGGAAGACCTGAGCGGTTCGATGGAAGGGGCGATAAACCTCGTCGCCACCTCGAGCGCCGGCATCCACAATGTCACGCTCGCGCGCATTTCACTGTCGCAGCAGCCCGGCCAACTCGGCACCGGCCTGCAATATGATCTTCGCCCGACCAATGCGGACATTGCACCAAGCCCGGAAGCTGCCGGCCGCGCCAATGCCTGGACACGCAGCGCCGACGGCAGGATCGTCGGACTTGAAGATTACCCCGGCGGCATGCCTGCGGTCTATCTGTCCGGCGTTCACGGATTTTCTGCGCGCGACGTTGCCATTGGAAGAACGATGCCCTTACCCGAGGGCTGGAATGCAAAAGAGATCGTCGCAGAGACGACCTTGCCCGAAGGGAGCAGGTAATGGGAAGTCTAAAGCTGGAAAACCTCAACAAGGCATTCGGTGCCGTTCATGTCCTGCATGATATCGATCTTCAGATCGAGAACGGGGAATTCGTCGTTTTCGTCGGTCCTTCCGGCTGCGGAAAATCCACGCTGCTGCGCATCATCGCCGGCCTTGAGGATGTGACGTCAGGCACCATCGGCATTGGCGGACGCGATGTCAGCGCGCTCTCGCCGGCCGAGCGCAAGATCGCCATGGTCTTCCAGTCCTATGCGCTCTATCCACATATGAGTGTGCGCAAGAACCTCGCCTTCGGCCTTGAAAACCTGCGTTTCAAGCGGGCGGAAATCGAAAGCCGCATCAACGAGGCGGCACGCATGCTGGCTATCGAACCCTATCTCGACCGCAAGCCGAAACAGCTTTCCGGCGGCCAGCGCCAGCGCGTCGCCATCGGCCGCGCCATCGTGCGCGAGCCTGACATTTTCCTGTTTGACGAGCCGCTGTCGAACCTCGATGCGGCGCTGCGGGTGCAGACCCGCGCCGAAATCACAAGGCTGCATCGCGATATCAAGACGACGATGATCTATGTGACCCACGATCAGGTGGAAGCCATGACCATGGCCGACAAGATCGTGGTGCTGCGTGCAGGCCGCATCGAACAGGTTGGCAGCCCGCTCGAGCTTTTCGACAATCCGCGCAACCTCTTCGTCGCCGGCTTCCTCGGTTCACCGCGCATGAACATGCTGAAGGGCACATTCGTCGCTGGCAGCGACGGCGGTTTCGCAATCGACACCGGATACGGCGTGTCCCTGCCCTGCCTCGTCGATCCCGCCGTGGCTACCCCCGGACAGGCAGTTCTGGCGGGCATCCGCCCCTCGCATTTTGTCATCACGCAGGAAAAGGGCCTGCCCTTCGAGGTGCAGTACCACGAAAGCCTCGGCACCGAGACCTATCTCTACGGCAATCTTCAGGGCCAGAAAGAGCAGATCATAGTGCACCAGGCTGGCCACTTCGCACCCGCTTCAGGCTCAATTCTGAACATCATGCCGGCGCGCGAAAGGGTACATGTCTTCGACCCCGAAACCGAACTGGCGCTGCCGCGCCTCGACAGCCACGGGAGAGACTAGCATGGCCAATCCGACGCTTGCGAGACTGTCCGACCGCGTGCTCGACGCCGTGATGGCGATTGCCGAAGTGCCGCTCAACCTCATAGAGCGGCTGATCGGCAAAAGACGCATGCCCTATATTTTCCTGATGCCGAACCTCGTTCTTTTCGGCATCTTCACCTTCCTGCCGATTGCCATTGCCGTCGGTTACGCCTTTACCGGCGGCACCGAGCTGCTGATCACCGACCGCCCCTTTGTCGGTCTGGAGAATTTCGGCAAGCTGCTCGATTGCCAGAGCTATATGGATCCCGGAAGCTGCCGGGAATCGCTGTTCTGGACAGCGATCTGGAACACGCTCTGGTTCGTAGGCTTCAACGTTGTCGCCACGCTGTTCGTCGCGCTGGTCACGGCCCTCATTCTTAACAGGGCGATTGCCGCGCGCGGCTTCTTCCGCGCCATGTTCTTTTATCCCGTGCTGCTGTCACCTGTCGTCATCGGCCTCATCTGGAAATGGTTTCTTGACCGCAACGGACTGCTGAACGCCTTCTTCCAGATGCTCGGCGTGCCGCCGGAAATCTTCCTGCTGGATGTCGGCTGGTCGCGCTTCTTCGTCGTGGTCGTATCCGTCTGGTTCCACATGGGCTTTTACACGCTCATCCTGCTGGCCGGGCTGCAGGCCATTCCCAAAGACCTTTATGAAGCAGCCGCAATCGACGCCGCTTCGCCCCGACGCACATTGCTGCGCATCACCCTGCCGCTGCTGGCTCCCAACCTTCTCGTCGTACTGATCCTTTTGATGATCCGCTCAGTGCAAATATTTGACGAAGCCTGGGTTTTGACCAATGGCGGCGGGCCGGGCACGGCCAATACATTCGTGGTGCAATATATCTACCAGATGGCCTTCGGTAGCGATCTCAGGCTCTTCGGCCTCGCATCCGCCGCATCGGTTCTGATGGGCCTTGTTCTTCTCGCGCTGACGCTCGTGCAACTGCGCCTCGGCAAAAAGATGGAGTCCTGATCATGTCCGGCAATATAAACGCAGTCACTTTCCTGACGCGAACCCGCCGCCCCGGCAGGATCGGTCTCACCGATATTCTCTCCTGGGTGTGGCTCATTGGCGGAACGCTCGCAGTGTTGATACCCGTCGTCTGGGCCGCCATGTCCTCGCTGAAGCCGGAAGCCGAGATCACACGGTTTCCGCCGAGCCTTCTGCCGCGCGCCGCCGTGCAGGTGGAAGTTCCAGGTTATGACAGGCCGCTCAGCCTCTGGACCGTCGCCATCGACGGCATGGAGCGGGAGATGGCTATGGTCCGGCGCGTTGGCATCAAGGCGCAGATGGTGGATCCGGCCAATCCCGGCCCGCCGGTCAGCGTCGACACGCGCGAAATGTCGCCCGTCCAGAAACTGACGATCGCGACGCAGAATTTCACCGATCCCTTGACCCAGTTCAACTTCCTGACTTTCCTGAAAAACTCGGTCTTCGTCACTGTTGTCGCGACGGTTTTAACCTTGATCGTCAACGCCATGGCGGCGTTTGCTCTCTCGAAATACCGCTTCCGCGGCGAGAAGGCGATTTTCGTGCTGATCATCTCCACGCTGATGATCCCACTTACCGTCGTCATGGTGCCAGCCTATCTTGTTATCGTCGGTGTCGGCCTCGTCGACAATCTCTGGGGTGTCATCATTCCCACCGTCGCGACGCCAACCGGCGTGTTCCTGCTCAGGCAATATATGCTGACGATCCCGGACGAACTGATCGAAGCAGCGCGCGTCGATGCGGCCAGCGAGTTCCGCATCTTCTGGCGCATCATCCTGCCGCTGACGGCACCTGCACTAGCGGTTCTCGCAATCTTCTCGGTGCTGTGGCGCTGGAACGACTTCCTCTGGCCGTTGATCGTCCTCAGCAGCCGCGAGAACTTCACACTGCAGGTGGGTCTGAACGCCTTCCAGGGCGAGTTCTCGGTGCAATGGCACTATATTCTCGCCATGACCTTCCTCAGCCTGGCGCCGGTTACCGTCGTGTTCCTGTTCCTGCAACGCTATATCACGACAGGCATTGCTGGGACGGGCATGAAGTAAAAGCTCGGTATCACTTGGGGGGCGGTGCGATGCTGCCCCTCAGCACAAGTCGACAGCCAAGTTCCAGCCGGTGCGCAGGCCGGGTCGGGTCGGCGGCGACAAGCCGCTGCTCCAGCAGGGAAAGTGCCGCACCACCCAGCCTGTCGGCGGGCAATTGAATGGTGCTGAGCGGTGGCGCACTGAAGGCCGCCGGCATGATATCGTCAAAACCCAATACCGAAACGTCATCGGGAACCCGGACACCGGCTTCCGTCAGTGCTTTCAGACAGCCGAGCGCCAGATTGTCGGCAGCGCAGAAAATCGCCGTTGCATTTCTGAGCGGGCGCTCCTCGGCCAGCAGGCGACGAATGGCGGTTTCGCCCCATTGGGGTTCATAACTCTCCACCTCAATGACCATATCCGCAGGCACCGGAAACCCCGCCGCAAGAAATGCGTCGCTATAGCCGTCGTAACGGCGGCGGATCGTCGTGCGCCCCTTCCAGGTAATGTGCAGAATATTGCGGTGCCCAAGGGAAAGCAGGTGCTCGATGCCGAGGCGGGCGCCGAAACGGTTCTCGGCCGTCACCGTATCGACGATCATGGCCGGATCCTCGCCATTGATCAGCACCACTGGTTTGCCGAGCGCCGAAAGCGCCTGAACCAGTTGTGACCGGTCATCGTTCAACACCACGATGCCATCCACATTGTCGGCATCCGCCGCCTGCGCCACCGCGACAGGGTCAAGCCGGCTTGTGGCGCTGACGAAGGGAACGATGCGAATGCCGCGCCGTTCGCATTCGCGCCGGAAGCCGTTCAGCATCGTCCAGCTGACCATGTTGAGATCACTTTGCGGAGCCGCATCGTTAGTCATTGCCAGCAACACCACGCGCAGGGTCGCAATCGTCGCCTTCTGCCGGCGGTTTTCGAGATAACCGAGCGAACGGGCCGCTTCCAGCACCCGCTCGCGCACCAGCGTCGTCAAGGGGGCCGTGCCGTTAAGGGCGTGCGAAGCGGTGCTAAGCGAAACATTTGCCTGCTGCGCCACATCCTTAAGCGTCGTTTTCCTGTCTATTTTCATAAAAGGGAAATTCACCCACTCTTTTAAGGATGGGGCGGGCAAGAAACCGGCACAAAGCAGTTGATTTCAAGAATACCCGAGCCCGATTGCTGCTCTGTTTTGTCACGCAAAGATTACAGCATCATCCGTAAAAGCGGAATTGATTTCTCTGTGTTTTCTACCAATCAGCGCGTATTCGAACGCAAGCACCGCCTGCAGCAAACCGCAGGCGGTGAGGCGGTCATAGCGCCTGGGAGATATGGTCGATACTGTCTCTGACGGCAGCAGCCGGGTCTTTCAACTCATGCACCTCAGCCGCGAAAGGCTCGAAGCTGTAAGGCCCCTTGTAGCCAGCGGCCTCCAGCGTCCTTATCTGGGCAAGATTCTCCAGCCGGTCGTCGCTATCCACCAGAACGCGGTGGGCGTCCAGCAAGTCGGCGACGGAGACGGCGGGGTCTGTCACGCCTGATATGTGGACGAGGCCGGTGCGTTCGGGGAAAAACACCGTCTCTCCTGCCAGATGATGATGGAAAGTGTCGTGCACCAGCCTGTAGACATCGCCCCCGCCTACTGCGTCGATGGCCTTGACGGCCTCAGCCTTGGTACGCAGCGACGAGACGGGGAAACCGAGCGGTTCGACAAGGCCGGTCAGCCCACGTTCCTCAAGGATGGGCTTCATGGCCTTCAGCGCGGCCACGAGATCGTCGAAGGGTACCTGTCGGCCCTCGTTGAGCGGGCACATGACAAGCGCCTTCGCGCCACTTGCGGCGGCGTAATCAGCCATCACGACTGCCCTTTTTGGCAGATCGCCCGACCAGACGTTGAATGGGTATAGCGCGTTGATGGAGATGATCGTCACACCGGCCTTTTCGGCCGCAACCTTCACGGCAGCCGGGTCCACCGTGCCGACGATGTCAGGCAGGTCGTTGCGGATTTCGACTTCGCTAAGGCCAAGATTGTGCGCTGTCGCGAAGAAGTCCTCGAGGGAGAGTTTTGGTGCGGTGATGTGGTTGATGGCAAAACGCATGAGATATCCTCACTTATAAAGGGCAGGACGCGCGGGAAGGTCGATGGCGACCGCAGCGCCACCGGTTTCCTGCGCGGCGACGCAGGCATCGGATGTGATGGCGGCCACGTAACCGTCCCAGGAATTAGGTCCGGCCGCAGTCCCCTTCGCCGCCGCATGGATGAAATCCTGCAGCTCGACATCATAGCTCGCGATAAAGCGATCCTTCCAGTCTGTCAGGATATCGTTCTGTAGCTTGGCGCCAAGGCGGGTCTGGACGGACATCGGCTCCGGCAGGCTGGCGATGCCATCCTCTCCCACCACCTGGCACTGAATATCATAGCCATAATGGCAATTGACGAAAATTTCGACGTCGATGAGCGTGCCCCTGGTGGTCTCCAGAATGACGATCTGCGGATCCTTCAGCTGTACATGGCTTCTGGCCGCCGAGCGGGGAAAGAGGACCCGCGCCGAAACATAGTCATCGTCGAGCAGCCAGCGCAGCACGTCGATCTCGTGGATCATCGTGTCGTGGATGGCCATAGCAGTCACATATTGCTCCGGAACCGCCGGATTGCGGTGGGCGGCGTGCACCATGATCGGCGCGCCGATCTTGGTGTCGACGGCCTGTTTCAACGCCACATAACCGGCGTCATAACGGCGCATGAAGCCCACCTGAACCAGCCGCTTGCCCTGCGCCACCTCGGCGTCAACGATGCGTTTTGCCCCTTCCGCCGTTGTCGACAGCGGCTTTTCGCAAAAGCAGGGCTTGCCGGCGGCAATGGCGGCCAGCACATATTGCTCATGCGTTGCACCCCAGGATGTCACCAGAACGGCGTCCACATCCGGCGATGCAATCAGTTCCTCGCCGGTGGCGAAAATGACGGCGTCCGGAGCAATGTCGTTCTTCACCGCCTCGGCGGATGCAGGGTTGACGTCACTCAGCGCCACGACCTTTGCGCCTCCGAGGACCTTGTTGATGCGGCGGGCATGGTCACGGCCAATCGCGCCGGTGCCGATGACACCAATTCTCACAGTCATGGGAAAAACCTCACTTGCGGTATTTTTCGATATAGTTGTTGATCTCGGCGCACATGAACCTGCCCGATTCATCGGCCCTGTCCTCCCAGGCAAAAACACAGGAGGTCATGATGCCGTCGAAGCCGATTTCGGAAAGCGTGCCGAAGAAGTCGTCCCACGGCACCTCACCCTGGCCGATGTTCAAGTGCTGGTGCACGCGCGCCTGCGTGCCGGGCGGGTTGAGAATGTAGCGCAGCCCTGAACTGGCCTTGTGATTGAAGGTGTCACCGACATGCACGTGGGCGAGCACATCCTTCGCTTCGCGCAGCATCGCCTTGGTGTCGTCGCCGAAATAGAAGGTGTGAGGTGCGCAATAGAGAAACTTCACATTCTTCGAATTGACGGTGCGGATGATGTCGAGCGCCGGCTGAAGCGTCTCGCACCAGTCTTCCGGATGCGGCTCGACATGCAGATTGATGCCTTCGCGCTCGAAGATCGGCACAAGTTCTTCCATGGAGCGCCACCAGGCATCCTCGCAGGCCTCGATCATCGAGCCGGTATGGCAGCAATAGCAGGAACCCTTGTCGGGATGCGGTCCACGGCCAAATTCGGAGTTCATCGTATCGACCTCCAGTTCGACAGCGATCTCGATGGCGCGTTTCCAGTGCTTCACTGCCGCCTGCCGCTCGGTCTCGTCATTGGAGGCCCAGCGATACATCGGCAGCAGCGAGGCAATCTTGACGTTTTCGGCCGCCAGCGCCTTCTTGAACGAGCGTATCCTTTCGGGAAACACGCGCGGCGCCTTGAACCATTCGAGGAAATCGGCGCGCGGGCTGAGCTCGATCCAGTCGTAGCCGAGCTCCCTAACTTTGGCGGGAAGGGCTTCGAGGCTGAGATGGCGGTGCATGAACGGGTCGATGGCAATGCGCATTTACGCTTCCTTGTCGTCGGTATCTGTTGAGGTCGTTGCGGACAGGTTAGGCCGCGGTCCGGGAGAAGAGACCGCGGCCTTGGGCCTGCTTGTACATGAGCGGCCCCTTGGTTTATTGCCGGCATTCCCAGTGAATGCTGGCCTCAGTTCTTCGCCTGATAATCCTTGAGGTTGGCGGGTGTAACGAGTTCGAAGGGCACGAAGACCTTCTTGTCGATCGTCTCGCCCTTGGCGAGTTTCAGCGCGGCATCCACCGCGCCCTTGCCCTGGCCGGCGGCATTCTGGAAAACACTGACATCCAGTTCGCCCGCCGCCATCGCGGCAAGTGCATCCTGGGTCGCGTCGATGCCCGCGATGATGACGCCATCCATCGGCCGGCCGGTCGCCTTCAACGACTGGATCGCGCCGATCGCCATCTCGTCATTGTTTGAAATCACCGCATCGAACTCAACGCCAGCCGAGAGCCAGTTGGTCATCAGGTCCGACCCCTGCGTGCGCGACCAGTTGGCGGATTGCTCCTCAACGAGCTTGATGAAGCTGCAATCCGGAGTGGCGACGACTTCCTTGATGTCCTCAGTCCGCATGCGCGCCGCCTGGTTGGAGAGCTCGCCCATCATCACCACGGCCTTGGCTTCCGTCTTGCCGGCAGCCTTCAGAAGCCGGCAGACTTCCTGCGTCTGCAACGTTCCCGACTGTTTTTCATCGGAAGCGACGAAGGCCTGCTTGTCCGGCAGATTGTCGAGATTGACCGGCTGGCGGTTGACGTAGACAAGCGGAATGCCGGCTGCGGCAGCCGCCTGCGAAAGCGCCACCGTCGCATCCGTATCGACGGGATTGACGATGATGGCGTCGACGCCGGCGGCGACAAAGTTCTGCACCTGGCTCAATTGTTTGCCGACATCGTTCTGGGCGTCCTCGATCTGCAGCGAGACACCGTTCATGCCCTTCGAATAGTCGATCATGCCGTTACGCAGCACGGTCAGGAAATTGTCGTCGAACAGGGCCATCGAAACGCCGATGGTCTGAGCCGAAGCCGTGGTCGCCAGCATGGTGGCCAGAGCCGCAATCGCAAAATGTCTTTTCATGTCATCCTCCTCCGAAACTCTTGAAAAGAAACCGGTCGCACAGCCGCAAGTGCATCGCGCCACAGCCGATCGCCGGCAAAAGGATACCCGTCGCCGAAGATGGACATCTGCGGCGTTTGGCAACCTTGAAACATCGTTATTGTCGTGGATCAGCCTCCTGCCCGCTCCACATGCCGGCAACATGATCCTAGTCCGGGGCCGGCGTCAACGCGTCTTCGGCGGGCAAAACCATCATGGCTGATAGAAATAGACGCGGCATTTATGATAGAATCTATCAAACGATCAAAGGCTCTCAGGAACCCATAGATGAGCGGGCACAAATCTCTGTCCCGGCGTTTCCGCCATGCCGTGTTCGATGGTGTGAACCATCGTGGCAACGAGGTCCGTGCATAGTTCGCGAAGCGGTGTCTGGAACACGCCGGTAATACGCCGCTCAAGCAGCGCCTGACGGGATTCCGGCGTCAACTCGTTGACGAGGCAGACGATGGTTTCCTGGCGGTTCTCCTGCTGCAGGGCCTCGATCACACCTTCCATGCCGCCGCCGATGCAATAGATGCCGACGAGATCTTGGTGTTTGGCGATGGTGTCCATGACAAGCTCGTAGGTCAGCCGCCGCGTTTCCAACGTGATCAGCGCATCCATCACCTCGAATTCCGGCGCATATTCCCTGATATAGCTGCGAAAGCCGGTTTCCCGCAGTGAATGACCGTGAAAACGGTGGCCGCCGAGCAAAAGAAGCACCTTGCCCTTGCTGCGCGCCAGCCGCGAGATCATCCAGGCCGCCGTGCGCCCGACCTTCATGTTATTCGCGCCAAGATAGGCCTCGCGCACTCCCTGCGCGAAATCGGAAAGCAGGGAAAAGGTGGGAATACCCTTCGCCTTCAGCGCCTCAACGGCCGCCGTAACGTCATGATGGTCAGGACCGGTGGCCGCAACGGCCTGCACCCGGCCTTTCATGCCGGACAGAAGGGCCGCAAGCTCGCTCGGCTCGCCCGACTGCGCAAATTCGATGCGCAGGTTCAGATGGCGATCCCTCATGTTGCGCGCCGCAAGCTCCAGCTGATCGGCAAATGCCTGGTAAAAGGAGTGCCGTTCTTTCCGCAGAATGATTCCGAGATTATAGGACGGCAGATCGGCCAGCATGCGCTGGCGGATGATGTTGGTGGCATGGAAACCGATCTTTTCCGCCGCCTCGAACACCCGCCGCGAGGTTTCCTCCCGCACCGGCAGGCGACCATTCAATACCCTGTCGACAGTCGCAACGCTGACGCCGGCGGCGTTTGCAACATCTGTGATTGTCGGACGCTTCATGAAGACACCCCTTACACGGAAAGAATCCTGTCATACCCCGCAAAACATGTCACGGATCATGATAGAATCCAACGCAAACCGAGATTTCGGCGAGGGGTGCCATAGCACGCGGCATAAATATTGATGGCTGGGGTGTCTGGTGCGAGGCCTGCTTTTCCACGTCCCTCATCTTTGTGCTTGTCACAGAAATCCAGCCAGCCCAAGTCCTTGGGCTGAAAAGACTCCCTCCGCCGCGCAGACGCGCGTCGGCTGGATTCCTGTGACAAGCACAGGAATGAGGGGAGTTGGAATGCACCAACGCGAGAAAATCATGCGTGGAGTTCCTGAGCACCTGCCGACATAGGTGAAGACATGGCCGCAGCGGCATCCGGACCGTTCAACAGAACCGAATGCCGCGATCGCGTCAGACCCGCTCGAGCGCCACGGCAATGCCCTGCCCGACGCCGATGCACATGGTCGAAAGCGCATAACGCTTGCCGGTCAGAGAAAGCTCGAGTGCTGCGGTGCCGGCAATGCGCGCACCGGACATGCCAAGCGGATGCCCAAGCGCAATCGCGCCGCCATTTGCATTCACCCGCGCATCGTCATCGGCAATGCCGAGCTGGCGAAGCGTTGCGAGACCCTGGCTGGCGAAGGCTTCGTTCAGCTCGATCACGTCAAGCTCTTCCTGTTTCAGGCCGAGACGCGCCAGAAGCTTGGCTGAGGCAGGCGCGGGGCCAATGCCCATGACGCGCGGCGGAACGCCGGCAGTTGCTCCGCCGAGAATGCGGGCAATCGGCGTCAGGCCGTATTTCTTTGCGGCTTCAGCCGAAGCGATGATGAGAGCCGCCGCACCGTCATTGACGCCGGATGCATTGCCCGCCGTCACTGTCGCACCGTCGCGCTTGTTGACCGGCTTCAGCTTTGCAAGGGCCTCAAGGCTCGTCGCGCGCGGATGTTCGTCTTTAGACACCACCAGCGGATCGCCCTTGCGCTGCGGGATCGTGACCGAGACGATTTCCTTGTCGAGGCGGCCATTGGCCTGCGCGTCGGCTGCCTTTTGCTGGCTGCGAACGGCAAAGGCGTCCTGATCTTCGCGGGAGACCTGATAATCGACGGCGACGTTATCACCGGTCTCCGGCATGGAATCGACGCCATATTGCGCCTTCATCAGCGGGTTGACGAAACGCCAGCCGATGGTCGTGTCGTAGATTTCGGCGTTGCGTGAAAAGGCGCTTTCGGCCTTGGGCAGCACGAAGGGCGCGCGGCTCATGCTTTCCACGCCGCCTGCGATCATCAATTCCGCCTCGCCGGATTTGACGGCACGGGCAGCGGCGATGACAGCGTCCATGCCCGAACCGCACAACCGGTTGATGGTGGTTCCGGTCACCGAAACCGGCAGGCCGGCCAGCAGCAGCGACATGCGGGCAACATTGCGGTTATCTTCGCCCGCCTGGTTGGCGCAGCCGAAGATCACGTCCTCGACGGCTTCCCAATCCACGGACGGGTTACGCTCGACAAGCGCCCGCAAGGGCACAGCACCGAGATCGTCAGCCCGCACTGAAGACAATGCACCGCCGAAACGGCCGATCGGTGTGCGGATATAGTCGCAGATGAATGCATCGGTCATCGGTTGTTCCTCAAAGTTCCGGGGCGACAAGATCGGCGACTTCACCATCGACATGGAGAGGCGCGCCGGTCATGGCCTGCAATTCATCGAAGCTCATCGCCGCCAGCTTTTCGCGCAAAACGAAACGGCCATCCACGACGTCAATCACCGCATGGCTGGTGTAGATGCGGGTGATGCAGCCGACGCCGGTCAGCGGAAAGGCGCATTTTTCGACAAGCTTCGGCTCGCCGTTCTTCGTCACATGTTCGGTGATGACGAAAACCTGCTTGGCGCCATGCACCAGATCCATGGCGCCGCCAACGGCGGGCACGCCCTTGGAGCCAACGCGCCAATTGGCGAGATCACCATTCTGCGCCACCTGATAGGCGCCGAGGATCGCCACATCCAGATGCCCGCCGCGCACCATGGCGAAGCTGTCGGCATGGTGGAAGAAGGAGGCACCCGGCTTCAGCGTAACGGCCTTCTTGCCAGCATTGATGAGGTTCCAGTCCTCTTCACCTTCCGGCGGCGCTTCGCCGAAATTCAGGATGCCGTTTTCGGTGTGGAAGATAGCCTGACGGCCGGGCGGCTGGTAACGGGCGACCATTTCGGGAAAACCGATGCCGAGATTGACGTAAGCGCCATCCTCGATGTCCTGCGCTGCGCGCCAGGCGATCTGGGCGTTGGAAAGCTTGATATCGTCGCGAGTGTTGATTGGCTGGGTCATGCGTAGGCTACTCCCGCGCGAATGAGAATTTCTTCCTGTTGCGGATCGGCGATCTCCACGACGCCGTTGACGAAAATGCCGGGCGTGACGACATGCTCGGGGTCGATCTCGCCGGCAGCGACGATCTTGGAGACCTGGGCAATGGTGGTGGCTGCCGCCATGCACATCAGCGGGTTAAAATTGCGCCCCGCCTTGTTGTAGGTGAGATTGCCGTAGGTATCGCCAAGCTCAGCCTTGACGATGGCGAAATCCGCCTTCAGCCAGCGTTCCTGAACATACGACCGGCCGTCGAATTCGGCGATCGGCTTGCCATTGGCAAGCTCCGTGCCAAAGGCAGTCGGGGTGTAGAATGCCGGAATGCCGGCGCCACCGGCACGGATACGCTCGGCAAGCGTGCCCTGCGGCACAAGTTCCAGCTCGATTTCGCCGGCCAGATATCTGTCGGTGAAAGCGCGCGGATCGGAAGAGCGCGGAAACGAGCAGATCATCTTCTTGACCATGCCCGCGTCGATCATTGCGGCAATGCCGATACGGCCATTGCCGGCGTTGTTGTTGATGACCGTCAGGTTTTTCGGTCCCTTGTCGATCAGGGCGTGGATCAGCTCGATGGGCGCGCCGGAGCCGCCAAAACCGCCGATCATCACCGTCGCGCCGTCGCCGATACCGGAAATGGCATCAGTCGCGCTCTTGATTGTCTTGTCCATATCAATCCTCCATCCAGCCCAGCAATGGGAACTCGCAAGGCTGCTTTGTCGCAGAGCTAAATCCGAATCCGCCTCGACGGCAACAATTTTGTGCGTTATATGATTTTTGTTCGTATATCGCACAAATGGAGCGTGACATGGCCGTCAATGAAAGAGACATGATGGGCGGTCTCGCCAAGGGACTGAAGGTGATCGAGGCGTTCAGCGCCGAGCGCCCGCGCCTGTCCATATCCGATGCCGCTGACATCGCAGGCCTTGACCGCGCCTCCACGCGGCGCTGTCTGCTGACACTGTCGGAAATGGGTTACGCCGCCTATGACGGCAAGTTCTTCACTGTGACGCCCAAGGTGCTGCGGCTTGGAACCGGCTGTCTTGCCACCATGCCGCTGCCGCGCATCGTCCAGCCCCTTCTCGACCGTCTTTCGGAAGAGATCGGCCACAGCACATCAGTCTCCATTCTGGACGATACCGAAATCGTCTACGTGGCGCGCGCCGCCCAGCAGCGGGTCATGTCCATCGCCCTCATGCCTGGCTCGCGCCTGCCCGCCTATTGCACCTCCATGGGCCGCGTTCTCCTCTCAGCCCTTACACCGGAACGGCAGCGCGAGGTCCTGGAACACTCGCGGCTGGTGGCACGGACGGAAAAGACGATGACCGGTATCGACGCCCTGCTCGACGAACTCGAGGCGACCCGCAATCGTGGTTATGCCCTGATCGATCAGGAGGTGGAGATCGGCCTTCGCTCCATTGCCGTGCCGGTGAAAACCGTGCGCGGGCAGACGGTCGCAGCACTCAATGTCGGGCTTGCCGCCTCGGTAGCGTCGATGGACGATCTGGTGGAACGTTATTTGCCGCCACTGCTTTCCGTCCAGCGTGAGCTGGGAAGAATGCTTGCCTGAGGTGAGGCCGAAGCCGCGCCGTCATCTCCCATTTTCCGCCGTTCAGCCAATCGCCATGCCCGCGGTGTCATGCCTGTTTCCCGCTTGAAGAAGCGGTTGAAATAGGCCGGGTCGGCAAAACCGAGATCTTCCGCAATCATCTGCACGGTCGATACGGTGAAGATCAGTTCCTGCTGGGCGATCTCGATCTGGCGCCTGGCAACAAGCCGTTGCAGGCTGAGGCCGGAAACGGAACGGACGAGACGGTTGAGATGGGTCTCGGAAAGGCCGAGCTTCTGCGCATAAAACGCCGCCTTGCGCGGCTCGCGAATATGTCGGGCGATCAGTGACAGCAGGAGTTCGAAGCGCTGTTCCGCAGGGCCTTCCCCGGTTCTTTCCAGTAGAGGCCGCGCCGCTCGTGCAAGAAGTGCAGCCACGGTGGCAAGCTGACCTTCGATCATCGCCTCCCGGCCTATCTCGTGGCTTTCATACTCCGCGGAGATATGTTCGAAATCCCTGCGCAATCGCTCGCCCTCGGAGAAATCCTGCAACGGCAACAACACGGGCTGCTGGAAATTCCGCAGCAGCAGCGCCTGTACGGATGCGGCAAGCGCGCCGGGCAGCACGGTGACGATCACCCCGCCAATATCGCGCGAAAAACGAAAGCCGTGCTCGAAACCCGGCGGCACGACAATGGCGACAGGTGGGCGGATAGCCTCGGTGCGGCCATCCAGCAATGCATCGCCCTCGCCGCCCCAAATGTACAAGATTTGCAGGAACGCGGCATGCCGGTGCAGGCCGATTTCAAAGCGATGCAGGCTGCTTCTGGAAAAAAGCGTCTCGCAATGAAAGCGGAAAGCGGTTCCTTGCGCTGTCTCCTCGCCATATAGGCCTTCATTCGCCGCAACCCGCATGTCATCCCAAGCTCCCCGCATCATGGTCGAATTGTGCAATTTACGGATCAGAAAGTCCATTGAGCTTGTCGCGCGCTTTGGTCAATTTCCTGACAGGAGACAATTCCGGGAGGAAAATAATGCGCACCAAGGTCGTCATCATCGGTTCCGGTCCTTCGGGTCTGCTGCTTGGTCAGCTGCTTGCCAATGAAGGCATCGATACCGTCATTCTCGACCGGGCCGGCAAGGACTACATCCTCGGTCGGGTCCGCGCCGGGGTGCTGGAAGAAGGCACAGTGCACCTTCTGGAAAAAGTTGGCGCCGACAAGCGCCTGCACAAGGAAGGTCTGCCGCATGACGGTTTCTCGCTGACGTTTGACGGGCGCGATCACCGTATCGACCTCTTCGATCTGACCGGCGGCAAACGTGTAATGGTCTACGGTCAGACGGAGGTGACGCATGACCTGATGGATGCCCGCGAAAAAGCGGGGCTTACCACAATCTATGAAGCCTTGAATGTGGAGCCTCATGATTTCGATGGTGCCAGCCCCTATGTGACCTATGAAAAAGACGGCGTAGGCCATCGGATAGATTGTGATTTTATTGCCGGATGCGATGGGTTTCACGGCGTCAGCCGCAAATCCGTGCCTGAGCGCTCGATCAAGGAATTCGAGAAGATATATCCCTTCGGCTGGCTCGGTATTCTGGCCGAAGTGCCGCCTGTCAGCCACGAACTCATCTATGCCAACCATCCGCGTGGTTTTGCTCTCTGTTCCATGCGCTCGCACACGCGCAGCCGCTATTACCTGCAATGTTCGCTGGAAGACCGGCCGGAGGACTGGAGCGACGAGCGCTTCTGGGATGAAATCCGCCGCCGCCTGCCGGAAAACCATGCCGATGCCCTGGTGACCGGGCCGTCATTTGAAAAATCCATCGCACCGCTTCGGTCCTTCGTGTGTGAACCGATGCGCTTCGGGCAGTTGTTTCTGGCGGGCGACGCCGCCCACATCGTGCCGCCGACCGGCGCCAAGGGCCTCAACCTTGCGGCCAGCGACGTGCATTATCTCAGCGAGGCGCTCATCGAATTTTATCGTGAAGGGTCGGAAGCGGGCATCGATTACTATTCGCAGAAAGCGCTATCCCGCGTCTGGAAGGCCGTGCGCTTTTCCTGGTGGATGACGACAATGATGCACCGCTTTCCCGATACCGGCGAATTTGGCCAGCGCATCCAGGAAGCGGAGCTGGATTACCTCGTGCATTCCCGCGCTGCCTCCACGGCGCTTGCGGAAAACTATGTCGGGCTTCCCTATTAGGAAACAGTTTCGGGCTTCGGGTCGAGCAGTTCGCGCGCAGCTTCGCGAATGGCCTGTATCAGTAGCGACAGCGGCAGTGAGGGCTGCGTATCGGCCCGCACCGTCAAGCCGACCGGACCGCTGGTATCGCCGGTATCGACCGGCAGGATCGCCAGAGTTCCATCCGCCACATCGCCTGCGACCACCCCTTCCGAAATGATCCAGACGGCATCACTGGTGCGCAGGAACGCGCGACCAAACGCATCCGATACCGTTTCGATGCGGATCGGCAAGGCCGGCACCCCATTGGCGATCAGGAACTGCTCGACGATGGGACCGATTACCGACTGGCGGGTGGGGATCAATACCGGGAATTCGTGCAGGTGATCGAAAACCGAAATGCCCGGCGACAGCAGCGGATGGCCGGCGCGCACGACGAACCGCACCTTTTCGGAATAGAGATGCTCGAAGGAAAAGCCCGCCATCTTTTCCGGCGCAGCCAGGCGCCCGACGACGAGATCCAGATCGCCGACGCGCAACTGCTCCAGAAGAACGGCATTGTCACCGGTGACGATCTTGACCGGGCTGCCGGTTTTTTCCGAAAGAAATCCCGCCATGGCTTTCGGCATGATCCTCACCGATACGGTCGGCAAGGCACCGACGCGAACCGGCGGGCCGGCACGCGCCGCCTCCTGCGAGACGGAATCGACCGCATGGCGAAGTGCCGTCATCGTTGCCCCGGCATGGCGCAGGAACACCTCGCCATAGCGGCTGATGCGGATGCCGCGCCCCTCGCGGTCGAACAGCGAGACGCCGAGAATCTCCTCGAGTTCGCGGATGGTTTTCGTTACCGCCGGCTGGCTGACATGCAGGATTTCTGCCGCACGAATGACGCTTTTCTGGCGCGCCACCTCCACGAAGGTCTGAAGATGCCGGAACTTTATACGCTGCTCGACCATCGAACATATAATCCATTGGTTATATTTTTCACCGATAATGTCATTTTACTTAACCGGAACGTGCTTGCAATATCGTCAACAGGAGGACGTACATCATGCATTTTCTGCGCTGTGGCGAAAACGCGATCCATTATCGTGCGCACGAACTGGAAAGCGGCAAGCCGGTCATCGCCTTTATCAATTCACTTGGTACCGATTTCCGTATCTGGGACGCGGTGATTGCGGAACTTGGCGACAAATATGCTTTCGTCCTGCACGACAAACGTGGCCATGGCCTGTCCGATATCGGCCGCCCTGCCTATTCGATAGACGATCACGCGGACGACCTGATTGCCATCCTCGATCATCTTTCCGTCAACAATGCGATCATCTGGGGTCTGTCGGTCGGTGGACTGGTTGCACAGGGACTTTATGCCCGGCGTCCCGATCTCGTGCGTGCCCTTGTGCTCAGCAATACCGCCCACAGGATCGGCACCGCCGAGATGTGGAACGCGCGCATCGACAAGATCGCCGCTGATGGCCTTGCCTCGCTGATCGATCCGGTGATGGAGCGCTGGTTCACACCAGCCTTTCGCCAGCCGGACAACGTGGTTTATGCGGGTGCACGCAACATGCTTTCCCAACAGCCGGAGGCCGGTTACAGCGGCACCTGCGCCGCCATACGCGATGCCGATTTCACGCACGAAGCGGGCCGCATCGCTGTTCCGACGCTCTGCGTGGCGGGCGATGAAGACGGGTCGACACCGCCAGCACTGGTGCAATCGCTGGCGGACCTCATTCCCGCAAGCCGTCTCGCCACCATTGCACGCTGCGGCCACATTCCATGCCTTGAACAACCGCTCGCCTATGCGCAGGCGGTCGGTGATTTTCTGAAGACCTTGCCGGAGCACTGACAGATGGCGGACAATATCGACAAGAACGAGAGATTTGAGCAGGGCATGAAAACGCGCCGCGCCGTGCTGGGTGACGCGCATGTCGACCGCGCGCAGACGGTGACGACGGGGTTCGACCAGCCGTTTCAGCAGCTCATCACCGAAGCGGCCTGGGGCACGGTGTGGTCCGGTAACCACTGGACGAAGCGCGAGCGCTCGATGGTCACCATCGCCTTGCTTGCCGCACTCGGTCAGGACGAGGAGCTTGCCATGCACGTGCGCGCCACCGCCAATACCGGCGCCACCGAAGCGGATATTCGCGAAGCGCTGCTGCATGTCGCAATCTATGCCGGCGTTCCCGCCGCCAACCACGCTTTCAAGACCGCCAAGCTTGCTCTGGCCGGCATGAAAGCCGATAGTTCCCGCGACGAGGAGGAGACGAAATGAGTAACACAAAGCCCGAAACCGGGCCGTTCTTCGCACGCGACCGCGATATTCATCCGCTGGCCTATGCTCCCTGGTACAAGACCTCTATCCTGCGTTCTCCGCAGCGCGCCCTGATTTCGCTGGAAGGCACCAAAAGCGAGATCACCGGGCCGGTTTTCGGCCACAGCCTGCTGAACGAGCTGGATAACGACCTGATCCTCAATTATGCCCGCCCTGGCGAAATGCCGATTGGCCCGCGCATTCTGGTCCACGGCCGGGTGCTGGACGAGCGCGGCCGCGGCGTGGACGGTGCGCTCGTGGAATTCTGGCAGGCCAATGCCGGCGGGCGGTATCGCCACAAGAAGGAAACCTATCTCGCCGCCATCGATCCGAATTTTGGCGGCGTCGGCCGCACGATCACGGATGAGAACGGTTATTACTGGTTCAAGACCATCCAGCCTGGCGCTTACCCCTGGCCGAACGGCGTCAACGACTGGCGGCCTGCCCATATCCACTTCTCGGTCTTCGGCCACGGCTTTGCCCAGCGGCTGATAACCCAGATGTATTTCGAAGGCGATCCGCTGATCTGGAAATGTCCGATCGTCAAAACCATCCCGGACGAGGATGCGATCAAGCGGCTGATCGCGCCGCTGGATATGAATTCAAACATTCCCATGGACATGCTGGCATACAAGTTCGACATCGTGCTTCGCGGCCGCCGCTCCACGTTTTTCGAAAATCGCAAGGAAGGCAACTGATCATGGTCCAGCCGCTCGGTTATCTCAAGGAATCAGCGTCGCAGACGGCAGGTCCATATGTCCATATCGGCTGCACCCCCAATTTCGTTGGCATCGAGGGCGTGTTCGAAAAGGACTTGGGCTCCGGCGCGCTCTATAACGACAAGGCTCGCGGCGAACGCATAAGCGTGCGTGGCACGGTCTACGACGGCGCTGGCATGCCGCTTAAGGACGCCCTGATAGAAATCTGGCAGGCGGATACGGACGGTTATTACAACAGCCCCAGCGAAACACGCGGCAAGGCGGATCCGAATTTCACCGGCTGGGGCCGCTCGCCCGGCGACATGGATACCGGCGAATTCGTCTTCGACACCATCAAGCCCGGCAAGGTGCCCTTCCGCGACGGCCGGTGGATGGCGCCGCACATCACTTTCTGGATCGTGGCGCGCGGTATCAATATCGGCCTGCAAACCCGCATGTATTTTCCCGAGGAGCAGGAGGCCAATGCCGCCGATCCGGTCCTTGCCCGCGTCGAGCAGAAAAGCCGCATCGCCACCCTTGTCGCCAAAAAGGAGGAAGGAAACATCTATCGTTTCGATATCCGCCTTCAGGGCGAGGGCGAAACCGTGTTTTTCGATATCTGAGCGGAGCTGTAATCTGAGATGAGCCTTTCCCCCTTCGAACATCCGTTTCTCTCCGGCCTTTTTGGCGACAGCGAAATCGTTGAGCTGTTTTCGGCCAGAGCGGATATCGATGCCATGATCCGTTTCGAGACGGCGCTGGCGCAGGCGCAAGCCGGGGCGGGCGTCATTGAAGCGGATGCGGCGGATGCGATCGTCTCGCGCCTTTCCGATTTTGCCGCCGATACCACCGCGCTTCGCCATGGCATCGCCAAGGACGGCGTTGTGGTGCCGGAACTTGTCCGGCAGATGCGGGCGGCGGTTGCCGGTACTGCGGCGGAAAAGCTGCATTTCGGCGCCACCAGCCAGGATGTCATCGATACCAGCCTGATGCTGCGGCTGAAGGCGGCAGCGGAAATCATCGCGGCACGGCTCGGCCGCCTCATCGATACGCTGGGTGATATTGCGGTCCGCGATGGCAGCAACCCGCTGACGGGATATACCCGCATGCAGGCCGCAATCGCCATAACGGTCGGCGACAGGGTGGCAAGCTGGATCGATCCGCTGGAACGGCATCTGGTTCGGATCGACACGTTTTTGCAGCACGGTTTTGCCGTCCAGTTCGGCGGCGCGGCCGGCACGCTGGAAAAGCTCGGCGACAATGCCGGCACTGTCCGCGCCGATCTCGCAAAGCGTCTCGGCCTTTCTGACAGGCCGCAGTGGCACAGCCAGCGCGACGGTATCGCCGAGCTTGCCAATCTGCTGTCGCTCGTCACCGGCACGCTTGGCAAGTTCGGGCAGGATATCGCGCTTCTGGCCGAAGTCGGTGCCGAAATTCGCATGAGCGGCGGGGGTGGTTCCTCGGCGATGCCGCACAAGCAGAACCCGGTCAATGCGGAAACGCTGGTGACGCTGGCACGCTTCAACGCCGTGCAGATTTCGGCATTGCACCAGTCTCTCGTTCACGAACAGGAACGTTCGGGCGCGGGCTGGATGCTCGAATGGCTGTCGCTGCCGCAAATGGTGACGGCAACGGGGTCCTCACTCCTGATCGCCGAGCGCCTCGCGGGGCAGATCGACCGGCTGGGAGCAAGCGAAGAATAAAGAGGGAATGACAGATTTTCGCGAGGACTGAGCGGCCTTCGGGCGCTTTTGCCAGCGATATGGGAATGGTGCCGGCGCGCGATGAAAACGCTTGCGACCAATCACATTAGTCGTTGATAAAAAACGACTTTCTTGAACAAGATGAATGAAGAAAAAGTGATCTTTAAGCTGTTTCTAACCGGAGTTGGCGCTTGACACAAAATTGAACTAACTGGTACAAACATTCAGGTTAACGCTATGCTGGCACAGAAGTGTGGAGCTTCCCCGGCACGGTAAAAACAAACGGAGGGCTTTGGAGCCACAGGGTTTCCAAAGCGATGCGAACAAGGCGAAACGTCTGTTCGGACCCGAACGGGTTGGGAGGAAATATGTCTTACAGTCTCGATTTTTCGGCGGTTATAGACCGTCTGCCCGAGCTGCTTCTGGCCTGTCTTGCAACGATCGGCCTTGCAATCGCCGGCATGTCGCTTGCCACCGTCATCGGGGTTCTCGGCGTCGTGGCCCGCCGCTCGCGCTTCAAGCTGCTGCGCGGTCTGGTCATCGGATTCGTGGAAGCCATTCGCAACACGCCGTTTCTGGTGCAGATATTCTTCATCTTCTTCGCCCTGCCGCAAATCGGCATCAAGCTTAACCCCACGGTCACGGCAATCATTGCGCTTGCGTTGAACGGCGGCGCTTATGCCATTGAAATCATTCGCGGCGGCGTCGATTCCATTCCCAAGGGTCAGGTTGAGGCGGGATTGGCGCTTGGCCTGCACCGGGCGCAGATCTTCCGGCACATCATTCTGAAACCGGCGCTTCGCGCAGTCTATCCGTCACTCACCAGCCAGTTCATCATGCTGACGCTGACCACTTCGGTCTGTACCTCGATTGCGGCTTACGAGCTGACCTCGGTGGCCCAGCAGATCGAAGCGGACACCTTCCGCTCCTTTGAGGTCTATTTCTCGATCACGCTGCTTTATCTGGTCATTTCCTCGCTGATGATGGGGGTATTTTCCCTCATCTCCCGCACATCGTTCAGCTATCCGGTCAAGTGAGGAAAAGACAATGGCATCCATCGGTTCCAACGAATTGTTCTTCCTGCTGCAGGGCCTGAAATGGACCCTTGCGCTGACACTGATCGGCTTCATCGGCGGCGGCATTTTCGGCCTTTGCGTCGCGCTTGGCCGCGTTGCCGAAACCCCGGCGATCCAGCGCGCCAGCACCGGCTTCATCGCGATTTTCCAGGGCACCCCGCTCCTGATGCAGCTTTTCGTCGTTTATTACGGCGTGGCGCTTGCGGGCCTGAATGTGGATGCCTGGATTGCGGTCGCCATCGCATTCACCCTGCATGCCAGCGCCTTTCTGGGTGAAATCTGGCGCGGTGGCATCCAGGCTGTGCCGAAGGGTCAGACCGAAGCCGCCAACGCGCTTGGCCTGCACTACGTGTCGCGAATGAAGGACGTGGTTCTGCCGCAGGCCTTCAAGATTTCGCTGCCCGCCACCATCGGTTTTCTGGTGCAGCTCATCAAGGGCACGTCGCTTGCCGCCATTGTCGGCTTCGTCGAACTGTCCCGCGCCGGCCAGATCGTCTCCAACCAGACGTTCCGTCCGCTGACGGTCTTTGCCATCGTCGGCATCATGTATTTCCTGATCTGCTGGCCGCTTTCCCTGTGGGGCGCCAGTGTAGAAAAGCGGATGCAAGCCGCTTCCCGCTAATACCCATCAACATGTCATCAAGCTTTGTAAGGAGGAGCAAAAGATGAAATCCAACGGTAAATTCTCACGTCGCACCCTGCTCGCGCTCGCCGCAGCAACGGTCGCCCTGCCCTTTATTGCACCGGTCGACGCCTTCGCCGGCACGGTGGATGAGGCCAAGGCCAAGGGCAAGGTCGTAATCGGCATTCAGGGCGACAATTCGCCATGGGGCTTCGTCAATTCGAGCGGCGTTCAGGACGGCCTCGATGCCGATATCGGCAAGGCGTTTGCCGAATATCTCGGCGTCAAGGTCGAATTCGTACCGCTTGCCGTGGCAAACCGCATTCCGGCCCTTCTGACGGGCAAGGTCGACCTGCTGTTCGCAACTATGGGCATGACCGCCGAGCGCGCCAAGACCATCCAGTATTCCAAGCCCTATGCCGGTAACGTGCTTTCCGTCTACGGACCCAAGGACAAGAAGATCGGCAACTATGACGATCTGACCGGCGTCTCCGTCGGCGTTCCTAAGTCCAGCGCCATGGACACGGCGATCACGGCAGGTGCAGGCTCCAAGGCCAAGATCCTGCGCTTTGACGATGATGCCGCCAACATTCAGGCGCTGATTTCCGGCCAGGTCGAGGTTGTCGGTGGCAACCAGTTTTATGGCGACCGCCTCAATCAGGCTGCCAACGGCAAATACGAGCCGAAGTTCGACCTGACGACGCTTTACAACGGCGCCGGCACCCGTCCGGGTGAAAAGGACTGGAACGAGACCGTCAACGCCTTCCTCGACAAGATCAAGTCGGATGGCCAGCTTGCCAAGATCTACGACAAGTGGATGAAGCGCGAAGTTCCCGCTTTCCCGGAAAGCCTGCCGGATATTCCTTTCACCGTGAAGTGAAGACCGGAAGAGGCTGGATTGGGAGGAGTAACCAATGGGAATCTTTAACAGACAGACGCGTTGGCGAACAGCCATCGCCGTCGGATTGGCAGCAGCTTTGCTGCCAATCCTCACACCCGCAGGCGCAGAAGCCAGAACACTTGAAGAAGCAAAGTCCAGCGGCAAGATCATCATCGGCATTCAGGGCGACAACGCGCCCTGGGGCTCCATAAATTCCTCTGGTGTTCAGGAAGGTTATGATGCGGATTTGGCCCGCGGGTTTGCGGACTATCTTGGACTGAAAGTGGAGTTCGTACCGCTTGCAGTCGCCAACCGCATCCCGTCGCTTCGCACCGGAAAGGTCGATGCCCTGTTCGCGTCGATGGGGATGACGCCGGAACGCGCGAAAAACGTACAATATGCGCAGCCTTACGCGCATAACGTCATGTCGGTCTATGCCACCAAGGACAAGAAGATCGCCAACTTCGACGATCTCACGGGAATGACCGTCGGCGCGCCGAAATCAAGTCCGATGGACACGGCTTTGACCGCAGGTGCCGGCACCAAGGCAAAAATTCTGCGTTTCGACGATGACGCCGCCACCATTCAGGCGATCCTGTCGGGCCAGATCGAGGCAATCGGCGGCAACCAGTTTTATGGTGACCGTCTCGCAGCGGCTGGCGGCAAGGATTACGAGGTGAAGTTCGACCTCGTGACCCTCTACAACAGCGCCGCCACGCGCCCCGGTGAAAAGGACTGGAACGAGGCACTCAACGCTTGGCTCGACAAAGCCAAGGCCAATGGCGAGCTCGCAAAAGTCTATGCCAAATGGATGAAGCGCCCGGTTCCGGACTTCCCGGCCTCGCTTCCTGACATTCCCTACACCGTTAACTAACGCTGCTTCGCAGCATGAAGGAAAGTTCCATGTCGCAATCCTCCGCCGCACAGGCTCCGCTGATCGCCCTTGAAGGGGTTGGAAAGTGGTATGGAGCCTTCCATGCGCTGAAAGGCGTCAACATGACGGTTCGCAAAGGCGAAAAAATCGTTCTTTGCGGCCCGTCCGGTTCAGGAAAATCCACCCTTATCCGCTGCATCAACCATCTGGAAGAAATCCAGGAGGGCAAGATCACGGTCGAAGGAACCACGCTTTCGGATTCGACCCGCGCCATCGATGCCGTTCGCCGTGAAGTGGGCATGGTGTTCCAGAGCTTCAATCTCTTCCCGCACAAGACCATCATGGAAAACTGCACCCTGGCGCCCATGCGGGTGAAGGGCCTGTCGAAAGCCGATGCGGAAGCGACCGCGCGCAAATATCTGGAGCGCGTGCGCATTCTCAATCAGGCCGATAAATATCCGGCGCAGCTTTCCGGCGGCCAGCAGCAACGCGCAGCTATTGCCCGTGCGCTCTGCATGGAGCCGAAAGCCATGCTGTTCGATGAGCCGACTTCGGCGCTTGATCCCGAAATGGTCAAGGAAGTGCTCGACACGATGATCGGCCTTGCCCGCGACGGCATGACGATGATCTGCGTGACCCATGAAATGGGCTTTGCCCGGCAGGTTGCCGACCGTGTGGTCTTCATGTCGGAAGGCGAAATCATCGAGGAAGGCCCGCCGGACGAGTTCTTCCGCGATCCCAAGCATCAGCGTACCCGCACGTTCCTCGGCGAAATTCTCGCCCATCACTAAGGCTCACCCGGAGCCGACAGGCAGGCGGGGATGACCCCCGCCTCTCCCACCACGTTCGATGAGCGATGACCTGATCATGACAGACACCAAATCCTTCAAGGTCGGCCTGATTGGCGCCGACATCCAGCTTTCCAAATCTCCCGCGCTGCACATGCGCGAAGGGGCTGCCCACGGCCTCGATTATTCCTATGAGCTTGTCGATGTCGTGGCGCGCAAGCTGCCGGAAAGCGCGCTTCCCGATCTGCTCAATGAGCTGGAATCGCGCGGCTTTGCCGGCACCAACATTACCCATCCCTTCAAGCAGGCAGTGCTTCCGCACCTGCATGAATTGTCTGATGATGCCCGCATGCTCGGCGCGGTCAACACCGTCGTCTTCAAGGACGGACGTCGCATTGGGCACAATACGGACTGGTACGGATTTTACGAAAGCTTCATGCGCGGCCTGCCGGATGCGAAACGCGACCGGGCGCTGCTGGTCGGTGCTGGTGGTGCAGGCGTTGCGGTGGCCCATGCGGCGCTGAAACTCGGCATTACCCATCTCGATATCTGCGACCGCGATTTCAGCCGCGCCGAGCATCTGGCTGCCGAACTCAACGCCCGTTTTGGCGAAGGCCACGCCTTTGCCGTGAAAGACCCGGCAGATTCCCTGCCCTTCGCGGATGGGTTGATCCACGCCACACCGATGGGCATGCCCGCCCATCCCGGCATGCCGGTCAAGGCCGACCTCCTTGAACAACGGCACTGGGTGGCCGATATCGTTTATATGCCGCTGGTGACCGAGCTTCTGGCGACGGCGGCCCAAAAAGGCTGTCGCACCCTGCCCGGCGGCGGCATGACGGTGTTTCAGGCTGTTGGCGCGTTTCGGCTGTTCTGCGGCCGTGAACCTGATGCAGAGCGCATGACGGCACATTTTACCGAAATTTGCACGAAAGAGGGTGTGGCGTGAGCCTTTTCACCATACTTAACGGACCGAACCTCAACCTGCTCGGCCAACGCCAGCCGGAAATCTACGGCTACGAGACGATGGCCGATGTGGAGGCCAATTGCCGCGCGATTGCCGAGGCGGCGGGCCACGAGATATTCTTTGCCCAGAGCAACCGGGAATACGAGCTGATAGACTGGATCCATGCGGCGCGCGGCACATCGGCAGGCATCGTCATCAATCCCGGTGCCTTTACCCATACCTCGGTGGCGATCCTCGATGCACTCAATACCTTCGAGGCACCGGTGATCGAGGTTCACATTTCCAACATCCACAAACGGGAGATCTTCCGCCACCATTCCTATATCTCGACGCGCGCCGAAGGCGTGATCGCCGGTCTCGGCATCGAAGGTTACGGGGTGGCGCTCAGCCACCTCATCGGCCGTCTTTCCCGATCTTCGTGATATGGTCCGGGCTCAGCACATATCGCAACACCATGTCGCTGACGTGATGCGACAATGTTTGCTGACCCTTCTCGGTAAACAGCCCGTCGCCGAAGATGAACGAGAAGGTTGCGACGTTCGAGACGTTGAAAAAGGACAGCGCGCTGATCTGCCAGTGCAGTTCCAGCGCGTTGATGCCGTTGCGGAAAATGCCACTCTTCTGGCCGCGCAGCAGCACGCTTTCCAGGGCATCGATGGCCGGCCGGTTGAGCTGGCGGATCGTTCCGGACGATTGCATGTGCCGGCCGTGATGAATGTTCTCGATCATCACCATGCGGATGAAAGCCGGGTTGCGGCGATGGTGATCGAAGGTGAACCGACAGAGCTTTTCGAGCGCCGCAACCGGCTCCAGACCGTCAAGCTCGAGATCGCTCTCGCCGCCACGCACCTTGGCATAGGCTTCTTCAAGAACGCGCTGGTAAAGCCCTTCCTTGTCGGTAAAATAATAATAGATCATCCGCTTGGACGTGCGCGTGCGGGCGGCGATCTCGTCGATGCGCGCCCCCGACAGGCCGTTTTGCGAAAACTCCTCCATCGCAACGGAAAGAATGTCTCGGCGCACGCCTTCCGGATCGCGCTTCGCCTGCCGGGTTTCGCTGGTGCCGTTCGAAGTTGCGCTTTTTGTCATGATCCATCCATCAGCAGGGTATACGGCTTGCCGCCGCACCCCTATTATTAACCAATTAGTACATAACGCTGAAAAGGAACGCAATATGGCGAGCTATGACACAGGCAAACAGGGCGTGCCAATGCGTACTTCCATCGCCACCGTCTCCATCAGCGGCGAATTCCCGGAGAAACTGGCGGCCATTGCGAAAGCCGGTTTCACTGGTGTGGAGATTTTCGAGAACGATTTCCTGACCTACGACGCCTCGCCGCGCGAGGTTAAGGCCCTTGCGGCAGATCATGGGCTGGATATCACGCTTTTCCAGCCGTTCCGCGATTTCGAAGGCATGCCGGAACCGCACCGCGCCCGCGCCTTCGAGCGCGCAGGGCGTAAATTCGACATCATGGGCGAACTCGGGACCGATCTGATGCTGATCTGCTCGAATGTCTCGCCGGTGTCGCTGGGTGGCATAGACCGCGCCGCCGCCGATTTCCACGAGCTTGGTGAGCTTGCGTCCAGGCATGGCGTTCGCGTGGGTTACGAGGCCCTGGCCTGGGGCCGGCACATCAGCGATCATCGCGATGCGTGGGAAGTGGTGCGCCGCGCCGATCACCCCAATGTCGGTATCATCCTCGACAGCTTCCACACGCTGTCGCGCAAGATCGATCCCAACTCGATCCGCTCCATTCCCGGCGACAAGATCTTCATCGTGCAATTGGCCGACGCACCGCTGATCGACATGGACCTGTTGTACTGGAGCCGCCATTTCCGCAACATGCCCGGCGAAGGCGATCTGCCGGTGGTGGATTTCATGCGCGCTGTCGCCGCAACCGGTTATAGCGGCCCGCTGTCGCTCGAAATCTTCAACGACCAGTTCCGCGGTGGCTCGGCGCGCCTGCTGGCTGAGGACGGCCATCGTTCGCTCATCAACCTTATGGATCAGGTGCGCCGTCTGGAGCCCGACATCCGCATCGAGGCGCCCGCCATGCCTGAGCGGGTGCAGACGGAAGGCGTGGAGTTTGTCGAGTTCACAACGGCACCGGAGGAAAAGGCCAATCTGGAAGCGCTGCTCGCCACACTCGGTTTTGATAAAACCGCGAGGCACCGCAATCGCGATGTCGATCTCTATACGCAGGGCGACATTCGCATCGTCATCAATACCGGCGGTACCGGTGAGAGTTTCGCCGGTGCATCCTACTCCATCCACGGCACCAATGCCTATGCATTCGGCCTGAAGGTCGATGATGCGCAGGCAGCGCTTGCGCGTGCGGCAGCGCTGGGCGCGCCGACATTCGCCGAACCGCGCAAATCCGGCGAAGTCGCGGTTCCAGCCATTCAGGGCGTGGGCAATGGCGTCATCTATTTCCTCGACGGGTCCACGGCGCTCGCCTCCATCTGGGACAATGAATTCGCACCGGTCGATGCGACGGCACCGGCAGGCAATACCGGACTGACCCGCATCGACCATCTTGCGCAAACAACGCATTACGATGAAATGCTGACCTGGCTTCTGTTTTACACATCGCTGTTTTCAACGCGCCGCACGCCGATGGTGGATGTGGTCGATCCCGGCGGTCTGGTGCGCAGCCAGGCCATAGAAAGCGTGCCCTCCCCGCGTTTCCGCCTGACCATGAACGGCGCCGACAACCGAAAGACCTTTGCCGGCAAATTTCTGGCGGAGGGTTTCGGCACCAGCATCCAGCACATCGCCTTCGCCACGGACGATATCTTCGCCACCGCCAAGGCTCTGCATGCGCGCGGCTTTCACGCCCTGCCGATCTCGCGCAATTATTATGACGATCTGGAGGCCCGCTTCGGGCTGGAACCGGAATTCTCCGACGCACTCCGGGAAGCAAGCATCCTCTACGACCGGGACGACAACGGCGAATATTTCCAGATATACAGCCGCACCTTCGGCGAAGGGTTCTTCTTCGAAATCGTCGAAAGGCGCGGTGCCTACGGCGGATATGGCGCGATGAACGCCCCCTTCCGCATCGCTGCGCAGCGGCGTCTTGCGCCACCGATCGGCATGCCGAAGGAATAGGCGCAGACACCAGTCCACTGGTGCTCCAAAAATCCAAACAGGCCGCAGCCGGCAGGAATGCCGCTGCGGCCTGTCTTTATTTACGCCAGCGTCACTATCTCATAGTCCCGTGGAATGGCGGAGGTGGCAACAAACCACTTAGATGCGCGCGTGCGCTGCTGATGAAAATCGAAAGCAGCGCGGTCCACAAAAAGCTCTTCCACCCTCCAGATCAGGGGGTCTTCGGTCTGCGATACCTCAAAGGAAATACAGCCCGGCTCCGCTCTGGTCAGGCGAATGTGATCGGGTAGATGGCTTTCCACAAGTTGGACATCCTGCACCGATGCGCAACGCAGGAAGCCGGATAGCCTGACCGCACCCGTTCTATTCGTCATACCCGGTATCCTTTTTCAATGGTCTTCGTCCGGCCTGTATCACGCGCAGCGGCACCCGCAACCACTGAAATCGATACATCCTCAATACAGACTAAAAACATCCCTTAATCGGGGTCCGGCCATTCGGCACACCCGCGCCCAAAATAAATGCACTTGCGTATTTGTAGAGCAGTATACAAAAATTGTTCAACACTCTGGACATGATTGTCCTGTTTTGTTAGCTTTTTTGTAAAACAAGGGGTGGGGAATACAAGTTCATGCGCATCATCGATTCTGAGACTGGCAACAGGCATTTTACCGGCACCGGTGAGGTCGCCCGTAGCACTTCGACCAGGTCGCAATTCCCGTATCGACCGGCAGCAGCCAATCTACATCGCGCCTGAAACGCCATGCGCTTTCTTTTTGACACTCCCATCCTCCGGCATAGCGTTTCATCCCGCGCGCCTGCCCCACGCCCTTGCCCCCTCACTATTTCAGATGGCCGCGCCGGCATTGCCGCGCATGCCAAGCCGGAGACGCTGATATGACTGCCGCAAACCGCAACGCCCTCCTCTCGGTTGAAAACCTGAGCGTTGAGTTCGGCGACAGCCGCGTCGTGGACGATATTTCCTTTGCCGTGGAAGCCGGCAGGACGGTGGCGATCGTCGGCGAATCCGGATCGGGCAAATCGGTCACGTCGCTCTCGACCATGCGTCTTGCGGATATGATGGGCGCGACTTACCCCGCCGGTCGCATCAGGTTCGAAGGCAAGGATCTGCTGAAGGCATCGCAGAAGGAAATGCGGTCGATCCGCGGCAAGGAGATCGCCATGATCTTCCAGGAGCCGATGACGTCGCTGAACCCGGTCTTCACCATCGGTGACCAGATCTGCGAAGTGCTTGTCCTGCACGAGAAAATGGGCAAGGCGGCGGCCATGGCCGAGGCAAAAAAGTTGCTCGACATGGTGCGATTGCCGGATGCGGCCGAGCTTCTGCACCGTTATCCGCATCAGCTTTCCGGCGGCATGCGCCAGCGCGTGATGATTGCCATGGCGCTTGCCTGTCGGCCGAAGCTGCTGATCGCCGACGAACCGACGACGGCACTTGATGTCACCATTCAGGCGCAGATCCTCAACATCATGCGCGAACTGCAAAAGAAACTCGGCATGGGCATGGTCTTCATCACCCATGACATGGGCGTGGTGGCGGAAATGGCCGATGACGTCGTCGTCATGTGGAAGGGCAGGAAGGTTGAGGAAGGCCCGGTCAAGGACATCTTCGCCAATCCGCAGCATCCCTATACGCGGGCGCTGCTTTCCGCCGTTCCGCGCCTCGGCAGCATGACCGGCGAAGAGTTTCCCAAGCGCCTTCCGCTCACCGTCCTGCAGGATGGCCAGCCGGTCGTGGTGGGCGAGGAACGGGTGCAGAACACCGCAAAATACGATGAGAAGCCGCTGCTTTCGGTTCGCGACCTGTTCGTTCGCTTCGATATTCGCAAGAACCTGTTCGGCAAGGCGACGCACCGTTGCAGCGCCGTGCAGAAGGTCAGCTTCGACATCCACGCCGGGGAGACACTGGCGCTGGTCGGTGAATCCGGTTCGGGCAAATCCACCATCGGCCGCACAATCCAGCAGCTGCAATCGGCGGTATCAGGCGAAATATCCTTCAACGGCCGCAGCTATTCTGAGATGTCGGCGGCGGAACGTTTCCGCATGCGGCAGGAAGTGCAATATATCTTCCAGGACCCCTTCGCCTCGCTCGATCCGCGCAAGACGGTAGGCTTCTCGATCGCCGAACCAATCAACACCCACAGCCTGATCAACGATGCCAAGGCGGTGCGCCGCCGGGTGGATGAGCTGCTGGAACGGGTGGGTCTGAGTTCGGAACATGCATCGCGGTATCCGCACGAGTTTTCGGGCGGCCAGCGGCAGCGTGTCTGCATTGCCCGCGCGCTCGCCTCCGATCCTAAGCTCATTATCGCCGACGAAGCGCTGTCGGCGCTCGATGTCTCCATCCAGGCGCAGATCATCAATCTGTTCATGGATTTGCAAGCGGAACGTGGTCTTGCTTACCTGTTCATCAGCCATGACATGGCGGTGGTGGAAAAGATGAGCCACCGCGTCGCGGTGCTTTATCTCGGCCAGATCATGGAAATGGGCAGCCGCCAGCAGGTCTTCGAAACGCCCACGCATGATTATACGCGCCGGCTGCTTTCCGCAGTGCCGGTTGCCGATCCCCTGATCGAGCGCCGCATCGCCATGATCGAGGGCGAAATTCCCAATCCCGTGCGCCGCGTCGGCGATGAGCCCGCCATTCTCGCCCATGAGGAAATCAATCCAGGCCACTTCATCGCGAAGAGTGCCTGAACAATAACCAAAACCGTAACCATCTGAAGAGGAACAGGTAGATGACAAAAATCAAAAAGGGGATGACGGCAACGTTCGTCGCGCTTGCGCTGGCCGGCACGGCCTTCACCGCAGCGCCGGCTTTCGCCGCTGGCAAGATGACCATTTCCAGCCCGCAGGACCCCGGCAGCTGGGATCCGATCGACACCTTCCTGGTGCAATGGGCAGCTGTCGCCACCAACATCTTCGATGGCCTGACCTATCGCGGTCCGGACCTGAAACTTGTGCCCGGCCTTGCCGAATCCTGGGAAGAGCTGGATGAAGGCAAGCGCATCCGCTTCAAGCTGCGCCAGAACGTCAAGTTCCATAATGGCGAGCCCTTCAACGCCGCCGCCGTCAAGTTCACCTTCGAGCGCCTTCTCGGCGAACAGGGTGCCAAGGGCCCGCAGCGCTCCAACTATGTCGCCATCGAAAGCGTCGACGTCATCGACGACTACACCGTCGACATGAAGCTCAAGGCGCCCGATCCGGTGCTTCTGACCAAGCTTGCCGGTTATGGCGGCATGATCGTTCCGCCGAAATACATTCAGGAAAAGGGTGAGGACAACTTTAACCTCAACCCGGTCGGCACCGGCGCGTTCAAATTCGTCTCCTATGCGCCGAAGACCAACATCAAGCTGGAAGCCAACCCGGATTACTGGGGCGGCGCACCAAAGCTCTCCGAACTGGAATTCCGCTTCATCGCCGAGCCGGCGACCGCAGTTGCCGAATTGCAGGCCGGCCGCGTCGATCTCGTCATTCCGCCCACCATCCCGATCGGCATGATCCCGGTCATCGAAGGCGATTCCAAGCTGGAGATCGTCAGCGTTCCAGGCCCGACGGTGGATGCGCTGCGTTTCAACACTCGTGACGGCATCACCGCTGATCCCAAGGTGCGCAAGGCCATCATCATGGCCGTTGATCGCGGCACGATCGTCAAGTCGATCCTTGCCGGTCAGGCCTCGGAAATCGCCAGCTTCCAGAGCGCGCTGTCCTTCGGCTACGACGCCGATCTGAAGCCGCTGCCTTATGATCCGGAAGGCGCAAAGAAGCTGCTCGCGGAAGCCGGCGTCAAGCCGGGTGCGGCGCTGCAGATCGATATCAGAGGCAATGATGCGACGATGAACGAAGTCGCGCAGGTCATCTCCAGCTATCTGTCCATGGTCGGCATCACCGCCACCATCAAGCCCTATGAGACCAACGTGCTCCTGAACGACATCATCCCGCAGGGCAAGACCGGCGCGATGTTCCAGCAGAAGTGGGGCGGCTGGACCTTCGATTACGACAACACGGCCTATTCCATGTACCACTCGGGTGAAAAGTGGAATCCTTACGACAAGGACGAGAAGCTGGACAAGCTGCTGGAATCGCAGCGCCCGCTGACTGACCGAGCCGAGCGCGAAAAGATCCTCAAGCAAGTCGGCGCCTATGCCGCCGAGCGCGCGCTGGAAATTCCGCTTTACAACACCAATGCCATTTACGGCATCAACAAGCGGGTCAAGGGTTTCGTGGCACCGCCGGATAACCGCCTGAAGCTGACCGACGTCACCGTCGAATAATCAGGCTTATCCTCCCTAAAAGCGCCTTGCCCGCCATCCCGCGGGCAAGGTCGGGTCCCTCTTCAAGGTAAAAAACGTGGCCGGTTTCCTCATCAAGCGATTGCTGCAGGCGATTTTCGTCGTCATCGCCATCACCCTTCTCGTTTCCTTCGCCATCCGCCTGACGGGCGATCCGGCTGTCACCATGTTCCAGGGCGGCGGCAGCATGACGGAAGACGATCTGGCGCGCATTCGTGCGGCGCTTGGAACCGACCGGCCGTTCTTCGTGCAATATTTCAGCTTCCTGAAAGGCCTGGTTACGCTCGATTTCGGCCGCAGCTTCACCGGCAGCACGCCGGTATCGCGGCTCATCGCCGATGCCCTGCCCGCCACGCTGCTTCTCGCCTTCATCTCCATGGCGGTGTCGATTGCGCTTTCCATTCCGCTCGGCATCAAGGCCGCGACCTCGCGCGGCAAGACGGCCGATCAGGTGATCCGTATCTTCTCGCTCGTCGGCCTGTCATTCCCCAATTTCTGGCTGGCCACCATGCTGGTGCTGCTTTTCTCCATCACGCTCGGCTGGCTGCCGCCAAGCGGCATGGGCGGCTTTGCAAGCTACATCATGCCATCGGTCACCATGGGCGTTATCCTGACGGCGACCAATGTGCGCCTGGTGCGCACGGCGATGCTCGATACGCTGCGCTCGCAATATGTCATGGTGGCGCGCGCCAAGGGCCTCAGCGAAAACAAGGTGCTTTACAAGCATGCGCTGCGTAACTGCGCCATTCCGCTGATTACCTATTTCGGCCTGCAATTCGGCGGACTTCTCGGCGGCATCGTCGTCATCGAGCGCGTCTTCAACTGGCCGGGTCTCGGCACGCTCGCCTTCGATGCGGTGGGCGCGCGCGACTATCCCGTGCTTCAGGCCGTCATCACCGTGCTGTCGCTGATGATCGTCGGCATCAACCTTCTGGTCGATATCGCCTACGGGCTGGTCGATCCGCGCATCCGCACGGAGTAATTGACGATGGCTGCCAAAACCTCGCGCCTGTCGCGCTTCAACAATCTCGAATTCATCCTCGGCGCCCTGCTTACCGTCGTCATCTGCCTTGCCGTTCTTCTTTCCGACGTGCTGTTTCCGGGCGGTGCCGAAAAGATCGACCTGATGGCGCGCCTTGCCAAGCCCTTCACTAGCGCCGCCCATCCGCTCGGCACCGATCCGCTCGGCCGTGACGTACTGGCCCGTGTCGTGGCCGGCGGCAAGATTTCGCTGCTCGTCGGTTTCACCTCGGTCATCGGGGCCGTGGTCTTCGGCGTGATCGTCGGCCTGGTCGCCGGTTATTATCGCGGCTTCTGGGACATGCTGGTCATGCGCTTTGCCGATATACAGCTCGCCATGCCCTTCATTCTCTTGGCCATCACCTTCATCGCAATTGTTGGCGGTAGCCTCACCAACACCATCATCCTCCTGATCGTCTCGCAATGGGTACAATATGCCCGTCTGGTGCGCGGCTCGGTGCTGACGCTGCGCGAACGGGAATTCATCCTGTCCGCCCGCGCCATTGGCGTGAAGGACTGGCGCATCATCCTCCAGCACCTTCTGCCGAACCTGATCGGCCCGGTCATCGTGCTGATGACGCTCAACGTCGCCAACAACATCCTTCTGGAAAGCAGCCTCACCTTCCTCGGCCTCGGTGTCGATCCGACCATTCCGAGCTGGGGCGGCATGCTGGCGGATGGCCGCACCTATCTGCAAACGGCATGGTGGGTCAGCGTCTTCCCCGGTCTTGCCATCCTTCTGACCGTGCTTGGCCTCAACCTTCTCGGTGACTGGCTGCGCGACAGCCTCGACCCCACCGGCAGAACCTCAAGGTGATCGTGATGAGCCAGATTTTCGACCAGACCTTCAAGCGTACTCTGGATGTGCTTCTCGCCAATGCCGCGCCCGGCCAGTCCTTTGAGGCATGGACGTTCGATGACGCCAAAAGCCGCCGCGAAGCCGAAGAAAGGCTGAAGAAAAAAGGCGTCAGTGCCCGCATCCGCAGCGCCTACAAGCCGCTTCTCTTCACCTTTCTGGAAGAGATCAATCTTGGTGGCGTCGATGCCATCGAGGTGCATTACCCGGTGCACGCCAATGCACCCGCCAATCGTTTCCGGCTGGAGGCCTATCCGCTGGCGGCACTAGCCGGCGACGCCAAGATCGATTTTATCGCCCGCGACGACGACGCACTTCATTATGACGTTACGCTGAGCCGCAACGGCAAGAAGGAAACCCTGAAGGTTCTCGCTCCCAACCGGGTTCATACCGATATCGTCGGCGAAACCAATGTCTCGCCAACCGGCTGGTTCCGTCCGGCCGGTGACGCTACGGGCGAGCGGCTGGAGACGGATTACGAGCAGCTTTTCGAAGCGGCAATCAATGCCGTCGCCAACCACGGCTGGGGCGATGAGGAACCCTATTTCGAGGAATTGAACATCCGCGTCACGCACCCGTCCGAAGACATGGCGCTGCCGGTCGGGGACGAGGTGGTCAGCCTGCGTGAAGCGCTGCACGAGGATTTCTATTTCTCCCTCCTGGAATTCTTCCAGAAGAAGTCCGGCCGGCCGCTGGGCGACCGCGGCCTGAAACCCGGCCAGATCGTTCCGGAAGTCGTCAAAAGCAACGGCGACGTTTCGGTCCGTATCGAGACCCGTGCACTCACCACCACTTTCTTGGATGGCGGCGAACAGCGGATCGACGAGGCCCGCGAACCGGTGGCGGCGGGTCAGATCGCGCGTATGCTTGCCGAGATCGGCGGCGAGGCGTTCGAGGCCCGCTCGCGGTCGGGCCGCGTTCTTGCCGCCCGTTATGTCGCGGGCAGCGATGCTGCCGTGATGATCAGCGGCGGCCAGCATCCCAATGAAACCACCGGCATCGTTGGCGCCGTCCGCGCCGCCCGCAAACTTGCGGAAAGACAGGGCGCGCATTTCACCATTTCGCCGCTGGAAAACCCCGATGGTTATGCCCTGCACCAGCGGCTGCGCGCCGACAATCCACGCCATATGCACCATGCGGCGCGGTACACGGCGCTCGGCGACGATCTCGAATATCGCACGCGGGAAAATTCGGGCGTCCATCTCAACGAGAAGGCAATCCGTTTCAGCGCGCACGAGATGAGCGGCGCGAGCCTGCATGTGAACCTGCACGGTTATCCCTCGCACGAATGGACCCGTCCGCTTTCCGGTTATGTGCCGCGCAATTTCGCCATGTGGACGCTGCCGAAGGGTTTCTTCCTCATCATCCGCCACCATGCGGATTGGGAAAAGCAGGCGGAAGCCCTGCTCGACCGGGTTACCCGCCATCTCGGCGCCATTCCGGGCCTGCTGGATTACAACAACCGCCAGATCGCGCTTTATGAGATTCACGCCGGTGAAACCGGTTTCCGCATCATCAACGGTTTCCCGTGCCTGTCGTCCATCGACGACCGCCACACAGTGCCGATGACGCTGATTACCGAATATCCTGATGAGACGATCTACGGCGATGACTTCATCACCGGCCACACCGCGCAGATGGAAACGGTTCTTTCAGCTTACGACGCCTGGCAGGATATTTTCGTCGCGGACGTTGCCTGATTTCGAAGCGCCCCCGATTGGGGGCATCAGAATGATGACGAAGTCCCGAAGCCCTCGTCCGTCATGCTTGGGCTTGTCCGGAGCAGCTGCAACGTCTTGGTCTAGTTGGACGTGATTGGATCCTTGGGGCAATCCAGCGATGACGCCGGGTGTGAGGGAGCTTTGTCATCACCCTCAGTTGCCCTTGTACGGCTTACTTCTCAGCCGTGGCGGCAAGCTTCTTTTCCTGCTGCTTCTGCAAAAGCCGCTTGCCCTTGCTCAAAATATGCAGATTGGCGGCATCAAGTTTGTTATATCCGGCCTGGATAATATCGAGATCGGCGACGTGACCGATTGCTGCCAGTTCATGCATCACGTCGCCAACGGCGACATCGACGCTCGGCTTCGGCAGGTGCACAACATCTTCCACCGCGGCGCGCATGCCATCCGCCGCGCCGCCCATGACGTGATACAGCGCCAGCGCCTTGCGGAGAAAAGCTTCGCGGCGCTCGATCTTGTTGTTGAGTATACTGTCGCCAACGCGATTCCGCATAAGATCAACGGCTTTATTCTGATATTCGCCCATCAAGACACCAAATGAAATTCAAAATATGCTTCGGGAGACTACGGACAATCCCCTTAGAACTGGTTAAGGCACCGGGATTACGTGCATATTATCGTCATTTTCCGGCCGCGTGGCGCAGGGCATTTTTCATAACGGCGGCATTTGGAAGCAGCATGCTGAAACGGGACCATTCGTGATGGCTGCAGCGGCTGCGGCAATTGAGAATCGCCAGACTATCCCTATTGTATGATCCAATATCGGGCAGAACCGGATAAGGCGGCGATCCATAACCATCAGGTTATTTATTGCCCCCTTTTTTTCATTTTACTTTGGCCATCGCACTTACCAGTTTGACTGGCTGGATCGGTGGAGGGAGCCACGGATCAATTGGGAGGAAATCATGAAATTACGGATCACCGCCGCAATCGCGGCCATCTGCTTCAGTTCCGTTGCCTATGCCGAGACGATCAAGGTCGGCGTGGTCGGCCCGTTCTCCGGCCCCTTCGCGCTGCAGGGCAAGAACTTCAAGGCTGGCATAGACGCCTGGTTTTCGCTTCACGGCAACAAGGTGGGCAATGACACTGTCGAAGTCGTCTACCGCGATGTGCCGCAGGCCGATCCGGCGCAATCCAAGGCGTTGGCGCAGGAGCTGGTTGTAAAGGAAGGCGTGCAATATCTCGCCGGCTTCTATTTTACGCCCGACGCCATGGCGGTTACGCCGCTTCTGAAACAGGGCAATGTGCCCATGGTCATCATGAATGCGGCCACATCGGCCATCGTTACCAAAAGCCCCTATGTGGTGCGCACCTCGTTCACGACATGGCAGACATCTACGCCCATCGCCAAGGTGGCTTTCGATGGCGGCGTCAAGAAGGTCATTTCGCTGGTCAGCGATTACGGCCCGGGCGTTGACGCGGAGAACGCCTTCAAGGCAGCCTTCACCGCCGCTGGCGGCGAAGTTGTGGAAAGCATTCGCATGCCGCTTTCCACCAATGATTTCAGCCCCATCATGCAGCGCGTGAAGGATTCCGGCGCACAAGGCGTCTTCGCCTTCCTGCCCTCCGGCCCGACGACGCTCGGCTTCGTGAAGGCCTTCAACGACAACGGCCTGAAATCATCAGGCATCAAGCTTTTCGCGCCGGGCGATCTTACACAGGAATCGGATCTGCCGGCCCTTGGCGAAGCAGCACTCGGCATGCAGACTACCTTCCACTATGCCGTCTCCCACGATTCACCCGAAAACAAGACCTTCGTGGAGGCCGCAACCAAGGCCATTGGCAATCAGAAGGAACTGTCCTTCCCCGCAGTCGGCGCGTTTGACGGCATGTATGTCATCACCAAGATGATCGAGGCGACCGGCGGCAAACAGGATGCGGAAAAGGCTGTCGAGGCGGTGAAGGGTCTTTCCTGGACAAGCCCGCGCGGCCCTGTCAGCATCGATCCGCAGAGCCGCCACATCACGCAGAACATCTATCTGCGCGAAGTCTCCAAGGGCGATGACGGCAATTATTACAACAAGGAAGTCCAGACTTTCGAAAAACAGGGCGATCCGGGCCTTGCCGCCGCCAAGTAAGCATTGAGACGGAAATGACCGGCGCCGCCTTTTGTGGGCGGCTCCGGCAAGCGCGCAATCGCATCGGGAGGAGCTTTCGAACATGCAGACGGTCTTCAGCATCCTTGTCGATGCGCTTGCCTATGGCATGGTGCTTTTCATCATCTCCATCGGCCTATCCGTGACAATGGGGCTGATGCGTGTGGTCAATCTCGCCCACGGCGCCTTCGCCATGATCGGCGGGTATCTCGCCTCCTATGCCGCCCATGGCCTCGGCCTTGGTTACGCGGCGGCAATCCTCGTTGCGATTGTCGGCACCATCGTGATCGCCATACCGCTTGAACGGTTTCTCTACCGGCGCATCTACGGCGCACCGGAACTGACGCAGGTGCTGATGACCATCGGCATCACCTTCTGCATCATCGGCATCGCCAATTTCGTGTTCGGGCCAACACTCAAAACCATTCCGCTGCCGCAGGAACTGGCCGGTCCCACCGATCTCGGGTTTCGCACCATCGCCACCCACCGCATCTTCGCCATCGTCGCTGGCCTCGTGGTGGCGGCGGCACTTTGGTTCACGTTCGAAAAGACCGCCTTCGGCATCAAGTTGCGGGCAGCGGTGGACAATGCGGCCATGGCAGCAGCCCTCGGCGTGCGCACCGAAATCATCTATGCCGTAAGCTTCGCCATCGCCGTCGGCCTTGCCGCCATGGGCGGCGTCATCGGCGCAGAATTGCTGCCGGTCGAACCCTATTATGCGCTGCGCTACATGGTCACCTTCCTGGTGGTCGTATCCGTCGGCGGCGCAGGCTCGATCCCCGGCGCGCTGATTGCCTGTCTGCTGCTCGGCGCCATCGATACGACCGGGCGGTATCTTGCCCCCGAATACGGCGAATTCTTCTTCTATCTGGCGGTCATCGTGATCATCACGCTGTTTCCGCGCGGCCTTCTTGGAAGGGCGAAATGAGATGGCGGTGCTCATGAACGACCTCACTGAAACGGCAAAACCGCCGAAGGCCCGCTCGCCCCTGCGCGCGATTGGCGGTCCGCTGCTCATCATCATCGCCGCCATCGCCGGTTACTTCCTGTTCCCGGATAATCTGGCGCTGTTGACGCGTATCATCGCGATAGCGCTTCTCGTGCTCTCCATCGATCTCGTTACCGGCTATTGCGGCGTGGCGACACTTGGCCATGCGGCCCTGTTCGGTGCCGGCGCCTATGCCGCCGGCATTGCCGCTGCCCACTACGGTATCACCGACCCGCTTCTCATGACCCTCATCGGCGCAGCAGTGGGCGGCATCGCGGGATTGCTGTCCGGCACCATTCTGTTGCGCGCGCACGGCCTGCCGCAACTGGTGCTGTCCATCGCCGTCGTCCATCTTTTCCATGAGGCGGCCAACAAGGCGTCGGACTGGACGGGCGGCAGCGACGGGCTTGCCGGCGTCTCGCCCGATGCGCTGTTCGGCACCTTCGAATTCGATCTTTACGGCCGCACCGCCTATATCTACGGCGTCTGCCTGCTGCTTCTGGTTTTTCTGGCACTTCGCGTCGTCGTCAATTCGCCCTTCGGCATGCTGTGTCGCGGCGTCAAGCAGGACAGCATCCGCATTCAGGCCATGGGCGGTTCGGTCAATGGCACGATTTTGAAGATGTTCGTGATATCAGGCATCGTCGCCGGAATCGGCGGCGCGCTGAACGCCATCTCCACGCAGGTGGTCGGCCTCGACAGCCTCAGCTTCACGCTGTCTGCCGAAGCGCTGGTCATGCTGGTTCTCGGTGGCGCGGGCTCGCTTTATGGCGCGCTGATCGGCACCGTCACCTTCATGTGGTTCGAAGACGTCGTTTCCGCCGCCAATCCGTTCCACTGGCTCACAATCGTAGGCCTGCTTCTGATCGCCGTCGTGCTGTTTGCGCCGCGCGGCCTTTATGGCGCGGGCGAACAGATCATCGCGCGCCTGCGGGGAGATCGCAAATGAGCGCCATTTTCGAAGTTTCCGGACTGCAGAAAAATTTCGGCGGTCTCGTCGTTACCAACAATGTCTCGCTGTCGCTTTCGCCCGGCGATCGCACCGTGCTGATCGGGCCCAACGGCGCCGGCAAGACCACCTTCGTCAACCTCGTTACCGGAAACATCAAGCCATCCGCCGGAACCGTGCGGATTGCCGGAGAAGACGTGACGGGGCTCAGCGCCAGTCAGCGCGTGAAGCGCGGACTTGTCCGCTCGTTTCAGGTGACGCGGCTGTTCCAGGACATGACGCCGGAGGAACATGTCGCACTCGCCATCCTGCAAAGGGAAGGCAGGACGGGCCGGATTTTCGGCCGTTACCGCGCCATGCCAACGGTGATGAGCGAGGCACGCGACATTCTCGGAACGCTTGGCCTTCTTGCCATCGCCGAAACCCGCGTCCGTGAAATTGCCTATGGCCAGCAGCGGCTCATCGAGATCGCGCTTGCCATGGCGCTCAGGCCCAAAATCCTGCTGCTTGATGAACCTGCCGCCGGCGTTCCCTCGACGGAAACGGCGCGTATCGAACAGGCGCTCGATCGCCTGCCCGCCGACCTCGCCATATTGATGATCGAACACGACATGGATCTGGTCTTCCGTTTCGCCAGACGTGTGGTCGTGCTCGCCGCAGGCGCCGTCATATTCGACGGTTCGCCTGGCGAGGTCACCAGCAACGCAGAAGTCCGCCAAGCCTATCTCGGAAGTTACGCCAATGCCCGCAGCGCCGCTTGAAATCGCCAACCTGACCGCCGGTTACGGCCCCACCCGTGTCATCGAGGGTCTGTCGCTCTCCGTTCCCGCCGGTTCGCGTTTCGCGGTGCTCGGACGTAACGGCGTTGGCAAGACAAGCCTGTTTGCCACGCTTGCCGGGCAGACGAAACGATTTGCCGGTGATATCCATCTCGGCGGGCAGGACATCACCGCCCTGCCAAGTGCTGCCCGCGCCCTCGCCGGTCTCGGTTACGTGCCGCAAACCCGCGATGTCTTTCCGACACTCACAGTCGAAGAAAACCTCTTCGTCGGCCTCAAGGGCCGGCCGAAATCGGCCATCGAGGAAGCCTACACGCTGTTTCCGCGCCTGAAGGAACGACGCCGCAATCTCGGCTCGCAACTCTCCGGTGGCGAGCAGCAGATGCTTTCCACCGCCCGCACCATCCTCGGCCAGCCGCAGGTGCTGCTTCTCGATGAACCGCTCGAAGGTCTCGCCCCTGTTATCTGCGAGGAACTGATGGCGGCCTTCTCGAAACTCGCGCAATCGGGCGAAATGACCATTCTTCTCATCGAACAGCGCATCCAGATGGCCATCGACTTCGCCGACCACGCCATCATCATGGAACGCGGCCGCATCGTCTGGTCAGGACCGTCCGACGATCTTGCGGCGAACCCGGATATTGTTGATACGCATCTTGGTGTGGGTGGATTGCACTGAGTCCATCTCGCTGAAAACCAGAAGAGTTTTCGGTTGGAACGGCTTTTAGAGTAAGCGACCGCAGGCGCGCCTACATCTCCCCCTCATTCCTGTGCTTGTCACAGGAATCCAGCCAGCCCAAGTCCTGGGGCTTAAAGAACTCTATCGCCGCGGGGACGCGCGTCGACTGGATCCCTGTGACAAGCACAGGGATGAGTAGAATATGCTGGCTACTCCTGTCCCTACTCTCGCCCATCAATCATATCTCAAAAAACACAATGGAATAAAAATTCCATTGCAGTTAAAGTGCACACGATTTCAATCTGCACAAAGGAACGACAATGACGGCAATCGATGCGCCAGACTCCGTGAAGGCTTTTGAGGAGCGGTTGCTTCAGGTCGCGGAAGGCCTGCCGAAACGATTACGTCAATGTGCGGATTATGTCGCGTCCAATCAGGATCGCATTGCCGTTTCCACCGTCGCCGAAATGGCAGAAGGTGCCGGCGTGCAGCCGTCTGCATTCATGCGCTTTTGCCAGATCATGGGTTTTTCCGGCTTTTCGGAGATGCAGCGCCTGTTTCGCGATTCCTATGTCGGTGGCTGGCCGGATTATGCGACCCGGCTGGACCACCTGCGCGAAAAGGGCGACGAGAGCGCGTCGGGCCTGTTGGCGGAGTTCGTGGAGGCTGGTCGTTCTTCATTGGAAATGCTGCTGAAATCGGTCGATACACGGCAGCTTGACGAGGCGGTCTCGGCGCTGGCACAGGCGCGCACCGTGCATATCATCGGTTTGCGGCGCTCCTTCCCCATTGCCAGTTACCTCGCTTACGCCTTCGAGAAAATGAAGGTACCTGCGGTTTTGCACAGCGCCGTCGGTGGCCTTGGCAATCTGAGCGCCATCTCCCGCGACGACGCACTGATTGCGATCACCTTCTCCCCCTATTCGGCGGAAACGCTGGAATTGGCCGAGATGGCCCGCGCCAACGGCATTCCCGTTGTCGCCATGTCCGATTCGGCCGTCAATCCGCTGCGCAAGTCCGGCGCGACGCTACTCACGGTAACGGAAATCGATTTTGGCGCATTCCGCTCGCTTTCCGCCACGCTCTGTCTCGCCATTACACTCGCTGTCGCTGTGGGAACACGCAAAACAGCCTGAATATTTTTATTGAAAACATAAAAAATAGAATTTATGATCCAAATTCATGAAACGGGCATTCCATAATTGTCCGTCTCGTGAATGCACCCGAAGGTGGTGAGACAGAAAGTGGGCGGAGGAGGCCCACTGGCATCAGGCTCCCTCAATGCGGGGTCCGAAGGAGGAAGCTTTTGAAAAAACTTGACCTTATCACGATCGGGCGCTCGTCGGTCGACCTTTATGGTTCGCAGGTCGGCGGCCGGCTGGAGGACATGGCCTCCTTTGCCAAATATATTGGCGGCTCCCCCACCAATATTGCGGCCGGCGCTGCGCGGCTCGGCCTTGCCAGCGCCGTCATCACCCGCGTTGGTGACGAGCATATGGGCCGCTTCATCCGTGAACAGCTGGTGCGCGAAGGCGTGGACGTACGCGGCGTGAAAACCGACCCGGAGCGGTTGACTGCGCTGGTGCTTCTCGGCATTCGCGACCAGAACCAGTTTCCGCTGATTTTCTATCGCGAGAACTGTGCCGACATGGCGCTCAGCGAAGACGACATCGATCCCGCCTTTATTGCCGAAGCAGGCTGTGTCTGCGCCACCGGCACGCATCTGTCGCATCCGAAGACGGAAGCGGCCGTGCTGAAGGCGCTGAAACTTGCCCGCGAAAACGGTGCGAAAACAGCGCTCGACATCGACTATCGACCCAATCTCTGGGGTGTTGCCGGCCATGGCGATGGCGAAAGCCGCTTCGTGGAATCGCAGAAGGTCACCGCCAAGCTGCAATCCACCCTGCATCTCTTCGATCTGATTGTAGGCACGGAAGAAGAATTCCACATTGCCGGCGGCTCGACCGATACGCTGGCTGCACTGAACGCCGTACGCAAGGTGTCGAACGCGACGCTGGTGTGCAAGCGTGGCCCGATGGGTGCTTCGGTTTTCGCCGGTGAAATTCCGGCAAGCCTGGACGATGGCGAGACGGGCGAAGGTTTCCCGATAGAGGTCTTCAATGTTCTCGGCGCGGGCGATGGTTTCATGGCCGGGCTTTTCCGCGGCTGGCTACGCGGCGAGGACTGGCCGACAACGCTGAAATACGCCAACGCCTGTGGCGCCTTTGCCGTTTCCCGCCACGGCTGCACTCCCGCCTATCCGAGTTGGGAAGAGCTGCAATATTTCTTCAAGGCCGGCATCCGCAACAAGGCGCTGCGCAAGGATGAGGCGCTGGAACAGGTGCATTGGTCAACCAATCGCAAGGGCGAATGGGACACAATGCGCGTCTTCGCCTTCGACCATCGCATGCAACTGGAAGCGATCGCCGACGAACTCGGCATTAAACATGAGCGCATCGGCGCCTTCAAGAAGCTCTGCCTCGAGGCCGCGCAAACGGTCGCCGGTGGCAAGGCGGGTTACGGTATCCTCTGCGATGGCCGCCTCGGACGCGATGCGCTTTTCGCAGCCAGCGGCTCCGGTCTGTGGATCGGCCGGCCGGTGGAATGGCCGGGTTCGCGCCCGCTGACGCTGGAACCGGAACTCGGCAAGGATTTCGGCGGGCTTTCCGAATGGCCGCTGGAAAATGTCGTCAAGGTTCTGTGCTTCTATCACCCGGATGATACCGACGAAATGCGCGCCGCGCAGGAGGAGACGGTGATGCGTCTGTTCCAGGCGACACGCCGCAACCGGTTGGAAATGCTGCTCGAGGTCATTCCCTCCAAGGTCGGCCCGACCGACGATCTGACCGCCGCGCGCATCATCGAACGCTTCTACGAGATCGGCGTTTATCCCGACTGGTGGAAACTGGAGCCGATGAAAACCAGAGCCGCCTGGAAAAATGCCTGCGACGCCGTGCATCGCAACGATCCTTACGTGCGCGGCATCGTCGTTCTTGGTCTCGACGCACCGCAAAGCGAGCTGGAGGAGAGCTTCCGCCTTGCCGCCGGTTTCGATCTGGTCAAAGGTTTCGCGGTTGGCCGCACGATTTTCGCCGACGCCGCGCGGGGTTGGCTCGGTGGCAAGATCACCGATGAGGAAGCGGTGAAGGACATGGCGCATCGCTATACCAGCCTGTGCCGCATATGGGATGAGGCGCGCGCCAAAAAGGGAGAGGCAGCGTGAAGACAATCAGATTGACGGCTGCGCAGGCTATGGTTCGTTACCTCGCCGCGCAGATGAATGAGCATGGCGAGACCTATATTGCCGGTGTCTGGGCCATCTTCGGCCATGGCAATGTCGCCGGCATCGGCGAGGCGCTTTATGGCATTCGCGAGGAACTGCCGACCTATCGCGGCCAGAACGAGCAATCCATGGCGCATGCGGCGATTGCCTATTCCAAGCAGCTGCGTCGCCGGCGGGCAATGGCGGTCACCTCCTCCATCGGCCCCGGTGCTGCCAACATGGTAACGGCGGCAGCGCTCGCCCATGTCAACCGCCTGCCGGTTCTTCTCATCCCCGGCGATGTCTTCGCCAATCGCGGTCCCGACCCCGTGCTCCAGCAGCTGGAGGATTTCGGCGACGGCACGATGACGGTGAATGACTGCTTCCGCCCGGTTAGCCGTTATTTCGACCGTATCATGCGCCCGGAACAGTTGCTGACCGCCCTTCCCCGCGCCATGCGCACCATGACGGACCCGGCCGATTGCGGCCCGGTAACGCTGGCCTTCTGCCAGGACGTGCAGGCGGAAGCTTATGATTATCCCGTCAGCTTCTTTGAAAAGCGCGTCTGGCGGCAACGCCGCCCGGAACCGGATGTGGTGGAATTCGAAGAGGCCGTCGCAGCGCTGAAGGCTGCGAAGAACCCCGTCATCGTTGCCGGCGGCGGTGTGCATTTTTCCGGCGCCACCGAAACGCTGAAGCGTTTTGCGGAAACCCATTCCATCCCGGTCGTCGAAACCCAGGCCGGCAAATCGGCACTGGCTTGGGATCACGATCTCAACTTCGGCCCGGTCGGCGTCACAGGCGCCGAAAGCGCCAATATCATAAGCGAGAAAGCCGATCTGGTGTTCGGCGTCGGCACCCGCTTTCAGGACTTTACCACCGGTTCCTGGGCGCTGTTCAAGAACCCGGACCGCAAGATCCTCGCCCTCAACGTGCAGCCCTATGACAGCGCCAAGCATGATGCGATCAGCCTGACGGCGGATGCGAAGATCGGTCTCGAAAAACTGTCGGCCGCGCTTGGCAGCCACCGCTTCACGGCACCGGATGCCAAGCTCAAGGCGGCATGGTTCGAGAAGGCCGATGCCGATACGGCGGCACCGGGTGAGGAAAACGCCAACAGCCTGCCCACCGACATGCAGGTGATCGGCGCCGTGCAGCGCCAGTCGCGCGACAATACCGTCGTCATGTGCGCGGCGGGCACCATGCCGGGTGAGCTGCACCAATTGTGGAAATCCAAGCTGCCGCTTTCCTATCACATGGAATACGGCTTCTCCTGCATGGGCTATGAGGTTGCCGGCGGCCTCGGCATCAAGATGGCGGAACCGGACCGGGACGTGATCGTCATGGTCGGCGACGGCTCCTACATGATGATGAATTCCGAGCTTGCGACATCGGTTGCCATGGGCGTCAAGATCACGCTCGTCATCACCGATAACAGGGGTTACGGCTGCATCAACCGGCTGCAAATGGAAACCGGCGGGGCGGAGTTCAACAACCTCTACGCCCACACCAACGTCAACCCCATCGCCATCGACTTCGTCGCCCATGCCGGCTCTATGGGCGCGGATGCGCGCAAGGTTTCCACCATCGCCGAGTTGGAAGCGGCGCTTGCGGCCGCTCGCGAATCCAGCCGCACGACTGTCATCGTCATCGATACCGACCCCTATCCGACCCCGCAGGCCGGTGGCCACTGGTGGGATGTGGCGGTACCCGAAGTTTCCGACCGGGCCGAAATCGGACCGGCGCGCGCGCGCTACGAAAACCATATCAAGGAAAGACAATAAGATGATCCGATACGGAACCAACCCGATTGCCTGGTCCAACGACGACGACCGCACGCTGGGCGCCAATATCAGCCTTGAACAATGCCTCGACGAAACCGCCAAGATCGGCTTCGACGGCATCGAGAAGGGCCACAAGTTCCCGACTGACCCGGAAGGCCTGAAGGGTGTGCTTGCGCCGCGTAGCCTTTCCTTCGTCTCCGGCTGGCATTCGCTGAACCTTCTGACCGACGGCATCGAATCCGAAAAGAAGGCCATGCAGCCGGCGCTCGATCTGCTGAAAGCCATGGGCTCGAAAGTCATCATCGTCTGCGAGACCTCGAACGCCGTTCACGGTGCCGACGACACGGCGCTGGTTGACCGTCCTCGCCTTGCGGCCGAGGACTGGGCGAAGTTCGGCGCGGGTGTGGAGGCGCTGGCGGCCTATGCTGCCGAACAGGGCATCACCCTCGTCTACCATCACCACATGGGAACCGTGGTCGAGAGCGAAGACGAGATCGACCTTCTGATGAAGCATACCGGGCCGAAGACCCATCTGCTGCTCGATACCGGCCATTGCCTGTTCGGCGGCGGAGATCCCGTGCGCGTCGCGCAGAAATACATGCACCGCGTCGGCCATATCCACGCCAAGAACGTGCGGCCGGTGATTGCCGATCAGGTTCGGAACGAGCGGCTTTCCTTCCTCGAAGGCGTTCGCCGCGGTGTGTTCACCGTGCCGGGTGACAGCGAGGGCGGCGTGAACTTCCCGCCGGTTCTGAAAATTGCCGCCGAGCACAATTACAGCGGCTGGCTGGTCATCGAGGCCGAACAGGACCCGGATGTGCGCAACCCCTTCGAATATCAGAGCCTCGGCCTGAAATCGCTGAAGGCTTTTGCGCGTGAGGCCGGACTGGATAAGGCTCAGGCGGCTTGAGGCCCTTTACTCCCTCATCCCTGTGACAAGCACAGGGATGAGGGAAACGCGGGAATAGCCGCCCGATAAATTGAACGACTGACCAAAAAGGAACACCACCATGACCTCACTTCTGCGCAAGCCGGTCGCGACAAGCGGCAAGGTGCACGACATCACGCCCCAAAGCGCGGATTGGGGTTATGTCGGTTTCGGCCTTTATCGTCTGAAGCCCGGTGAAACCGCAGCCGAGAAGACTGGCGATACGGAAGTCATTCTGGTGCTTGTCGAAGGCAAGGCGAAGATTTCAGCCGGGGGCAAGGAGTTCGGTGAACTCGGCGACCGCATGAACGTGTTCGAGCGCAAGCCGCCGCACTGCGTTTATGTCCCCGCCGGCTCCGAATGGTCGCTGACGGCCACGACGGATTGCACCGTCGGTGTCTGCACCGCACCGGGTGAAAAAGGTAGCCGCGAAGCGCAACAGATCGGTCCCGATGGCGTGCAACTGACCGAGCGCGGCAAAGGCGCCAATACGCGCTACATTTTCCCCATCGCCATGGAAGAACGCGATGTCGCCGATAGTCTCCTGGTGACGGAAGTGTTCACCCCGTCGGGCAACTGGTCGTCCTATCCGCCGCACCGGCATGACGAAGACAATTACCCCGATATGACCTATCTGGAAGAGACCTATTATCACCGGCTCAACCCGGCGCAGGGTTTCGGTTTCCAGCGCGTTTTCACCGAGGATGGGTCGCTGGACGAGACCATGGCTGTAGCGGACGGCGATGTCGTGCTGGTTCCCAAGGGACACCACCCCTGCGGCGCGCCTTATGGCTACGAGATGTATTATCTGAACGTGATGGCCGGGCCGATGCGCAAATGGCGCTTCAAGAACCACCCCGATCACGACTGGATTTTCAAGCGCGACAATCCCTGAGGCATGCCAGCGTCCACGGCACCCTCCTCATCCCTGTGCCTGTCACAGGAATGAGGGGCGAGGGAGGTCCGCGTCGCGATTGCCGTAGAGAAAAAAGCAATCGAACGTATTGATTTCATCGTAGTGATTTAGGGGAGAAGAGACCATGGCCGCTCTTGGCGTTGGCCTTATTGGCACGGGTTACATGGGCAAGTGCCACGCTTTGGCGTGGAACAACGTGACCAGCGTTTTCGGCGATGTGGAGCGTCCACGACTGGTCACACTGGCAGAGGTCAATCCCGAGCTTGCGGCGAAGAAAGCCGCCGAGTTCGGTTTCGCCCGCTCGACCGGCGACTGGCGCGATCTGCTTGCCGATCCTGAAATCGATGTGATCTCGGTCACCACACCCAATGCCTTTCACCCCGAAATGGCGATTGCCGCCCTTGATGCCGGCAAACACGTCTGGTGCGAAAAGCCGATGGCGCCTGCCTTCACGGATGCCGTGAAGATGCGCGATGCGGCCCGCCGTTCGGGCAAGGCGGCGGCCATGGGCTACAACTACATCCAGAACCCTGTCATCCGCCATATGCGCCGCCTTATCGACGAAGGCGCGATCGGCAATGTCTACCATGTCCGTGCGGAAATGGATGAGGACTTCATGGCGGATGCCACCCAGCCCTTCTACTGGAAGAGCGAAGCCTCCTCCGGCTATGGCGCGTTGGATGATTTCGCTGTTCATCCGCTGTCACTTCTGTTTTCCCTTTTCGGCCATGCCGAAAGCGCGATCACCGATATGGTGAAGCCTTACGAGACGCGGCCGCTAAGTGGCGGCGGCGAGCGCGCTGTGGAAACGCATGATCTTGCCAGCGTGCTTCTGAAGCTCGAAGGCGGCATTTCGGCGGTGCTGATCGCCAACCGCTCGGCCTGGGGCCGCAAGGGCCGTATCGCCATCCAGATTTACGGCTCTACCGGCTCGATCCTTTTCGACCAGGAGCGGATGAACGAATTCCAGCTCTACACCACGGACGGGCGCCCGGAGGAGCAGGGTTTCAGAACCGTTCTCGCCGCCCCTCACCACAAGCCGTATGACCGCTTCATCCCCGCCCCCGGCCACGGGCTCGGCTTCAACGATCTGAAGGTGATCGAGTGCCGGGAACTGATCGCGGCCATCGAGGGCAAGACGGCGCATATCATCGACTTCGAGGAAGGCCTGAAGATCGAGCGCAGCATTCATGCCATGGCCCGGTCCTTCGCCGAGGGACGATGGGTCGCGACGAGTGAGATTGCGGAATAGGCAGAGGCGGGGTTAGCGCGGAACTTTGCCTCTTTCGTCATGCTCGGGCCTGTCCCGAGCATCTGCAACCGATTGATTTAACGCTACGTCGTTGGATCCTCGGGACAAGCCCGAGGATGACGGCGGAGAGGTGTTATCCCTTAACCGGCGTTTCCGGCACCGGCGTCAGCACCTTGCCATCCCTAAACCAGCCAAGAATATTGTCGGCCACCAGATCGGCCATCGCATTGCGCGTCGGGATGGACGCAGAGGCGACGTGCGGCAGCAGGGAAACGTTCGGCAGTGACAGGAACGCTTCCGGCACCTTCGGTTCTGCGTAGAACACATCGAGACCGGCAGCACCCACCGCACCGCTCTTGAGGGCCTGCAAAAGCGCATCCTCATCGACGCTGGAGCCGCGTCCGACATTGATGAACACGCCCTGCGGACCAAGTGCCGAGAGGATTTCCGCGTTGATCGCCTTGTGCGTTTCCGGGGTGCCGGGCACGATGCAGATCAGCGTGTCGACAGCCTGCGCCATCTCCTTCAGCGAACCGTGATAGGTATAGGGCAGGCCATCGCGCTTGCTGCGGGTATGATAGCCGATCTCCACCTTGAATGGCTCCAGCCGCTTGGCGATTTCCTGGCCAATGCGGCCCATGCCGAACAGGCCGACCTTGCGGCCGCGCAGGGAAAACGGCGAAAGCGCGAAGGGCCCTTCGCCAACCCATTTACCCTCACGCAGCCAGGTTTCGGCCTGATAGAGACGGCGAACCGTGTTGATCAGCAGCGCAATCGTCGTGTCCGCAACTTCGTCGTTCAGCACATCGGGCGTATTGGTCACCACGATACCGCGCGTGGCGGCATGTTTGGCATCAACGCCATCATAACCGACGCCGAAATTGGCAATGATCTCGAGTTTCGGCAGCGCATCGATCCATTTGGCGTTTACGACGCCTGAAACGGCGATGGCATTAATGCGCTCAGCCGCACCATCAGGCAGAACCGGCTCAGCACCGGCGGGCACTGTCACGATCTCGACCTTGCCTTCGAGGCGTTCGAGCACGCGCGGGTTGATCTTGCCGGGAACGAGAACGACGGCTTGTCTGTCAGACATGGGTGGATATTCCTCCTGATTGCATTCCGATATCGTCAGAGCGGATTCATGGGCGAACCACTCGCCATCCCGCTCTTCTGGGCCGCGATCTTTTCAAACAACGGCGGCCGTGAAAAGGGCAATAAGGGGAAGCTATGGGGCCAGACGGAAGTTTCATGCCGTTTTTTAACGCGCCCGCCTCCGTCATGCCGCACTTGAGGCGCGCGTCGGCGCGGCGCAAAGAGTCTTTCCAGCTCAAGGGCTTGGGCTGGCTGGCTTTACGCTGAAGGCCGGAATGACGAAAGAGAGGGAAACGCTGCTCAAACCCTCGGACGCACCGGCCCTGTCGACTGGCGGATGCGCATTTCCGGCTTGATGAGGTGCACGCCATCCGGCTCGTGGCTGCCCGCCAGCCTGTCCAGAAGCGCACGCGCCGCAAGGCGCCCCACCTCGGCCTGTCCGTTGGACACCGTGGTCAGCGCCGGCGTGGCGATGGCCGCCTCTTCCAGATCGTCGTAACCCGTCACGGAAATATCCACGCCCGCCACCAGTCCGGCGCGCGAAATACCGTTCATCAGGCCGATGGCGACCAGATCGTTCCAGCAGACGGCAGCGGTGGGCTTCTGCGGCAGCGACAGGAAATGCACTGCGGCCTCGAAACCGCCCTGCTTGGAGCGTGGGCCGGGAATACGCAGGTTCGGATCGACCTCGATTCCCGCCTTGCGCAGCGCGTTGACATAACCCTGATAACGATCGCGGCCGGTCGAGGTCTGGTCGGTACCACCAACCATGGCGATGGTGCGATGGCCAAGACTGATCAGATGATTGGTCGCAAGCGAAATGCCATAGCTGTCGTCGCCGCGATAGGTCGGCATGTCGACGCCCTCGAGCGAGCGGGCCACCAGAATGGCGGGCATGCCGTTTTCCTCAGCCAGCGTCATGTCCTCGATCGGCGTGCCGATGGCGGGCGACATGATGATACCATCAGAACCAAGTTGCAGCAGCGTTTCGATGAAGGTGCGCTGTTTTTCAACCGAATCATAATGGTTGGACAGAATGAAGGTCTGGCGGCTGCGATCCAGCTCGGTTTCGATGGCCTTGAGAATTTCCCCATAAAACGGGTTCATCACATCATGGAACACCACGCCGATAATGCCGGAGCGCGAGGTGCGCAGGCTGGCGGCCCGGCGGTTGTAGATGTAACCGAGCGCCCGGGCCTGTTCCTTGATCTTGTCGCGGGTGTCAGAGGCGACCAGCGGACTGTCGCGCAATGCAAGGGAGATGGTGGCAGTCGATAGACCTAGGCTTTCGGCGATTGTCGACAGTTTGATCTTTTGTGCCACGGCATTTCTCCCCAAACCCATGTCATTGACAGACGTTTCTGTTTAAATCGCAATTAAACAATTTAAACAAAATCCGCAACCGGTTTAAGGAATATCAACAAAAAGACAGTGGTTTTTAAAAAACTCAACAAATTATTGAAGGTTGGTATCGATCACCTTGAGAAGTTTAACCACCGTCCTGATGTCCTTGGCCGAAAGCCCCTCGATCGCCCGCGCACCGCAATTTGCGATGGATACGTTGATATGTTCGACGCTTTTCAGGCCTGTCTCCGTCAGTTTCACCAGTGTTACGCGGCCATCCTCGTCATCGCCGCTGCGCTCCACGAAGCCCTGGGCTTCCATGCGGCCGATGGTTCGCGTCATGGTCGGCGCCTTGACACCAAGTTTCTGGGCGATCTGCCCAGGCGTGAGGCTGCCTTCCTGCGCCAACGCCAGAATTACGCCGTCCTGCCCGGCATAGAGGCCGCTTTCGGCAAGGCTGTGGCTCAACGCCGTGCGCATGGAACGGGCGGCCTGGGTGATGGATTGCGCCAGTTCCTCAGGGTTGAAATTCTCATCCCTCTTTTTGGCGTCCTTTACTTTCTTGGTGCCCTTGTCCTTTTTGGCGCCCTTGTCCTTATGCCCAGTTTTGTCCTTGCTCATATGCGAGTGCCTTTTACCCTGTGGCGGAACCGATATATGTTGCTGGAAATCCTTACCGAATGCACGCGCGGACTGCCAGATGCCAAACTCATACACGCATTATCACGACGAAAACGTAACAGACCCACATCTTCGCGCAACAGGTGCAATTTCAGTGCTGCCGCTCGGTGCGCACGAACAGCACGGGCCGCACCTGCCCTTCGAGACAGACACGCTGATTGCGGCGGGCATTGTCTCCCGTTTGGCTGCTGTTTTGCCCGCCGGTCTGCCGGTCTCCTTCCTGCCGGTGGAGCCCGTTGGATATTCCATCGAGCACATGAATGTGCCGGGCACGAAGTCGTTGCGTTACGATGAGGCCGTTGAGCGCTGGCTCGGCATTGCTAAGGCCGAATATGAAAAAGGCGTGCGCAAATTCGTGATGTTGAACGCCCATGGCGGCAATTCGCCATTGATGACCATCGTCGCCACCGAGGCGCGCGCCCGCTTCGGTATGCTGGCGGTCGCCACCAGCTGGACTCGTTTCGGCGTGCCGGTGGATATCGTGAAGCCTGAAGACAAGGCGATCGATATCCATGGTGGAGATATCGAGACGTCGGTCATGCTGGCGCTTTGCCCGGAGCGGGTGGCGATGGAAAAAGCCGCCAACTTCCCCTCCCGCCAGAGCGATTTCGCCAGCCGTTTCAGGCATCTGCGTGCCTATGGTCCACACGCTTTCGGTTGGCTTATGGGCGACCTGAACCCTGATGGCGTTGCCGGAAACGCCGCTGCCGCTTCAGCCGAGAAGGGCGAAAGGATCATTTCCCATGCCGTTTCGGGCCTTGTCGAACTGCTTGAAGACGTCCACGCTTTTGACATAACGTTATTTCATAACAAAATTTGAAAAACTGCGCCGAAACCAGCCAGAATCCCTTTGAACTGCCCGAACGTCGCGCCTATATGGACGTCGACACTTATTCCTTGAGGCCTCAACCGGCCTTTCTCCACGCGAGGTTTCCATGACCGAAACAGCACCAGCCAAGCCCATTCCAGTCACCGTCCTGACGGGATATCTAGGCGCCGGCAAGACGACGCTTCTCAACCGTATCCTGTCCGAGAACCACGGCAAGAAATACGCTGTCATCGTCAACGAATTCGGCGAGATCGGCATCGACAACGATCTTATCGTCGAATCCGACGAAGAAATCTACGAAATGAACAATGGCTGCGTCTGCTGCACGGTGCGCGGCGACCTCATCCGCGTGGTCGAAGGCCTGATGCGCCGGCCCGGCCGATTCGACGGCATCATTGTCGAGACCACTGGCCTTGCCGATCCCGTTCCGGTCGCCCAGACCTTCTTCATGGATGACGACGTGCGCGCCAAGACCGAGCTTGACGCGGTGGTCGCACTTGTCGATGCCAAGCACCTGCCGCTGCGCCTGAAGGACAGCCGCGAAGCCGAAGACCAGATCGCCTTTGCCGATGTCGTTATCGTCAACAAGACCGATCTCGTTTCGCCGGAAGAAGTCGCCCGCATCGAGGATATCGTGCGCGCCATCAATCCCTCTGCGCGCATCTACAAGACCACCCGTTCCGGCGTCGATCTTGCCCGCGTTCTCGACCAGGGCGCCTTCAATCTGGAACGTGCGCTCGAAAACGATCCGCACTTCCTCGAGCACGGCCACGAGGATCACGCGTGCGGTCCTGATTGCGACCACCACCACCATGATCATGGGCACGATCACGGCCATGACCACCATCATCACGACCATGATCACGCGCACCACGATCATGACCACGGCCACGATCACCACCACCATGGCGCGGCCTCCCCGATCCATGACGTGACGGTGCAGTCGGTGTCGCTGCGCGGCGGCGAAATGAACCCGGAGCGCTTCTTCCCGTGGATCCAGAAGGTCACCCAGACAGACGGCCCGAACATCCTGCGCCTCAAGGGCATCATCGCATTCAAGGGCGATGCGGAACGTTACGTGGTGCAGGGCGTGCACATGATCATCGAGGGTGATCACCAGCGCCCGTGGAAGGAAGGCGAAAAGCGCGAAAGCCGCCTTGTCTTCATCGGCCGCGAACTCGACCGCGAAAAGCTGGAAAAGAGCTTCAACGCCTGCCTCGCCACGGCTTGACATCCTTGACGGGGCACCGTGCCACCCTTGGCGTTTTCGGTGCCCTTCCTCACTTTCGACGTCATCCTCGGGCTTGACCCGAGGAGCCATTGCCGCCAGCATATGGATGGTCGAGTGATCCCCGGGTATGACCCGAGGACCGACCTTGACGCCACGGGTTGAAACCGCACCAACGGGTCTTCCCGACCTGGTCTGCGACCGAAATCCATCAATGACAAACACATAGACGAAAGACCGATGCCCCATGCCGACTGTTGCCCCGCTTGATATCGAAGGCCACGTGGTCTCGACCCATTTTCTCGGCGACATTCCGCTGTTTGCCACCGCCGCCGGCACCATTCACCGGCTGGATGGCGGCGAGAAGGTCACTGAGGCGCATGAGGGTCTGCTGACCTGCATCCGCGACCCATATAGCGCAACGCTGCTTTCCGGCGGCGAGGACGGGCGCGTGCTGCGCATTGGCCATGATGGCAGCCTCAGCGAGATCGCCAATGTGCCGCGCAAATGGGTCGGCGTTGTTGCCGGCGGACCGCAGAAGGCGGTCGCTTATGGTGTCGGCAAGTCCAGCTTCGTGCGCCTCTCTGACGGCACGGTCAAGGAATTCAAGGAAGAACGCACGGTGGAGGCAATAGCCTTCGCGCCCAAGGGCCTGCGCATTGCCGTTGCACGCTATAACGGCGTGACGCTGCATTGGGTGGCGAGTGCAGGCGATCCGGTCGATCTGGAATGGAAAGGTGCCCATACCGGCGTCACCTTCTCGCCTGACGGTAAGTTCCTCGTCACCACCATGCAGGAAAACGCCCTGCATGGCTGGAAGATGGAGGCCACCAAGGGCGGCATGGAAGCCCGCCATATGCGCATGACGGGTTATCCCGCCAAGGTGAAATCCGTTTCGTGGTCGGCAAAGGGCAAGTGGCTCGCCTCATCAGGTGCCCCGGCCGCTATCGTCTGGCCGTTTTCCGGCAAGGACGGCCCGATGGGCAAGGCACCCGAAGAACTCGGCAGCCGCGCCAACATCATGGCTACCAATGTCGCTTTTCACCCGCTCGAAGATGTGCTGGCCATTGGCTTCATCGACGGCATGATCCTCGGCGTGCGGCTTGCGGATGGCAAGGAAGCCCTGCTTCGCCGCCCCGGCAAGGGCGCCATTACCGGCATGGACTGGAGCGCCACCGGCAAACTGCTCGCATTTGCCTCCGAGGCAGGCGACTGCGGCATTGTCGATATTTCGGCGTAAGGACAGCAACAGGCGCGCGTCCGGTTTCGACGGATGGCTCGATACGGCTCAATCTCCGCCCTCATTCCTGTGCTCGTCACGGGAATCTAGACAGCCCAAGTCCTTGGGCTGCAAGGGACTGTTTTCGCCACGCAGACGCGCATCGACTGGATTCCTGCGACAAGCACAGGCATGAGGGCTGATAGGTGTCAGCGCCAGAAACCTCGGCATTGTCTCGCTATTCGCTGACCCGACGCCGCGTCAGGAACAGCAGCAGCAGGGCTGCCCCTGCACCAACCGAAGCAAGTCTGATCGACGTACCGAAGCTTGCATATTGCGACACAAACCCCATAAGCGGCACCGCAAACAACCCGGCAAGGAAAATGGAATTCATGTAGAGCGCGGTCGCCCGCGCGGTGCGTCCGCGCGCAAAGCCCTGCACGAAGGTGAGGCACGTTCCGGCGCAAAGCCCGTAATAGGCCCCTTCAAGTGCTGCTCCGAACAACATGGCCGGAAGGGTCTGGACCGAGGCTATGACGTTGAAGGCGACGATTGCCATCACCGCAGAGATGCAAAGAAGGATGCGGGCGCTGACCCGGCGCATGATCCTTGGCGCAAGCAGGATCAGCAGAACCTCCATCGCGCATTTGACGCTGAGCGACAGGCCCGGCACGTAATCCGGCAGGCCCACCTCGCGCACCAGAAATACCGGCAGGGCCGAGGCGCACAGGGCGTGGGCGAAAGACATGCAGAAGCTGGCCGCCGCCGCCATCAACAATGGCAGGTTGCGCCGCGTATCGTTGTCGCCCTCTTTCCGTCGCTCCATCGGGCATGTCTGGCCGCGCGGCACGAAGGCAAGGGCAAGCCCGCCCCAGATGGCCGCCATCAGCATGGCATTCATGAACACGGCCTGCGCACCGGCAAGATCGAGGATCAGATAGGCGGCGGCCGGAAGCAGCATCCATGCCAGCGACACCATTGTCCGCAGAAAGGCGTTATAGGCAGGTGCATCCAGTGCTTTTACCCGACCATGGTAGCGACCATAACTGAAAATCAGGGTACTGGCGGCGTTGGAAAACCCCATTCCCGTTGCCGTCACCGCCACGAGCAATGCCAGATGCCCGGAGGTCGCCGCTGCCGCTGCGATAAATGCACCAAACACAGAGAGCAGCAGCAATGGCCGCACCCGCACACCGGCATCGACACGTTCGCCATAAGTGCGGCTGGCGATGATCGAAGCAACCATTGCCGTCACGCTGTAGAGACCAAGCGTGGCCGGCGGGTGACCAAGGACCTGTATGATGTAAAAACCGATAAATGGCACAACAGCCGCATTGGTGCCGCCGGCGATGAAGACCAGCACGGCAATCATATAGGCCTGACGATCAAAAACGCCCGGCGAGGTGTTTTTCTGTAGCATGGGGGAATCGACTGGAGATCGGCAGCGGGAAGCGGATTGATGCCACCATCACACCAAAAGGGTATGCTGTTCAAGCCCGAGCGGAAGGCGATGTGTGTTTTCGTTCCTCACGAAGCACGCCACCCCTGTTTCCTTAAGCACCGGGGCGTCGCAGCGCTTGCGCCGCCCCTTGTCGAAGACGGAAAAACCGTCAGAACTTCACGCCAAGGCCAACCTTGACGACGTGTTCGCTGACATCGCCGGTCGAAGTGATCGGACCGGTATGGTAGGTTGCCTTGCCGAAGTCGTTGTAACGATATTCGACGCGTCCAAACAGGTTGTTGGTAAAGGCATAGTCTACACCCGCGCCGACCGTCCAGCCGTGCAGCACCTTGCTGTCCTCACCGAAGGGCGCCTTCACTTCGCTGTCCGTCGCGGTGTAGCCGGCAGCGGTGTAGATCAGCGCCCGGTCGATCGCATAACCGGCGCGCAGACGCGCCGAGCCGTTCAGGCCTGCGGAAACCTCGCTGGTGACGATGGTCTTGTCGCCCCAGGCATAACCGAGATCGCCCTCGACACCCAGAATGATGGAGGGGGCCACTTCAGCGTTATAACCAGCGAAACCGGAAAAACGGCCGCCGTCAAATTCATGCTTCGTGGTGACACCGAAAGTGGTCGACTTCACGCGGTTCCAGCCATAACCGGCGGAGGCGCCGACATAAACACCGTCCCAGGAAAAGGCAGGCGCAACATCGTTGACGACCGGTGCCGCTGGAATATCGCCGACGGCGTCGGCGGCAACGGATGCGTCAGAAAGAATGCCGAGCAGGCCGAGAGCGAGAAGAGATTGTTTCAACATGCGATAGCTCCTTGAAAATACCATCCCGGCACCTGCGTGATGCGAGTTTTCGCGACCAGAAACGCAGCGTAATGACGGGGTTGACGCACCCCTAGATTGAAGAACATCGTGGTTAAAATCGCGTAAACGGTACGGACAAAAAGGCGCTTGCAGAACGTATTCCCGTTAACATTGCCAATATTTATCAAATATAAATCAGAACTCACGCGGATGATCCCGAACCGTGCGTCCCGACATATGACGACAGCGATCGCGTCACAAAACCCTCATGAGTAGTGGCCATCCCGCAGTTTTGTGTGTGCAGTCATTGGCGGCCACACAAACAAAAAAAGGGAGCCCGAAGGCCCCCTTGCAGTCATGCGATGCGCCGTTTGTTATTTCCGGAAGCACCGTGTGTCATACACACGTAGCTGGAGGACTGCTTCCGGCTTATATCCTGCGCGCATCGTTCACGCCGAAAATCCCTGTCGATTTTCGATCTGCACCATTAGTGGCGACGCTTTTTGCCGCCATCGTTCTTGTTGTCGATGACATCGACGGAAGTCTTGTTGCCGTTGAGAAGGCCATTCAGGATACCGGTCTTGTTGCCGTTCAGAATCCCGTTATTGGACAGGATACCGCTGACACCCAGATCGATGCTTGGCGACACGACGACGAGTGCGCCGCCCTTGTTGCTATTTCCGGACAGGATACCGCCCAGCAGACCACCGGCATTGGCTTGACCAACGGAAGCGACAGTAAGAACAGCGGCTATGCAAGCAAATTTGGCAATCATTTCTCTCTCCTCTTATGTTTGATCACGCCCCATGGCGTAGTCGAACTGTATATTTAGAGGATTCTAATTCAAGCAAAGCCTAATATTACAATAAATAATTAACTTTAATACTGGTGATTTTAATTAAGTTTTACGCGATTGGCGCCGGTCTATTCTCCTGGAATTTCCGTGGAATACACCATGACTTCCGGCCTCGACAATATGTCGCCCCTGAAACTTTATTAACCATCCAAATATAAGATATTGCTTAATTAGAGACCGGAGATGCAAATGCGGCTGGGAGGATACATCGCGCTTGTTCTTGGGCTTGCCTGCACCTGCGGTGCGCAGGCGGGGGAAAACGCCGATGAACACAATATCACCTATAAAACCGGCATCGGCTACGACACCAATTACTTCGGCGATACCAACCGGTTGAAGGCGATTTCGCTGCGCGCCGGCTTCGGGCTTAACGGAAAGTTCGTGCTTGACGGCACGGAACTACGTTATTCGCTCGAGCATGAGGAGGTTCGCCTCCCCCGTTACCGTTTTGCCAATGAACACAACACCATTGCCAGCCTGGGGCTGACCAGGCGTCTGTCGGAGCGGCTGGAATGGGCCGTGGAACTGCGTGGCACACGCAGCGATGCCGGCGATATCTTCCTGCATCTGCCGGAAGAAGACATCGGTTACCGGCGACTGGACCACAAGCTGGAGGCATCGACACAGCTCGGCATCCTTGCTCTTGGCGGAAAGAACACGCTGACGGCGGGTTTTGCCAGCCTGATGAAAGGCAGGGCGCGTTTTCGTCCGGCCTATTTCGAGCCCACCCGCCTGGAGGCCAATGAAGCGCTCTTGTCGCTCAAGGCCGAACATGTGCGCCCGCTGGCCGGCGGCGAGGCCGGACTGACAATTGCTTATGACCGCATTGTCGTGCCGGAAAGCCAGCAGGAGAAATACGAGCGTTTTCCGGCCAGCACATTGCGGGGATCACTTGCCTACGGTTACAAGTTCTCCGAACGCTTCGCCGTTCTGGCCGAAGGGGGCCTGACGACGATTTCCGGCGACGATATCAGCGACAAGGTGAAGCGCACCCGGCCCTATCTCAGGGCCGAAGCCGAGGTAAAAGCCACGGACCGCATCGCCTTCGGTGCTGGCTTCTCCCAGGATTACGCGCTTTTCGACCCTGATGATCCCATTGCCGAGTTCCACCGCCGTTGGCAGTTCGTGGTTAAAAGCAAGCTCACCGACAAGGTGGGGCTGGACCTGGCGCTGCAGCGTGTCCACAAGGACTGGATCTATTACAATTACGATACCAGCGAACGCAGGCTGGTGGCCACACTGTCCTTCGATACTGGCAAGAACAGCAAGCTGGAGGTGGAATTCAACCGCCTTCTGCATGGCGAGCGCGACACCGACCTGTCCTATAGCGGATCGAGCGTCACCTCGCGTTTCACCGGCACCTTCTGAAACATAGGGCAGCCACATCACCAAAGCGCATATCAGGTCGAAATTCGGTCCCAATTTCTGCTAGAATCCAGCTCCGAGATTCGAAGGCAGGACAGACCGGATAATGAACAGACGACTTTTGCTCCTTGCGGCTGGCCTGACCTCCATTCCCGTTGCCGCCGCGGCACATCCGCATATTTTCGCCGAAGCGCGCATGGAAATCGTCGAGGGGCCGAACGGTACCATCCAGGAGGTGCGCAACATCTGGCGTTTCGACGAGATGTTCTCGGCAAGCGTGGTGATGGATTACGACAAGAACGGCGACCTGAAGCTGGACAAGAACGAGCTGGCCGAAATCGGCAACACCGTGCGTGAATCGCTTGGCGAATATTCCTACTACACCTTCATCACCGCCAACGGAAAACAGGTGGATTTCGCAAAGCCCGACACCATTCATGTGGACTACAAGGACAAGCAGATCCTGATGTTCTTTTCCGTCAAGCCAAACACGCCGCTTTCCATCAAGGGCAAGCTCAGCTTCGGCGCGTGGGACCCGACCATGTATACGGCGATCGATTTTGCGAAAGACGGCGATCTGGCGACCGTCGGCAAGGATCTCGCCGCCTGCAAGCACCATGTCGTGCGCCCCGACCCGGACGAGGTGATCTCACAAAACCAAAGTTCGCTCACCGACGCTTTCTTCAACGACCCGACCGGCACCGACATGACCAAACTCTTCGCCACCCGGCTGGAGGTGACATGCTGAGCCGAAGCGGGCGCCTTTGCGGACACCTGACCATCGCCGCACTCTGCGTGCTGGCCGTGGCAGGTGTTGCCCATGCGCAATCGCCGCTCGGCATAGGCTCGGCCGAGCCGTCCTTTGCCCCTGGCGGGCCGTTCGCGCCGCTGATGCAATGGATCAACGTGCACCAGCAGATGTTCTACCGGGCGCTGACCGGTGCCCTGAAAGCCATGCGCGAAGACAATTGGGCGATGGCATCGCTGGTTGGCCTCTCCTTTGCATACGGGGTTTTTCATGCCGCCGGTCCTGGCCACGGCAAGGCTGTCATCTCTTCCTATATGATCGCCAATGAAACGCAGCTGAAACGCGGCATTCTCATTTCCTTCATTTCAGCACTCATTCAGGGCGCAATGGCCATCGGCCTCGTTGTCGCAGCCTGGCTCGTGCTGCGCGGCACCTCCATCACCATGACGAAAGCCACGCAGGCAATGGAGATCGCCAGCTTTGCCATGGTGGCGCTGTTCGGCGCCTGGCTTCTGCTACGCAAGCTCTGGTCGCTGCGCATCCGGCGGGTACCTGTTGCAGCCTTCGCCGTTGCGGGGGAAGCAACAGCAGTCAGAACCACGGGCATGGGCACGGGCCTCAGGTTTCAGGGCAAGCCGGTTTTCGCGGACCACGCCCATAGTGGCACAGGTGATCTTTGCGTCTCCTGCGGAAAATCGCACGCGCCCGATCCGCTGCTTCTCAAAGGCAAGAATTTCAGCCTGCACGAAGCGTGGTCGGCCATCATCGCAGTTGGCCTGCGGCCATGCTCCGGTGCCATCATCGTCATGAGCTTTGCGCTCTTGAACGGGATTTTTCTCGGCGGCGTGCTTTCCGTGCTTGCCATGTCGCTGGGTACCGCCATCACCGTATCGCTGCTTGCCATCATGGCCGTCTCGGCCAAGGGGCTTGCCGTGCGCTTCGCCGGCCCCGGAAGCCGCAGGGCAGCGGGCATCAGCCACGCGATCGAGATTGCCGGTGCGCTGTTCGTGCTTTTGATGGGCCTTATGCTGCTTGGTGCGTCGCTTCAGTTCTGACTGTCGCGGCGGCGCTGGTAGCGGGCGCGCAGCCAGAACAGCAGGAAAAAGCACAGCACCACCACCGAGCCAAAAGCCGCGGCAAGAAAGGGCGAGTAATCCCCCAGCCAAAGCATGATTTTCGGCATCACGTAAAACACCAGCCCAAAACCAAGGATGATGCCAGCGGCTGCAAGGCCCGGCGACCAGTCTTTACGGCCAGAGCCAGCCTTCTTTTCAGGCGTGGTCATGGGCGAGCTCCGCGCGGATATCCTCAAGCTTGCGCTTCTGCGCGCCATCGGCCGTAAAATTCTCCGGCGAAAGCCAGATTTCAAACGCCTTGCCAATCAACGGCCATTCGCCGTCGATCATGGAAAACCACGCCGTATCGCGGTTGGCACCCTTGGAGATCATGTGCTGGCGGAACACACCCTCGAAGGTGAAGCCGTAACGCTTCGCAGTGATCTTGGAGGGTTCGTTTTGATTGTGGCATTTCCACTCGTAGCGGCGGTAACCCAGATCCTCGAAAACGTGTTTCGCCATCAGATAATGCGCTTCGGTCGAAAGCGGCGAGCGCTTCATCCTGGCGCCATGGGCAACCGAACCGACCTCGACCACGCCATTGGCGGGATCGGGCCGCATGTAGCTTGCCATTCCGACGACGTCACCGGTGGCATTTTCAACGAAAACCAATGTCACCCAGTTGAGTTTATCTCCCGCGTTGACAAGCCAGTCACCAAAGGCTGCAGCATCGGCAAAGCCGCTTTGCGGGAAATATTTGAGAAGCGCATTGACCCCCTCACCACCAAGCGCAGTCCAGAGCCTTGCAAGATGCCTGTCGCGATCAAACGTTTCCGCCGTCACATAACGGCCCTTCAGCGTCACCGGCTGCGGCGCCGGACATCCCTTAAAATCACTCAGATCGCGCATTCTCTTCCCCATTGTCTGGGAGAAGGATTAGGCCAAGCGGGGCTGGATGACAACAGTGCATATACGGAAGGGGGGGCGTGGTTCACCCCCCTCTTCTAACCTCAAACCTTCGCCGCCACCACCGTCGACTCGATATGGTCGACCAGCGCATCGGGCAACCCCAACCGCCCGGCAAGCAGATCGAGATAACCGCGCTCAGCCCGCGTATCGGCCTCTATGGCAAGACGCGAGGCGGTGTAGATTTCCACCTTCTGCTCCTCTGTGCGGGCAGCAGCCACCAGTGCGTCGATATCCAGCGGATCGGCCAGTTCCTTCTCGAGGAACCGCTCGGCTTCAGTGTCGAGGCCGGACACCTGCACCTTATCCATGATGTTGGCGCGCTCTTTTTCGTCGATATGGCCGTCTGCCTTGGCAGCGGCAATCATCGCCTGGATGAGTTTCAGCGCAAAATCGTTGGAAAGGGCGGGAGATTGCGGATGGAAGGCGGAATCGGCGGGCGGGGCGAGAAGCTCCGGCTCGGGTTTTGGAGCTACTTCAGGCGCCTGCCCGGATTTGTAATTCTTGTAGGCGAGATAACCGAGACCGGCGATGGCCGCGACGCCGCCGATGGTGGCGACATTGCCGGCGAGCTTGCGGCCGGTCTTGGTGCCCAGAATGGCGGCGGCGAGCGCACCGGCCTTCATCGGATTGTTCTTGGCGATATCGGCGGCCTGCCCGGCTCTGTCACGGACGCTTCCCGAAAGGCCCGGCACCTGTGAGCCGAGGAATTGTTCAAGAAGCTTCTTGGCGTCGAACATCAAAATCTCCTGTGAGGGTAAAGTCTACACGGGAAGATAGGGAGCCATGGCACGAATACAAATGACAAACCCGCTCACGCCTTCGTGAACGGGCTTGAAGAAGTGGCAGATCAGCCGCGCAGTGCTGCGGCTTCGGCGGCGAGCCTGGTGATGCCGGCCCAGTCAGCCGTTGCCACCAGTTCGCGCGGAGCAACCCAGGAACCGCCGACACAGACGACGTTCGGCAGGGAAAGATAATCATTGGCATTCTTCAGCGAGACGCTGCCGGTCGGGCAGAACACCGTGCCGGCGAGCGGCGAGGACAGCGCCTTGAGGTATGGCGCGCCACCGGCTTGTTCCGCCGGGAAGAACTTCAGCACCTTGTAGCCTTCGTCGCGCAGCGCCATGACTTCGCTTGCCGTGGCGGCCCCTGGAAGCAGCGGCACGTTGGAGGCGCGCGCAGCTTCCAGCACGCTTTTGTTGATGCCGGGGCTGACGATGAAGGTTGAACCGGCTTCGGCGGCCGCCTCGAAATCTTTGGCGTTGAGGATGGTGCCGGCGCCGACATGGGCGCCCTCCACTTCCGCCGCAACCGCACGGATGGCATCGAGTGCCGCCGGCGTGCGCATGGTGATCTCGATTGCCTTCAGGCCACCTGCGACCAGAGCGCGCGCGAGCGGCACGGCGGAAGCGGCATCATCCACGATCAGCACCGGCACGACTGGCTGCAGCTTGAGGATGGAGAGCAGTTTTTCGGAGTCCTGGGCCAAGATAAGCCTCCCTTGCGCGATTGAAACGATTGAAATCCGGTTTATCGATTAGCCTGCCCCGGCCTTGATGTCGAGGCATGGCAAGACCATTTTTATCCAGATACTTCAATCTATTCGCTTCTTTATGACGTCTTCATGCGATAATCTGGCGCACCGGTTTACGGAGACAGCATGGCCAAGGAAATCGAGCGGAAGTTTCTGGTTGCAGGCGATGAATGGCGTAATGAAGTGACGCATAGCATGGCTTTCCGGCAGGCATATGTTGCCTCGCTGGAAAATCGTTCGGTCCGGGTCAGGATCGTCAACGGGCTTGACGCGACACTGACCATCAAGATCGGCGCGAGTTCGCTCGTCCGCGATGAATATGAATATTCCATTCCACTGAATGACGCGGAAGAATTGATGGCCAGCGCCCCCGGCGTGGTGATCGAGAAGATGCGCCACACGGTTGATCACGGTGGATTCACTTGGGAAGTCGATGTTTTCGAGGGTAAATACAAGGGGCTGATCGTGGCGGAGGTAGAGATGGACGACGAGAACGCCAACCCCGATCTGCCCTCCTGGCTTGGCAAGGAGGTAACGGGCGACCGTCGCTTCTCCAACCAGTCGCTCGCCATGGACTGTCCCCACGGAGACTTGGCGGATGCCCTTCAGGATTGACCCGAACAAACCGTTCGACGATGAAATCCGCCGCGCGGGACTGGAACTCATCGAAGAGGCGATAATCAGCCTTCGCGACCAGCCTTCCGGGCGCCACGAGGCGGTGCACGATGCCCGCAAGCGGTTCAAGCGGCTGCGCGCCCTCTACCGCCTCATCGCCAGGGCAGCACCCGATTTCAGCAAAGAGGAAAACGCCCGCTTTCGCGACATCGCCCGCTCGCTCGCTTTTGCGCGGGAAGCGACGGCGCTCGTGGAGACGGTGGAGTATCTCGAGACCTTCGCGGCCTCCACGACGCAAGGAAAGGCGCTGCGATCGATCGCGACAGTCCTGCGCAAGCGCCGCGACCACGCCATCGAACATGAGGCAGGTCTCGACGAGGCCATTGCGGCCGCCATCGCCGGCTGCGAGGAAGCACGCAAGAGGCTGAAGGCAGTGTCGCTGCCGGACGAGCTTAAGGATGTGACAAGGCTGGTGAAGACCGGGTGGGCGAAGCAGAGGAAGAGGGCGCGTAAAGCACTTGCCGACTGCCATGAGCAGGCCGACGTCGAACATTTCCACGAATTGCGCAAGGCGGGCCAGGCCTACTGGATGCATCTCGGCCTTCTGCGCCGCCTCTGGCCATCGGCCATGCGCGCCAAGCGGGCCGACACCAAGCGGCTGGTCGACATCCTCGGCCACGAGCACGATCTTTCGGTCCTTGCCGCCTTTGCCGACCGCGAACCGGAGCGTTTCGGCAATGGCGAGCGACTGGCTCTGCTTCTCGATGCAATCATTCAGAGGCAGCAGGCGCTGCGCGGAGATGGCCTTGAGCTGGCAAACGAAGTCTTCTCCGAATCCGCCAGAACCGAAAGCCGCATCGTCGCCCTTTTATGGCGGCAGGCGGCGAAGTAGACCGGAAGGCCCGAAGAGACTGAGAATTTGACGATTTTCAAAATACCGGCAGCGGCGGATAAATATTGATTTGCGGCCGCCGCCGCTGTATTTCAGCGCCCATGACCGACACCACCATTCTCCCCCGCCCGGAAGCCGCCCCTCACCCCACTGGCGATTTTCTCGTGGCTGCGCTTTATCATTTCGCCCGCCTGCCGCGGTTTGAAAGCCTGCGCGACGAGCTGTTTCAGCTTTGCCGGGAAAACGGCGTCAAGGGCACGCTGCTTCTGGCGGCGGAAGGCATCAATGGCACCATTGCCGGGCCCGATGCGGGTGTGCGCGCCATACTTGCCTTCCTGCGTGCGCAGCCGGAATTTACGGCGCTGGAACATAAGGAAAGCCGGGCATCGAACATGCCCTTCGTGCGCATGAAGGTGAAGCTCAAGAAAGAGATCGTCACCATGGGCGTGCCGGATATCGATCCCAACCGCATCGTCGGCACCTATGTCGATCCGCGCGACTGGAACTCGCTGATCTCCGACCCGGACACCATCGTCATCGACACCCGCAACGACTACGAGACCGCGATCGGTCTCTTCAAGGGCGCGGTGGACCCGAAGACCAAGACCTTCCGCGAGTTTCCCGACTGGGTAAAGAACAATCCCGGCCTGCACAACAAGCCGAAGATCGCCATGTATTGTACCGGCGGCATCCGCTGCGAAAAGGCGACCGCCTTCATGAAGGAACAAGGGTTCGATGAGGTCTTTCACCTCAAGGGTGGCATCCTGAAATATCTGGAAGAGGTGCCGGAAGAAGAGAGCCTGTGGGAAGGCGCCTGCTTCGTGTTTGACGAGCGCGTCTCCGTCGTCCACGGTCTTGCCGAAGGCGATCACAAGCTCTGCCACGCCTGCCGCAACCCGATCACATCGCAGGTGCGCCAATCCCCGTTGTTCGAGGAAGGTGTGTCCTGCCCGAGCTGTTACGACGACCGGACAGAAGAGGACCGCCAGAGGTTCCGCGACCGGCAGCAGCAGATCGAACTGGCAAAGAAGCGCGGCGAGCGCCATCTGGGGCGCTAAAGCGGATCGGCGGCCAGCCACGGCACGTCTTCACGGTGAGAAGGCTCTTACGCGATTAGCGACTTGATCGCTCTGGGCCCCGGATGAGGTCCGGGGTGACGGAGTGTGGATCACCCTTTTGCCCCTGCCCGAAGCGCAAACAGCGGCGCCGTCTGCTCCTCCAGCATGGCTGTAATTTCTTCAGCGGCGACGGGTTTTGAGAACAGGTAGCCCTGCAATTCGTCACAGCCACACAGATGCAGGATAGCCGCCTGTTCTTCTGTCTCGACGCCCTCCGCCGTGACAGGAATATCGAGAGATTTCGCAAGCGCCACGGTTGCCTGCAACATTTCCAGCGACCGCCCGCCCTGTTCCAGGGCCATGACAAGCGACCGGTCGATCTTCATGCGGTCGAAACCGAAGCGGCGCAGATATCCGACGCTGGCGAAACCGGCTCCGAAATCGTCGAGCGCTATATGCAGGCCAAGCTGTTTCAGCTTGTCGATTGCCGCACTTGCCCGCTCCGGATTCTGGATGAAATAGCCCTCGGTCATTTCCAGCCGCAGCCTTGCGGTCGGCGTCTGCGTGGCGGCGAGAATATCCGCCACGTTGCCGGAAAAGGCCGGATTGCGGAACTGAACGGGTGAAATATTCACCGAGAGCTTGATGGAGGGCCATTGACCCGCCGTCTCGCAGGCCTTGCGCAGCACCAGCAGGCCGAGCCGCTCGATAAGGCCACTGGTTTCGGCAGCGGCGATGAAGATATCCGGCGGCACGAAGCCGTATCCCGGCCTTTGCCAGCGGGCAAGCGCCTCCACCCCGGTTATACTGCGCGTGGCGGCATTGACGACCGGCTGGTAGACCACCGATATCTCGTCATTCAGGATGGCATAACGCAGATCGGCCTCAAGCTGCAGCTTTTCCTCGCGCAGCGCATCCATTTTCAGCTCGTAGGCGACGTAACGCCCACGCCCGTTTTCCTTGGCCTGATACATGGCCATGTCGGCGCGGCGCAGCAGTTCCTCACCGTTGATATCACCGGCTCTGGAGACGGAAGTGCCGATGCTGCAACCGATGCTCGCCACACGCTCGCCGATGCTGAACGGCTCGGTGAACAGTTCGAGCAGCGCCTGGCAGAGCTTGCGGCCTTCCGACCACACGTCGTTGCCCTGAATGGCGATGGCGAATTCGTCGCCGCCGAGCCGCGCGAGCACGGCATCTTCCGGCACAAGCACCCTGAGCGCCGCCGCAACGCCCTTGATCAGTCGATCGCCGGCAGCGTGACCGTAGGAATCGTTGATCTCCTTGAAACCATCAAGATCGAGGTAAAGCAGCTTGATATCGGTCTTGTCGTGGCGGGCCTTGCCCACCATGCGGTTGAGCTTGGAAAACAGCCCGGCGCGGTTGCTGAGCCCGCTCAGACGATCGCGCAGCGCCTCTTCCCTCGCCGCCGCCTCGTCAGCCTTCAGCCGGTCGAGCGTCGCCGAACCGATGATGAGAAGTACGAGAAAGAACGTTCCGGCAATGCCGAGTGCCGTGAAGACGACCGGTCGGGCCTCATGGAAGCTCACGTCCCCCGGCAGCTGGGAGCGCCAGACGAGCCGCGCCAGCACATCCCCAAGCGGATTGACGACATCCACATGGTTGGTAGCCGGTCCGTCGCCATATTGCAGTTGCAGACCATCGATGACGTAGTTGCGGGCCAGCTTGTCTACCGTCGCCTGTTTGAGATGACGCGCGAAAATCAGATATCGCCGCTCGGATCCAACCGGAGGCAAGACCCCGGATTTGAGCCGCACCAGCGCGACACCCGTAGCCGCGACGCCGTCGCGGGTTTTCACGAAACCGGTGACCTGCGACGCGATGCCGGGACGCATGGAGCGAACCCGTTCGATCATCTCCTTGAGGCCTTCTGCAAAATAGTCATGGGGCTTCCAGGCAACCGGCTTGCCGTTCTGGTAGGCCATGCGGACCTTGCCGTCTTCGTCGAGGACGACGGCGGTATCGAAAAGATCGCTGTTGACCGTCATCTCGCCATAATTGCTCGCCACCCAGTCGAACCTGTCGGGGGCGTAGACATAGTCGGCGGCATCGTCCCAGGCGGCGTAGTCGTTCAGCGTCGCGCCAAGCTGGTCGCGGAAGGTGACAAGGGCGCCCGCCGTTGTCTCTCGCGAGCGGGCATTGTCGAGCGAGTTCGCCCTTTCCCTGACCTGGCTCAGAGCAGACAAGACCAGCGCGGTGACAATGAGAAGCACCAGCGCAAATGTGGACAATACGACGCCGACGGCGGTTCTACGCCCGACCGGCAAATATTCCCCAATGTTTCGCGGCGCAATCCGCATAAAATCCCCTTCGAAAGCATCATCTTGCGAAGGAAACATTCAAAAGCCGTTAAGTTGGATTGTGGCGACGCCACAAAAAACAACGGGTATAAAACGACAGTATGGGTGAAATAGAGAAAAATTCTCCCCACAATGGTGGGGGATTTTCATAAAAACTGCGGATGCGTTCGCCCCGCAAACAAAAAACCTCCCCCGCGAACGGGAGAGGCTGCAACTTCAATCGTGTCAGGCCTGATTACCAGGACGGAATGACCGTGCCGTTGAACTTCTCCAGAATGAAGGCCTTCACTTCCGGGCTGTGGTAGGATTCCACCAGCGTCTTCACCCACGGCTTGTCCTTGTCCTGCGCACGAACGGCGATGACGTTTGCGTAAGGGGACTTTTCGCTTTCGATGGCAATGGCGTCCTTCTTGGGGTTCAGGCCTGCTGCCGTAGCATAATTGGTGTTGATGACCGACGCATCGGTGTCATCCAGCGAGCGCGGCAACTGCGCAGCGTCAAGTTCGACGATCTGGATGTTCTTCGGGTTTTCGGTGATGTCGGCAGGCGTTACCTTCAGACCGGCTTCTTCCTTGACCTTGAGCACACCCTTGGAAGCGAGAACGAGAAGCGCACGGCCGCCATTGGTCGGGTCGTTCGGAATACCGACCGTCGCGCCGTCCTTCAGCTCGTCAAGGCTCTTCACCTTCTTCGAATAAACGCCCATCGGCGTGGTGATGGTGGTGCCGACGCTGACGAGATCGAACTTGCGGTCAGCGATCTGGTTGTCGAGGTAAGGCTGGTGCTGGAAGGAGTTGGCCTGAAGCTCACCGTCTGCCAGTGCCTGGTTCGGCACGACGTAGTCCGAGAACTCGACGATATCGATGTCCAGTCCCTTGGCGGCGGCGATCTTCTTGACCTGTTCCATGATCTGCGCGTGCTCGGCAGGTGTAACACCAATCTTGATGGTTTCGGCCAACGCCTGACCGGCGGTAAAGAGAGCGGCGAGCGAAGCCGCGAGGATGATTTTCTTCATGGATGTCTCCTTGGGTTTGTTGTTCTTGGGTTTGTTGTTCGTGAACGGTTTTATCAGTTCTTGCGGGTGCGCTTGTCGAAGCTGCGGGCAAGCCGGTCGCCGGCGCTCTGCACGAGCTGTACGAGCACGATCAGCACCAGCACCACGACCAGCATCACGTCAGGCATGAAGCGCTGGTAGCCGTAGCGAATGCCGAGATCACCCAATCCGCCGCCGCCGACAGCACCGACCATGGCCGAATAACCGATGAGGCTGACGAGCGTGAGGGTAAGCGCCAGCGTGATGCCCGGCTTTGCTTCCGCAAGCAGGACCTTGGTGACGATCTGCAACGGTGTTGCGCCCATGGCGCGGGCCGCTTCGATCAGGCCCTTGTCGACCTCGCGGATCGCCGCTTCCACCAGCCGCGCGATGAAAGGCACGGTGGCAACCGTCAGCGGCACGATGGCCGCACTGGTGCCGATGGAAGTGCCGGCGACCAGCCGCGTGAAGGGAATGATCGCCACCACCAGAATGATGAAGGGCGTGGAGCGCGCCGCATTGACGACAAGGCCGAGGATGCGGTTCGTCATCGGCGCGGGGAAGAGTTCGCCTTTGCCGCTGGTGGCAAGGAAAACGCCCATTGGCACGCCGATGATGGAGCCGACGATGCCGGCGACCGCGACCATGTGCAGCGTCTGCAGAAGACCCTTCGACAGAAGGTTGAAAAGCATATCAGGCGACATAACCGAGCACCTCCGTGTGAAGACCGGTCTCAGTATAAAAGCGGCCGGCGCGGGCGGTGATTTCCGCCGTGGCCGGATAGGACACAACCAGCGAGCCGAATGGTTCGCCGGAAATTTCCTCGATGGTGCCGGCAAGGATGTTCACGTCAGGACCGATTTCCGCAACAAGACGCGCGGTCAGCGGCTGGAATGCCGTTTCGCCGAAGAACACCAGCCGCACGAGAACGCGGTCACCTTCCGCGGCTTCCGGCTTCAACCCTGATGTAACCCAGTGCGGCAGCTTAACCCCGACCGAGGACGACAGCAGGCTGCGGGTCGTCTCGTGTTTCGGCGCGGTGAAAATATCGAAGGTGCGCCCCTCCTCCACGATCAGGCCCCTGTCGATGACGGCGACCTGCGAGGCGATGGTCTTCACCACCTCCATCTCGTGGGTGATGAGCAGCACTGTCAGCCCAAGTTCGGCATTGATCCGCTTCAGGAGTTCAAGGATGGACTGGGTCGTCTCCGGATCGAGCGCGGACGTCGCCTCGTCCGACAACAGCAGCTTGGGTTGCGTCGCAAGCGCGCGGGCGATGCCGACACGCTGCTTCTGCCCACCCGACAGTTCCGCCGGATAACGCTTCGCCTTGTCGGAAAGGCCGACGAGTTCGAGCAGCGGCGTTACCCGCGTTTCGATCTCTTTTTTACCGAGACCGGCAATTTCTAGCGGCAGCGCCACATTGTCGAAAGCGGTGCGCGACGACAGGAGATTGAAGTGCTGGAAGATCATGCCGACGGAACGGCGAAGGGTCCTCAGACTCTTCTCATCAAGGGCGGCAACATCGACACCGTCGACGACCACCCGGCCGGACGACGGTTTTTCAAGGCCGTTGGCGAGGCGGATGAGGGTGGATTTGCCGGCACCAGAGCGGCCGATGATGCCGGTGATGGAACCCTTCGGCACGACATAGTCAATGCCGGCGAGGGCTGCGAAGCCCGGCTTGCCATCGCTGCCGCCAAAGGTCTTGGTCACGCCTTCAAACGTGACCATCGCGTCCTTGGCAGTCTGCGGTGCGCGCGCGAGCGATGTCGCGTTGGATGAAAAACTCATTGGGAACTCTGCGAAAACTCTTGACGGATCGGGTCTCAAAAAATCCTGTTGCGGTGCTGAACCGCTCTCTTCATGCAGCCTTCCGGCACATTCGATGACAGCTGATTTTCCGGGTCATTTCGTCAGGCTTTCACTCAGAAATGCCGGGGATCGGCAATTCGATGGCGCATACTTGCCCGCAGGCGCCATCTTTTAACAGGGATGATTTTTCAATTATCTGAAATCAGAGAAAAAATCTACCGCAAAGCCGTCTGTGCGGCCCTGCGGCAGTCAAGACTTCGCGAGTGCGTGAAAATCAGACGCGGCTGACGAATTCCTCAAGCGGGCGGCGGACCTTCTTCAGGTTCACCAGCCAGTCGCCTTCCGGCTCGCGGTATCCGAGCGGCAGGATGGTGACGGAGCGCAGGCCCTTTTCACGCAGGCCGAGGATTTCATCCAGCTTGGCCGGATCGAAACCTTCCATCGGTGTGGAATCCACACCCTCGAAAGCAGCCTGCGCCACCGCCATGCCGAAACCAATATAGGCCTGACGGGCTGCGTGTTCGAAATTCACCTGCTCATCACGCTGCGGATAGGAGGAGAGAAGCTTCTGACGATACGCTTCCCAGCCCTCGTTCTTGACGCCACGCTCTTCGTTGACCAGATCGAACATATGGTTGATCCGCTCTTGCGTGTAGTTATCCCACGCCGCAAACACCAGAAGATGCGAGCCTTCAGTCACCTGCGCCTGGTTCCAGGCGATCTCGCGGATCTTTGCGCGCACTTCCGGATCGGTAACGACGATGACTTCGAACGGCTGCAACCCGCTGGAAGTCGGCGCCAGCCGGGCGGCTTCGACGATGCGCTCGACCTTGTCTTCCGCAACAGTCTTGGAAGGATCCATTTTCTTGGTGGCATAACGCCAGTTGAGTTTTTCGATAAGCATGTTCGTTTTCCCTGGGAGGACCAGCCCGCACCGCTCCGGATGAGGCAGCAGCAGGCGCTACGTCTGCGTAGCCTGCCTGACATAGGAGACAGGATGGCAGGCGCAAGCAGGCACCGCCGGGTAACTGGCAAAAAAGTTTGGAAAACTGATAGTAAGGTGGAAGAACTTTATTGGGGAGAGCGATCGTGTACTTTCCTGGTGAGGAATACAGCAGGTAAAGTTCACACACGAGCCAGCCTTTCCACCCTCATCCCTGTGCTTGTCACAGGAATGAGGGAGAAAGCCTCACCCCTTCATCACACCGTGGTTCCCCTTCGGAAAACCCGATGCCAGCGCGCTGTACCATTTGCCGCTGTTCTTCAACGTACGAACCTGCGTTTCGTAATCCACGTGCACGAGGCCAAAGCGCATGCGGTAACCTTCCGCCCATTCGAAATTGTCCATCAGGCTCCAGGCGAAGTAACCCCGCATGGGGTAACCGTCCTTCACCAGATCAGCAACGATACCAAGATGTTCGGCGTAATAGTCAAGACGGGGTTGATCATCCACCTCGCCGTTTTCGACACCCATATTGTAGCAAGCGCCATTTTCGGTGATGTAGCAATCGGGCAGCTCGTAGCGCTCGTAGAGCGTCTCCACCAGCGAGTGCAGCGCCGGCGCATAGACTTCCCAGCCGATATCGGTTTTGACATCGCTGACGGCCGGGGCTGGTTTGGTGGCAGGGAATTCCGCACCTTCGGTGGCGTCGTCGGCAACGCGCATCGGTGTATAATAATTCAGGCCCCACCAGTCGAGCTTCTGGCTGATGATGGACAGGTCTTCCGCCTCCACCACCGGCATGCGGCTGCCCAGGGCCTCCATCATCTCCGCCGGATATTCGCCCTTGAAGACCGGATCGAAAAACGCGCCGTTGTGGAACTGGAATGCCCGTTCAGCTGCCTTCAGGTCGGCGTCGCTATTGGAGGCCGGGATGACGGAATGGGCGTTCAGCACCAGTCCGACCGGCACCTTGGGCGCAACATGGCGGGACGCCTCGACGCCGAAACCATGGGCAAGGTTGATGTGGTGCATGGCCGCAAGGGCTGCATCCATGTTGCGCTCGCCCGGCGCATGAATGCCATAGAGATGGCTGAGCCAAACCGCACACCAGGGTTCATTGAAGGTCGCCACCGCATCCAGCCGGTCGCCCAGCCGTGCCATGACGGTCTTGGCGTAACGCTGGAAGGCATGGGCGGTGGAACGCGAGGCCCAGCCGCCGTCGCCCATCAGTGTCAGCGGCAGGTCCCAATGGTAAAGCGTCGCATAGGTTTTTATGCCGCGCGCCTTGCAGCCATCGACGAGGCGGTCGTAGAAATCCAGCCCCTTCTCGTTGATCGGGCCGAATCCATCGGGAATGATGCGCGGCCAGGCAATGGAGAAACGATAGGCTTCGACACCCATTTCCTTGATCAGATCGAGATCATCCTCCCAGCGATTATAGTGATCGCAGGCAACGTCGCCATTGTGGCGCCCGAAGACATGGCCCGGCATGTTGCAGAAGGCATCCCAGATGGATGGCTTGCGACCGTCAACCTTGGTGGCACCCTCGATCTGGAACGAGGCGGTCGCCACGCCGAACAGGAAATCGCCGGGGAAACGGGCTGCAAGCGCTTTGTGATCGGTCATCGGATAGGCCCTTTCGTCATCCATCGAGCGTCAAAAGATGGAGAGCGGTTTAGACCAAGTCAGCAATGAGGTACAGCCGCAGGCACGCAAAATCTGCAACGTTTCAGCAGCGCGGTTAAGATATCCAAAGCGCTTTAGGTACACGAAAGTCGCCGCAACGGTTTCCCGGCAGCGGGAGAACGACAGCCCGGCAAATGCGGATGGGAGTTGAGTGTGGTGGAAAGTCTTGCATCTGCCGGGCCGCGCCTTGTTCGACCGGAATGCCGGTCGATCTGTGACAGCCTTTTCACGACACCTACCGGATCGGCCCTTCCCGCTACTGGCAATTGCGGGACGCCTTTCCGGAACGCGGTTTGCCAGAACCACGCTTGTCGATGCCGGCAGCCGGTCCGCGAAAGGCGCCGCGCGTATCGCCCTTCCGTTCCGGTTGCAGGGAAATGATGCAGCAAAATGGACGGGTGGGGACATGCGGGGAAAGGTTTTGCGGTAAGTGACTGGAAAGAAAGGAGGGGTGGCGCGGAAATGTTCTCGCCTTTGGCAGCAGACGGCGAGCATGCCCCCTTAATCCGGCTATCGCAGCCTTCTTAGTCTCATTTTATGGAATGTTATCTGCACCATCGGGCCCGGAGACCGAACGGTGCCGTACACCGCAGATACGACGTCATCCTCGGGCATGTCGCGAGGATGACGGAGGAGAGGTTTGCGGCTTTAACCAGCCAATAGACGGGGGATGCTCCCCCGTCCTTTGTTTATGAACGTACCAGTCCGTCAAACGTAACGATTGACGACGTTCTCCAGATATTCCTGACGACCGGACTTCGGCTCGGGGTTGATATCCTGGCGCTCGACCAGCGCTGCGATTTCTTCGAGCTTCAGCTCGCCGCGCAACATCTTCTGGGCTTCAGGTGCGTCCCACTTCGCGTAACGCTCCGAAAGCGGCTTCGACAGCGCGCCGTCCTCGATCATCTTCGCCGCCGCCTTCAAGCCGCGGGCGCAGCAATCCATGCCGCCGATATGGCCGATCAGCAGGTCCTGCGGATCGAGCGACTGGCGACGCAGCTTGGAATCGAAGTTGGTGCCGCCATTGGTGAAGCCGCCGCCGGCCAGCACGTGGTAATAGGCCAGCGCCATTTCAGGTACGTTGTTGGGGAACTGGTCGGTATCCCAGCCAGACTGGTAATCGTTGCGGTTCATGTCGATGGAGCCGAAAATGCCGAAGGCATTGGCCATGGCCAGTTCGTGTTCGAAGGAATGGCCGGCGAGGATGGCGTGACCCTGCTCGATATTGACCTTCACTTCCTTTTCGAGACCGTTCTTCTGCAGGAACGCATAAACGGTTGCGACGTCGTAGTCGTACTGGTGCTTGGTCGGCTCTTGCGGCTTTGGCTCGATCAGGATCGTCCCTTCGAAACCGATCTTGTACTTGTATTCCACAACCAGATTGAGGAAGCGGCCGAGCTGGTCCAGCTCGCGCGAAAGATCGGTGTTGAGCAGCGTTTCGTAACCTTCACGACCGCCCCATAGCACGTAATTGGCGCCGCCGAGCTTCTTGGTGGCATCCATGCAGGTCTTCACCGTCGCAGCCGAGAATGCGAAGACATCCGGGTCCGGATTGGTCGCGGCACCCGACATGAAGCGGCGGTTGGAGAACAGGTTCGCCGTGCCCCACAGAAGCTTTACGCCGGTATCAGCCTGCTTCTGCGCGAAATAGTCGACGATCTCGTTGAGGTTCCTGGTGTTTTCGGCAAAGTTCCTGCCTTCCGGGCGCACATCGGCGTCGTGGAAGCAATAGAACGGCGAACCGAGCAGCGAGAAGAATTCAAAGGCGACATCGGCCTTCAGCTTGGCGGCCTGCATGGTGTCTTCAAACCACGGACGCTGGAACGTCTGCCCACCGAATGGGTCGCCGCCCGGCCAGGTGAAGGTGTGCCAGTAAGCCACGGCAAAGCGCAGGTGATCTTCCATACGCTTTCCAGCAACGATCTCGTCGGGGTTGTAATGGCGGAAGGCGAGCGGGTTGGTGCTGTCGGGGCCTTCATATTTGATCTTGGCGATATCGCCGAAGAAGCCTGTGCTCATTGGATGGTTCCTCCTCTGGGGTGGGTTTAGGTGGTGTTCAAAAATTCGAGGTCTGCGCGGGCCGCTTACCCCCCTCTGTCCTGCCGGACATCTCCCCCACAAGGAGGGAGATCAGCAAGTTGCGCTCAACCGCTTCGAGCGCGACCTCACAGGAGGACGTGACCTAGCCGCTTGTCGATCTCCCCCATTGTGGGGGAGATGCACGGCAGGGCAGAGAGGGGTGAACGGCGCACGCAAAACCTCAATGCGAAAGCGGCCGAATGGCGGGATAAAGCGCGTGATACCGCTGGTAAGCCTCCTCATAAGCATCGCCAAGCGCCACCACCGGCTCGATCGTCCGCGCCGTTTCCGGCTGCGTGCAGACTGCAACCGGATCTGCACCTGTTGCAGCGATGAGACCGAGGCGGGCGGCGCCGAAAGCGGCGCCGAAATCGCCCTCGGCCGGAATATCCACGGGCACACCGAGCGAAGTCGCGATCGAGGCCAGCCAATAGGCCGAGCGCGAACCGCCGCCGATGGCGGTGACGCGGGAAATGGAGGTGCCGGCCGACTTCAGCGCTTCGAGATTGTCACGGATGGCGAAAGTCACGCCTTCCAGCACGGCCTGCGTCAGCGCCCTGCGGTCACTTTCATGCGAAAGGCCAATGAAAGAGCCGCGAATGGCGGCATCGTTATGCGGCGTGCGCTCGCCGGAAAGATAGGGTGCGAAAGTGACGCCGCTCGGCGCCAGAAGCTCGTCGCCCAGTTCACCCGTCAGTTCGGCTGCGGACTTGCCGGTGAGGCGCGAATACCAGTTGAGTGCATCGGTAGCGGACAGGATGACGCCCATCTGGTGCCATGTGTTGGGAAGCGCGTGGCAGAACGCGTGTACGGCGCTTTCCGGCTTCGGCAGATAGGAGGCGTTGGCGGCAAACAACACGCCGGAAGTGCCGAGCGAAACGAACGCGTGGCCCTCTTTCACCGTGCCCATGCCGCAGGCGGAAGCGGCATTGTCACCCGCACCGCCGGCCACCACGGCCTTGCCCGCAATGCCCCATTGCGAGGCGAGCTCGGCACGCAGCACACCTGCCTCCTCGGTGCCTTCGACCAGCGACGGCATGTGTTTTTCTTCAAGGCCGGTCGCCGCCAGAAGATCGGCAGACCATTTGCGTGCACCGGTATCCAGCCACGATGTGCCGGCGGAATCCGACATTTCCGAGATATATTCACCCGTCAGCCACAGTCGCAGGTAATCCTTCGGCAGCAGTACCTTGGCCATCTTCGCGAAGATTTCAGGTTCGTTCTTCGCCACCCAAGCCAGTTTCGGTGCGGTAAAGCCTGGGAATACGATGTTGCCGGTGATCTTGCGGAAGCGCGGATCGGCATCGAGTTCGGCAGCCTCGGCATAGGAGCGCGTGTCGTTCCACAGAATGCACGGCCGCAGCACATTGCCGCTCGCGTCTATCAGCGTCGCGCCATGCATCTGGCCGGAAAGGCCGATACCTTTCACGGCAGCGAGTTCCTTCGCAAACTTCTGCTTCAGACCTTCGACTGCGGTTTTGGTCGCGGCGATCCAGTCCGCCGGGTCCTGTTCCGACCAGCCGTGATGCGGACGCGAGACCTCCAGCGAGCCGTTGGCCGAGCCGACGATCTTCTGATCGCCGTCCATCAGCAGGGCTTTGACACCGGATGTTCCAAGATCGAGACCGAGATACATGTAATTCTCCATTCCGGCGCTCCTTGCGCCACTTCAGCGGTTTTAAGAGTCACCGCATTTCCGGACGGAAAACCGGCGGCCACTTTTCCTGGAAATGCTCTCCTCAGGGCAGATTGTCCCTGAGGAATATGTCGATACGGATACGCTCCTGCGCGGCGATGACAGCGAGACCATCCGCGCGCGCTTTCAACACGCGAATGGCGCTGCGCACCTCATGACCTGCATCCTGGTTGAGCACGGCATCGAGCACGCCTTCCCGCAGCGCATTGGCCGTGTTTTCGGTGAGCTCATGGGCGATGACGGATGGCGACCTTTCGCCCGATGACGCCCTGAGCGCCCGGATGAGGCCGCGATTACCGGCGCCGAGACTGTAGATGCCGGACAGCGCGTCGCTCGCAAGCGCCTTGGTGACCAGCGCCTCGACGGTGACGGGATCGTCCCGACCTTCGAGGACCGGCAATAGTCGCAAGTCCGGAAATTCGCTTTCGATGACGGAGCGGAAGCCGTCTAGGCGTTCGCGATGGTCGCGCACCAGCATGGAGCCGGCAACGACCGCAATATCGCCGCCGCGCCCGGACAGGAAGCGCCCCATGAGGCTAGCCGCCGTGCGCCCGGCCGCAACGTTGTCGACGCCGGCATAATGGTCGCGGCGCGAACCGGAGAGATCGGAAACCAGCGTGACGGTGGCGATGCCATCTTCGGCTAGCCGGTCTGCGGCTTCAGCAACATCCTCAGAATCGGTGGCGACGAAGGCGACGCCCGACGGCTTTTCCCGCCGCGCGACTTCCAGCGCCTCCGTCAGTGCCGCGGCATTGAAAGGCGGCACCTCGATAACGCGGATCGCCGTGCGCTCCAGATGGGCACGGGCGGCTGCGGCACGAACTTCGGCTCGCAGCGTCGCCATGAAGGAATTGTCGTTGCCGGGAAGGATGAAGACCAGTGAATAATTGCGACCCTTGGCCAAATTGGCGGCAGCGATATCGCGCACATAACCAAGCTCGGCAATCGCCGCCTCCACCCGCGCTCGAGTAGCGGCGTGAACGCCGGGGCGCATGTTCAGCACCCGGTCGATGGTGGCAAGGCTGACACCCGCCCGCTCGGCGATATCGTGAACTGTCGGCTTCATGTTTCCTCCCGTGCCATTTGAATATCCAGCTTTGCCGCCGTCGTAAACCGAAAAATGATGTACGTACCTCACATTTTCAGCAAGATGATGATTTCGCTTTATTTCCATCTCTAAACTGCGGGTGTGCGCCTTTGCCCGGCGTCATCCCTCGGCTTTTCCCAAGGATTTAGACACATCAATAAAATCAACAGGCTGCAGAATATCGGGGCTGACCAACAACTTCCGTCATTTTAGCCTTGGATCAAGGACTTGGGCTTACTGGATATCCGCTCAAGGACGGCATGAGGGAAAAGTATCGCAACCAGACAAAAAAAGGGGCCGTCATTTCCGACGGCCCCAGCTCTGCGGTGGATGGGAGGGGATTTTGTTCAGTGCGCCGCGTCTGGTGGCGGCGCTGCCTTGGGTTTCTGGATCAGCACGGTCATGAAGATCAGGCTGCCGAACAGCAGCGTCAGCGCGAAGAACACATCCGCAAAGGCGAGTATCCACGCCTGCTGCGAGACCATGCCGACCAGCTTCTTGATCGCGACGGAAGCACCGTCCAGCCCGTAGGAATCATAGTTCGCGCCGACATTGTTCAGCCACTCCAGCGCCTGTGGATTGGAATAGCTGACATGTTCCGCCAGCCGCACATAATGATCGTCGGTGCGTTGCGACAGCAGGGTGTTGATGACGGCAAGGCCAACCGCGCCGCCGAGGTTGCGGGTGAGGTTGAACAGGCCCGAGGCATTGCGGATGCGCGCGGGCGGAAGCGTGCCGAGCGCGATGTTGTTGATCGGCACCATACACATCATCAGTCCGAAACCGCGCAGGACCTGCGGAATCAGCAGCTCGTAGAAATCCCAGTCGGTGGTAACATGCGTCATGATCCACGTGCCGCAACCGAAGCTGATGAAGCCGATGGCCATCATGATGCGCGGATCGAGCTTGGTGGACACCTTGCCGGCAATCGGCGCGGTGAAGAACATGGCAAGACCGGAAACGAACATGGTCTCGCCGATCATCAGCGCATCGTAACCGCGCACGCGACCGAGATAGAGCGGGTAGAGATAGGTCAGCCCGTAAAGCCCTATGCCCATCACGAAGGAAAACAGCGAGCCGATGGAGAAATTTCGGTCCGCAAAGGCGCGGATGTCCACAACGGGGAAGTCCACCTTGAAGGCACGCCAGAAGAACACCACCGCACCGATGACCATGGCCACCGAACCGATGACGATATGCTCGTCGTTGAACCAGTCCTTGTTGTTGCCCTCTTCCAGCACGTATTCCAGAGAGCCGAGGAAGACGGCCATGGAGATCAGCCCCCACCAGTCGAACTTCTTCCAGAGCGAGGTTTCAGGCTTGTCGAAATCGATCAGGCTCCATGTCAGGATGGTGACGATGATGCCGGGAATGATATTGACGAGGAACAGCCAGTGCCAGGAAAAGGCATTGGAAAGATAACCGCCGACCGTGGGACCGATGGTGGGCGCAAGCGTGGCGACGAGACCGATGATCGGCGAGACGACCGAACGCTTGGAGGGCGGGAAAATGGTGAAGGCGGCCGCAAAGACCGACGGGATCATGCCGCCACCGATAAAGCCCTGGATCGCCCGGTAGACGATCATCTGGTCGATATTGGTCGCGGTGGCGCAGAGCGCGCTCGACAGGGTGAAGCCGGCGGCGCAGGTGGCAAACAGCACGCGCGTGGACAGGATGCGCGCCAGCGTGCCCGACAGAGGGATCATGATGACTTCTGCGATCAGATAGGATGTCTGCACCCAGGCGATCTCGTCGGAGCCCGCCCCGAGACCTGCCTGGATTTCCGCAAGCGAGGCGGAGACGATCTGAATATCGAGAATGGACATGAACATGCCGAAGACCATCGCGAAGAACGCGATGAGCCTGCGCTTGTCCATGGGTGGATCGACGGGGACAGATACCCCGCCTGTGCCGACAACCGTAGCCGCCATGATCTTGCCCTCAACGACGCCCTGGTTGGCCTATGGGTTAACGTGCGCTGTTTTCGTGTTTTCCGGCGCCGTGCGGGTATCCACATCGACGACGACGCTCAGGCCCGCACGCAGATTGTGCTTGGCTAGATCTTCCTTGGAGAAGACGATACGCACCGGTACGCGCTGGATGACCTTGGTGAAGTTACCCGTGGCGTTTTCCGGCGGCAGCATCGAGAAGACCGAACCGGAACCGGGCGAGATCGACTGGACCGTGCCCTCAATGGTCTCGTCGTCGAAAGCATCCACATGGACGCGGACCTTCGAACCGGGCACCACGCGGGCCAGCTGCGTTTCCTTGAAATTGGCGTCGATATAAAGCTCGTTCAACGGCACCAGCGAAGCAAGGCGCTTGCCGACCGAAACGAGATCGCCCGTCTGCACCGCCAGATTGCCGATAACGCCGTCATAAGGCGCTTTCAACACGGTGAAGGCCAGATCGCGGGCCGCCTTGTCCTTGGAAAGTTGCAGCGAACGGATGGTGCTTTCGGCTTCCTCGCGCTGGGCGCGAAGAAGCTCGACATTGGCTTTCGCGGACGAGATCGCCGCCTCGCCGGCTACGACATTCGCCCTGGCCTGATCGAGCGCGACCTGCGCGCTGTCGGAAGCGGCAACGGTGCCGACATCCTTCGCCTGCAATTCGGTGGCGCGCTTCTGGGTGATTTCCGCGCCGCGAAGGGCCGCATCCAGAGCGCCCTTCTGGGCAACGGCCTGTTCCTGCGCTGCCTCGCCACCGATGATCTGCGCGTCGATGCGCTTCAGCGACAGTTCCTCGGTACGGATCTGCGCGTCGGCCTGTTCAAGCGCGATGCGATAGTCGCCGTCATCCAGAGTAACCAGCGGATCACCCGCCTTGACTTCCTGGTTTTCGACAACGTTCACCTTGGCGATGTAACCCGAAACCTTGGGCGCGATGACCGCGATATCACCCTGTATATAGGCGTCATCCGTCGAAACCATGAAGCGACCGTCGATCCACCAGTTATAACCGTACCAGCCGGCGCCGGCGAGAAGGGCGATCGCAAAGATCGGCAGAAGCGGCGAACGCTTCTTCTTCTTCGGTGCGGCAATTGTCTGTGGCGGCTGTTGCGGCGGGGCCTCCACCGGCTTTGCCGGAGAGGTCTCAGCCTTGGCGGAAACGTCCGCCTCTTCCGCATCGTTGACGGCGCGAACCGCGCTATTCTTCTGGGCCGACATGAGATTGTACCGTGATAAATTGAAGAAAGTTTTTCGAACTGAACCGTTCGGTTCGATTGACATAATCCCTTTCCTGACACATATCAAGTGTAATCGAACTGATTGGTTCGACGTTCGGTTAATTTTTTTTACGCCATTGCAGTGCTAGGAACCGGTAACGATGGCAGGTGAAGACATGGATATGGAGACGGAAACCGAAACGGGCTGTCCGGGAAACCCCGCCGGGCGTTTTGCTGCGGGCGAAGACCCGGCCAAGCGTGAGCAGATTGTTGCCGGCGCCTGGCGCGTGTTCAAGCGCAAGGGCTTCGATGCCGCCAGCATGAACGACATCACGCGGGAAGCCGGCGTTTCCAAGGGAACGATCTATGTCTATTTCTCCAACAAGGAAGACCTGTTCGCCGCCCTTGTCGATCATCACCGCCAGGAATTCGCGACCTCCATGCGCAACATTCTGGCCGGCACCGAAGAGGTGCGCGACGGCCTGAAACAGTTCGGCAAGGCCTTCGCCAACAAGATGATCTGCTCCGAAATGATACCGGCCATGCGCTCGGTGATCGGCGTCATCGACCGCATGCCGAAGCTGGCGCAGCGTTTCTTCATCGCAGCACCCAACAACGTGCGCACCGTTCTTCAGGATTTCATCGAGCATCAGGTCTCGCTCGGCCATCTCAAGGTCGATGACGTCGAACTTGCCGCCCGGCAATATATCGAGCTTTCCACGGGCACTTTCTTCAAGCTGCGCCTGTTTGGAGAACTCGAAGGCCCGGTTCCCGAAGAGGAGCTGGACCGGGTGATCGACAGCGCCATCATGGTGTTCATGGCGGCTTACGGAACCGACAAGGCCTGAAATCATTCAGCAACGGGCGACCGGACCGGCAACGGCACGGGGCCTGATACGCGGTTTGCGCGAAATTTCGATGAAATCTTGCCTATCACAGGCGCGGTCTCCTTGTTTCTCGCGTATTGCGCTATAAATTCCACGAACCGAATGTTTCGGGTGGCCTTGTTGCTGAAAGGAAAAATTCCCTGATGGAGTCCGTTCTCCCTCTTCTGTCCGACCCCGCTGCCTGGGTGGCGCTGGTCACCCTGATCGTCATGGAGGTCGTGCTTGGCATCGACAACCTGATCTTCATCTCGATCCTCACCAACAAGCTTCCGCCTGAACAGCGCGAAAAAGCCCGCAAGATCGGCATCGGGCTTGCCTTGATCATGCGTCTCGGCCTTCTCGGCACTGTGGCCTGGATCGTGCAGCTCACCACGCCGGTCTTCGAAATCTTCGGCCACGCCTTCTCGTGGAAGGACATGATCCTCATCGCTGGCGGTCTCTTCCTGATGTGGAAGGCCACCAAGGAAATCCACCACAATGTCGATCCTGAAGATCACAAGGAAGACATGGTGGGCGGCCCGGCTGCGATGAATTTCGGCGCCGCCATCGGCCAGATCCTGCTGCTCGACCTCGTGTTCTCCGTGGACAGCATCATCACCGCCGTTGGCATGACACCGCATCTGCCGATCATGATCGTGGCCGTGATCTTTGCCGTTGCCGTGATGCTACTCGCCGCAACGCCGCTCGCCAACTTCATCGAGCGCAACCCCACCATCGTCATGCTGGCACTCGCCTTCCTGATGATGATCGGCACGACCCTGATCGCCGAAGGCATGGGCTTCCATGTTCCCAAGGGCTACGTCTATGCCGCCATGGCGTTTTCGGCGCTGGTGGAACTGCTCAACATGCTGGCGCGTAACGCCAGACAGCGCAAGAAAGCACAGGCGGCCAAACCGCACTGATTGCCCCGACCCGTCATGCCGGACCTGATCCGGCATCCCTTCAGCCCAAGCCCTTGGGCTGAAGGGACACTTTCCGCCGCGCCGACGCGCGGCGGCTGGATACCGGCTCATGGCCGGTATGACGCGAACGTGTGGAACGCGCCGGCCAGTCGGAACCGCATGCCCCGCCTCGCGTTCTTCGACATCCCTACCGGAAGAGTCCGTCCCGCCGTCTCTCCTTCGAAAGCATAAGCAAGCATGACGACCGACCAGATCCTCGCCTTTACCGTGATCGCCGGCATGATGGTCGCGTTCATATGGGACAGGTTCCGCTATGATGTGGTCGCGTGCAGCGCGTTGCTGGTGGCGGTGACGGTTGGGGTCGTGCCTTTCGACAAGGCGTTCTCCGGTTTCTCGGACGATATCGTCATCATCGTCGGCAGCGCGCTGATCGTCAGTTCGGCCGTGGCGCGTTCAGGGGTCGTCGATATGACGATCAAGAAATATTTCCCGGAGATGCACTCCAAAACCCTGCAACTGGCCTTTCTGATGATCGTCGTCGCCATCATGTCGGCCTTCATCAAGAACATCGGCGCGCTTGCCATCATGATGCCGGTTGCTTTCCAGTTCGCCCGCAAATCCGGCAGCCCTGTTTCCTATTATCTGATGCCCATGGCCTTCGCCGCCCTTCTGGGTGGGCTTATGACGCAGATCGGCACCTCGCCCAACATCGTCGTTTCCAGGCTGCGTGAGGAAATGACCGGGCAGAGCTTCTCGATGTTCGATTTCACCCCGGTCGGTGCCGGGCTGACCGTAATCGGCATCATCTTCCTGACCTTCGGTTACCGCCTGCTGCCGGTGCGCAACCGCCAGCAGGCATCGATGGAGGATATTCTGGACCAGTCGGCCTATACCGCCGAGGCGACGCTTCCCGCCGACAGCACCTACGCCGACAAGCCGCTGCGGGAGCTGTTGAAACAGGCGGATGGCGACGTAATCGCCAGCACGATCCTGCGCGGACCCCGGCGTATCTCTCCCTTCCCCGATGTCAATCTGAAGCCGGGCGACACCATTCTTCTCGAAGGCAACCCGGAGGGCCTCGACCGCATCGTCTCGCAGGCCAAGCTGCTGCTGTCAGGCAAGCCGCTCACCGAGAACGGCCAGAAGACCGCCGACCTTATTTCCATGGAAGCGGTTATCAGCAACGAATCCGTTCTCAACGGGATTTCCGCGCGCGAACTGGCGCTGTCCTACACCCGCGGCGTCAATCTGATTGCAGTCAGCCGTCGCGGCCAGCGCGTCAGCCAGCGGCTCTCCGACCTGACCTTGCAGGCGGGCGACGTCATTCTCTTGCAGGGCAGCCGCAAGAACCTGCCACAGGTCTTGCAGGAATTTTCGCTGCTGCCCCTGGCGCAGCGGGAAATCCTGCTTGGGGTGCAGCGCCGCGCGCTTTTGCCCGTCATCGTGCTTGCCGCGGCCATGATTGCCGCCGGCAGCGGGCTGGTGCCGGTATCCGTCGCCTTTTTCGCCGCCGCCTTCCTGATGATCGTCGTCGGCGCGATACCGCTGACCGAAGTCTATAAATCGATCGACGGGCCGATCCTCGTCATGCTCGCCGCCCTCATTCCCGTCAGCGACAGTCTGCGCACCAGCGGCGCCAGCGAGCTGATCGCCGCCTGGCTCGGCCATGCCGCACAAGGACTGCCGCCCTTCGCAGCACTCGGCATGATCCTGTTGACTGCCATGGCGGTAACGCCCTTCCTCAACAATGCTGCAACCGTGCTGGTCATGGCACCCATCGCCGCCGGTTTCGCCACCACGCTCGGCTTTCGGCCGGAGGCCTTTCTGATGGCGGTGGCGATCGGCGCCGGCTGCGATTTCCTCACGCCTATCGGCCACCAGTGCAACACGCTGGTCATGGGTCCGGGCGGTTATCGTTTCAGCGATTATCCGCGCCTTGGACTGCCGCTGTCGATCATGATCGTCATTGCCAGCATTCCGATGCTGCTTTATGTCTGGCCGGTGAATTAGGGGCGGTTTACGTCCGGGCGAAGACAGCGCAAGCGCCATATTTCCTTGACGCCTGCGGCATAATATGGCCTAAGCCGATGCCGAACGGAAATATGCAAAAGTGCGTTCAACACGCCTTTCCGCACCCTTTCCCGCCGCATTCAAACGAAAACTTCGTGATAGAAGGGTGAAGCCGCCCCGATGTCACCACCCCGTCACGACGAGTGAATTTCATGACCACTTCCGGCGTTCGCGTCCGCATCGCACCTTCCCCCACCGGCGAGCCGCATGTCGGCACCGCTTACATCGCGCTGTTCAACTATCTCTTCGCCAAGAAACACGGCGGCGAGTTCATCCTGCGCATCGAGGATACCGACGCCACCCGCTCGACGCTGGAATATGAGCAGAAGGTTCTGGAGGCGCTGCGCTGGACCGGCCTCACCTGGTCGGAAGGCCCTGACGTCGGTGGCCCCTACGGTCCCTACCGCCAGTCCGAGCGCAAGCCGATGTACTGGCCCTATGCCGAAGAATTGCTGGAAAAAGGCCATGCCTTCCGTTGTTTCTGCACGCCCGAGCGGCTTGAGCAGATGCGCGAAGCGCAGCGCGCCGCTGGCAAGCCGCCAAAATATGACGGTCTCTGCCTCCACCTGAAGGCTGAAGAAGTGACCACCCGCGTCGCCGCCGGCGAAGCCAACGTCGTGCGCATGAAAATCCCGACCGAAGGTTCGTGCGATTTCCATGACGGCGTTTACGGCGATGTCTCGATCCCCTGGGATTCGGTTGACATGCAGGTGTTGATCAAGGCCGACGGCATGCCGACCTATCACATGGCAAACGTCATCGACGACCATCTGATGAAGATCACCCATGTGGCGCGCGGCGAAGAGTGGCTGGCTTCAGTGCCCAAGCACATCCTGCTTTACCGTTATTTCGGCTGGGACCAGCCGACGTTCATGCATCTTTCGCTGATGCGCAACGCCGACAAATCGAAGCTTTCCAAGCGCAAGAACCCGACGTCGATCTCCTATTATTCCGCGCTCGGCTACCTGCCGGAAGCGCTGATGAACTTCCTCGGCCTGTTCTTCATCCAGATCGCCGAAGGCGAAGAGCTGCTGACCATGGAAGAGCTGGCCGCGAAGTTCGATCCGGAAGCACTTTCCAAGGCCGGCGCCATCTTCGATATCCAGAAGCTGGACTGGCTGAACGGCCGCTGGCTGCGCGAAAAGCTCACGCCTGAGGACTTCATTGCCCGCACGCTGGAATGGGCGATGGAAAATTCCCGCCTGACCGAAGGCCTGAAGCTTGCCCAGAGCCGCATTTCCAAGCTCGGCGAATTGCCAAACCTTGCCGGCTTCCTGCTTTCGAGCGACGTTGGCCTGACGCCCGCCTCCTTTGCCGGTCTCAAAAGCAAACCCGAGGAAATCCACGAAATCCTCACCACGGTTGCCACCGATCTGGAAAAAATGCCTGATTGGAACGTTGAAGCCATCGAGGCCGAGCTGCGCGACATTGCCGAACGCACGGGCAAGAAACTGCGCGTCGTCACGCCGCCGCTCTTCGTCGCCGTCTCCGGTTCCTCGCGCTCGCTGCCGCTGTTTGACTCGATGGCGCTGCTCGGCCGCTCCGTGGTGCGCCAGCGCCTGAAGGTCGCTATTGCCGTTGTGGCCACGATGGTTGGCAGCGGTGCTTGATGCCTGCCGGGGCGGGTTTTAAATCCACCCCTCATTCCTGCGCTTGTCACAGGAATCCAGCCACGGCGCGTCGGCGCCGTGAAAGAATGAATTGAGGTCTCCCGCGCCAAGGACTTGGGCGCACTGGATTCCTGTGACAAGCACAGGAATGAGGGATACGGGAGGCAATTGTCGCCGCGGCAACGCCGCAACAGGATTGAACAATGAACGACAAGACAACCGAAACCACCGCCCTTTCCTCCGACGCCACCGAAGTGCGCCGCCAGAAACTTGCGCTGCTGCGCGAGCAGATCGGCGATGTCTATCCGGCGCATTTCCATCGCACGCTGACCAATGCGGAGCTGGCGGAAAAATATGCCGATATCGAACCGGACACGGAAACCGGCGACACGGTAACGGTGGCGGGCCGCGTTTATTCGTCGCGCAATTCCGGCATGTTCATGGATATCCATGACGCCTCGGGCAAGGTGCAGATCTTCTCTCACAAAGATACGACGCCGGAAACGGCGCGCAATCTTCTGCCGATGATCGACATTGGCGACATCATCGGCGTAACCGGCAAGGTGCGCCGCACCAAGCGCGGCGAGCTGACGATCAACGCCGAAGAAATCACCATGCTCACCAAGTCGCTGCTGCCGATGCCGGAAAAATGGCACGGTGTCTCCGATATCGAGCTGCGTTACCGCAAGCGCCATCTCGATATTCTGGCGAACGAGGACTCCAAGCTGCGCTTCCTGCAGCGCTCCAAGATCCTGTCCGGCATCCGTCGCTTCATGGAGGCCGAAGGCTTCCTCGAAGTGGAAACGCCGATGCTGCAGACAGTTTATGGCGGTGCGACGGCCGATCCGTTCAAGACCTTCCACAACACGCTGAAGATGGACATGTATCTGCGCATCGCGCCGGAACTGTTCCTGAAGCGCACGCTGGTATCAGGTCTTTCCGACAAGGTGTTCGAAATCAACCGGAACTTCCGCAACGAAGGCGTTTCCACAAGGCACAATCCTGAATTCACCATGATGGAGTGCTATTGGGCCTATGCCGACTACGAAGACATCATGGGTCTGGTGGAACGGCTGTTCGAGACGCTGGCGATTGCCCTCCACGGCACGACCGAGGTGGAATTCCAGGGCCAGACAATTTCCTTCAAGGGTCCGTTCAAGCGCGTGCCCATGCCTGATGCGGTGAAGGAAGCGACCGGCATCGACTTCCTTGCGATCAAGACTGACGAGGAAGCCCGCGCCGCCGCCAAGGCTGCCGGTTTCGCCGTCGAGAAGGACTGGACCTGGGGCGAATGCCTTGCCTTCATCTTCGAAGAGAAGGTTGAAGGTACGCTTATCCAGCCGAGCCACGTCACGCATTTCCCGAAGGATATCTCGCCCTTCGCCAAGGAAGTGCCGGGCGAACCGCGCCTCGTTGAGCGTTTTGAGAGCTATTGCAATGCCTGGGAAGTGGGCAATGCCTTCTCCGAACTCAACGATCCCGAAGAGCAGCGCCGCCGCATGGTGGAGCAGCTTGAGCAGGCCCATGCCCGCGGTGAAAAGGACAAGCAGCTGGATGACGAATTCCTCGACGCCATCGATCAGGGCATGCCACCTGCCGGCGGCCTCGGCATCGGCGTCGATCGTCTGATCATGCTCCTGACCAACGCCCCCTCGATCCGCGACGTCATCCTCTTCCCGGCCCGCCGCAACAAGGCGGACTAAGGACACTCAAGCGAAGGCGGCCGCATGGCCGCCCTTGCCCTCATGCGCTCGGCCTCTACCGAACATTGCGTCCCTATAGCAAAATTTCCTGCTAGATCGTCTCATGGCGCAGACGCGCAACGGCTAGATGCCGGATCAGGTCCGGCATCACGAAAGAAGGCGCTGCGACGATATTTTACAAACGTCGGCACAGCCGTATCAATTTTCCAGATGGTTTTAATTCCGAGGTGTCAGCAAGAGCTCAAACGCTCCTAATGCCCCGCCTTCGCCTTTGCCGCGCCCGGCTCTTCGGCAGGCGCAACCTCACCCTCAGCCAGCTTCTCTTCCGCCGCCTGCGCGGTCGTTGTGCCTTTTCCGAAGATCAGTGATTTCAGATAGCTGATGCTGAAGATGCTCCCGCCATCGGCTTCCGGGGTCGAGGTCAGAAGTTCTTCGTCGGCTACGGGTTCGCCGTGGGCTTCCGCACCGGGTCCGCCCTCGTGCGTTTGCGCCGGCGCAGCGTCGTGGCCGCCGCCGCCTTCGCCCTTGGTTTCGCCGTGTCCGCCCGCGCCTTTTGCGGCTTTTCCGCCATGCCCTTCGGGTGCGGCGTCCGAAGTGGGGGTTGCGCAGTCGGTGGCATCGCTCAGGCTTGCGGCCATTGCTTCGGCATCTTCCAGCGGCAGATCGATGCGCAGCCCGTAAAACTGGCCGCTGCCGTTTGATGCACCATCGTAATAAAAGGCGGAATAACGCTGGGCATCGGCGCCTTCGGGAATTTTCGCCGGATCGGCAATGAAGACCACCTGGGCCGCGATGGCGCGGCCGCGCATTTCCGAGCGCAATTGCGGGCCGTTTTTATCCAGCACGGAAACCTGGACCAGATCGGGCTTCTGTTTGTCGTAAACTGCCCTGGCGACACGCAGCGCCGTTTTCAACCGGTCCGTGCCGTTGCCGCCGTCAGTACGAATGAATTTGCGGACCCACAGGGAACCGTTCTTGCGGATGTTGACTGTCTGGACTGCGTCGCAGGAAAGCCCGTTCGCGGAGGCATAGGTGGACCCGAGCAGCCGCTCGCTGCCGATAAACACGGCAGCAGAACCGGTCGCACCCGCCAAAAGCAGGATCCCGCCTCCGATCATAACGAGTTTGCGCGAAAACCGCATTCGTCCGAATACAGCCTTCACGCGCAAAATCCTGACATTCAGTACCCCGCCTATCGCCCTCACCCCGGAACGTGGCTCGAAGGATGAGGAACACACGCGGGATAAGCTCGGGACCTCGTTGTCCGAGCCTTGCGATAGTGCCGCTTTCTCATTGAAAAAAGTTTAATCCCCCCGGCGCCGTGCGGGCAAAAGCGCACCATTTTCAGACATTTTTGAAATCCGCTAAATTGCGAATGATTTGCAATAGCGTTGACAAGTGTGTTTCCATGACAGATGGTGTTGCGAGTTGATCGCAACAAAAATCGGTGACAGACGTGAATCTCCATAAAATCCGCCATGCCCTTTTTGCTTTTTTGCTTTTCCTGCCTGCTGCGGCTGTCGCGCAGGAAAAACCGAAGGTGGTGACCACCTTCACGATCATTGCCGATATGGCGCGCAATGTGGCGGGCGATGCGGCAGAGGTGGAGAGCATCACCAAGCCAGGCGCTGAAATTCACAACTACCAGCCGACGCCTCGCGACATTCTCAAGGCCCGCAAGGCCGATCTGGTGCTGCGCAACGGCCTCAATCTGGAATTGTGGTTCGAGAAGTTTCTGGCCAATCTTTCAGGCGTGCCTGATGTGACTGTCAGCGACGGCATCGAACCGATGGCGATCAATGGCGGGGCGTATCAGGGGAAACCGAACCCGCATGCCTGGATGTCACCCGATAACGCCTTGATCTATGTGGAAAATATCCGCAAGGGACTCGCTGGAATAGATCCCGCCCACGCCGAAATTTACGCCGCCAATGCCAAGGCCTATTCCGACAAGATCCGTGCCACCGTGCAGCCCATCCGCGATGAGCTTTCCGCGCTTCCTGAGAACAAGCGCTGGTTGGTAACGAGCGAAGGGGCGTTCTCTTATCTCGCCCGGGATTTCGGGCTGAAGGAACTGTTCCTGTGGCCGGTCAATGCCGACAGCCAGGGTACGCCGCAACAGGTGCGCGGCGTGATCGACGCCATGCGCGAACATAATATTCAGGTCATCTTCAGCGAAAGCACGGTTTCCGCCGATCCCGCCCGGCAGGTGGCCAAGGAAACCGGAGCTGCCTATGGCGGCATACTCTACGTGGATTCGCTGAGCGAGGCCGACGGCCCTGTTCCGACCTATCTCGACCTGCTGCGCGTGACGAGCAGCACCATCGCCAAAGGACTGTCTTCATGAGAATGGGCAGCAAAAAAAGCGGCGGCGGCCTGACGGTTCAAAATGCGACAGTGACCTATCGCAACGGCCACACCGCATTAAGAAATGCCAGCTTTTCCATTCCACGCGGTACGATCACTGCACTTGTCGGCGTCAACGGCGCCGGCAAGTCTACGATTTTCAAGGCAATCATGGGTTTCGTGCCGCTGGCCGCCGGTTCCGTCTCTATTTTCGACCTACCCGTGAAGGATGCACTCAGAAAAAACCTCGTCGCCTATGTGCCGCAAGCTGAAGAGGTGGACTGGAGTTTTCCCGTACTGGTTGAGGATGTGGTGATGATGGGCCGTTACGGCCACATGAACTTCTTCCGTATTCCGTCGAAACACGATCACGAGATGGTCGAGAGAGCGCTGACGCGCGTCAATATGCTTGATTATCGCAAGCGGCAGATCGGCGAGCTTTCCGGCGGACAGAAGAAGCGGGTGTTTCTGGCCCGCGCGCTGGCGCAGGAAGGTCAGGTTATCCTGCTGGATGAACCCTTCACCGGCGTCGACGTGACGACGGAAGAACAGATCGTCGCGCTGTTGAAGGCACTGCGTGACGAGGGCCGCGTCATGCTGGTTTCCACCCATAATCTCGGTAGCGTACCGGAATTCTGCGATCGCGCCGTCTTCGTCAAGGGTACCGTTCTGGCGTCGGGCAAAACAGTAGACACCTTTAACGAAGAGAACCTGCAAAAAGCCTTTGGCGGCAGCTTGCGCCACTTCGTTCTCGGCGGAGCCGAACTGCATGATGATGCCGATCCGCGCCGGGTGAAGGTGATTACCGACGATGAGCGGCCTTTCGTGATCTACGGAAAGAACGGCCAGAACGGACACGATCCGCAGGCTCCGAAGGAAAAAGCCGATGATAAACAGCCTTCTTGAGCCTTTCACCTATGGCTACATGCTGAACGCCATCTGGGTCAGCGCACTTGTGGGCGGCGTCTGCGGCTTTCTTTCCGCTTATCTTATGCTAAAGGGCTGGTCGCTGATCGGCGACGCGCTCTCGCACGCCATCGTTCCCGGCGTTGCGGGCGCTTATATGCTGGGGCTGCCCTTTTCGCTCGGCGCCTTTCTTTCCGGCGGGCTTGCGGCTGGCTCGATGCTGTTCCTCAATCAGAAAACCCGGCTCAAGGAAGACGCAATCATCGGCCTGATCTTCACCTCGTTCTTCGGGCTGGGGCTGTTCATGGTGTCGCTGTCGCCCACCTCGATCAATATCCAGACCATCGTGCTTGGCAATATTCTGGCAATTACCACCGAAGACACGATCCAGCTTGCCCTGATCGGCGGCATCAGCCTCATCGTACTGGCGCTGAAATGGCGCGACTTCATGGTGGTGTTCTTCGATGAGAACCATGCGCGTACCGTGGGGCTGAAACCGGAAGTGCTGAAAGTGATCTTCTTCACCCTGCTTGCCGCCTCCACGGTTGCAGCCCTTCAAACCGTCGGCGCCTTCCTTGTCGTTGCCATGGTGGTGACACCAGGCGCGACCGCCTATCTTCTGACCGACCGTTTCGAGCGGCTGATCCTGATGAGCCTCGTGATCGGCGCGACCACCAGCTTCGTCGGCGCTTATCTCAGCTACTTCCTCGACGGCGCCACCGGCGGCGTTATCGTCGTGCTGCAAACAGCGATCTTCCTTTCCGCTTTCGTGTTTGCACCCAAACACGGGCTGCTCGCTTCGCGCGCCAAAGCGCGCAAGGCACTGGGAGAAGCGCAATGAGCGAATATCTCGAACTCGCCATCCTGCCGTTTCAGCTGCCCTTCATGCAATATGCCTTCATCATCACCCTGATGATTGCCGTGCCGATGGCCATGCTCTCGTGTTTTCTGGTGCTGAAGGGCTGGTCGCTGATGGGGGACGCAGTTTCGCACGCCGTGCTGCCCGGCGTGGTGATTGCCTACATTGTCGGAATTCCCCTTTCCATCGGCGCCTTCACCGCCGGTATGATCTGCGCTCTCGGAACCGGTTTCATCAAGGAAAACAGCCGCATCAAGGAAGACACTGTGCTCGGCATCGTCTTTTCCGGCATGTTCGGGCTGGGGCTGGTGCTTTACGTGAAGGTGCAGAGCGACATGCATCTGGATCACATCCTCTTCGGCGACATGCTGGGCATTGCGCCTTCAGACATGCTGGAGACCGGGCTGATCGCGCTTTTTGCCACCCTGTTTCTCGGGGTGCTGCGCAAAGACCTGCTGGTCAATGCCTTCGATCCGCAGCATGCCAAGGCAATCGGCCTGCCCGTTCGCCTCCTGCATTACGGTCTGCTGATGGTTTTGTCGCTTGCCGTGGTCGGCGCGCTGAAGGCTGTGGGTATCATCCTCTCCGTCGCAATGCTGGTCACCCCCGGCGCCATCGCCTTCCTGCTGGCGCGGCGCTTTTCCGCAATGCTCCTGGTCGCCATCTCGGTTGCGGTTCTCTCTTCGCTTGCAGGAATATGGCTAAGCTTCCTGATCGACAGCGCGCCAGCCCCGACCATTGTACTGTTCATGAGCCTGGCATTCGTCGCGACATTCATTCGCACCAGCCTCAAGGCCCGCCGGATCGACGCCGCCAATGAAACGGTGGTGTAAAAGAACGATTTTTGCGGGCGCGTGGAACATTTTCCCCTTTTGCGCGTCATTTTCATGAGCTTGCCCTCAAGCGGCAAACTCATGAAAATTAAGCGAAAGGGGAAGCTCCATGCTGAAATGGGCTCTTATTTTCTTTGTTATTTCGTTGATCGCGGGCGTATTCGGCTTTACCGGCATTTCGGCAGCGGCGTCGGGCATTGCCCGTATCCTGTTCTTCATCGCCGTCGTGATCTTCCTGGTCTTCCTCGTGCTTGCACTGATCGCTGGAAGCGTGGTGGCGTAATAAAAAAGGCGACCGGCTTTTGGGCCGGTCGCCTTCTCCTCTCTCCCGTATAGAATTATCAGCCTGTCCAGCCACCGTCGATCACATGGATCTGGCCAGTGGTGAAACCTGCCTCATCAGAAGCGAGATAGGTGACGAGTGCGGCGATTTCTTCCGGCGTGGCAATGCGGCCCATAGGCTGGCGGGCAATGAAGTCGACCAGGGCCTGTTCGTAATTGCCAGTGGCGCGCAGGCGGTCGTGCAAGGACGGGCTATCCACTGTGCCTGGGCAAATGGCGTTGCAGCGAATACCCTTGGTGACGAAATCAGCAGCAATTGCCTTGGTCAGACCGACAACCGCCGCCTTGGAGGCGGTGTAGGCGAAACGGTTCGGCACGCCCTTCACGCTGGATGCGACGGAGGACATGTTGACGATTGCGCCCTTACCCTTTTCCAGCATGCCTGGCAGAAAGGCGCGGCAGGTGCGGTACATGGCCTTGGCATTGAGGTCGAAGGAGAAATCCCAGTCCTTTTCCTCGCAATCGAGAATGGTGCCGGAATGAACGAAACCGGCACAGTTGAACAGAACATCCGCATGGCCGATATCGGCAGCAAAAGCCTTCACACCATCGCCATCCAGCACGTTCAGAACCCGCGTTTCCGCACCTTTCAGGGTCGAGAGCGCCTGCTCGTTGATATCAGTGGCGATGACGCGCGCACCGAGCGATATGAATCGCTCCGCCGTCGCACGGCCGATACCCTGGCCGGCTGCGGTGATCACCACTGTCCGCCCGTTAAAATCCTGCACCATGAATAGCCTCCCGCTACGGCGCACCCGCCCGCTGGGGCCGAGCCGCTGAATTTCGCCAGTGAATTTCATTGATCTCAAATATGGATCGACAATTCATATGTAAACGCGGTATTCATGTAACGTCAAGCAGGCTTGCGCAAAAGGGCAGCGTGCGGCAACGGTATTTAAAAAGTGCATTTCCCGCCAGGCAATCCTGCAAAACGCCACCGAGGCAAGATGACCGAAGACGACAGCGAAAGATATCGCGCCCCCGCCCTCGACAAGGGTCTGGACATTCTCGAGCTTCTCGCCCGCACGGATGGCGGGCTGACGCAGATCGAGATTGCCAAGGCCATAGGCAAAACCCCGAACGAGCTTTACCGCATGCTGGACCGCCTGGTGCGCCGTGGTTACGTACAGCGGCTGGAGGGTGACCGGTTTTCGCTGACGCTGAAAATGTTCGGGCTCGCACATTTTCACGCGCCGGTGCGCCGGCTGGTCTCTTTCGCAGCCCCGGTGATGCGCGATTTTTCCGCAAGCGCCGAGCAGGCCTGTCATCTGGCCGTTTACGACCGCGGCAGTGTTGTCGTCATCGCCCAACAGGAGTCCTCCACCTATTGGGCGATGTCCATGCGGGTGGGCGCGCAGATGAGCCTCTTCCAGACCGGTTCCGGCCATGTGCTGCTGGCCTTCCAGAACGAGGTACAGCGCAAGATCATGATCACCGAGCAGGTGCGCGGTGGCGGGGAAACCGAGCCTTCAGACCTTGAGGAGCGGCTGGCGGAAGTTCGCAGGAATGGCTTCGAATCCATGGACAGCATGCAGACCGCAGGCGTGCGCAATGTTTCCGCCCCCGTGCTGACACTTGATGGTACCGCACTTGCCGTCATCACCTGCCCCTATATCACCCCGCTTGGCGGCAAGGCCCCGACGCGAGAGGCCTGCGAGGTACTGATCCGCGATGCGGCAAGGCGCATTTCCGAAGTGGCGACGGGTCAGGGAACCATCTGAGACGCACAAAAAAACGCGACCGGCAGGGACCGATCGCGTTTAAAGTGACTGGAGATTTCTGTATCTTAAACGCAAAGGGGACCGGGATGGTTCCCCTTTTTGTTATCAGGCGGCAGCCAGCGTCAGTTCCTTGCGGACCATTTCGCGCAACGTTACCAGATCCTTGGCGAACAGGCGGATGCCTTCCGAGAGCTTCTCGGTTGCCATCGCGTCTTCGTTCATTGCCCAGCGGAACGCCTTTTCATCGAGCGACTGCAGCGGCTCGGCCTTCACGTTGTCGGGCGAAAGCTTGCGCTCAAGCGTGCCGGTGTCCTTGTCCAGCTCTTCCAGCAGCGCCGGGCTGATCGTCAGGCGGTCGCAACCGGCAAGCGCTTCGATCTCGCCGACATTACGGAACGATGCGCCCATGACGACGGTGCCGATGCCATTGGCCTTGTAATAATTGTAGATGCTGCGCACCGAAACGACGCCCGGATCGGTCTCAGCAGTGTAGGTCTCGCCGGTCGACTTCTTGTACCAGTCGAGGATGCGGCCGACGAAGGGCGAGATGAGGAAAGCTTTGGCTTCCGCGCAGGCGATGGCCTGTGCCTGCGAGAACAGCAGCGTCAGGTTGCAGTCGATACCCTCGGACTGCAGGACTTCTGCAGCCTTGATGCCTTCCCATGTGGAAGCCAGCTTGATGAGGATGCGTTCACGCTCGATACCGCGCTCCTTGTAGGAGGCGATGATGTGGCGTGCCTTGGTGATGGAGGCCTGTGTGTCGAAGGACAGGTCGGCATCGACTTCCGTCGATACGCGGCCGGGAACGAGACCTGCAAGGGCTGCACCGACGGAAATGGCAAGACGGTCGGCAACGGCCGCAACGACAGCGTCAGACTGGCCGCCCTGTTTCTTGCCCCAGGCAACGGCTTCCTTCACCGCATCCGCAAAAGCGGGGGTGCCGAGCGCCTTCAGAACGATGGTGGGGTTGGTGGTGCAATCCACCGGCTTCAGGCGCGCAACCGCCTCGATGTCGCCGGTATCGGCAACGACCGTGGTGATAGCGCGAAGTTGTTCGAGTTTGGACGTCATGGCGAATGATCCTTCATGATCTCTTGTAAACTTGCACAGCCGTCTTTTCGTTCCCGCACCATGGTGCGCCCAAGGCCGAAATCACGGTTTTGTCCGGCTCCGACTATCGCAAGCGGCAAGGTCGAAAGTCAAGACATTTGCGCATCGCAATTGACATAAGTTTCATGCCTGCGATACTCCGCCCCATAAAGAGAGTGACAAAAACCGTGGCGAAACTGAGAAGAGAAACCCATACGGCCTATTCGGAAGCGGCTTCGCTGAGGCTGCGTGCCGCATGGCTCTACTATAATCAGGGTTTGACGCAGAAAGATGTCGCCGAGAAGCTCGGCATCAGCCGCTCCACCGTCATACGCCTTCTGGACGAGGCGATGAAACGCTCCGAAGTACAGATCTGGATCAACGAGGGCATCGAGGATTTCGTCGAACTGGCCGGCAGGCTGGAGGCAGCTTATGGGCTGGATGAGGCGGTGATCATTCCCTCCCCCGGCCCCTCCCCCGGCAAGGCGAATGCCGAGGGCACGGCCAAGGCCGTTGGCCTGGCGCTCGGGCAATTCCTTTCCGAAGCGGTGCCGAACGACGCCACCATCGGCGTCGGCTGGGGCCGCACCATGACCGCCTCGCTATCCAGCTTTCGCCCGCCGCGCCGGGAAAACTGCAAGGTCGTCTCGCTGCTCGGCGGTATCGTCGCCGTGCACCAGACAAACCCGCTTGATTACACCTGGCGGCTGGCAAGCGCGCTTGGGGCGGAATGTTACATGTTCCTTGCACCGCTGCTGGTAGACTCCGTCGAGACCAAACGGGCGCTGATTGAGAAATGCGGACTTGCCACACTTTATGATCTGGCCGAAACGCTCGACCTCGCCATCGTATCCTGCGGCGATATCGGCCCGCATTCCACTTCGCTTTCGGAAGGTTTCATTTCGAAGGAAACGCTTCAGGAACTCATCGATGCCGGCTGCGTCTGCGACACCATGTTCAACTTCATCGACGCGGAAGGCCGCTCCGTCGATCACCCGATCAACGAGCGCGCCATGGCGATCGATCTAGACACGCTGCGCAAGGCCAAACACATCGTGCTCGCCTCCGGCGGCGCCCACCGAGCCATCGCCATCCGCGCCACCATCAAGCGCATCGGATGCAATACGCTGATTACAGACGAGGCGGCGGCAAGAGCATTGATGGAACTGGTTTAGGCCTCGACAGGCGACCCAGGCTGTTCCTCATTCCTGCGCTTGTCACAGGGATGAGGGAGAGCTGCCTCACACCTTCCCCGTTTCCCATCCCAACATCGCCCGTTTGCGGGTAAGGCCCCAGTGATAACCCGTGAGCGCCCCGCTTTTTCCCACAGCGCGATGGCAAGGAACGACGAAGGAGACCGGGTTCGCGCCAACAGCTGCACCGACCGCACGGGAGGCAGTTGGCTGGCCGATATCGCAGGCGATGTGCGAATAGGTAACGGCGCGGCCCATGGGAATTTTCAGAAGGCTTTCCCATACCCGCACCTGAAAATCCGTGCCGAGCAGCACGACCCGCAATGGCCGGTCCGCCGACCACAGCGTCGGTTCGAAAATACGTGCGGCATAGGGCGCGGTGGCTTCACGATCCTCGACATAATCCGCATTCGGCCAGCGACCTGCCATGTCCTCGAAACAGGCTCTTTCCTCGCCGGGATCGGCGAAAGCGCAGCCGGCAAGGCCGCGATCAGTCACCATGACCAATGCAAGACCGAAGGGTGAAACATGGAAACCGTACCGGATCGTCAACCCACCGCCCTTGGCCTTCCATTCGCCTGGAGACATGGCCTCGTGGGTGACGAACAGATCGTGCAGGCGGCCGGGCCCAGACATACCGACCTCGATCGAGGTTTCCAGCAGCGGCAGATCCTCTTCGCGCAACAACCTTTTGGCATGATCGAGCGTTACAGCCTGCAAAAACGCCTTGGGGGAAAGACCGGCCCAGCGGGTGAAGGTCTTCTGCAATTGCGTCGGCGACTGGCCGAGCCTTGCGGCAATGGCTTCAAGGGAGGGCTGGTCGCGATAATCCAGCGTCAAAAGCTCGATAACCCCGCGCACCGTATCGTAATCCGAACCGATGGGGGTGATGTCTTCATTCAGCATGATATTGGCGTTCATCGCATGTCTCCTAACGCCTCACAGAAAACCATCAAAGCGCGTCGGTCTCCACCCGTTTCTTGCGCCGTACTCAGTTTCTGCCGAGATACCGGCCTCGAGCCTATTGACGGGTTTTAAGCGGAATTATCCGCTCACATCCGCCGCACCGTCGCCAACGCACCGCCGAAAGCCTTGGCGAAGCTTTCCCGGTCATCCGGATTGAGAAACGAGCCGATATCCGTTGCCTTGCCTTCACCCGTTACATGCATGGAGACGATGCCGATTTCCTCGTGCCGCTGAACCCTGAAGCGAGCCCAGAAGGGGTTGAAACGATGCTCGACGACGCGGCCAGTCGGGGAGAATTTGCGGATAGACAGGCTGGTGCGCGAGACGCTCACCTCTTCCCGCGCCTTCGCTGCCCGGTAGTTGGCGCGGAAGGCGACATAAAGCAGCAGAAAATCCAACCCGAGGAACAGGCCGACGGGCCATGCGCCAGTGGTGAGGAAAAAGCCGCCATGGAGGAGGCAGGCAAGCCCGGACAAGGCGAGAAGCAGCCGGAAACCCCTTCTTCCGAGCGAACGGTGCGGAACGAGTTCCGCCGCAAAAATCGGCTGATCGTTGAGCGTATCCACGTTGATTTCCTCAGGGCGGGCTGGCTATAGATAGGTCATGACAGTCGCCAAAAAACGATCCAGCACCCAAACATTGAAAAAGTCAAATGCGACATCCGCCCGCAGACCGGCGCGTGTGAAGACGATCTATTCGAAGGACGAGTTGAACGAGATCTTCCGCCGTTTCTCCATTCAGCGGCCGGAGCCGAAAGGCGAGCTGGAACATACCAACCCCTTTACCCTGCTGGTGGCCGTGGCGCTTTCGGCGCAGGCGACCGATGTGGGCGTAAACCGGGCGACGCGGGCGCTGTTCAGGGTGGCCGATACGCCGCAAAAAATGCTGGCACTTGGCGAGGAGGAGCTGATCGGCCATATCAAGACCATCGGGCTTTACCGCAACAAGGCCAAGAACGTTATCGCTTTGTCACAGATGCTGATCGACAATTTCGGCGGTGAGGTGCCGAGGACGCGCGAGGAGCTGGTGACCCTGCCCGGCGTCGGCCGCAAGACGGCCAATGTGGTGATGTCGATGGCCTTCGGTGTGCCCACACTCGCCGTGGACACCCATGTTTTTCGTATTGCCAACCGGCTCTGTCTTGCGCCGGGGAAAACCCCGGATGAAGTGGAAGACCGGCTCGTCCGCATCATTCCCGAAGAATATCTGTTCCATGCCCATCACTGGCTGATCCTGCACGGGCGTTATTGCTGCAAGGCGCGCAAACCGGAATGCGAGCGCTGCGTGATTGCCGATATCTGCAAATCACCGGAAAAGACCTTCGATATTCCAGCTCCGCTGGTGGAACTACCCGCGCAATTGTTCGGTGCGGCCAGCGGCGAATGACGGATCGCGCCGGCTGACGGCCTTGTGCAGATGCACCATCATCGAAGCCGCAAAAAGCGGCGTCAGAAGGTTGAGGAAGGGGATTGCAAGGAACGCTGCAATCACCAGCCCGGCCATGAACACGGTTGTGCGGTGTTTCAGCCGGAACAGCCGCGCGTCAGCGGGCGAGCGGAAACGCATGGACGCAAATTCGAAGAACTCCCGGCCCAGCAGATAACCGTTCACCAGAAAAAAGGCGATGAGGTTGACGCCCGGCACCAGCAGCAACAAAAGCGCAATCAGGTTGCCGGCAATGACGACGCCAAAGAACTTGATCGATGACACCACGGCCTCACCGATGGGCATCGCCTTGCCCGGCGGATCATCGGGATAGGTCTTTTTCTCCACGACTTCGGCGACATCGTCGAGAAACAATCCGGCAATAACGGCAGTGACCGGCGAGATCAGCAAGGCCAACGCCAAAGCCAGCCCGATTCCGGCGAAAATGGCGAAAACGAAAGTCAGCCATCCCGCCCAGTCCGGCACGCTGGGGACCAGCGTATCCACCCACGGCAAGGCGAAATAGATGAAGACAGAGCGGATGGCGAACCACAGCGCTGCCAGCACCAGAAGCGTCAGCCCCAGAACCTTCCAGAACACCGACCGGGTCTCGGAGGCAAAAAGATTGCTGAAGGCAAGCCTCGCCGCATTAAAAATCATTCGGAACTCCTATGACGCCTCTCGCGTTTTAAACTGGCGTTCAGGAGAGATAGGCGCCGCCCATCCGCTCCGCAAGACAGGAATGAAGACGTCGCTGTTGGGAATTAAACCGCTGATGGAATTTCCCTTGAATAAAAGACGTCTCTAAAATATAATAATCTATCTATTAGAATTCGCATTCCGGTCCGGTGGAGGACAAGGCCGGAAAAGCTCGCCCCCACCGACAAGTCGCGGTTCGCACGCTCGCCCGGGCGCGCGGATGCATCATCGTTCATAAATATAAAAGAATGAGGCGTTGGTGGAACAGCTACTGTTGAATCTGACCCGTGCCATGAAGGCCGGTACGCCTTCAGAGCGCAAGATCGCCAAATATCTGATCGAGCATCTGGACGAATTGCCGTTTGAGACGGCGCAGACACTGGCTGCCAAGCTCAGTCTCAGTCCGATGACGGTTGGCCGTTTTCTGCGCTCGCTCGGATACCGGCAATTCAGCGATATTCGCATCGATCTGCGCCACGCCGAAGAGACCGCGGGCGTGGACCAGCCCGCTATTGTTGAAAGCGGCGATCAGAAGTCCAATCCGTTTTCGCAACTCCTTTCCCAACAGATCCAGGCCATTCAGGCTGCTTTCGAAATGACGGACCAGCCGATATGGCGCGTCGCCATGAGCGAGATCGCTTCGGCGGCAGATGTTTTTCTGGCAACGTCACCGGAAGGCCTTGGCACCGGAAGGCACTTTCACGGGCGGTTGCTGGAGTATCGCAGACGCGTGCACTTCCTCGGCAGCGACAGCGCCGCCTATATCGCCCTTTGGGACTTCGATCCCGCAGAAGCGCTTCTCATCCTCATGGATTGCGGCGGCAGCATCACGCCCTTGCAGAGCCTTTCTGCGACGGCGCGAAAGAGCGGCTACAGAACCCTGTTGATCACCACCCGGTTCTATGAATGGGGACCGGAAAGCGCCGATATCTGTCTTGCCATGCCGCACACCCAGACCGGCGGACAAGGCCTGCTGCAGCTCGTTGCGCTGATGGAATTCACCCTCTGCAGCCTGATTGCCGGAGCCGACGAGCAGCGCACGGCACGCATGAAAAACCTAACCGGCCTGAAACGCTCGCTTGGCATCTGACCCTCGGCGGGAGGAAACGGATCGCGCCCGTCCGCCACGACCTTACCTGCCGTTGTAGGCAAAGATCAGAGGCTTTCCAGCTCCTGGCGATGGCGGTGCATGGCGAGAAAACGGCGATAATCCCGCTCGTAAAGCGGTGTGAGCGCTGGATTGCCTGGGATTTCCGTATTGCCCGGATACATGGCGGCACCCGCCGCTGCAAGGCCCGCATGCACACCGCCGGCGGCTGCCGCCGTCATTGCCGTGCCGAGAAGAACGGCGTCGGCTGTGGCAGGCACGACGATGCGCTTGCCAGTCACATCAGCGTAAAGCTCCATCAACAGCGGGTTCTTCACATGGCCGCCGGTAACGTGCAGGCTTTCGACGGCATAACCGAAACGCTCCATCGCATCGAGCACATGGCGCGCGCCAAGCGCAATCGCCACGGCAGTGCGCCAGTAGAGCCGGCAGAGACTGTCGAAGGATGTATCGAGCGTCAGCCCGCTGATGACGCCCACCGCATGCGGATCGGCGAGCGGTGAGCGGTTGCCGTGGAAATCCGGCAGTACATGCAGCCGTTCGGCAAAGGCCGCGCCCTCGAGCGCGCGCAATTCGGTAACCCGCGCAACGATGCGGGCGTGCAGCGCCGTATCCGGCTCTCCGCCCGCCGCGTGCATACGCACGATATGATCAAGCAGCGCGCCGGTGGCAGATTGCCCGCCCTCCACCAGCCAGTGGCCGGGCAGCACCGCCTGCCAATAGGGACCCCACAGGCTGTGGCCTGGCATCTGCCGCTCGGACATGGCGACAAGGCAGCTGGAGGTGCCGGCGATCAGCGCCACATGTTTACCCACATCATCAGAAAGGCATCCGCCAAGCGCACCCAGCGTGCCGGCGTAAGCATCGATCATGCCCGCCGCCACCTGACAGCCGGTGTCGAGGCCGAGTTCGGCGGCAGCCTCGGACGAAAGCGGGCCGATGGCTGTCCCCGGCATCACGGTCGCTTCGGGCAGGCCTGCCCGCTGTTTCAGATCGCCAAGCCCGGCAAGATTGAGATAATCAGCCTGCCAGCCGGGATTTTCCTGCGCCAGAAAATTCCACTTCGCCGTCTGCGTGCAATTTGAACGCTTGGTGGAACCGGTTGCCTTCCATGTCAGGAAATCCGCCAGATCGAAGGCGAAAGACATGCGCGCCCAGCTTGCCGGCAAATTCGCCTTCAGCCACATCAGCTTCGGCATCTGCATTTCCGGTGACACGCTTTTACCGGCGAAATCCAGCACGCGGTGGCGGGATGCCGTCAGCCGGTCGGCCTCGCCGATTGCCCGATGGTCCAGCCAGACGATGGTGTCGAACCGGTCTTTGCCCGTGACGGAGACAGAAACCGGTTCCCCACGCTCATCACGGATAACGAGCGAGCAGGTAGCATCAAAACCAATAGCGGCTACGCTGTCGGGTGACACACCCGCATCGGCAAGCGCTGCTCTCACCGCAAGGCAGACGGCGTTCCATATATCGGTGGAATCGTGTTCGGCGTGGTTTTCCTGCGGCCTTTGCATCAGGATGGGATGGGTTGAGCGGGCGAGAAGCCTGCCGGTCGGGTCGAAAATCCCGGCGCGGGCGCTCGCCGTTCCGACATCGACAGCGACGAGATTTTGACGCATCAAGACTTCAGTTCCATCCCTTGCGTAACGACCTCCGGGCGGTGGCAGGCATGGTTTCCTTCAGCCTGCGTCACGTTCCACCTGGCTGTCAAAACCGCCCTTCCCCATATAATCGCCGACAAGTTGAACCAAATCTTCCATGGCGTCAAACGTGGCATTGGCCCCGAGCTCCGCGATCTTTTCGCGAAATGCCGGAAACCGCGCATGCGAGCCGCCGGTGAAGGCAAAAACCGCCATGCCGGCTGCCTTCGCCGCCGCAATGCCCGCCGGGCTGTCCTCGATCACGATGCACTGACGCGGATCAGTGCCCATCTGCCTCGCCGCATGCAGGAAAAGGTCGGGTGCCGGCTTGCCGTTCTTCACCATGGTGGCGCTGAAAACATGCGGCTCAAATTTATCGATGAGGCCGGTCAGCCCCAGCGAGTAACGGATGCGTTCCGGTTGACTTGAGGAGGCAACGCAGCGTTTGAAGGCCACCAGCCTGTCCAGCGTTTCGGCAATGCCGTCGATGGGACGCAACTCAGTGCGGAAACGCTCAAACAGCGTCGCGCGCATATGCTCGAGAAAATCGATGTCGGTCTCGATACCGTATTCCTCAAACAAAGTCGTCGTCATGCTGGCAACGCTGCGACCGAGAAAGCGGTTGTAGGCCTCTTCCTCCCCCATCTCCACGCCAAGATGGGAGAGCATGTCGAGAAGAACCGAGATGGAGACCGGCTCGCTGTCGACCAGAACGCCGTCGCAGTCGAAAATCAGAAGAGGTCCGGTCCCGTCTCGCATCTCACGTCACTTTTCAGCCAGCTTGTCATCCAAATAAAGCTGCAAGGTCTTCGCCGTGCCTTCGTGCCACAGTGTCGTCAATGCATGAGAGAAGCGTTTACGGAAAAGCTCCGATTCGGCAACCTCCCCGAAGATATCGTCAAGCGAAAGGAAGGCCATCGGGTCGTCCTTGGCCTTTGTGGCTGCCGCCTGTAGCCGCTCGGCGCTGGCGTCGTTGAAGGTGATTTGCCTGCCGCTGTCGGAGGTGCCGTAGAAATAACGGCACCACAGTGCTGAAACCAGTGACAGACCGACGATATCTTCACCGCGCGCCAGACGGTCGGCGGTGGAGGGCAGGATGAATTTCGGCTGGCGGTTGGAGCCATCCTGCGCGAGGCGCGGAATGGTATCGCCGATTTTCGGGTTGAGGAAACGCCGTTCGATCAGGCCGAAATATTCGCCAAGATCGGTATCGGGTACGGGCGGAATGACCGGGATGATCTCTTCCTTTTCGAGCTTTGCCAGAAACGCCCGGATCAGCGGATGCTCCATCGCCTCATGCACGAAATGGATGTCGAGCAGCGCTGCCGGATAGGCGATCGCCGCATGGCCGCCATTGAGGATGCGGATCTTCATGTGCTCGTAAGGCGCAACATCCTTGACGAACTGAACGCCCGCCTTTTCGAGCGCCGGTCGGCCCGCCGGGAAATTATCCTCCATCACCCATTGCTTGAACTCTTCGCAGAAGACCGGCCAATTGTCCTCGATGCCGAAATCGTCACGGGCGATATTGCGTTCGCGCTCTCCCGTGGCGGGGGTGATGCGGTCGACCATCGAATTGGGGAAAGCGACGTTGCCGCCGATCCAGTTGGCGAAGGCCGGATCGAACAAGGCGGCGAGACCGACCACCGCGTTTTTAGTGACCTTGCCGTTATGGGGAATGTTGTCGCAGGACATGACGGTGAAGGGTGAAAGCCCCTTGTCGCGCCGCGCCTTCAGCCCGGCAACGATAAGGCCGAACACGGTTTTCGGGGAAGACGGGTTCCTGCCATCCTCGGCAATCGCGGGATGCTGCGGATTGAAGGAGCCGGAAGCATCGATGAAATAACCGCCTTCGGTAATCGTCATCGAAACAATTCGGATTTTCGGATCTGCGAGCGTGTCGATAATGCCTTGGGTATCGCCAACCTTCAGAATGTCGATCATTGGCCCGGTGACGCGCGCACCGGTGCGATTATTGTCCTGCTCTACCACCGTGGTCAGGAAATCCTGTGCGGCAAGTTTTTCGCGCATTACCGCGTCCGATGGCAGTACACCCGCACCAATGATGGCGAAGTCGTGGTCCGCGCCGGTGTTGAACAGGTCGTCCAGATAGACCGCCTGATGGGCGCGGTGGAAATTGCCGACGCCGAAATGCACGATTCCGGCGGAAAGATCGGCCCGGGAATAGGCCGGAATCGCCGCGGTTTTTTTGGCTTCATCAAGCGTGGCGAGGGAGAGTTTGCATGTCATGTCACGATCCTCGAAGGGAAAACGTTGTTTGTGCCAGGACCGGATGAGAGGCACCCGGCACGCAGCGCGGATTTGCCTTCCGGTCTTCGCGTCATATCGCGATGCCCTTGTCATCGAACCTGTGGATTTTGGCATCATCTGGTGTGATGAAGACGGTATCGCCGTGTTTGCATTCGAATTCACCGTCGGTTCTGGCGGTGATGGGGCCGATGCCGGGGACGTCGAGGTGGAGGAAGGTGTCGGAGCCGAGATGTTCGGCAACCGTGACCTTGCCCTGCCACAGGCCGGTTTCTTTCGACAGTGTCAGGTGCTCGGGCCGCACGCCGGCGGTGGTCGCACCCTTTTGCCGGGCGTAGTCGCCGGTCACCAGGTTCATGCGCGGCGAGCCGATGAAGCCGGCGACGAAGAGGTTGGCGGGCGAGCGGTAAAGCTCCATCGGCGAGCCGACCTGCTCGATATTGCCGCGGTTGAGGACCACGATCTTGTCGGCCATGGTCATGGCTTCCACCTGGTCGTGGGTGACGTAGATCATCGTCGTCTTCAGCGTGTTGTGCAGCTCGGAGATTTCCAGCCGCATGGTGCCGCGCAGCGCCGCATCGAGGTTGGAGAGCGGCTCGTCAAACAGGAACGCCTTTGGTTCGCGCACGATGGCGCGGCCGATGGCGACGCGCTGGCGCTGGCCGCCGGACAGTTGCGAGGGCCGGCGTTCGAGATAATCGGTGAGGTTAAGGATGCGGGCGGCATCGTCGACCTTCTTGTCGATGACGGCCTTGTCGAGCTTGGCCATCTTCAGCGGGAAGGCGATGTTGTTGCGCACGCTCATATGCGGATAAAGCGCATAGGACTGGAACACCATGGCAAGGCCGCGCTCGGCCGGGGCTTTTTCGGTGGCGTCGTTGCCGTCGATGACTATTCTGCCGCCGGAGACGTCTTCCAGCCCGGCAATCAGGCGCAGCAGAGTTGACTTGCCGCAGCCGGACGGGCCGACGAAGACGACGAACTCGCCGTCATGGATATCGAGATCGATCGACGGGATGACTTTTGCCTCGCCGAAGAGCTTGGACACGTTCTGAAGGGAAATGCTGCCCATTATTGTCGTTCCTTATTTCACGGCGCCAAAGGTGAGGCCACGCACGAGTTGTTTCTGCGAGAACCAGCCGATGACGAGAATGGGGGCGATCGCCATCATCGAGGCGGCCGAGAGCTTGGCCCAGAACAGCCCCTGCGGTGAGGAGAAGGAGGCGATGAAGGCCGTCAGCGGTGCCGCATTGGTGGTCGTCAGCCGGATGGTCCAGAAGGATTCGTTCCAGGCAAGAATGACGTTCAGGAGCAGCGTCGAGGCAATGCCCGGAACCGCCATTGGTGTCAGTACATGCACGATCTCGTTCCAGAGCGAGGCACCATCCATGCGGGCTGCTTCCAGGATCTCGCCGGGGATTTCGCGGAAGTAGGTATAAAGCATCCACACCACGATCGGCAGGTTGATGAAGGTGAGCATGACGGTCAGCCCAATGCGGGTATCGAGCAGGCCGGCATTGCGGAAGATCAGGTAGATCGGCACCAGCACCGCCACCCCCGGCATCATCTTGGTGGAGAGCATCCACATCAAAATGTCCTTGGTGCGTTTGGTCGGCGAGAATGCCATGGCCCAGGCGGCGGGAATGGCGATCATGAGCGCGATGATCGTCGAGCCGAGCGACAGCACGACCGAGTTCATGAACGGCTTGAAGTAATCGCGCTGGGTCTGCACGGTGATGTAGTTTTCGAGCGTGCCCGAGGGAATGAGGCTGAAGCCTGCGATCGCCTCCGGCTCGGTCTTGATCGAGGTGAGGAAGGCGTAAAGGATCGGGAAGAACAGCAAAAGCGCCACGGCCCATGCCGCGATGGTGAAGCCGATCTTTGCGCGTGTCGTTGTCTTGCGGGCCATGATCGCTTCTCCTTAACGGTCGAGGTTCTTGCCGACGGCGCGCATCAGGAAGATGGCGACGATATTGGCGAGCACGACGGCGATGATGCCACCGGCCGATGCGCCGCCGACGTCGTAGCCCAGAAGCGCCGTGCGATAGATGAGGAAGGCAAGGTTGGTCGAGGCATAGCCGGGGCCGCCATTGGTGGTGACGAGGATTTCCGCGTAAACGCCGAGCAGGAAGATCGTCTGGATGAGGATGACGACGGTGATGGCGCGGGCAAGATGCGGCAGCGTCAGGTAGATGAAGCGGTTGATGAAGTTGGCGCCATCCATCTCGGCCGCTTCCTTCTGCTCGCCATCGAGCGACTGGAGGGCGGTGAGCAGGATCAGCGTGGCAAAGGGCAGCCATTGCCAGGCGACGATGATGATGATGGAGAGCAGCGGAAACTGCGCGAACCAGTCGACCGGCTGCAGGCCGAAGAAGCGCGACAGATCGGCAAGCACGCCGTAACCGGGATGCATGATCATGTTCTTCCACACCAGCGCCGCAACAGGCGGCATGACGAAGAAGGGCGAGATGATCATGATGCGCACGATGCCCTGACCGAAGATGTCCTGGTCAAGCAGAAGCGCAATCGCAATACCGCCGATGACGGTGATCAGAAGCACGCCGCCGACGATGGCAAGCGTGTTGAAGATCGACTGGAAGAAGGCCGGATCGGTATAGAAATACTGGTAATTGAACAGGCCCGCAAAGCTGACATTGGCAGGGTTGAGCAGATTGTAGTTCTGGAACGAAAACCACAGCGTCATCGCCAGGGGCACGATCATCCACACCAGCAAAAGCAGCACCGAAGGCGCAAGCATAACCCGCGCCAGACCGCTCGTGTTTCGTGTTGCCATTGCACTAACCTCCCCATGGGCTCGGGCATCACGAAATGCCCCCGGCATATCCGGAAGAACCGGCTCATTCCAGTTTTGATTTGAAAGGCTTAAAGGCCGCCGCGCAGCTCGCGGCTTGCGCCCCCAAGGTCCGCTGCCCGGCATTGGCGCCGGACAGCGATCTTCAGGAGGATTACTTGATGTAACCGGCGCGGGTCATTTCACGCGTCGCTGTCGACTGGGCGCTGGCAAGCGCATCGTCGACACTGGACTGGCCGGCAACGACCGCCGAGAACAGCTGACCGACCGTGGTGCCGAGCGCCTGGAATTCAGGGATCGCCACGAACTGACCGCCGGTGTAAGGCACGGGCTTTACGGTGGGCTTGGTGATGTCGGCGGCATCCATCGCAGCAAGCGTCGGCTTGGCGAAGGCGGCTGCTTTTTCATAGTCAGCATTCTTGTAAAGCGAGGTGCGGGTACCCGGAGGCACGTTTGCCCAGCCTTCCTTGGCAGCGACGAGTTGGGTATATTCCTTGCTGGTTGCCCAGGAGATGAACTTCTCGGCTGCATCCGCCTTCTGCGAGCTCTTCGGGATAGCAAGGTTCCATGACCACAACCAGTTGCCGTGGTTCTTCAGCTCGCCATGCGTCGGGAAGAGCGCATAACCGACCTTGTCGGCAACGGTCGAATCCTTCGGGTTTGAAACGAAGGAAGCAGCCACCGTGGCGTCGATCCACATGCCGCATTTGCCCTGCTGGAACAGCGTCAGGTTTTCGTTGAAGCCGTTGGAGGAAGCACCCGACGGACCGGCATCCTTCATCAGATCGACGTAGAACTGAAGAGCACTCTTCCATTCCGGCTGATCGAACTGCGGCTTCCAGTTCTCATCGAACCAGCGGCCGCCAAAGGAGTTGGTGAGCGCGCTGATGAAGGCCATGTTCTCGCCCCAGCCAGCCTTGCCGCGCAGGCACATGCCGTTGATATCCGTCTTGCGATCGGTAATCTTGCGGGCAGCGTCACCGATGAATTCCCAGGTCGGGTTTTCAGGCATCTTCAGGCCGGCTTTTTCAAACAGGTCCTTGCGATACATGATCATGGCGGATTCGCCGTAGAACGGCGCCGCATAAAGCTTGCCTTCGCTGGAAAGACCACCACGGATCGCCGGCAGAATATCATCCACGTCGTATTTGTCGCCAAGCTTTTCGAGCGGCAGCAGCCAGCCCTGCTTGGCCCAGATCGGCACTTCATAGTTGCCGATGGTCATGATGTCGTACTGACCGCCATTGGTGGCGATATCGGTCGTCACGCGCTCGCGCAGGACGTTTTCTTCAAGCGTGACCCATTCCACCTTGATGTCGGGGTTCTTGGTGGTGAAGTCGGAGGTCAGACCCTGCATGCGGATCATGTCGCCGTTGTTGACGGTGGCGATGGTCAGCGTTTCGGCGGAAGCAAGGGTCGAAAAGGCGAGTGCCGAGCATGCGCCCAGCAAAATGGTCTTCAATGTCATATCTTCCTCCCAGAAGAAATTTATGAGCATTCGCTTTGCTCTGGGGCATTTACTCACCCGCAGCCAAAAAAAGTCAAGCAACATCCTGTGCTGCGGCGCACATGGAAAAATCAAGTAATTGATTTTAATGGATTAATTTTTGCTCAGTGTGTGAGCAAATATTCACTTGTCGCTTCGTCGGTGATGAGGCCGTTCAAAAGACCACCCCTCAGTGCCGCGAGAATCGAGGCATTCTTGCGCGCGCCCTGCGCCATACCGATGACCGTGCAGGTCTCTCTGGACGGAATGGGAACGGAGGCGACGCGCTCGTTGACGGAATGGTCGAGAATGCGGCCGTTGGCATCATACATCCAGCCGCAGATTTCGCCGATCGCACCGCTTGCCATCAGGGCCTTCATCTCGTCGACACCGAGAAAACCATCAACGCAGAGCGGTGCATTTTCTCCCAGTTCGCCGACGCCGACGAAGGTGACATTGGCGGCTGCACCCAGCGCCAGCGTGGAGCGCACCATGGACTGGTCGTGCAGCAGTTCCCGCTCTTCCGCAGACGAGCAGAGAACCGGCAGCGGCATCGGGAAATGCCGCGCCTTGATGGCATCGGCCATACTGAAGATGACGTTGTAATAGGCGGCCGATCCATCCGGCCCGATATTGCCTGTCAGTGACACGATGCGGTGCTGCGGACATTCCATCGGCGGCAGTTGGTCCACAGCCGCCTTCAGCGTACGGCCGGTGCCGATGGCAAGCACGATGGGATCGGCATTTTTCAGCCAGCGCTCGATTTCCGCCGCGCCGGCCTCGGCAATGCCGACCGTGGAGGAAACGCCAGCGGGATCGCTCGGCACCACCTCGATATATCTAAGGTCGAATTTCTGCTTCAGCCGCTCCGCCTTTTCGAGACAGGCGGCGATGGGATGATCGAGCCGGACCTTGATCAACCGCTCGGCGACGGCCAGCGATACCAGACGCTGCGCCGATTGCCGGGATATGCCCATGGCAGCGGCGATCTCGTCCTGCGTGCGGCCCGCGACATAATAAAGCCAGCCAGCACGCGCCGCATCATCCAGCCGTCCATGTGCGTCGTTCCGTCTGGCCATGCCGCCGCCCTCTAAGAATTATGCTCGAGCATTTGCTGGCATTTTTTCAGGCCGCCTGTCAAACGGCGCAGCGACTGAGCGAAGCGTTTGGCGGCACCGGGCACCTCTAAAGAAGATGCAAAACATTTCCTCCGTCATGCTCGGGCCTGTCCCGAGCATCTGCAATGCACCGATTTACGAGACATTGGCAGATCCTCGGCACAAGACCGAGGATGACGTCGTGAACACAGAGGCACCTATCCCTGCGCAGTTTCCTCTATATCAAGCCGCTTCCTGCACCAGATGCCCTGCCGAAACCTCGCGGTAATGGCGTTGCGGCGGAACATAGTTCACAGGACGGATCGGGCTTTTGATCTCGTCCGTTGCCATGTTGCGCCTGATCTGGCGCCGGGCCGGATCCGGCACCGGAACGGCGGACATCAGCTTTTGCGTATAGGGGTGCTGCGGATTATCGAAGACGGCGGCGCGTGGGCCGATTTCGACGATCTCGCCGAGATACATCACCGCGACACGATGGCTGACACGCTCCACCACAGCCATATCGTGGGAAATGAACAGGAAGGCGAGGTTGAGGCTCTGTTGCAGATCGAGCAGCAGGTTACAGACCTGCGCCTTGATGGAGACATCAAGCGCCGACACCGCTTCATCGGCAACGATGACCTTGGGGTCAAGCATCAGCGAACGGGCAATGGCGATGCGCTGGCGCTGGCCGCCGGAAAACTCATGCGGGAAGCGCCGCATCATATCCGGGCTGAGGCCAACCTTCTCCATCAGGTCCGCCGCCTTTTCACGCGCCTGCGCCTTCGGTCCAAGCCGGTGTTCGATGAAGGGCTCCATGATCGCCGTCCCGATGCTCATGCGCGGATCGAGACTGGCGAAGGGGTCCTGAAAGATCATCTGCACGCTGCGGCGCATGGTGCGCAACGTCGTCTTGTCGAGTTTCATCACCTCGTAACCGTCGAGCGTCACGTTACCGGAGGTCGGTTCGATCAGCCGGGTGATCGACCGCCCCGTGGTGGACTTGCCGCAGCCGGATTCACCGACCAGCGATAGTGTCTCGCCCTCAGCCAGATCGAAGGAGACCTTCTCCACCGCATGCACGGCACCGGACTTGCGACCGAGAAGACCGGAGCGGATATCGAAGCGGGTCGTCAGGTCCCGGACCGAAAGAATGGGCGTGCGACCACCGGAAACCGTGTTCCTGACCTCTTCGACCGGTTGGCTTTCGCCGGTCTTGATATCGATGATCGGAAAACGGGCGGGCAGTACCCGCTCTTTCATCGAACCGAGCTTCGGCACCGCCGAAAGCAGGGCGCGCGTATAGGGATGGTTCCCGCGATGGAAGATATCGTCCGTTGTGCCGGTTTCCACCACGTCGCCGCGGAACATGACGATGGTGCGGTCAGCCACTTCCGCCACCACGCCCATATCATGGGTGATGAACAGGACCGACATGCCCTCCTCTTCCTGCAATTGCTTGATAAGGTCGAGAATCTGGCCCTGAATGGTCACGTCGAGCGCCGTCGTCGGCTCGTCTGCAATCAGGAGCTTCGGCTTGGAGGCAAGCGCCATGGCAATCATCACGCGCTGGCGCATGCCGCCGGAAAACTGGTGCGGATAGTCGTCGAAACGGTTCTTCGCATTGGGAATGCGGACTTTTTCCAGAAGCCTGACAACCTCGGCCTTGGCAGCAGATGAGGAAATATCCTGGTGCACGGTCAGCGCTTCGGCGATCTGCTTGCCGATCGGGAAGATCGGATTGAGGCTGGTCATCGGCTCCTGGAAGATCATCGAAATGTCCTTGCCGCGAACCTTGCGCATCTCCTCTTCCGGAAGTGCCAGCAAATCGCGCCCGCCGAGCATGACCTTACCCTCGATGCGGCTCGTTTTCTTATCGAGAAGCCGCATGATCGACAGCGACGTCACGCTTTTGCCCGAGCCGCTTTCGCCAACGATCGCCACCGTCTCGCGGGGCGCAATGTCGAAACTCATATTGCGGACCACCGATTTCCAGCCGCCATCAACGCGGAAGGACGTGGTCAGATTTTGAACCGAAAGAACCGGACTTACCGAACCGCCGGTCTGTTCCATGGATGTTGCCGCCAAAAGCATGCCGATCTCCTGAAAAGCGAAAGGCGGCCATGAAGGCCGCCGGATGTCTTACGCAGCAAGCGCGGTTTCGGCCATCGAGACCCAGTAGCTGATGCCGTAAGGCAGGGCCTCGTCGTTGAAGTCATAGGCGGCATTGTGCAGCCCGGCCGTGTCGCCGTTACCGATGAAGATGAAGGCGCCGGGGCGTGCTTCCAGCATGTAGGAAAAATCTTCCGCGCCCATATGCGGGTTGGGATTGGTGTTGACGGCGTTTGCGCCTGCCACACCTGCCGCCACGCTGGTTGCGAATTCGGTTTCGTCATTGTGATTGAAGGTGACGGGATAACCGCGATCATATCTCACCTCCGCCGTCGCGCCATGCGCCATGGCGGTGGCTGTCGCCACTTCCTTCAACCGTTTTTCGGCAAAATCGCGGGTTTCCGGCAGCAGGGTGCGCACCGTGCCGGTCAGCGTCACCGAACCGGGAATGACATTGCCCGCTGTGCCGCCGTGGGTAGTGGCGACGGTGACGACCAGCGATTTCAACGGGTCCGTTTCCCGCGAGACGATGGATTGCAGGGCGATGATGATATAGGCCGAGGTCAGCACCGGATCGACGGAAAGATGGGGGGCCGCCGCATGGCTGCCCTTGCCGGTAATGACGATCTCGAAACTATCCGCCGCCGCCATCGTCGAACCCTTGCGGATGGCGAAATTGCCGACCGGAATGCCCGGCTCGTTATGCATGCCATAGACCTGAGAAATGCCGAATTTCTCCATCATGCCGTCGTTCAGCATGGCAAGTGCCCCTGCGCCACCCTCTTCAGCCGGCTGGAAGATGACGGCCACGGACCCTTTGAAATTACGGGTCTCGGCCAGATATTGCGCCGCGCCCAAAAGCATGGCTGTGTGCCCGTCATGGCCGCAGGAATGGGCCTTGCCCGGAACCTTGGAAGCCCAGGGCTTGCCGCTGGTTTCGAGGATCGGCAGCGCATCCATGTCGGAGCGGAAACCGATGGTCGGGCCGTCCCCGTGCCGCCCCTTGATGATGCCCACCACGCCGGTCTTGCCAATGCCGGTTTCGACGATATCGCATCCGAAGGATTTGAGTTTCTCCGCCACGAATTTCGAGGTTTCGAAGACGTCGTAGAGCAGCTCCGGCGTCTCGTGCAGGTGGCGCCTCCAACCGGCTACTTCTTCCTGCATCTCGGCCACACGGTTCAATATCGGCATTCCCATTTTTCCTTTTTTTTGTTCCCCGCCGGGTTGTCGGGAACCATATTGCGTTTGGAATTTCTGCTTTTGCAAGTATGAATTTCGCTAGATGAGTGAAAAATAGGCCCGAAGCCAATCGGCTCAAATTTTGTTCATCAATCAGAGTTTGGGGCTTGCATTTCAAAAAAACTGACAATAGCATCATTAGGAACGGAAGAATATTCGTTAGCAAAGTCAAACACTTAAAACAAAAGACTTGCAAATGACGTTGAGGAAAAGCGTCAAACATTCAAACAGATAAAATCTTCAAAGGGGAAAATCACAATGAAGAAGCGCAGCGTTCTCTTTGCCAGCACGGTGGCGGCCTTGGCCATGGCAGGCTCTGCCGCCCATGCCGAGCGTGGCAGTGACGGCGAACTGAAAATCCTTTTCTGGCAGGCTGTATCGACACTCAACCCATATCTTTCCGCTGGCACGAAGGAAGTCTACAGCTCGTCCATGGTGATCGAGCCGCTGGCGCGCTACGACGAAAAAGGCGAGCTGGTGCCGATGCTGGTGAGCGAAATTCCGACGGTCGACAATGGCGGCATCGCGAAAGATCTGCTCAGCATGACGTGGAAACTGAAGAGCGACGTCAAATGGTCTGATGGCACGCCCTTTACCGCTGACGACGTCATCTTCACCTGGAAATATTGCATCGCACCGGACGGCGGCTGCGCGCAGGCGGCACAATATGAAGGCGTGAAGAACGTCGAGGCGATCGACGCCCACACCATCAAGATCAGCTTCAACGAACCGAAGCCCTACCCCTACTCCGCATTTGTTGGCGCACAATCGCCTGTCATCCAGAAGAAACAGTTTGAAAAATGCGTCGGCGCTGCGGCTCCCGGCTGCACATCCGCCAATTTCGGCCCCATCGGCACCGGCCCCTTCGTGGTCAAGGATTTCAAGCCGAACGACGTCATCAGCTTCGTGGCCAACCCCAATTATCGCGATCCGGCCAAGCCCGCCTTCGCCACGGCTACCCTGAAGGGCGGCGGCGATGCAGCTTCCGCTGCACGCGCCGTTCTTGAAACCGGCGAATTCGACTACGCCTGGAACATGCAGGTGGAGCCGGAAATTCTGGCCACCATGGTAGCTGCCGGCAAGGGCAAGCTGGAAACTGCCTTCGGCACGCAGGTCGAGCGTATCAATCTCAACTGGTACAACGCCGATCCTGCGCTGGGTGACAAGCGCTCCACCAAGGAAGGCGGCCCGCATCCGGCCCTTTCCGACCCGGCCGTGCGCCGCGCGCTCTCGCTTGCAATCGACCGCGATATTATCGATGAGGCAGGTTATGGCGAGGCAGGCAAGCCGACCTGCAATATCGTGCCGGCCCCGGAAGCCGTCGCTTCGACCAAGAATGACAGCTGGTGCCTGAAACAGGATCTGGAAGGCGCAAACAAGCTGCTGGACGATGCGGGCTGGGTAAAGGGCGCCGATGGCATCCGCGCCAAGAACGGTGTGAAACTGTCCTTCCTCTACCAGACCTCCACAAACTCCGTTCGCCAGGCCACGCAGGAACTGGTGAAGGACATGTGGTCGCAGATTGGCGTTGCTTCCGAACTGCGCAATGTCAGCGCCTCCGTCTTCTTCGGCGGCGATCCGGCAAGCCCCGACACCTTCCAGAAATTTTTCGCCGATGTTGAAATGTACACCAACAATTTCGACGGTACAGACCCGGAAAAATATCTGGCGGAATGGCTATGCGACAAGATCCCGGCTCCGGCTAACGGCTGGCAGGGCCAGAACATTCCGCGTTATTGCAACCCGGAATTCGACAAGCTGGTGGGCGAACTCTCCAAGACCGCAGACCCTGCCAAGCGCGGTGAGATTTCCAAGCAGCTGAACGATATGCTGACCGAAGAAGGCGCGCATATTCCGCTCATCCATCGCGGCAGCGTCTCCTCGCATTCGCTGACACTCGAAGGCGTTCGCATGAACGCCTGGGATTCGGAACTCTGGAACGTCGCGGATTGGTCCCGCAAAAAGTAACCCGCAAATGCGCGGTCGCCCCTGACGGGGGGACCGCGCTCATTTTGCGAGACCCTGACGGTCTGGAGACTTTCCGATGTTTACCTTTACGCTCCGGCGGCTTGCCTTTGCCGTACCGACGTTGCTCGTCATCAGCTTCGTCATCTTCGCCCTGCTCGATCTGGCGCCGAATGATCCGACCGGCGACCTGCCGCTGACCATTCCGCCCGAAGTGCGCGAGCAGATCCGCGCCTCGCTCGGTCTCGACCAGCCCTTCTTCATCCGTTACATGCTGTGGCTGCAGCAATTCTTCATCAATGAACCGCTGAACCTGTTCGAGAAGCTGACAGGCTGGCAGATCGGCGACGGCAGCCGCATGCGTGTGCTGTCCTGGGCAACGCGCAGCCCGGTGGTCGATCTCGTCATCCAGCGCATGCCGCAAACGCTTTGGGTCGTCGGCCTTGCCTATCTCTTCGGCGCGCTTCTGGCGATCCCGATCGGCGTCATTTCCGCCTACAAGCAATATTCGATCTTCGATCAGATCGGCACCTTCGTCTCGATGGTGGGTTATTCGGTTCCCACCTTCTTCACCGGCGTGCTGCTGGTCGTCATCTTCAGCTCCTATCTGCAATGGTTCCCTTCCGTCTACGACACCAATCTGCAGGTGACTGACTGGGGAAGCCTCGTGGCACAGATCAAACAGATGTTCATGCCGGTTCTGGTGCTGACCCTTTACAACGTCTCGCAGATCAGCCGTTTCGTGCGCGCCTCGATGCTGGACAATCTCCATCAGGACTATGTACGCACCGCGCGTGCCAAGGGCGTGAAGGAAAAATCCGTTCTGCTCGTTCACGTCCTGCGCAACAGCCTTATACCCGTCGTCACCGTCATCGCACTCGGCGTGCCGACGATCTTTTCCGGCGCCATCATTACCGAACAGATTTTCCGTGTGAACGGGCTTGGCCAATTGCTGATCACCGCCGTTCAGGGTGCGGATATTCCGCTGGTGCAGACGCTGACCTTCATTTTCGCGGTGCTTATCGTGCTCTTCAACCTGATTGCCGACGTGCTTTACGGCAGTCTCGACCCGAGGATCCGCTATGACTGACGCCACCCTCGCAGCACCAGCCGTCGCCGCCACGCCTGTGCAATCGGCACTTGCCGATATCTGGAAACAGTTCCGGGTCCACAAGGGCGGCGTGGCAGGCCTGTTCGTTTTCATCTTTATTTTGCTTGCGGTCTATGTCGGCCCCTATATCCACACTGTCGCGCCCAATGCCATCAATGTGAAGGAACGCAACCAGTGGCCGTCGCTGGCGCATCCCTTCGGCACCGACAATCTGGGCAAGGACATGCTGGCGCAGGTGCTGGCGGGCGGGCGCATCTCGCTTGCCGTCGGCATCACCGCCATGCTGCTGGCGCTGTTTCTCGGCACGCTGGTGGGGGTGCTGTCAGGCTATTTCCGAAGACTTGACGGGCCGCTTATGCGGCTGACGGACCTTTTTCTGGCCCTGCCGCTGCTGCCACTGCTGCTCGTCATTCTCATGCTGTTCCGCGATACGCTGCGTGCCGCTTTCGGGCCGGAAACCGGTATCTTCATCCTCATCGTCTTCGTGATCGGGGTAACCAGCTGGATGCATACCGCACGCATCGTGCGCGGCGACGTGCTGACGATCAAAAGCCAGGAGTTTATCATGGCGGCGAAATCGAGCGGCATGCGCGAATACCGCATTATCCTGCGCCATATCCTGCCGAATGTGTTGAGTTCGATCATGGTCTCAGCCACGCTCGGCATCGCCTCGGCCATCATCACGGAATCGGCGCTGTCCTTCCTCGGCCTCGGTTTTCCGTCCGACTTTCCGACCTGGGGACGGCTGTTGTTCGATGGCGCCAACTTCCTGCAGCTGACGCCCTCGCGCGTGCTGTGGCCTGGACTGGCAATCTCGCTGACGGTTCTGAGCGTCAACTACATCGGCGACGCCGTGCGTGATGCGCTTGATCCAAGGGCGCTTAAGAGCTGAGGCGAAGGGCGCGGTGGCTGCGCCCTTCCCTTTATCTCAGTGATAATTCATCTTTTCCGCGTCGAGAATGCTGTCTGCATCCAGCGCAGCAATCGGAATGTCGCTGCGCGCCGGAATATCGCCGGAAAGCTGCAAGGCCAGATAACGCCCGCAGCAGACTCGTAAAAACGAGGTGAAGTTGCCGAGATCATGCCCGGCATCGATCGATTCATTATAAAGCTTGGCAATGAGCTGCGCGCTGTTCATGCCATCGCGGCGTGAAATCTCGTCCAGAGTCGTCCAGAAGAAGTTTTCAAGTCTGACGCTGGTGACCATGCCATCGATCCGCAAAGACCGGGTATGGCTTTCCCAAAGCGTCGGGTCTGCCTTGATGAAAAGCTTGCACATGGTGTCCTCCCTCAGCAAGCTGCAGAAGATAGACGGGAAACGGGACCGGTAAAAGCCCCATTCCGCCGGCCTTATCTGCCGAGCACCACCATGAATTGCGAAAGCCATGCCGGATGCGCCGGCCATGCGGGCGCCGTCACCAGCTTGCCGTCGGTAACCGCCGCATCGATGGCGATATCGGCATAGGTACCGCCCGCCAGTTCCACCTCGGGGCGGCAGGCCGGATAGGCCGAGCAGGTGCGGCCCTTGAGGACACCCGCAGCCGCCAGCAATTGGGCACCGTGGCAGACAGCCGCGACCGGCTTGTCAGCCTCGAAGAAATGCTTCACGGCGGCAAGCACATCCGCATTCAGCCGCAGATATTCCGGCGCGCGACCACCCGGAATGACCAGCGCGTCGTAATCCGCGACCATGATATCGGCAAAAGTTGCGTTGAGCGCGAAATTATGGCCGCGTTTTTCTGAATAGGTCTGGTCGCCCTCGAAATCATGGATCGCGGTCGCGATCGTCTGGCCAGCCTTCTTGCCGGGGCAGACGGCATGCACCGTGTGACCAACCGCAAGCAGCGTCTGGAACGGCACCATGGTCTCGTAGTCCTCGGCGAAATCGCCGGTGATCATCAAAATCTTCTTCGGCATGCTTGCTCCTCCCATTTCGAATGCCCGGGGCACCGTAACAGGAGGGGTGGAGAAGCGGGTATTATGGCTATACTACAGGGCCGATAAAGACGGGATCAGCGCGCTTTGGGCGGCTCCGGCCAGCGACGAACACCGCCGCCCCAATCCTCGAAGGCCTTGGAAAGCTTGAGAACGAGCAGATCCGCGTAACGCGGGCCGACGATCTGCAAGCCGATGGGCATCCCGGATTTCGAGAAGCCGCAATTGATCGAGGATGCCGGCTGTTCCGACATGTTCCAAGGGACGGTGAAGGCGATATGTTCGAAGGGTCGCTCGGGGTCGTTGGTGGGCGAGGCCCAGTCGGCCGGATAGGAGACGACGGGATTGACGGGTGAAATCACCACATCAACTGACTGCATCAACCGCCCGCAGGCTTTGCGCATTTCCATGGTCTGGTTGAAACCGAAAACGGCACGCGCGCCGGAAACATCAGCGCCCTTCTGCGCCCATTCGTGAATATAGGGAAGGATCGCCGCGCGTCGTTCGTCACTCAGCGCCGCCATATCGCCCCAGAATTTCGCCCGCCAGAAATCATCCAGCCCATCCAGCATGTCCCGAGACAGCACCGGCTCGACCGGGACCACGATGGCACCTGCATCTTCGAACAGCTTTGCGGACGCCAAAACAGCATCCCGCACCTCATCGTCCAGAGCCAAGCCGCAGCCGGCATCCAGCATCAGGCCGATCCTCAGGCCCTTTACGTCGATATCGAGGTCCATCCAGTTGATATCGTTGGGCGGCAGCGCGGTGCCGTCACGCCAGTCCGGGCGGGAAAGCGTGGCCATGGCATAGGCGGCGTCAACGACGGTGCGGGTCATCGGCCCGGCGCAGCGGCCTGTATAATAGGGATCGACGGGTATGCGGCCCTGGCTGGGCTTGAAGCCGAACAGCCCCGTCCACCCCGCCGGTAGCCGCACCGAGCCGCCAATATCCGTACCGATATGCAGCGTGCCGTAACCCGCAGCACCGGCAGAAGCCGCACCGGCACTGGAGCCGCCGGGGTTCTGTGTCGGGTCCCACGGGTTGCGGCTGAGCTTGTGGAAACTGGAAAGACCCGATGACAACATGCCGTAATCCGGGCAGGTGGTTTTGGCGTAAATGATGGCGCCGTCCTCGCGGCAGCGGGCCGCAACTGGCGCGTCTTCCAGAGCCGGCACCAGTTCCACCGCTTTGGTGCCAAGCGGAACTGGCTGGCCTTTGGTGGCGATCAGTTCCTTCAGCGACACCGGAATCCCATCGAGGGCCCCGAGCGTTTCACCTTTTTGCCAGCGCATCGTCGAGGCCAGCGCCTGCTTGCGGGCATCCTCGGGATCATAGGCGTAAAGCGCGTTCACCGTGGGCTCGAATGCGTCGATACGGGCCTCTACCGCCTGCCAATATTCCGATGGCGACAGCTTCTTTTGCCCGTAAAGCGCCAGGATTTCGAGCGTGTTGAGGTGTATGAGATCGGTCATAAGCTTCGTCTCGTCAGAAAACAGATAATATGGGCGATATCGGCTTGAAGCGGTCAGCTGGTATCGCGTGGGTCCAGCAGGTCGCGCAGGCCATCGCCAAGCAGATTGAGGCCGAAGACCGCGAGCGCAATGGCAAGGCCGGGCATGATGGCAAGCCAGGGTGCAGCACCTAGATAGGTCTGCGCATCGGCCAGCATCCGCCCCCAGGTGGCGGCCGGCGGAGGCATGCCGAGACCGAGGAATGAGAGTCCCGCTTCGGTGAGGATGGCAAGGCCGAGCTGGATGGTCACCTGCACGATGATCTGGTTGGAAATATTCGGCACGATATGAAACAGCGTGATCTTGGCGCGGTTCTGGCCGATGCTGGTGGCGGCGGTGACATATTCCCGCGACCATATCTGCAAGGCCGCACCCAGCGTCAGCCGCGCAAAGACCGGCACCATGAAGGTGGCAATGGCGATGATGGCGGTGAACCGCCCCGTACCGATGAACGCGCCGAGCATCATGGCCGACAAAATCGGCGGTACGGCGAAGATGATATCGCAGGCGCGCATCACCAGGGTTTCAGTGAAACCGCGCAGTGCCGCGACCGATACGCCAAGCGCCGTGCCAATGAGCGCGCCGATCGCAACGGCGGCGATGGAGGTGGAGAGCGAATTCCATGCCCCCGCCATCAGCATGGACAGCACATCGCGGCCAAAATGGTCGGTGCCAAGCCCGCCATAGGCAAAGGGCGATTTCAGCTTCTGGGCAATCTGTATCTTCGTCGGAGAAACCGGCGTCCAGACCAGCGAAAGCAGGGCAACCGCGACAAGAAAGAGAGTGACGGCGATGCCAAGGACGAAAGCGGGGCGGCGGCGGATCAGTCGCATCATCGTGCACCTGCCCGCAGTCTTGGATCGATAAAGAGATAGGCGATATCGACCAGAAAATTCATGACGATGACAAGCGCCGAGAAGAACAGCACGACGGACTGCATGACGACGATATCCCGCTGGGTCAACGCCTGATAGGCAAGCCGCCCGAGGCCCGGCAGGTTGAAGACATTCTCCACCAGCACTGCCCCGGCAATCAGGAAGGTGAATTGCAGGCCGATCATGGTGACAACGGGGATCATGGCGTTCGGCACCGCATGTCGCCACAGCGCTACCCGCTCGCTCAGCCCCTTGGCGCGGGCGGTGCGCACGAAATCCTCGTTCATTACCTCAAGTACTGCCGAGCGGCAGACGCGGGTGAGGACGCCTGCCTGCGACAGCGCAAGTGCAATGGCTGGAAGCACAAGCGCGATAAATCCGGCAGAAAAACTCGGACGCCAGCCGGGAAAACCGCCTGATGGCATCCAGCCGAGCGTGGTGGAAAAGACGATGATGAGCAGCAGCCCAACCCAGAAACCGGGAACGGCAATGCCGACATGGGAAAACAGCCCGGCTGCGAAATCCACCGGCCCGTTTCGGCTTCTCGCTGCCGCGACGCCGAGCGGAATGGCGATGGCGACCGATAGGCAGACCGCGAGCAGCGCAAGCGGCAGGGTGACGGCAAGCCGCTCGACAATAAGCCCCGCTACCGGCACGCCGTAGGTGTAGGATTGTCCGAGATCACCCCGGAATACGCCTGCAAGCCAGTGGATGTAACGCAATGGCAAGGGCTGATCGAGACCCATCTGCTTTTGCAGCGCGAGAAGCGTATCCGGGCTCGCCGACGTACCGAGCATGATGGCCGCCGGATCACCCGGCAACAGCCCCATGATGATGTAGATGATGAGCGACACCGCAAACAGCGTGACGATGAGGCTTGCAAGGCGCCGGACGAGAACGGCTAACATCTGGCATTCTTTCCTTGCGTTGTTTCGTTTCGGGATGTGGCGGATGGATTTATTGTCATCCCCGCACACTCTTCCCTCACCCCTGTGCTTGTCACTGGGATCCAGCCGAAGCGTGCCTGCGCGGCGGAAAGTTTCCTTTCAGCCCAACGACTTGGGCTGGCTGGATTTCTGTGACAGGCACGGGAATGAGGTGGTGGGTAGGAATGCGCCTCGCCGTTCACAACAAACGTCACTCTTCCCAATGCACATCCGTCAGCACATTGGACGGAATGGGTTCGTTTTCCCACAACCCCTTCAACTTCTTGTCCCAGACGCCGAGTTTCGGCATCACGAACAAGAACAGCGCCGGCACATCTTCGGCGAGGATTTTCTGGGCTTCGCCGTAAAGCTTTTCCTGCTCGGCCGCATCCGCCGTCTTTTCGACATTGGCGATGACCTCGTTGAAGGCAGGGTTCTTATAGTTGAAATAATAGGGATCACGGGAGTAGATATCGATATCCATCGGCTCAGCGTGGGCGACGATGGTCATGTCGTAATCCGCGCCCTTCAAAACATCCGCCACCCATTTTGCCGGAAATTCCGTGGTCTCGATGGTCATGGTGACACCGATTTCGGCCAACATCGCCTGGAGGATTTGCGAGGTCCGCTGGGCATAGGCCATTTGCGGGGCCTTGATCGTGAAGCTGAAACCGTCGGGGTAACCCGCTTCGGCAAGAAGCGCCTTTGCCTTGTCTATATCGTAAGAATGAACACCGGTCGTATCGATGTAACCGCGATCGTTCGGCGTGTAGTGGCTGCCGATGGCCGTGCCGTAACCCGACCATGCGCCTTCAATCACCGTGCCGCGGTCCACCGCCATCATCAGCGCCTGGCGCACGCGCTTGTCGTTGAAGGGTTTGCGGGCATTGTTCATGCCAGCCACGACCTTGAGTTCCGTATTGCCGACGAAGGTACCGAGACGCGCATCGCCGTCGAAGGACGTCATCAGTTCCGGCGCGCCGAATTCCGGGAAGGCATCGATATCGCCGGATTTCAGTGCCGCTGCCTGCGCCTGCGGATCGGAAACGAAGCGGAAGGTGGCCTTTTCAAGTTTCACCGCCACCGCCTTGTCCCAATAGGCCGCGTTCTTCTCCAATTCCACCTTGTCGCCCTTGGCCCAGTTTGCGAACTTGAACGGGCCGGTGCCGATGGGCGTGGTACGGTTATTGTCAGCGCTCTTCGGCGCAACCATGACGGAGGCCGGCCAGCCGAGCCAGTAGATCAGGCTGCCCGCCGGCTGCTTCAGCTTCAGTACCAGCGTCGCGGCATCCGGCGTTTCTATGCTCTCGATGGCGGTGAAGAAGCGTTTTTGTGGGTTTACCGACGTTTCACCGCGCGCCCTGTCGAGCGAAAATTTCGCAACAGAGGAATCGAAGGCCTCGCCGTCGTGGAAAGTAACACCCTGGCGCAGCTTGAACGTATAGGTCTTGCCATCGGCTGAAATTTCCCAGCTTTCGGCAAGCTGCGGTTTCACCTTGCCGTCGTGGTCGATGGTGACGAGACCTTCGAATATGTTCTGCCAGCTGACCTGACCGATGGCGACGGGTGCCGCAATTGTCGGGTCGAGACCCGTCGGCTCCACTGTCATGCCCAGCGTCAAGGCGGTCTTTGGCGCGGCCGCGGCGTCCGTCATCGAAAGCGGCATCCAGAGCGCCGTCCCCAGTGCAAGCGCAAGCGCGGCGCGCCGCGTAACTTTCAGCGGCTGCGAAAAATAAGTGCGTGGCATCATTGTCCCCTGTCTGGCGGCCGAGGCATTTTTGCCTTTCGAAGACCGCCCGTTGCAAAAAGAGTGTCATGTTGCAGGCGCACACACAATCGTGATTTTTGTGTGCTCCGTGTAGCTGAAATGGCTACACGGAAATACGGATGGAAATCAACCGGGATGGACAATTCTCCAGGCTGACGAATTCCCCTACCCCGCTGTCGCCTCGCGCATGAAACGCTCGATGAAATCGGCAAGCTTGGAGGCGGCGAAGGATAGTTGCCGGTCGGGCGCCACGCAGAGATCGATCTGGGTGTGGATGCCCTTCTTGCCGGAAAGCGGAACAGCAACCATCTGGCCGCTGCGGATTTCACGCGCTACCGACAAGGCAGGCAACAGCGTGGCCGCCGCATGGCCCAGAACAAGTTCCTTCAGCATTTCCAGCGAACTGGTGATAAAGACGGGATCAAGCTCGATACCGGCATCGGCAAACAGCGTATCGAAGGCCTGACGCGCCGCGAAACTCTTGTCCGGCAGGGCAAGCGGCAGGCTGGCCAGTTCCTTCAGCGAGACTTCCGCCTGCGCGGCAAGCGCATGGCCGGTCGGAAAGATAGCATCGTAACTGATACGGGTGCGCGAGCGCACTTTCACGCCGGAGACCTTGGGCGCAAAAAGGCTGACGACCAGATCCGCTTCGGCTGCACCCAGTGCTTCCATCGCCTGGCGCGCGCTGGTGATGTGCACCTCGAAGCGCAACTGCGGATATTTGAGGCTGAACTGCGCCAGCACCGGCGCCAGAAGGTTCGCAACCGTCGCGCCATTGGCATAAACGGTGACCCGGCCGCGCTGAAGCCCCTTCAGGTCATCGATCAGCTGGTGCACATGATCGAGTTCGCGCAGCGTCTTGCCGGCGCGGGCAGCCAGCAATTCCCCCGCCGCCGTCAGCTTCACGCCCCGGCTGGAACGCTCCACCAAAGGCGAGCCAAAATAATATTCGAGGTTCTCGATCTGGCGGCTGACTGCCGTCGGCGCGACATTCAGGTTTTCGGCAGCGGCGCGCATGGAATTGGTGCGGACAAGTTCGTCGAAATACATCAATGCGCGCAATTGCATGGTCGGGATACCCTGTTTTGGCCGACACTGTCCGTCATGCCGGGCTTGACCCGACTATAGCGGCAGCTCAAGCGCGCTTGAAGCCCTCGCTCGCCACCAGCAGCTGCCTGGTATAATCCGCAGTAAACTCGCGGCTTTCCAGCGCTTCCGCCTCCAGCATTTCCACCACCTTGCCGCTTTTCATCACCGCAAGGCGATCGCACATGTGGCTGATGACGCCGAGATCGTGGCTGACCATAACGAAGGTGAGGTTGCGGTCCTTGCGGGCCTGTTCCAGCAGATTGAGGATTTCCGCCTGGATGGACGCGTCGAGCGCCGAGGTCGGCTCATCCAGTAGCAGAATCTTCGGCTCGACGATCAGCGCGCGGGCAATGGCGATACGCTGCCGCTGACCGCCGGAAAGCTGGTGCGAATAGCGGAAGCGGAAACCGGTGCCGAGACCCACCTCATCAAGCGCGCGCGCGATCCGATGCTCGCGATTGTCGAGACCATGGATGACGAGTGGTTCCAGCAGCAGCGCATCCACTGTCTGGCGGGGGTGCAGGGAACCGTAAGGGTCCTGAAACACCATCTGCACATCGCTATAGAAGCTCTTGTCGCGGTGCTTGCTCGAATAGGAGCGACCGGCCACCATCAACGAGCCTTCGTCGAAATGGTTGAGGCCGGCAATCGCCCGAAGCAGCGTCGACTTGCCGGAACCGGACTCGCCGACGATACCGAAGGACTCACCCTCGGCCACATCGATGCTGACGCTGTCGAGCGCGATATATCCGTCGAAATCGACCACCATGTCTTTGATAGAAAGAACCGTGCTCATGCGCGCCACTCCGCCTTGCGTTCCAGAACCGGCAGCGGATGCCGGTGGCCGCCAATTTCCGGCAGGCAGTTCAAAAGACCCTGCGTATAGGGATGCTTCGCCTCTTTAAGATTGGCAGAAGACAGCTCCTCGACGACCTTGCCCGCATACATGACGAGAACGCGGTCGCAGAAAGACGACACCAGCCGCAGATCGTGGCTGACAAAAATCAGCCCCATGCCGCGGTCGCGAACCAGCTTGTCGAGAATATCGAGCACTTCGAGCTGCACCGTCACGTCGAGCGCGGAAGTCGGCTCATCGGCGATCAGAAGTTCCGGGCCGCAGACCAGCACCATGGCAATCATGACGCGTTGGCCCATTCCGCCGGAAACCTCGTGCGGGTAAAGATCGAACACGCGCTCGGGATCGCGGATCTGCACCGCCTCCAGCATGGCGAGCGTGCGTTGGCGCGCCTCGCCGGAACCGATGCTTTCATGGGTACGCAGCGTTTCCATGATCTGGCGGCCGATGGGCATGACCGGGTTCAACGAATATTTCGGGTCCTGCAGGATCATGGCCAGGCGCTTGCCGCGCATGAGCCGCCGCTCCTTTGCCGAAGCACCGAGAAGATCGACATCTCCGAAGCGCAACACATCGGCCTCGATGCGCGCACTTTTCGGGGTCAGCCCCATAATGGCGCGGCCGGTCTGCGATTTGCCGGAGCCGGACTCGCCGACGATGCCAAGGCGTTCGCGTCCCAGCGTGAACGAGACGCCACGCACCGCCTCCACCAGCCCGGTGCGGGTGGGGAAGGAAACGCGCAGGTTCTCGACGGTCAGAAGCGGCGCGCTCATTGGTTCGCCTCCTTGGGGTCCAGCGCATCGCGCAGGCCATCGCCCAGAAGGTTGAAACCGAGGCTGACGATCAGGATCGCAATACCCGGCATGGCGGCAACCCACCATTGATCGAGAATGAAGCGGCGTCCGGAAGCAATCATCGCGCCCCATTCCGGCAGCGGCGGCTGTGCACCGAGGCCAAGGAAGCCGAGACCGGCTGCTGTGAGGATGATGCCCGCCATATCGAGCGTGACACGCACGATGAGCGACGACATGCAAAGCGGCATGACGTGTTTCAGAACGATGCGGAACGGCGACGCGCCCATGAGCTTGACCGCCGCGATGAAATCGGAATTGCGGAAGGTCATGGTTTCGGCGCGCGCGATGCGCGCATAAGGCGGCCATGAGGTGACCGCGATGGCGAGCACCGCGTTTTCAATGCCCGGTCCAAGTGCGGCCACCAGCGCAAGCGCCAGAACCAGCTTCGGAAAGGCCAGAAAGATATCGGTGATGCGCATCAGAACGGCATCCACCCAGCCGCCGGCATAACCCGAAACGGTGCCGACGATGAGTCCGATGGGTGCGGCGATGATGGCCACCAGAAGCACGACGAACAGGGTCAGCCGCGAACCGTGGATGAGGCGCGAGAGAATATCACGCCCCTGATCGTCAGTGCCGAGCAGGTAACCTTCTGTCCCCGGAGGCAGAAGCCGGGCATTGCGCAGATCGCCCTGCACCGGATCGTGTGGTGCAAGCACATTGGCGAACAGTGCGACAAGCAGCAGCGCAATGATGATGCCGAGGCCAAGCAGCGCCAGCCGGTTTTCCGAAAAGCGCCGCCAGATGACATAGGCACGGCCTAGCCGTGCCTGCCTGCGCGAGGCAGGCCGGTCGGAGAGCAGCCATTCGCGGCTGTAGGGTTTGAGTGTATCGGTCGAAATCGTCATCGGCTGCGCGTCCTTGGGTCGAGCGTCCGGTAAAGCAGATCGGAGAAGAGATTGATGCCGACGAAGATGGCGCCGATCACGATCGTGCCGCCAAGAACGGCATTCATATCCGCATTCTGCAGGGAATTGGTGATGTAGAGGCCGAGCCCCGGCCACGCGAAGATGGTTTCGGTCAGCACCGAACCCTCCAGCAGACCGGCGTAAGATAGCGCAATCACGGTCACCAGCGGCACGGCGGCGTTGCGCAGAGCGTGAAACCAGATGATGCGCGTTTCAGAAAGCCCCTTGGCGCGCGCCGCAACGATATATTCCTGGGCGAGCTCATTCAGCATGAACGAACGCGTCATGCGGCTGATATAGGCCAGCGAAAAATAGCCGAGCAGCGAGGCGGGCAGGATGATGTGGCGGAACAGATCCCACAATACGTCCCATTGCCGTTGCCAGATCGCGTCGATCAGGAAGAAACCCGTGACCGGCGTAAAGGTGAATTCGTAGACGATATCCATCCGGCCGGGATAGGCGACCCATTGCAACCGGGCGTAAAACACCAGCAGCGCCAGGAGGCCAAGCCAGAAAATCGGCACGGAATAGCCGATAAGGCCGATGACGCGCACGACCTGGTCGGCAAAGCTGCCGCGCTTGACCGCGGCAAGCACGCCGAGCGGAATGCCAAAAACGGCGCCGATGATGGTGCCGAGCGTGGCAAGCTCTATGGTTGCCGGGAAAACCCGCTTGATATCCTCCATCACCGGGTTGGTGGTGAGGACTGAGATGCCGAAATCACCCGACAGCGCCTGCTTCAGATAGATGAAGAACTGCTGCCAGAGCGGCAGGTTGAGGCCGAGCTGCTCACGCACGCGCTCGACCACATGCGCAGGCGCGCGGTCGCCGACGATCGCCAGTGCGGGATCGATCGGCACAACGCGGCCAATGAAAAATGTGACCGCCATCAGCCCCAGAAAGGTGGTGATGACGGTGACGGCGAAGCCGAGAATGGCCTTCGCGCGGGCGTTGGCACGGCGTTTGCCCTGCCTCGCCCGGCTATTTGCTTCAACGATGCTCAAGAGACCGATCCTTCCGGATCATTCCTTGGAGATCGTATAGACATAGTTGGTGTCGAAGCTCGGTCCGAGCTTCAGGCCCTTGAGCTTCGCGGAGTATCCCGCCACTTCCGTCTGCTGGAAGATGATGACGAACGGGCCTTTTTCGAGAACTTCCTTCTGGAGGTTCTGATAGATGGCGGCGCGCTTGGCATTATCCTTTTCCAGAAGTGCCGACTGCGTTTCCTTCGTCAACTCCGGAACGTCCCAGGCGTTACGCCAGGCAAGCGTCTTGTTCTTGCCTTCTTCGGAGTTGTCGTAGTTGATCGTGAAGGTCTCGGCATTCGAGTTCGGGTCGAAATAGTCCGAACCCCACTGGCCGATGTAGATATCGTGCGTGCGGGCGCGATACTTGGTAAGCGTCTGCTTGCCGTCGCCGGGAATGATTTCCAGCTTGATGCCAGCCTGCGCCAGCGTCTGCTGTACGCTTTCGGCAATGCCGGTCACCGGCTGCGTGTTGCGCACATCCATGGTCACGGTGAAGCCGTCCTTCAGACCAGCCTTCGCCAGCAGTTCCTTGGCCTTGGCGACGTCGAGCTTGTATGGGTTCTCGTCAAGCGCGCCGAGCTGGCCCTTTGGCAGGAAGGTCTGGTGGATTTCGCCGATGCCCTTGATGATCGTCGCGCCGATCGCGTCGTAGTCGACGAGATATTTAAAGGCCTCAACGACCTCAGGCTTCTTCAGGTTCTCGTTCTTCTGGTTGAGGCTGAAGTAATAAACGGTGCCCTTGGGCGCGGAGGTGACGGCAAGGCCTTCCTTCTTGGAAACGGCTTCCATATCACCCGGCTCGAGGTTGCGGGCAACGTCGATATCACCGTTTTCAAGCGCCAGGCGCTGGCCGGAGCTTTCCTTCATGTGACGATAGACCACGCGCTTCAACTTCGGCTTCTCACCGTAATAGTTGGGGTTGGCCTCCAGAATGACGGCTTCGTTGGCCTTCCAGCCAAGGATCTTGTAGGGGCCGGAACCGGCATAACCTGTTTTCAGGAACGCATTGCCGAAATCGGTCTCGTATTTGTAATCGGCGCTCGGCGTGACGGGCTTGGCCTTTTCGGTCACCAGCTTCTTGTCGACAACTGCGGCAACGGTCGCGGTCAGAACGTTCAGCACGAAGCTCGGTGCGTAGGGCTTGTCGACCGTCAGTACGAAGGTGTTGGCATCCGTCGCTTTCGCCTTCTCAGTGACGTTGTCGCCCTTGAGACCGAACTGCGTCAGAAGGAATGCTGGCGACTTGTCGAGCTTGATGGCACGTTCAAAGGAAAAGGCAACATCATCTGCCGTCACCGGATTGCCGGAGGCGAATTTCAGGCCGGTCTTCAGCTTGAAGGTATAGGTGAGACCGTCTTCAGAGGTCGTCCAGCTCTCGGCCAGATCGCCGATCACCTTGGAGGTGTCGTTGAGATCGATGGAAACCAGCTTGCTGTAGGTGTTGCCAGTAACTTCAGCTGCCGAAAGCTCGAATGCCTCACCCGGATCGAGCGTGATGATGTCGTCGATGGCGAAACCTTCAACCAGCGTATCGGCCGGCGTGGCGGCAAAAGCGTGCGGCGCAGACAGCATCATCAGCGACAGAGCAGCGCTGGTGCTGAGGATACGCATGGACTTGTTGAGCGATTTGATCATAGGATCTCCCCTTTTGTTATGAGATTGATTTAGTTCGCTTTTATTTGCCTTCAGGCCGGCTCGTGCCAGGCCTGGGATAGGACGCGCAGCCAGTTTTCCCGGCATATTTTAGCAAGTTCTCCATCACCGTAGCCCGCCGATTTCAGCGCCGCAACCAGATTGTGGTTGCCGCTGGCATCGGCAACGCCAACGGGTACCGTCGCGCCGTCGAAATCCGATCCGAGCGCCACGCAATCGACGCCCATACGCTCCACCATGTAGTCGATGTGGCGCACCATGTCGGAAAGCGGCGTGTCGGCAATGTCGCGCGCATCCGCCCGCAACATGGTGACCGCGTAGTTGAGACCCACCAGACCGCCGCTCTCCTTGATGGCATCCATCTGCCGGTCAGTAAGATTGCGGGCGACGGGGGTGAGCGCATGTGCGTTGGAATGGCTGGCGATCAAAGGCTGGTTCGTGGTCTTCGCCACATCCCAGAAGCCCTTTTCGGTGATGTGGGCGAGATCGATGAGAATGCCGAGCCGGTTGCACTCCTTGACCAGCGCAAAACCGGCATCGGTAAGGCCGGGCGCGGTATCGGGCGACATTGGATAGGAGAAGGGAACGCCGTGACCGAAAATATTGTGCCGGCTCCAGACCGGACCGAGCGAACGCAGGCCGGCGGCATAAAAAACCTCAAGCGCATCGAGATCGGCACCGATCGCCTCACAGCCTTCCATGTGCAGCACGGCCGCGAAAATATCCTCGGCAAAGGCCTTGCGGATATCGGCCGTCGAGCGGCAAAGGCGCCAGGCGCCGGCACGGTCAAGCCTGAGCGCGATCGCAGCCTTTTCCATCGCAATATCGAGCGAGGGCTGGCGTTCGAGCGGCGCCGCAAGCGGTGTATCGTAATGACCCTGCGCGTCCGGCTCCTGCAGGACCAGATCGCCGGAGGGAATGTAGATGGCGCAGATGCCGCCGCCGAGACCGCCTGCACGTGCACGCGGACCGTCGATATGGCCTTCGCGGGTACCGTTCTTGAATTCAGCCACCGGATCGCCACCGGCCTTGCTGTTGCGCCACAACCGAAGCAGCACATCATTATGACCGTCGAACACTGCATGCATGTCAAGAAATTCCAGTAAGCGGCAAAACCAAAGGGGGCGGGCAGACGCCGGAATAACACCGCGCGAGAGCAAACCGGCGCATTTTTCGCCGACTGCTATAGTCTGTCAGAAACGATCTTAGGACGATCTCTCACGGCTCCGCAAGACGCAAATTAGGCAACGATGAAATTATCACCACTTGCCTTTTGCCGGGAATTGCGCAACGTCAAGCCTGCCAGCCGCCTACGGCTTTTTTCAGCAGCGGCGTCGCGAAAACACCCCTCACCCGCTCCGGCCATTCCGGCCCGAAAGCAGCGATTTTTTGCACCCAGCGATCCGATTGCAGCATGGCAGCGCCGATTGCCACCGGCTTGATGCCGGATGAGGCGAGAAGCGAAAGACCTGAAATGATGGAACTGCCGCTGGAGATGACATCGTCCACCAGCGCCACCCGCCTGCCCTCGATGAGTGGCAACATGCGCGGATCGATGTAAAGCCGTTTTTCCTGCTTGGTGGTGATGGAGGACATCGGCACCGACAATTCCTCCAGATACCAGAATTTGCGCGAAGTGCCGAGCGGCACATATCGTGAATGGCCGAGGTGACGGGCAACGGCTGCGGCAAGCGTGAGCCCCAGAGTCGGCAGGCCGATCACGACATCTGGCTTGAGGGGGCGAAGCTTTTCCGCCAGGTCGGCGGCCAGCACTTCCAGCACGTCAAAAGAGGCCTGATTGACGATGAGCGAGGCGAGCGCATGTTCGCCATCCGCCAAGGGCCGGATCGGCAGGCAGATCTGCCGCCCGTCATCCAGCTCCGCCGGAAAGAAAGCCGAATGCGGGCCTGTCGTATCGAATGAACGGGGCGGAAGAACATCCTGCCAGAACTCATGCGGCGCGGCGGGGGATGATGCGGCGGGCGATGCGGATTGCGGCATCGGTTTTCCTTTCAGAAGCGGGACGGCAAAAGCGGAAGTGATTTTCATCCGCGCCATCCCCGTTCGGCATATCAGGCATTTCGACAACCGCAGGCATGCGGCGGGTTCATTTCATTGGGTTTTTCAGCTAGAAGGAAACAAAGCAACAGGCATCGGACAAGCCCACCTATGGCGTGGGTTTTCCCCATATTCAAGGACAAGCTACCCATGAGACTGCTGGACCGCATCGGCGAGGACCTGCCATTCCTGACGGAGCTTCGCCACGACCTCCACGCCCATCCGGAACTGGGCTTTGAAGAGGAGAGAACCAGCGCCATCGTCGCCGATCTTCTCGAAAGGGCGGGAGTGAAGGTGCATCGCGGCTTGGGCGGCACCGGCGTGGTCGGCACGCTGCAGGTGGGCAACGGCACCCGCAGCATCGGTCTTCGCGCCGACATGGATGCGCTGGCCATGCCGGAAATTCCCGACCGGCCCTATAAATCGAAGTTCCCCGGCAAGATGCATGCCTGCGGCCATGACGGCCACACCGCCATGCTGCTGGGCGCTGCGCGTTATCTCGCCAGTACCCGCGATTTTTCCGGCACCGTCCATTTCATCTTCCAGCCGGCCGAGGAAGGCCGTGGCGGCGCCAAGAAAATGGTTGAGGACGGGCTTTTCGACCTGTTTCCCTGCGATGCAGTTTATGGCCTGCACAACATGCCGGGGCTTGGCATTGACGAAATGGCCGTGGTGGAAGGACCGCAGCTTGCCTCTTCCGATAGCTGGCGCGTCACCTTCAGGGGCATTGGCACCCACGGCGCCAAGCCGCATCTCGGCCGCGATCCGGTAACGGCGGCGGGCACCTTCCTCGCTTCGCTGCAAAGCATCGTCGGCCGCGTCGTCGATCCGCTGCAACCTGCCGTCGTCAGCGCCTGCTCGGTGCAGGCGGGTGACCCCAAGGCGCTCAACGTCATTCCCGATATCGTCGAAATCGGCGGCACCGCACGCGCCTACGCGCCTGAGGTGCGCAGCCAGCTTGAAACGGAAATCGGCAGGCTCGCCAAGGGTACGGCGGCGATGTTCGGCATCGAGGCAAGCTATGAATTCATCCGCCGCATTCCGCCCGTCATCAACGATGCCGATGCGACGAAACGGGCGCTGCGAGCCGCCAAGACCGTCTTCGGCAACAAATCCCGCACCGCCTTCCCGCCCTCGACCGCCGGCGACGACTTCGCCTTTTTCGCGGGCGAAGCCCCCGGCTGCTACGTCTGGCTCGGCAACGGCCCGGCGGTGGATGGCGCGCTGCACCACAACACCTCCTACGACTTCAACGACGCGGCAATCGTTCCCGGCGTCGCTTTCTGGGCAACACTGGTGGAGCAGGAACTGGCGGCGGAATAAGGCCGAAAGCCACTTTTTGCATTCCCAAATCTGAAAAGCCGGGCAGCGGCAGACGCGCTGCCCGGCTTTCTCGCTCAGATATTCCGGCGGTTCAACAAATATAGCGCCGTCAGGACAAGGCAGGCCATGATCGATGAATAGGCGATCACCGGCCATGCCGCATCACCCGGCAGAATGACGACAGCCAAGGTGCCCGCTATTCCCACAAACAGACTTTGAATGCAGAAATAGAAGGCGACGGCTGTTCCAGCCATGTGCCCGAACTCCTCCAGCGCGCCATTGGCGGTGACTGAAACCGTAAAAACGATTCCGACCGCCATGACCCACATCGGTACGATAAACGTCAAAAATGACGGAACCGCCCCGACTTCACCTGCAGTGAACAGAAACGCCCCCACCAACAACAGGGCCATGCCCCTCACGAGACTGCCCTGCACACCCCATCTGGCAACGAAAAACTTCGCAAAACGGGTGGTAACGATCATTGCGATTGCGACGGTTGCAAAAGCCAGGCTGAACTCCACCTCGGAGAGACCTGCCCTGCCGATCATGACGAGCGGAGCGGTGGAGAAGAATACGAAAAACGTTCCCATGGCAGTGCTGAACCCAAGCGTATAGGTCCAGAAGCGACCACTGCCCAACATGCGCAAAGGCGATGGGCGTGACATCGTTGCCGTCGCCGGTCGGGTTTCGCTCCAGTTCATCCCTGCGGCAACCGTCGCAATGAAAGCTGCCGCGCCCAGGGTGACGAAGATGGCACGCCAGCCGAATTCATTGGCGATGACCGCCCCGACAATCGGACCGAGTGCCGGGACGAATGCGAGAATGGAGCTGAACGTTCCGTATATCGTCGTTGCTTCTGGACGATCCGCATAGACGTCGCGAACGGTGGCGAAAGTGGCGACCAATGCCGCCGCCGCTCCAGCCGACTGAAGGAACCGGAAAACGATAAAGGCGCTCGCCGTTGTCACAGCTGCGAGGCAGAACGAGGCCACGACGAACAGCAGGGCACCGCCGATCAAGACGGGCCGGCGGCCGATGCGGTCGGAGATGGGGCCAAACACGATTTGCCCAAGGCCGAGCATCACCATGTAAACGGTGAGCGTGAGTTGAACCACCACCGGTGTCGTGCCGAGGGCTTCCGGCATGATGGGGACGACCGGCAGGTAAATATCCATGGCCAGCGAGGCGAGAATATCAAAGGGAGCCATGAGCAGCATTGCTGCCAACAGCGATCTCCCCCAAACGGGAGTTGGAATAGACATTAGAATTGATCCGCTCAAATGAGGACATTTGGCGGCGTCTGCCCGAAGAAACAGGGATCGTTCGACAGAACGCCGCAACAACGAAATATCGTCGTTGCGGCTTACTTATCTGATGACTTCGAGGCACCCATGTTCAACATCCATATAGAGCGACAGGTAAACAGGGGTTGGATTTAGCAATATGCCGGCTTTTTGGCAACGCTCGACCCTGGTTTACCCCACCACCGCAATCACCGGGCTTTCCATCACCCGTCCCGTCAACACATCGGCAATGCCCATATCCGTCTGGTGCGGGCCGATATTGCAGGCGAGCGTGGCGCCGAAGCAGGCCTTGAAGACGAGATAGGGCGGCTGCCACTCCACCACCTTGCCGACAGCGGTGCGTAATTCCTCTAAAGCCTGTGCCACGTCTTCAAGCGGCGCATCGGAAACGAGGCCTGAGAGCGGCAGGGGTAAAAGCGCGGTCACCTTACCCTCAGAGGCGACAGCCATGCCGCCGCCTGTCGCAATCACCGCATTGGCGGCCAGCGCCATGTCTTCGGGATTACCGCCGAAGACAGTGAGGTTGTGGCTGTCATGCGAGACGGTGGTGGCGAAGGCGCCGTTCCAGCGTCCCCAGCCGGTAAGGAAGCCGGTCCTGGTAACTGGCTCGGCTTTGCCGTGGCGGTGGGTGACGGAAATCATCGTGGCGCCTTCGGGGGGAACGACGAAACCATCCTTCACCTCGGCTTCCACCTCGCCCCATTGCGTGAAGCGTGGGCGGTCGATGGTGGCAAGGCGCACCCTTGCGCCCTCGCAGGCAACCCGGAAATCATCGGCTGCGCGCAGCGGCAGCTTCATCGAGCCTTCGAGCGCCGCCGCATCGCAGGCTGGATTGTCGACGAGCATATGCCCGGCTTCCGCAACCGCCCTGCCACCGGCCAAGACATGACGGGGTGAAAAACCACTCAAATCCTCGAAAACGACGATATCGGCACGGCGACCGGCGGCGATGAGGCCGAGATCGGCACGGCCAAGCCTTTGCGCAGCATTCAGTGTTGCGGCGCGCAGCGCCCATTCCGGCTTCAGGCCATAACGGACAAGGCGGCGCACCACATCATCCAGCCCGCCGCCCCGCAACAGATCGTCCGGGAAAACATCGTCAGTGCAGAGCGTCAGCGTCTGCGGCAGGTGGCCGAGCGCATTCAGCGCCTCCACAAATTCCGGCAGCAGATGATCGTGCGAGCCGCGCAGCTCGATGGTCAACCCCGCCCGAAGCTTCGCCATCAAGTCTTCAGCCGAGACCAGCTCGTGATCGGAAGAAACGCCTGCCACCATGAAGGCGTTGAGATCGGCGTCCTTCAGGCCGCGCGCATGGCCACAGATCAGCTTTTCCGAGACAAGACCGGCCTGTACGATGCCGCTCATGCGCGGATCGCGTTCGATGACGCCGCGCATGTTCATGATTTCCGCAACCCCGCCAATCTGCGGCCATGACAGGATATCAGCGAGAATTCCGGCATCGAAATCAGCGCCGCCGCGCTCCAGCCCCGGTGCTGATGGCACTGAGGAGGGTGCAAGCAGAATGGCGCGCAGCGGCAGGTTTTCGATGGATTTCGCCGCCCAGCGCACCCCTTCGACACCATGGACATTGCCGAATTCATGCGGGTCCCAGACGATAGTCGTGACGCCGCGGGCAACCACTGCTGCCGCATAGGCAGCGGGCGTTATCATCGAGCTTTCGATGTGCATATGCGTGTCGATCAGGCCGGGCGAGACAAAGGCGCCCGACGCGTCGACGAGCTGCGCAGCATCGCTGCGGCTTGCCGGTTCGTGAACGCTGGCGATTAGCGGACCGACAATGCCGATATCAGCGGCGCGAATCTCCCCCGTCACCACATCCACCAGCGTTCCGCCGGTAATGAGAACATCGAAAGCCGCATCGCCGCGCGCAGCGGCAACCGCGCGGGCGCGCAGCGCATCGTCGTTAAGATCGACCGGCTCGCGTATCGGGGATTGTGCACTCATCGGGCAGCCTCGCGGCGCAACGCCTCGAGAACCGCAGCCTTTGCCGCTTCGGCATTCACGGTGTCGGCGAAATGCGCGTTGAAGGCGGCAACCTTGTCGGCACGCGGCTCAACCACCGTTCGCCCGCGCGTTAGCGCCGCGTGAAGCTCGACATCGATCCGCGTATGGCGCCAGCCAAGCAGCTCGGAGGTGAAGCCGACAGCGGCAACGGGATCGTAAAGCGCCATGGCCGGTCTGCCGCGTCTCGTGGCGATGCCGATGAAACCTTCCAACAGGTCGGCAATCAGGCCGGCGTTTTTGCCGCCAGCATTTCGGATCGGCAGCACATCGGCTGGCGAGGCGGTGACCTTGCGGCAGGCGTCCAGATCGACCATGCGCAGCGGCAGGTCATGGGAAAGCACGATGGCCAGCGCTTCCGGATCGGCAAAGGCGTTGAATTCGGCAGATGCGGTGTGGTTGCCGCTCGTCACGCCGCCACCCATCCAGGTCAGATCGGAAATTTTCGCGGCAAGATCGGGCCGGGCAAGGCAAAGGGCGGCGATATTGGTAAGCGGGCCGAGCGCGAGGATACGCTTTTCGCCTGCCCCCTCAAGCCAGCCGCACAGCGCAGTGAAAGCGTCGCTTTGCGGCAAAGCGGGGGCATCCGGCAGGCTACGGCCGACGGTCGGAATGCCGCTGTCACCCAGAATGCATTGTGCGGTTTCGAGCGCGCCAAGGACGGGTTTGGCACGGCCCTGATGGAGCGGCATGGACCAGCCGAAGGCGGCGACCGCGCCTGCGGCGTTGCTGCAGACAACATCCAGCGTCGCATTGCCGAAGACCAGCGAAATGCCGTCTATGGCAAGGCCTGCCGATTGCACCACCATGATGGCGGCGATATCGTCAAAGCCCATATCAGTATCGATCCACACACCCATGATCAGCCAAACACCTTGAGGCTTGCCGCCTTTTCGACCGGAAGGTCGAAGGCGAGCGTATCACCGATCGTATGGGCGGTCAGCGCAGCGTCGGTCTCCGCCTTGATGGGACCAAGCAGCGTATCCAGCAGGTACTCACGGGTATTTCCGGCAAAGGATGTGCCGCGCACGGTTCCCTGGAAAGGACCTGAACCAAGGGTGACCATGCGCGGCCGCCAGGCCAGTCCAGATGCTGAAGGGACTGGTCCGGTAAGCGGTGTTGTGCCGTTTTCGGTTTTCAACGCGCCGCCTTCCAGCGCGAAGATATTTTCAAAGCCGACGAAATCCGCCACGAAGGCGGAAACCGGCGCATTATAGATCTCTTCCGGCGTACCGATCTGCTCAATCTTGCCGCCCTTCATGACGACAATACGGTCGGCCAGTGCGAGCGCCTCGATCTGGTCATGGGTGACGAAGATCATCGTCACACCGGTTTCCTTCTGCACGCGCTGCAATTCGGTGCGCATTTCAAGCCTGAGGCGCGCATCAAGGTTGGAGAGCGGTTCATCGAGCAGCAGCACCTTCGGCTCCATGACCATGGAGCGCGCCAGCGCCACGCGCTGCTGCTGGCCGCCGGAAAGCTCGGCCGGCTTGCGCGATGCGAAGTTCGATAATCCCACGGACTTCAGGCCGGAGGCGACCTTGTCATCAAGCGCCTTGCCGTTCATGCCCTTGAGTTTGAGGCCGAAGGCCACGTTTTCGTAAACCGTCAGGTGCGGAAACAGCGCATAGGACTGAAACACCAGCCCGACAGCGCGCTTGTTGGCGGCGACGCGGGTGATATCGGCGCCGTCGAGATCGATGCGCCCGCCCGCCACCGGCATCAGCCCGGCAATGGCGCGCATCGTGGTGGTCTTGCCACAGCCGGAAGGACCGAGCAGCGCGAGAAGTTCACCCTTGCGGATATCGAGGTCGAGATCCTTGACGGCGATGCTGTTGCCGTAGGCGAGCGAGACTTTTTGAAGCGAAAGGTAATTTGCGTCAGACATAACGGGAGAACCCCAGAAAACGTTCGGCCAGGAAGACGATGCCGATGGAAAGGAAGGCGAGCAGCGATGAGAGTGCAGCGACAGACGGATCGAAGACGATTTCCATGTAGCCCAGCATGTCGATGGGCAACGTGCGCACGCCCGGACCCGACAGGAACAGCGACACGGGCACCTGATTGAAACTCGTCACGAAACCGAGGATGAAGGCCGACAGGATACCACCGCGAATATTGGGCAGCACCACACGGAAAAATGCGCCAAACCGCGACGAGCCGAGCAGCACCGCCGCCTCCTCGATATCCGAACGCAGATTGTTGAGGCTGGCCGAAACCACCCGTACCGCATAGGGCAGGATGAGCGCCGTGTGCGCGAGAAACAGGGCAAGCGTGATGCCGATGCCGAAGGGCACGACGAAATAGCGCAACAGCGCCAGACCGACGATGATACCCGGCACGATGATCGGCGCCGAAACGATCGTGCGCACGGTTTCCGCAAAGGGCAGCTTGTAGCGCGACATGGCGTAGGAAGCGGGAATACCGAGGACGAGCGCCGTGAATGTGCCGCCGATGGCAAGGAACATCGACATCGCGAAGCTTTCGCGGAAACTTTCGACGGTGAAGACCTTCGCGATCCATTTCAGTGAAAAGCCCTGCGGCGGAAAGGCGAGCGTGTCGCCGGCCGAAAACGAGGCCGCAACGATGATGAGGAACGGCCCGATCAGGAAGCCGACAACGAGCAGGAGCGTGAGCGGAATGAAGAGCTGCCGGGTCATTTCTTGTTCCTTGCGGTGGCGATGCGCTTCAGCAGGATATTGGCGGCAAAGCTCATGACGATCAGGATGAAGGCGATGACGCTGGCGGCGACGAAATTGTTGGAGACCGTCACCTGCTGATAGAGCAGGGTTTCCAGCATCAGCACCTTGGAGCCGCCGAGAATGGCCGGCGTGATATAGGCCGTGAGCGAACCGGTGAAGACCAGCGTGCCGCCGACAACAAGCCCCTCCTTGGTGAGCGGCAGGATGACCTTCCAGAACACCTGCAGCCAGTTTGCGCCGAGAACGCGGGCGGCTGCGATCGTATCCTTGGGCATATTCTCCAGCGCACTGATGAGGGAAATGATCATCAATGGCAGGAACAATTGCAGAAGGCCGATGAAAACAGCCGTTTCGGAAAACAGTATACGGATCGGCGCATCGCTCAGTCCTACCGCCTGAAGCGCCTGGTTGACGATGCCGGTTCTGCCGAGAATGACGATCCAGGCATAGGTTCGGGCAACCGGCGAGATCATCAGCGGCAAGACGACCAGATTGACGACATGTCCTTTCGCGCCCTGCGACAGATTGACGATGGCGAAAGCCGCCGCATAACCCACCACCGCAGATACAATGGTGACGAGCGCGCCAAGCTTCAGGGTGCGCAGGAAAACCGCCCTGTTCAGCGGATCGGAGAAGAAATCGGCGTAAGCGGACAATGTCCAGCCGTCAGTGGTGTGAAAGCCCTCCGACAGAAGCATGAAGACCGGCACAAGAAAGACCGCCGCCGCGAAAATAGCGGCGGGCAATGCAAGCGCCAGCGCTTCGGCCCGGTTCTGAAACATCGCTTTATTCCCTGAACGGCCTGCGGCCGATTGTTACTGCAAGCGGTCATGGCCAGCTTGCGGAATTGAGAGGTGGAAAAGCGGTCAGGGGACGACCAAACCGCTTTTCCGGGAATGGAGCCGCCCTTTCGGACGTTTTAAATGCCCCATTCCAAACCTTGATAAGGACTTACTGGCCGACCTTGGCGTTCCACTCCGACAGCCACTTGTCACGGTTGTCGAGCGTCACGGCGGAAGGAATGAGCTGCAGGCTTTTTGCGGTTTCGTCGCCATAGGTGATATTGTTCGCCACCTCGTCGGACACCTTGACTTCCTTGTTGGTGGGGCTGTCCACGAGCTTTTCGGCCAGCGCCTTCTGAACGTCGGTCGAGAGCCAGAAATCCATGAACTGCAGTGCCAGATCTTCGTTCTTCGTGCCCTTCGGCACCACGAGCACGTTCATGCCGCCGGTCTGGCCTTCCTTGGGCGTTGCCCAGGCAAGCGGCAGATCGAGCTTGGTAAAGGGCGCCCAGGAGAAGCGGCCGATGGGGGCGGCCCAGATTTCTTCCTGCTGCATGAGCTGCACCAGCTGCGACGATTTCACGTAGAACGTGACGATATCGTCCTTCTTTTCGCCCACGGCTTCGATAGCGCCGGAGAGATCAGGCGTATCCTTGCCGATGGCCTTGCCCAGCATGTAAAGCGCCGGCGGGCCCTGATTGGTAGTGACATTCGGGAAAGCGACGTGGTCGACGATGCCGTCCTTCAAAAGATCGGCCCAGCTATCGATCTTCATCTTGTCTGTGCGGTAAACGATTGACGTGGCGTAGAAATTGACGCCGACGCTCATGCCGTCGCCATTCGGATCCTTGGCGATGTCATAGAGCTTGCCGATATTCGGCACCTTGGCGGCATCGATCTTCTGGATCAGGTCCTTGCGGGTGGCGGAAAGCGCATCCGCCATGGAAACAATGGCGAGATCGACCACCGGATTGGCCTTGTTGGCCTCCATCTTGGCGAGGCGCTCAACGCTGTTGCCGGTCTCGACGACCAGCTTGCAGCCGCATTGCTTTTCGAACGGTGTATAGACCAGTTCCTTGAATTCGTCCTGCGCGAAGGCGTAGACCGAGATCGTCAGCGTCTTGTCCTGCGCCTGCGCGGCACCCATCGTCAGCATCAGGGCGGTGCCCGATGCAAGAATGATTTTTTTCATGGTGTGAGTTCTCCTGCTGTCGTGTTTTTGGCTTCAATCGCATCATGCTTTTTTTCGCCGGTGGAGCCGCGCATGATCAGCGCCATCGGTACTTTCGAGATTTCTGCCGTGACCTCGGCAGCTATGCCGTTTTCGATGCCCGCCTCGCCATCGATCGCGCGCAACAGCGCATCCACGGCCAGATCGGCGATGCGGCGCATATCCATGCGCATCGTCGTCAGCGGCGGCGTCACCACGGCGGAGAAAATCAGATCGTCGAAGCCGGTGACACTCGCCTCTTCCGGCACCTCGATGCCCTCGCGCTGCAATTCAGTGAGCGCGCGCAACGCATGCAGGTCGGATACGGCAGCAAAGGCAGTGAAACCATCCCTCACCTTTTCGGTAAGGCCGAGACGGCAACCCGCACCATCCACCTTTTCAATGGCGTCTACCCACAGCGTCTCTGTGACGCAGGCCTTGCCCAGACCATCGCGAATGCCGCCGAGGCGGTCGTTCTGCACATTTGAGTCGCGGTTCTTGCCGATCAGCACCACCTTGTCGTGTCCGAGGGCTGCCAGATATTCGCCGATCTGCCGGCCGCCATCCCAGTGGTCAGCGGCTACGGTGTTTCCGGGCGTCGAGGGGCTGTCGATCACCGCCACCGGGCAATCGACATCCGCGATACGCGTGCCGCGGCGGGGAACGACGACCATGCCATCCACTCCACGCTCGATCAGCCGGTTGATGGCGTCCGTCTGCATGGCGATCTCGCCGCGGGAGTCGGCGATCAAAACACCATAACCGGCATTGACGGCTGCCTTTTCGATGGCCTGCGCGATCTGTGGGAAGAGTGGATTGGCGATATCCGGCAGCACCAGCCCGAGAACTCCTGACCTGCCGGTGCGCAGCGCCCTGCCCGCGGAACTCGGCACATAACCAAGTTCGCTTGCGGTCTTGCGGATGCGCTCCACCAGTTCCGGCGAAACACGGCCCTTGCCCGACAGCGCATTGGACACGGTTGCAACCGACACGCCGAGTGCCGCTGCTATCGCGCTCAGATTGGTGGCAGGCCGTGAAGACGCCATGATGGTCCGAAAGGGCTGATTAAACGTTTAATCACGATAATCGACCAAAACCGTCGTGTCGAGTCCGGCCAGAGACAAAACCGGGCAAAAATCGAGGCACGAAACCTAAGTGCCCGAAAAAAGTGCGCTTATTTTTCCAGTGGCAGATTGCCAGCCGCACGATAGGCCTCGACCTGCCGTACCAGCCAGTCGCGAAACAGCACGACTGGAACGTGGTTGGCTCGGGATAGCGGCGCGACCGCATAATAGGAACTCGGGCTTTTGGCCTGATGATCGTAGGCTTTCACCAGTTGCCGCGATTTCAGTTCGTTATCGATCAGGAAAAGCGGCATCAAAGCCACGCCAAGTCCGGCGATACAGGCCTGTGCCACGCTGGAAAACTGCTCGAACCGCATGCCCTGCGGCAAGGCAAGCGAATGGCCGAGGCTCTCGAACCAGTGGCTCCAGGCACCCGGCCGCGAGGCCATGTGCAGCAGAGGCAGGCCGGCAATGTCCTCACCCTTTTCGACCGGATGCGCCTTCAGGAATTCGGGGCTGCATACCGGCGCAACCATCTCATGCATCAGAAAGGTGCTTTCCGCCCCCGGCCAATCCGCCTGCCCGATGTGGATCGCCATATCCAGTTGCTCACGCTCGAAGTCGAACTGGCCGATGCGGGTGGCGAAATTGATGGTGATTTCCGGATGACTGGAGACGAAATCAGGAATGCGCGGCAGAAGCCAGCGGGTGCCGAATGTCGGCAGCATCGCTAGATTGAGCGTGTTGCCATGCGTTTTGGTCATGATCTGCAACGAGGCGGCACGTATCTCGCCAAGGGCTGCGGCAATCGATTTCGCGTAAGCACCACCCTCGGTCGTCAGTGACACACCACGCGCGCCGCGCTCGAACAGGCGCACGCCAAGCTGTTCTTCCAGTGACATAACCTGACGGCTGATCGCCCCTTGCGTCAAGGCAAGTTCATCCGCAGCGGCTGAAAAGCTGCCAAGCCGGGCAACGGAATCAAAGGCGGCAAGCGCACTGGTGGAGGGCAGGAGTTTGCGGCTGAGAGACGTCATGAGCCATTACTATATGTAATGCAAAAATGAGTAAACATGGCTTGTGCCATCAGGGGCTAACACGAATAATCCGGCCAGCAAATCCGGAGGCATAACGTGAGCGAACGCGCAGCATTCAATTGGCAGGACCCTTTTCTGCTGGAAGACCAACTGACCGACGACGAGCGGATGATCCGCGACGCCGCCGCAGCCTTCGGCAAATCGGAACTTATGCCGCGTGTGTCCGAGGCCTATCTTTCTGAGACCACCGAACCGGAACTGTTCCGCCTGATGGGCCGCACCGGCCTTCTGGGCGTCACCCTGCCGGAAGAATATGGCGCCGCAAATGCCAGCTACGTGGCCTATGGTCTCGTGGCCCGCGAGGTGGAGCGGATCGACAGCGGTTATCGCTCGATGATGAGCGTGCAGTCCTCACTCGTCATCCATCCGATCTTCGCTTATGGCTCGGACGAACAGAAGAAGAAATACCTGCCCGGCCTCGTCTCCGGCGAGCTGATCGGCTGTTTCGGCCTGACCGAACCGGATGCCGGCTCCGATCCGGGCGGAATGAAGACCCGCGCCGAAAAGATCGCCGGCGGATATCGCCTGCGTGGTTCGAAAATGTGGATTTCCAATGCGCCCATCGCCGATGTCTTCGTCGTCTGGGCGAAATCCGAAGCCCACGACAACCAGATTCGCGGCTTCGTGCTGGAAAAAGGCATGAAGGGTCTGTCTGCACCGAAGATCGGCGGCAAGCTTTCGCTGCGCGCCTCCATAACAGGCGAGATCGTCATGGATGGCGTGGAAGTGGGCGAAGATGCGCTGCTTCCGAATGTTTCCGGCCTGAAAGGCCCGTTCGGCTGCCTCAACCGCGCCCGCTACGGCATTTCCTGGGGAGTGATGGGCGCTGCGGAAGATTGCTGGTTCCGCGCCCTGCAATATGGTCTCGACCGCAAGCAGTTCGGCAAGCCGCTGGCCGGCATGCAGCTTTACCAGAAAAAGCTCGCCGACATGCAGACCGAGATCGCTCTCGGCCTCCAGGCATCGCTGCGCGTCGGCCGCCTGATGGACGAGCACAAAATGGCGCCGGAAATGATCTCCATCATCAAGCGCAACAATTGCGGCAAGGCGCTGGATATCGCCCGCCAGGCCCGCGACATGCACGGCGGCAACGGCATCCAGATCGAGTACCACGTGATGCGCCACGCCCAGAACCTCGAAACGGTCAACACCTACGAGGGCACGCACGACGTTCACGCGCTGATCCTCGGCCGGGCGCAGACGGGCATTCAGGCGTTTTTCTGAGACCTTCTCCGCATCATTTCCTTCATGAAAAAAAGGCCTTCGAAAATCACTTCGAAGGCCTTTTTACTTTTCCGGTTCAGGCAATCGCTTAGAACGTGCCTCTGACACCAATGCCGAACATGCGCGGTTCGGTCATGCTGGCCTCGATGCCGCCAATGCCGCGGTTCTGCTGCATATAGGTCGGCGCACGCTCGTCGAAGACGTTCTTCACGTAAGCGTAGACCTCCATCTCCTCCTGGAACTTGTAGCTCGCACGCACATCGGCGATGGTGTAGGGGTCGATCGCATAGGCAGCCGTGTTGGCCGTATCGGAATAATAACCATCGATATGACGCACCTGACCCGAGACGGTGAACTTGTCGGTCACATCCCAGCTTGCCCCGATGCTGAACATGTAACCAGGCGATTTCGCGAATTCATTGCCTGCATAGCTGGCATTGCTGGAAATCTGGTCGATTTCGGTCTTCAGCACGCCGGCACTTGCCTTCAGCGTCACATTGTCGAGAACCTGATAGTCGGCGCCGACTTCCAGACCATAGGCATGCGCTTTCTGCGCATTGATGGTGTAGGATTGAGTAATGCCTGACGAGATAACGACCGGAATATTGTACTGGGCGTTCTTGTAATCCATGTAGAACAGGTTGCTGTTGAGCGTCAGCCTGTCATCCAGCAACTTCGCGCGGGTGTAGAGTTCGTAGTTCCAGATGGTTTCCTTCTCGAAGGGCAACCATTGGCCCGACGAGATGTTCAGCGATATGCCGCCGGGATTGTAACCACGGCTGATCATGCCGCCAACGGTCCAGTCATCGTTGATCGCATAGGCAAGCGAGGCCTTGGGAAGCAATTCGGAAAAGGTCTCGTCAAAATCAACCGCGACGTTGGAATAGACGGAGCGGCCCGCGCGCTGAATACGATCGGTCTGGTAACGCAGGCCGCCGGTAAGCGTCCACTGGTCGGTCAGACGGTAGCTCAACTCGCTGAAAATGCCGAGATTGTCCTTGGTATCGTCAAATGTCGAAAGGGTTCTTCTGTTTGCCGGGTTCAGAAGATAGAGAATTTCATCGGCCTGCGTATGGGCGTAATAGATGCCCGCGACGCCACTCAGAACGTCTTCCTGGTCACCGAAGGTCACACGGGTCTCGTGGGACACATTCTTCTGATCGATATTGGCGTCGCCATTATTGACCACACCCACCCTGCGGCGCGCGTCTGAGGCGGAAAATTGCGTCTGGTTGAAGAGTTTTACGCCGTTTTCAAAGTCGTAATTGATGTCGAGAATACCGGTGTGGGTATTCTGGCTCCAGCTCGGCATGGTGGTGGTGACGTGGTTGAGATCCTCGAAAGGACGCGACGCCGCTTCCTGACTCGGCCGGTTGGCGGCGTTATAGGAATAAGTCAGCTTGGTCGTCAGGCCCGGAATTTCCGGCGGTTCCCACAGAAGCTTGAAACGCGCGTTGAATTCCTTGAAATCCTGGTTGGTGCCTGCGTGGGCAAAACCGGAATTGATGTAATCGATAAAGGTATCGCGACCCGAATAATCGATTGCCAGACGCGCCGCCAGCTCGTCTTCGATCAACGGGCCTGAGACCGCAAAGGACGCCCGCTTCTGGTGATAATTCCCGATTTCGGCCTGATAGCTTGCTTCCGGCGTAAACGTCGGGTCCTTGGTATTGACGAGAATGGCGCCGGCAATGGCGTTAGCGCCCTGCGATGTGGTCTGCGGCCCACGGAAGACCTCGATGCTTTCGACATCCCAGATGGACGTCGCGCCATAGATGAACTCGTTATAACCGAGATAGTGACCATCGACATTGATCGTGGCGCGCGGCACGGTGCCGGCGAAGAACGCCGTTGCTCCGGTGTTCGGTCCCTGCGTGTCGAGACCGCGAATGATCGGGGCGCTGACATTGTCGGTATAAACAACGTTTGGAATGTCCTTGATCGCGTCTGAGACGGTTGGATCGCCGGTCTTTTCCTTTTTCAGTTCATCGCTGGATTTGACCGAGACGGAAGACGCCGTGTTCTTCATGTCGCGCGCGACTTTTTCGCCGGTCACCACAATCGGCTTGAGAACGGTCGTTCCCGAGGCCTCGACCTGTTGCTCCTGGGCGAAAATCGGCGTCACAAACAGGGCGGCCAGCGTCAAAACGCTGACCCCGCCCATCAAACGGCCGCTAGAACGAAACCCCATAACACACCCCTAATAAACATGAGTATCAAAGTCATATTCAAGTAACGGAAGCGTTATCCGTTTCGCAATAGAGAATGCGTTCCGTATTGTGGACGGATAGGGTTCCGTAACGGGATGTGCCATATTTACAACAAAGTTTATCGACTGGCCGTTGTCATGTAACTCCCCGCCTCAAGGGGAAGGCGTTGAAATAACTCAGAAATCGATTCCGATTTCCGGTCGGATGCGCTAGGCATGTTCACGACATAAATCGGGGAGCGACTTGGACGCCATGGATGACGAGCCGGACAATCTGCCTGAAAACGACGGAGAGAAGCGCTCTGCCCTCATTCAGTCGGTCTCTATTGCTGCCCGTTTTCTCGACCTTCTGGCAAAATCGGACGGGGCGCTTGCACTGGGCGAACTCGCCAAACGCGCCGGCACAGGCCGTTCCACAGCTCATCGTTACCTGCAAAGCCTCGTGCGGGAAGGACTGGTGGCACAGGACCCTGCAACCGGCAGCTACGACCTCGGCCCAACCGCGCTCTCGATAGGCGTCAGCGCGCTCAGACGAATCAATCCGGTCGAAACCGCCGGTCGACAGATGAAAGCACTGGCCTCGCAGATCGGCGCCAGTTGCGGCGTGGCGATCTGGACCGATCGCGGCCCGACCGTGGTGCAGTGGCACAGGAGTGCCAGCTTCTCCATCAGCACCGTGGCGCTGGGGGATGTTCTACCGCTGGATAACAGCGCCTGCGGGCTGCTTTTTCAGGCTTATCTGCCACCGGATAGGACAGCGCCGGTGCGCAAGCTGCAGCCGCCCGCCTTTCGCGGGTCCCGCCCAGACGCTAAAGTCCTGCACGCCATTCGTGAGACAGGCGGGGCGGAACTCAACGAACACCTGTTCTCCGCCCTGACCGGCAAGGCCGCCCCGGTTTTCGACGCACAGGGCGAAATCTGTTGCGTCGTCACCACCGTTTCTTTCCTCGCGACCGCCGAGACCGAGCGGCACTTTCCGCAGCTTCTTGAAGCGGCCGGAAAGGCGACGGCAGAATCCGGCGGCTCGTAAACCTATCCGGCCAGGTGGTCGGCGAAGGTGCTGCCGGAATAGGCGGTGCGGAACAGCCCGGCATCGCCGAGCCTCGGAAGCAGCCGCTCCAGCACCAGCCGCATCGACGCGACCGAACCGCCGGGCACCGCGACAAAGCCGTCTATCGCGCCGGCCGCCACCCATTCGCGGATGCTTTCAAAAGCATCCTCAACCGTGCCGATGATCTGCCAATGGCCCGACCCCATCACTTCCGGTCGCCGCAACAATTCGGCAACGCTCAGCGTTTCCCGTTCGATCAACCGGCGGAGCAGATTGGCATGGGTGCGGCTTCTCGGTGTCTCGGGCGGCGGCGGCAAGTCAGAAGGGGTGACGATCCGCGTGAGCGACCAGTCGGAAAGGTCAAGACCCGTCAGATTTTGAATGGATGCAAATATGCGGCCATGGTTGGCCCTTGCGTGGGTCTCCGCAAATAGCTCCAGCGCCTCCTTCTTGGTGTCCGCCAGATAAAGACTGAGACCCGGCATCAGCTTCACCACATCCGGTGAGCGCCCATGCCGCTCCGCTCTTTGCCGTAAATCCGCCCGAAGCTCGATTGCCGCCTGCATATCCGGCGTCGAGGCGAAGACCGCATCCGCAACGGAGGCTGCGAAATCGCGGCCTTCGGGGGAAGCTCCAGCCTGCACCAGTGGAATACGGCTGGAATGGGCCGGCAGGTTGAGCGGGCCTTTGACGCTGAAGTGCTTTCCTTCATGCGCGATTGGCTGGACCAGCGACGGATCTGCAAAACGCCCGCTCTCTTTGTCCAGCTTCAGCGCCTCGTTGGGAAAGCTCGCCCAGAGCTGCTGTACTACCTGCGTGAACTCGGCGGCGCGTTCATAACGCTCCTGTGGCGATGGCATTTCTTTCAGGCCGAAATTTTCGTGGCCGTCCAGCGCCGTGACGATGTTCCATCCCGCCCGGCCATTGCTCAGCCAGTTCAGCGATTGCAGTTGGCGGGCAATCACATAAGGCGGCAGGAATGTCGTTGAAACCGTGGATAACAGGCCGACATGGCTGGTCTCCCGTGCGATGGCGGCCAGAAGCATGTTCGGGTCCATGCTCGCAAATCCGCCGCCGGTCTCCAGCCCCTCAGTGCGCAGAAACAGCGTGTCGGGCCGGAAGACAAAATCCACATGCGCAGCCTCGGCGCGCTTTGCAAGATCGACGAAATAATCGCTGGAGAAAACCCCGTCTATACCGCTGTCTTGACGCCGCCATGCCTCGCCGCTGAGCCAGGTTGGCGCCAGCGACATGCCGACGTGAAGCTTGAGCGCGACTGACATGAAACACCTCGAATGAAAAAATCATCACGAAATCCGCGATGTGAATCGGCAAATTTCGATTTGTGGAGAATTTTACTATAGTTTAGTGTCGCTTCAAGACCAGCCTGTCGCGCTTGCCGGTACAGAACCCGATTTCCGCAAGTTCGATATGTGAATTCAACAGCTTAGGTAGGACGTGCGTCGAGTCGACGCATGGCCCTATGAATAACAGGAGTTGTAATCCGGTGCTTGATGCCACGGACCTTCATGCGAGTTACGGACACATCGCCGTATTGCAGGGCCTGTCTGCCCGCTTTCAAACCGGCCGCGTCACAGCGCTGGTCGGACCCAACGGCTGTGGCAAGTCGACGCTGTTGAAGACCATCATGGGCTTCGTGCCTTTATCATCAGGCAGGATAAGCCTCGGTGACCGCCTGATCGGCGCGATCGGACGCCGCGAACTCGCCCGCCGCATCTCCTATCTGCCGCAGGAATGCCATTGCCCTGACTATATGACGCTTGGCGAATTGATCGAGCTTGCGGGTTATGCACGTTACGGGCTTGGCGGCGGTCCCTCCGAACGCGACCGGGCGCTTTTTGCCGAAGCGCTGAAGACCGTCGGGCTGGAAGACAAGGCCAGGGCGCAGGTCAACACGCTGTCCGGCGGCCAGCGCCAGCGCGCCTTCATCGCCATGGTGCTCGCTCAGGACACGGAGGTGATCCTGATGGACGAGCCGGTCAACCATCTCGACATGAAATATCAATATGCCGTCCTCAGCCTCGTGCGCGAACTGACGGACAGGCACGGCAAAACTGTTATCGTCGTGCTGCATGATCTCAACCTCGCCTCAACCTTCGCCGATGACGTCATCATGCTGAAAGCCGGACGGGTTCTCGCCTCCGGGCCTGTTGCGAATACCGTCACATCAGCCAATGTGGCCGACGTCTTTGATCTCGAGGCCGACATATTTTCCCGGCAGGGGCGGCTCATCTGCGTGCCGCGGCTGGAGCGGCAGGAACAGGCCATTCCGGCATGACATCTAAAATAATGCTGATCTTTGCCGCCGCGATCTTGCTGGCCGTTGTTCTCGTCACCAACTTCGTGCTGATGACTGGCGACCTGCCACTTGCCGAAATCGCGACGACGCTCGTGCACGGCGAGGCCGAAACCTATGAACAGTCGGTTCTCCTCTATCAGCAAATCCCGCGCTCACTGATTGCGATCTATGTCGGCGCCACCACGGCCGTCAGTGGCTGCGTGCTGCAGGGGCTTGCCCGCAATCCTCTCGCCTCGCCCTCCACCCTGGGCCTGAATGCCGGTGCGACGCTTTTTGTGGTCGCCGGTGCGCTGGTGTTCGATTTCTCGCCCGAAATACAGGGGCTCATCGCGCTTATCGGCGCCGGCTTCGGCTTTGGCGCCTGCTTCCTCGTTGCCCGGCTGGCCGGGCGGTCAAACGATCCGCGCGGCCTGTCGCTCATCCTGTCCGGTGCGCTTGTCTCCATGCTGCTGATCGGCATCACCAATGCCCTCCTTTTGTCAACCCCCACACGTCGCGCCGAATTCCTGAGCTGGGTCGGCGGCAATATCAACCACGTCTATGCCGAGCGCCTCACCGATTTCTGGTGGATTGGCGCCATTGCGATGGTGATGCTCTGGTCGGTTGCCCGCCCGCTGACGCTGGTACTGCTGGGTGCGGAAAAAGCCGCTTCCGCCGGCGTCAACGTCACGCGCGTTTCCCGGATCGCACTTTTCGCCACAATGCTGGCGTCCGGCTCGGCCGTGGCCATCTGCGGTCCCATCGGCTTCGTCGGCCTCATCGTTCCGCATATGGTCCGGCCGCTGGTCGGGGTGAATTTCACGCTCGCTTTGCCCGCTTCAGCCCTTGTCGGGGCGATTCTGTGCGTGCTGGCCGATCTGGGCGCGCAAACCCTGTTCAGGCCGTATGTGGTCAATACCGGACTGTTCATGGACCTGCTCGGCGGCCTCGTCTTCATCGTCATAGTCAAGCGCTTCTATCTTTCACCTTCGGCCAATAAACTGTCATGAAGAGGGCTGTCATGAAAAGGCAATTGGCCACCGATGGCAAAGCGGTCCTGCGGCTGCCGAGCGGGATGCAGATCGGCATCGGCAACCTAAAGGCCGGCCTTGCACTGATCCTGCTGGCGTTGGTGCTGGCCGCCATTTCCATTAGTCTCGGAAATACACAGACCGGTCTCATTGACCTTCTGCACGGCGTTGCCGGCGGGCATTTGAGCGACGATCAGGCCTATGCGCTGTGGACGGTACGGCTGCCGCGCATCCTGCTTGGTTTCATGGCCGGATGGAGCGTTGCGCTGGCCGGGGCCATGCTGCAATCGGTCGCCCGCAATCCGCTTGCCGATCCCGGCCTGTTCGGTCTGAGCCAGGGATCAATGACCACCATAATGCTGCTTCTGGTGCTGGTGCCGGCGGCGCCCAAGACCATGGTGGCGCTTGCGGCCGTCGGCGGCGGCCTTGCGGTAGCTTTCCTGCTCATCGCGCTCGTGGGGCGCGAACGTTCCAGCGGGCTCGCCATCCTGCTGATGGGCATCGCAATCGAATCCGCCCTTTCATCAGTCTCATCAGTGCTTTTGCTCTACACACCAACGGAAACATCGCTGTCGCTTGCAGACTGGATGGCGGGTTCGCTGTTTCAGGCGAGCTGGCCGATCATCCTCGTGTTCGCGCCTCTTTTCGCGGTCAGCCTTGTGGGCATTTTCCTCATCGGCCGGGCGCTTGCAGTATTTGATCTCGGTAACGAGATGGCCATGGCGCTCGGCGAAACGGTCAAACGTTCGCGCCCGCTCGTCATCGTTTTTGCGGTCATCCTCAGCTCCGCTTCCGTCACCGCTGTCGGCCCCTTGACCTTTCTCGGCGTCATCGCCCCGCATCTCGCCACCTTCCTGTCGCCCGCCGTCGGTCGCGCCAGGCTTTTCCTGTCGGGGCTGACGGGCGGCATTCTGGTGGTGACCGCCGATACGCTTTCGCGTGGGCTGGTGGCCGATACGCCGATGCCGATAGGCCTTGCGCTGACGCTGATCGGCGTGCCGCTTTTCATCCTCACGCTGCGCCTGCAGGCGCTGCGCAGAACTAACCGCCACTGAAGAAATTGAACAAAGGGTATGCCATGCGATTTGCCATCCTCGTAGCAGCACTTCTGACCGCCGGAAGCAGCCTTGCCGCAGAGCGAACCGTCACCGATGCCGCCGGCCGCACGGTCTCCATCCCCGAGCAGCCGCAGCGCATTGTCGTCATGCACGAACCGCTGCTGGGCGTGCCGCTGATGGATCTTGGCGCCAACGTGGTAGGCGCCTATGGCCGCAACAGCGACGGCAAATTCGCCACTGCCGTTGATTTCATCGACACCGTTCTCGGTGAAGGCCGCACGAAACCGAAAGGTTTCGGCGCGGTGGGTCAGATCGATCTGGAAAAGCTGAGAGCGCTGCAACCTGACCTGATCGTCGCCACGGAAATGGACAGCGGCAAGGCCGAGCAGCTTTCCACCGTCGCGCCCGTCTATCTGCAGAAGGTAAGCACTGGCCACACCTATGGCTTCAGCGTCGAAGAGAATCTTTCGGGTCTCGTTGGCAGAAGTGACGCTTTTGCCGAGCGCCGGAAGACCTATGACGAGAAACTCGCCACCGTCAAAAAAGCACTCGGCGAAGACGCAAAAGGCAAGACCTATCTCGCAATTCTGCTGACCGACCAGATCAACGCGGTCGGCGATATGTCCGGTGCGGTGCAGGCGCTCGAGGATCTGGGTTACGCACGGCTGAAAATCGACAACGCCACCTCGTCGGGTGGGCTGGGTTCCACCCTGACGATGCCGCTCAGTGCCGAGGCTTTTGGCAAGCTCAACCCTGATCTGCTGGTGGTGATGAACAGCTATAACAGCCCCGCCCGAGGCGAAGCCGGAACGCGCGCCGCACTCGAAAAAATCATTCCCGGCTGGGAACGCTTCGTCAAACCGGCGCGTGACGGCCGGATCATCTTTCTCGATTCCAGCCGGGTCACGACGCCGTCCATCCCAAGCGCGCTGCACACGCTGGACGCGGTGGAAAGCTGGGCAGGCCGCCGTTAAACGCCTTTTCGACAAGCGCAATTCCGGCGCAAACCATGCGCCGGACATAAACTTGAGTTTTTGAAGAAACTTATATTGCGACCGCCGGAACCGCCTGTTATGGTTCGCGCATCTTGACACAACGACGTCGGATCTCCCGCCGGAAAACTCCGGTGCGCGATTGTCCGGCATGCCGATCCGGGACAGCGAAACTGCCGATCCCCATCGGCGATATCCCAGGGAAGACAGCAACATGAGCATTGCACAAAGCATTGAAACCGGCGTTCAGGACCGGACCCCCAAACGCCATCGTTACGCCGTCAAGCTACGCTGCCTTGACGTGGCCCGGGTGGAAAAACTCAGCCGGTCCATGGTGCGCATCGTATTGACCGGGCCTGAGCTTGAAGGCTTTGCCAGTCTCGGTTTTGACGACCACGTCAAGATGTTCTTCCCGCTTCCCGGCGAAACCGAACCTAACCTGCCGGTGATCGGCCCGAACGGCCTCGAATTTCCCGAAGGCGCGCCGCGCCCGCTCGCACGCGATTACACGCCGCGCAGCTTCGATGCCGAGAAGGGTGAACTCGCCATCGATTTCGCCACGCACCATGATGGCCCCGCCAGCAACTGGGCAAAATCCGCCAGGGTGGGTGACAAGGCATGGATTGCAGGCCCGCGCGGCTCGTTCACCATTCCCTTCACCTTCGACTGGCATCTGCTGATTGCCGACGATACCGGCCTTCCCGCCCTTGCACGGCGACTGGAAGAAATGCCCAAGGGCACCCGCGTCGTCGCCCTGATCGAAGTTGAGACGGAGGCTGATCGCCTGGACCTCGCCACGAAAGCTGACGCGTCGATCATCTGGGTAACGCAGGAGGCCGCGGGCGGCGCCGATCACGACGCCCTGACGGAGGCGCTGCGTACGCTTGAACTGCCTGAGGGCGATTTCTTCAGCTGGGTCGCCTGCGAATCGAAAGCGGCGAAAGACCTGCGCGCAATCCTGATCGGCGAGTACGGCGCGAACCCCAAATGGACGCGCGCTTCCGGCTACTGGCGGCGCGGAGCAAGCGGCGTTCACGATCATTTCGATGAATGAACCGGCAATCGCGGCGGCTGGCAAGCTGGAGGCGGACATGATGACGACGGAACTCAAAGCCCATCTCGCCAAGGTTCTGGACGATGAGGTGGGGCATATCGGCCCGAACGCCAACCTGTTCGGCTGCGGACTTCACTCCCTCGCTCTCATGCGCCTGATCCCGCCGCTTTCGCAGCTCGCCGGTACGCGACTTCACTATGACGATCTCGCCCGTCAGCCCACGCTTACCGCCTGGCAGGCGCTGATCGAGCAGTCGCGCGCGGGCTGCTGATCCCCGCAAGAGGGGACTTTCCCCGCCAAGCGCGACCTACCTCAACATTATACTTCCAAGGAGAGGACCATGGCAGCAGATAATTCGCGCATGCTTGCGCGCCGCATCGAACAAACCTTCGACAATGCGGACGAAGCCCCACGGAGCGGATCGCAGCCAAGCCAATATGAGGAGCGGGTCTGGTTCCAGCAGTTTCAGGACCCCGATCAGGTCTTCCGGCATATTCTCACCTACCGCATCGGCGGCGAGAGCGACCTTCTGCGCCTGACATCGGCACTGGAGACGGTTTGCGAGGCATGGCCCGAACTGCGCGTGCGGTTTTCCTTTGGAGAAGACGGCACCCTTGCCAAGAGCGTAGAGGCCCCTTCGGCATCTCTCGTGCAACTGTTTCAGACGGCATCGAAAGACGAAGCGGTGGCCCTTCTGCACGACCTTCAGGCAAGCCCGTTCGACGCGGAAATCGATCCGCCGTTTCAGGCCATCGTGCTCTTGAGCGAAGGAGAGGTACTGCTGGCGCTTCTGGTGCATGGCCTGCTTGGTGAATCCCTCTCACCGCAGATTTTGCTGGGCGCTATTGCCGCAGCCTATGCTGGCGAGGCACCAAAGCCGCTTTCGCCACGCATCACCGAAAACGCCATCGTCAATCCAGTTCCGCTCCCCTGGCTGCAAGGACCGGCCTCCGGCACGCCCGTCGTCTCTCTCCGAAATAACGGGACCAAGCCGGCGAGCCACTGCCACGGCGTCGATCTTCCGGCTGCCCTTCTCGACCCAAACGGCTCGGCCGCACCGGACGCGCTTCTGGCACGCACCGGTGCCCGTTTCGCGCTTTTTCTGGCGACCAATGGCGATCTCGACACTGTTACCCTGCGCCTGCCCCTGCAACCCGGGAACGAGGCCGGCCTGCCGCTTCCGGCAGATGCGGTCGCCCGCGTCTCGATCTCACGTAGCCAGTCGCCGCAGGAGGCCGAAAAAGCCGTGCTGGCTGGGTTGGCCCGACATGGCGAACACAACGACGAGGTTGCCACCTTCACGCTTCAGACCCTGCCAACATCGGCTGAAACCTCATCCGTCGAGCGGCTCCGGTTCGAGCGCCTGCCACTCCCCTCTCTCCAGTCCGGCCTTGGCCTGACGCTCGCTGCTGGCAGCACGGTTGATGGCCACATCCGTCTGGAACTGACCGGCGGCAAGGAGGCCTCGCCGCATGCGACGGCATTTCTGCTGGAGCGTTTCATCGCCCATCTCGAAGGCGGTGCGGATTTTTCCGGCATTACGCATCAAACCTCGTCCGCAGGGCCGGAGGCTGCAGCATCCCTGCCCGCCGCCTCCCGCTCCAGCGACGACGAGACTGCCGCGGCAATTCTTGCCGAATTCCGCGAAGCGCTTGCGTCGACAGACATGGGACCGGATGACGATTTCTTCGATTTTGGCGGCCATTCGCTGATCGCGACCCGCATCATCGGACGCCTTTTGAGCAATCACGGCATCGAGCTGCGTTTCAACGACCTGTTCAGCTATCCCACCGCCGCATCGCTCGCAAAACAGGCGACGCGTCTCGAAACCGCCGCCCCTGCACAGGCGGAAGCAACCGCGACCGGCTCGCTGACGGCACCGCTTTCTCTTGCGCAGATGTCGCTCTGGAAAGCCTATGCCGCCTTCGGTTTCGGCGAGATTTTCAACATCCCCTTCGCGCTCGATTTCCTCGATCCGGTGGATGAGAGCGCTTTCGAATGTGCATTCCTCGATATTATCGAGCGTCATCCCGGCCTGCGAACCCATTTTTACGTCGAAGATGGGACGGTTCTGCAAAAGATCGTGCCGATGCACGACCTGCCCGGCTATAAGTGGTTCTGGACGAGTGAGGAAAGCGAAGGCGTGGACCGGCATACGGAAGCGTCCTGGCGGTTCGACCTTGCCCGCGAATTGCCGATGCGGCTGCGTTTCCTGCGCAATCCCCAAACCGGCGGCCAGGTGCTCTCTTTCCTCTTCCACCATATTGTGCTGGACGAATGGTCGGTGAACCTGATGATGGACGAGCTGACCGAAGCCTATAGGGCAAGAGCCACGGGCAAGGCCCCTGTCTTTGCGAGCAAGCCCGCACCCTTCCATGAATTCGCCAGAAAACAGGTGGCATCCGGCGTCAACGGCGACCACCTTGCCTACTGGACCGATATGCTGCGGGACGCACCGAAAGGCCTGGTCCTTACCGGACAGAACAGCACGCCGACAGATGCTGCACACGACGAGGCGCCGGCGGGCGGCTGGATCGAGTTCAAGCTGGAAAAACACGTCAGCGACGGACTTTACGCCATCGCCAAGCAGAACAGCGCCTCCCTGTTCAACGTCGTTTATGCCGCCATCGCCGCGTCGCTGCGCCATCTGGGCGGGCTGAGCGATCTCGTGGTCGGCACATCGGCGTCCGGGCGCACCGACAGCGGCTATTTCGATACGATCGGCTATTTCACCACGGTCGTTGCCCATCGTGTGCGTTTCCGCGAGGAGATGACGGTCGGCGAACTGATTTCCTCGGTGAAGAACACGGTCAATGGCTCTCTGGAACACAGCGAAATTCCAATCGATCTCGTCGAAGAGGCGCTCGGCATGACGCCCGGCCGCGACCATCTGTTCGAGGTATTCATCCAGATCCACGCCAAGAACAAGCTGAACGGCACGCTTTCAGGGCCGGACGGCAAAACCGTCGAGTTCCGGCAGATCGATCCCGACAAGCACGAATCCATGCTGGGGCTGCAATTCGAGGTAATGGAAGAAACGATTGGCGGCGAACGCTCCATCCGCGTGTTGATGAGCTACCGCTCCGACCGCTACGGCCCCGAGGATGTCGACCGGCTGCGCACGACCACCAGCGGCGTCTTCAGCCGTTTCGCCGAAGCAGGCGCTTCGGGCCGTGTGCTGACCACGCTAGCCTGAGTGCTGGCCAGGCTTCGCAATAAACCCGGCTCCGCATGGCGGCGCCGGGTTTTGCTTTTTAACAAATGTCCGGAAAGCTCTCTTCCGTCATGCTCGGGCCTGTCCCCACTGGATCCTTGGGACAAGCCCAAGGATGACGTTGGGTGGGAGGACAGCATGTCACCCCATCAGGCAGGGTTTTGCATAACGGAGCCGGGTTTATCACATCCGCACCCAGTCACTCCCGACCAAATGCAGAGTGACGGCAGAGAGATTTCCGTCCCCTTCTTGCAGAGCACCCGGCTTCTCAAACCGCCAGACGGAAGGCCGCGGAAACCTCTTCGGCCGGAGCCGCCAGCGCCTCGTCGCGCAGCATGGCATCCAGAAACAGCGGCATCTCCTCGCGGTAACGCGCGAAATCGTCGGCTTCGGTCAGTGCGGAATCCGCGTCGATATGCAGGTTCAGATCACTGCCGTCATCCTCGCCACGGAAGGTCAGGTTGAACCCGTCGCCCGGACCATTGGCGAGAATGTGCCTGATAACGGCAAGCCCTGCAAATACCGGCGCGCTGAAGGGCAGGACGTTGATAAGCGGTGAGAAGAAAAACCGCCGGCCCTTTGATATGTTGCGATCGGCGGCGATCTGTTCGATGCGGTAGCGGCCATGCAGGCGCTGCCGGCGCAGATTGGCGGCATTGCGCGCAAGGAAGCTACCAAGGCTCTCCTGCGGTTCTATTGTCAGATGGAAAGGCAGGATATTGACGAGCATGGCGGGCATATGCGCGCCGACGCTGCCCCAGCGGCTCATGAAGGGCAGCCACAGCGTCAGCACATCGCGATCCGGGCGCGGCAATACGCGGTGAAGATAAAGGCCTGAAAGCAGCACCAGCAGGTCCGGCCAGCCTATCTCCAGTGCGCCGGATATCTGTTGCAGTCTTGTGCTGAAACCTTCCGGCAATCCCGCATCGGCATGCAGGCCGCCGCCACCGTAATCCTCGCAATCCTTGTCCAGCACGGGCAGATCCACCGGCGGCGCGAGATAGGCCGTCCAGAACTCGCGGTCCTTTTCGAAACGGCGGCTTTGCCGGTAAGCGTCCTCTTCGGCAAGAAAACTGGGGAAAGGATGGAAATCCGGACCCGCCTCGCCCTTGCCGCAATAGTGCCCGTAAAGCTGCCCGCAGCGCTGCTCCACCAGCGTCAAACCATAACCGTCGACGACGATATGATGGGCACGGATATACCAGAGGTAGCGATCGTCGGCGATGCGGTAAAGCACCTGGGCGGAGAGCTTGTCGGTTCGAAGATCAAGCCCTGCCTCGACATCCGCGTTCATGCGCCCCAGCGCTTCCTCGAAAGGCGCCGGATGGGCACGGAGATCGACAAGCTCGACCATCGGAGCGTGGAGCGGATCGCAGCATTGCTGCGGCGTCTCGCCATCCTCACCGACGCGAAAACGGATCGACAGAACTTCCGATTCGCGCACGGTGCGCCTGATTGCCTCAAGCAGAGCGCCTTCGTTCACGGCACCGGAAAGCTCGATGTAATGGGCGACGGTAGAGACCGGTTCGTCGGGATGGAAGGAAAACTCCTCCCAGAAATCGAGTTGCGGCTGGGTCAGGGGAAGCCAGCCACTGGCAGGATCGATATGCGCCATCTGTTTTTCCTTGGATTATTCCTGTGATTTTCTGGCCGCAATGATGCGGTTCATGCCGCCGAGGCGGGTAAAAGCGAACTGACCTGTTTGGCGTTTCGGCAACGCAGGAGTTGCTGCGGCGAAAGCTCCACGCCGAAGGCGCTGCGAATTTCGGCCGAGACGGTTTTCAGATGCGAAGGCAAAAGGCCAAGCGCCAGCAAATCGCTGCTCGTGTCCACATTTTCCGGGTTTTTGCCCAGCACGCCGAGATAGATATCCAGCACGCGGCGATCACCCTGATCGGCGACTTTGATTGTTACAGCCGCAGGTGCCTTTGCCGGTTCCGCTGCCGTCAGCAATTCGCGGGCGCGGCGGCGATCCGGCTTGCCATTGGCCGATAGCGGCAGATCGGCCACATTGAGAAAGCGGCCGGGCACATGCGATTCCGGCAGATGCCTGCGGGCGAAATTGCGCATATCGGCGGCGGAAAGCTCAATGCCAGGCATCGGAACATAAAGCACGCCGATAGCAGCCTCCCCCTTTTGCTCGGCACCGTAATCCACCACCAGTACACGCTGGATGGAGGGGTGGCGGATAAGTTCATTTTCCACATCCGGCAGCGAGACCCGCACCCCGCGCACCTTGACGTAACCGTTGACGCGGCTGGCGAACATGATCTTGCCATCCGGCCGGTAACGGCCCCGGTCTCCGGTGCGGAAGGCGCGCACCGCATGTCCACCGGGATCGCTGACCGTGACGAAATCCGTCTGGGTAATGGCACCATCTTCAAGATAGCCGATCGCCACATTCACGCCCACTGTGTGGATGCGTCCGACAACGCCCGCCGGGCAATGGCCGCCCTGATCGTTGAGGATGAAATATCGATTGCTGGGTAGAGGGTGTCCATAGGGTATCGCCGTGGTATCGGCTGCCACGATCTCGTGCCAGATGCTCCAGATGGTCGTTTCCGTCGGCCCGCCCAGCGATATCAGCCGAAGCTCGGGTTTCAGCCGGCGCAACTCCTCGATGACCACGGGCTTGATGTAATCACCGCCCTGCGCAACGAGCCGGAGCGAGCCGAGCTGGTCGCCACGACGGCAGGACAGGAGCATCTCAAGGATCGCCGGCACCGAGCACCACAGCGTAACGCCGTGTTCGGCCACCAACTCGTTCCAGCGGACCGCATCCTTTTCCTCGCCGGGTTCCGGCAGCACCAGCGTCGCACCGGCGGCAAGCGCGCCGAATACATCGAAGACCGACATGTCGTGGTGCAAGGGCGTAACGGAGATAAAGACGTCATTCTCCGTCACCGTCCATTCCGAAAGCGTACTGTCGATGACATTGGCCGTGGCCCTGTTAGAGAGCACGACGCATTTCGGTTTGCCTGTCGTGCCGGAAGTGTAGAGGTAATAAGCGGGTGCTTCGCTTGCTGAAAGTACCGCCAGTTCCGCCGGGTTAACGGGCACGCCGGAGGCGGCTGGCGCTGCGAGAAGCTCCTCGGGACCGACAGCGTCGAATCCTTGCGGAACGGAACGGGCGACGATCATGGCCGGGCGGCAATTGGTCAGCAGATAGTGCAGGCGATCTTCCGGCGAGCTCGCATCGATCGGCACCCAAATGGCGCCGATAAGTGCAGCGGCCAGCGTGACGGCCGTGTGCTCCGGGCTGCGCGGCAGGCACACCGCTACGACATCGCCCCGGCCAATGCCGCGCGTCTTAAGGCCCGCCATCGCCCGCGCCACCGCGTCGCCAAGTTCGTGATAGGAGATGCGCCGTTCGCCGTTGATCAGGGCCGTGCGCGATCCGTCTCCTTCGAAAAGATGCGAGGCGATCCGTTCCAGGAATGGCGGGCAGACGAAGTTCCGCTCGTCGCCATTCAGCCGATAGTGAGACAGGTCGACGATCTCGCGGAAATTCATCGAAAACGTCCCGCTGGCGGTGATCGCGGTAATCGCACGCTCTATGGCGCCGAGAATGCCAGCCACCATTCCGGCATCGATCGCCTGCTCCGCATAATCGATATCGAGGACGAGATCGCCATCCGGGTTTTGCGAAAACCGGAAATCCAGCGCCACCTGTGGTGTCTGGGTCAGCCCGTCCGTCCAACGAAGCGTGGAAGCTTGCGAAAGCGTCGGCCATGAGAGGCCGTTGGTGATGACGACAGGCAGGGCGAGCCCGCCGGGATTGGCGTTGAGAAGGATGCGATTGAGATCGATCCCCGAAAAAGCCAGATGATTGAGGCCCTCAAGCACATCGGTTTGCAAAGCTGCGGCACGCTCCACAAAATCGCCCTTGGCCGCATCCCATTTGACCGCGATGAAGCTCGAGCGATTGGCAAAGGTGCCTTCCACCTGCGGGGCGACGGGAATGCCGGCGACGAGGGCACCTTCGTTCAGCCAAAGCGACAGCACATCGAGGATTACCGCCGTCAGCGCAGAATTCTTGAACAGCCGCTCTTTTGCGCCGATCCGTGAAAAGGCGGTAAAGCGTTGTTTTTCCATGGTCAGGCTCTGGCGGCTGTAACGCGAAACGGCAATGGTTTCGAGCGGGGCTTTCCACGGCAGTTGCGAGGGCACTTCCGCACCCTCAAGTTTCTCAGCCCAGTATGCGGCATCCTCGGCACGGGCCGCTGCTACATCTTGCTGCGCGACGGTGGCTGCGACGGCTGATGCGGGCGGCACGACATCATCGAAGAGTTCCGCCGCAAGGCTGGCTATTCCCCGTCCGTCGAGAATGAGGGCGTCGAAGCGCAGGAAGACCGCCACGCTGTCCCCCACCGCAATTTCCGGCAGACGAAACACCGTGACCTGCCAGGGAGAGGCGGCAAGATCGAAATGGGCATGGGAGAAAGCCTGCCGCACGGTGCCGATCCGCTGTTCGGCTTCGGAAGCGGACAGGTGCGAAAGATCAACAATATCAAGGTTTAGCTTCGGCTCATCCGAGATCACCTGCACCAGACGCCGCTCATCGATGTGGGTGCGCAGGCTTTCATGCCGCTCGACCATTGCGGTAAGGCGCGAGCGAAGCAATGCCGGATCGATATTGCCGCGATATTCGCGGAACTCCTGCATCGCCACGCCGCTCAGCGGCAGATGGGTACCGCGACCGAGCAGATAGGCCTTTTGCAAGGCTGAGAGTGGCCGTTCCATGGATTTTCCTTTTGTCTGCGCTGTCGCTTCAGGCGCTTGCAAGCCAAATCGCTCCACGGTCTCGGAAACGAGATCGGGGCTGGCGGCGAGGTGGCGAAGAAGGGCGGTATAGGCGTCGAACAGGGCTCGCAGCCAGCTTTCCGGCAGTGCATCGAGCCGCACATCCCAGTTGATCAAAAGCCCGCCATCGAGCGCTGCGACCTGCGCATCCAGCGCAACTCCAGGCCCCTGCGAGACGGTGTGGATCATCGGGCCGAACACGCGCCCCACATTTTCCGAAAACAACTCGCCCCCGGGCAAATCGACACCCGCGGTAAAGACAACCGGTGAGGTCTGCAAACCGCCGCGCAGGCGGGAAAGGTCGCGCATGACGCTGACCCCGGGATAGGACTGGTGCGCCAAAAGCCCGTTCATCTCTCCGAACAGCCGTCCAAGCAGTCGCTCAAGGCTCTCCTCAGGCCGGATATCAACGCCAAGAATGAGCACATTGGAGAATTCGCCGACGATGCCATCGACCCCTTCCACCCGCGGCGCGCGCCAGAAAGCCGGCACGGAAAGCCGGAACTTTTCCGTATTCGTCGCCTGCGAAAGCACCACTGTAAAGACACCAAGCAACAGGGTCGACGTGGTCACGCCGCAGCGCCGCGCCACCCGTTCCAGACTGCTGCGTTCAGCCGGAGAAAGTCTTGCTGCAAGGCGATCGGTGTGAACGGCGCGTGACGGGTCCTCGGGCAAAAACGGCAATGGCGGTGCCTCCGGAATATCGGCAATATGTTGCCGCCACCACAGCCGGTCCCTTTCACGCTGGGCTTTAAGTTCCGGATCGGATGCAAGACGTTCCGCCCAGCTGAAAAACGATGGTGGTGTATCCCCCAATGGCTCGAGTTCGTCCGCGTCGGCTTCATAAAAGCGGGCGAGATCTTCCAGCACGATACGCATACTGGCGGGATCGATGGCCAGCATGTCGGTATCCAAATGCAGCCTGGCGCGACCTGCGGGCAGCAGGCTGAGCGACACTGCCGCCGGCGGGGCAACACGCAGATCGATCTGGCGATGGCTCCACGCCTCACGTTTGGCGGCAAGACGGTGCGCAAGCGCCTCATCATTGAGAGCCGCCATGTCCTCCACGTCGAGGCGGAGCGGCCGGCCGGCGGGGTCCGCCGTCTGTCGCCCTTCCGCATCAATCCTGAGGTTGAGCATGGGGTGACGCCGGCAAAGCCTTTCGACCGCGACGGCCAGTCTTTCCGCCTCCAGCCCCCTGCCTTCGAACTCGAGATAGAGATGCGGCGTAACTTTTCCGAGTATCCCGTCCGCCTCTCGGCCGACCCAGTAGGCAACCTGCATGGGGGTTAAATTTAGCATGTGAATTTGCACCGATTGACAAAACATGATTATCATAATCAAGTATAAGCCACCGTCAACCACTCGCACAGGAGGCATCCCATGAAAACGGGAGCACTCAGGACGAATGACGTCGATTCCGACGAAATTACTGATTTTGATAGAGAATTTCTGTTCACTTCTGGCTCGGGCGAACTGCGTGCCAGAGGCATTCGCGAAAGGATAACGATTCCTGCCCATGGCGCCGAAGACGCGGGAAGCCCTTTGCAGAAGGCGATAAAGGCCGCTTTCGAGAGGGCGCGCAGGGCCGGACAGGACAATCCCATCGCCATTGGCGCCATCCCCTTCGACGTCAACGAGCCATCCTGCTTATACATTCCCAACAACCATGAGTGGAATCCAAAGGATACCGCTTCGATCTCGACTGATTCGGCCATGCCAGCGCTTGTCGGCCAGAACAGCCTGCCCGATGAAAATGGTTTCAAGCGCGCCGTCGAGCATGCCATCGTCAATTTCCGCCATTCCGATGTCCGCAAGGCGGTGCTTTCCGTCATGCGTGAACTGACCTTCGCCTCCGAGGTCAATGTCGAAAGATTGCTGGCCAGCCTCGCCAAACAGAACCGCGAGGGTTACCAGTTTCGCATTCCGCTGCCCGATGGCGGCGATCTGATCGGCGTGAGCCCCGAACTCCTCATCCGCAAGCAGGGTGAAAAAGTCATCTCGAACCCGCTCGCGGGCTCGGCAAAACGCATGGCTGACCCGGTGGCGGACAAGGCCAATGCAGACCGGCTTTCGGCTTCGGAAAAAGACCATTACGAGCATAGCCTCGTGATCGAGGATATACGCTCGCTGCTTACGCCTTGCTGCACTGAAATCGACGTTCCCGAAAAGCCCTCCCTCATCAACACGGCCGCTCTCTGGCATCTTTCAACGCGCATCGAGGGTCGCCTTGCTGATCCCGAGACCAATGCGCTGCAACTCGCGTGCCTGCTGCATCCCACACCTGCTGTTTGCGGTTTCCCCACCGAGCGTGCCCGCAGGCTTATTCGCTTCGTCGAGCCTTTCGAGCGTGGGCTGTTCACCGGCATGGTCGGCTGGACGGATGCCGAGGGTAACGGCGAATGGGTGGTGACAATCCGTTGCGGCACCGTGCAACGGCAAACCGTGCGGCTGTTCGCAGGCGCCGGCATCGTTGAAGCCTCGGAACCCGAATCCGAGTGGGCCGAGGTGCAGACCAAGCTCAAGACCATGCTGAACGCCTGCGGTCTTTCTGCCTAATTTTCCCAGGGACACACCATGACAATCGAATTTGAACGCTGGCCCGAAGATCTGGCGCGCCGATACCGCGACCGCGGCTACTGGATCGACAGACCGCTCAGCGACATCCTCACCCAGCAGGTGGAACTTCGGCCGGACGCGACCGCGCTGATCTGCGGCGACCGCCGCTTCACCTATGCCGATCTCGACCGGCAATCTTCCAATCTTGCCGGGCATCTGGCTGCCGCCGGGATCGGCAGGGGCGATACGGCACTGGTGCAATTACCAAATATCGCGGAGTTCTATCTCGTCTTTTTCGCTCTGATGAAAATCGGCGCTGCACCCGTCAATGCGCTTTTCAGCCATCGCCGGCTGGAAATGACCTCCTATGCGGAACAGATTACGCCAAATCTGGTGATCGGCTCGCGTTCCCACGAGCTTTTTGCCAATGACACGTTTCTGGAGGCGCTGAAGCTTACCTCTCCGCAGCTTGCCGTGACGCTGCTGCTTGGTGAGGCGGAACCGCAGCGCAGCCTCGAACAATGGCTCTCATCACCCGCCGAAAATGCGCCGCATTACGGCCCTTCGGCAGCCGATGAGGTAGCGTTGTTCCAGCTTTCCGGCGGCAGCACCGGAACACCGAAACTGATCCCCCGCACGCATAACGACTATGACTACAGCGCCCGGGCCAGTGCGGAAATCTGCGAGCTGACGCCGCAGACCCGTTTCCTCTGCGCCATTCCGGTGGCGCATAATTACCCCATGAGTTCGCCGGGTGCGCTTGGCGTGTTCCACGCTGGCGGCACCGTGGTAATGGCGGCCAATCCCGAGCCGCTTGCCTGCTTTGACCTCATCGAAAAACATGGCGTCGACATTGTGCCTCTGGTGCCGCCGGCCGTGGCACTGTGGTTACAGGTGGCGCCCGCCCATCGCGAACGGCTGAAATCCCTCAAGCTGCTGCAGGTCGGCGGCGCAAGCTTTGCTGAAGCTTTAGCCCGTCAGGTGCCGCAGGTGCTGGGTTGCACCCTCCAGCAGGTCTTCGGCATGGCGGAAGGTCTGGTGAACTATACCCGCGCCGGTGATCCCGACCATATTGTCTTCACCACGCAAGGGCGGCCGATCAGCCCGGATGACGAGATCCGCATCGTTGACGAGGACGGCAACGACGTCCCAGAAGGCGAAGCCGGCATGCTGGCGACGCGCGGCCCCTATACGTTTCGCGGATATTACCGCGCCGCCGAGCACAGCGCGCGCGTCTTCGACAACCAGGGTTTTTATTATTCCGGCGATGTCGTTCAGCGCACGCCCGAAGGTTACCTGCGGGTGGTTGGCCGGGTGAAAGACCAGATCAATCGCGGCGGCGAGAAGGTCGCATCGGAAGAGGTGGAAAACCTGATCCTGCAGCATCCGGATGTGACGCATGCCGCACTGGTGGCGATGCAGGACGAACTCCTCGGTGAAAAAAGCTGCGTCTTCGTCGTTTCCCGCAATCCCGCTCTCAAGGCACCGGCCATCCGCCAGCATCTCTCTGCTCTGGGTGTTGCGGATTACAAGCTGCCGGACCGGGTGCGTTTCATCGACACCATGCCGCTTACTGCCGTCGGCAAGATCGACAAGAAACGTCTGCGCGACATGCTCGCAGCGCCAATCCCGGCGTAATTGAGCGTGCACGCCTCAACCATTTGAAAATTGCGTGTCGCCCATGCCGATGCGCCAAACCATCGAGGTCAATATGACGATCCCCACCATTTCCGATTATCCGATGCCGGTCGCAGCAAGCTTTCCGGCCAACAAGACCAAATGGCAGCCGGACGCCAAGCGCGCCGTGCTGCTCATCCACGACATGCAACGTTATTTCCTGCGGTTCTACGAGGCCGACGGCACGTTGATGACAACCCTCATCGACAATCTTGCAAAGGTAAAGGCATGGGCGGTTCAGAACGGCGTGCCGGTCATATACACCGCCCAGCCGCACGACCAGCCTGCCGCCGACCGCGCGCTTCTGAACGACATGTGGGGACCGGGCCTGACCGTGGTCGACCCGGAGTTGCAGAAGGTCGTGGACAAGCTTGCGCCGACGCCCGACGATGTGGTGCTGACCAAATGGCGCTACAGCGCCTTCCAGCGTTCAGACCTTGCCGAGCGCATGAAGGGGTGGGGCCGCGACCAGATCATCATCGGCGGCGTCTACGCCCATATCGGCTGCATGATGACGGCTGTTGAAGCCTTCATGAAGGATATTCAGCCCTTCATGCTGGGTGATGCCGTCGCCGATTTTTCCGAAGCCGAACACCGCATGGCGCTGCAATATGTGGCAACACGCTGCGGCGTGGTGATCGACACTGAAAGCCTTGCCGGCGCGGGAGAGACCACCGATATCAGCGAATGGCTGAAGGCCCGCGTCCTGCAAATGGTGGAGGACGAGAGCGACATCGACCCGGATGAGAACCTGATCTTCTATGGGCTGGATTCGCTGCAGGTGATGAAGCTTGCCGGCGAACTGAAGGAACGCGGCGTCATCGTGGGCTTCGAAGAGCTTGCCCGCGTACCGACGCTTTCTGCCTGGTGGGCGCTGATCGAAGAAAAGCGGCTCGCGGCCTGAGCGGACGGACAAGATGATGCAGAACAGATTTAACGGGCGGCGCGTGCTGGTGACGGGTGCCGCGCAGGGCATCGGCCGCCGCATCGCCGAGCGTTTCACCGAGGAAGGGGCCGAGGTCATCGGCCTTGACCTCATTGCCGATGCAACCGATGCAACCTTCCGCCAGATCACGCTCGACATCACGGACGCGGCGGCAGTGGAGGCGGCGAGCAAGGCGATCGAGAAGGAATGGGGCGGGCTGGACATTCTCGTCAACGCCGCCGGCATCCTCCGGCTCGGCGACAGCGAAAGCCTGACGCCGCAGGATTGGAACGCCTGCATGGATGTCAATGCTGCGGGGCCGTTCTACCTGCTGCGGCAATGGAGCGGCGTCTTCAAGCGGCAGCGGCGCGGGGCAATCGTCAACATCGCCTCCAACGCCGCCGTTGTGCCGCGCATCGGCATGCTCGCCTATTGTGCTTCCAAGGCCGCACTCGTCAGCCTCAGCCATTGTGCAGCACTTGAACTCGCGCCCTATGGCGTGCGCTGCAATGTGGTGTCACCCGGCTCCACCGATACGCCGATGCTGGCCGGCATGCTGAACGATCCCAGCGGCAAACAGCGACTGGTCGCCGGTCTTCCCGAGCAGTTCAAGCTCGGCATTCCGCTGGGCAAGATCGCGCGGCCGGACGACATCGCCGACACGGTGCTGTTCCTTGCCTCCGATCAGGCAGGCCATGTGACGATGCAGCAGATCGTGGTCGATGGCGGCGCCACGCTTGCCGCCTGAGCATCGGTCCGCGTGATGAGGATGACAGATATGGCCAACGCGCCGGCGTTTCACGGCGAAGCTGTTTCCGGCGATCCACCCCAGGCCATCTGGCCTTGGCCGGACGACAGATGCGATTGTCATTGCGTCACCCTTCATTACAGCGCCGAAGAAGGGCGCGGCGGCAAGGTCCCTCCCTTGCCGCCGCAGCTTTTGCGCGCTGCGCCCAGACGCAAGGCGGAATTTATAGCCGGGCGCAGATGTGCTGCCGAAGCCATACGCCGTCTGACCGGCCGCGCCGCCTTTCCCGGCATGGGAGAGGATCGCGCCCCTATCTGGCCCGAAGGCGTGGTCGGCGCGATTTCCCACAGCCACGAGCGGGCAATTGCGCTTGCCGGCTCTTCCGAGCGGTTCTGCGGCATTGGCATCGATATCGAAAGGCTTCTGAGCGAGGAGGAAGCTTGCGATATTGCCCCGCAGGTACTGACCGCAAACGAACGCCTCAGTCTTGGAAACGACATCGATCCCTTCATGACCGGGCTGATCTTTTCGGCCAAGGAAAGCCTGTTCAAAGCGCTTTATCCGACCGTCAGACGTTTGTTCTTTTTCGAGGCGGCGGAGTTATCCGGCTATGAAGAGTGCGGTTCAGCATCCCTTCGGCTGACGACCGACATCAGCGGCGAGTGGCGCAAGGGAACGGACATTGCTTTCCACTTCTGCCGCTTCGAAGGCTTTTTGCTCACCCGTATCCTTCTCCCGCATTAAGGGAAAAATACAGAATCCTTTTCTGTGAAGATCATATTTAAAGTCGTTGTTCCCGTCATTTGTGTGAAACACTGAAACGGTACGCACCGTGTTGGAATGATTCCAAACATGCAACGGTGGAGACACGATATGACCGACATCGATACGAGCAAGCTTTCCTGGGATGCGTGGGACGAGCTGCAAAACCCGCCGCCGGCCGAAACCGATTTCGACCGCGTGGTCGAGACCGCGATTTCCCGCCGCGGCTTTCTCGGTGGCGTGCTTGCCTTCGGTTCGGCCGCAGCAGCCATGGGCACGCTCGGCAACCTGATGACCAGCACCTCGGCGGAAGCGCAGGAAGCGGCAGCCGGCCGTTTCCCCTTCAAGCCGGTGGCTGCCGCGACCGACCACACCATTCACGTGCCGGAAGGCTACAGCTGGAAGCCAGTCGCCAAGTGGGGCCAGCCGCTGTTCTCCAACGTGCCCGACCTCGACCCTACCAAGGGTGTCAGCGTTGAAAACTCCGACAAGGTCTTCGGCGAAAATACTGACGGCATGGAACTGTTCATGGTTGGCAATCACCAGCTGATCGCCGTCAACCATGAATATGTAAACCCCGAAACCAACCTGCCGCATGCCGAAAAGGGCAACCCGAAAACGGCCGACGACGTCAAGATCCTGCAGAACATGCAGGGCGTCACCGTCATGGAAGTTGCGGAAGGCACCGGAGGCTGGGAAATCGTTCTCGACAGCCCGTTCAACCGCCGTATTCACCACAACACCCCGATGAAGCTTTCCGGCCCGGCCGCAGGCTCGGACCTCGTCAAGACCGCCGCAGATCCGAAGGGTGTCGACTGTCTGGGGACCTTCAACAATTGCGGCGCCGGCCGCACGCCCTGGGGCACCTACCTCACCTGCGAGGAAAACTTCAACGGCTATTTCGGTACCACTGATGCCGCCTTCAAGCTGCCGGATGACTACAAGCGCTACGGCATCGTCGCCGAGACCCGTTACGCCTATGAGAAGTTCGATGCGCGTTTCGATGTCGCCAAGAACCCCAACGAGCCGCGCCGCGCCGGTTACGTGGTCGAGATCGATCCTTCGGACGCCTCCTCCACCCCGATCAAGCGCACCGCCCTCGGCCGCATCAAGCACGAAAACGCCGCCGTGGTGATTGCCCGTGACGGCCGCGTGGTGGTTTACATGGGCGATGACGAGCGTGGCGAATTCCTCTACAAATTCGTCTCCAACGGCATTTACGTGCCCGGTGGCGACACCTCGAAACTGCTAGACGAAGGCACGCTCTACGTCGCCAGGTTCTCGGACGACGGCGCTGGTGAATGGTTGGCTCTCACGCCTGAGACGACAGGCATGAAGATCGATGAAATCTGCGTCTTCACCCGTCAGGCCGCTTCCAAAGTGGGCGCGACAACGATGGACCGCCCGGAATGGGTCGCCATCAACCCGGTCGCCATCGAAGCCTATTGCGCCCTTACCAACAACAGCCGTCGCGGCGAAATGAAAGACGGCAAGTTGCGCGCCAATGCTGGCGGCGACGCCATGGCGATCAATGCTGCCAACCCGCGCGAAAAGAACGAATACGGCCAGATCGTGCGCTGGTACCCGGAAAACGACGATCACGCGGACGGCAGATTCAAGTGGGACCTGTTCTGCATGGCCGGCAACCCCACCGTTCACAAGGATGCCTATGCAGGCTCTTCGAACATCAACGAAGGCAACATGTTCAACTCGCCCGATGGCATGATGTTCGATTCGACCGGTCTTCTCTGGATCCAGACCGACGGAGAGGACAGCAACGAGGGCAACTTCGCCGGCCAGGGCAATAACCAGATGCTGGCAGGCGATCCGGCGACCGGCCGTATCGAACGTTTCCTGACCGCGCCGAAGGGTTCTGAAGTTACCGGCCAGACATGGTCCGGCGACAAGCGTACCCACTTCGTCGGCATCCAGCACCCCGACGCCCCCTTCCCGGATGGCGAAGGCAAGCTGCCGCGCTCCACCGTTATCGCCATCAAGCGTGACGACAACGCGCAGATCGGCTGACGCTTTGGCTTAGGCGGAACCGGGTCTCGGCATAGCGGAGATCCGGTTCCTGTCACCCGTGACCAAGGGTCGATGCGGCCTGACTGAATTTTCACTCGCCAGTGGACAAGAGAGGCATTACCGCTTCAAATCTCCCCACACGATACCAGTCAGGAGAATGACCATGGAAATATTGCGCGCGGGAACACGGGCCTCAACCAAAGGCCCCGAGGCATGGTTTACCGGCACGGTCCGTATCGATCCTCTGTTCAACCCGTTCGATGCAGAGCGGGTTCAGGGCGCTCAGGTCACCTTCGAACCAGGCGCGCGAACCGCATGGCACACGCACCCGCTCGGACAGACCCTGATCGTGGTTTCAGGGTTTGGAAGGGTGCAGCGCGAGGGTGGCCCCGTGGAAGAAATCCGCCCCGGCGATACCGTGTGGTTCGCACCGGGCGAAAGGCACTGGCACGGGGCGGCACCCGATGTCGCCATGACGCATATCGCGCTTCAGGAAGTGAAAGACGGCAAGGTCGTGGACTGGATGGAGCACGTCACGGACGATCAGTATGGTGGCTGAAGTGGCCTGGCCGAAATGGCGCTCGTCCTGCCTGCCGGACGATCTCCAGCGTTAAGCAACATCCGGAAGAGCCGAAATATTTCGGGGGCGCGATTTTAACTTTGACTCGTATGCGCATTGGGTGAACCTTCATCGCGTCGCGGGAACATGGTGGAGAATCGTGATCTTAACCGGTGGAATTGTCCTTGCCCTTATCACCGCCAATGCGGTTGCAATTCCATGCCCATGACACTCAACCGCCGCGATGTGGTGGCGGGGTTGTCGATTGCCGGCCTGATGTTACCGGAAGCGATCGCCTATTCGGGGATTGCCGGCGTTCCAGCCCAGCACGCCATCCTTGCCGCCATCATGGGCTGCATCGTCTATGCCATTTTTGGCCAGAGCCGTTTTGCGGTCGTCTCGCCCACATCGTCCTCCGCCGCAATCCTGGCGGCAATGCTTGCGACGCTCTCGGTCACACCAGCGCAAAAGATGCTGCTTGTTGCCATTACTGTCGCTCTGGTGGGCCTGCTGTTTCTGCTTGCGGCTGCCACGCGGCTCGGCGCCCTGTCGAGTGTCATCTCACGCCCCGTGCTGCGCGGTTTTGCCTTCGGCCTCGCCATTCTGATCACCATAAAGCAATTGCCGAGCCTCTTCGGGATAAAGGCGCAGTCGGGCGAGCCGCTTTCCATTCTCCTGCAAATCCTCTCCCGCCCGCAGGACTGGAGCCTTGAAAGCATCGCCGTCGGCGTTGTGGCACTCGCCGTGCTGCTTCTCCTGCGCAGGCGCCCCGCCATCCCCGGTAGCCTCGTCGTCATCGTGGCAGGAATTGCCATCTCGATCCTGCTCAACCTTCAAAGTCGGGGCGTCGCCGTCGTCGGCCAGATCGATCTTGCCGGCATATGGGCGGGCCCGTTTTCGGTGTCGCTCGACGATGTCGCGCATGTTGCCCGCTTCGCGCCGCCACTCGTCCTCATCCTCTTTGCGGAATCATGGGGCACCATCCGAAGCTTTTCGCTTCGCCATGGCGAAATTGTCGATTCCAATCGCGAACTCAGAGCATTCGGGCTTGCCAATATCGCCAGCGCCGCCATGCAGGGTATGCCGGTTGGTGCGGGTTTTTCCGCAGGCGCAGCAAGCGAGGCGGTTGGGCCGCAAAGCCGGCTTGCCTCTGCCATCGCCGCAATCGGCCTGGCGGTCTTCAGCCTGCTCGCCGCCAGATGGTTCGCTTTCATCCCGGAAGCAGTCCTTGCCGCCGTGATCGCCGTGGCGCTGTTGCATGCGCTCGACCCCGCGCCCATCATCCGTTTATGGCGGCTCGGCAACGACGCCTATCTGGCACTTGCCGCCGCAGCCGGCGTACTTGCCTTCGGTGTGCTGAACGGCATGCTTGTCGCCGTCGCCCTTTCCTTCGCCGTCTTCGTTCGCCGGCTTTCCTTACCGCATGTCATGCATCTTGGCCGGCTGGGCGATAGCCACGACTTTGTCGACATGGAACGCCACCCGGATGCGAAGGATGTGTCAGGCATGATTATTCTCCGGCCCGCACAGCCGCTTTTCTTCGGCAATGCGGAACCGATCCTTGCCGCCGTTACCAAATACATCGTTGCGCGGCCGGAACTGCACATCGCGATTGTCAGCCTTGAGGAAACATTCGAACTGGATTCCACCGCGCTTGATGCGTTGCTGGAGTTCGATGCAGCGATGCAGCGCAGCAGCATCGTGGTCTATTACGCGCGCATGCACGACCATGTGAAGGATCTGCTGCTTGTCGGCGGCGGATCCGACATGGTGGCGCGCAGCAATTTCAGTGTCGATGATGCCGTGACGGCGGCCATGCATCGGGAGGACAGCCTTGCCACACAATCTTGAACCGCATCTGACCCCGGTTGAAATCACCTCACTCAAACCAACGCAGATGACAGTCGGTCTGCGCGAGGTGGAGGACAAGCGCCGGCAATGGGCCGCCATCCGTGAGGAAAAGGGAGCCGACTTCCTCGGACACCACATGGTACCCGTCGTCCTTGGTCACAAACAACGTCTTTATCTGGTGGACCACCACCACCTCGCTTTGGCCTTGCATGAGGAAGGCGTGAAACATGTCCTGACCAGTATCGTTGCCGATCTTTCCCATCTCGGCCGGCAGGAATTCTGGTCGGTGATGGACCATCGCAACTTCGTCTATCCTTTCGACGTGGATGGCGTGCGCCATCCCATCGAAAACCTTCCCAAACGGATCGTCGATCTCAAGGACGATCCCTTCCGCGCGCTGGCCGGCGCGGTTCGCGACGCTGGCGGTTTTGCCAAAATAGACGCTCCCTTCAGTGAATTCCTCTGGGCGGATTTCCTGCGCCGCCGGGTGGGAGACAAGAAGCTGCGACATTCCTTCGAGGACGCTGTGGAGGAAGCGATGCAACTGGCACGCTCGCGCGATGCGCGGCATCTGCCTGGATGGTGTGGAGCGGACCGATGACAACCCTTCCCTCCCTTTTCCGAGTGATGGCGGCTGCCATCGCAGTTTTCGTACTGGGCGCGGCGAGCCTAGCTGCGCAGGAACTACCGCCGCCAGCGAGACCGGCCCCTACGGAACAGACGACAGAGCAGAAAGTCGACCAGTTGCTACAGCTTCTGGGACAGGACGATGTTCGTGCCCTTCTCACACAGAAGCTTGCGGCCGCCGGGACAGAGCAGCCGCCAGAACTGACGCCGCAGAGCCAGTTGAGCGATCTCGACCAATGGGCAAGCAAGCGGCGCGAACACCTAGGCCGCCTCGCAAGGGACCTGCCCGGCATGTCCACGCAGATCATCGCGGCGCTGGGAAGGCTTTGCGACGAGATCAGAAACTACGGTGCAGCCGTCTTCTTGCTGCACGTATCCATCCTGTTCGGTGCGGGCCTTGCCGGCGGCGTTGCCACGAACCGGATCATAGCGATGCAGGCCTCCCGCAGGAACGGCGCGGATATCGGCAAGGAGGCCTCGTCTGTCGTATCGCGGAGGCTTTTGCCCGTCTTCGGCTACGGCATTGCTGCCACCGCCATGTTCCTTGCCATCCAATGGTCACCTTTGCTGAGCGCCGTTCTCCTGCCCTGGCTTGCAACCAGCATCGTGTTGCCGCTGCTTTTTGCCTTCACGCGCCTGCTGCGGCGGGTCGTTGGCCGTGAGGCCTATGCCCGGCGCGATTTCTGGATCGTCCGCTGGACATGGCTCCTGACACTTGCCGGCATTTTCTGGTCCCTGCTCAGGACGCTCGAAAATCTCGATGTCCCGCGTGAAACGCTCGGGCTTCTGTCCTCCGCCATGGTCGGGCTCCTGTTCCTGCTCGCATGCATCTGGATCTGGCGTCGCCCGGTCGGCGATCCGGGTTCGGAGCGGGCAAGGGCAATCGACGTCGCGTTGATCTTCAGCCTCATCATCCTCTTCGGGCTGCGGCTTGCCGGTGCCGGGGTCCTGTTCTGGATCGGGCTTTATGCGCTGGTTCTGCCCGGCCTTGCCTCGACGCTTGGCATCGCGGCGCGAAAGCTGGCAACCGACATCGGCACCTATGGGGAAAGCGATCTTCGCCCGGTACTGGTCGAGCGAGGCGTGCGGCTTGCAATCGTCGGGACTGCCATCCTGTGGCTGATCTTCCTCGTGCGCGCGCATCCGAATTCCCTGCCCGATGGCGCATTGCTGACGTCGATCGTCGTCGGCGTCCTGCACGGGGCGCTGATCCTGCTTCTTGCCGATCTCGTCTGGATCGCGATCAAGTCGATGATCGCACGGCGGCTGGAGTTGAGTACACCCGCCGGCAACCCGATGAGCGGCCAACCGGGTGTGGGCCAGCCGCAAGATGACCGGCTTTTGACCATTCTGCCGATCCTTCGCAACATGCTCGGCATCATCATCGCCGCGGTTGCGGTCATGACGGCACTTTCGGAACTCGGCGTCAATATCGGGCCGCTGCTGGCGAGCGCCGGCATCTTCGGCATCGCCATCGGTTTCGGTTCGCAGACGCTGGTCAAGGACATCATCAGCGGCGTGTTCTACATGATCGACGACGCCTTCCGCGTCGGCGAATACATCCAGAGCGGTTCCTACCGCGGCACGGTGGAATCCTTCAGCATCCGCTCGGTCAAACTGCGGCACCATCGCGGCCCGATTTTCACCGTGCCGTTCGGATCGCTCGGCGCCGTCGAAAATATGAGCCGCGACTGGTCGATCGACAAATTCCTCGTCACGGTCGCCTTCGATACTGACATTGCCAAGGTCCGGGCCATTACCAAGGAGATCGGCAAGGCGCTGAAGGAAGACCCGGAATTCGGACAGTTCCTGATCGAAACCGTCAAGCTGAAGGGTGTCGAGCAATTCGGCGAATATGGCATGACGCTTGGTTTCGGCATGATGCTGCGCGCCGGCGGGCAATCCTCCATGGTGCGCCGCAAGGCCTATTCGATGCTGAAGGATGCCTTTGCGCAAAACGACATCCAGTTCGCCAGCATGGCGGGCGCCTATCCCACATCTACACGAAGCGCGCGGCCACAGGAGCCCGAAGCAAGCGACGGGACGGGGCCGGTGGAAGAATAGGCCTCCGGCAACCGCGCCCCAACCTTATCCCATTCGTTCGGACATATATTCGCCCGGCGAAGCTGGAAACACCACGGTCTTGTTGCCGTTGAGGAAGACACGGTGATGGATATGGGCATGAATGGCGCGTGCCAGAACCTGGCTTTCCACGTCCCTCCCGAGGCTCACATAATCCATGCCGCTCTGGGCATGGGTGACGCGGATCGTGTCCTGTTCGATGATCGGGCCTTCATCGAGATCAGCGGTGACGTAATGGGCCGTCGCGCCGATCAGTCGCACGCCGCGCTCATAGGCCTGCTTGTAAGGGTTTGCGCCCTTGAAGGAAGGCAGGAAGGAATGGTGGATGTTGATGATGCGGCCAGACATTTCCTGGCACAGCCGTTCCGACAGAACCTGCATGTAGCGCGCCAGCACGACGAGTTCGGCGCCTGCATCGCGCACCACCTGCAGTATGGCCGCCTCGGCTTCCGGTTTCGTCTCCGGCGTGACGCGAATGTGGTGAAAGGGAATATCCTCGTTCACCACCTGCTTCTGGTATTCGAGGTGATTGGAGATGACAGCGACAATCTCCACAGGCAATGCACCAATGTGGGAACGGTAGAGCAGATCGTTCAGGCAATGGCCGAAGCGTGAAACCATGATCACGACTTTCGTTTTCCGCGAGAGATCATGGACATCGTATTCCATGTCGAAATCGGCGGCGACGGAAGCGAACCCTGCGACGAGAGCAGCGGGTTCCATCCCTTCCTCCGAAACGAAGCTCAGCCGCATGAAAAAGCGGCCCGTTTCCAGGTCGGTGAATTGCGAACTGTCGTTGATGTTGCAGCCGGACCGCGCGAGATATCCGGACACGGCAGCAACGATGCCGCTGCGTGCCGGGCACGAGACTTTCATGACATAGCTGGTCAAATCCTGCTCCCCTTGATGGATCAGCGATCGGGCACATTGGCGGTGATGCCGCCCTGCCCGATCATGGCTAACGAGACCGATAATAGCGTGTTACGCGCCGTAGATCGGGAAGTCCTCACACAGCGCTGCAACCTCGGCCCGCACGTTCGCCTCAATCTCAGCATTGCCTTCGGCACTGACAGCCAGCGCGTCGATGACGCGCAGGATCAGCACGCCGATCCGCTCGAATTCGGCCACGCCGAAGCCGCGCGTGGTACCGGCCGAGCTGCCGAGCCGGATGCCCGAGGTGACGAAGGGCTTTTCCGGGTCGTTGGGAATGGAGTTCTTGTTGCAGGTGAGACCTGCCCGCTCAAGAGCGATTTCGGCAACCTTGCCGGTAACGCCCTTCGGACGCAGATCGACCAGAACCATGTGGCTGTCGGTTCCACCAGACACGATCCCCAGACCGCCATCCGTCAGCACTCGCGCCAGAGCCTGAGCATTGGCTATGACCTGACCGGCGTAGTCGGCAAAGTCCGGCCGCAGCGCCTCGCCGAAGGCAACGGCCTTGGCAGCGATGACATGCATCAGCGGGCCGCCCTGATTGCCGGGGAAGACGGCCGAATTCAGCTTCTTTGCCAGATCGGCATCGTTGGTCAAAATGACGCCGCCGCGAGGGCCGCGCAGGGTCTTGTGGGTGGTGGAGGTGACGACATGGGCGTGCGGCACCGGATTTGGATATTTGCCGCCGGCGATCAGGCCGGCATAATGGGCCATGTCGACCATCAGCCATGCGCCAACCTCGTCGGCGATCTTGCGGAAGCCTTCGAAATCGATCTGGCGCGGATAGGCCGAGGCGCCTGCGACGATCAGCTTCGGCCTGGTTTCCAGCGCCTTTGCCCGAACCTTTTCCATATCGATCAGATGCGTCTCTGCATCCACCTCATAGGAGACGACATCGAACCACTTGCCCGACATGGTGACCGGCGAACCGTGGGTCAGGTGGCCGCCATGGGCCAGCGAAAGCCCCATGATCCGGTCGCCCGGCTGAAGAAGTGCCAGAAACACCGCCTGATTGGCCTGCGCGCCGGAATGCGGCTGAACGTTCGCAAACTCCGCGCCGAAAAGTTGCTTCAGCCGGTCGATGGCGACCTGCTCGACCTTGTCGACGAATTCGCAGCCGCCATAATAGCGTTTGCCGGGATAACCTTCGGCATATTTGTTGGTCAGCACCGAGCCTTGCGCCGCCAGAACGTCGGCGGACACGATATTCTCCGAAGCGATCAGTTCAATCTGGGTTTTCTGGCGATCGAGTTCCTCGGCGATGGCGTCGGCAATCACCGTATCCGAAACGGCATTATGGGACAGACGGTTGAGCATTGTTTCCTCCTCAAGGATCAGGCGATTTCGGCGGCAAGTTCCTTGCAGCCGGTTTCAAGCAAATGGCCGAGATGCGGCGCGAAACTGTTCCAGATATCCATACGGAAACCATCCGGCGCATCGCGCCACAGCACCACGGTCACGCCATCGAAAATCGTTCTGCGGGCCTCGCCAACCGGAATGGTGTCGATGTCGCGGGCACAGCCGAGTGTCAAAAGCTCGGCGGCGAGCGGCCCCTTGATCGCGAGCGTCACTTCCCTTCCTGAAATATCGACGAGACTATGCGGATGGCCGGCATAAATGCCAGCGCAGGCCGCAATCACCCTGTCGACCGCGCCAACGGGAGCAAGGATCGTCCATTCGTCGGGACCAAGGCGCACGGCCTCGATTTCGCCTGCAGCAGTGCGAGCGCCGATCCGGTCGGGCAAGGTCAGGCCAAGGGCTCTATTGAGCGGGACCAGATCGCCGCGCGCACGCAGCGACAGCCGCCCCTGCGCGGCCAATATGCTGACCCGGGCTGCTTTGCTCTCGGCCAGCGTGCCGGGAACGGGGGAGGAAACGCGCATGTTCATTGTCATCTCCGGGTCAGATCTTCAGGCGGGTGTTTTCGGGATCGACAAAGACCATCCCGGTGATTTTTGCGGCAATCGTGCGTTCGGGCATCGGAATATAGACGGTCTCTCCCATCCGCTCATGGCCGCCCTCGATCAGCGCCAGCGCAATCGGCTGGCCAACCGCATCCGAATGATAGGACGAGGTGACATGACCGACCATTTTCATCGGGATAGGCTGCTTCGGATCGAAGACAATCTGCGCGCCCTCTTCAAGCTTCGAGCGGTCTTCGGTCAGAAGACCGACGAGGTGACGACGGCCCTTGGCGACGAGATCGGGGCGCGCGAGGCCACGCTTGCCGACGAAATCCGGTTTGGCCTTGCCCACGGCCCAGCCCATCGCGGCATCATAGGGCGTGACCGTGCCGTCGGTATCCTGGCCGACGATGATGTAACCCTTTTCGGCACGCAGCACATGCATGGTTTCCGTGCCATAGGCGGTGATGCCGTATTGCTGGCCGGCCTCCCACAGGATTTCCCAGAGCTTGCGGCCAAGCGGCGCGGGCACGTTGACTTCGAAGCCGATCTCGCCGGTGAACGACACCCGGAACAGCCGCGCCGGCATGCCGGCCACCGTGCATTCCGCGCAGGACATATGCGGGAAAGCCTCTTCCGTCAGCTCGACGCCCTCGACCAGCGGAGCGAGCAGCTTTGCCGCATTCGGGCCGTTCAGCGCAATGGTAGACCATTGCTCGGTGGTGGAAGTCAGCCAGACGTTGAGATCCGGCCATTCGGTCTGGAGGTAATCCTCCATCATGTTCATCACCCTTGCCGCACCGCCGGTGGTGGTGGTGACGTGGAAGCGATCCTCGGTCATGCGGCCGATGACGCCGTCGTCGCGAATGAAGCCGTCATCACCCAGAAGCAGGCCGTAACGGCAGCGGCCGGGCGCGAGCTTCGACCACGGGTTGGTGTACATGCGGTTCATGAACTCGACCGCATCCGGCCCGACGACCTCGATCTTGCCGAGCGTCGAGGCGTCGAACATGCCGAGGCTTTGCCGCACCGCCCGGCATTCGCGGCCGACTGCCGCATCCATGTCTTCACCTGGTTTGGGGAAGTACCAGGCGCGCCGCCATTGGCCGACCGGTTCGTAAACCGCGCCATGCTCCTCAGCCCAGCTGTCGATCTGCGTCTTGCGCGTCACCTCGAAATGCTGGCCGCGATGATAACCGGCGAAAGCGCCGAAGGTCGTCGGCGTATAGGGTGGGCGGAAGGTCGTCAGGCCTACTTCCGGCTGGCGTTTGCCGAGCGCTTCTGCCGCGATGTTGAGGCCGTTGATATTGGACATCTTGCCCTGATCGGTCGCCATGCCGTTGGTGGTGTAGCGCTTGACGTGCTCGATGGAGCGCATGCCCTCGCGCACGGCCAGCCGCAGATCCTTTGCGGTCACGTCGTTCTGGTAATCGACGAAGGCCTTGGCCTTGCCGGCATCGCGATCGCTCGGCAATTCCGTCAGCGATACGCCGCTGCCGGTGCGGTCGTGCTCCACCGCATAGTCGCGGGTATCGCCCGTCTTGCCCAGGGCTGCAGCGATCTTCCGGCCCTGCTCGGCGCCATCCTTCAGCACCGCTTCAATGCCCCAAAGCCCGCGCCCGGCGCCGGCAATTGCACAATCCTCATTGGTCATGGCCGGCAGGAAGGTGGTCCGCTGATCGTCCCAGGCAATCTTGCCCTGCGTATGGGAAAACAGATGCAGCGACGGCGTCCAGCCGCCAGACATCAGCAACGCATCACAGGCGATTTCCTGCCCCGCGCCGACCGCGGAGCCATTCACCGGATTGACGCGGACTGATTTCACACGCAACCGGCCCGAAGTCGCCGTCACGGTATGCGACAGCCGCACCGGAATGCCGAGCGCGCGCGCCTCGTTCACCAGTTCCTCGCGCACCTTCGAACGGGTATCGACGATGGCCTGCACCCGCGCGCCTGCGCCATGAAGATCGAAGGCGGCATACCAGGCGCTGTCATGGCTCGTCACCACCACCGGCCTGTTGCCTACCTTGACGCCATAGCGGTTCAGATAGGTCTGGGCGGAGCCCGCCAGCATCACGCCCGGCCGATCATTGCCATGGAAGACCAGCGGTTTTTCGAGAGCCCCCTGCGCCAGCACCACATGGCGCGCCCGCACCCGCCACAGGCGTTCACGCGGCATGTCCTTGGTCACGGTTTCGAGATGGTCGGTCAGCTTTTCGCAAAGGCCGATCATGTTCTGGTGGTAGTAGGCAATCGCCGTCGTGCGGGTCATGACCCTGACGCCGCGCTCCTTCAGCGCCTTCAACTCGTCCGCCAGCCAGTTCCATGCTGGCTGGCCGTCAATCTGCGCCTGCGGCTCGGACAGCAGCGTCCCGCCGGCTTCGGCATTTTCGTCCACTAGCACGACCTTGAGACCATCGACCGCCGCTGCGCGCGCCGCAGCCAGACCCGCAGGACCGGCGCCGACGATCAGCACGTCGCAATGCAGGTTGCGCGAGGCATAGGTATCGGGGTCTTCTTCCGTGGGCGAGACGCCGAGACCGGCCGCCGCGCGGATGAAGGGCTCATAGACCTTGTTCCAGAAGCTCTTCGGCCACATGAATGTCTTGTAGTAAAAGCCCGCCGAAAACAGCATATAGGCCATGTCGTTGACTGCGCCGATATCGAATTTCAGGCTGGGATATTTGTTCTGAGAGGTGGTTTCCAGCCCGCTCCAGATTTCCTGCACCGTGGCGCGGGTATTTGGCTCGAACCGGCCGGAGCCGCGGCGGGTGCCGATCAGCGCATTCGGCTCCTCGGAACCCGCCGCTACAGGGCCGCGCGGGCGGTGGTATTTGAACGAGCGGCCCATGAGATGTACGCCATTGGCGAGAAGCGCGGAGGCGACCGTATCCCCCTTTACGCCGCGATAGGTCTTCCCATCGAAGGTGAAGCTTACCGAGCGGGCGGCATCCACCCGGCCACGGCCGGAAACGCGATAGGAGTTCATTTCGACACCTCGGAGCTGGCTGGTGCGCTGGATAGGGAGGAGAGATCAGGACGCGGCTCGCCTACGCGATAGGTTGTCAGGAAACGGTCGCTCACCGTGTCGCGCACCGCATTGAAGAAGCAACCGCAGCCATGCAGGTGCCGCCAGCGCTCGAAATGCGGACCCCTGGCGTTTTCGCGGATGAACAGGAATTCTTCCCACTGTTCATCACTCTGAGACGAGGGGTCGGCCGCGCGCACGACATGGGCCTGCCCGGCATAGGTGAATTCGGCTTCGGGCAGCGTTTCATGGCAATAGGGGCAACGGATCAGCAGCATGGGTTAGCTCCTCAGTGCGCCACGGCAGCGGCGGCGGCCTCGTCGATCAGGCGGCCGGAGCGGAAACGCTCCAGCGTGAAAGGCGCGTTGATCGGGTGCGGTTCGTTTTTCGCGATGGTCCAGGCGAAGGTGTGGGCAGCGCCCGGCGTGGCCTTGAAACCACCCGTGCCCCAGCCGCAATTGACATAAAGCCCGTCGACCGGCGTCTTGCCGAGAATGGCCGAGCGATCCGGCGTGACATCAACAATGCCGCCCCATTTGCGCAGCATCCGCATGCGGTTGAAGATCGGGAAGATTTCGACGATGGCGGCGATCGTATGTTCGATCAGCGGCAGGCCGCCGCGCTGCGAATAAGAGGTATACTGGTCCGTACCCGAACCGATCACCAGCTCACCCTTGTCGGACTGGCTGATATAGGCGTGGACGGCATTCGACATGACCACGCAGGGGAATATCGGCTTGATCGGCTCAGACACCAGAGCCTGCAGCGGATAGCTTTCGAGCGGCAGGCGCACGCCTGCGGTATCCATGACAACGGACGTATGGCCAGCGGCGGAAACCGCAACTTTTTTCGCCTTGATGAAACCTCGCGCCGTCTCGACACCCGCGACGGACCCGTCGGCATTGCGGCGAATGGCGGTGACCGGGCAATTCTGGATGATATCGACGCCACGGGCGGCAGCACCGCGCGCATAACCCCAGGCAACCGCATCGTGGCGCGCCGTGCCGGCACGTTCCTGAAGCGCACCGCCCATCACCGGGTAGCGGGCGTTTGGCGATATGCTCAGCGGCGGACAATATTCCTTGCATTCTTCCGGGGTAAGCCAGCGATTGTCGACACCGTTCAAACGGTTGGAATGGATGTGGCGCTTGAAGCTCTGCACATCGTGGACATTATGGGCGAGCATCAGCACCCCGCGCCGCGAATACATGACGTTGTAGTTCAGTTCCTGGCTCAAGTTCTCCCACAAATCGACGGCGTGATCGTAAAGACGCGCGCTTTCGTCGTAGAGATAGTTGGAGCGGATGATGGTCGTGTTGCGGCCGGTATTGCCGCCGCCGAGCCAGCCCTTGTCGATGACAGCGACATTGGTGATACCGTGCTGGCTGGCCAGATAATAGGCCGCACCCAGACCGTGCCCCCCGGCGCCGACGATGACCACGTCATATTCGGCTTTTGGCTGGCTATCGGGCCATTGCTCGTCCCAGTTCTTGTGGCCGGTCAGGGCATTCCGCAGGAGATTGAAGGCATTAAAACGCGTCATGAGCGGGCCTGCTGGTTGGAACTATCGGTATTCAAAAGCCTACGGAGATTTACAGCGGCCGGGCTGGACAATCGCGTCTGTTTGCGTGAATATTTGCGCCATGAGCTCTCATCGCGCCAAGAAACGCCTCAGCGTCGCCTTCCTGCTCGCCGACCGGTTCACGCTGTCGGCCTTCGCCAATTTCGTCGATGTGCTGCGTCTTGCTGCCGATGAGGCTGACCGTTCCCGGCCGATCCTGTGCGAATGGTCCGTGCTGTCGGCGACCCTTGGCAATGTGCAATCGAGCTGTGGTGTGAAGGTGCAACCGGATACGCGGCTCATCGACGCGGTGCATTACGACTATATCGTTGTTGTCGGCGGATTGATCAGCGACCACAGCGCCCTGCCGCCGGAGGCATTGCGGTTCCTGAAAGACCGTGCGGCAGCGGGCACTCCCCTTATCGGGCTCTGCACCGGCGTTTTCATTCTACATGAAGCCGGCCTGCTGGATGGTTATCGCTGCTGCGTGAGCTGGTTCCATCATCAGGATTTTCTCGACCGGTTCGACGCCGAGCAGATGGTCTCCGACCAGCTCTTCGTCATAGATCGTAACCGCCTGACCTGTTCGGGCGGCCATGGTGCTGCGCATCTGGCGGCGTTCCTTGTGGAGCGCCATGTCGGCCAGTCGGCCGCCATCAAAAGCCTCAATATCATGATGATCGACAGTGCGCTCAGCGGCGAAAAACCCCAGCCCGGCCAGCAGAGCACCAGAACGGCAACCGATCCCCTGGTCAGAAAGGCGATCCTGCGCATGCAGCAGAACATCGAGGTTCCGAGAACCGTGCTCGAACTTGCGCGCGATCTCGGCCTTGGCCGACGCAGCCTCGAACGGCGTTTCCTTGGAGACCTGAAAGCAACGCCCTCCAAGGTCTATCTTGAGCTGCGGCTCGACCGCGCCCTTTCCCTCCTGCGCACCACGCGTGACCCGATCACCCAGATTGCGCTCGCCACCGGGTTTTGCGACGCCCCACACCTTTCCCGCACACTTCGTGCCGAGCGCGGCTTCAGCCCCAGCGAATATCGCAAAACGCAGATTGGCCACACGACAACGGACGAAGAATTCGCAGTCGGCGTGTTGTTGCCGCAACCTTGAGGCTTTGCTGTTCGCCTGCGAAAAGTCGGGCCCTGCAAAAAATAGATCAACGTATTTGATATGGTCAGACTTGCCCGTACCGGTATAAAAGTCCTCGATCCTGTTTAGGGGAGCCGTGGGGGGAATGGGATGAATTCAGAGCGTCGTGGCGTTCTCGCGCTTTTAGGTGGCCTTGTGCTGGGAAGACCGTCTGTCGGCAAGGCCGCGAGCAACGTTGCGGCAGTTGCCCAATCCCGCTCCGAATACAAACCCCGGCATGTCCTTTGTTTTCTTGGCCCGGAAAATGGTCTGGCAGCGCTGCGGCAGAGCGCTCGCGCCGCTATCGATAAATTTGCCGGCGATTTCAGTCTCGATGAGGATTATTCGCAGGATGAACCGGACGACAGGATGGAACGCTCCTTCAATGTCTGCTGGGATCGTGTCGAGCCGGACGCCTATCAGGAGAGTGACGAGGAGGCAGTCGCAGGCCACGGCTCGGTTCTTTATGTGCTTGGCCCGTCAATGGCCGCAGAAACAGCCGTGGCGACCTGCGGTAAAGCCCTGATGTTCGTGCACCACATGCTCGATAGTGGCGCAGTTGCCGTAAAGGGTGAAAGCGCCGGCGTTGCCCATGGCGTGCAGCGGTGGAAGGAACTCTTTGAACAGTCGCGCCGTAACGCGGCCGCAAACGACGCCCTGGCATTCGCCAGAACCTGCCGTCTAGCCTTCGCGCGCCGGCCCATCGGCGGCGATGCCGACGGAATGGGGAGCGTCGGCTTTCATCTGGTCGGATTGCCTGACGTGGAGATACACTTCACCCGAAAAGACCAGCAGCAGCCCTCAACCAATAGCGAGCAACTGAAGATCGCCGCGCTGATTGACGATATTGCCGATCAAATGACCCGCGACGGCGTTGAAGCGGCCGTGAAGGATCGTCGTGCCGACCTGTCCGATGACACGCGGTATGAGGAGGACGAATATAAATTCAATCCGTTCGGCGTTGCGACCATTCGAGACCACAAGCTTTGACGCCACGCCTATAATGATGGGGGGCCTGGGTCGCTCTCTCCAGCGACAAGCTGCATCGGCCAGACGCAGTAACGCGCCTGATTTGGGTAAAACGGCGCATAAGCCGGCATTGTAGACAGAAGCGTCTGGGCTACCATTACACCGAGATCGTGCAGGGACATGCGGAAACTGGTCAATCGCGGTTCGAGAAACTGGCCGCGTGGACCATCACGAAAACCGATGACCGCAAGATCCCGTCCCGGTTTCAGTCCCACTTCCGCCAGACGGCGATAAAGGCCAAGGGCCATCAGCTCATAGATCAGCACAAGCGCGGTTGGCCGCGGCCGCATCTGTAGCCACTCGCTGGCGGCGTGATATCCGCCCTGCTCGCTCGATTTCGCCCGGATGACCAGAGAGGGATCGTAAGCAATGCCGTTCTCCTCCAGTCCGCGCCGGTACCCGTCCATGAAAACATAACCGAGATTGACGTCGCTATCGGGTGCAGCAACCGCAATGGTACGATGACCGGCAGCGGCGAGCCGGTTGACGGCACTGCGCGCAACCTCCTCGAAATCGAGATCGATCCACGCATGATCGGCGCTGGAAGAGGTGCGGCCGAGCGTTACGAAAGGCAAGCGGGTCTGCTTTAAAAAATCGACACGCTTATCGACACGGCGGGTCGAGGAAATGATCATCGCATCCACCATGCGGCGCGCCACCATGCGCTTTAGATATTCGTCCGGGTCTTCCTCACCGGGACACGGCAGAACGATAAGATCGAGATTGTGAGCGGAAAACACGCTTTGCAAACCATCCGTCACTCCCATGAAGAAGTTGTCGGAGTTCTCCACCGTCTGCGCGTCGCTGCCGGTCATCAGGCCGATGACGTTAGTCGTCCCCTGCCTGAGGCTGCGGCCTGACTGGTTTGCGACATAGCCAAGTTTTTCCGCCGCCTCCAGAACACGCCGCCGCGTCTCCTCGTTAACGTCGGGCTTGCCGTTCAAGGCACGGGAAACGGTGCCTATCGATATCTCCAGATAATCGGCAAGCTGACGAATTCCTTTCATGCACTCCCCCTCCTGAGCCGGGTACGAAATATGCGTCCCCAATAACGGTATTGACATATCTAACATGATCATCCTAGTGTCGTAAACGTTTACGACGCTCTGCGCAAAGAGGAGTTTGCCCAGAGACCGGGGAGAGAAGATGACATATAATGCCGTTTTATGCGGGTGCGGAGCTATGGCCAAAGGCTGGCTGCGCGCCATTCAATCGACGCCGGACATTCTCGGCGCGATCAAGATAGTCGGGTTCGTCGATCTGAACGAAGACACGGCACGCGCGCTTGCCGAAGAATTCTCCCTCACCGACGTCATCATCGGCGTCGATCTCCGCGATGTTCTCGCACGGACCAAAGCCGACATCCTGTTCGATGTCGTCATCCCGCAGGCACGGTATGCCGTGGTTGCAACCGGTCTTGCAGCCGGGTGTCATGTGCTCAGCGAAAAGCCGCTTGCGGCCTCGATGGAAGAAGCCGAAAAGCTGGTGGAACTGGCGGAAAAGGCCGGAAAAATTCATGCTGTAGTGCAAAACCGGCGCTTTATCTCCGGCATCCGGCGGCTGCGCCGGGCCGTGGAAGACGGCATTATCGGTGATTTGACGGCCATTCACTGCGACTTTTTCCTCGGACCCCATTTCGGCGGTTTCCGCGAGGAGATGAAGAACGTTCTTCTTCTCGACATGGCGATCCACACTTTCGATGCGGCGCGTTTCGTCGCCGATGAAAAGCCGCTCTACGTGTTTTGCGTGGAGAAAAATCCGGCAGGCTCCTGGTACGCCCACGGGGCAAGCGCCAATGCCATATTCGAATTCTCCAACGATGTGGTCTTCACCTATCGCGGCTCCTGGTGCGCGGAAGGCGAAAGAACCAGTTGGGAAGCCCGCTGGCGGCTGATTGGCTCCAAGGGCATGATCCTCTGGGACGGCGAAGACAATTTCTCCGCATCCGTCGCCGGCGAAGAGCCGGGTCTTCTACGCGGATTCAAGACCGTAAACGTTTCCGACAGTATTTCCGAGAAGGATACGCACGGCCACGCCAGCGTCATACTCTCGTTTCTTCAATCCATCCATACCGGCCAGATGCCGGAAACGGCCTCCTTCGACAACATCAACAGCCTGGCAATGGTGATCGGCGCGATTGAAAGCGCCCGCATCGGCCAGCGCGTTTCCATCGCAGCATAAGGACCGACAGACGTGAGCAATCCGGCAAAATCCATCCGCATCGGCACCATGGTCAGCGCCACCAAGGGACAGGCAGCTGAACGCATCGGGCAGATAGCCGATCTTGGTTTCGAGAGCTTCGAACCGTTCTTCTGGCAGACGACCAACGGCCAGGACCTTGCCGAGCTTGGCAAGCGTTCACTTGACGCGATCGGTGACCGCGACATCACCATCGGCACGCTCGGCATGTTCGGCAATCCGCTGGAGGAAACGGAAATCGACCTTCAGACCTTGCAGGGCTGGAAAGACTGCATCGACAATGCTCATCACTTCGGTGCCACCTGCGTTGCCGGTTTCACCGGCCGCCTGCGCGGAAGGCCGCTGCCCGAGAGCCTGCCCCGTTACAAGGAAATCTGGAGCGAGCTTGCCAAACGCGCAGGGGACAAGGGCGTGAAGATCGCCTTTGAAAATTGCGCCATGGATGGCAACTGGCAAACCGGCGACTGGAACATCGCCCATAATCCGGATGCGTGGGAACTGATGTTCAACGAAACGCCGGACGAGAATATCGGCATCGAATGGGAACCCTGCCACCAGATAGTTTATCTCATCGATCCGCTGCCGCAGATCCGCAAATGGGCGGACAAGATTTTCCACGTGCACGGCAAGGATGCGACCATTCGTTGGGATGTCATTCGTGAGCATGGGATTTTCGGCAAGGAAAAATTCGTCTTCATGCGCACGCCGGGCTTCGGCGACAGCAACTGGACGGACATTATTTCGGAACTGCGCCTGGCCGGCTGGTCCGGCTCGATCGACATCGAAGGCTGGCATGACCCCGTCTATCGCGACACGCTGGAAATGACGGGACAGGTACACGGCCTGAACTATCTGAAACATTGCCGGGGCGGCGATTTTGTCGTCGATCCCACCTGAGGAATGGAAGCCTTTGGGAGAAGGCTTCCAGTAATTGCAGAGACGATAACCAAGAGGAGGAGATTATTATGGGTATCGCGAAATGCATGATCGCCGGTACGCTTGTTCTGGCAGGCGTATCCGCCGGTGCGATGGTGGCGCATGCGGAAGATGTGACCTTGACCCTGTGGTCGCTGGACAGGGACATCCAGCCGGCACCCAACCTCGTGAACGAGTTCAACAAGCTCAATAACGGCATCAAGATCGAATACCGGCAATTGCAGTTCGATGATGTGGTGAGCGAATCCATGCGCGCCTACTCGACCGGCAACGCGCCCGATATCATCGCCATCGACAACCCAAACCACGCCATGTTCGCCGCACGTGGCGCGTTTCTTGACGTGACGGATATGATTGCGAAGTCGGACGTCATCAAGACGGCAAACTATTTTCCGGGTCCGCTGAAATCCGTAACATGGGACGGCAAATATTTCGGCGTTCCGAAGGCGACGAATACGATCGCACTCTATTACAACAAGGACCTGTTCAAGGCAGCCGGTCTCGATGCGGCAAAACCGCCGCAGACCTGGGACGAGCTTGTGGAAGCTGCCCGCAAGCTGACCAACCCCGCCAAGAATGTTTACGGCATCAGCTTCAGCGCCAAGGCCAACGAGGAGGGCACCTTCCAGTTTCTGCCATGGGCGCAGATGGCCGGCGCCACCTACAAAAACATCAATACCGATGGCGCGGTGAAGGCGCTTGAAACATGGAAGACCCTTCTCAGTGAAAAGCTGGCCTCGCCGGATACGCTGACGCGCAGCCAGTGGGATTCCACCGCCACCTTCAACGCCGGCAACGCGGCCATGGCGATCTCCGGTCCTTGGGAAATCGACCGCATGCTCAAGGACGCCAAGTTCGACTGGGGCGTGACGCTACTGCCGGTTCCGACGCCGGACGCGCCGCGGTCTTCGGCCATGGGCGACTATAACTGGGCGATCTTCTCCAAGAGCAAACATCCCGCCGAAGCCTTCAAGGCCATCGAATTTTTCGCCTCGCAGGACAAGGACATGTTCAAGAACTTCGGGCAATTGCCGGCGCGTTCCGATATTCCCGTTCCGCCCACCGGCAACGCGCTGAAGGACGAAGCGCTCAAGACCTTTATCGAGCAACTCAAATATGCGCAGCCGCGTGGTCCCTCGCCTGAATGGCCGAAGATTTCCAAGGCGATCCAGGACGCTATCCAGGGCGCCCTGTCGGGTCAGATGACGCCGAAGGCCGCGCTCGATCAGGCCGCTGAAAAGATAAAGCTGATCGAAGGCTGATCTGTCTGGGCGGGCGGCCGGGTTCACCCGGCCCCATCCAAGGGGTTCCTCCCGGTGGGGCTGCCTGCTGCTTTATGCAGCGGCGGCCCCGATCGGAGCTTGTGAGGATGTTTCATGAAAAAACTGTTTTCCAGCGTCAGCGACGGTCGTGGTTTCGACCTCATCCTCGTCGCATTTCCTTTGGGCTTCCTGTTCGTCATGGCGGGCCTGCCGCTCATCTACAACATCGTCATGAGCTTTCAGGAAGTCGACATGTTCAGCCTGGGCACCTTCGTGCGCCCCTTCGTCGGCTTCAAGAATTATATCGACCTGTTCCGGCAACCGGAAACATTGCCGATCCTTTTCAACACCGTCACCTTTGTCGTCACCTCGATTGCCGGGCAATTTGCCATCGGCTTCGGTCTGGCGCTGTTCTTCTGGGTTAACTTTCCCGGCGCCACCTGGCTGCGCGGGCTGTTCCTCGTTTCCTGGGTCATGCCCGGCCTCGTCGTCGGCGCGATCTGGAACTGGATATTGTCAGGCGATTTCGGCGTGCTGAATTTCTTCCTGCGGGAAAGCGGCATGATCTCAGGCAATATCTTCTGGCGATCGGACGCGAATTTTTCGCTCTGGGCCGTGGTCATCGCCAATATCTGGCTCGGCACCTCGTTCAACATGATCCTTCTTTCTGTCGGCCTCGCCTCCATCCCCGGCGATCTCTACGAAGCGGCGGAGCTGGATGGCGCGAACGCCTGGCAGCGTTTTTACACCATCACCCTGCCGATGATGCGTTCCACCATCGGCGCGATCATCTCGCTCGGCCTGATCTTCACGCTTCAGCAGTTCGATCTTTTCGCCGCCATCACCGATGGCGGGCCCAACAACAGTTCCAACGTGGCGCAATATTGGGCCTGGGATCTTTCGTTCCGGCAATATGATTTCGGCAAGGGCGCGACGATCTCCGTCATCATGATCGTTTTCGTCATGCTGGCTTCCGTCGTTTATGTGCGCTCGACACGGCATGAGGTGCGCGGATGAGTATCACGACCCGCAACCGGTTGATGCTGGCAATCGCCATCGTGCTTGCCGTCATCTATCTCTTTCCGCTCTACTGGATGTATCTGACCTCGCTGAAAAGCGGCTCGGAGATGTTTGCGAACCCGCCGGGCTTCTGGCCGGCCGATCCGCAATGGCAGACCTATGCCTATGTCTGGGAAAGCCGCAATATGGGCCGTTATCTGTGGAATTCGGTGCTCATCGCTTCAAGTGCCGTGGCGCTCATCACCGTGCTTGGCGTTGGCTGCGCCTATGTGCTGGCGCGCTATCGCAACGTCTGGGTTGATATCGGCCTCTTCCTCATCCTCATGCTGCAGGTTCTGCCGGCGTCCCTTATGATTACGCCGATCTTCGTCGGCTTCTCGCAAATGGGTCTGCTGGATTATCCCCGCCTGTCGGTCATTCTCGCCATTGCGGCGAAAAGCATGCCCTTCTTCGTGGTGCTGGTGCGCGCAACCTTCATGGCGGTGCCGCAGGAGCTGGAAGAGGCAGCGCTTGTGGACGGCAATTCCCGCGTCGGCGCCTTCTTCAACATCGTGCTGCCGCTTGCCAGAAACGGCATTCTCGTCAGCGCCATTCTCATTTTCATGCAGGCATTCGGGGAATTCGTCTATTCGAAATCGATGATCCAGGCGGCTGAATTGCAGCCTGCCAGTGTCGGCCTCAATTCCTTCATGGGCCCCAACACCAGCGAATGGAACAACATCATGGCCTATGCGACCATGTATGTGACGCCCATTCTTGCCCTGTTCATTCTCTTGCAGCGCCGCATCGTTTCCGGCCTGACATCGGGAGCGTTAAAATGACCCTTCAGATCGAACTTTCCGGCGTAAACAAATATTACGGCGCCTTCCACGCGCTGAAGAACATCCATCTTTCCATCAAGAAGGGCACCTTCGTCGCCCTCGTCGGCCCGTCCGGTTGCGGAAAGTCCACCTTGCTGCGTTCGCTGGCAGGGCTGGAAACCATATCGAGCGGCGACATGCGTATTGCAGGCACTTTGATGAACGGTGTGCCGCCGCGCAAGCGCGATGTGGCGATGGTGTTCCAGTCCTATGCGCTCTACCCGCACATGACGGTGGAGGAGAACCTGACCTACTCGCTGCGCATGCGCGGCGTGGCAAAATCGGAAGCCCGCAAGGCGGCAGAGGAGGTTGCAGCCACCACAGGCCTGTCAAAGCTGATGAAGCGCTATCCGCGCGAACTTTCCGGCGGGCAGCGCCAGCGTGTGGCGATGAGCCGCGCGATCATCCGCAACCCGCAGGCATTCCTGTTCGACGAACCGCTCTCCAATCTAGACGCGGCCCTGCGTGTGCACATGCGCAAGGAAATCCGAGCGTTGCACGACCGCTTGCACGCCACCTCGGTCTATGTCACCCATGACCAGATAGAGGCTATGACGATGGCGGATCACGTCGTCGTCATGCGCGACGGCGTGATCGAACAGCAGGGCACGCCACTGGAATTATACGACCGCCCGGTCAATCGTTTTGTTGCTGGCTTCATCGGTTCACCGGCAATGAATTTCATTCCGGCAACGGTCAGCCCGGACGGCGCGGCGCTTCAGCTTCGTTTCAGTGAAGGCGAGCCGCAGCAGTCCATCAAAAACCCGGCTCCCTTATCGCCCGGCAAGCGTGTCATCGTTGGTATCAGGCCGGAACACATCCGATGTCGAACCGCAACCGGCGCGGCGCTGACGTTACCTGTTTCGGCCGTGGAAACCACAGGTTCGGCCACCTTCCTCACCCTTGGCACATCGACCGAAGTGGTCATCGCTATACAGGGACGCAGTGAGGTCAGGAGCGGCGAAGTCGTCGGCCTCGACATCAACCCGACCGACCTGCATTTATTTGATGAAGAAACCGGAGCCGGCCTCGGAGGCCGGTGAAACGAACCATGGGGCATATCCGGACCGGGCGGCCCTTCGGGGCTTTCCGATCCGCAACGAGGTGAAAGCTTCAGCGCCCCATGATGATGTCGAGGATGTTGCGGCGCGCGGTTGCGGAGGTGGCGGTGGCCCGGCCAACCTCGCGGGCGGCGATGGCGGGCGAACCGGAGCCTTCAATATCCACCCACCGACCGGCATGTTCCGTGGATTGACGCTTGAGATAGGTATAGGGCGTTTCGTCCCAGCGAAAGATCTTCGATTTCATATTGTCGAGAATGAAATCTCCGCGGTCCGTTCTTACCGTGAGGATGGCATGGCCATCGCCTTTTTCGTCCCGGACAACGGTGATCAGCAGATCGGAAACCGGGAAACCGGCATCCATAAGCCGTTTCCGTTTCTCCAGCGTGAGGTCCTCGCAGTCTCCCGCGCCGTTATAGGGATACTCCCAATAGTCCTCGTAACCCCACACTTCCATGTCGGAACGCTGGTCGATTTCGATATTGACTGCGCTGTTGATCGAAACAAGGGTAGCCCAGACATCAGGCGTAAGACTGAGCGGCGGCATTTCCCTGACCGGCTGACATTCATCCGTATGCCGCTTGCAGAAATCGTAATGCCCGATGGGCTGCGACGTGAACTTGCCAGTCTGCATCGAAGGAGACGCCTGCACCGGCGCAGCGAAACCCGCGACGGCCAGAATGAAACATGCTTGCAGCAATTTGATGAGATGGGTCATGTTCGTCTCCTGACGACATGACCTACCGGTGGCGATTTGAGTTCACATGAAACAAAATGCTCGACTTTTAACGAACCCGATAATTCCGCTCCCTATGGTCCCGACAAGGAGCGGCGTTGACTGGGATAACGCCGGGGTAGCCACGGCATCTGAACGGCCAGCAACGGTAAAGTGAGCAGCGGGAACTTGCCACGCCGGGGCGGCCTGCCTATGAAGAGGCCGTCACGCAATAGTAATCCATATATTAGAGAACGCTGCATGAGCCTGTTTGCGAAGACCACCCGCGCGGCCGCTGTCATTCTGGCACTGGCCTGCCTGCCCTCAAATGCCGCAGCGCAGCAGATGGTCGTCGTACCTCCCGGAAACCGCTCCGCCCAACAGCCGGAAATACCTCAGGCCTCGGCGATCAGGACCAGGGCGTTTTCCACGACCTATGAGGAAAAATTCCGCAAGACGGTCGATCTTCTAAACAGCGAACCCGGTCTACTCGGCAAGATCAGGAAGGCGGGAGCGGCCTATGGCATCGATCCTATCCACATCGTCGGCGCCATCGTTGGCGAACACACTTTCAACGTCACCGCCGTGGACCGCCTTCAGACATATTACGTCAAGGCCATTTCCTATGCGGAACTCGATATAAAATTCAGCTATCAGGGCGTTGCCCTGAAGACGTTTCTCGAGCGTCCGGAATTCCGCTCCTGCGCGACGCTTGCCACGACATCCGAGCAATGGAGCTGCCGCGATATCGTTTGGGATGCAAGTTTCCGCGGCAAGGTCGTCGATGGCGTGAGCTATGAAGCGATTTCGTTCCAGCGGGCCTTCTTCCAGCCCTTCTATGCCGGACAGACCTTTGGTCTTGGCCAGATCAGCCCGTTGACGGCGCTGCAGGTTACCGATCTCGTAAACAGAACCAGTGGTCTGCCGAAACTCTCCGCCGACAGGCCGAAAGAGATCTACCGTGACGTCATGGATCCTGACCGGAGCATCATCTACATCGCCGCTATCCTTCGAGATTCCATCGACGCCTACAGGGAAAAAGGCTTCGACATTTCCGGCAATCCCGGCATCACCGCCACTCTCTACAATGTCGGCCAACCCCGGCGTCGCGCCGAACGCCTGCGGACGGCCGTGGATGCAGGCGCAAAGAACCTGCTGCCGGTTGAAAACTACTATGGATGGCTTATCAACGAGCGCCTCGACGTTCTGAGAGGCATCCTCGATGGCAAGGCCATCGACAAGCGAACCACCTCGGATATCGGTGAAAAAACGCGATAATGCCCTTGCAGGGAGGATTGCAAATCTGCCTCGCAAAGGATGATGCACGCAAAACGCTTCCCCGACCGCCCGGAATCTGCTACTGCCACGTGCACATGAATTGACTGATAGTGGGATAATTCCGCGATATGCCTGACGAAGGCGACAGTACCGACGATAGTCGACACCGAACGAGGCTGGCTTGCGTAAAGCGAAGCCAGCCTCGTCCTTTCTTGTTTTCTTCAACGAAACGGGTTTCAACCTCGGATGTTCAGTCCGGGGCTTTTTGCGTTCGCGCCCGTTCCCATAAAGGCCCCTGACCATGGAATTCCTCGCAGATCCAAATATCTGGATCGGCCTCGTTACCCTTATCGTCCTCGAAGTCGTCCTCGGTATCGACAACCTCGTTTTCATCGCGATCCTCGCCGACAAGCTGCCGCCGCATCAACGCCACAAGGCGCGGATCGTCGGTCTGTCGCTGGCGCTTGTCATGCGCATTCTGCTGCTGTTTTCGATTTCATGGATCGTGACGTTGACGCGGCCGCTATTTCAGGTCGCGGACTTCTCCTTCTCCGGGCGCGACCTCATCCTCATTCTCGGTGGTGCGTTCCTGCTCGCCAAGGGAACGATGGAACTGCACGAACGGCTGGAGGGCGCGCATAAGCCAAAACAGGGCAAGGTCGTCCATGCCGTCTTCTGGCAGGTGATCGTGCAGATCGTCGTGCTTGATGCCGTGTTCTCGCTCGACAGCGTCATCACCGCCGTCGGCATGGTCAACAATCTCTGGGTGATGATTACCGCCGTCTGCGTGGCCATGGCCGTGATGATGGCAGCATCGAAGCCGCTGATGAGCTTCGTGTCGAAACACCCCACCGTGGTCATTCTCTGCCTCGGCTTCTTGTTGATGATCGGCTTCAGCCTGATCGTCGAAGGCTTCGGCTTCCACCTTCCCAAGGGTTACCTCTATGCCGCAATCGGCTTTTCCGTGCTCATCGAGGCGGCAAACCAGATTGGCAGGCGCAATCGCGAAAGACGTATCACCGCCGGTGATATGCGTGAGCGGACGTCCGATGCCATTCTGCGGCTTCTGGGCGGCCGTGTCGGCGAAGAACAGTCCCTTGGCGAGACAGCCGACGTCATCGCGGCACAGGCGGCACGAAGCGACCTGTTCAAATCCGAGGAAAAGGACATGATCCGCGGTGTCCTTACGCTTGCCGAGCGCCCGGTAGTATCAATCATGACGCCACGGACGGAAATCGACTGGCTCGATGTCGACGCCGACCACGATACGCTAAGGAACCGCCTGCTGGAACTCGACCATTCCCGCCTGATGCTCGCGCAGGGCAAGCTGGATTCGTTCCTCGGTGTCGCCGCAACAAGGGACTTGCTGCGCGATCTTCTGCATGACGGCAAATTGAACCTAGAGCGCTCGCTGCGCCAACCCCTCGTCGTGCATGAAAGCGCCACCGCGTTGCAGGTCATGGAGCAGCTGCGCAAATCCCCGCTCCAGATGGCCGTCATCGTCGACGAATACGGCACGCTTCAGGGAATAACGACGCCTACCGACATTCTCGAGGCTATCGCCGGCGAATTTCCGGATGAGGGCGAGGAATCGCAGATTTCGGAACGGGCAGAGGACGGTTCCTGGCTGCTGGACGGCGCTGTCGACGTGAGACGGGTATCCTATCTGCTGGATATCGATCTGGTGGACGAGGACGATCGTTACTCCACCGTCGCCGGCTACATCCTCTGGCGCCTCAATCGCCTTCCCGAGATCGGCGAACGTGTTTCCGGCGACGGGTTCGAGTTCGAGATCGTTTCCTGCTCGGACAGAAACATTGAAAAGGTCCGGGTCTGGAACACCACGCTTCCCGAGGCGTGAGCTGGAAAAATCCCGAACCCGTTTCGAAATGGCGACGTGACGTGCAAGCCACGGCCCGTCTCCACATTTGCGTCACCAAGCAAGCGGCCGACCGGTGAAAACCGTCCTCCGCTCTAGTGGGCGGCATCGATCGTGGTAATCCAGCCGGCGGCGCGGCGGGCTGCTTCCGCAAGCACCGGTTTCGGCGCCTTGTACCATTCGTTTTCAGGCAGCTCACGCTTCACGCGTACGAAGCTGATGGCATCGTCGAGCGTCGGGAATTCCACCGGCAACGTCATATGCAGAAAGAGCGCAACAACGGCGACGGAACGCGAGCGGCCGCCGCGGCAATTGATCAGCACGCTGCCGCGCTCGCGCCGGGGATAGGACGGCTTGTCGGGCAGTATCTGTTCGAGCGCCGCCCGCAGGATGTAATGGGCCGCAACCATCTGGGTATCGGGATTTCCATCGCCGTCGATCAGGCCGATCTTGTAATAACGTATTTCGCCGGGTCCATAGACGCTGCCTTCATGATCGGAAACGATCTGCGGCTGCTCCACGAAGTTGAAGTCGAGATTGACGGCGCAATTGACGACGGTGGTGATGCCGTTTTCACGCAGAAGCTTCAGATCGCTGGCGCCTTCCTTACCTGAAATGAAGAGATCGACGCCATAAAGAGGATGCCGCTCATAGATGCGGCTGAGCTTCGGCAATTCGCCGGTTTCCTGTTCGCGGGATAGGGTCTTTTCCGGTTGCGGCATGTCTTGTCTCCATCGGCGCCGATGTGGCGGCCGTCATGTCCTTGCTTGTTCAGGCGTTTGCAGCCGTCTGGCTTGGCGAGATCGCTGCCCTGGCTATGCGGCTTGCGGATATGGATCGCGCCACCCGCTGCAATGTCTGGTAATTCGCCCCCTCGCCCGTAGCGATATAGCCGGGGCAGAGAAAATCGGCCGACCCCTCCGCCACCTTCCCCAAGGTCAGCGGCTCGTATGTTCCCCCGGCATTCTTGAGAATGAGGATGGCTGCTGCCACATCCCAGGCGTTGACGCCGAAGCCCGCAGCAGCATCTGTCCAGCCAGCCGCCACATGCGCGATGCTGAGTGCAGCGCTGCCGGGCCGGCGCAGCGTCGAAAAGGTCTCGACAAGCGCACCGAAATTGGAAAGCGCCGCATCCCGCCCATCCAGCCGGAAATCGCGCGAGACCGGATAGCCCGTGATAAGCGTCGCCCGGGTTTCATCTGCGACGCTGCGGGAGCGCAGCCTGTCGCCGTTGAGATAAGAAGCCTCGAGGTCGGCGGAAAACATCTGGTCAGTCACGGGGTCGTACACCACGCCGGCAACGGCTTCCCCACCGATGACGGCGGCAATCGATACGCACCAGAAGGCAAGGCCACGGGCAAAATTCGCCGTGCCGTCAATCGGATCGACATACCATTGCACCTCGCCGTTGCCGATCTGGCCACCCTCTTCGCCCATGATCGCCGAATTCGGCTCCCGTTCGAGAATGACGGCGCGGATCGCGGCTTCGGCGCGTTTGTCGTGAATGGTGACGATGTCGTGGAGATCGACCTTGTAATCCACCGCCATATCAGAGCGGAATGCCACCAGCAGCGGATCGCGCACGGCACGCGCCGCCGCTTCGGCGATTTTCATCAGCCGCACCGAGCGGGAAAGCGCCTCCTCATTTCCAGATTTGTTTTCAGTCGAAGAAGGGCTTTGCATCGGCGTATCCAGTCTATTTTTTTCGCAAAGGAGGGACCGGCGCGGCAGGACCGCGCCAGCCTGGATTATTTCCTGTAGTTGACGCGCCAGACATCCTGCCATTCCTCGCGACGATCGAAATCGTTGAGGCCGGTGGCGGACTCGTAACCCATCAGCCTGTCGGCAACCTTCATCAGCCCCGACGGCTCGTCAGCCGGCATCTTGATGTCGATATTGGTCGGCAGCTTGCCGTCCTTCATCTGCGGTGCGATGCCCTCTTCCGTCAGTATGTAGTGGACGAAGAGTTTCGCCATGTTCGGACTTTTGGTCTTGGAGGCGATGAGCCCAAGCTTGATGTAGGTCCAGCCGACCCAGGGATCGAGACCAGTGCAGAGGCCGAGCTTGTAGCCCTTGTCGGCATTGTCGCGGAACTTGGCAGAGCTGAGCAGGCCGAAGAAGGGCTGCTTCTGGCCGGGTGCGCCGACGGCCTCTGCCACCGGGTCATCGCCATCGGTGGCAAGCGGGCCGTTCTGCGCCAGCGCCTTGATCCAGGCTGCGGCCGCATCCTTTTCGATATCCCTGCCAAAATGGGCCTTGTAGGCGGCCGCCACCTTCTCGTTGCCGTGGGCTTCGAGCTGGTTGAACCAGTCCGTATAGGTGCTCTTGCTCAAAGGATCGACCATGGCGACCTTGCCTTTCCATTTCGGCTCGGTCAGTTCCCAGATGTTGGTCACCGGGCATTTATCATAGGCTTCCGTATTGTAAGCCCAGACATTGGCGTTGGTGGAGATTGCCAGCGGGTTCTGGAACTGGGCCGGGATTTTCGCAACCATGTCGCCCGGCAGGTAATTCTCGACAAAACCCGCTGGCAGAAGCTGCGCGAGCGCCGATGGCGCATCGGTGATCAGCACCACGTCGCCCTGCACATTGCCGGACTGGCTTTCGCGGATGATCATTTCCAGCTGGCTGTTGGCGGAAACCTTCACGCCTGTCGCCTTTAACCCGTATTTGGCGCTGAACTTGTCGGCCATCTCCACGATCTTGCCGGTGCTGTCGTAGATATTGATCGGCTTTTCCTGCTTCGCCGCCGCCAAGATCGCATCGAGATCGAAGGTTTCTTCGGCTGCAGCCCCCATTGCGGATAAGCCTGCAACGGCGATGGCTATCGCCGTCATCGGTAAAAATCTGCTTCTTCTCATCGTTCCCCTCCCAAGGAAAAGGCAAGGCAGGCTCGCGCCTGCCCTGCCGTTATTTTTTGTAGTTCACACGCCAGAAATCCTGCCAGCCTTCGCGCTTGTCGAGGTCGTCGGCCGCCGTTGCGGCATCAAAGGCCATCAACTCGTCGAGATGATCGGCTACCCGCGATGGTTCGTCCGCCGGCAGACCGATTTTCGTGTTGCCGGAGATTTTGCCATCGACCGTCTGCGGCGAGATGCCCTCTTCCGTCATCAGATAGTGAAGGAAGAGCTTTGCAGCATTCGGGCTTTTGGTCTGCCCGGCAATCAGGCCGAAGCCGGGATAGAGGAACCCGGAAAACGGTTTGACGCCACTGCAAAGACCGAGCTTCAGCCCCTTGGCCTCATTATCGCGGTATTTCGCCGCCGAGGTGATGACGAAAAAGGGATCGGTCTGTCCCGGAGCGCCCGCCGCATCGGCAACCGTGCTCGAGTCCGTCAGCAGGGGAGCGTTCTCGGCAAAGGCCTTCACCCAGGCAGCCGTCGCGCTTTTTTCGCCCGTTTCCAGCTTCTTGCCGTAGAGCTCCTCATAGGCCTTGGCGACATCGGCATCATGATGGGTTTCGATCTGGTTGAACCAGTCGGCATAAAGCGGCTTGTCGAAGAGATCGAGCATGGCAAGCTTGCCCTTCCAACGCGGCTCCGTCAGCTGCCAGATGTTGGTGACCGGGCATTTGTCGTATTTCTCGGTATTGTAGGTCCACACATGCGGATCCGAAACGACCACGAGCGGATCGCGCAGCTTTTGCGGAATATCGCTTTCCATATCCGGTGGCGACCAGCTGGTGGCAATGCCTTCCGGCAGAAGTTCCCCCATGGCGGAGGCGACATCCGTTGCGACGCTGACATCGCCGACGACATTGCCGGCGCGATGTTCGCGGATCATCAACTCGACCTGAGTTGCCTCGTTCACTTTCTTGCCGCTTGCCTGCACGCCATATTTGGCGGTGAAGGCCTGTGCGGTGTCGACGATCTTGCCGGTCACCGCATAAACGGTGATCGGTTTTTCCTTCTTCGCGGCGTCGATGAGCGCATCGAGATTAAAGGCGTCCTGCGCGTGGGCAGCACCGCCAAGCGCCAGCGAGAAGATAAGGGAAAGGGCTGAAGCCGCCATCCGCCGCCGCCGCTCGCCACCACATCGGTTCTTGGTCATGATATTCACTGTGTCGGTCCCCCCATTATTTCTTGTAATTCACGCGCCAGAAGTCCTGCCAGGTTTCGCGCGCATCCCAGTCTTCCAGGCTGGTGGCCATGCTGTAGGGCAGAACGCGGTCGAGCACGGCGCCGATACCCGAAGGTTCGTCGGCGGGCAGTTTTACGTCTTTGTTGGTGGACATCTTGCCGTCGATCGCCTGCGGCGCGATGCCTTCAGCAGTCATGACGTAGTGAATGAAGAGCTTTGCAGCATTGGGGCTATCCGTGCCCGTGGTGATCAGGCCGACACCTGGATAAAGCCAGCCGATCCACGGCTTCAGCTCATTGCAGAGGCCGAGTTTCATGCCCTTGTCGGCATTATCGCGAAACTTCGCCGAGCTGATGAGGCCCATGAAGGGCTGCTTCTGGCCAGGCGTGCCAACGGCTTCCTCCGCCGCTGCATCGGCATCGGTCAGCAGCGGCGCGTTGGCGGCAAGTGCCTTGACCCAGGCCGCTGTCGCGCTTGACTCTGCGGTCTCGAGGTCCTTGCCGTAAAGCGCCTTATAGGCCGCCTTCACCTCCCCATCGCCATGCTTAGCCATCTGGTTGAACCAGTCGACATAGGATGCCTTGCCGAGCGGATCCTGCATCGCCACCTTGCCCTTCCACTTCGGGTCGGTCAGTTCCCAGATATTGGAAACGGGGCATTTGTCGAAAAGCTCGGTATTGTAGGCCCAGACATTGGCGCTGGTGACGACGGTCAGCGGATCCTGATATTCCGGCGGAATATTGCCAGCGAGATCCGGCGGCAACCAGCTTTCAACAAAGCCCATTGGAATAAGCTGTGCCATCGCCGCCGGGGCATCGCTGATGATCGAGACGTCACCCTGAATATTGTTGGCCCGCGCCTCGCGGATGACCATCTCCAGCTGCGCTGTTGCCTTTACCTTCGCACCCTCCGCGCCCACGCCATACTTCTTGGCGAAATTCTTCGCCATTTCCACGATCTTGCCCGTGCTGTCATAGACGGTGATCGGCTTTTCCTTTTTGGCAGCCTCGATCAGGGCGTTGAGGTCGAAAGGCTCCCCCGCCTTCGCCACGCCGCCAAACGTTGCCAGAATTGCCGTTGCACACAGGAGACGGCTAAGGCCGCCCGTCATTTTCCGCTTCATACTGCTCCTCCTTCAGCAAGCGATTGTCAGTCTTTTCGTCGTTGTCAGTTGTAGCTACTGCTCCTCAGCACGGCGTCCGCTTCGGTAATCCGTTGCCCTTTTGCGTCGAACACATGCAGGGCGTCGGGAGGCACGTGGAAAAACACACGGTCGCCACTATCGACGCGCGGCAGGGCATGGGTGGTCAGGAACAGCGTGTGGTTCTCGCTCCTCAATTCGAGAATCCAGCTGCCGCCCGTCGGAAGCACGCCGGTCACCGTCATTTCACCGAAGAGGCTGCCCTGCGGTACATCCTCAGACCTTGCCGTGTAACCCATCGCCTCTGGCCGCATGCCGACCGAGGCGATGCCGCGCAACTGCGGATAGCGCGTTGCGAAATAAGCCTCCGCATTGTCGGCGATATCAGACACGCCGGGCTGGCCGAAGGTCAGGATATTGATCGGCGGACTGCCGACGAATTCGGCGACGAAGCGGTTGGCCGGACGGTCGTAGATATCGTTCGGCGTACCCATCTGCTGGAGCGTGCCCTCGTTCATGACGGCGATTGTCGTTGCAAGTGTCATTGCCTCCCACTGGTCATGCGTCACGAAGACGATGGTGGTCTTGAACTCCTTGTGCAGCCGCTTCAGCTCGGCGCGCATTTCCAGCCGCAGCCGGGCATCGAGGTTGGACAGCGGCTCATCCAGAAGCAGCACGCCGGGATTGACGGCAAGCATGCGGGCCAGCGCCACACGCTGCTGCTGCCCACCGGAAAGCTGTGACGGATAACGGTCGCGGTACTTGGCAATGTCGAGCGCCTGCATGACGCGCTCGACGCGTGCCTCCCGCTCGGCTTTCGGCAGCTTGCGTAGGCGCAGGCCGAAATCGGTGTTGCGCTCGATGGTCAGATGTGGCCAGAGCGCGTAGCTCTGGAAGACGAGCCCCATTTCGCGCTTTTCCGGCGGCACGAATATGCCGTCATTGACGGAATCTATCACCCTGTCGCCGACACGGATTTCACCGCCGGAGAGGCTTTCAAGACCCGCGATCATGCGCAGCGTCGTGGTCTTGCCGCAGCCGGAAGGGCCAAGCAGGCACATGAATTCGCCGTCGCGGATTTCGAGATCGAGATCGGAAACCGCATTTGCGGAATTCACGCCGTAGTTCTTCTGCGCCCCGCGCAGGTTGATGGTAGGCATCAGCTTCCAAGTCCTTCTGCAAGATTTGTGCGGGTCAGCTTCTGGGCCAACAGGGTACCGAAATAGGCAATGCCAGCGATGATCAGCACCACGGCGTTTGCGGCCTGCGTATAGTGGTAGTCGACCAGCCGCAGCGAATAGGTGGTCAGAACATCCGTGCTCGGCACCGCGAGGATCACGAACAGGCTCAAGCCCTTGATGCCCGAGATGAAGGGCAGGAGAACCCCCGTCACCAGCGATCCCTTCTGGATGGGGATGACGATCGAGACCATGCGGCGGAACCAACCGGCACCGGCGATCTGTGCTGCCTCTTCCGGGTCCTTTCCAAGCTGTGTCATGGCCGAGATACCGGCGCGCGAGGCATAGGGCATCTGGTCGGCAATCAGTGCGAGGATAAGGATCGTCACCGTGCCGTAGAGCGCCGGCATCGGCCCTCGCGGAACCGCAAACAGCGAGAGATAGGCGGCGGCAAAGGCGATGCCGGGCACAAGATAGGGCAGGAACGTGACTTGACGCAGATAGACCGACAGGGCGCGCACCGGCGTGCGGATGACGACATACCCGACCAGAAGGCCGAGGACGCCAGATGCGAGCGAGGCAAGACCAACGATCATCATCGTGTTCTTCGCGGCTGCCCATAGATCGGGGCTTAAAAGAACGCCGGTCTGCAAGGCCACCGTGTTGAGATTGCTGCCGATCCAGTAATCGAGCGTGAAATTGTCGAACGTGAATTTGGCCGGCATCTTCATGACGGTCGAGAGAGCGAGGGTGAGCAAAGGCAGGCCGACGCTGAGAATGAAGACAGCGGCCGCAAAGCCCGTTGCCGGAAGACGCATTTTGCCGAGGCGGCTTTGCCGGTTCATCGACCCCTTCGAGCCGATCGTCACGAAACGGCGGGCTTCGCGAACCAGGCGGGCATCGATCATCAGCGTGATGATGCCGATGAGCATGATCGAGGCCGCAACGACGCCGGCAACACCGGTCTGGCGCGAGGCGATGCTGCGGAACAGCGATGTCGAGAGGACTTCGAACTTCACGGGAAGCCCGAGAACATAGGGTACGCCGAATTCGCCAAGGCACTTTGCAAAGATCAGCACCATGGAAGAGAGCAGCGCCGGGCGCATCAAGGGCAGGATGACCTGCAAAGCCACCTGATAACGATGAGCGCCGAGAATGCGGGCCGAATCCTCCAGCTGCGAGTCGAAGCGGCGCAGCGCCGAGCCGAACAGCAGGATAACGAAAGGTGTGTAATGCAGGGCAAGGATGATGGTGATCGGGAAGCGCCCATAGGCCACCCAGTCCGGCGGTGTCAGGCCCATCGCCTCGAACCAGCCGGGTTGGCCGCCAACGGTGCGGTTCTTGAACAGCGTCGTCCAGGCGAGAGCGAAGGTCCATGCGGGCAGCATGTAGGGCACGATCAGCGCGGTCGCGAACCAGCGGCGACCGAACATGTCCGTGCGGCTGATAAGCCAGGCAAGCACCGTGCCGATAACAAGCGAAAGCGCAATCGCCCCCAAAGCGACGGTGAGCGTGTTGAAGAGCGGATGCCAGAAAAGATCCGTTGCGACGGGCGAGAAGAACGCCCTGTCGAGATAATAGAGCGTGAGGTCACCGACATCCTTGCCAAGACGCCGTTCGTGGCCGAACTGGACACGGACGGCATCCAGAACGATAGAGATGATCGGAACGACGATCAGATAGGTGAAAAGTAACGCCGTTAGCACGCCGATGAGCGTCGTCGGCTCCCTGAGCGCGACCTTGAGGCGATATCGCCAGGCCTGCCATGCCGAAGGCGCGGTCGCCGGGGGACGCCCCAGTGCCTCCGCCTTCGTTGATTCGCTTAAAAGAGCCATTATTCCTCCCCATATGGCCGCAACATTGCTCCGACACGCCGGCAAGCATCTGCCTGCGCGCAACCTGCGGAACAGGCGGCGCGTGCGTCGAACATGAGCAATGCGTCAATGCTTCAGCAGCGGGCACATCAGGCCCGCGAGCAACGATGATCCAGCTCCTCCCGGAAACATCGCCGGCAAGCAAAACGTGGAATAAATATTCCATATAGCGCTTAACCTTGGAATGCATGATCCATCCTAAACGGCATTTTGTCAACGAAAAAATGCACACGTGATCATTGATATATGCCATTGTTTTTAAACGGTTTTATTGAACGTGTTTTGCAAATTTTTTTATCGACGCATAAGCAGTCATTTTTTCCCGCAGAATGAAAATGGAAAGGACGATATATTTGCCGGCGAAAGCGAGAACCGCCTTCCATCAGCAAAAGCGCTTCGCACCTGAAATATTTCGATTGGAATAGTCGACCCTTATGGCCTGTGATATCAGACATGAGGTTTTGCAACGGGGAAGTTGAATGGCGAGAGGGTTCGTGACGGCCGAAGAGGTGGCGAAAAAGGCTGGTGTCTCGCGCTCCGCCGTCTCGCGCACATTCACCCCCGGCGGCAGCGTATCGAAGGCCGTCCGGCGCAAGGTGCTGAAAGCCGCGCATGAGCTTGGCTACCGCGTCAACCGTCTGGCCCAGGGCCTCAATAATGACCGATCCAATCTCATCGGGGTGGTCGGTGCCAATCTCAGCTCGCCGTTTATTTCAAAACAGCTCGACCTCCTCAGCATCGGCCTTCTGCGTCGCGGCTTGCAATGCCTGCTGCTGAATGCGGCCGATGCACGCAAGGATATCGCGCCGCTGATCGAACTGCTTTTCGAGTTTCGCGCCCAGGCCATCGTCGTACTCTCCGGCGAGCCGCCAGCATCTATCGTCGACGAATGCATTGCCAATGGCGTGCGCCTCATCCTCATCAACCAGCGCCTCGACCGGACCGATACGAACATGGTGCTGAGCGACGATTCCCACGGCGCCGATCTCGCCGCCATGCGGCTTGTGGCGGCAAAATGCCGGAAGGTCGCGGTCGTTTCCAGCGGCAGCCAGACACCGGCACAGCTGCGCCGCGCCGGCGCTTTCACCCAGCGCATGAGCATCGAGGGTATCGAGGTCGTTCCATGGTCGGGCGGTCCGACGAGTTATGACAGCGGCTATCAGGCAGGCTGCGAGTTGCTGACGGACAAGACAATAGACGGCGCCTTCTGCGTGACTGATCTGCTGGCACTTGGCTTCATGGATGCAGCAAGGCTAGAGATGGGCCGCCGAATTCCTGAAGACCTGTCGATTGTCGGTTTCGACGATATTCCGCAGGCGGGCTGGAAAAGCTATCAGCTGACGACCGTTGCCCAATCCTTTGACGCGCTGACCGAGAAGGTCCTGACCGCCCTCGACAGCGACGAGCCCGAGACCCGGCTTCAGGTCGTGCCCGTTGAGATGGTCGAAAGGATCACCGCGCGCTAGAAGAGCACTCCTGGGCAAAAACCACAGCGCCGTTTTACTGGCATGGCTTCAACCCGCCTGCTTGATCCGGCTTTCGATCAGGAGACCGCTTTCATCGAGGATCGGATGTGCGACGGCGGCGATATGGGCGTTGATGCGCTTCAGATCGCGCAGCATGTCGAGATGCACTGAGCTTGTCTGGATGCTGTCGGTCAGGCCGTCGCGCAGGCGCTGGAGATGTCGCTCCGATGACTGTTTTTCCAGCCGGCGCACGTCTTCCTTCACCTCCACCAGCCGACGGGCAAGGTCGGCATTGCGGGTGGCGAAAACGGATTGCGCCATGCGGATATTGTCGAGCGTGATGGAGAATAGACGTTCCAGCTCGCTTTTGCCATCATCGGAAAACCTGAGACCAAGATTGATCTTCTTGGCGATTTCCGGGCGGATGCCCTTCTCGATGATATCGCCGATATGTTCGAGATTGATGGCATATTCAACGATATCCATCGCACGTCGCTGATCCTTCTGGCACAAACCGTCCTGGCCCACCTTTGAGACATAGACCTTGATGGCATGCTGGATACTGTCGACCCGGCCTTCCAGCGTACTGATATCATTGAGCTTGGAAAGATCGCTGTCGCGCATGGCGTCATTCGCCTGACGCAGCATGCGCTCGATCAGGTCACCAACCAGCATGACCTCGCGGCTTGCACCGGCAAGCGCCGCAACCGGTTGACCCAGATCATGACTGTCGAGATAGCTGCGGCGGCTTTCGGTTCCCTCTTTTTCCGGCAGCAGCGCGGTCGTCATCCGCAGCAACAACGGCGATAGCGGCCATGCGATCGCGGCAACAGCAAGATTGAAAAGGAGATGCGCATCGACCGCTAGATTGGCGTGCGAGAAAGGCGACATGTCGAGCAGTGCCGCGCCGTACCCGGCAAGAGGCAGGGCTGCGACACAGCCGGTGGTCCGGACGATGAGGTTGCCAAGCGCCACCCGGCGCGCCGCGACCGGCGCCTTCAACGTCGCCAGCACCGGCGGAACCGCGCCGCCGAGATTGGCGCCGAGTACCAGCACGATAACGAGGCTTGTTTCAATGCCGCCGCTTGCCGCAAGCGAGAGTATGAGGACGACGATGGCAAGGCTCGATGATGCCAGCACGGCCAGCACCGCGGAAAAGATCAACGCGACCGGCCAGGCATTGCCGAGCATGGAAATGAAGAGGTTAAGCGCCGGCGACTGCCGGATCGGATCCGTCGCCGCGGAAAGAAGATGCAGGGAAAGCAGCATCAGGCCGACACCGGCAAGGGCAGCACCCGCACCCTGCCGCTGCACCGACTTTCCACGCAATAGAATGACACCGGCAAGGATCAGCATCGGCGACAGCCAGCCAAGACCGAGTGCGACAATCCACGCGGTCGTCGCAGTACCCACATTCGCGCCGAGCAGCACGATTTGCGCCATCGCCGGTGCGATCAAGTCTTTTTCAACGAAGGAGGCAACCATCAGCGCCGTGGCTGTCGAACTCTGCAGGGCGATCGTCGCCACGAGACCGGCGATGAAGGAGCGAAACCCTCCCCGTGTACCGGCGGCAAGCCCGATGCGAAGCTTGGCGCCGAAGGCACGCGACATTCCGTCCTTGATCTGCCCAAGGCCGAAAAGCAGCAGCGCCACCGCGCCGAACAGATTGATGCTGACAACGACCGATTCCACTAGATCACCTCGCCTGTCCTGCTTGCCGCCACTCTTCCCCGAGGGGACGTTGATCTGCCCCGTTCACATCGTGGATTGCGTCGAAAAAACCTACGGATCACACCGCAACGGATTGGAGTTGCGGTGTGAGACGGAGCTCCAGATGCCGCAAACCGCCTTCGGCACGGTCGAGAAACAGCCCAAGGGCACCGAAGAAGATTTCGATAAAACTCTTAACCGAACCGTCGTGGTGATCGGGCTCACGGCCGAACCGCTCCGCCAGCATCCGGTAAAGGGAAAGCCGTTGAGGCGCGATATGGACAAGCGCCAGCCCCGCGCCCTGACGCAGGCAATACCAGTCAGCAATAAGCTCGAACATCGGCAGATCGGAGGAAAGCCCGGCATCATGCGAGGCAAGGCTTTTTTCACCAAGCAGGCCGATAACCTCGGATATGGTTTTATCCGCAATCGCCGCCACGATCCCGGCTGGCCACTCCTTGGTGAAATAACGATGCCTGATAAGCGCGCGTTTGTGGCCAAGCAGGAAATCACCATAATTGCCGGCCGCAAATGCGCGGTCCTCATCCTCGCCCGCAAGTGCCATTTCCTGCGCATACCCCCGGCAAATGCGGCTGTTAATCGGCAGCGCGGCCATTTCCACCGTCTCGATGGAAATCTCGTGCTGCTGGGGATGGACGACCTTGAAGGCGGGTGGAAAGGCAACCAGAGACGGCACGGCGATATTGGTGAGCGAGGTTTCCCCTTCCCCACGCCGGGTTACGCCTTCCACATGCAGATGCCCGCTGAAATGGACTTGGAACCCGGCCTCAACCAGCGCATCCTCAACCGCCTTGCGCGGCGTGCGACGCACCACGTTGGTTTCGCCGAACAGCGCACTTTCGGCACCGCTTGCGCCATCGAAGGGATCGAGCGCCGGATAGTGCGAAAAGCCGAGCAAAGTCTTGCCGAGCGCCTGCGCTCTTTTGCGCACATCGGCAATCCAGTCGATGATGAAGGGCTTGCAGCGCAAAAGCGCATTCCAGCCGCCAGAGGTACTGTCGGTGAAAGCCGCTTCCTCACCCGTCTCGAAAGTGCCGTCAAGCGGTTCGAAAATATTGGCGTCGATCATGAGCAGCCAGAGGCCCGGCTCCGGCTCAACCAGATAAGATGCGTCCATCAGCCAGTAGATATTGGTGCCATCGGGGGAACGCACCTCGTAGAGACGATCTTCCGTCGCATCGGAAAGCCCGAACGGTGTTTCCCAATGCAGATAGTCCGGCTGGCGGAAATATCCGAAAGCCCCCATCGGGCCAAGGCCAACGGGGTAGCCTTCGCAATACATCCGGTCGCTGATCACCACCCGATCACCGGCCCGCCGCGCATCGCTTGAAACGGAAAGGCATTTGCCGTTCTCCGTTAGAAACTCCTTGGTATGATGTCGGCCACGCGGGCCGAAAATATCGTGGTTGCCGGGCAGCGCATAAAAGGCGGTGCCATGGGTATCACGATGACGCTCCAGAATACCCTTCAGCGTTTCGGATGTCGCGCGCTGGCCGTCGTCGGTATAATCGCCAAGCAGCACCACATGGCGAATGCCCCGCTGCCGCACTTCTTCGAGTGCAGCATGCAGCGCATCGGCGCTTTCGTTGAAAACACGGGTGGATTCGCGTGTATCCGACCAGCTACGCATGGTGATGCGTTCTCCATCGACCTCTATTCCGGGAAAACCGAAATCGGCCGCCGTGTCATGGAAATGGGCGTCGGCAATGACGGCGACGGAAGGAAGCGTGCGTTTCAGCATGGTTGGACAGTCTTTCTGCCTTCGACCATATCGATCCAGTCGGAAGCGCGGCGGGCAGCAGCATAAAGCATCGGTTTCGGTGTCTCGAACCATTCGTCCGGCCGCAATTCCCGCTTCGTGCGGATCACAGCCAGTGCATCGTCGAGGTTAGGGTAAAGATGCGGCTGCTGCTTGTGCAGGAAAAGCGCGACCAGCGATACCGAGCGGCTGCGGCCGCTGCGGCAATTGACGAGCACATTGCCGCCATCGGGAAACGGATAGGTTTCGCGCTTCGGCATGGTCTGCCGCAATGCGCCGTCGAGAATATAATAGGCCCCCAGCATCATCGTGTCCGGACTGCCTTCGCCGTCGATAAGACCGAGCTTATAATAACGGATGTCGCCATACCCCACCGCGCACCTGTCGCCATCTTCCGCCGACGCCTGCACGAGATTGATATCCAGATTGACGGCGCAGTTGACGACGGTGGTAATGCCGTGCCGGTGAAGGAGCCCAAGGTCGCTCGCACCATCGCTGCCGCCGATATAGAGCGCAACGTTACGCGGGCCGAGCCCTTCCGCAATCAGGCTGATCGCAGGCCGGGCATAAACGGGTCCATCCATCTCATTCCTCCACATGCACCAAGCACCCTTCACGGACGGGCGCTCGTCTAAACTCAGGCCGATACGGCCCGCTGCCGATCCGAAGGCTGCCGCTCTGCCAAAGGTATCTTCGATGCCCGACTGACGCCGCTTGCAACACCGCTGGCTGCGGCCAGCACCGGCCCGCCATCTTCAAGACTACCGATCTCCAGGAAAGGGCAGACGTCGCCGCCAGCTTCGCTGACGAGTAGCAGTCCCGCAAGACAATCCCATGAATTCATGTGCAATTCGAGATAGGCATCGGAGCGGCCATCGGCCACATAGGCAAGCGCCAGCGCACCGGAACCGGCGCGGCGCACATTGGTGCCCATATCGAGCAGGTTCTTGACGACATCAAGATAGGTGGCGTTCGCGATACGGGTCGACCAGCCCATTTCGATCGAGGCCGCATCGAAACGTTCCGTCTGCGCAACCTGGATCGGCTGCCCGTTACGCGTTGCCCCCTCGCCGCGTCGGGCGAAATAAAGTTCATTCAGAGCCGGATTATAGATAGCGCCGATTTCGGTTTGCCCGTTTTCGACATAGGCGATGGAGATGCAGAAGTGCGGAATGCCGCGGGCGAAATTTGCGGTGCCGTCCACGGGATCAACGACCCAGACGCGATCACCGATCACACCGCCGCCCTCCTCGCCGAAAAAACTGTCCTTAGGAAAGCAGGCCGAGATCGCGCCGCGAATATGCGCTTCGGAGGCTGCATCCGTCACCGTCAGAAAGTCCTGCGGGCCCTTCATCGAGAAGCTGCGTGTCGCCTCGCCCTGAAAGCCTTTCAGCACCAGTTCCCCGGCGGAAAGAATAGCGCTGCGGCACAGTTCGGCACGGGCTGCCAACGTATCCGGATAAGGCATCAGGTCCATGCGGAATAACCATCTCTCAAAAGATTGAACACGCGTTCATATTGCACACGTGTTCAATCTTTTCAAGCGTGATTTTGCGGCGGGCGGTCCGCTGGAGTTCATACCAGTCTCCTAAGCGTTCAGACAACCGGTTTAGCCCAAAATCCCCCAGACGCGATGGAACGGTTTTGCACTGCGGGAGTTTCCATATCGCAACCCAAGCAGGAGGAAGAAAAATGGATCATGCCAATCACGTACGCCTCGTTGAAACCGAACTGACCCCGTCGGTTCTGGAAGGTGCAACAGTTTATGGCGCAGATGACCACAAGGTCGGCAAGGTCGATCACGTCCATGGCGTCGGCGCGGCAAGCACCGCGATCATCGACGTCGGCGGCTTTCTCGGCATCGGCGCAAAGCCCGTCGCAGTACCGCTCAGCGATCTCGATTTCATGCGCGATGAAGACGGCGATGTCCACGCGATTACCTCGTGGACCAAGGATCAGCTCAAGGAAATGCCTGAGCATCACCACTAATCTTTAAAAAACGCCCGGCTACCAGCCGGGCGTTCTTTTTTCTCCTGTCGGACGACCCCGCCCATACTCCCCATAAGATGAGCTAAGGCCCGATTGTTCTGCCGACCGATGGAACGCTTAAGCGTATCGAGCATTTTCATGGCGCTCAAAAAATTCGGGCGCAATGCAGTTCAGGGGGACAGTGATTGAACAACCAGATACAGGCCACTCCGCTGAGCATCGACGACGTCACCGTCATCGATGACGAGAAGGTCAAAAAAGCAGTTACGGCAGCCGCTCTCGGTAACGCGATGGAGTGGTTCGACTTCGGCGTATACGGCTTCGTCGCCTATGCCGTCGGCAAGGTCTTCTTCCCTGACGCGTCACCCGCCGTTCAAACGGTGGCGGCGCTCGCAACCTTCTCCGTCCCCTTCCTCATCCGCCCTTTGGGGGGCGTATTTTTTGGCGCCATGGGCGACAAATTCGGGCGTCAAAAAGTCCTCTCCCTGACAATCATCATCATGGCCGCGAGCACCTTCTGTATCGGCCTCATCCCCGGTTATGCCACCATCGGCATATGGGCACCCATTCTGTTGCTGTTATGCAAGCTTGCCCAGGGGTTTTCCGTTGGCGGCGAATATACCGGTGCGGCCATTTTCGTGGCGGAATACGCGCCTGACCGGAAGCGCGGTTACCTTGGAAGCTGGCTCGACTTCGGCTCCATCGCCGGCTTTGTGCTTGGCGCGGGGCTCGTCGTGCTGCTCAGCACCGCGATGGGTGAAGCCAAGTTCCTCGACTGGGGCTGGCGCATTCCGTTCTTTCTGGCGGCACCCCTCGGGCTGATCGGGCTTTATCTGCGCCACGCGGCAGAAGAAACACCAGCCTTCACCGAACGCCTGCAGCGCTCTGAAGAAGAAGACCGGCAGTCGCTGAAAGAGCGCCCCATGGTTCCCATCGCCGAGATCGTGAGCCAACATTCCCGCTCGCTGGCAATATGCATAGGCATGGTCCTCGTGACCAACGTCACCTATTACATGCTGCTCACCTACATGCCGACATATCTGTCGAAGACGCTGAATTACAGCGAGGACCATGGCGTCCTCATCATCATCGCGGTTATGGTTGGCATGCTGTTCGTCCAGCCCGCCATCGGGCTTTTGAGCGACCGGATCGGACGCAGGCCGTTTCTGGCGGTTGGCAGCACGGCGATCCTGTTTCTTTCACTGCCGGCATTTCATCTCATCGCCAGCGGACAGGTTGTTCAGATTTTCTTCGGCCTGCTCATCCTGGCGGTCGCACTCAACTGCCTGATCGGGATAATGGCATCCACCCTCCCGGCCCTTTTCCCGGCCCGCATCCGCTACAGCGCGCTGGCTATCGCGTTTAATATTTCGATCATCGTTGCCGGACTCACGCCGACGCTCACTGCATGGTTGGTGGAGGTAACGGAAAATATCTATATGCCGGCCTACTATCTCATGGTCGCGGCCATCTTCGGCATTGTGACGACATTTTTCCTCAAGGAAACCGCCAACCGGCCGCTTTATGGCGACACGCCGAATGCGTCTAGCCGAAAGGAAGCGAAGTCGCTTCTTGCAGAGCAATATCTGCACATCGAGAAAAGCGTCGAGGAGATAGACGACGAATTGCTCAAACTTGAAGAACAGAAGGAAATTCTTCAAGCAAAACGCAACCAGCTGGTTGGCAGACATCCGGATCTGACCTGAGCGGATATCCAGTCCTGGAACAGGATGCGCGGCGATGCATTTGCACCCCGCGCATCCCTTAAACGTCAGACGGCAAGGAACCCGCCATCGATGGGCAACACCGCGCCGGAAATCATGCTGCTATCATCTGACAGAAGCAGTGCGATGCTCTGTGCCACGTCTTCGGCCTCGGCAAAGCGCTGCAGCGGATGGCGAACCATCATTGGTGCGCTCTTGGCCGGATCGTTCCATGCTTCGGCAGCCAGTTCAGTGAGCGTGATTGTTGGTGCGACGGCGTTGACACGGATGCCGTGCGGCCCGAGTTCCTTGGCAAGAACGCGGGTTGCGCCTTCAAGCCCCGCTTTCGAGGCCGCGTAGCAGAGATGATCCTGAAAACCGCGATGACCGGCAATTGACGTGATGTTGACGATTGCGCCACCGCCACCCTTTGCGACGCGGGCGCGGGCGAATTCCTGACAGGCAATGAGCGCTGCACGCAGATTGATGCCGAGCACAGCCTCATAACCTTCGTCGCTCATATCAAGCACGCTTTCGAGCACGTTGATGCCGGCGCTGTTGATGAGAAAATCGCATGGACCCGCCTCGACCATCGCGGCCCGCGTCGACGCCACATCTGCGAGATCGACACGGATCGAGCGTCCGCCGATTTCGCTTTTCAGGCTGTCGAGATCGGACTGGGTCCGGCTGATTGCCACGACCTCAGCACCGCGCGCGGCCATCAGGATAGCGCAGGCACGGCCGATGCCCTTGCCTGCGCCGGTGATGATGACGGATTTTCCGGAAAACTGCATGGAATCCTCTTTATTTTGCGGCCAAAACGGCCGGACGATGGAAGCTTGTGGCGCTTCAGGAATGGTTTGCGGAACGAATGGCGCGCGCCGCATTCTGCAGTGCCAGAAACGCGTCGTAGCGTGACTGGTGCACTTGGCTGAATGCAGCGTCCGGTGCCGAATATTTGGCAATACGCGACATGGCGGGCATTGCGGAAATCAGGTCGGGATAGGCCTTGGCAGCAACCGCGCCGAGCATCGCCGATCCCAGAAGCACCGGCTCCTCGCATTCAGTGAGTTCAACCGAAAGCCCCGTCGCATCCGCCAGCAATTGTCTGGCAAGCGGATGCGCGCCCGCGCCGCCGCTGACACTGATCGTTTCCACGGGAGCGCCATGACGCGCCTGCGTCTCGATGATCTGGCGAAGCCCGTAACCGAGGCCGAGAAGCCCCGCCACGTAAAGCGCGACAAGCGAATCCACCCCCGTCTCGGTGCCGTAACCGGCAATGACGGCACGGGCATGAGGATCGGCGAAGGGCGCGCGGTTGCCGAGGAACTCCGGCACCACGTGAAAATTCTCGGCAATCTTCACGGCAGCGGAAGCAGACGTGGCCAAAGCCAGTGCACGGTCGGCAAGCCATGCAGGTAATGACTTGCCTTCTTTTTCGGAAAGCGCCTTTGCCTCTGAAAATGCCGGGTGCAATTGCACCAGATAATCAATGGCCGCACCGGCGGCGGATTGGCCGCCTTCATTGAGCCATGCGCCGGGAACCATGGCGGAATAATAGGGACCCCAAACACCCGGCACGAAAGCCGGCTCCGAGGTGGTTGTCATGGTACAGGAAGAGGTACCAAAGACGTAACCGAGGCACCGCGAAGCGTCGCCGCCCGCAGCCACCGTGCCGACACCCCCGGCATGCGCATCGATCAGACCGGCGGCAACGGCGGTTCCAGCAACCAGCCCCATGGCTTTTGCGCCTTCATCGGTCAAACCATTACCCAGCGCCGTGCCTGGATGAACGACGCTTTCACCGATACGGCGGAATCCCTGCTCCGCCAGATCGCCAAGCCCGATGCGGGTGAAATATTCCGCATCCCAACGTTCCTCATGGGCGAGATAAGTCCACTTGCAGGTAACCGTGCACGCGGAACGATCGAGCGCGCCTGAGGCTTTCCAGGTCAGGAAGTCCGTCAGGTCAAAGAAGTGCTCGGCGCGCGCATAGATATCCGGCCTGTTTTCGCGAAGCCAGAGCAGCTTGGGCGTCTGCATTTCCGGGGAAATCCGGCCACCGACATATTTCAGAACGGCATGTTCGCCCGCATTGATCCGCTCCGCCTGTTCGACGGCGCGGTGATCCATCCAGACGATGATATCGCGCTCTGGATGATCCGGCGCGCCGACCGGAAGGGTCTCATCCTCAGGCCCGCGCACCACGAGCGAGCAGGTGGCATCGAAACCGATGCCAACCACGGCTGCGGGATCTATGCCGGCGCGCGAGACACTTTCCCGCACGCTGTCGCAAACGGCTTTCCAAACCTCACCACTCGATTGTTCGGCTATGCCGCCGTCTTCACGATGCATCGTGATCGGGCGCTTGGCGGTGGCGAGAAGCCTGCCCGCCACATCAAAGACACCGGCACGGGCAGAGCCGGTACCGACATCGACGCCAATCAGGTAGGAAGCCATTTGCGATACTCCTTGGGAGTGTAGTTTAAACGCGGTCGAAGTTGGTGGGCAGCACCAGCATGTCGCGGATGGTGACGGTGCGCTTGCGGGTCAGCATGTAAACAACCGCATCGGCCACTTCACTCGCGTCGATGAGGCTACCCGATTCCTTGGCGTTGCGAAGATTTTCTTCCGGCCAGTCTGCCAGAAGGGCCGAGACGACCGGGCCGGGAGAGACCTGCGCGACGCGCACACCATGCGGGATCATCTGGCGACGCATGCCCTGCACGAAGCTGGTGATCGCCCATTTCGAACCCGAATAGACCGGTTCCCAATAGGTCGGGAAATGTCCGGCGATCGAGCAGGTGACGATGATGTCGCCGGTCTTGCGCTCCGACATGTGCGGCACGACGGCCTGTACATTCTTCATCACGGCATTGACGTTGAGGTTCAACATCTTGTCGATGGCTTCCGGCGTGGTTTCGGTGAGATCGCCACCGATATAAGTGCCTGCGTTGCAGTAGAGAATGTCGATGTGATCGACCTTCTCAAGGATTTCCGGGATCATGGCATTGCAGCTGTCTGCATCCAGAAGGTTCGTGACCTGCGCGATGGCGCGCTTGCCGAGTTTACCGACAAGTTCATTCAGGGCTTTCTCGTTCCAGTCGACCATGACGACGGTTGCACCGTTTTCCAGTAGCGCCTCGGTGGTGGCGAGGCCAATACCGGACGCGGCGCCGGTGATGACCGCGATCTTGCCTTGCAGCAATTCAGACATTTAATTCTCCTGCTTCTTTGAAGATATGACGTGTGGGCTCAACGCCAGTCGCGCCCGATATAGATGGCGAGCAGAATGATGCCGCCCTTGATGACATCCTGCAGATAAGGGTTGATACCCATGAGATTGAGGCCGTTATTCAGGATGCCGAGCAGCACCGCGCCGATAAGGGTACCAAGAATGAGCCCGCGTCCGCCGGCAATCGCCGTGCCGCCGAGAACCACGGCCGCAATGGCATCCAGCTCGAAACCGACACCCGCATTGGGCTGTCCGCTCATGAGCCGGCCGGTCAGAATGAGAGCTGCAAGCGCTGCCGTCACGCCTGAGATACCATAGACGGCAAGCTTGACGCGCCGGGTCTTGACGCCGGAGAGGCGCGCGGCCAACTCGTTGCCGCCGAGTGCATAGACATGACGACCGAAAGCCGTACGCTGCAAAAGCACCCAGGCCACGGCGTAGATCACCACCATGATGATAACAGGCACCGGCACGACGCCAACGCGACCGACGCCAAACCAGGAAATCCAGCTCGGAATGCCGCTGACGGGATAACCGCCGGAATAGATGAGGCCGAGACCGCGCGCCATTCCCATCGTCGCAAGCGTGACGATGATGGCCGGCATCTTGCCCCAGGCGACAAGTGCTCCGTTGAAGATACCGATGCCAAGTCCGATGAACAGCCCGGCCGGCAAGGCGAGCGACGCAGGCAGGCCGGTATTCACCATCAGGCCGGCAGACAACGTGCCGACAAGCGCCATGACCGCGCCGACCGACAGGTCGATGCCGCCTGTGAGGATGACGAATGTCATGCCCACGGCCAGAATGCCGACGACTGAAACCTGTCGCAGCACGTTCATGATGTTGTTCACGCTGAAGAAATTGTCGCTCGCAAGACCCATCAGGATCGATACGACAATCAGGCCCGCCAGAGGCAGGGCGAGTGGCGAGCGCAGCATGCTGCCAAGGCCGAAACCGCTCGTCTTTTCGGCAATGCCGGTATTTGCATCAAGCGACATGTTCAACCCTCCCGGTGGTGGCGTTTGTCATTATTGTTTCTGAATTGATGTCTGCGCCCTCGACGGTGGCGACGATGCCCCCGGAGCGGAACACGCAGACGCGGTCCGACATGCCGATCACTTCCGGCAGCTCCGAAGAGATCATGATGATAGAATAGCCCTTGGCTGCGAATTCGCGCATCAGCGCATAGATTTCCGCCTTCGCGCCGACATCGATGCCGCGCGTCGGTTCGTCGAAGATCAGGACGCGCATGTCATGGTTCAGCCAGCGGGCGATAACGATCTTCTGCTGGTTTCCACCGGACAGCGTGTCCACGCGGGCATAGGGTCCCTGTGCCTTGACCTGAACCTGCGCCATCGCCTTTTTCGTGTGCTCCAGCTCTTTTTTCAGGTCGATAAACCAGTGAGCCTTCTGGTACTTGCGATAGTTGTTGAGGGAGATGTTCTGCAGGATGGAGAAACTGGTGATCAGACCCTCTTCCTTGCGGCTTTCCGGCAGCAGGCCAATGCCGCGCATCAGCGCCTCATCCGGGCCGGAAAAGCGGGTCTCGACGCCATCGACCTTGATCTTGCGGCGCGAAGCGGAATGCGCGCCAAGCATGGCCAGCACCGTTTCCGTGCGCCCGGAACCGACAAGCCCGGCAAAACCGAGTATCTCACCCTGCCGCAGGGTAAAGCGCGAGACCGGCCCGCCTTTTTTCAGTTGAAGCTCTTCGACCTCGATCACGTTGCGCGCAGCTGTATCGATCTTCGGTTTGGGCGGAAAATTGGCCTCGATGCGCCGGCCGACCATCATCTCCACCAGACGGTCATTATCGACGTCAGAGGTGAGGCAGGAGGCGATGAGTTCGCCATCACGCAGGACGGTGATGCGGTCGCAGATCTCGAATATTTCCTCGAGATGATGGGAAATGAAGATGATAGCGACACCCTGACGCCGCAGCTCGCGCATGACCTTGAAGAGATGCTCGGTCTCGGACGGGGTAAGCGTCGCAGTCGGCTCATCGAGAACGAGAATACGGGCATCGAGTGAAAGCGCCTTGGCAATTTCCACGAATTGCTGCTGGGCAACGGAAAGGCGGTGCACCGGCACATCGAGCGGAACGTCCACGGCCAGACGGCTCATGATTTCGGCGGCACGTTTACGCATCGCGCGCTTGTTCAGCAGGCGCAGCGGTCCGCGGATTTCGCGTGCCAGAAACATGTTTTCAACTGCATCGAGATAGGGGATCAGGCTGAATTCCTGAAACACGATGCCGATACCGGCGGCAATCGCCTCGTCGTAATTGGCGAAGCGGCGGTCCTTTCCGTCAATGCGGATCGTGCCCTCCGAGGGCTGCAAAATGCCGCACAGGATTTTCATCAATGTCGACTTGCCAGCGCCGTTCTCTCCCAGAAGCGCATGCACCTCGCCGGCGCGCGCCTGCAGGTCAACGCCGCGCAGGACCTCGATCTTGCCGAAGCTTTTTCTTATTCCATTCAGTTCCAGCATTTTACCCTCCTCGATGGTCGGGACATGTCCCGCCCCCACACGAGGTGGGGACGGGACCTGGGGAGGAATTCTTACCAGCTGAAGTCGCCGGCGTTCTTGCTGTCAACGACCATGACGTCGATCGGTACTTCCTTCGGAACGACGCGGGCGCCCCACTTCTGGGCAAGCGCCATGGCAAGGCCAACGCGCACCTGGTCACGCGGGAACTGCGCGGTCGTTTCGATGAAAGGGCCGCCGTCGGCAATTGCCTTCACAGCTTCGGGAGCACCATCAACCGAGGTCAGCTTGATGTCCTTGCCGGAGCCCTGGATCGCAGCGAGTGCACCCATTGCGCCGCCATCATTCACCGAGAAGATACCGGCGAGGTTCGGACGGGACTGGATCATGTTTTCAACGACGCCGAGCGCAACGGAGCGGTCCTGACGACCATTCTGCGTGTCGACAAGCTTGATGTCGGCAAATTCGGCAAGCGCTGCCTTGCAGCCTTCGACGCGCTGCAGGATCGGCACGACCGGGATACCGTCGAGGATTGCGACTTCACCCTTGCCGCCGAGCGCATCACCGAGATGCTTGCAAGACTTGTAGCCTGCGTCACGGTTCTTCGAGCCGACGAAGGTGTCGACCGGGCCGTTTGCGTTGGCGTCGACAGCAACGACAATCACGCCGGCAGCTTTGGCAGCGTGCACGGCGGCTTCGATGCCGGCGCTGTCGGTCGGGTTCAGAAGCAGGATGTCGATCTTCTGCTGCAGCATGTCTTCCACGTCGGAAATCTGCTTTGCCACATCGTGGCCGGCGTCGGTGACGACAACATCAGCGCCGATGCTTGCCGCGGCTTCCTTCAGCGCTTCCTGCATGGACACGAAATAGGGGTTATTCAGTTCCTGGAACGTCATGCCGATTTTCAGCTTGTCCTGTGCTAGCGCCGGAGCGGCCATCATTGCAAGTGCGGCCGATGCCATCAGGAACTTGGATTTCATTCTCATAGTAACTTCCTCCCGTTTGGAAAATCTGGGCAATAAGAGCCCGTTTCCGGACAGTCCTCTGCCCGAATTGGTGAAAAATCCGCGATGTATCTTGGTTTAATCCGCCATGACCGCTGCCTTCTGGGCCGCGAATACCGTACGAAACCTCGATGGCGACATTCCCTTCAGCTTCAGGAAATGCCTGTTGAAATTCGAAAGGTTTGAAAAGCCCACGTCGTAGCAGACTTCCGCCACCTTCACGTCCTGATCCACCAGAAGCATCTGGCAGGCCAGATCGATGCGAAGCTGATTGCGATAGCGCACCAAAGTCGTTCCCGTATGTCGCTTGAAGGCACGGGAAAAGGCACTCTGGCTCTGGCCAACCATGTCGGCCAGATCGATTTCCTCGACCTGTTCGGTCAGGTGCTGGCGCAGATGCGACAAGGCGCGGTTGATGCCGCTATCGCCGATGCCCGTCAGGTCCAGCTCGTAACTCAGGCTCGCCAGCACCTCGGGCGCCGGCGCGTTGACCAGCAGATCGAGAATTTCCCAAAAAATCGCAAGACGCTTCAACCCCTGCGCCTCGATCAAACGCAGTATCAGCGGGCGAACGCGATCGCTGGTCTCATCGTCGAACAGAATGCCGCGGCGGCTGCGGTCCAGAAGGGCGCGAACTACCTCCATCTCGGACATGGAAGCGCAGGCATCCTCGATAAAAGCTTCCGGAAACTGGATGACGAGAGAGCGCGTGGGAACGATCTCGTCCGGCTCGATCTCGCTGATCCAGTTTTGAGGGAGATTTGGGCCAGTCATGATTAGCTGGCCCGGGCCGAAGCGACCGACGAAATCGCCGATGTAGAACGTGCCTGACGTCGCCACGACCAGATGAATTTCATATTCGGGATGGTAATGCCAGCGCACGGTGCGGAACGGATAGCCATGCCGCCAGGCGGCGAAGGATTCGCCCTTGCGGATATGTACCAGTTCCAGATCGGGCTGCATCGATGTTTCCTCCCATCGGTCACGTCCGCCGTATTCGCGGAGCAAAGCCATTCCTCTTTATGGCTCGTCCCAGGCGTTGATGGGGAGCATATGGCCTGCGGCACATTTACTTCCACATCATACCGGGGAAATTACCGATACTTTTTTGACTGTTTTTTGTCAGAAATTGAAGAGTGCCGTGCATCCGCCGACAACTAAGCCAGCGGTTGCGCCCATTTTTTCGCGCAGTTGCACGCCATACGCCCAGAAAATGCGCATCTTAAAGATCGATGTGATGATTTTTTAAAGCTCGACCCGCCGATCACCGGCAGGTCGAGCTTATACTTTTCCGAAGGGTTTTTGACGCCCCTGCATCGGCAGGCGGCTTGCCGGAAGCGATTATTGCGGCATCAGAATTTGCAGCTTCACGTCCGTTTCCCTTGCCTCCACCGCACGGTCAAAACCGGCAATGCTGTCTTCGAAGGGAATGGTCGCGGAGATCAGCGGCTTCAGATCGACCTTGCCGGACGCGATGAGAGCGACCGCACGGTCATACACATTGGCGTAGCGGAAAACCGTCTCCACCCGCAGCTCTTTTGCCTGCAAGCCGACGATATCGACCGGCACCGGATCGACCGGCATACCGACGAGGACGATGGCGCCGCCGGGACGTGCGAGTTTCGCCATACCGAGCACGGCGGGTGCAGCGCCAGAGCATTCGAAAACGACATCGCAACCCCAGCCATCCGTCGCATCAGCCACGGCCTGCGACAGGTCACGTTCGCGGATGTTGACGGTCTCGATGCCGTCATAGGCTGCGATGATATCCAGCTTCGGCTGGGCAAGATCGGCAACGATCACCTTTGCGCAACCGCCGGCTAGCGCCGCCAGCGCAACCATCATGCCGATCGGACCGGCGCCCGTCACGATGGCAACATCGCCGGGCTGAATACGCGCCCTGAGCGCTGCCTGCATCCCGATGGCGAAGGGTTCCACCATGGCGCCTTCGGCAAAGGAAACGTTGTCGGGCAACTTGTATGTAAAGGCGGCGGGATGAATGACTTCCGGTGTCAGGCAACCGTGAACGGGTGGCGTTGCCCAGAAGCTGACGGCCGGATCAACATTGTAAATGCCAAGTTTGGAGGCGCGCGAGGTTGGATCGGGAATGCCCGGCTCCATGCAGACGCGATCACCCGCCTTCAGATGCGCAACCTCGGCACCGGTCTCGATTACCGTTCCGGAAGCTTCATGGCCCAGCACCATCGGCGCATGCACAACGAAATGGCCGATTTTGCCATGGGTGTAATAATGGACGTCCGAGCCGCAAATCCCGACGGTATGGGTACGGATGCGCACATCCTTGGGTCCGAGCTTGCCGGGAATGTCGAACTCCCTGAGCGAGAGCTTTCCTTTTTCTTCCAGCACCAGTGCTTTCATCTCATCCTCCGTAGTTTGCGAAAGGCCTTACAGCGAATTCAAACAGCGTGATGCGATGCAATTTCGACAAAAGTAAACAGAAATCAGCCGGATCGGCCGGTTTTTCTTCAAGGAGGAAAAACTGTATCGATGAGCCGGCAATTTCTTATCATCCCTGGCGCGTTAACGAGTCTACGGGGGAGAGAGACAGCACGATTCGCTCAGCGCGCTTCAGGGAATATCGCCGGCTCAGGGTTACTCACTTAGCCGGAACGAGATTGACCCTGATGTGTACGCAGAACCGGCGACAAGCGGATCAGCGTGTGATCCTCAGCCCTTCCAGAAAGGTGCGGAAACTGTCGACGGCGCGTTTCGAGGTCGTTTCGGGGTCGTCGGAATTCGCGATCCACTGGGCTGCACTGCTGCTCGCCGCATTGATGAAACGCGCACAGGCCTCCGGATCAATGTCGACGATCGTCCCTTCCTGCTTCAGCGCATCGAGACTTCGCGCAACGGCCGAGATACAGCCGTTGGCATTTGGCCAACGTGAAGGGTCGCCGAGAACGGCCGGTCCATCACGGAACATGATCCGCTGGATTTCCGGCTCCAGAGCCATGAGAATGTAACCGACATTTTCCTCGACAAAACCCTCCCAACGCGTCGCGGCCCTAGACGAGATGTCACAGAGCCTTTTCGTCATCTCGGCGTCGATCTCACCCACAACCGCCAGCAGCAGGCCTTTCTTGTCGCCAAAATGGTGATAGAGCGCGCCGCGGGTCAGCCCTGCTTCGGCAGTGAAGTCGTCCATCGAAGCTTCGGCATAGCCGATGCTGCCAAATGCCTTGCGGCCAGCGACCAGAAGCTTCGCCCGCGTCTCGGCAATCATTTCACTGCGAGGTTTGCGCATTTTTTCTCCGAATTCTACATACGTCGCGTATACTAGTTGACATACGCGACGTATGCAATTATTTCATTTGCATACGCCACGTATGTTTGTGGTGGGTACTCCCTAAACAAGGTGCATCCCGATGTCTAATCCATATAGAGAAATTTTCCGGGCTCCGGGCGCCAAAGGCTTTTCCGCCGCAGGCTTCTTTGCCCGTCTTCCGATTGCGATGGCACCGATCGGCATCGTCGCCATGCTTTCCCAGACCCATGGTGAATATTGGCTTGCCGGTGCGGTCTCGGCAACCTTCGCGCTGACCAATGCCGCGGTCGCTCCGCAGATTTCCCGATTGGTGGACCGCAAGGGCCAGAGCAGCGTCCTTGTCCCGGCCACCATCATATCGGTCATCGCCTTTGCTATCCTGATTATCGCGACCAACCAGAGATGGCCTGCCTGGACGCTCTTTCTTTCGGCCTTCCTCGCCGCGGCCATGCCGAGTATTCCCGCGATGATGCGCGCCCGCTGGACGGAAATCTTCCGTGACCGGCCTGAGCTGAACACTGCTTTTGCATTTGAATCCGCCGCCGACGAACTTGTCTACATCGCCGGCGCCTCGCTCTCCGTCGGTCTCGCGGTCTCACTCTTTCCGGAAGCAGGTATGATGATCAGCACCGCCTCGCTGGCACTCGGTACCTTTGCCTTTCTGCTGCAACGATCGACCGAACCCAAGGTACGCAGTTTTGAAAGTGGCAGCAGGCAACATTCGGCTATCCGGCTGCGTTCGGTCCAGATCATCACGGTCGCCCTGATCTTCGTAGGGTCCACTTTCGCCACAGCCGAGGTAAGTGCCGTTGCCATCACCAAAGAACTCGGTCAACCGGAAGCTGCCAGCCTCGTCATCGGCGTCTATGCCATCGGTTCGTTTGTCGTCGGCCTGCTTCTGGGCGCGATCAACCCCAAAATGCCGCTGCAACGGCAATTGCTGATCGCCGTCAGCGTCCTTGCGCTCACCGCGCTGCCGCTCCTCTTTGCAAGCACGACAGTTTCCCTGCTTGCCTTCGCCGTATTCCTCAGCGGCGTTGCAATCTCTCCCATCTTCATCACGGCATTTGGCCTGATCGAGCGCCGCGTCCCGGAATCGATGCTGACGGAAGGCGTGACCTGGGTGATGACCGGCATCGGTATCGGCATGGCGCTCGGCGCCTTCATTTCCGGCTGGGTGATCGATAATTTCGGCCCGAGCAACGGCTTCTGGGTATCGATTGCCGCCACCCTGTCGACAGTCACCATTATCAGCCTCGGTCAGCGCAGCCTTTCTGGAGAGACCAACCGCTCTGCGACGACAACCGCAGCGCAGCCAGCCGAGTAAAGCACAGGCGTATGAAGCGCGCGCCGGCGCGCTTCTTGGCATATCCGGCCGACGCAATGCACAATCGGCATGAAAAGCTGCAAGCTATGTCGCCAAATAAAACAGTCTGGCATTGCGGTGGCCGATCGATGCCTGCTCGTCGGGCGAGAGCGTTGAAAGAAGCTCACTCGTCATACCGATCCATTCCGGTAGACCCGAGCCGAGATCGACCACCGGCCAGTCGCCGCCCCAGACCATTCTCTCAGGTCCGAACAGGTTGATCACGGTTTCCACATAGGGTGTCACGCTTTCCAGCGTCGCGCATCCCGGTGCACAATAGGCGGTGATGCCGGAGAGTTTGACGAAGAGATTGGGCAGCGTCGCCAAGTCGGCCATACGCCCGCTCCACTCCCGAAAATCGTTTCCGGCAATGTCCGGCGTGCCGCAATGGTCGAGCATGAAGCGCACATCGGGGCAGGCCCCGACAAGTTCGGCGGCAATGGCAAGCCGGCGGGAATGAAAACACAGATCGACCGGCCATCCGGCCTTTCCAATCGTGCGCACGTTTCGTCGGTAATTTTCCTCGCGGCTGAGGTCGTCGGGCATAACGTGGAGAATGCGCCGGAAACCGACCACGTTGAGGTGGCGGCACTCCTCCAGCCAGGCTTCGAAACCATTATCCGTTTCCGGTCGGCAACTGGCGATCTGGCCGAACATCGGCAAGCCACCCTCGCCGATCATGCTGGCGATGAGGCGAGCCTCAGCCTGATAGTCGCCGTCATCCACCCCGCTTTCCATGAAGATCGTACCCACTACGCCACATCCCTCGACAAGCGCTGCGTAATCAGCCTGGGTGAAGCTTCCCGCAAGGCTGGGCTCCCCTCGTGTCCAGGCATAACCGAGCTTGCCTCGCAAGATCAGATGCTGGTGAGTATCGATCAGATCCATGGCGTCCTCCTCCCTGTCGTTGCGGTCAATTTTCGAGGGCGAGCGCGTCGAAACCCGCCCAGGCGGCGTCCGGCACGGCCGTTTCGAAAATAGACAGGTTGCGCAAAAGGCTGTCCGGTTTTGCGGTGCCGATCAGGACACTTGCGACATCGGCATTTTGCAGCGGAAAATGCAGGGCAGCGGCCGCAAGTGCAACCCCGTGCCCGGCAGCGTGGAGCTCCATGGCGCGCACCCGCTCCATGACATCTGCTGCTGCTTCACTATAGTTGAAAGTCGCACCCGGCCTTGCACCCGTCGCAAGAATGCCAGAGTTGAAGACGCCGCCGATGACGAGCGAGGTGCCGGTTTCCGCACAACGCCCCAGCAGCTTTGCTGCAGCCGACCGGTCGAGCAGCGTGTAACGACCCGCCAGAAGAATGCAGTCGATCTCGTCTATCTCCATGAGGTTCAGACAAGCCGGAACCTCATTCACGCCAAGACCGAACGCGCCGATCCGGCCTGTCGCCTTCAACTCGTGCAGGGCCTCGATGCCGCTTTCGGTGAATATCCTGAAATGATGGCGATAGGCCTCTTCCCCAAGCGTGGTCTCCTCCAGATCGTGGACATAGAGAATATCCACTGAACCGAGACCAAGCCGGGCGAGGCTTTGCTCATGCGAGCGCATGATGCCATCATAGCTGTAGTCGTATTCCACCACGAAAGGCAGTGCATCGACAAAACCGTAATCCGTTGTCACGCCCGCTTCAGCCGGTTTCAAAATCCGCCCGACCTTGGTGGACAGCACGAATTCGTCGCGTGGTTTCCCCTGAAGAAAATCCCCGAGGCGGCGTTCGGAAAGGCCCTGCCCGTAATAGGGTGCGGTATCGAAATAGCGGATGCCGGCGTCCCAGGCGGCTTGCAGCGTCTCCATCGCATCTTCGCGGCTGACGCTGCGATAGAGATTACCGATACCGGCCGCGCCGAAGGAAAGTTCGCTCAGCGACAGCGCCGTGCGACCAAGTTTGCGGGTTTTCATGCGGTACCCTCCTCGCGGCGAAGCTGGCGCTCAATCGTGCGGATGACGCCGCGGAGTTCGCCGAGCCCCTTCATGCGGCCAATGTAGGAATATCCGGGATTGGTCTTTTTGGTGATGTCATCACCCAGCAGATGGCCGTGGTCAGGCCGCATTGGAATATTGGTGCGGCGGCCAGCCTTGGCGGCGGCCCGCTCCTCGCGCAACAATGCCTCGATGACTCCAATCATGTCCGTTCCGCCATCCAGATGATCGTCCTCAAAGAAGGAACCATCCGGCTCAACGGTCACGTTCCGAAGATGGGCGAAATTGATGCGAGACGCGAACTCCCGTGCCATCGCCACAAGATCATTGTCGCTGCGGGCGCCGTAGGAGCCGGTACAAAGGGTGATGCCATTGTTCGGGCTTTCAACGGCCGAGAGGATGGCGCGAATATCCGCAGGTGTCGAGACAACGCGCGGCAGGCCGAACAAGGAGAACGGTGGATCATCAGGGTGGATGCCGAGATGCACGCCCACCTCTTCCGCCACCGGCACGACCTCTCTCAGAAAGGCCAGAAGATTGCCCTGCATGGTCGCGCTGTCGACGCCATCGAACGAAGCAATCAGAGCGGCGATGGATTCGCGCGTCTGCACCAGGGCGCCGCCCGGCAGGCCGGCGATGATGTTACGCTCGAGAAGCGACTGGTCATCTTCGCTCATTTGCGCAAAACGCTTTTCGGCTCGCGCCACGAGCGCAGGATCGTAATTTTCAGCAGCACGAACACGCTTCAGGATGAAGACGTCATAGGCGACGAAATCCGCCATTTCGAAGCGCAGCGCCAATCCGGTATTGCGTGCCTGCCAGCGCAGGTTCGTGCGTGTCCAGTCCACCACCGGCATGAAATTGTAGCAGACGACGGGAACACCCGCGCGACCGAGACGGGAGAGTGTATCTTTCCAGCGCGCAATCGCCTTCGGCGCATCGGCATCGCCGCGCTTGATGGACTGTTCCATCGGAATGGATTCGCAGACACTCCATTCCAGGCCGGCTGCCTCGATCATCGCCTTGCGTTTGGCGATCTCTTCGGCCGGCCACGCCGTCCCATCGGGGATCTGGTGCAGCGCCGTTACAACGCCGCTGGCGCCGGTCTGCCGCACATGCTGCAAGGTGATGGGGTCCGATTCACCGAACCAGCGCCAGGTTTCCTTCATATTCTACTCCTCCGAAAAATGCCGTTCGATGGCGCCGAGCGCGCCGTATTGGACGATGTCGCGATAGGCCGCCCGAAGCGCCGTTACGAATGCCTCATCCGCCTGCCATTCAGGCCCGAAGACGCGACGGAATGTTAAAAACCGGTCGATGACCGCGTCCTGCTCCTCGCCGTTGCCGGTGGGTGCACTCCATTCGGAGAATGCCGGATCGGCCATGACAATTGCCTCTCCCCGCTCGTTCAGCGCTGCGCAGGACCGTATCCACATCGCAACCGCAAAAAGAGCGGCCGTATTCGGCGCGCCTGCGGCACGTAGCTCCGCAAGCGGCGCGAGAATGCGTTGCGGCACTTTCTGTGAAGCGTCAGAGGCGATCTGGGCGGCGCGATGACGAAGGGCGGGGTTGGCGAAACGCTGGCGCAGACCGGCAACATAGTCCGGTCCGCTGACGGCCGGGCTCAATGTCGAACCAACCTCCCGCCAGTAACGGTCGACGTAACCGCGTACACGCGCATCGGCATAGATATCGGCGATCGTCTCAAGCCCGCTGCATTGGCCGATTGCGGCCATGGCGGTGTGAGCGCCATTCAGCATCCTGAGCTTCATATGCTCATACGGCTCGACCTCATCAACGATTTCGGCACCTGACAGCTCGATGCCGGGGCGACCGTGCGGAAAGCGATCCTCGATTACCCAGCGGAAGTAGGGTTCCGCAATTACCGGCCAGGCATCCTCGCAGCCGAGACGCGCGGTCACGCGCTCGCGGTCGGTTGCGGTGGTGGCGGGCACGATGCGGTCCACCATGACGCAGGGGCAGGAGAGATTTTCCGCGATGAAGGCAGCGAGATCATTATCGGTGAGACCAGCCATCTCCACCAGAAGACGGTGCAGGATGCGACCGTTGGACGGAAGATTGTCGCAGGAGAGCAAAGTCAGCGGCACAGCCCCGGCGGCCCGCCGGCGTCTTGTCGCTTCCAGCAGAAAACCGAGCGCGGAGCGCGGCTTTTGCGGATGCGCCAGATCATGAACGACATCGGGATGGTCACGAAGAAGCGTGCCCGCCGACAAATCGGCGAGGTAACCCTTTTCCGTGACCGTCAAAGTGACGATTCTGACCCGCGGATCAGTCATGGCTTGCAGCAGCCGCTCCGGATCCTCAGGAGCGACGATGGTCTCGAGGATTGAACCGACAATCCGCAGCGTTTCGTTTTCACCGTCACGCAGGCAGAATGTATAGAGATTGTCCTGCGGCGCGATGGCATCGCGAGTATCGGGGCTGCGCAGCGAGGCAGCGACAATGCCCCAGCCGGTTTCGCCACGCGCCAGGCAATCATCGATGAAGACCGCCTGATGGGCGCGGTGAAAAGCGCCAACGCCGAGATGCACGATGCCCGGTGTCACCGCTTTGCGGTCATAGGCGGGCAAAAGGACGTCGTTTGGCAGATGCGGCAACGCAAGGGACGAGAGGCGTTCTGTCATGGTCATTTATCTCCGTATCTCAGCCGAATTGCAGGCCGCCGTTCATGTCAACGACAGTGCCGGTCATGAAGCCGGACAGCGGCGAGGCGAGGAAACCTACGGTATGGGCCACCTCTTCCGGCTGGCAGAACCGCCCGACGGGAATGGCCGCAAGCTGGCGCTGGCGGTCTTCCTCTGACAGTTGCTCCATGATCATCGGCGAAACCACATAGGCCGGCGCGACTGCATTGGCGGTGACGCCAAAAGGGGCAAGTTCGCGAGCGGACGAGTAAGTGAGGCCCACCAGCGCCGATTTCGAGACCGAATAGGCCGTGCCCGCCGTCAGGCCACCGGACTTCCAGGCATAGGACGAGATGTTGATCAGCCGCCCCCAGCGGTTTTCCTTCATGGCGGGAACGACGGCCTGCGTCAGCAGCAGGGCGGCATCGAGATTGACGGCCATCAGCCTGTGCCAGTCATCAAGCGTGGTCGCTCCCAGCTTGTGCGGCGACAGCACACCGGCATTGTTGACGAGAATGTCTATGACCTCGAAACGGTTGGCGACATCTTTCATGACGGCCTGCAGCGCAGTCGCATCGCCGAGATCGACGGCGACGGGATCACAAGCACCGCCAAACCCCTCCGCAAGCGCCGCAACAGCTTCGATGTCGCGATCGAAGGCGATTACCCTCGCCCCTTGCGCGACCAGCGCCGCAACCACGGCACGGCCGATGCCGCCACAAGCGCCTGTCACGAGCGCCGTCTTGTGTTTCAGTTCCATTCTGTCTCCTCCACGTCCACTATCAAATGGACAAATGCTTCCGCTCTTCTTCAGGCAACTGTTCGTAGATCACGAAAACCATATCCAGATGCGTCACCAGCGCCTTTTCCGCACCTTCGGCATCGCCACGATCGAGAGCATCCACGACTGCCAGATGCTCTTCGATGACGGCGGGCAATCGTTCCGGCTTTGCCCAATAACGATGGAACCGCGACAGGGTCACCTTGGCGGCAAGGATCGCCTGCCAGACACCTTCGCGACCGGAAAACGTGCCGAGCAGGCGATGAAACGCCTCGTCGGCATGGAAGAAGCCGGATGCGTCGTTGGCGGCAATCACTCTTTCCTGCTCGGCGATGACGTCGCGCATCGTACGGCTCATTTCTTTCGTCCACTTCGGCGCGACTTCGCGCAGCAAAGCCACTTCGAGTGAACGGCGGATAAAATGGCTGTCCTGAATTTCGCCAAGCCTGATCGGCGCAACAAAGCTGCCGAGTTGCGGATAGACGTCCACAAGACCCTCTTCCGACAGGCGCTGGATCGCGGCACGCACCGGGGTGCGCGACACCGAAAACTGACGGCAGATCGAGTTTTCACTGATCGGCGCACCGGGCGCTAGGCGGACCTCGACGATCGCCTGACGCAACGCCGCATGAACCTGATCGGCAACCGAGCCATAACGATTGACCACAAGCTCCACGCTTTCGATTCCGGAGCCGGGGGCCTCTTGATGAGAGCCGCGCCCAGTGAAACCGGCAGTGGTGTTTTTCGTCATGAACGCTCCCCTTCAAAAGGCGGTCGTGAAAATCTCATTGCTACTTGGATACAAGTATACTAGTGTCCATGGTGCTTACGCAAGTCGGCTGTTGGGAGAAAGAGCGATTAAGGGAGGTTCCAGTCGCTTTTTTTAAGGAGCAGGCCGTTTCATGGAGGAGAAAAACATGACGTATTTCATGCGCAGCCTCGTCGCTGCCGCAATCATCGGCGCGGGAGCGTGCGGTGTCGCGCAGGCGGCGGACGCCAGCAAGATCGCCCTCGTTCCGGGCGGTCCGCACCCTTATTTCGCCGCCTGGGAACAGGCCGGCAAGGACGCGGCCAAGGACTTCGGCCTGGCTGGCGCCGACTATAAGGTGCCGCAAAAGTGGGAACTGGCACAGCAGAACCAGCTTCTCGAAAGCCTTCTGAGCCAGGGTTATAACGGCTTCCTGATTTTCCCAGGCGATCCCGTCGGCGCGGTCTCGACAGCAGAGGAACTGACCGGCAACGGCGCGAATGTGATTGCTGGCGCCGGATGCTTCAAGGACCCCTCGCCCGCCGCCTTCTGCCTTGGTACCGACACCGGTAATTCCGCTTATCTCGGCACCAAGGAGCTGATCAAGGCGATGGGAGCGGGCAAAAAACGCATCGCTCATTTCACCGGCTTCCTTGTTGACCCCAACACCCAGCTTCGTATCGATGCCGTAAAAAAGGCAGCTGACGAAGCCGGCGCCGAGGTCGTTCAGGTCATCGCCGATATCGACGCGCCGGAACCGGCGGAAGAAAAGATCAGCGCCTACCTGGCCGCCCACGCTTCCGAAGTGGACGGTATCGTGACCACAGCCTGGGTTCCTGCTGTCGTTGCCTCCAACGCACTGCGCAAGATCGGCGACAAGCGTATCCACATGGTCGGCATCGACCACGACGAAGTCGTGCTGAAAGCGATCAAGGACGGTTTCGTCGACGGCACGATGCTTCAGAACCCCTATGGCCAGGGTTATATCGGCGCGTTTGCACTGAGCAAACTTCAGGCCGGCTGCAAGGTGAAAGAAGATGCGCCGTTCAAATCCAATGCGCTGACGACCAAGTTCATCGATTCCGGCACCGCCTATGTCGATGCCGCCAAGGTGGACAACTACATCGATGCCATGCGCGCCGAGACTAAAAAGCTGCTCACCAACTTCGATACGACCTATCTGAGCTGCAACTAATCATGCCTTGAGCAATTGCCGGGCGGCAAACGACCGCGCCCGGCAATCTGCCCCGCCAGAAAATATTCTTTCAGGCGGCAGCGCAATGACCAGGCGACCCGCGCAGGCGCTTCGGGCGAACCAATACCGGGACAGTTTCATGACCGTGAACGATACTTTGCTCACAAAGGGCTCGCAGGAGGGCGACAGACGAATGGGGTCCAGCCTTTCGCAAGGCCGCTTTTTTCTGACCAATGAATTTGGCCTCATTCTGCTGATCGTCGTCTTCGCCGTCATTTTTGGCGTCGCGGCCAGCGGCTTCCTTTCGCCTTTCAATCTGTTCACGCTTGGTCGCAGTGCCGCGATCAACATCATGATCGGCCTGTCGATGATGGCGGTGATCGTGACTGGCGGCCTCAATCTTGCCGTTGGAGCGATCGGCGTCTCGGCGGCCATGGCCTGTGGTTATCTGATCGAGGTGCTTGGCGTGCCGTGGCCGCTCGCCCTCATTGGCGGTCTCGCCACCGGCGCGGCGCTCGGTTTCGTCAATGGCTGGACCGTCATCCGCACGGGGCTGCACAGCTTCATCATCACGCTTGCCACCATGAGCATCTTTTTCGGCGTGATGATCTTCCTGACGCGCGCCGAGGCCTACCGTGGCCTACCGCCGATCTTCGCCGCCTTCGGAAAAATGAAGCTCGCGACCTATTTCTCGCCGCTGCTTCTCGTCACGCTCGCAACGGCGCTTGCCCTGTCCTTTCTCTACCGACGCACCGTTCTTGGCCGCGAAATGCTGGCGGCAGGCGCACGCCCGGAAGCGGCGGAACTTTCCGGCATTCGGGTCGACCGTATCTTCATTGCCTGTCACATGCTGTCGGGCCTGCTTGCAGCACTCGCCGCCCTGATGCTGGTGACGCGCACGGGCGCCGCCATTCCTTCCATGGCAGGCCAGCTTGGGCAGGACTGGCTTCTGCCAGCATTTCTCGGCCCGGTTCTCGGTGGCACGCTTTTGCAGGGCGGCAAGGTTTCGGTGCTCGGCACCTGTCTTGGCGCACTTTTGGTCACCATGCTCACCAGCGGCCTGCTGCTGCTTCAGCTCGGTGAATTCTGGGTCCAGACATTTCTCGGCCTGCTGCTGTTGCTAGCGGTTTTGATGGACAAGGCGCGGCGAAGCTATCTCGCCCGACGTAACCTGGCTTGAGGACTGGACGATGAAGACCGACAACACCCTTCTACGCCTTGCCAGAACCGACTGGTTCGGCCCTCTATTGGTCACGGTGCTGGCAATCGCGCTTATCCGCAGCTTCAGCCCCAACTTCCTCTCTTCCTTCAACATCCAGATTTTGCTTCTTGCAATCGCGGTCAATGCGCTCATCGCCTTTTCCCAGATGATCATCATTGCCATTGGCCAGATGAACCTGTCCGTGGGCGCAATCGGCGGACTGGCGGCAATATCCTTTGCGGGACTGATGCAGGTCTGGGGGCTTCCGGCACCGGTGGCCGCCATTGCTGCGGTACTGATCGGTGTTGTCTGCGGCATGCTCAACGGTCTGCTGATCGCCATCACAGGCATTTCCGCCTTCGTCATCACACTGGCGACCCTGTCGATCTACAAGGGTATCAACCTCGGCATCACCCGGGCGGAGCCGTTCTACGGCGTGCCGGAATCGGTGAAAGCCTTTGGCTCGGCACTGCTCGTTGGCCCGGTTCCGTGGCTCGCCGCACCCACCATCATCATTGCATTCGCGCTGTGGTTCATGCTGCGCCGCCAGCCGATAGGCCGCTTCATCCTTGCCATTGGCGGCAACAGCCATGCGGCAGAGCTTTCCGGCATTTCGATCCGCACGACAATGATTGTGGCGCACGGCATTTCCGGCCTCCTGGCGTCGGTCGCCGGCATTCTGCTCGTATCCCGCCTGCAGATCGGCCAGCCGTCCATTGGCGATGACTGGCTCATCCTGTCCTTTGCCGCACCCGTTATCGGCGGTGCCGTACTGGCTGGCGGGCATGTCAGCGTGGGGGCGACCCTGCTCGGCGTCGTCATCGTTGCCATCATCACGCAGGCACTCGTGCTGTTCTCCATCGATCCGTTCCTCGTGCAGGTGGTGCTTGGCGCAATGATCCTCGCCGCCGTCGGCATCAACCGCCTGCGCGAAACGCATCTCGGCAAAAAGACAGGAAAGGCCTGACATCATGGACAAGCAACCTGTTTTTCAGGCGCGCAACATCGAAAAAGTGTTTCCCGGCGTTCGGGCGCTCAAGGGCGTCAATCTTTCGCTGGAGCCGGGATCGATCCACGCGTTGCTAGGTGAGAACGGCGCCGGCAAATCGACGTTGATCAAGGTCATTACCGGCGTCCACCATCAGAGCAGTGGCCAAATCCTTGTCGATGGGCAGGAAGTACGCTTCGGCAACCCGCGCGAGGCCATTGCCCGCGGCATCGGTGTCGTCCATCAGGAACGCAACCTCATCCCGCGCTTCTCGATTGCCGAGAATATCCACATGGAAAAGCTTGGGGCGCACTATCTCAAACCCATCGACTACGCCGCGCTGAACCGCGACGCACGCCGCTGGCTGCAGGCTCTCAATCTGGAAGTCGATCCGGCGATGCCGGTATCCGAGCTTTCCGTTGCGCAAATGCAGCTCGTGGAAATTGCGAAGGCGCTTTCCCTGCAAAGCCGGGTTCTTTTGCTCGACGAACCCACGACATCGCTGACCCCGAGCGAAACGGACAACCTCTTCCGCATTCTGCGCCGCCTGCGCGATGATGGCGCAAGCCTGGTCTTCGTCAGCCACAAGTTGGAGGAGGTTCTCGACATTTGCGACCGGGTGACGGTGCTGAGGGATGGCGAAAACGCCTGCGAAAGCCGGTCGATGGAAGGTCTCGGACGCCAGGACCTGGTGCGCCTGATGATTGGCCGTGCCGAAGGCGGCGGTGGCTGGCGCAAACGCGCGGTCGAGCACAATCCGCTGGTGCTTGAACTCAAAGGTGTTTCTACCGCAATCGGCCATCGCGATGTCAGTCTTTCCGTGCGCAAGGGTGAAATCGTCGGCCTTTACGGGCTGGTGGGCGCTGGGCGCACCGAATTGGCAAAATCGATCATGGGTAAATTCGCCGTCACGGAGGGCGAAGTCCGGATCGAAGATCGCCCGGCCCGCATCCGCTCCGTTGCCGAAGCCATCCACGAATACGGCGTCGGTTACGTCAGCGAGGACCGCAAGGGTGACGGCCTCATTCTCCAGCATTCCGTTCTCGCCAATGCGGGCGTTCCCATCTGGCGCAAGCTCTCAAACGCATTCGGCGTGCTTTCCGACAGCCGCATCCGTGCGGCGGTCACCCCTTTCCTGCAGAAACTTGAGGTGAAGACGCCGAGCCTGAGCCAGACCGTGGGTAATCTTTCCGGCGGCAACCAGCAGAAGATCAGCGTCGCCAAGTGGCTTGCCGCCGACGTGAAGCTGCTGATTGTAGACGAACCTTCTGTTGGCATCGACATCAAGACCAAGGCCTATCTGCACGATCTGCTGCGCGAGCTTGCAGACGGCGGCACCGCCATTCTCGTCATTACCAGTGACATGCCGGAGATGGTGGCACTGGCCGACCGCATTGTTGTCATGGACCGCTATCGGGTTAAAGGCGTGGTCGAAAACAATGGCGTCTATGCCGATATGAGCGAGGGTATCATGGGCTTGATCCATGATGCGGAGCGCGAAACGGCCCTTTCACGTCAGGCATGACGCACGGCCTTGCCGAAGTGTCATCGCAAAAACCGCACGCTGTTCCGGTAGGGCGTCAGGTACCATCGGACGGCTGCTCGAAATCTCTCCCGGCACGACGCCTTCTGCTGGGCGGGACGCCGTATTTCTGGGTGTAGCAACGGGTGAAATGGGCAGCGGTCGAGAACCCCGTCAGCAAGGCCACGTCAACGATCGAAAGCGAGGTCTGCTGCAGCAGCTCATCCGCCTTTGCCAGCCGAAGACCACGGTAAAAAGACATCATGGACTGGTCGAAATGGCTGGAAAACAGACGGTGGAGCTGGCGAATACTGCTGCCGCACAATTGGCCCAGCTGCTCCGGCGACAGGGGATCCGCAACATGGGTCGTCATGAGTTCAATTGCAGCTTCGAGTACCGGGTGGTGGACGTTGAAACGTTGGCCGGCGCGGCCCAACTGAGGCTCATCGGCCGTTCTCAAACGCGGATGTATGAACCATTCGCTGACATCGCGCGCGAAGGCAGAACCATGGTCTTTCGCAATAAAAGCCCCCATCATGTCAATGGCGGCAACGCCGCCCGCGCAAGTGTAGCGATCGCGATCGATGACGTAGAGCGCACGCTCGATCAGGAGATCGCTGGCATATTCACTAAGCGGATCGATGTGGGTCCAGTGAACGGTAAAACGTCTGCCCGTCATCAGACCGGATTTGGCAAGGATCGCCGCGCCGCCGGAAATGCCTCCAAGCTTGACACCCCGCTGGTTGAGCGCGCGCAGGTTGCGCACAAGTGCCGGATCTTCATAGAGCATGGGATTTCCGCCCGCGACGATGAAGACCAGATCCAGCTTCTCAGACAAAGCCCGCGAAACGGGCGCGGTATCGAAACCTCCGCCTGACGTGGATGCGCCAAACCCGCCATTCGCCGAGTAAAACCGGCAATGGTAGAGCGTTTTGCCGGCAAGGTGATTGGCCGCGCGCAGCGGCTCAACCGCCGCAGCCAACGACATCAGCGCATAACCCTCAATGAGTATGAACCCGATCGACATCGACCCTTCGGCGTGCATGACCTGCTCCAAGACAATCCCCAGGGCAAGCTTAGCCGACTTGGCCAAACTGGACAATAATGCGTCCGTCACGGATAAAAAAATCGTGCGGTATCGCGCTATAAACTTGGACAACCGCCCTGTTTTCGAGGAACACAGATTTGCGCTATTCGGCTCTCCAGGTTTTCAAACAGGCCCTGACCGGCCACAAGGGCTGGCGCCCACTGTGGCGGAACCCCGATCCGCAACCTCATTACGATTTCATCATTGTTGGCGGTGGCGGTCATGGACTTGCAACGGCCTATTATCTAGCCAAAACCTTCTCCAAGTCCCGGATCGCCGTTCTGGAAAAAGGCTGGCTGGGATCAGGAAACATCGGGCGCAACACCACGATCATCCGCTCAAACTATCTGCTGCCCGGAAACGAGCCATTCTATGAGTTTTCGATGAAACTCTGGGAAGGGCTTGAACAGGAATTCAATTTCAATGCGATGGTAAGCCAGCGCGGCATTGTGAACCTGTTCCACACCGACGCGCAGCGCGATGCCTACCGCCGTCGCGGAAACGCCATGCTGCTGGCCGGTGCGGACGCGCAACTGCTGGCACAAGACGATCTCCGCGCCATGATCCCGTTTCTCAATTTCGACAATGCACGCTTTCCAATCAAGGGCGGCCTTTACCAGCGCCGCGCTGGAACTGCTCGCCACGATGGCGTTGCCTGGGGTTACGCGCGCGGCGCTGATCTGGCAGGGGTCGATCTTATCCAGAACTGTGAAGTCCAGGGGTTTCGCATCGAGGATGGAACGATCAAGGGCGTGGAAACCAGCCGTGGCTACATCGGTGCCGGAAAGGTCGGCGTCGCCGTGGCGGGATCGACCGGCCGCGTCATGGCCATGGCGGGCATGCGTCTGCCTATTGAAAGCCATGTGCTGCAAGCCTTCGTTTCGGAAGGGCTGAAGCCGACCATACCGGGCGTCATAACCTTCGGAGCAGGCCATTTCTACGTCAGCCAGTCCGACAAGGGTGGCCTGGTCTTCGGTGGCGATATCGACGGCTATAATTCCTATGCCCAGCGCGGCAATCTGCCCGTCATCGAAGATGTCGCCGAGGGCGGCATGGCGCTGATGCCGATGATCGGCCGGGCGCGCCTGCTGCGCATATGGGGCGGCATCATGGACATGTCGATGGACGGTTCACCGATCATCGACCACACGCCTGTGAAGGGCCTCTATCTCAATGCCGGCTGGTGTTACGGCGGCTTCAAGGCGACGCCGGCCAGCGGCTATGCATTCGCGCATCTGCTGGCCACCGATACCCCGCATGACACGGCCAAGGCCTACCGGCTCGACCGGTTCGAAAAGGGCTATGTCATCGACGAAAAGGGCGCCGGCGCCCAACCGAACCTTCACTGAGGCTTGAACAATGCTGATCCCTCACCCACTGCTCGGGCCGCGCGACGCTCAGGAATTCACCTATCTCGGCGATGCCGCCCTGTTGCGTCGCCCGGACGGAATGGCCGAGAGCGCTGCGAAAGACTTCAACGATTATGTCTATCTGCGTGACAATCCCGCCGGCCTGCATCGGGAACTGTGGTTTCACGAACAGGGTGATCGCAGCTGGCTCGTGGTCACGCGAAACACCGTCACCCATGAAATCCTCGGAGCGGAACTCGCAAACGAGGTAGCGCTCCGTCAGAAGGCAGATGAAGCATGAGACTGAAGGACGGCTTGATCGACCGCAGCAAGGTGCTGCATTTCACCTTCGATGGAAAGAATTATCAGGGGCATCCCGGCGACACGCTCGCCTCGGCACTTCTGGCGAACGATGTCCGCCTGATGGGGCGCAGCTTCAAATATCATCGCCCCAGAGGCGTGATCTCTGCCGGCTCAGAAGAGCCGAATGCGCTGGTCGAATTGCGCACGGGATCGCGGCTGGAGCCGAATACCCGCGCCACGACGGTCGAACTGTTCGACGGGCTGGAGGCGAAAAGCCAGAACCGCTGGCCGTCCCTGTCTTTCGATGCCCTTGCGATCAATGATCTGTTTGCCGATTTCCTGACCGCAGGCTTTTACTACAAAACGTTCATGTGGCCGAAGGCGTTCTGGGAAAAGCTCTATGAGCCCGCCATTCGCAAAGCTGCGGGACTTGGAAGCCTGTCGATGAAACCGGACCCCGACAGTTACGACAAGGGGTTCCTTCACTGCGATCTGCTGGTCATCGGCGCCGGAGCCGCCGGTCTGGCTGCTGCCCTGACTGCGGCGCGTGCCGGTGCCAAGGTTATTCTGGCGGACGAGGACAATCGCCTCGGAGGTCGCCTGCTTGCGGAGAGCCACCTGCTCGACGGCGCCCCTGCAACCGACTGGATCGCGACGCTCGAGGCGGAGTTTTCAACCCTGCCGAACCTGCGCGTCATGCGCCGCACCACGGTTTTCGGCTCATTCGACCATGGCATATTCGGTGCGGTCGAGCGGGTTTCCGACCATCTTGCCGCACCAAAGGGCGTACGCCAGTCCCTCTGGCGCATCACTGCAAAGCGCACGGTGCTTGCCGCCGGGGCGACAGAGAGGCATATCCCCTTTAAAAATAACGACCGGCCGGGGATCATGCTTGCCGGTTCGCTGCGTGCCTATGCCAATCGCTGGGCAGTCAGTCCGGCAGGCAGGGTCGCAATCTTCACCAATAACGATGACGGCCATCGGACCGCTGTCGACCTGGCTGCGAAAGGTGTCGAGATCGCCGCAGTCATCGATCCGCGCCCGGATGCGCGGGCGCTTGCGGAATACCGCCTGATTGCGGGGGCGACAGTTACCGGCAGCAAAGGCAGGCTGGGGTTGGTTTCCATCGCTGTCCGCAAGGATGGCTATGACGAAACCATCGATTGCGGTGCGCTTGGTATCTCCGGGGGCTGGAACCCCAATGTTCATCTTACATCGCACCAGCGCGGTCGCCCGTTATGGGATGACGGGCTACAGGCATTCCTGCCCGGCGACGTACCCTCGCATATGCTCGTTTCAGGGGCGGCGGCCGGCAAAGGCAGCACGGGGGCGGCGCTGATCTCCGGTGCAGCCGCTGCCATAACGGCTCTGGAGCAAATGGGGATTGCCGCATCCAGGCCAGCCCTGCCGGAGGCCGAGGATACGCAAATCGGCATCAAGCCCCTGTGGCATGTGCCGGGGAAAGGGCGCGCCTGGGTCGATTTTCAGAACGACGTCACGGTCAAGGACATCAAGCTCGCCCATCAGGAAAACATGCGGCCCATCGAGCATCTCAAGCGCTGGACCACGCTTGGTATGGCAACTGACCAGGGCAAGACATCGAATGCCACCGCTTTGGCAATCATGTCCGAACTGACGGGCAAATCGATACCGGATACGGGTACGACGATTTTTCGCCCTCCCTATACGCCGGTTTCGATGGCGGTACTCGGCGGCGGCGACACCGGCGCACATTTCCGTCCGCGCCGCCTGACACCCAGCCATGCCTGGGCTGAAGCACATGGCGCCGTTTTCGTCGAAGTCGGTCAATGGATGCGTGCCCAATATTTCCCTCAAGCCGGGGAGACCCATTGGCGGCAATCCGTCGACCGCGAGGTTCTGGCCACCCGAAAGGGCGTCGGCATCTGCGATGTGACGACGCTTGGCAAGGTGGATGTTCAGGGCGCCGATGCGGCTGAATTTCTCGACCGTCTCTACTGCAATGCAATGAAGAGCCTCAAGGTCGGCATGGTCCGTTACGGCCTGATGCTGCGGGAAGACGGCCACGCCTATGATGACGGCACCTGTGCCCGTCTGCGTGAGGATCATTATATCGTCACCACGACCACGGCCCAGGCCGGCCCGGTCTATCGTCACATGGAATTCGCCCGCCAATGCCTGTGGCCGGAATTGGATGTGCAATTGATCTCGGCAACGGATGCCTGGGCACAGCTCGCAGTCGCCGGTCCGAACGCCCGCCGCCTTATCGAACGCATTGTCGATGGTTTCGACCTTTCCAACGCAGCCTTTCCCTTCATGGCCTGCGCCGAACTGACGGTTTGCGGGGGATTGCGAGCACGGCTGTTCCGGATCTCGTTTTCAGGGGAACTTGCTTACGAGATTGCAGTCCCCGCCCGCTACGGTAATGCCCTGATGTCCCGGCTGATGGAGATCGGTGCGGATCTTGGAGCCACCGCCTACGGGACGGAAGCGCTTGGTGTCATGCGTATCGAGAAAGGCCATGCTGCCGGAAACGAGTTGAACGGCCAGACGACGGCGCAGATGCTGGGCATGGGCAGGATGGTTTCGGCCAAGAAAGACGCGATTGGTACCGTCATGACTCGCCGCGAAGGGCTTGTCGGCGAAAGCCGGGTGCTCGTCGGCCTGCAGCCGCTTGCGGCAACGGACCCTGTGGTGTCAGGTTCACATCTGTTTACCCGCGGCGCCAGCCAGAATACCGAGACCGATCAAGGCTGGATCACATCCGCCTGCTATTCGCCCAACCTCGGTTTCAGCATCGGCCTTGGTTTCCTTGCCGATGGTGCAAACCGTATCGGAGAGATCATCGTCGCGGCCAACCCCTTGCAGGGACAGTCGGTCGAATTGCGTGTGGTCTCGCCCCATTTCATCGACCCTGAGGGAGAGAGACTCCGTGCCTGACTTGAAGCCGACAACCGCACTCGGCGCGCAAACTTCGCGGCGCGCCCGCCATGGCACGCTGCGACTTGAGGAAAATTCGGGGCTTGCCCTCGCATCGCTCAGCCTGCGCCGCAACGTCAAAGAACCGGTGCCCTTTGACCTCACCTTGCCGGGTCCCGGAAAATGGGTCCAGCAAGGCACGGCTTCAGCTTTTTGGACGGGGCCGGGCCAATGGCTGATTGAGGCCGCAGACCGGGCCGAAACAGATTTCGCCGCAGAACTCGCGAGCCTTTGCCCTTCCTGTTCAGTGACGGAACAGACCGATGGCTTCGTCGCCTTCGAAATCGAGAGCGACGCAGGCGAGGCGCCGATTGTCGCGCTCATGCAGAAGCTGGTGAACCTCGATCCCTCGGTATTCGGGCAAGGGGCCGCCACGCGCACCGGCATGGAACATATGAGCGTTTTCGTCATCCGGCGCGCGCCGGACCGCCTTGCCATCCTCGGCATGCGCTCCGCTGCGGAAACACTGTGGCATGTGATCGAGACTGCGATCCGTCGTCAGGCGGAACTTCTTGGCGCTGCCGCATAAAGCGGGACTACAATGCCACCAGACCGTTTTTTGCCAATAGTTGACCTGTACGGGCGAACTGTGTCGTGTTGACATGGGCGCTTCGGGATCATCTCGAACGGTTACCGTTCTGAGCCATCAGTGAATAATCGCTCTGACGACGGCGCAAATCATATTGTCGCAAAAATCGACTAGACGGGCTATCGCCGCCTGTGAAAACGGCCGGACTAGTGCAGCGGAAATATGAGGTTATCGTAGTGACAAGCGACAATGTTCAATATTTTTCGGCAACACTCTATTTTGACGATTTACCCACCCTGTCGGCTGAGGCGCTGATCGAAGCCTGGGGCCTTGAAGGGTATGAATGTGAGCAACTGGAGAGCGAAGGCGTCTTTGATGGCTTTCGCGGCGGAACCCGCGTCTTCGTTGGCATTCCCGAGGCGGTGGGAACGCTGGCAATTCCTGCTCACTATCCTGCGGTAGCGCGGGTCGAAGTCGACTGGACGAACACGTTCTGCATCAATGCAAAAGCTGCGCATGATGACCTGTGCCGTGCGACCCATCAGGCGAAATTCAAACTGATGATCGTGGCGGATGACGACGACCCCACAGTGGCACATAACGAGATCGCCATGACCCTGCTCGGCATTCACCAGCTTGCACCGATGCGCGCCGTTGTGTTGCATTATCTCGACCTCATCGTCGGCCGCACCGATCTTGACGACTGTCTAAGCTACGCCAACAGTCACCTGGATCAGCCGCAACAGACAGCAACAATGCTTGCCTATGGCGCCTTCGTGATCCGGGAGAACGGCGCGACCAGAGCCTGGACTACGGGTCTCGAGCATTTCGGCCAAACGAATTTGCTCTTCGACACGTCTTCGGATAACCCGACGGAGGCTCTTCTTGCCGTATTTGGGCTTGGACATCTCGCCGTCCACGGAAAACGCTTCAAGGCGGGCGAAGCCGTAACCTCATTCGACCTTCTTGCCCGGTTTGAATCCGCCGAGATGGGCGGGCAGCCCATGCTGCGGATTGTCAAACACGAAGCCGGCCAAGCTGTATTGAATCGGCCGGGCTAGCAACAACAGAGCATTTTCATTCCCGCTATGGAAATGCCGTCTTCCGCCCCGCTTTTCTTGCGGTCGGATGACGAGTTTTGTTCTGGCGAGCTGGGGAAAACGCTTCGCGTATATCGACAGGGCGTGAATTATGGTGCTCCAAGGAATGGCAAAGCCTGACGCAATCTCTTCAAACGGACGACAGGCAAATTCCAAGGGACGCCAATGTTTGCATTCACACCTTTCCTTCGCGGCACCGTCGTAATGTCCGTGGCCATTACTGCGCTTCATGCCGGTAGCGCTTTGGCTGCCGAAATCGATCCCGCATTCTATGATGCGGCCCTGTGCAATCCGCCCTATTCGATGACATCGGCGACCGAAATTTATGATGCCGCCGAAAAACTTGCAAAGGCCGACACATCGTCTTTGGGTGCGGCTATCTATAAGCTTCCGAACCAGATCGGCCGCGATGGGTTTGAGAGTGACGAAGTCTTCTTCGCCAATGGTGCAGTCGGTGTTTTGATCAAGGGCCAGCGTGCCGATGCTCTGGCAGCGAAATATGATTTGAAACCGGAAACTTCAGACCTGATGGGTACATCGACCAAGGGTTATGCCCGGCAGCTTCCGCAGGACCAGCAGCCGCCTGAAGGTCTGGCTGGACCGGGAAAAGTCTCCATTGTGGCGCGCGAAGGTGCGGCACTTGGCGACAAGACCCTGTTGGCGTGCGAATTCGCAGCGGACTGAATCGTGGCGAAGCACTGCCAATCCTAACGCCTTGACTAACAAATGTAATTGCCGCCCGCATACCACTTTCAAATCTCTTCTGCTGGCGGGCGCGGCTACATATTCATATCGAGGTTTGTTTCATACGCCGGCCTGATCGCCCAGGCCGGCGCCGCTTGGAACAATCTCAGGATTTCGCCTGAGCGCCCTCATGGAAATGGATAGGGGCGTGGTGCAGATAGTGCGCAACCTTTCGCTTGGCGGCGATATCGGTCCAGACGAACAGGACATTGTCCTCCGTCAACCCGGTCGCCGTAGCGATCTCGGTTGCAGGCATGCCGTGTTCCAGACCGTAGAGGCAGATATCCATCTTGTCGTAAGGAAGCGCGAAATAGAACTCTTCCTGCGTCTGCGGCATGGAATAGGTATCCGTTGTCGGCGGGCGGGAGCGGATTTCCTGCGGGACGCCGAGATGGGCCGCGAGTTGATAGACCTGTGATTTATAAAGATGGGCGATCGGCTTGATGTCGGCAGCCCCGTCGCCGTTCTTGACGAAGAAGCCCTGGTCGTACTCCAGCCGGTTCGGGGTTCCGAGCACCGCGAAGTTCAGGCGGTCGGCGTGATAATATTCGAACTGCTTGCGCGTGCGCTGCTTCATATTCGTCGCCGCAACGATGCCGAGATAGGCTTTTGCGGAGAGGCGAACCTTGCGCGTTTCGCCCGATGGCGAACGGACGACCAGCGAGGAAATATTATAGGCACCGGTGCTCATGGCGTTGTCGAAAACGATCTTGGAGGCCCAGCCCGGCCCGTATTCAGGGACAACCTCGCGGATGAAGCCATCGCGCCTTTCATAACAACCCATGGCGGCGAGCGAAGGGCCGATATCTTCCAGCACGCAGTCCATACCCAGCTTCGTCGCCAAAGCCTGCCCCAAGCGCAGGCTTTCCGGGTCGGAATCGTTTTCCGGCATGAACAGGCCAATAACATTTGCTGCCCCGAGCGCGTGAACGGCAAGTGCGGCGCAGACGCTGGAATCGATACCGCCGGAAATGCCGAGCACCAGCCCGCGCTTGCGCAGGTTGAAACGAAGCGACTGGCGGATTTTTTCGGCGATACGCTCTACCTCCGCCGCCGCATCAAGTTCAAGCGGCGAGAAAGGCAGGCTCTTTGCATTGTTCGTCATCGATTGTTCTCCGTATCTTGAGCAGCGAGGCGGCGACTGATCTTGCCGGTATCCGTCGTCGGCAGGAAATCGCGAAATTCAACCAGTGTTGGCACCATGTGGGTTTCGAGGTGCAGAGCGCAGTAGCGCATGACGTCTTTTGCGGTGATCGCCTCGTCGGATGCGATCACGATCGCCTTCACCGCCTGACCGAAAACCTCATGCGCAACGCCGACGACCAATGCGTCCGAGACGCCCGGCATGGCTTGCAGAACGGCCTCGACCGCCTGCGGCGCAACCTTTTCGCCACGCGACTTGATGATATCGTCCTTGCGGGCAACGAAGGTGAGATAACCCTCGGCATCGCAGGTAAACAGGTCGCCGGTGTGAAGACGCGTCCGGCCCGTTGCGGCATCAACGCGCAGCGCGCGCGCTGTGGCAGCCTCGTTGCGCCAATAACCACGCATGACGTGCGGCCCGCTGACCACGAGTTCGCCGACCTCTGCGGGCAACAGGCTGTCTCCGTCCTCGTTCACCACCGCGATGGCAGTGCCCGGAATGGCGATGCCGACAGAACCGCGTTTCCTGTCGAGGTCTTCCGGCGGCAGAAAGCTGATACGGGTACACTCCGTCTGGCCATACATGCAAAACAGGTGCACATGCGGCAGAAAGGTCCGCAGCCAGTCGCTATGGGTGGGCGACAGGGGTGCCGCGGCAGCGGTGACGTAGCGCAGGCTTTCAAACAGCGCCGGCGACAGATCGCGCGTCTGCATCATGATGGACAGCATGGTCGGCACCAGCGCGAGGCCCGTGATCCGCTCGTCGCGGATACGCTCGAAAATCAGATGCGGATAGGCGAAGGATTTCTCGATCACCAGCGTGCCGCCGACGAAAACGCTGGAAAGCAGCTGGTTCAGGCCATATCCGAACGAAAGCGGTAGTACGCCGAGCAGAATATCTTCCGGCCTATTGCCGAGATACGAGGTAATCGAACGGACGGCCGCATCCATATTATCATGCGCCAGCATCACGCCCTTTGGCTCGCCGGTGGAGCCAGATGTATAGATGATTACTGCCAGATCGGTATCGAGCAGGTTTCGCGGCAGCGCGCCTATCGGCTCCTCGAGCATCGCGTCAAAATCGACACCATCGGCCGTTGGGTTCGGCGCGCCGGAAACGATGCGCAACAACGGAGAAGAACCGGCCGCATCCGAAACGACCTTTTCCAGCCGGGCCTCGGCAACCACCGCAAAGGGCGTACAACTGTCCAGAATTTGCGAAAGGCGTGCGGCCTTGGACGATGGGTTGATGGGGCAGGCGACAGCGCCCGCCATCCAGCAACCGAAAACCGCAACCGCCATGCGCCAGCCATTGTCCAGCACAAGGACGACACGGTCTCCCGGGCTTGCGCCTCGCGCTATCAGAGCAGTGGCGAAAGCCTCGCTCATCGTCTTGAGTTCGCCGTAACTCAGGCGCGTCTCACCGGCCACCAGCGCCGTCTTGCCGGCATGGCGCTCCGCACTTCGATGCAGGTAGTGGTCGATACGCAATTGGCGCTTCCCGAAATTTCAGGCGGTCTGCTTGCGACCGATGAAGGCGGCGATGTTGTCGATCGTATCGAGATTGGCCGGTACGATATCGCCGTCGGCAACGCGGACGCCGTAGCGTTCCTCGATGAAGCTCACCAATTCGAGAATTCCCGTGGAATCGACCATGTCATTGTCGATCAACGAAAGATCATCGCCAAACGGCCGGCTTTCGTCACCGAACAGAAAGTTTTCGATGATGAAACCGCGAATTTCGGCTTTCATGCCGGTGCTTTCATTGGTCATTTGGAGCTTCCTTCGATTTTTTGCGATGACATTGTGGAATTCTGGGTCGTGGCAGCATGCAGAAGCTGGGTCGAGAGTATGCCGACGAAGGCGGCGTTGTCGCGAAAGCCGGTCGCCTGTTTTTGCCGCACCTTGGTTGTCAGCTTTTCCACCGCCTGGGCATTGAACAGGCCGGTGGTCCTCACTTGACCGGTAGAAAGTACGGTTTCGAGATAGCCGGCATCCGCGAAGGCTTCTGCGTCGGGCGCGCGATAGGGCTGCTTGGGTCGGTTTAAGATCGCATCGGGCACCAGCTCGGCTGCAGCCTGTTTGAGGATATACTTTTCCTTCAGACCGCGCAGTTTCGCCTCGGGATGGAGCGCTGCGGCAAAGTCTACCACACGGGGATCGAGGAACGGAAACCGGCCTTCCACTCCATTTGCCATCATGACCCGGTCTCCCTGACTGGACAGAATATAGCCGGGCAAGAGAAATGCTGTCTCGAGGTACTGCGCCTGATGAAGCGGATGCCAGCGGCGGAAATCCTCCGGCAACTGCGCGGCAAGATCGGCCGCAGCGTCGTAGTCGCCAAGCTGCGCTTTCAATTCCGCTGAAAAGAAGATTTTCGCCGCCGCCGTAGAGCGCAAGCGCGGCCGATGGGAAAACAGCGGTTCGTCGGTGGCTTCTGCGCCGAAGGAGAAGAAGCGTGCCAGATAATCCGGCGTCTGCTGTTTCAGCCCCGGAAGGTAGGGATAAAGCCGCTGGAACAGTTTCGGCCGGCGAGCCGATTGCGGCTGGCGGCTGCAAAAGCGCCGTACCCGCGCTTCGCGGAAAATATCGTAGCCAGCGAACAGCTCATCAGCACCTTCACCGGTCAGCACCACCTTCATGCCCCGTTCGCGCACATGCCGGGAAAGCAGGTAAAGCGGCACCGGTGCTGTGCGAAGAATGGGCGTCTGCACGTGCTCCATGACCTCAGGCATGTATTGCGCTATGTCCGCAGTTGAGCACTCCGTGGTTTCGGATGCGACGCCAAGATGCTGGCTCATTGTTTTCTGCCAGATACTTTCGTCGTGCTCCGCACTTTCGAAGGCCAGCGAAAATGTGCGCAGGCCTCGGCTAACGCTTTCGGCAGCCAGGGCAGAAACGAGGGAGGAATCGAGCCCGCCGGACAGATAGGAGCCGACAGGCACATCGGCGCGAAGCCTGATCCGCGTTGCGTCGGCCAGAAGCGCCGTCAGCTCTTCCACCTGCGCGCCAAGGCTTGCCGGCGGTGCTGCGTCCTTGCCGTCAGGATAGGAAAGCTGCCACCAGCGCCGTACCGTGGACGCGCCATCGCGCAGGATCATCAGATGACCGGGCGGCAATTCGTGAATGCCGCGAAAGGCGGTGCGCGGCGGCAACGGGAACCAGAAGGTAAATATCTGATCCAGCGCTACCGGATCGATCTCGGCCGTCATTCCCGGCAACGCCAGAAGCGCCCCGATCTCGGATGCGAAATAAAACGTACCTTCATGCCACGTATAATAAAGCGGCCGGACACCCATCCGGTCACGAGCAAGCACCAGTGTGTCGTTGCGGGCGTCGTGCAGGGCGAAGGCAAAATCGCCGTTGAATTCGTTGAGGCAATCCAGCCCCTTGTCGCGATAGTCATGCAGGATGACTTCGGTGTCGGAGTGGGTACGGAAATGGTGGCCGCGCGCGGACAGCGTTTCGCGCAGTTCGACGTGATTGAAGATTTCGCCGTTGAAGGAAATGGCAAGATCGTCTTCGACGGTGCGCATCGGCTGCGTGCCATCGGCAATGCCCACAATCGCCAGCCGTGCGTGGGCAAGGCCGACATCGCCGCGCAGCAGGGCTCCATGCGCATCTGGACCACGATGCTTAAGACGCGACGCCATCAGCGCAAGGCGCTCGTTTGCGCGCTCGGCCGGCATGTCGTGTCGATAAAATCCAGCAATTCCGCACATTACTCGACCGCCTGACCAAAGCTGTCACCGATGAGGCGCGTCCAGCTTTCACCGCAAAAGCCGTTGAAAAATGCCGTTCCATCCGTCGCTGCCTTGAGGAGGTCCGCATTGCGCGAATGCACGATGGTGGATGACGCATGCAGAAACGTGCATTTCTTGCCGAGCATCGCCCGCAGCAGTGCCGGCTGGGTGCGGCCCCTGATGGCCGCGAGACCACGATCATAGGCATTGCGGATCAGCCGGTCGATCACGATCTGCTCCTGCCCGGGCACGGCCATGATCTGCAGCGTCCGGCCGATGCCCGTTGGATTGCCATGGTAAAGAAAAAGCCCCACCGCCCTGCCGCCGCGGGCCCTCACAATCCGTTGGACTGGTTCGCCGTGCAGACGTTTGCGTTTGGCGTGTTGGAGCATGTGCAACAGGCTTTCCTCGGTCCAAACGGGATGGAGCGGAAAGTGGCCGACGAGTTCCCGTGCCAGACGCGCGAATTCGGTATCGCTCGCGTCGTCGTCGGTAAAGCTGTCCACCTTGTCCGGATGTGATGCGTAATAGGATAATGCTCGCCCATGGCCACGCGCCGAAATGGTGCGATCGATGATCTTGCTGAACGGCGTCAGCGCGCGGAAAGTGCTGGAGAAACGATCAGCGGCTATTTCCAGCCCGAATGAAGCCGGGCGTAAAATCCGCAGCCAATCGAGACTGTAGGAGGCGAGCAGCTGGCCGCGCATCGTCTTCCACATATCGGCGGAAACGTCGTTGATCGTCTCCCCGAATGTCAGCTCCTGAGGTCCACCCAAAACTTCGCGCAGCAAACGCGCTCCGGCAAAGGGATCGGTCTCACGGTCTTCAGCGACAAAGGAAGAGCAGACAGCGGCCTGTATGTTCCGGCCATTAAGTTCCATTGCCACGGGCAACACACCCAGAAATCCAGACACGCGCCCATCGTCACGCACATAGACCTTGGAGTGAATATCCGGATTTATGTTTGAATTTTCGAGAAAGACGGCGCGCAAATATGACGTCAGATCATCTGTCGCGGCCCCATCTTTCTTCCGCAAAAAACGGTGAAACATGTCAGCCACGGACACGAGATCGTCCGCAATAAATGAGCGTATTTCAGACATACTCGCCGCTTCTTGCCGGATAGATATTTAATCGAAAGTAATTATCATTCCTATTCTGCCGCAGGCGTATTAATCATAAGTTATGTGCCGGCGTTTTTTCGCGTGATTGTGGCGTTTTGCCAAGAATTTGACGGGTAATTTCAACCCTAGAGCGCGTCCGGTTTCAACTGAATTCGGTGGACGCGCTCTATATCTTTGTTTTCAAACGTTTTTCCGGACGTAAAAGTCCTACGCCCGGAAATACTTTAGTATTGGACAGACAGGGAATCGATTGAAGCGGCTTTCGGCGGTGCGAACTTGGTCAGATCGATACCTACCACGGCGGCCTTGTATTCCTCAGCGCTCGGTGTGCGGCCAAGGATTGCCGACAGCACCACGACAGGGGTCGAGGCCAGCAGCGATTCACCCTTCTTCTCGGCAGTGTCCTCAACAACGCGGCCCTGGAAGAGACGGGTCGAGGTTGCCAGAACAGTATCACCCTTCTCCGCCTTCTCCTGGTTGCCCATGCAAAGGTTGCAGCCCGGGCGCTCCAGATAGAGGATGTTCTCGTATTCCGTCCGGTTGGCAGTCTTCGGCTTGAGATCATCGAACTCGAAGCCGGAATATTTCTGCAGGATTTCCCAATCCCCTTCCGCCTTCAGCTCGTCGATGATGTTATAGGTCGGTGCCGCGACCACGAGCGGCGCCTTGAACTCGACCTTGCCTTCGGCCTTCTCGATGTTCTTCAGCATCTGGGCGACGATCTTTATGTCGCCCTTATGCACCATGCACGAACCGACGAAGCCCAGATCGACCTTCTTGGTGCCGCCGTAATAGGACACCGGACGGATCGTGTCATGGGTGTAGCGCCGGGAGACATCGGTGTTGTTGACGTCGGGGTCGGCGATCATCGGTTCGTCGATCACGTCCAGATCCACGACGACTTCAGCGAAATATTTCGCATTGTCGTCAGGGGCCAGAGCGGGCTTTTCGCCCGAGCGGATTTCGGCAATACGCTGATCTGCCTTGGCGATCAGGCCCTTCAGTGTCTGGGCGGCATTATCCATGCCCTTGTCGATCATGATCTGGATACGCGACTTGGCGATTTCCAGCGACTCGATCAGCGTCTCGTCTTCAGAGATACAGATCGACGCCTTGGCCTTCATCTCGGCCGTCCAGTCGGTAAAGGTGAAGGCCTGATCGGCGAGCAGCGTGCCGATATGGACTTCAATGATGCGGCCCTGGAAAACGTTGTCGCCATGCTGCTTCAGCATCTGCGCCTGCGTCGCATGGACAACATCGCGGAAGTCCATATGCGGCTGCATCTTGCCCTTGAAGGTGACCTTGACGGATTGCGGGATCGGCATGGTCGCCTCGCCCGTCGCCAGTGCCAGCGCCACAGTGCCCGAGTCGGCACCGAAGGCCACGCCCTTGGACATGCGGGTGTGGCTGTCGCCGCCGATGATGATCGCCCAGTCGTCCACGGTGATGTCGTTCAGCACCTTGTGGATCACGTCCGTCATCGAATGATAGACGCCCTTGGGGTCGCGGGCAGTGATGACGCCGAAGTTGTTCATGAAGGACATGAGCTTCGGAATGTTCGCCTGCGCCTTCTTGTCCCAGACGGAGGCCGTGTGGCAACCCGACTGGTACGCACCATCCACCAGCGGCGAAATGACGGTCGCCGCCATCGCCTCAAGTTCCTGCGCCGTCATCAGACCGGTCGTGTCCTGCGAGCCGACGATGTTGACCTTCACGCGCACGTCGGAGCCGGCATGCAGCACCTTGCCGGGCGTGACGCCAACGGCATTGCGGTTGAAGATTTTCTCGACGGCCGTGAGGCCCTGGCCTTCGATGGAGATTTCCTTGTTGGGCGCAAAGACCGGGGTGGCCTCGACGCCAAGCGTTTCAGCCGCAAATGTCTGGAGCTTCTTGCCGAAGACGATGGCATAGGAGCTGCCCGCCTTCATGAATTCCATCTTCTGCGGTGTGAAGGAGGAGGAGAGATCGACCAGTTCCGTGCCGTTCTCGTCACGAAGCTTGTAGTTCTTGGCGTCGATCTTCAAAACGGTGCCGGTCTCAACCGAATATTTCTGCTCCAGAACCGGATTGCCGTCATTGTTGAGGATGGGCTTGCCGTCTTCGCCGAGCTTCTTCACCCAGTTCTTCAGGTTGATGCCGATGCCGCCCGTGACGTCGACAGTGGTGGCGAAGATCGGGGAAATGCCGTTGGTGCCCGCAACGATCGGGGCGAAGTTGACGAAGGGCACATAGGGGCTAGCCTGCTTGCCGGTCCACAGCGCCACGTTGTTGACGCCCGACATGCGCGACGAGCCGACGCCCATCGTGCCCTTTTCGGCGATCATCATCACCCGCTTGTCGGGATGCTGCTTCTGCAGCGCGACGATTTCCGCCTGCGCTTCCGGCGTGATCATACACTGGCCGTGCAGCTGCCGGTCGGAGCGCGAATGCGCCTGGTTGCCAGGGGACAGAAGATCGGTAGAGATATCGCCTTCGGCGGCGATGAAGGTCACGACCTTGATCTCATCCTCGACATCGGGAAGCTTGGTGAAGAACTCAGCCTTGGCATAGCTCTCAAGAACGCCCTTCGCGACGGTATTGCCCGCCTTGAAGGCATCACGTAGCCGGAACATGTCAGCGTCATAGAGGAAGACCTGCGTCTTCAGCACTTCGCCTGCCTGCTGGGCAAGCCCGGCATCATCGCCAAGGGCGATGTCGAGCAGCGCTTCGATGGAGGGGCCACCCTTCATATGCGACAGCAGTTCGAGGGCGAAAGTGGGCGTGATCTCCGGAACGACAGTTTCGCCCAGAATGATCTGCTTCAGAAAGGCGGCCTTGACGCCGGCAGCGCTCGTGGTGCCTGGCAAGGTGTTGTAAATGAAGAATTTGAGGGCATCCGCGCGATATTCGCTACCGGTATCCCTGATCAAGGCAATGATTTCGCCGGTTAATCCGCCATCGTCGATCGGCTTGGGAGCGAGCCCTTGAGTTTTTCTGCTTTCGATCTCAGCCAGGTAATCCAAGTAAAGGTTCATCGCAATCCCAACGTCATGAGGTGTATGGCGCCGAAACGCAGCGCCACGAAACACTATTGTTAATCGGCCCAGGGTCCTATCGATTTCGAGTACGTCAACCAGGGCCGGAAGGCAAGATAGCGCACTCTGTTTCTGTTTTCGATAACGGGACAGGAGAACATGCGGGCAGGCATGCCGTCTGCCGTCGTGCCCTCAGGGATGCGCCCGGCATTCCTCCCCGCGGCCTGCCGTACGCGATGCCGGCAAACCATTGCCTCACCGATAGAAGCAACGTCGAGCACAAAAAAATCCGGCCACCGAGGAGGTGGCCGGATCAGGCATGCAGAAGATAAGAGCAATCACATCTTCGGAAGCAGAACCTTGTCGATGACATGAATGACGCCGTTCGACTGCTTGACGTCGGCGATCGTCACATGCGCAACACCACCCGCTTCGTCGGTCAGGGTAATTTTGCCCATGCTTTCCTTCGCCTTGAGGATGCAGCCGCCGACCGTCTTCACATCATGGGTGCCGTTGTCATCCTTGATCATCTTCTCGATGGCGCTGGACATGGCATCGGCCGCCACGACATGACAGGTCAGGATCTTGGTCAGCTGCGCCTTGTTTTCCGGCTTCAGCAGAGTTTCGACTGTACCCTTCGGCAATTTGGCAAAGGCCTCATTGGTCGGAGCAAAGACCGTGAACGGTCCCTTGCCCTGAAGGGTTTCTACGAGACCGGCAGCCTTGACGGCGGCGACCAGCGTGGTGTGATCCTTCGAGTTGACGGCATTCTCGATGATGTTCTTGTTTTCGTACATTGCTGCACCGCCGACCTTTGGATTTTCAGCAAAGGCACCCGAAGCAAGAGTCGAGATTGCCGTCGCAAGGGCGAGCGTACGGATTGCGGACTTGAACATTGAATATTCCTCTTCCCTAATCGCCTCGGCGCGGAAGCGCGCCTCTGAAGGCCTGTCGTTCCCGTCTCGGGGAACAGCACAAGTGACGAGAGCGACAGGAGGAAAGTTTCAAGCAAAAGGCAGTTTCATACGATCGCTTGCTACAGCGCTGATTCATTTCGGCTTTTTCTCAACCGAATTACACTCGCGATCGGCCAGCGCGCAGTGATCTGCAAACGGAGCAACCCTACGAAGGGGCGAAAGCGCCCAGCAAACATTCGATTTACGACGCTGCCGTCGGCGCTAACAGCTGGAGAAGCGAAGCCAAGAGCATGTTGCCACCCGCAATACTATGCTCCTGCTCCACATATTCAGCCTCATTGTGACTTAGACCATCCCGGCAGGGTACGAAAATCATGGCCGATGGCGCGACGCGGTTCATAAAAAGCGCATCGTGGAATGCGCCGGAGAGCATTCTCTTTGTTGCAAAGCCCCGCTCTTGTGCGGCCTGATCCAATACGGCAAGTAATTCATCCGGAAAACTTGCCGGCGGCATGTCGAAAATCTGGGAAATAGTCGCCGAGCAGCCTGTGTCCGCCGCTGCCTGCTGGATCGCCATGCGGATTGTCTGCTCCATGACGCCGATTGTTGTCAGCGAAGGGTGTCTAAAATCGATCGTGAAGCGCACCGTTGCCGGGATCGCGTTCACCGCGCCGGGTTCAAGGGCCATTCGGCCAATCGTGAAACGCGCGGCCGGATCGGCCGGCATGATGTCGCGATAGAGTTCAGCAAGCGCGTTGGCCGTGGCTTGCATGGGGTCATGCCGATATTGCAGCGCCGTTGTTCCAGCGTGGGCGGTCTGCCCTTCGATAATCACCTCCAGCCAGCGCGTTCCCTGTATGCCGGTGACGATGCCGATCGGTAAGCCCTCTTTTTCCAATGAAGGGCCTTGCTCGATATGGACCTCGAGATAAGCGAAAACCGGCGTGCCCAGAGGCCGCATCGCGGCAACCGGGAGACTTTCCAGCGTGGCGGAGAGTTCATCTGCGAAAAGCGCACCGTCAGTCGCGCGCATGGTCTCCCAGGCGCTTGGAATTGAACCGGCGGCAAAAGCCATGGAGCCCATGCAGCCCGGCGCGAAGCGGCAGCCCTCTTCATTCGTGAACGATACGACCTCCACCGGCCGCTCGGTTTCCACCCCGCAATCCTCGAGTGTTTCCAGAACCTCAAAAGCTGCGAGCGTGCCGAGCGCACCGTCAAAACGACCGCCTGTGGGCTGACTGTCGAGATGACTTCCGATAAGCAGCGGCGACAGATCCGGGTTGCGCCCCTCGCGGCGAATGAACAGATTGGCAATCGGGTCCTGAAAGACTTTGAAGCCGCGCTGCAGCGCTAGCTCCGTCAGCAATTGCCGCGCCTGCCGGTCGAGGCCGGTCAAGGCCTGGCGGTTTACGCCACCCTTTGCCGTCGCGCCTATTTGCGCAAACCGGTCGAGTCGATCGATAAGTCGCTGCCCGTTGATCGAAAGAGTTTGCGTCATCATCATTTCCCCGTTTGCCCTCAACCCGAAAGCCCTGGCTGCGCCGCCTCAACAAACGATCGCACACGGGCAGGCTCGACAGGGTTCCACCAGACACCGCCCTGTTTTAGCGACGAAGCGACGATGACACCGCTGGTGCGCTTCAGGATTTCAACGATATTGGCTTCCCCAACACCAGAACCGACCAGAAGCGGAAGATGTGTGGCCTGCCCGATCTCTTCGATTTCCGCCATCGTTGCGCTGTTACCGGTTCGCTGGCCAGTAGCGATCACCGCATCCGCATCAAAGAAAGCAAGGTCGCGGGTCAGCTCATCGATGCTACGATCACCCGTGATCGCATGCGCGCCATGCTTAACGTGGCTGTCGGCGAAAACCTTTATGTGCTCGGCCCTGAGCAGGGATCGATAACGCATCGCTTCCGCCGCACGCCCTTCCATGAAACCCTCGTTGGCGACATAGGCATTGGCCCACTGGTTGACGCGGATGAATTTCGCTCCGCCCGCCATGGCAATGGCGAAAGCCGGGATCGGCGCATTGGCAAGCACGTTGATACCGAGCGGCACGCCAGTCGCCCGCGCGACCCGGTCAGTCACCACGCTCATGAAGGCAGCTGTCTCATGACCGATATCCTCCGGCTTGGAAAAGGGAATATCGCCATGGTTTTCAACGAGAAGACCATGCATACCGCCTTCGATCAAAGCCTCGGCATCGCGCATGCAGACGTCGTAGATGGCATCCATGGCCGCGCCACGATACCTCGGTGCTCCGGGAAACGGTGGGCAATGCACCATGCCGATCAAGGCCTTGTCACGACCAAAGATTTCCTGGATGGCGTTCGCCCTATTGTCGGATATGATCTGCATGCCTTGTCCTCTCGAAAGTTTTTCATGCGTGCCTTCGTCATCGGCAATATCGCGCTCGACGAAACCTATTCCGTTTCCGCCCTGCCGGAAGCCGGGGCTTCGATTTTCGGCCGGCAGGCCTTCCGCGATCTTGGCGGAAAAGGCTGCAATCAAGCCATTGTCATGGCTCGATGCGGGCTCGATACCACATTGACTGCTGCTGTAGGTACAGATGACAGGTCTGCGACCATCCGCGCCCGCCTTGCAACCGAACCTCTGACCGCCGACCTCATTGGCATGGATGGGCAGACCAGCGATCTCTCCATCATCTTCAATACGCCCGATGGTGAAAACAGCATCGTAACGACCACTGCCTGCGCACAATCCCTGACCCCGGAAGACGTGGCCGGAACCCTTGGTACAGCCAGCCCCGGCGACCTTCTCGTCGTGCAAGGCAATCTGGGTGAAACAACCACCCGTCTCGCACTGTCGCAGGCAAAGGCAACGGGAATGATCACCGCATTCAATCCTTCACCTCTCCAACCCTGGTTTGAAAGTCTCTGGCCGCTCACGGACATCGCTTTCCTCAACCGCGGCGAAGCGGCCGCCCTGACCGGGGATACCGGCTCGACAGCGATAAAATTGCTCATTTCAGCCGGTGTCCGCCAGGTCATCCTCACCCTTGGCGGCGAGGGTTCGATGCTGGGCACGACAAACCAATGCCTGACCGTGCCCGCCGAAAAAACTGGCGTTGTCGATACGACGGGTGCTGGCGATTGCTTCATGGCCGTCACGCTGGCCTCCGCCGCGTTGAGAAACGTCAGTGTGGATGAACGGGCGTTGAGGCATGGCGCAAAGGCATCTGCGCTGACCGTCAGTCGTCGGGGCACGCTTTCAGCCTTTCCCGATATCCTTGAGCTCGCGGATATTTTGTCCAACTGACGATCCTCTCCACCGATACATGCCGCCGCGCTCAGCGAGCTTCTGTCAGCCAGCCCAGAATGTTTTTCCACAAACGGCCGTAGCCCTGCCATTCGCAGAAGGCGGGAGAGAGCCAGTGCGGACCAATGTCGGATGTCCACGCCGCTGTCCGACCCTGGCCAAAAACGCCGGTGACCAGAAGCGGATGACCGCCCTGCTCGGCAGGCAGGCGGGCGACCACGTCCACATCCGCGCGCTCGCGCACCTCTACCTCATTGACACCGAGGAGAAGCGGCCATTCGCCGGAAAGACCTGCAACGGTGGGATGATCCGGCATCAGAATGTCGGCCGTCGATCCTTCTGGAATTTCAACGCGGTCATCCCATGGCAGGCAGGTCACGGGAAGCGTATCTTCCACGGGGGTGCGACGCCACCGGGCCTTGCCATCGATACCCTGGAACGAGAAATATCCGCCAACCATCAGCAGGCCGCCACCCTTTTCGACCCATGCCTTGAGAAGCTTCAGACGGTTTGGAACGGTTTTCGAGTGCAGCCAAACCGCAGGCGGCAAAAGCAGCGAATTGGCACCGATGTCAGAGAGGATGATCGCGTCATACGCATCCAGCCCCGCCATATCGAAGGGAAGTTTCTCGACAGCATCATGAGCCGTCAGGTAGGTCAGCTCGTATTCACTACCTTCGAGCGCCTTTACCAGAGGTTCCGCGCCCAAGTGAAAGGTGACGCTGCCGAACTGGTCGAAGCCCTTGTAGTGAGTGGCGGAGCTGACCCAGCTTTCGCCCACGAGAAGTATTTTCTTTGTCATTTTTCGTTCCATTTCTATGGGTTCGTCACGTCTTCGCCTGGAAGACCGAGCGCGGGTTATCCCGCATGAGGATTTGCAAGGTGAGGTCATCCAGACCATGCCGCTTCAATCGCGGCAGGAAATGCTTGAGGATATAGGCGTAACCATTGCCGCCATACCGCGTCAGCATCATCTTCAGGAAAACATCGTGGGAAAGCAGGATGCGGTCCAGATATCCGCGCTCCACCAGCTGGACGATGGCTTTGGCCGCTTCGTCGTCACTCGGGCATTGGACCTGCTGATCGGCATAGAAGAAATCCATGCCGATCATGTCGTATTCGATGAAGGCACCGCGGCCGGCAAGTTCTCCCTGATAGCCAAGGTCATCATGCGACGGGTTCATGTGACACAGAACGGTGTGACTGACATCCGCGCCTTCCTGCTCGACTACATCGAGAACCCTATGACCCAGCCTTAACCAGCCCGGAAGATGCACCATGAGGGGCAAACCTGTACGGGCCTGCGCCCTCGCCGCACCCCGCAGCGATTTTTGCTCCTCGGGGGTGAAGTCCGAGGACACACCGATCTCTCCGATCAGACCGATTTTCACGCCGGTTCCGTCGACGCCCTGAAGCGCCTCGTGAACGATTTCATTGGCGATGTCGTCGATGCCGAGCGCTGCCACTTTCTCAGGATGAGAGGAGGCCAGATAATAACCCGCCCCCATCACGATGTTGAGCCCGGTCGCCTCGGATATCCGCCTGAGGGCAAGCGGATTTCTGCCGATACCCTGGCAGGTCGGCTCCACCACCGTATGGCCGCCCTGAGCGGCGAATTCATGCAGTTCTTTAATCGCAAGCGGCTCATCATCCAGCGTGATGTTGTGCTTGTTGACGAAGGGATCCTGGCGAAGTTCGCCGAGGATTTCCTGGCAGACCAAGCCCTCTGCCAGATATTGCCGCTCAGGCGTTTTCGGGGCGTGCCACCAGCAGCGGCAATCGTTGAGAATATGCTCGTGCATCAACGTCACGCCGAGCTTTTCCACCGGGACGGGACCGGCAACCGTCATGAAATTGCCGGAGCGAATATGGCCTTTCGAGAGTTCATCCACCATGGCCTCAACCCTTTTTTCTGGAACCCAAGCGGAAGTTGGTGGTGAAGATGCGTGTGTTGAGCCAGATAGCGGCAAGAATGATCGCGCCCGTGACAATCTGTGTGAAAAAGGGCGAAATATGCATCAGGATCAGCCCGTTGCCGATCACGGCAATGGTCATGGTGCCAAGCACGGAGCCGAGAATGGTTCCGCGTCCGCCCATCAACGATGTACCGCCAAGCACAACCGCTGCCACGACTTGCAGCTCAAAGCCGACAGCAGCATTTGAGGAACCCGAGCCGAGGCGTGACGCGATCAGCAGCCCAGCGATTGCGGATGCCACGCCTGCCACCAGATAGACCGATGCAAGGATCCATTTTGCCGGCATACCCACACGACGCGCAGCCTCCAGATTGGAGCCTACCGCCACGACCCGGCGTCCGTAGCGGGTGGACGAAATGACCACATAGGCCACGACAGTGATGAGGATACCGATCAGCGCCGGCACCGGGAAACCGAACAGGTCTCCGCGACCGAGAAAAAAGAAGCCGGGCGCATCCGGAATAGGCACCGAATACCCTTGGGTGATATAGAGTGCGACCCCTCGAAGGATGGACAAGCCTGCGAGCGTAACGATGAAGGCCGGAATGCCCTGATAGGCAATGAACCAGCCCTGCAAGAGACCAAGCACGGCTCCGAGCATGAGCATGGCGACCAGCACCAGAGGCCAGGGATAGCCCGCCGCCATGAGGATGGCACCGACGGCGTTGATCAGCGCAACCATGGAGCCGACCGACAGGTCGATGCCGCCGGTGATGATGACAAGCGTCATGGCGACGGAAACGATGAGGATGGGAGCGGCCTGACGCACGACGTTCAGCAGGTTGCCTGCCGTTAGGAACGTATCCGTGCTTACGGCAAAGAACAGCATGCAGGCGATGAAAAAGGCCGTTATGGACAAGACCTGCGCGTTTTCGGCGATGAAATCGGCGACGGGTGAGCCCTTGGCGCGTTCAGTGTAGACGGTCAATGGCGACCTCCCACGATCAGTTTGACGAGGTCTTCGAGGCTGGTTTCGTTGATCTGCCGTTCGGCGACCTTCGTTCCCTCGTACATGACGGCGATGCGATCACACACGCGGAACAGATCCTGAAGACGATGAGTGATGAGGATGACGGACACGCCCTTGGCCTTGACCCGGTTGATCAACGCCAGAACGGCCTCCACCTCTGCCACGGCAAGCGCCGAAGTGGGTTCGTCCATGATCAGGACCTTGGGATTGAAGGACGCGGCACGGGCGATTGCGATTGCCTGCCGCTGTCCGCCGGAGAGTTTTTCCACCTTGGCCGTCAACCTTGGAATACGGATTTCCAGCGCGTCGAGCATCTTGCGGGCCTCGGCCAACATCGTCTGCCGGTCGAGGAACGGACCCTTGGTGATCTCGCGCCCAAGAAACAGGTTGCCGATCACGTCTATATGGTCACAGAGGCTCAAATCCTGAAAGACCATCTCGATATTGCGATTGCGCGCATCGGCGGGACCGGAGAAACGGACCTCTTCCCCTTCGAGCGTAATGGATCCTTCATCTGGAATGTAGGTTCCGGAAATAACCTTCGTCAGCGTCGATTTTCCAGCCGCGTTGTCACCGACAAGGCCCAGGCATTCACCGGGATAGATGTCGAGATCGACGCCGCGCAGCGCCTGATGTGAACCGAAGGTTTTTACGATACCGCGAAGCGAGACGCGCGGTTCTTGCGCCGCACCGGAGAGATGCTGGGGGAGAATATCTCCCCCAGCGCCGGTGACAGCGGTTGGGTGCTGTCCGCCGGCGATCATTTGAAGACCGCCCGGTAGGGCTCGACATTGGCCTTGGTAACGATGGTCACGGGCACGGCAATCGTCTTTTCGACACTGCCACCATCAGAAACAGTCTTCAGCGCCTTGACGGCCGCAGCACCCATGGCCGCCGGGTCCTGCTGGATGACACCCGCGACATAACCGGCGTCGATGCCAGCGATCGCCTGCTTGGTCAGATCCCAGCCGAAGACCTTGATGTCCTTCTGCTTGCTCTGGCTTTCGACGGCAGCGACGGCGCCGAGAAGGGCCGGTTCACCCGTTGCGTAGATTGCGGTCATATCCGGATTGCCAGTTATGAGGTTTTCCGCCGCGGAAAGAGCCGTATCCTGCACGTTCTGTCCGTCAACGACGCCAGCCGCCGTGATGCCGGGCTGATCCTTGAGCGTGTCCTCAAAGCCCTTCTGGCGGATATTCTGTATGAATGAGTTGAGGGCCCCGACGACGCCGATCTTGGCCTTGCCGCCCATGTCTGACTTCACATAGTCGACGAAGAACTTGCCCATGTCGGCACCAGCCTTGGCATTGTCGACGCCAATCTGTGCCTTCTGAGGCCCTTCGGGCAATATTGCGTCGATAGCGACCACTGGGATGTTCGCTTCGGCGGCCTGCTTTACCGCAGGCATGATGCCGTTGACATCAATGGCAACGACCGCGATCCCATCGACCTTCTGCTGGATATAGGTCTCGATGGCGCTGTTTTGCGCAGCCGGATCGTTATTGGCATTGAAGATGACGAGCTTGACGCCCGCTTCCTTTGCCGCCTTTTCCGCACCCTTGTTCATGTCGTTGAAAAAGATGGCCTGCTGGTTGATCTGCACCAGGGCTATCGTCTTTTCCGCGGCACCGGCAATGCCGGCGGAAAGCGTCGCCCCGGCCAGAACGGTGGCGGCAAGGGCTGCGGAGAAATATCTGCGTTTGATTATTGTCATTTGCGTTCTTCCTCTGTTGGTTTTGTCCGTCGCAATTATTGTTTCGACGGCGGCGCAACGGAGCTCCGCACGACGATTTCTACGGGAAGCAGCTCTTCCGGATGGGCCGGAGTTTCCTGTTCCCAATTGGTTTCGGCGAGCAACGACAGGGCGCGCTGGCCAATGGCCCTGACCGGCTGGCGAATGGCGGTAAGCGGCGGATCGAACAGATGCAGCGGGCCGACATCGTCGAAGCCGATCATCGACACGTCCTGCGGAATGCGCACACCCTGCGCCCGCAAGACTTCAATCATCCCGATGGCGATTTCGTCAGAGCTGGCGAAAATTGCCGTGGCGGGACGGCCTTCGGAAAGAAAACGCAAGGCCGCCTCGCGACCGAACTCCGCAGTATAGTCGCCGCAATAACGCATGATCGACGGCTCGGAGCCGCAATGTGTCCGCAACGCTGCCTCCAACCCAAGGAAACGCCGCTGCGTGCTGAGCATCTCTGCCGGGCCGCCGACATAAAGCACGCGTTCGTGGCCATATCCAGCAAGGTGTTCGCCGGCCAGGCGGCCACCCTGTTCATTATCACAGAACAGCTTCGGCACGGATGCCCCACTGACGTCTTCATCGACCACAACGACTTTGCCGGTGGCGCTGATAAGCTCGGCAAGCTCGTCCGTATCGGGGTGGTTGGTAACGAAGACCAGCCCGTCGACATGGTTGCGGGCAAGAAGCCGCAGATAGGACAGTTCGCGTCCCGGCCGGTTCAACGTTGCGAAAAGCGATACGGCAAGACCGCGCCTGTCTGCCTCCTCTTCCACTGCTGCAACCAGCATGCCGAAGAACGGGTTGCCGATATCGGGAACGACGAGACCGATCGTATCGGAGCGCCCACGGCTCAGACGCCGGGCATGCGGGTTAGGAACATAGTTGAGCTGGCGAATGGCGTCTTCGATGCGGGCCTTCGTGTCCGCAGGCAATTCCAGCGAGCCGTTGAGCAGCCGCGACACCGTGGCGACGGAAACACCCGCGGTGCGGGCAACATCCTTCAGACTGGTCGCACGATTTGGCGCCATCATTCTTCCCGTTCCTGTTCCCGTGGGCCTTTGGCCTCTTGATAGGCTTGTAAAGCGATTTACTAAACCGGTTTACAAGGAAATCCAAAACTTGCCCCCTGTCAAGATCATTTGGTGAGGCATTCGAATTTTGGCATATCGGAGACTTTTGCGGCCTTCCGACGGACAAAGGCCATCGCAGGAAGAGTGACGGCGCTCCTCGCCTTCACACAGAGGTGTCTTCGATCAGCACCTCTGATTATCAGGATTGTTTCATTGCTAAACGAGTGAAACGGGTCCACTGTGTTTGTTCCAGCAGCTGTAGTACGGGCGCTGCTGTTTAAGGGTTGAATACCCTGGCCCCGACAAAGGAGGACGCCATGTCTTCCATATTCCACCAACCGACAAAACAGAATCTCGCAACGCTGGCTGGCTACGTCTTGTCTGCGGCAAGTGTGGCGCTGATCGTTTACATCCTGATCGGCGCGTAGTTGCGATAACCGGCTGTAACTGTGCAGGTTTTAACGCAACGGAAAGCGGTGTTGGACATGATCGAAAGAACCACAGAGACCGAAATCACATTCACGCATCCGTTCCGTCTGGAGGCCCTTTCGGAACCCTTGGGAGCGGGCACTTATCGCCTGGTCATAGACGAGGAATTGATAGAGGGCCTCAGCTTCACGGCGTATCGCCGCGTGGGAACCCATCTAGAGATTCCCGCGATCGCTGTCGCCATGAACCGCCGCCAGTTCCTTCAGGTGTCACCAACTGAAATCGATGATGCATTGGCTCGCGACGTCGCAACCGCAGACGCCGGCCCGCGCGCCATTCCATGATACCGCAATGGTCGCGCACCTAAAGTGCGTAGCAGTTTTACGCCCGGAAAATGCGTAAAAACAAATAGCGAGAGCACGTCAGACAATTTTGTTTAAACAGGATGTGCTCTAGCCGAAGTCGGAAGGCGTCAGGACGTTCAGATTGCGCCGGTACTTGGCATACACCTTCTTGGCAGCCTCGTAGATCGGCGTGCGCATTGCGTCAAAAGACGAAAGGCATTGGGCTTCCGACATGCCTGTTGCATGCACGCCGCCCTTGGCGAGTGCAGCGGCTTCGACAAAAAACCGGATTTCGAACATGCCGTCATGGCCGAAAAACCGCACAGCTCTACGCACATCGTCAAAACTGCGGGCCGAGTTGGGGAAAGCCAGTGTCATGCTTCACACCTGCTGCGTTCTTCCCTTCGCAAAACGTTACGACGATTGAGTGAAAGCATACCATCGGTTGCTTCCGATATGCTGAGTTCAGTCAGCCTGCGGCCACCCACCCGTACCGGCACACCGGTGAATACATGATATATGGTCCAGGTTTGATCCCTCTCGATCCTTCTTCCATATTGGGAGTCAAGCGTATCGGCGACGGAAGTCCCGCCTTCGTTCTCCCAAACTTCGATCCTGAGCGCCTGGCGTCTTTGGTCGTTATAACTATTCATGGTCTTGCCTTTCATCCGAGGCTTCAGCGCGGCTTTGATCCGCGTGGAGCCGGTTTTATTCTACATTGCGACTGCTGCGTTCCTGTCTCTCGGTCGAAAGCCCCTATCGATCGGAGTGGTGTTTGAGCCAGACATCCCTAAGGACTAGATGCGGTGTCGTGTCCAAGTGGCACCAAGAAAATCCATGAGCGAAACGACCAGATGCCGTGAAATGGCACTGGAGAAATGCAGATAGTCTGCGTTGTGCAACTGATGGCAGCGCAATCGCCCGTCAACCTGCATGCTCGTGACGCAACAGGTGACATCTCGGTGATTACCGCAAAGAAATACGGCACCGTCAGCGCAAACATTCACTAAATGACAACGAAGAAGAGGCGGTGCCTCTCTGACACCGGGGAGCCGTGCTGCCAACACAACGAAGCTTATACTGCGCCTGGATTGCGCGGAAAACAAGGCGGACGCTAAAACCTGCCGGGCATACAAAGCAAACACGTCTATTCAAAGCACGCATTTCTACGCCACGATAGAAGTAGCCGAGCCCTGTTTTCCTGTCCTTCCCCGGATCAACATCAGCAGGCAGGCATCGCAGCCGGAAAATCGGGCCCGAAAAACCCAGGCCACTTTAGGCTGATAGGATCATGCGCTTTTTTTCCTGTCTGGAAAGAAACTCACGGACATCCTGTTCTCGTAGTGGCGCCGCATAGATATAACCCTGCACCAGCGTAGCACCGAGACCTTCAAGGGCCGCGAGTTCCTCCCGTGTTTCGACCCCTTCCACCACGCATTCCAGCCCCATGTCGCGGCTGAGCGTGAGCAGCGATTTCACGATTTTGTAGCTGGCTGGCTTTTCGTGCAGATCCGTGACGAAGCTGCGGTCAATCTTGATCTTGGTGAGGGGCAGAGCGTGCAGCCGTGTCAGGCTGGAATAACCGGTGCCGAAATCATCAAGCGAAATGCCGCAACCGAGCCGCCGCAGCATTTCGACCGACTGCCTGACCTGTTCGAAATCATGCGCAAAGGCCGTTTCGGTAATTTCAAGGTCAATACGTGTTGCGTCGAAGCCGCTGTTTTCGATGATGCCGATCAATGACAGCACGCCTTCGCAGGAATTGAGGTCATGGGCCGAGAGGTTGAAGGATAGTCTAAGGGATGGCTCCCATGCCGATGCGGAAACGAGAGCGGCTCGAAGAAGAGGCCGTGTCAGCGAGCTGACGATACCGGCCCGCTCGGCAATGGCGAAGAACTGGGCAGGCGGGACATGCCCAAGGACCGGGCTGTGCCAGCGCGCCAGTGCTTCAAAACCCGCAGCTCTTCCATCGCGTATGTCGACGATCGGTTGGAACACGACTGAAAGCTCATTTTCTATCTCTTTCTGCTTGAGCAGATGTTCGATACGGGCTTCGATATTGATCTGCTTTTCGTGCTCCGCATCGAATAGGACGGCATCGCCCCGCCGGGTTTTCTTGGCGTGATACAACGCATAGTCCGCGCGGTCGAAAAGTTGCTCAAGCGTCAAAGCGAGGCACGGAAATACGGCTATCCCCATGGAAGCAGCGACATGCACCGTTCCCTCGGGCAGATGATAGGGCGCCCTCAACCGTTCCGAGATCACGTTCGCATTTACGACGAGTTGCGCATCATCAGGTATGATTGGGGCAACGATCGCAAACTCATCTCCCCCAAGGCGGAATGCCTTGCTGGTCGTCAGAGTTTCGGTGAGACGTTTGCTGACGTTGACGAGCAGCCGGTCGCCTACGGAATGGCCGTAAAGGTCGTTGACCGGCTTGAACCCATCAAGATCGATAACGCCAAGCGCCAGTCGCGTTCCCGCCACCCTTGCTTTTTCGATTTCGGCTTCGAGATGGGCGAAAAAGGCGCGGCGGTTGGGCAGTTCCGTCAGGCTGTCGATATTGGCAAGCAGCAGGTTCTCATTGTTCAGCGCTTCCGTGCGCTGCTGCGAAACAATCATGCGCTCGAAATTGCGGTAGTTGGTCAACAGGATGGACATCATGCCAGCGCAGACCAGAAGGACATTGATGGCAATGGCGATGAATGTCGGTTGCCTTGAGGCCAAAAAGAAGATGATGAAGGCGCCGTTGACGATGGCCGTGACCATGAAGGCGGCCGAACGCACATACATCAGACAGAAGATGCAGGAGATAACGGTAATCGCCATGTAGAAGGCGACATGAGACTGCGTATAGGCGTCCCCATAGGGCACCAGCAAAAAAGACCAGAGCGTGAATATAATGGCGATACCGGCTGCCAAGCGATTTGTGCGCTGAAGCGCTGCATGGGCCACCTTCGGCGGGGGATCGATACCGCGGGTTCTCCACCAGAATGCAACCCTGACGGTGCAGCCGAGTGTGAAAAAAGCGGGAATTCCAATGGTGAGCCAAAACGGCGCCAGTTGCAGATGTGTAGTGGCCAGCGCCCATGTACTTGAAATCAGTATGAAATACATCATCGGCATCTGCCGCGTGAAAGCGCGATATTGCGCTTTCAGCAGGTCCGGATTGTCGGACCGGACAGACATAAAATACAGCAATTTCTGTTTGGCGCCAAGTATGTTCATTTGCACGACTCATCGAGTACAGAGTCGGTTATTTATCAAGTCCGTATTACATCATCGGAAATACACAAGGTAAATCAAGAGGAAATGAAATCAACTCCAAGGTGTGCAGTCATGTTTTTACATAATCTGCGGCAAATAAGCTCTATTGCTGAATAGAAATCAGCTGGGTACGACGATCGTTGCCGGCGTTTCTTGTTGCGGCCATCGCAGTAGCGCCTCCTGTCCGGCAGGGGTCAAGCCATAGACGCCTCTATCCAGACGTTCAAACCAGCCATAGACGTTTGCAAGCAAGATCTTTCCGGCATCCGGTATGCCGGATCTGACCTGACGCACGCGCAGGGGCCCTGATGCCAACGCCAAAGCGCAGCCGAGTGCCTGTTGGCGGTACGCGGTCATGATTGGTGCGCGAGTGCTTCCACCCACCGCCGGATCTCCGCGTCGCCTCTTGTGTTCACGTATCAATCGCGAACGCCGTTTTGGGTTGGTTCGCGGCATCGGTGATATGGAACTGACGATAACGCTGACGTCGCCAACATCGGAAATGCCGAGCATGCCGATCCCGAGCCTGCGGCAGAGGTCGCGGTAACGTTTGTCAGCCTCGCGGCCCTTGCCCTTGGCTGAGACCCGCGCCGCAATCCAGACCTCGTCTGCCATAGCCGCGCGATCAACCGCCTGCAAAATAAGCTCCAAATTGAAGCTCAGTTTCAGCTCGCAGATGACGACAACAGGCGGATCGTTATCGCTCAAGCCCACGAGGTCGCAACTGCCAACCTCGCCTTTGACAGTGTAGCCCGCTTCCTCGAGGAAACTTTTGACGGGCAGATAAAGCGAAGTTTCCATGTACCCGCAGATTAAAGTGACGAACCAGGCCCTAGATATATCGATCCGACTGCGCAGAACAACCGCTATAACCACCAATGCGGTTGCAAGTTGTCGGTGATGCGGGCAATCGCCAATAGTACCGGAATGATCAACTGGCACTTCTCCACGAAAGCGGACGCTTTTTGGGGTAGATACGATCAAAAATCGTCACGGATTCGATTTGCGATCGGCAAGACACCGGCGATCAGAGTCCAATCGCCGGTGCAAGTGTTTAAAACAATGCTTTCAGTCTCTCATCAGACGTCAGGCGTGAAAGACCCGCATTTATCAAAACTCTTCCCAGTTGTCCGGCGATGTGCTCAGGGCAGCATTGCCGGAGAACGCAGCTTTAATCTTTCCGCCGAGTGCACGCGCAGGAGAAACTGCAGGCCTGTCGGCGGACGAGGCTGCGCGAACCGGTGCGGAGATGTCGCTGTAACCACCTTCTGACAACTTGAACCGAGCGAGCAGTTGGTTGAGCGACGAAGCCTCGCGTGCAAGCCCGTGGCTTGCCGCCGTGCTTTCTTCCACCATGGCAGCGTTCTTCTGGGTGTCCTGGTCCATCTGGTTCACAGCCGTATTGATCTGCTGGAGACCAGAAGATTGCTCCTGTGCCGATTCCGCGATCGCCATCACGTGACGGTTGATTTCCTGTACTTCCGTGACGATGAGTTCGAGTGCCCTGCCCGTTTCGCCAACCAGTTGCACACCCTGCTGAACCTGACTGTTCGATGTCGTAATGAGATTCTTGATCTCCTTGGCGGCACCGGCGGAACGCTGTGCCAGTTCGCGAACCTCTTGGGCAACAACCGCAAATCCCTTGCCCGCCTCACCGGCACGGGCAGCTTCCACGCCTGCATTCAGCGCCAGAAGGTTGGTCTGGAAAGCGATCTCGTCGATCACGCCGATAATGTTGGAAATCTCATCAGCGGATGAAGCAATTTGCTCCATTGCCGTGACAGCTTTCTGCACCACTTCTCCCGACTGTTCCGCCCCCACTTTTGCACGACTGACAAAGTGGCCCGCTTCTTGCGCCCGTTTGGTCGAGTCTTTCACCGTCGTGGTGATCTCTTCCAGTGCAGCAGCTGTCTCCTCGACGGCCGCTGCCTGCTGTTCCGTACGCTTGGCCAGATCGTCGGCTGCGGCCCTGATCTCTTTCGCGCCGGAGTCGATGCCGCGCGCGTTCTGCGCCACCTGGTTCAGAGTCGATTGCAGCTGTTCCGCTGCCCTGTTGAAGTCGCCGCGAATACCGTCAAGGCTGGACACGAACGGCTGAGCGATCCGGTAAGTAACGTCGCCCTGAGCGATCTTCGAAAGGGCAGCAGCAAGGTTGTCGACGGCGAATTGCACGTCGGCAGCTTCTTTCGCCTTCTGTTTCTCGCGCTCTATCCGGTCCTGCTCTGAAGACGACCGATGGTTTTCCGTTTCATTCTCAAGCCGGAGGCGCTCAATGGCGTTCTCGCGAAATGCCTGAACAGCAGCGGCCATCTGGCCGACTTCATCCTTGCGGTCCATACCTTCGATTTCGCTGGCTGTATCGCCTGCCGCCAACGACCCCATCCGCTCGCGAAGCCGCGCAATCGGGGTGGTAATGCCACGCGAGGAAATAAGCAGGCCGAGCGCGATCAGTGCCAGGGAAACAAGTGCTATGCTGACCAGAGCGGTCCAGATTGTCGTGTTGGTGCTGGCCGTGAGGCGCTCTCTCCCATCGTTCATCACCTGGATCAGTTGCTCGTTCCCCGCGCTGATTTTCGGTGAGACTTCAGTTATTTTTCGAAGGACGTTAAGCGCCATCTGCTGAGCTTCAGCATTTTTTCCCGCCTGCATGAGAGCGATGACCTGATTGCCGATTTCCTCAACCTCGGCAACGCCCTTGAGGATATCACGAGCGGCATCCGTCCGGGCCGGCACCAGCTGCATGATTTTATTCTGCCGTTCTTCCAGTTGCTTCCGGTCGGCCTTGAATGTTTTGACAGCGGCCTCGAAATCACTGCTGGTCGAGTCATTGAGGCTGGCGCGAAGCATCTGCATGCCGAGTGCATTGAGATTGCCGCTGGTTCGGGCGTTCAGCACCGCAGCAAGCGCCTCATTGGCGATGAAATCGCTGTAAACATTGTCGGTATTTTTATACTGCAAGCTGACGTAGCTGATTCCGGAAAGCGACATCAAACTCATCACTGATATGACGAATAAGACCTTTGTTTTTATTTTGGTATTCTTCAGGAAAGACATGAATAGCCTCAGGGCAAGCGCTCCTCCAGCTGTCCGCGCAGGAAGCCAGGGAAACAAACAATGGAACATCGCGGGTAGCTGTGCCCCTCCTCATAGGGCGACAAGCGGATATCCGCTCCGGGCCGCCAAAGGCTGGGCGCGTTGGATCCACTCGTTCTACCAGCCCCGCCGATGAAACTTTGGAACCTGCGTATTTTAGATTTCACAAAATTACTAAATGAAGTGTTACCCGGCATATGCAAACGATGACATGTATGATGCCGTAAACTTACTCGGGCTTTGCTTTTCGACGGGTTGCGCGCTTTCGCGAGCCGGACTCGAAAGAGAAGATTATCCTCGCCGTTTCAGCACTGCTTGATGCTGGCGGCATCGGTATTTTCACGAGGATATCGATGGGGCCGACGGCTTCCCGCATCGATTTAACCGTCCCGGAGGTCGCGTCACGCGAGGCAATGTCCAGCGTGCGGGCCATGGCTTTGCCCTTATTCTGTTCGATCAGCAGTCACGGTGTATGCATAAACTCACAATTTATTGTGGTTGCCCTTCGGAGCAATTTGGCCTTGTTTGTAGACTCACACTCTTCACGGGAGGGAAATTATGTCGATAAAAACAACAACTCGCGCCACGCTGCTGGTAGGATCGCTTCTGATTGGCGCAAGTTCCGCACTTGCAGAAACAGTTCTTCACCGCGGCAATTCCGGGGAGCCTCAGACGCTAGATCAGGCACAGACCTCGATCAATATCGAAGCCTTTATCCTCAAAGACCTTTATGAAGGTCTCACCATTTACGATGCTGCCGGCAAGATCGTTCCCGGTACGGCGGAAAGCTGGACGCTGTCTGAGGATGGTACCGTCTACACGTTCAAACTGCGTGCAGATGCGAAGTGGTCGGATGGCACTCCGGTAACGGCTGGAGATTTTGTTTTCTCCTATCAGCGCGTCGAAGACCCGAAGACCGCAGCAAAATATGCGAATATTCTCTATCCGATCAAGAACGCCGAGAAGATAAACAAGGGCGAAACTTCGGTTGACCAGCTTGGCGTCAAGGCCGTGGATGACAAGACCCTTGAGATCACACTCGAGCGCTCAACGCCGTTCTTCCTTGAACTCCTTGCCCACCAGACAGCTCTGCCGATCTCGAAGGCAAGCTTTGACAAGAACGGAACCAACTTCGTAAAGCCGGGCGTCATGGTCTCGAACGGTGCTTACAAGCTTGAAGCGCATGTTCCCAATGACAGCTTGACGGTGGTCAAGAACACCAACTTCTGGGACGCATCGAACACCAAGATTGACAAGGTCATCTTCTACCCGATCGACGACCAGGCCGCATCCGTTCGTCGTTTCGAAGCCAAGGAAATGGACCTCGCCTACAACTTTTCCGCGGACCAGATCGACCGTCTGCGCAAGGCCTATGGCGAACAGGTTCACGTTTCGCCGACGCTTGCGACCTATTACTATACCTTCGACACGCGTGAAGCGCCGTATAATGATGTCCGCGTCCGTCAAGCCCTGTCCATGGCAGTCGACCGCGATTTTCTCGCCAAGGAAATCTACAGCGGTTCGCAGGTTCCCGCCTACTCCATGGTTCCTCCGGGCATGGACTCCTACGGTGAGCCTGCGAAAGCAGAGTTTGCGACGCTGTCGCAACTCGATCGTGAAGACGAAGCCGTTAAACTCATGAAGGAAGCCGGTTACGGCGAGGGCGGCAAGCCGCTTTCCGTCGAAATTCGCTACAACACCAACCCGAACCATGAGCGCGTCGCCACCGCTATTGCGGATATGTGGAAAAATACCTTTGGCGCCAAAGTGTCACTGGTGAACCTCGACGTCGCCTCGCATTACGGCTACCTGCAGGAAGGCGGCAAGTACAACGTAGCGCGTGCAGGCTGGGTTGCCGACTATGCGGATGCGGAAAACTTCCTCGCCCTTTCGGTATCCTCCAACAAGACCTTCAACTACTCGAAGTTCAATAATGCCGAATATGATGCGCTGATGCAGAAGTCCTATGACGAAAAGGATCCTGCTGCGCGCTCCAAACTGTTGCACGAGGCAGAAACCATCCTCATGAAGGAACAGCCGGTTGCTCCGCTTCTCACACAGGCGGACCTGTGGCTGGTTTCCAACCGCGTGAAGGGTTGGGAAGACAATGCTGCTAACGAACACCTCAGCCGCTTCCTGAGCGTTTCCGAATAAGCAGTGCTGGCACGGTGGCCGAAACCACCGTGCCATGTCGGAGCCTGAAAATCATGATTTCATTTATCCTGCGCCGTTTGGCGAGCGCCGTGCCGACATTGTTCATCGTCGTCACGATTTCGTTTTTCCTGATGCGTTTCGCACCGGGCGGTCCGTTCAACCTCGAGCGGCCCCTGCCCCCGCAAACCATGGAAAACCTGATGAGAACCTATCACCTGGATGAACCATTGTGGCGCCAGTATCTCATCTATCTCGGCAACGCCGCCACCGGCGATTTCGGTCCGAGCTACATCTACAAGGACAACACCGTCGCCCAGTTGATCGGCAAAGGCCTGCCCTATTCGCTGCAGCTCGGTTGCTATGCTCTTTTGCTGGCGTTGGTCGGCGGCATTCTTGCCGGCACCTTTGCCGCACTCAGGCAGAATAGCACCTTCGATTTCTCCATCATGTCCATCTCGACCATCGGCATCACCGTGCCGAACTTCGTCGTCGCACCTGTCCTCACGCTTATCTTCGCCGTCTTACTGGGGCTTCTGCCCGCAGGTAGCTGGGGTGACGGGTCGCTACGCTATCTCATTCTTCCGATGATCGCGCTCGCCTTGCCGCAGCTCGCGGTCATCGCGCGTCTGACGCGCGGTGCAATGATCGAGGCTCTGCGCATGGACCATATCCGCACCGCCAGGGCCTATGGCCTCCCGTCTCGCAGCGTCGTGGTGATTCACGCCATGCGCGCGGCGATGCTGCCGGTCGTTTCATATCTTGCTCCTTGCGCCGCAGCGCTGCTGACGGGCTCGGCGGTCATCGAGACGATCTTCACCATTCCCGGTGTCGGCCGCTATTTCGTTCTTGGCGCCATCAATCGTGACTACACGCTGGTCATGGGAACGGTCGTTCTCATCGCCATTTTCGTCATCCTGTTCAATCTCGTGGTCGATATTCTCTACGGCCTGCTCGATCCGAGGGTCAGACATGACTGATATCTCCGGCAATATCGCCCCTCAGCCATCGGTGAAAAGCCGAAGCCTGTTCCAGCTTGCAGCCCTGCGTTTCAGACGAAACAAGGCCGCCATGGCTGGCTCCATCATGCTTGTGCTGATCACACTTTTCTCGTTTATCGGCCCGCATTTCCTTTCACACACCTATGATCAGGTGTTTTCGTCCTATGTCTCCGTCGCGCCAAGCCTCGAGCCGCGCCCGGACGTGAACAACCTCCAGAGCGTCATGGAAGGTGTGGCAGGCCGTGCGCGCGTCGAACTGAAGGAGTTTGCCGTCGAAGGGCAGACCTTCACGGCAACGGTTACCTCCAGCAGCCCGATTGACCCGCGCACGACACGTTATTTCGACCGCGCCAACGAATTCGAAAACACGAAAGTCGTTGCTACGGAAGATGATGGTCGAACGCTGAAGTTGGAAGGCGATGTCAATCGCGAATACTTCTTCTTCGGTACAGATTCAAACGGTCGCGACATGCTGGCTCGCGTAATGCTGGGCGGCCAGATCTCCATTGCAGTCGGCGTTCTCGCCAGCCTCGTTTCGCTCGGCATCGGCGTGCTTTACGGCGCTACGGCGGGTTACATCGGCGGGCGCGTCGACAATGTAATGATGCGTTTCGTCGAGATCCTCTATTCGCTGCCCTTCGTCTTCCTGGTCGTGGTTCTCGTGGTTTTCTTCGGGCGTAGCTTCATCCTGATCTTCCTTGTCATTGGCGCAGTGGAGTGGCTGGATATGGCGCGTATCGTGCGTGGCCAGACGCTTGCCTTGAAACGGCGGGAATTTGTGGCGGCAGCTCAGGCCTTGGGTTTGAGCGACTGGCAGATCATCCGCCGTCACATCATCCCCAACACCATCGGTCCCGTGGTCGTGTTCGTGACGGTCGTTGTCCCGAAGGTCATACTTCTTGAAAGCTTCCTCTCCTTTCTCGGCCTTGGCGTTCAGGCGCCACTCACGAGCTGGGGTGCGCTCATTTCCGAAGGCGCCAACAATATTCAGTCGGCTCCGTGGCTGCTGATATTCCCGGCAATCTTCTTCGTGCTAACGCTTTTTTCGCTGAACTTCGTAGGCGACGGATTGCGTGATGCACTCGATCCCAAGGATCGTTGACATGAATACGACATCCGAAAACATACTCACCGTCCGCAATCTCAAGGTCGATTTTGCCACGCCAGACGGCACGGTCAACGCCGTCAAAGGTGTCGATCTCCACGTAAAGCAGGGTGAAACGCTCGCTGTCGTCGGGGAATCCGGCTCCGGCAAAAGCCAGACCATGATGGGCATCATGGGCCTCTTGGCTTCCAACGGCGTCATTCAAGGCTCGGCGCAATATCGTGGACGCGAGTTGGTAGGATTGCCGGTCAACGAGCTGAACAAAATCCGTGGCGCGAAAATCACCATGATTTTCCAGGAGCCGATGACTTCGCTCGATCCGCTTTACAGGATCGGCGCGCAGATCGCCGAGCCAATCGTGCATCACCGGGGCGGCAGCAAGAAGGAAGCGAGGGCGCGCGTTCTCGAACTTCTGAAACTTGTCGGTATTCCGGACCCGGAGCGGCGCATCGACAGCTACCCGCATGAGCTTTCAGGCGGCCAGCGCCAACGCGTCATGATCGCGATGGCGCTGGCAAACGAGCCGGATATTCTGATCGCGGATGAGCCAACCACCGCGCTCGACGTGACAATCCAGGCGCAGATCCTCGATCTTCTGAAGTCGTTGCAGCAGCGCTTCGGCATGGCCGTGGTGCTGATAACGCACGATCTCGGTGTCGTCAGGCATTTTGCCGATCGTGTTGCAGTTATGCGCCGAGGCGAGATCGTTGAAACCGGTCCGACGGAAGAGATCTTCGAGCGCCCGCAGGCGGACTATACGAGGATGCTTCTCGATGCCGAACCCAGCGGCCACAAGCCGCCGGTTGGCAAAGAAGCGCCGGTCGTTCTCTCTGGCCAGAACGTCACGATCGATTATGTGATCCCGGGCGGCTTCCTGTCGAAGTCACGGGCTTTCAGGGCCGTGGACAGCGTTAATGTCAGCCTTCATCAAGGGCAGACCATCGGCATCGTCGGTGAATCCGGATCAGGCAAGTCCACGCTCGGTCGCGCGCTTCTGCGCCTTGTCACTGCAGAGGGCCGCATTTTCTTCGGCAAGACGGAAATCACCGGACTTGGCCGAACGGCAATGAGGCCATTGCGGCGGCAGCTGCAGCTTGTGTTCCAGGATCCGTATGGATCTCTTTCGCCAAGGCAGACTGTTGGAGAGATCATCACTGAGGGTCTCTTTGTGCACGACCCACAGCTCAGCCGCGCGCAGCGCGACGAGCGAGCAATAGAAGCGCTGAAAGAAGTCGGCCTCGATCCCGCCGCCCGCAACCGCTACCCGCACGAGTTTTCAGGCGGGCAACGTCAGCGTATCGCAATTGCCCGCGCGATCATCCTCAAGCCAGATGTCGTCATTCTCGATGAACCTACATCTGCGCTGGACCGATCCATTCAAGGACAAGTTATCGATCTCTTGCGTAATTTGCAGAAAACGCACAACCTTTCCTACATCTTCATCAGCCACGACCTCTCTGTCATCAAAGCCATTTCGGATTATGTCATCGTGATGAGAAACGGGAAGATTGTCGAAGAGGGAGAAACGGACGCGATATTCGAGCGGCCGGCGGCTGAATATACCAAAACACTGATCAAATCCGCGTTTTCGGCCGAAGTAACATCATAGATTACAGCCCGGCACTGCCGGGCCTTTTCTGGCCCCGTTACAAAAGATCCGGTTTGTGGAGGAGGTCGTTATTTCGCGGCCATGGCGGCCTTCCTCTCCTGTTCAATCCCGACCATGTCGTCACGTAGCAAACCGGTTCGATGATGTGCGAAAGCTGGTACCCGTCACAGGACTAAGCGACTTCCAAATTCATCACAAAATCCGCGGTTTCATGGGCATGAATGCGGGTAAAACGTATCAGCTCGTCGAAGTGACGTTGCATCTTACGGATGGCTTCAGCGTTGTTGAGCACAAGATACATGGCGCCGACGAAAAGTGCTGCCCGTTGCGAACCGAAGATCGTATAGGGCACGGAAAAGCGTTCTTTTTCATTGAACAGAAACAGCCGGAATGATGGGTATAGCTCGCTGATAAGTCCCGACATATGTTTGAGTTGTTCGGCACGTGTCTCGCGGTCCAAACCGCTCCACATACCGCGCCCCTGCGCAAAAGCTTCCAGCGTTTCGAGCGGCATGCAAACTTCCATGTCGGTACCAGGCTGGCGATTATAATCGAGTCGAAACGCCGTTTCGCTGGCCTGCGCCATCACACTCTGATGCGCGCCCATGGCCTCGAAAGCGATGATCTCGGGTGTGCGAAGCAGATCGGGAATGCGTGCCGGAACATAACGGATTTTGGTGCCTGCCGCTTCCGCATGCCACTTCATCAACAGCGTATCCGTATAATCAGCGCCGCCCTCCTCGATCTCGAAACTTGGCCGCAATTCCCCCATCAACCCCTGATCATGGGAAAGACCGAGTAGCCAATCGAGCGAGACGGAATGTCGCTCGGCGATATTCAGCAGCGTCTCCACACGCGGAAGCCGCGCCGAATCACCGGAAAGCAATTGCGAAAGTGCTGATCGATCAATGCCAATGGCGGCGGCAAAAGACGCCTGGCTGTCTTCTGACCTGTTCACCAGCTGGATCAGGCGGGCACGAAACAATTCTGCGAGCGCGCGCTTGTCCATAATTCACCCGTTTGTTTATAATTATCACCATAATGCTTAAACTGTTATCAAAATCAACAGTTGGTCACCATAAACCCGTTGTGGCTGGCTGAGACTGGTGCGACCCTGCGGTGACAGGGGCATCAAGAGTATGAAATGACAGACATATTGGCAAAGAAGACGGCGCGGCTGACTGGCGTGCGCCGCAGAAGAACGCGTGACCGAATTGAATGGCCAACAGTCTCGCTGTTGGCGGTCTGTTACGGTCTCTGGATTTTCGCGGGATATTTTCTGTATCCGTTGTTTCCAATCGTTTCTCTGGTGCTCATGGGCATTGCAGTTGCCCTGCACTCCTCGCTCCAGCACGAGGTTCTGCATGGGCACCCCACGCGCAATGCACGACTGAACGAAGCTTTGGTCTTTCTGCCGCTCGGGATTTTCTACCCCTATCGCAGTTACAAGCGCACGCATCTGCAACACCATGCAGACGAGCGTCTGACCGACCCATTCGACGATCCGGAAAGCTATTACCGGGCCATGGGCGACTGGCAAAAGATGCCGTCGTTCCTCAAGGTCCTGCTGGGATGGAACAATACGTTCATCGGGCGTCTGGTCATCGGTCCTCCGCTGATGGTTGTTGGTTTCACGATATCCGAATGGCGCAAGATCGCGCAGGGTGATCGGCGGGTGATCTATGCCTGGACCCTGCATCTGGCCGGACTTGTTCCGACACTGCTGGTCATATCCCTGATTTTCGGCGTTCCAATCTGGCTCTATGTCAGTGTGGCGGCCTATCTGGGCATATCCATCATTGCCATTCGCTCCTACTGCGAACATCAATGGTCCGAACAGCCGGATGGGAGAACGATCATTGTTGAAAACTCCATCCTGGCTCCACTGTTTCTCTATAACAACCTGCATTTCGTGCATCACAAAATGCCGACAGCCGCCTGGTATAAATTGCCCTCCCTCTACAGCGAGAGGCGGGCGGAGTGGCAGAAGATGAATGACGGATATGTGTTCAGCAATTATTTCGAGGTGTTCCGCGCTTTCGCCTTCAAGGCCAAGGAACCGGTAGCGCATCCTGTCTTGAGACGGGACGAGCAAGTTTTAATCGCGTCACCCGTCGTGCCTGCCGCTCTGATTTTTTCTGACCATGCGATGCAGGAACAAGACGTGAGACTGGAAATTCCATCGTGACATGGATCGCGGCACTGCCAATGTATGACTGGCCCGAACTGCGCAATGAGACGGACAGGCTGTGGGCCGATATGCGCACCCGTTTTTTAGCAGAGGGTATCGACGCTCCCAAAGGCCTCACCAGACGCAACGGCGATATGCCGGCGGTTCCGGGAGGTATTCGTGGAAAGGACGGCGCCATCATTGCCGCAGACCCTGCCACGCTCGATCCCGATGCATTGGATCTTGCGGTGCTCTGGCGGCATCCGGCTCTGCTGATCTCCGGCACCTGCTGGGGGCCAATGGAGTTTGGCCTGCAGGATCATGTGCAGGTGATTGGACAGAGCGATTATAATGGCATCAAGGGTGGTGCAGGCGAGTTCTATTCCAGCGCCATCATTGCCCGCATAGCCGACGGTGGAGAGGGTGCAGAACCTTCGAAAACCGGTGAGGCCGCTTTGCCGAAAGGATTTCTTAGCGGGAAAATACTGGCATTCAACGAGCACAAGTCATTATCCGGCTATCTCAGCTTGAAACGCGATCTGGAAGCAGAAGGCGCGGGCCTCGATCTGTTTGAAAATTGTCTCGAAACCGGTGCGCACCGCGCTTCCGTCATCGCAGTGGCCGAGGGCCGGGCGGACATTGCCGCGATCGACTGCAAATCCTGGATGCTTGCGCAACGGCATGAACCGGCCGCCCGGAGCCTCCACGTTATCGGCTGGACTGCACGGCGCAAAGGCCTGCCCTTCATCCGCGCCAAGGGTATCGATCTGCCTTTCACCATGTAAGGCACGAGCCTCACGGCCTTCAATCACATATCCGGTGGCGAGAAATCACGCAGGAGCAGCCTTGCCTTTTCCATGTCCGAAGACAGAGGCCGGTCATCCGAATAGGGCTGGAGGTGCTCGCGAAGCAGATTGTAGACCGCATTTGTTCCGGCTGCCCGCCCGGCAACATTTTCCAGGAAATCATGGGCCTGCACCCCGGCCATCCATTCGATGGCCAGAATATATTCGGCATTGTCGAGAACCGCGAGCAGCTTGTTGGCGGCTGCCGTGGGATGAGAGAGAAAATCCTCCTGCAATCCCGATGTCAGCCCTCCATCTGTGGAGGCAGGCGCGGAAAGACGTCTGCTATCGCCGACAAGGGCTGCGGCCGTATATTGCGCGATCATGAAACCTGAATGGCTTCCGGCATCGGTCGCCAGAAATGGCGGCAGACCACTCACCAGAGGATTGACCAGCCTGTCGATACGGCGCTCGCTCGTGGAGGCAATCTGTGCAATGGCGATGGCGAGACTGTCTGCCGCCTGCCCCAATGCCGGGGCAACGGCATGGGCCTCCGACGAGACGATGGGCTGCTCGGGCGTGCCAAGGATCGCGGGATTGTCGGTGACGGAGGCGAGCTCTCGGTCAACGATGGAGGCGCAGGCATCGAAGATGTCGCGTGCAGCACCATGCGCATGCGGCACGGCACGTAGGCTTAGCGCGTCCTGTGTCCGCCTGCCATGAGCGGCGGCAACCAGCCCACTGCCTTCAAGCCGGGATCGCAGAGCAGCCCCGACGGCCGCGATTCCCTTCGAGGGACGCAGCGCGAGAACCGTCTCGTCAAAAGCGTCGATCTGGCAGCCTGCTGCTTCAAGCGTCAGCGCCGCTATGGCATCGGCCCAATCTAGCAGGTGATTGGCCCGCGCGAGTGCCATGCAGGAAAGACCGGTCGCACAGGCTGTACCATTGACGAGGCTCAGCCCTTCCTTGGCACCCAGCACGATGGGTTGAAGGCCCATTGCCGCCAGGGCATCCCGTCCACTCATAACGCGCCCGCCGAGCCGGGCCTGGCCCTCTCCGATCAGAACAAGCGCAACATGCGCGTTGTGCACCAGATAGCCCGCCGATCCGCGGGACGGCACGTCGGGAATACAATCCTGTTCCAGAAACGTCGACAGATGCGAGACGATCTCGCGTCGGACACCGGAGTGCCCATGGGCGAAATTGGCGATCTGCGCCGCCATGATTGCCCGAACTTCGCGAGGATCCAACAACGGGCCGACACCGCAGGCATGGCTGAGAATAATGGAGCGCGAAAGCCGACCCTGCGCGGTGCGATCCACCACAGTGTCCGACAGTGCACCGACCCCGGTATTGATGCCATAGGCACGCACACCGCTTTCGACGATGCTGTCAACGATCTGGCTCGCCCGGTCAATCCGCAGATAGGCCGCGTCTGACACACGCAGTGCCTCGCCCTTGCCGATATGGGCCACATCGCGCCAACTCAATCCATCATCCAGTAGAACAGTCATGACGTTTTCCTATGATGCAGAAACGGCTGCGAGGAGCGGGAATTTTCCATCTTGAATACTGCCGGCGTTGGCCCGTGTCTCAATTACTGCTGTAAAGACGATAGCGGCTGCCGGGATAAAGGAGGCGGACGGAAGACACGATCCCCTTTGTCGACCATGTGCGACGACGCACGAGCAGGCATGGTTCCGTCTTGGAAATCGCCAGCAGCTTGCACTCCCAGGGCTGTGCGCTGACCGCCTCGATATGCTGCTCGGCTTTCACGATCGGTGCCACTCGCGTGAGATAACCGTTGGGTGTTACGAGGTTGAAATCCTGTTTGATGTAATCGGGCGCGCAGTCCGAATTGACGAAACGATCCTCGATTTGCATCGGCACGCCGTCTTCCGCATGCACAATGATCGAGTGCGCAGCAAGGCTGCCCGCCGGAACAGCGAGCGCTTCGGCAAGATCTGGATCGCAGGTTTCGATTTGAAGAAGTATGACCCGCGCGCTGTGAACACCGCCGTTGCGTGTTATTTCTTCGGCAATGTTGGGTACGCTCTGGAACTGCGATGTGCGCTTCTTGGACGCAACGAACGAACCTTTGCCGCGTACACGCACCACAAGCCCTTCGTCGGCCAGCTCACGCAAAGCGCGGTTGGCCGTCATACGGCTGACACCGAGAATATCGACCAGTTCGTTTTCCGATGGAACACGTTGACCGATCTTCCACTCACCCGCCTCGACGCGACTGCGGACATAGTCTTTCAGCTTTACATAGAGCGGTGAACTCTGGTCTTCGGTGCCCTGCGCGTCACGAGCGTCCTCAGATATCGGCGGCATCACTTCCCGGAAAATCTTTCTGTCGTGATCCATAGCTATGACGTCACCAATACGCAGGGTTGTCGGCAAAGGGCGGGGCAATGCCACGCCCTTTGCCGATGGATTCAGTTCAATTTGTGTTCGGCCAGCCAGTCGCCCGCCACGACATCGAAACTGTCGTGATTGGCCAGACGACCGTTCATAACGACGAGATCTTTCGTCGTCAGGGCGGCAGAAACAGCATCGAGAGTGCTTGTCACAACGTCGCTAACTTTCGGTGTGGCAATCACTGGTACGATGTTCTGGGCGGGAAAGAGGTTCTTGACGTCTTCAAGCACGATGAGATCGTTTGCAGCGATGGCCGGATCGGTCGAGAACAGGTTTGCAGCATGGACCTGACCGTTGATGAGTGCCGAAAGGGTCAGCGGGCCACCGACGTCAAGCGATTTGAACGACTGGAACTCGAGGCCATAAAGTTCCTTCAGACCGATAATGCCTTCCTTGCGCGTTTTCCATTCCGGTGGACCGCCAAGTACGAGCTGCGAGGCTACGGGTGCGAGATCGGCAATCGTCTTCAGCTTGTATTTGTCAGCGGTCGCGCGCGTCACAGCCACGCTATCGGAATCCTGTGCTGCGGAGGGTGTCAGCATCGAGACGCCTTTCGGCAGAGCCGCCTTGAGCGCTGCGGCCACATCGCTTGGCGAATGGGCCGTGGCGTTCTTGTCGAGATAGCTCAGCGTCGCACCAGCATACTCCGGCAACAGATCTATTGATCCGTCGAGCAACGCAGGGATATAGACTTCGCGGCTACCGATGCTCAACTTCGTTTCGACGGCAACACCCTTGGCGGCAAGGGCCTTGGCGTAGATCGTCGCCAGAAGCTGGCTTTCGGGGAAGTCGGCGGAACCGACGATGATTGTCGTCGTATCGGTTCTCGGAGTGGCTGGCGCGGCCAGCGGATTGCTTTGCGCCAATGCCGAAGCAGCGGAAAGTGCCATGAGCGCAAATGCGCTGGCGGCAGTGATGATCCTGAATGCCATGCGAGCTTCTCCTTTATGTTGAAACAGTCGTGGAATAGAAAACCGCGTTATTTTAGAACCTCTACCGCTTCGCTCGACGCGTCAGGCCTGGCGATACGGTGACCCTCGATATGACGCCGATGATCAGATCCACGGTCAGGGCCAACGCACCGACGAGAACGGCACCTGCGGCCATCTGATAATAATCGTTCTGCGCCCGCCCATCGATGATCAGGCGACCGAGACCACCAAGAGAAACATAAGCGGCGATGGTTGCGGTCGAGATGATCTGAAGCGTGGCGCTGCGCAGACCGGAAAAGATCAATGGCAGAGCGCAGGGCAGTTCCACATCGAACAGAATATCGAGCGGACGTTTCCCCATGCCTCTTGCAGCGTCCACCGCAGCGGGATCCACCGCCGCGATACCGGCGTAACTGCCAGTCATGATCGGCGGCACGGCCAGAAGCACGAGCACGATAAGGCTGGGTACGATAAAAGCCATATCGGATGCGAAAACGGGGCCAAAAACAATCACAAGAAGTGCGATTAGGCCGAGGCTTGGAAGGGAGCGTAGCGCATTTGCAAGACCCGCGATGAAGACGACACCGCGTCCCGTGTGCCCCACATAAAGCCCAACCGGCAAGCCAATCAGACAGGCGAGAAAAAGGGCCGCAAAGCTATAAGCCAGATGCTGACCGACGAGAACGATGACACCATCACTCCCTGTCCAGTGAGCTGGATCGCTAAACCATTCGATCATCGCGCCGCACTCCCAGGCTGCCACGGCGTCAGGCGGCGTGAAATGAACAGAACAAGCCCGTCCAGCAAGGCTGCAAGAAGCACGCAGAGTACGATGCCTGCTATGATCGGCGTCAGGAACCGCAGTTGAAGCCCCTGCGTGAAGAGCAGACCAAGTTGCGGCGTTCCAACCAGTGCCGCTACGGAAACGATGCTGACATTTGAAACCACGGCCACACGCAATCCGGCGGCAATCACAGGAACGGCGAGCGGTAGCTCCACCATCACCAGACGCGCAACCTGTCTGTAGCCCATGGCATTGGCCGCCTGGAGGACGTCTGGCGAAACCGATTCCAAACCATCGTTCACTGTTCGCACCAGAAGCGCCAACGCGTAGATCGTCAGCGCGACGACGACGTTTAGCGGATCGAGTATACGGGTGCCGAGCACCAGCGGCAGCAGTACGAACAGCGCAAGCGACGGAATTGTGTAAAGAAGTCCGGCAACCCCCAGCAGGGTCGACCGGAATAAACCGGCCCGCTGCGCAATCCAACCGAGCGGCAGGGCAAGAAGCAGGCCGATCACCACCGGGATGACCGAAAGGCCGAGATGCCAGATAAAAAGCTCGAAAATCCGCCCGGATTCCCGGTAGAGCCAATCAAACCTCATGGCTGACCTCCGAAGCGACCGACCCGCGCGGCTTCGATGGCTTTGGCGACATCAGAGAGTGTGACGGTGCCGACAAGCTGGCCCGTTGACCCTACGATGACCCCGCGGCCGGAGGGCGAACTCAACGCTGCATCGAGCACATGGCGCAAACTGCTGCCTTCCGGCGCCAGCGTACCACTGAGATTGAGATCTCCCTGACGCAGTGGTTGCCTGAGACCCTGCGCATCGGCCCATCCGATCGGACGATGTTCGGCGTCAGTCACCAGAACCCAGCGATCCGTTGCAACGCCACGAAGGCTGTCCGGTGTTGCGCCGAGCAAGGCTGTCGGCTCCGCACCGAGAGGGACTGCTCCGTCAAATTCTGCAAAACTCAGGAAGCGATACCCTCTGTCCCGGCCGATAAAGTCCGCCACGAAGGCATCTGCCGGGCGCGCCAGCAATTCCTCTGGAGTGGCGATCTGCGCAAGCGTTCCGCCGGCACGCAAAACAGCAACCTGATCGCCAAGCTTCAACGCTTCGTCAATATCATGGGTTACCATGATGATGGTCTTGCCAATCTCACGCTGCAAGCGAAGAAATTCGTCCTGCAACTGTGTGCGAACGACGGGATCGACAGCACTGAAGGGTTCGTCCATCAGCATGAATTTGGGATCGGAAGCGAGTGCACGTGCAACGCCGACGCGTTGCTGCTGGCCACCCGAAAGCTGCCATGGATAGCGATCGGCAAAGGCGGCGGTCAGCCCTACACGCTCAAGCAACTCATGCGCCGTGCGCAGTGCTTTTTCCTTCGGCGCTCCGTTTAGCCGCGCAGTGGTCGCTATGTTCTGAACAACGGTGCGATGGGGGAAAAGCCCGGCATGCTGGATGACATAACCGATACGACGACGCAGCAGTGCCACGTCCATGCCATCTGTCGGTTCGCCGTCAAGAAGGATCGAACCGGACGATTGTACGATCAACCTGTTGATCATCCGCAAGGATGTGGTTTTGCCGCAACCCGAAGGGCCGACGAACACGGTCAGTTTGCCGTTTGGCGCCGTCAGGGACAAACCGTTTACGGCAGTAGCCGCGCCCGCATATTGCTTGGTGACGTTGTCGAAGACGATCATGCAAATCTCTCCTGCGCTCTGTCTGCGCCTTCAGGCTCGGCAACTGTGATGACTGCCTAGGTTGTCTATACAAGCACGCAAATAGCGTATCCGCAAGATAGATCGATGAAAATATCCGCAACCCTGGAAATGACTAAACTTTAAGCATTTTGACCGCTATAGAGACGCTGTATGCACATAGAGCAAGCGGTCTCGGCGGCCGCAACTCTCTACGCCTTCAAACTGCGCTGCTTTTCCGATCAAGATCAGGCCCGCTCAACGCGACAAATTTGTTCATAAGCAACTCGTTGCTTCGATTTTTGTGCGCGGGAGCAGAATGGAAATACGAATTAATTCGTGCTGAAATTCAAAAGATCGCGCGCTGATCGTGACTGAGACCGCAAAACAGGCGTTTTTGAAAACCACTCATCCACGGCGACTTGTCTCGAGAAGGCCATAAAGCCTTGTGGCCACCGCCATCGAACAATAGTATTACCGCGTCGTATTCAATTAACGAGGATAACATGGCAACAGGTACCGTCAAATTTTTCGCACAGGACAAGGGCTTCGGCTTCATCACACCGGACAACGGCGGCCCGGACGTCTTCGTCCACATCTCCGCCGTAGGGTTTGGTGGTTCTCTTCAGGATGGCCAGAAGGTCAGCTACGATGTTGGACAGGACCGCAAGACTGGAAAGTCCAAGGCCGAGAACGTCAGCCTCATCTGATCAGCGTCTCTTGGCTCCGCGATTACTCGCGGGGCCAAATCGGTCCTTACTCCCGCTGACGTTAGGCTGTTTCCATCCCGTCGCTCCCAATCCGTGCCAAGCCGGCTGCAAAAACTTCGGCGTCGATGGGACGGCCGAAAAGGTAGCCTTGGCCGACCGGACAGCCCATTTCGCGAAGCATTTTGCGCTGGGCCTCGGTCTCCACGCCTTCTGCAACCACAGTTAACCCAAGGGCGCGTCCAAGATCGATAACGGCCTGGACAATCACCCTTCTGGACGGCCTCGTTGCGAGTTCGCTTATAAAGGCGCGGTCTATCTTGATCTCGGTAACCGGAAAGGTTTCGAGCGAGCGCAGGTTCGAATAGCCTGTGCCGAAGTCATCGACGGAAAGGCCGACGCCGCTCTGTCGCAGCCGCTGAAATGCGTCCATCACGCCGGGTGTATCGCTGAGGAACATGCTTTCGGTGATCTCAAGCGTCAACCATGCCGGGTCGGCCTTGGTCAGGCACAGGACCCGATCCAGCATTTCGGCCATGTCATGCTGCAGGAACTCCCCGGCGGATACATTCACCGCAAAGCGCAAAGCCTTGTCGCGATGCGCGTTAATGCGCCGTGCATAAGCCGCGACGGTCGTCAGACTTCGTTCGGTCAGATCAAGCAGCAGACCTGATCGCTCGGCAGTCTCGACGAAACTTCCGGGGAGCTGGCTGCCAAACAGAGGATGATTCCAGCGTATCAAAGCTTCCGCACCCACCCACTCGCCGGTTGCAAGGTCTACCTGGGGTTGGAAGTGATACACAAATTCATCATTTGCGACCGCGACCTTCAATTCGCGAGTCATTCGCACGCGTCGGCTTGCCTGTTCGTGATCCGATTCTCGAAACCGTCGCGGACCACCCAGAGGGGCGGACTTGGCGGCCCACAGGGCGATGCCGGCATTGCGGATCAGCGAAATGGGTCTCGCCCGAGGCTGGCCCACCGCATAGCCGACGGCGAAACGCAGTGAGACACTTGCACCTCGCACGACGAAGTCAGCGGCAAGCGAAGCGGATACCGCTGCCACGATAGTGTCCGCACTTGATCCATCCGTGAGCTCAAAAGCCAAAGCGAACTCATTGGCGCCCATGCGTCCCACCTGGGCAGCGCCCACGTCCCGCAGCCGCCGCCCGGTTTCATAAAGCAGGGCATCCCCGACTTCGAAACCGTATCCCGTGTTGAAATCGTGAAAACCGATCACATCCAGCTTCACGACCAAGGGCGTCGCTTTGGCATTGGTTGCGAAACGCTCCTCGGTAGCCAGGATAAATGCTTGACGGTTCAGGCAACCCGTGGTCGCGTCGAGGTTCGCGACACGATCCAGCGCGGTGTGCGCCTGGCGAATCGCCGAGACGTCGCGCAGTATGCCGACGTAGAATAGTTCTTCGCCCACCCAGGCAGGCCGGAGACTGAGACTGTTCCAGAACGCCGCCCCGTCCTTTCGATAGTTACGCAGCGTTGAGTCCAGAGGCTCCGCCGCCTCGATCGCAGCGCGAATGTGGACGACCTCTTGTTGGTCGCGCTCGTTGCCCTGCAAATAGCGGCAATCTTTCCCGACGACCTCGTTCCGAGCGTAGCCAGTCAGATGCTCGAAGGCCTTATTGACATAGAGCAAGGGCGAACTGGCGCCCAAACGCTGTGCGATCGCGATCCCATCGGTTAGTTCTTCGACCAGCGTCGCAAGAATTGGCCTGATAGCGTCGGAGCTGAGAAGCGCATTGTCCGACATGACCGGCGCGGGCTGCATGAGGTGCGACTGCATGCGTTTTTCGAATTCTTCCATGACAAGAACCATGGACGGCGAACACGGACGGGGCAACCCGCAGCCGAGGCGGTTCCAGGACAAGCGTCAGCCGTTTTCGGACAAACTGATTCTCGCGCCATCGCCAGACGTCCGAAAGCGATCACGGTAGTCGGACGGCGTCACTCCAGCGTGCGAAACAAAGGCACGGCGCATCGCGCGTGTCGATCCAAAACCACTTCTCGCTGCCACCAATGCGATTGGCAGGCGGCTCCCTTCCAAAAGGAAGCGCGCAACGTCGATACGGGTCCGGTCGACATAGTCTGATGGCGATATACCGACCTCCTGCGAAAAAACACGCGTAAAGTTCCGCACACTCATGGCCGCGATCTTCGCCAAGGCGCTGACAGAAAGGTCCGCCGCCGGATGGTTCAGAACATATTGCTGGACGTTGTGTAGACGGCTGCGGTCGATAGCCTGTGCCGCCAGATGCACGCTGAACTGTGACTGATCGCCTGGTCGCTTCAGAAACACGACGAGCCGGCGAGCAACGTAGAGCGCAATCTCCCGGCCCAAGTCCTCCTCGACGAGGGAAAGGCCGAGATCTATAGCCGCGCTGGAACCGGCCGACGTGATCATCGCGCCATCACGGACAAAAACCCGGTCGCTTTCCACCCGCGTCTCGGGGAAGCGCTCGGCCAACAGTGACGCGAACTGCCAGTGCGTCGTAACACGCCGGTCTTTTAGTAGACCTGCCTCGCCAAGCACGAATGCCCCCGTGCAGACGGAGCCGTAGCGCCGCGCCTGAGCCGCGATTTTAACAATCCAGTCGACAACACGCCCGCCCGGACTTTGCGGAACTCCGACGCTCCCGGCCACAAGCAATGTATCGGGGCTACCAAGGTACGCATCGAAAGCGCAGTCGGTCAGGATTTTTAGCCCCGATGCACAGCGGATCGTGCCCTCGTGCCCTGCCAAGACAGCAACTTCGTAGAATAACTTTTCAACACGGGCATTTGCTTCGGCAAACACGTCCATTAGCCCTGCAAGCTCCAGAGAATGCACGTCCTTTGGAACGAAGATCACGATCCGCATGAGAGTATCTTTCCCTGCACAAAGGACTCAAAGCTCTCGACGAGGATCTAAGCGCCGACGCCGGTCTATGTGGCGACGGTTGCACAATGCTGAAGGTCCGTCAAAGTCAAAGGTATTAGCTCGAAGCGGCGGAAGAACTCTGCACGCGCTGACTTTGTTCGAACTGCCGACCACTAACGGATGTTTTTATGATTGCTACCGCAACCCCAGCCGCCCGCCATTGGTGAACGAGATATTATCTCATTTTGTTGCCGATCTGAGCCCATCTGTTCGACATTGTGAGGGCCGAATAGTCTGGGCTATGAACGCTTTTCGGCGAGGATAGACAGCATGTGTATCTGCGGCGGCTTGGCGAACAGGTCCCCTGCCTCTGCCTTCGCCATCAAGGCTGCAGCGACTTGGCCATTTAAGTGCGCATCCCTACCGTCCTCATCGTCGAATGTATCGAAGATTGCAAACGAACTTGGGCCTCCCTGTATCGCATACCAGGAAATCGTGCCGGGCTCTGCATTGACCAGCGGTAAGGCTGATCGCAGAAACTCGGCGACCTCCTGTTCTTTGCCGGGCATTGCCTCGAGCGGAACGTAAAGCGCGAATTTGGTCATGACCACCTCCATGGGCACATCATTGTGCCGCAACTGAAGGAACGCGTTAAGCACGACAAATGTTCGGTGATGGACAATAAAAAGGGGTGTCGATGTAAAGATGCGATCCACGCCTCTGCACACATGAGGTTTCGATGATCAGTCGATTTCTGGATGGCCACCTAAAGCAACGAGCTGCTCTGTGTTGTCTATGTCCACCTTGGCGCTTTCGCCGATCTCTATGTCGATGACGTCGAGACCACATTGCGTGATTATCTTGCGCGCGCCGCTGTCGCCTATAAGCTCCATGAGCTGCGGGAATGCGGCGCGAGGAAAGACAACCGGGTTTCCCGGATTTCCTTCGCACACCGCGCGGATAATCGCCTCTCCGTTTCTCTCCGCAAAAGCGCCGGTGAGTGCGTCAATATCCGCAGGTTCAAGCAGCGGCATATCCGCAAGCATGATCATAATCCCGTCGGGATCTTGCGAGGCGGCACGCTGGACGCCGAGCACGATCGAGCTTGCCATTCCGTCACTGAAGTTGGAGTTTCTCGCGATGATCAGGTCGAGCCCTGCAATTTCGGCCTCGACGTCCGAGCTTCGGTATCCGGTCACAACAACCACAGAACGATTGCCGGCCCCAAGCGCTGCCAATGCGGCCCGACGAACGAGGCTGGTTTCCCGAAAACGCGCAAGAAGCTTGTGCCCGGCACCCGCCATCCTGCTCGATCGTCCAGCGGCCAGGACAACCACGGCAACTGACACTCGTCTATCTCCTGCCGCTTCCACACCGAACCTCACGCATAAAGGGACAAGCGGCTCGCCGCGATGTCGGCAAGGATGGACAGGGCAAGAGAGTTCGCATCGCGGGTTGGCCCGAAAAGCCCGATCGGCGCCCTTATCCGATCAGTATCTGCCCGGGAGAAACCGGAGCTGACAAGGAAATCGACCCGTCTGCGGTGTGTACGGGTGCTCCCCAAGGCGCCGATGTAGAATGCGGGTGACCGTAACGCGGCTTGCAGAACGGACTGCTCCGCATCAAGGTCGTGATGGAGAAGAACAACAGCGGTGTACTGATCGATATCGGGCACAACTTTTTCGCTCGCTGTGCAGGCCACCACCTCGAAGCCGGAGGATTGGGCTATATCAGCGGCCCTCTCGGCCTCTATACTTTGACCGGAAATCACGACACGCGTGCGCGGCCGATAGACCGTGAAAAAGTGGTCGTCGGCGTAACCGGCCCGCGATGGCGGCTCGACGATCTGGAGCTGTTGGGTCTGCCTCGAGTAGCGCAGGCCCGTGGTCCGGCGCTGATGAAGCTGTTCAAGAGCGCCGCTCAACATCTCGGTATTTTGCAGCACGTGGATCGACACGGTAATCCCACCGCCGCACGGCAGGGCAATATCGAAAAAGGGGGAGCCTAATCCGAACTTCACCTCCCTATCTCTGTTCTCGCCCATTGCGTCGAGCGCCTCGGAAGCGACCGCTGTCTCGATGCAGCCCCCCGACACATAGCCACAAAAACGACCATCTGCCGCAATGGCGACATGGGAGCCAAGCGCGCGAGCCGCTCCCCCGCGAATTTCGACAAGGGTGGCAAGTGCCACCCTGCCCTTTGCAAGCTCCCTTATCGCAAAGCCAAATATTTCTTCCGTATCATCGGTGAGCAACGACCTGACCGGCGTCGGCTTTGTCGCAGCTTGGATATCCTCCTGAGGACAGATATCTGTGAGGGCGGCGATGTCGTCATGCAACATCCGGCAGCCCGCCTATGATCTTGTCGAGCGTCACAGGATAGTGACGCACCCTCACCCCGGTGGCATTATAGATTGCGTTGGCGACGGCTGCAGAAACCCCGCAGAGACCAAGCTCGCCAACGCCCTTGGCCTTCATCGGCGACGACATGGGGTCTGCTTCGTCCATGAAAATCACTTCCTGATGAGGAATGTCGGCATGCACCGGAACTTCGTAGCCAGCCAGATCGTGGTTGACGAAGAAGCCTTGCTTCGTATCGACCGCCAACTCCTCGGACAGGGCTCCACCCACACCCATTGTCATGGCACCAATAACCTGGCTGCGCGCTGTTATCGGGTTCAGGATCCGTCCGGCCGCACAGACGGCCAGCATGCGTCGAATGCGCGTTTCACCCGTGGCCACGTCAACGCCGACTTCCACGAAGTGGGCACCGAACGTTGACTGTTGATGGGCTTCGGAAAGATCGCCCCATTCCATTCCATCCTCGCCAACAAGGCCGTTTGGCGCAGCCGCCTCCGTAAGCGCTACCGAACGGTTTCCTGATCGAACCTGTCCGTTCTCGAACACGACGTCATCAGTGTTAAAGCCGAGTTTCTGCGCCACCGCCTCACGAAGCTTCACGCAGGCTGCGTAGACGCCGGAGGTAGAACAGTTCGCGCCGAACTGCCCGCCCGACCCCGCCGAAACCGGAAAGCGGGAATCGCCCAGCTGGACTGCTACTCGATCGACCGGCAGGCCCAGCATCTCAGCTGCTGTTTGTGCGATGATGGTATAGCTGCCGGTCCCGATATCGGTCATATCGGTTTCAACCGTTGCAATGCCGTCAGCGCCGAGCCGAACCCTTGCTGCGGATGGGAGGAGAAGATTGTTTCGCAAAGCGGCTGCAACACCCGATCCGATCAGCCAGTTTCCTTCTCGTCGGGACCCCGGCTTGCCGCGCTGGTTCCAGCCAAACCGTTCCGCCCCGAGCTTGAGACAGCCGACCAGGTTCCTTTGGGTAAAAGCGCGCTCGGGCTTCTCAGGGTCGACCTGAGTGTCGTTGAGTATCCGAAACTCGACCGGATCGACGCCCACCTTTTCGGCTATCTCGTCTATGGCGATCTCGAGGGCCATCAACCCCGGCGCTTCGCCGGGCGCCCGCATCGCATTGCCTTCTGGCAAGTGAAGCGTGGCCAGTCTCATGGCAGTCATCCGGTTCTCACCCGCGTAGAGCAGTCGCGTCTGATTGACAGCCGTTTCCAGCTGGCCCCCAGGCTGGTCACCCGACCAGCTTTCGTGAGCAATCGCGGTGATTTTGCCGTCCTGTGTCGCTCCAATGCGAATACGCTGGATCGTCGCCGGCCGATGCGTCGTGTTGTTCGCTATGAACGGACGGGGAAGCGCGACCTTGACCGGACGTCCAGTAGCCTTTGCTGCAAAGGCAGCGAGCACCGCGTCGGCCCGCAAGAAAAGCTTACCCCCGAAACCTCCGCCTATGAATGGCGACATCAAATGGATATTGTCCTTGTCGATACCAAGTGTAGTCGCCAGATCGGATCGCCACCAATCAATCATCTGGCTGGACGTCCAAACGGTCAGTTTATCGCCATGCCACGCAGCGATGGACGCATGGGGCTCCATCATGGAATGTGACTGATCTGGAGTGGTATAACTTTCGTCGAGAGTGACCGGTGCGCTCTTGAAGGCTCCCTCGAAGTCACCGACTGCCGTGTCGGGCTGCTGCTTCTCGTCGGGCTTGACCGCACTGTCCTTGGCCTTCTTGAGATCGAAGCTCCCGGGCGCAGTTTCATATTCTACTGTCACAAGCGAAGCTGCGGCGCGCGCCTGCTCGAAGGTTTCTGCGACAACCACTGCCACCGCCTGGTGATAGTGCTGGACTTCATCGCCACCAAAAAGATTGGCTGTGTTGAATTTACCCTTCTCGCGCTTGCCCACGTCCAAGGTGGTGACAACCGTCAAAACGCCGGGGGACCGCTTTGCGGCGTCGGTCGATATCGACCGGATACGGCCCTTCGCAATCGCGGCACCGACCGGATACCCGTAGGCGTAAGGAATATTCGGATCGTGCCATTCGTAGGCATACATTGCTCGGCCCGTCGTTTTCTCTTGGCCGTCAATGCGGGGGATAGGCTGACCGACGACTTTCATCCGGTCGATGGGATTGTTGATTGCAGGTGTGTCGAATTTCATGGTCGTTATCCCCTTGCCTCTGCGATCACCGCACCGATCGTTCGTTCCACGAGGGTTATCTTGAAGCGATTTTGCTCCGTCGGGCGAGCGTCGCCGAGAAGTGCCGCACTTGCGGCTTTTGCACCGCTCTTCAGCTCCTGGTCACCTGAGCCTGTTCGCCAGGGCTTGTGAGCGACGCCACCTACAGCCACGCGGCCGGTGCCATCCGGCTGGATCACCGCAGCGACGGATACGAGCGCAAACGCGTAGGAGGCCCGATCGCGCACCTTGCGATAGATATGCTTGCCCCCAATTGGCTTCGGCAGCGTGACCGCAGTTATGAACTCGCCCGGCTCCAGGACCGTCTCGATGTGTGGGGTATCGCCGGGAAGCCTGTGAAAGTCTGCGATCGGGATTGCGCGGCCACGGCCGTCGCCATTGACCGTTTCGACGGTTGCGTCGAGCGCCCTCATCGCAACAGCCATGTCGCTGGGATGGGTGGCGATACAGGACTCGCTGCTTCCGACGACTGCATGCTGTCGCGAAAAACCGCCAAGGGCCGAACATCCGCTTCCCGGCTGCCGCTTGTTGCACGGTTGGTTGGTGTCATAGAAATACGGACAGCGCGTGCGCTGGAGGAGATTGCCCGCGGTGGTGGCCTTGTTTCGCAGTTGACCAGACGCCCCGGCGACCAGGGCGCGGGTAAGCAAACCATAGTCGCGACGGACAGTCTCGTCGCTTGCCAGATCGGTATTGCGGACCAAAGCCCCTATGCGCAGACCGCCATCAGAGGTGGTTTCGATCTTGTCGAGACCAACTCCGTTGATGTCGATGAGATGCGCCGGGTGCTCGATCTCCAGCTTCATCAAGTCCAGGATATTTGTCCCGCCGGCGATGAATTTGGCTTCCGGATTGGCTGCTGCCGCTTTCGCTGCCGCCTGAGCCGTTGTGGCTCGCTCGTATGTGAAGGCTCTCATGCTTCGATCCCCCCGACTTCGGCAATTGCATCGAGAATGTTCGAGTAGGCGCCGCATCGACAGATGTTTCCGCTCATTCGTTCCCGAACTTCTGCCGCGGTGACTTCCACCTTTGCGGAAATGTCTGCAGTGGCGTGGCTTGGGATGTTCGACTTGATTTCCTCCAAGACCGCCACGGAGGAACAGATTTGTCCGGGAGTACAGTAACCACACTGAAAACCGTCGTGTTTGATGAATGCGGCTTGCATGGGATGCAGGTTTCCAGGTTGTCCGAGGCCCTCGATGGTGGTGACCTCGTCACCGTCGTGCATCACAGCCAACGTCAGGCACGAATTGATCCGGCGTCCATCCACCATCACGGTACAAGCGCCGCACTGTCCGTGATCGCAGCCTTTCTTTGTGCCGGTTAGATGAAGGTGCTCGCGCAAGGCGTCGAGCAAGCTCGTGCGATTGTCGAGTTCGAGATCATGCATCTCGCCGTTCACTTTGAAGGAAACACTTGTCTTGAAATTCATTTCTTCCCCCGAGGACTGTGCTGCGGCTCCTTTTGCCGCAACTCCCGTGACAGCAATTGCCGCCGCCGAGGAAACAAGTAAGTCCCGCCGCGAAAGTTCCAAATGTGAGTGATCTCTCATCTCCAGCTCCATTCGTTGTTGATGGTCTGGCGCACTCGGAGAAACGCCATATCCCAACATAGGGAAGCAAAAGAAGATGATTAGATGCGCCTTTTCGCTAACACTTATTAGCGAGGCTCATAAATCGGCATACGCGATCCATGGGGCAGCCACCGTCAGCCGCCCACTGTCACCCAGGCTGTCTTTCTAGAGATGGAGTAGACCACGCGCTCATAAAACTAACGCATCTGGCAGAGTTGCGACAATTGCGACCCCGTCCAGCGCCTCGCGAGTTCGCTGGCATCCACCGTGCCGGGCAGGAGGCTTCCCAGCTCACCGCCGATCTGAATTTGAGCATCGGTGATTTTGCATGCTCTTTCGTTGACTGAAACGATCACCGCAATCTCCGACTGCATCGGTGGCATCTCGAAAAGCGCGTCGGGAGGGCTTTCGCAAGTAACTATGGCCGTAGCTCTAAGAGTGGAGTTTTGATCCACGCCACGGCAAAATTCTGCGGATTGCACGCGGAAACTGCGAGTTTGGTTGGGTCCGGCTGGGAGCTGCTCACAAACCTGTGCTGAGGAAACTGCCCCTGCAATGAGCGGCCATTCAGGCCGCCCAACCAGAGAAACGCAATTTGCGAAAACGGGGGCGGTTGAGGCGACGAGCGACGCCATACATACAAACAGCGCTGGGATAGGATGTTTCACGGTGCCACGCTCCTCCACGTCTTTCAGACAGTTGTAAAGCTGGATTGCGGCTTTTTCGCTTCGAATGCAGCAGGAGCCGGTTAATCGATCCGTATATGCGCCGTTTGGTCAGGCTTTTCTGGCGGGGAGGATGGGCGAGAAAACCAAAACGATTGGCGCGATAGCGCTCGTGTTTTGAGATGTCGCTTGCATGATGGCCGACATCCATCTGGTACCTTTTCACGACAACGGATGAATGAGAAAAGTTTAGTCGGCTCCAGGTTTCCTGCGTCAAATGGCATAAAAAAGGGCGGCCAGAGCCGCCCGTTTTATGGAATGTTTACGCCGCCCCTGGCCGGTTGATCGTCAGGAAGTGACGAACGACGGGTTTGTCCGGACCAACATGGTAGGTCAGAACCTTTCCCTGCACGTCTGCATCGGCGTTGGAAACCCGCTTGTGCTGGCGGAGGTGCTCAGCCCAGGATTCCACCATGAACCACTCGACGATCTTTTCCGGATCGGCGGAATCTTCCGTCACACCCCACCCATAGGCACCATCGCGGCGGCGTTCTTGAGAGAGGTGGTCGAGAGCACGCAGGAAGGCTGAACGATGCTGTTTCTCGACCTTGTACTCGATGAGGATCAGGACAGGACCACGGTCATGAGCAACAGGCTCGGCGACCAGCGGTTCCGGCCAGTGGTTGGACGGCACCATGTCGGCGTCACCAGCCGGGAGCTTTACGCGGTGCATGATGAACCCTGCAACGAGCAAGCCAGCTGCACCGATAAGCAATGTCGTCTGAATTCCAACGGCTTCGCCCACAGCACCCCAGCCGAGGCTGCCCGCCGTCATGGCTCCGTTGAATACGGTCAGATAGACAGCGAGGCCACGCCCACGCACCCAGTTGGGCAGAACAGCCTGGGCTGCGCCGTTCAGGGTCGTCAGGGCGGTGATCCAAGCACCACCAAGGAACAGAAGAGCGATAATGGCGACGATCTTCGGCGGGGCGAGCGAAAGAACACCCATGACGACTGCGGTGATCACCGCTGCGCCAAGAAGCAAACCATCCGAGCTCAGGCGTTCGCGTAGCCTCGGCATGACCAATGCTCCACCGATCGCACCGGCGCCGACCGCACCAAGCAGAATACCGTAGAAGCTGGCATCACCACCCAGCAGTTGACGGGCAACCAGCGGAAGAAGTGCCCAGACGGCACTGGCGAATGCGAAGAAGATGGCGGCACGAAGAAGGACGACATGCAGGGGGCGGCTTGAGCGAGTGTAACGTAGGCCAGCCCTGAACGCGCCGAAGAAGTTCTCTTGTAGAGCGTCGTTGGCGTTTTTGGCACGTGGCCACCACACCAGAGCCGCGATAACGAAGATGTAGCTTGCAACGTCTGCGCCATAGGTGATCCCCGCCCCGAACGCTGCCAAAAGCAAACCGCCAGCAGCTGGGCCGATGGAACGAGCGATATTGATGCCGAGGGAGTTGAGAGCGACAGCGCTCTTCACGTCCTCGCGTTTCACCAGTTCAGGAACAATCGCCTGCCAGGTCGGGCCCATCAATGCGGCACCAATGCCGCCGAGGAACGTCAGGCCGATCAGTGCGCTCACGGAAAGCATGCCTGTCTGCGAGAGGACCATCAGCGAGATACTTACGAAGGCCAGCAGGAGCTGGACCGCAATCAGGAACTTGCGGCGATCCAGAATGTCGGTGAGAACGCCTGCCGGAATGGCAAGCAGGAAGATCGGCAATGTTCCGGCCGCCTGAACCATGGCGACTGCAGCAGGCGATGCCGAGAGGTCCGTCATCAGCCATGAGCTTGCGACATCGCGCATGAAGCTTCCGGTATTGCCGAGAACCGTTGCAATCCAAAGGACCGCGAAGACGGGCTGTGCGAGAGGAGCAAAAGTGCCCCCGGATGTTTTCGCGGCGCTCATTTACCCGCTCCCTTTGCAAGGTCGGCCGCTGCAACGAAGATGAATGCACCGGCCAGACCGATGTGTTCGAAGAAGGCGTTCGTTGCCATCATGCGGTCCATGCCGGGCGCCATTTCCCAGAAGCGAAGAGCAATGAACGTTGCGAGAAGCGTAAAGCCTGCAAGTGCGAGTGCGCCTGCCCAGCGCAGGAAGCCCGAGACCACCATCGCGGAGGCCGTAAGCTCGAACACGATGACGACGACGGCAAAGAGAGCGGCAGGCTGCAGACCGAAATGATTCATCTCAGCAAGCGCGCCATTGAAATCGAAAATCTTGGTGAGTGGACCCTGGATGTAGGCAGCGCAGAGAGCAAGCAGCGATACAGTTCTCGTAATGGGAGAGCCGACGACGCGTGCAAGTCCGCTCAAGGCCGAATTCGATATAGGGGATTGGTAGGTCATATCCTGCTCCTTTTTGGTCGCTGACGTGATCGAGCGGCCGCGTTTGATGGAGCGATATTGGCCGGTGATCGCTCTGCCAACAATTGCAGCAATAGTTTCGATTTAATTGCCAATATTGCAATTATAGGGTCGGATCGCTTGGGCGAACAGAAGTCGCCCAAGCGAGGACACGATCAGACTGCCCAGCAAGAGCAGCCAAGAGCGCCGAAGAAACCCTTGAGGTCGGCGATCGGCAGTTTCGAGGTCCAGGCTCCCGCATGGTCGTGACCATGCACGCCGCAATCGCTGGCGCAGCCACAGGTCGAGATAGCCGTGCGCCTTAGAGACCGCGCGCCAGCACCTTCCGGCTCGCCCCATGCAGCATATCCGCCGAACTTGCGGACTGGAGACCAGTCGGGCATTGCAGGCGGCACGTCGTTCTCGTCGAGCGTTTTGAAGTCACCCGCTCCATAGACGATTTTGCCGCCAACCATGGTCAGCTCCGATACCAGGAACGAGATCTCGTCTTCGGCGCAGGAGAAGAAGTCCTTGTCGGGAACGACAAGGTCGGCGAACTGGCCTTTCTCGATACGGCCTTTCTTGCCTTCTTCATTCGAAAACCATGTGACTTTTTCAGTCCACATCCGCAGAGCCGTCTCGCGATCGAGGCAGTTGGCACGCGGATAGAGTTGCATGCCACCAACCGTCTTGCCGGTCACCATCCAGGACAACGAGACCCAGGGGTTGTAGGAGGCGACGCGGGTCGCATCCGTGCCGGCGGAAACGTTGACGCCCTTGTCGAGCATCTTTCGGATCGGTGGGGTCGCTTCGGCAACGCCTTGGCCATATCGCTCGACGAAATATTCGCCCTGATAGGCCATGCGATGCTGGGTTGCGATGCCGCCACCAAGGGCCGCAATGCGGTCGATGGACCGGTCCGAGATGGTTTCGGCATGGTCGAAGAACCAGTTCAAACCTTCAAGCGGAATGTCCTTGTTGACCTTCTCGAAGACATCAAGCGAACGGGAGATTGTCTCGTCATACGTGGCGTGCATGCGCCATGGCCAACGGTTCTCGGCCAGAACGCGCACCACTTCTTCGAGTTCGCCTTCCATTTCCGGCGCCATTTCCGGACGTGGCTGGCGAAAGTCCTCGAAGTCCGCCGCGGAGAAGACCAGCATTTCGCCGGCACCGTTGTGACGGAAATAGTCGTTGCCCTGCTTGTATTTGACCGAAGACGTCCAGTTGAGAAAGTCTTGCTTTTCTTCCTTGGGCTTCTGGGTGAAGAGATTATAGGCCAGACGCACCGTCATCTGGTTCTCGTCAGAGAGTTTTTGAATGACCTCGTAGTCATCAGGGTAGTTCTGGAAGCCACCGCCTGCATCAATCACACCCGTTACGCCAAGACGATTGAGCTCACGCATGAAATGGCGGGTGGAGTTGACCTGATAGTCGAGAGGCAGTTTGGGTCCCTTGGCAAGGGTGGAGTAGAGAATGCCGGCATTAGGCTTGGCCAGCAACAGACCAGTCGGATTGCCGTTGGCATCACGGGTGATTTCGCCACCGGGTGGATTGGGCGTATCGCGGGTGTAACCGACAGCGCGCAGTGCAGCACCGTTCAAGAGCGCGCGGTCATAGAGGTGCAGCAGAAATACTGGGGTATCTGGCGCGACCGCGTTGATCTCCTCGATCGTCGGCAGACGCTTCTCCGCAAACTGGTGTTCGGTGAACCCGCCGACAACACGCACCCATTGCGGGGCTGGCGTTATCGCCACCTGGCGCTTGAGCATGTCCATTGCATCTGCCAGCGAGCGCACGCCGTCCCAGCGCAATTCCATATTGTAGTTTAGCCCGCCACGCACAACGTGGGTATGGTTATCGATGAGGCCGGGCAGAACGCGCTTGCCCTTGAGATCGACGATCCTGGTGTTGGAACCAGCAAGGGACATGACCTCGCTGTCCGAACCGACTTCAAGAAACAGTCCATCCTTGATGGCGACCGCGGTCGCGTTTGGATTGGTGCGGTCAAGGGTCGTGAAACGACCGTTATGGAGGATCAAGTCTGGGTGCATGGTATCTATTCCGGTCTGGTTGGGATCGGCGGCATTGGCCTTTGAGAAGAGGTTCGAAAACGCCAGGCTCGAGGCCGCTCCAAGGAAGGTTCGGCGCGTCGTCATCAGCTCCGCTCCTCCAAATTGGTTTGCGAACGATGGGCAATTTCCGGAGAATTTCCGCCCTTCGGCATGTGACCGAACATGTGCGGCTTCACCTGCTGGAGCCAGGAAACCGCTGCCGGCTCCTTGCTCCAGAGCGATTTGGCGAGCGGGATGATCTGCTCACCGACGAGAATGCCGAGCAGGCCGACAAGCGCGATAACCGGCGGAGCAGGCGAGCGCACGTTGAGCAGGCTGTAGACGATGCCGACCAGCAGACCCGCGCCAAGAGACAGAAGATAGATTTTCATGAGAGTCATCCTCGTTAAAACGGACAACCGCTCCGATGCGTCACCGGAGCGGTTGATCTGGCTTACTTCGCGGGGTTCGGGCCGATGCGCTTGCCATGGCTGACGCGTTCGGCACCGCCGTGGACGTGAGTGACCGCGTAATCGATGCCCATGCCATAAGCGCCGGAATGCTCCTTCACCAGTGTGGTGACCGCATCGTAGGTTTCCTTGCGAGCCCAGTCGCGCTGCCATTCGAGCAAGACCTGCTGCCAGGTGACGGGTATGACGCCAGCCTGCACCATGCGGTCCATTGCATATTTGTGCGCATCGGAAGAGGTGCCGCCGGAAGCATCGGCGACCATGTAGATTTCGTACTCCGGAACGTCATGCAAAGCAGAGAGTGCAAAGGTCGTGTTGCAGACTTCGGTCCACAGACCAGAGACGACAATCTTCTTGCGGCCGTTGGCAGCATTCTTTGCCAGCGCATCGCGTACGTTCTGATCATCCCAGGAGTTCATCGAGGTGCGTTCAAGGATGTCATTCTGCGGATAGACGGCCAAAAGTTCGGGGAAGGTGTTGCCGGAGAAGCTCTCGGTCTCAACCGTGGTAATCGTGGTTGGCACGTTGAAAATCTTGGCAGCCTTGGCCAAGCCAACGACGTTGTTCTTCAGGGTCTGGCGGTCGATCGACTGAACGCCGAATGCCATCTGCGGCTGCTGATCGATGAAAATGAGCTGGCTGTTGGCGGGGGTAAGAACTTCAAGCTTGGACATGTCAATTCCTCTTCGGTTGTTTTGGACCGCGAATGCGGCCGGTTATGAAATGAGCAGGACCTTTCGGTCGGATGCCGTGCCCTGGGACACAGCTTCCAAGACCGTCGGGAAGTTGAAACCGATGCTTTCTTTCGCTTGCTGCCTCGGCTGCTGAAAGAAAAGGTAGCGCGAGTTGCGACCCCGTAGAATTGCAATATTAATTGCGAATGAATTGCTTTTATCGCAACAATAATCTCTCGATCCGGCTGAGCTGCGGACTTCGCACGGGGCTGCGATACGCGGCCACGCGTTCCGAAAACTTCTAAAGGAAATTTGATGCGCAGAGTCGGCCTTGAAGACTTCTGCAGCGTCCTTGATTTCGCTGTTCGGTGGGAAGCAATTTGGCTGAATTTGCCCTGCGCGGCACTGCCAGTGAACAACGGTTGCGCGGTGTGTGAGCCGCGTAATCCTTGGCAGTCTGCCGTTGAGTATTGACGCGACAAGATTGCGGGTCACCGTTGGCATTCACGCCCCATATCGCGATCACGTCGCCTTATACTTGATCTGAACAACCGTTATTCCAAATTGCAGGTGGGTTCGTGCGACCAAGGAGCCAAGCCTGTCACAGCCTACTCCCATTCGGGATAGAGCCACGGGCTCACATCAGCCGTGGGATATCGTCAAAGGAGAACGTGGAGAAGCCCGCCGTTGTGGAGTAACTATCCATGGATATGGATAAAGCTATCAGGACGTGGCGGTACCCTCGTCGTAGGCAGAAAACACGCCCGCAACCCAGTCTGCAAATACCCGATACTTCACGCTCGGAAACCGGCCCGCTGGCCTAACTATGTGAACAGGATAACGTGGTGGCGCCCAATCTTGCAGGATGGGGACCAGTGCGCCGCGAGCGATATGGGCGCGTGCCAAGAATTCAAATGTCTGTCCAATACCCAGCCCCGCCAATATTCCATGCAAATGCGCAGTCGCATCACTGGTGGAGAGCTTGATCGGGCTGTAGATTTCTATTTTCTCGTCACCATTCATCAATCGCACTGGTGCGGCCTTCAGGCTGCGCGCGAAAAAGTACTGAACGAAAACATGATCACGCTGCAGATCCGATGGCGAAGCTGGCACGCCGTATTTTTCGAGGTACGCCGGGGTGGCGCAGGTTACTATCTCGACGCTGCATAGTTTCTTCGCAACAAGAGATGCGCTTGGCAGATCTCCGGCACGAATGACGCAATCTATTCCCTCTTCAACGATGTCGGCCTGACGTTCTGTCACACCAAGGTGCAACTCGATCTCTGGATAGAGCGCGTAAAACTCTGGCAACCGAGGGATCAGAATCGTATTGGCGAAGGTCCCTCCTACGTCAACACGAAGTTTTCCCCTGGTGGCAAGGCGCCCGCGGGTCGCCTCGTTGTTCATTTCATCGAAATCGGCGATCAGCCGGAGGGCGCGCTCGTAATAAGCAACGCCCTCGGGTGTCACCGTGAGTGAACGTGTCGTTCGTTCCAGCAATTTGAGGCTCAAGCTGGCCTCAAGATCCTGAACAAGCTTGCTCACGGTGGACCGTGGCGCACCCATCGTGCTGGCAGCCTTTGCAAAGGATCCGGCCTCGACGACGCGAACAAAGGCTCTGATTGCTCCCAATTGATCCATTGGCATTTCTCCATAGAAGCCCGATCAGTTGCCACAGACACCAGTGAGCGGGGGTTGTTAGGCAGTCAGCGGCTCGAGGTTTGCCTGGATCTGGTCACGGAACGCTTCATACCGGCTCGGCAACTTAAGCGCCTCGCCCAGATGTGCCGTGTCCTCGTCCCGGTCAAACCCCGGCTCGTTCGTGGCAATCTCGAACAACACGCCGCCTGGTGTGCGGAAGTAGATTGCCCAGAAATAATCGCGGTCAATGACGGGCGTAACCTGATAACCGGTGTCCATCAGTGCCTTGCGAACTTCGAGTTGCTTTTCGCGGTTTTCGACGGCAAAGGCGATATGGTGAACCGAACCGGCGCCCTGACGGGCAAACGACGTTTTCGGCAGTGCTGCGACATCAATCGTATCGGCGCCGTTTCCATTGGGAATGATAAAGCGGGTCACGTCACCTTCCTTCTCGGCGCGTTGATACCCCATGAAACCAAGAAGCTCTTCTGTCGCGGCAGTATCGTGCAGGCTGAACCGGGCGCCGGCAAAACCGCGGATAGCTGCATCGGCCGGAATGCCGTCCGCCAGCCACGGCGCGCGGTTGTCATCGGCAGATTCAATCAGCGCCAGACTGTCACCGTCCGGACCCATGAATTGAAGTCTGTTGGCGCCAAAGACGGTGTCAGTTTTCAAGCCATCGACACCGTGCGCGGTAAACCGATCCTGCCAGAATTTCAATGCGCCCTTTGGCACGGAGAACTGGGTTTCCCCGACCTCACCAACACCGGGACGACCCAGCATCATGTTCGGGAAAGGGAAGTAGGTCATGACGGTGCCGGCGGAGCCGTTCTCGTCACCATAATAAAGGTGGTAGACGTTCGGGTCGTCGAAGTTAACGGTCTGCCTGACGCGACGCAGGCCCAGTGTGTCGGTGAAGAAGCGATTGTTCTGACGCGCATCCGAAGCCATTGAGGTTACGTGATGCAGTCCCTTGATATCCTTGATCATGTCCTTGCCTTTCAATGTCGCCGTTAGTGTTTGGCTGTTGACGAATATCTAGACCGATTGATCACACCAGAGAATTGCAATATTAATTTCGACTGCGTTGCTCTTTTTGAAACAATCCCAATGAACGATTACAAAGCTCTGCGAACCTTCCTCCTTGCGGCCGAAAAGCGAAATTTCGCCCAGGTTGCCCGCGAACTCGACATGACGCCGGCTGCAGTCACAAGGGCTATTGCGGCACTTGAAGCCGAACTCGGCGTTCAGCTGTTTGTCCGTACGACCCGGCAAGTGTCGCTGACAACAGACGGTGCGATCTTCGCCGCCCAGATTCAGCCGGCGGTGAAGACGCTTGAAGAAGCGCGCCGCGACGTGATGAACGCTCACAAAGCCGACGAAGGGCGTCTCAGGATCAGTGCGCCGACGTGGTTTGGCAAGGCGGTGCTCCCACCGATCCTCTCCGGCTTCAAAGAGCGATACCCGAAGATGGGCTTCGAGATATCACTGTCCGACGGACTGGTGAATATCGTTGATGATGACTACGATCTGGCGATCCGCATCTCGTCTCAGCCATCGGACAAGTTCACGATATGGAGGAAAATCCGCGTCGTGCCGCGCATTCTGGTTGCGGCACCGGGAAGCCGGTTTGTCGAGATGCAGCATCCGAACGAGCTGACGCCAGACGATTGCCTCGCCTATAGCGGCGAAAGCCGGCGAGAGAACTGGGTTCTCTCGGACGGCGGCTCGAGCATGACGATATCGGCAGGGCGCGCCTTCAGCGCCAATAATGGTGAGGTTCTGGCCGACATGGCCGCAGATGGAGCAGGCGTTGCCATGCTGCCGAACTTTCATGTCTCGGAACACCTCAAGAGTGGGCGCCTCGTGCACGTCTTCAAGGGCTGGGCCCCACCCGATCTGTGGTTGACCCTCTACTACCCGCCCTATCAGGCTCTGCCTCCCCGCATTGCATCCTTCTCCAAATTCTTCGAGGAGCAGGTTGCGGCGCAGATGGTCATGCTTGATTGATATCCCGGACTGTCCCGCCACAGCGTCCTTGCTGTGCGGAGATCTCGGCCGCGACCCGCGCCTGTAACTGCCAGAGGTTTCGATCGCGAATGCCCTCTGCCTGAAGATCGACGATCGTGTTGTGCAGATACTGGGCGCAGGAACCGCCCTCCCCGCAGGCGCTGGCGATCAGTTTTGCCGTCGTTTCCACCGGTAGCGGCGCCGTCAGACCCGCGCGCTTTGTGCTCGCCCAGAATGTCAGAGCCTTCTGGATGCCGTCAGGCGTTTTGACCTTTACCCAGCGCACCATGTCGATGACTTCCCGATACCTGATTTCGCGGGCGACGAGAGCTCGAAGGTCGTCACGCCGCCGCTCGGACGAGAGTTGCATGATGACACCGTCGCACTGTCCACCACGCTCAAGCGCCATCATCAGACCTGGCTGCGCGCTCGTTGCCCGCCAGCGCTCGATTTTCAGGGAAAACGAACGATGCCAGCCATGGGCGGTGGCACGTCGCCTGCCGGCTGGCTTGAACTCAGGATTCCAGATGAGGGAACCGTATGCAAACACCCAGATCGGATCGCTATCGGCTTCACGTTCGATAGCGGCAACCAGAGCGTCAAGTTCTGTTTCAGATAACGGCGTCCAGCCCGGCTCCGGGCCGTCGTCACGGACGTCTCTGATGGTCAGGGCTACAAGCTCGGGCGTCAACTGCATCGTCGTCTCGATCGGTAGTACGGCAAGGATTGCATCAGTGGCCGTGGCAGGTTCCGCCACGGCCACCTCTTATCGTCAGGATCGAATGAATGCCAGAAGATCGGCGTTCAGCACATCGGCATTCACGGTCAGCATGCCATGCGAGAAGCCGGGATATGTCTTCAGCGAACCATTCTTCAGCAGCTTGGCGGACTTCAGTGCAGAATCCGCGATTGGAACGATCTGATCGTCTTCGCCGTGGAGAACGAGCGTCGGCACCGTGATTGCCTTCAGATCTTCCGTCTGGTCGGTTTCGGAGAAGGCCTTGATGCCATCATAGTGCGCCTTTGCACCGCCCATCATGCCCTGGCGCCACCAATTCTGTATTACGCCTTCCTGAACCTTGGCGCCATCGCGGTTAAAACCGTAGAACGGGCCGGCCGGGACATCGCGGAAGAATTGCGCCCGATTGGCCGCCAGCGCCGAACGGAAGCCGTCGAACACTTCGATCGGCAGGCCTTCGGGATTGGCTGCGGTCTTCAGCATCAGCGGCGGGACTGCCGATACCAGAACGGCCTTGGCGACACGACCGGCCGGCTGACCAAACTTCGCCACATAGCGCGCCACTTCGCCACCGCCAGTGGAATGGCCGATATGCACGGCATTTTTCAGATCCAGCGCTTCGACGACAGCGAAAGCGTCGGCGGCATAGTGGTCCATATCATGCCCTTCGGAAACCTGGGCAGAGCGTCCGTGGCCACGGCGATCATGGGCAACGACCCGGTAACCGTTGGCAAGGAAGAACAGCATCTGGGCATCCCAGTCGTCAGACGATAACGGCCAGCCGTGATGGAAGACGACGGGCTGAGCATCCTTGGAGCCCCAATCCTTGTAGAATATTTCGACGCCGTCCTTGGTGGTGATAGTACCCATGGTCTTGTTTCCTTCGATTGATGTGTTGGTGGGGGCAGCGTTTGCTGCGAAGGTGAATACGGGTGAAATGGCCATCGCCGCTGCGGCTGCACCAACTGAAAGCAGTGCGCCACGGCGCGTTATGGAAAAGTCGTTCTGGGTCATCTCACGTCCTGCAAATGTATGGTTTCGTGTTTCAGGCGACGCCGTTGCTCGTCTGATGTGTGGATATTGCTACCAAGTCGCGGGCACAACAATTGAACTAATAATTCATAGTTTGTTGTGAAATTCGAAATAATACGTTCCGGTCGTTATCGGGACAGTGCGGATTGTCCCGATAACGCGGAATCTATCATTTCTGCTTTGCCGAGACGGCCTTGGCGGCAGCATCGATGGTATCAGCGACGACCGTCGGCTGCGTCATGAACAGGGCGTGGCTTGCTGAGACCTTGGTGATCTTGGCTTTGATGCGTTCGGCCATATGGATCAGCATTGCCTGGTCGAATGCCTTGTCCTCAGTAGCGATCACAGCCCAGCTGGGCTTGGTACGCCAGGCAGCATGTTCGAGCTTCGTGCCGAACGCCGACATGTTGATCGGGACCTGAGCGTCCCTCATGAACGCAACATCGGCATCGCTAACGTCATGAGCAAAACCAGCCTTGAACTTTGCCGGGCTGACATATCCAAAACCATCCTTCGTGGTTTCGATGACGAATTCCGATGCGGGAGCAAACCCCTGATATTGCTGGGCTGTCGTTTCGCCGGCATCTGGTGAGAGCGCAGAGACATAGACGAGGCCAGCAACCTTTTCATCAACGCCCGCTTCTGTAATGACCGTGCCGCCCCAGGAATGTCCGACCAGAATGACCGGACCGTCCTGCCGCTCGAGAGCACGCTTTGTGGCGGCAACGTCGTCCGCCAGAGAGGTCAGGGGATTCTGGACGATGGTCACGCGGTAACCACGCTTTGTGAGATTGTCGTAGACACCCTTCCAGCCAGAGCCGTCAGCAAAAGCGCCATGGACAAGCACGACGTTTTTTACGGACTGGTTCTGGGAAATGGTGTCGGCAGCGTTTGCCGGCAGTGCGGCAGACAATGCGGCGGTGGCAATTGCAGAAAGGGCGGTTGCGGACTTGCGTGTCATGGCTTCTTCCTTTTTGTTTTGCGATAACTGTTATCGCGATACACATAAGCTGACAGATGCTGACCCTTCCGTCAAGATAATTCTTATCGCGATATTTATTTTTGCCGTATGATTGACTATATGTATGTGTGAAGGAGCCTAGAATGACCATACGTCACAACAATCCACCGCCCTTGCACGACCAGCTGTGCTACGCAATTTATACTGCCGGCATTGCCATCCAGCGCGCTTACAAGCCCTTTCTGGATGAGCTGGGGCTGACGTACCCGCAATATCTCGTGCTAAACGTGCTTTGGAGCGGAGATGAGCAAACCGTTGGCGCCATTGCAAACGCCCTCGCATTGGAATCGAGCACACTGACGCCGCTCTTGAAGCGCCTTGAGACAGCCGGCTTGTTGCGCAGGACCAGAAACCTCAGCAATGAGCGGCAGGTGGTGATCGCGTTGACCGAGGAAGGCCGCGCATTGCAGCACAGGGCGGGCTGCCTCAGCGACACCTTGCTTGCAGCTTCAATGCAAACTCCAAAGGAGCTGGCCGATCTGAACCACGACGTCCGCCATCTCCGCGACGCGATCTATTCACAGATCGGCGGGTGGGACGCGCCCGCCTGATCTGCAGGCGCATCTCGGAACCTACGCTGTCGGCACCGTCCCCCCATCAATTGTGTATTCAGTACCAGTAATCGAAGCCGCGCGGTCGGAAGCGAGGAAGGCGATCAGGTTTGCGACCTCTTCCGGTTTTGCCGGGCGGCCGAGCGGAATGCCGCCCAGTCCATCCATGATGATCTTCTTGCCACCCTCAAGGTCAGTTCCGGCCTGCTTCGCCAGGCGCTCTGCAAGGTGGACGGAGGCTTCCGTTTCGATCCAGCCCGGCGAAACCCGAACGACGCGCACGCCTTTGGGCGACACTTCCTTCGACATCGCCTTGCTATAGGTCGAAAGTGCCGCTTTCGCTGCGGCATAGGCTGTTGTCGATTCCGGAAGCGGCAGGACTCTCTGGATGGATGTCACATGCACGACAACGCCGCTTCCCCGGGCGACCATATCCGGGACCAGTTGCCGATCCAGCCGGACAGCCGGATAAAGGTTAAGCGATATTTCCTTGTGCCAGTCATCCTCCGACAGGGCAGAAAAGCCGCCCCCCGATGCTGAGGAGCCACCCAGCATATGGACGATGACATCGACGCCGCCAAGGCGCCGCCGCGTGGCCTCTGCGACGATTTCACATCCCTCTTCGGTGCTCAGGTCCGCATCGACGAACAATTCTTCCGGCATGTTTTCCGGACGGGCACGCGCTGTCGTCAGCACCTTTGCGCCGAGTTCGCGAAACAGGCTGACGGTCGCAGCGCCAGCACCTTTGGTTCCAGCCGTAATGAGTGCGCGTTTGCCGTTCAGATTGAGAAAGTCAGTCATGACCGGATCTCCAGCCTGACGATCCTGTCGTCCTTGATCGTGAAGGCATGGATTAGCATCACCGGACTACCGGGAAACTTGCCACTCACCCTCGCCCGCACGAGTGTCTTGTCACCGTCAATCGTGGTTTCCACAGGTTCGGCAACGTATTGAGCCGACCTCTTGGCGGCCACCCACCATTGACGGATGGCGGCAGTGCCCTGATAGCGGGCATTCTCGTCCTCGACCACCGCATCGACATCAAGCGTTTGCAACAGCCCGTCGGCATCGTTGCGGGTGTCAGCGTCAAAATACATATTCACAACTTGGGGCATATCCATCTTATTTCTCCTTGTGAGGTGCCCCTAAGTTAGTGCTCTACCATTGCATTGATAAGTGGGATAAACATGCACGTGATGTTGAACAGATCGGGATAATGGAACAGTTAAACCTTAGGGAACTCGAAGCAGTCATCGCGATCGCCAGGCGCGGGACGTTTCGCGCAGCGGCTATCGATCTCGGTATGTCCACAACTGCGCTCAGCCACACCATCGGCAGGCTTGAGGCGGGGCTCGGCGTACGATTGTTCAATCGCACCACGCGCAGCGTCTCGCTGACAGATGCCGGCAGGCTCTTTGTACAGCAGGTTGCGCCTTCGCTTCAGGACCTTCATGCCGCTCTGGAAACGGTGCGCTCTCAACGCGAGACACCGTCTGGAACGATACGCATCAATGCGGCACCGTTTGCAGCACGCGCCATCATCTCACCGCTCGTGCTTGAGTTCCTGCGTCGCTATCCCGAGATGAATGTCGATCTGGTCACGGAAGGAAAAATGGTTGATATCGTCAATGACGGTTTTGATCTGGGCGTCAGGGTGGCAGGTCTCGTTCCCAGCGACATGATTGCCGTTTCGCTCGGCCGGCCCCAGCGACACGCTGTTGTTGGTTCTCCGGACTATTTCGCACAACATCCCAAACCCGTGGTTCCTCCGGATCTTCTCAATCACAGATGCATTCGCGTTCGCTTGCCTGACGGCTCACTGTTTCGATGGCGGTTTGAAAAAGACGACGAACCGGTGCAAATCGATGTGCGAGGCCCGATCACACTTGATGAAGCGGGCCTTGTGAGGACTTCGGTGCTGGAAGGTACCGGCCTGGGCTATACCATGGAAGAGGAAGTGCTCCCCGACATCAAAGCGGGGCGCCTTGTCCGGGTGCTGGAGGACTGGACACCACCGTATCCGGGGCTCTGCCTGTATTATCCCGGGCGCCGAAATCTGTCGGCTGGAGTGAAAGCGTTTCTTGATCTGGCCCGCGAGCTTTCGCGACGAGCTGCTGACTAACCCGCTGACCCCGCATTTGTAGTGGCGGCCCTTTGGGGAGCCGCCACACACGTCTTGGGATAGGGAAACAATCAAGCCTTGATGAAGGCCAACAGGTCTGGATTGATCACGTCGGCATGCGTGGTCAGCATCCCGTGCGGGAAGCCCTTGTAGATCTTCATCGTGCTGTTCTTGATCAGCTTGGCCTGAAGCTCTACGGCGGCCTTGTAGGGAACGACCTGGTCGTCATCACCCTGGGTCACCAGCGTGGGAACCGTAATCGCCTTCAAGTCTTCGGTCTGATCTGTCTCCGAAAACGCCTTGATACCTTCATAGTGCGCCACGGCGCTACCCATCATCCCCTGGCGCCACCAATTGTCGATCACACCCTGCGAAACTTTCGCATCCGGCCGGTTGAAACCATAAAATGGGCCCGACGCAACATCGAGGAAGAACTGCGCGCGATTGGCTGCCAGGGCGCTACGGAACCCATCGAAGACTTCCATCGGCGTGCCATCAGGATTGGCTGCGGTTTTCAGCATCAACGGCGGAACGGCGCTGACGAGGATAGCCTTTGCCACGCGTCCCTGTGGCTGACCATGCCGTGCGACGTACCGAGCGACTTCGCCGCCGCCTGTGGAGTGGCCGATATGAACGGCATTGCGCAGGTCAAGATATTCGGCGACGGCGGAGGCATCGGCAGCGTAATGATCCATGTCGTGACCATTGCTCACCTGGCTGGAGCGTCCATGGCCGCGGCGGTCGTGGGCCACAACGCGATAGCCCTTGCTGAGGAAGAAAAGCATCTGGGCATCCCAGTCGTCTGACGACAGCGGCCAGCCATGGTGGAAGACGATCGGCTGTGCATCCTTCGGACCCCAGTCCTTGAAGAATATCTCTACGCCGTCTTTGGTGGTGACGAAATTCGTGGTCATCGATGCAATTCCTTCTGGGTTACGGGAAATTTTCTTTTCGGAAGCCATCGCCGGCATGGCCAAGGCCAGAGAAACCGTGGTGCCGGCCAACAGGACCTGCCGACGGGACAGTGAAAGTTCGTTGATCATGGGCCTCTCCGAAATTTCGCGCGCTCATTCGGCGCCGCGGGTGCTTTCGAACAGGAACCAGGCACGGCGCTCTGCCTCATCCACCCAGTTTTCGATCAGGCTGGCGGTTGCGATGTCGCCATGGTCTTCACAAAGATTGTGTGTCGCCTTCATCAGCGAGACGAGTGTGAGATTATCGTCGCGAAGCTCGGCCAGCATATCCGCCGGGGTCACGAAATCGGCGTCGTTGTCGAGAAGCCGCTGCAACCTGGAAATATGGCTGATCGAACGAAGTGTGGTGCCGCCGATCTTGCGGGCTCGCTCGGCAATGTCATCCGTCATGGCGAAGATCTGCTCGCCCTGCTCGTCCAGCATCAGGTGGTAATCACGGAAATGCGGACCGCTCATATGCCAGTGAAAATTCTTCGTCTTGAGATAAAGCGCGAAGACATCGGCCAGCAGCGCCGTCAACGCGCCGGAAATATCGGCGGTTGCGTTCGTGCCAAGGGCAGTCGGTGTTGCAAGAGGCGACTTGCGATGTTTTTCAGCGAGGGTGCGGTTCATGGTAATCTCCATTGGGTTTGGGCTTGGGTTTGGGTTTCAGGGATTCAGGGATTCAGAGCCGTGCAACGATCAGCGGATCGTCGATATCGACAGGAAGAGGCAGGAGGGCTTGCTCGGAAAGGCCCAACTGGCTAGCGATCACACTGCGTGAATAACCGGCCGCCGCTGCTCGGTAATCGATATCTTGTGGCGCGCTGCGACTGAAGAAAATCAGGATATGCAGTGTGCCACTGCCGGTGTTTTCGATGTGATGCGGGTAAGCCGGCGGCACGAAATAGGCGTCGCCCGGATGGATCGAATAGGTGTCAGCGCTTCCATCGGGATCAAGGACTGTCATCTGACCGGTCCCTTCGAGCACATAGCCCATTTCGGCGGTCTCGGGGTGCCAGTGCGGTTCGCGCAGGCCAATCTCGCTGATGCGGACAGAAAACATCGAAAGACCATCGAGAACAGACCAAGCCGGAGCCTGCGCGGTCCTTGCAGAGCCCGCCGGCGACGATACGTGCGGCGCTGACTCCTCGACACGGAATTTGAGCCTGTTTGGATGAAGCGCCTGCTTTTCAACGGCTGGCTGGGCCTGCAGGTCGAATATCTCTGTGTTTGCGTTCAGCCTGCCAAAACTCGGCGGCTTTTGCGGTTGCCACTCGAAGGTGCTCAGCAGCACGGCGTCGGACATCACGTCGAAGGCGCCAGACAGGCTGAAATCTTCCGGATCCTCGTTCGAAAAGGCAAGGATGAACTCCGCCTCCGTTTCACCGGTATTTTCAATCGCGTGAACCGTGCCTGACGAAACGAAGAACATTTCGCCAATGCCGATAAGAAAGACGTCGCGGCTGCCATGATTGCCGACGACAGTCACCAGTGCCTGTCCGCGGACACAGTAGCCCAGTTCATTGGCATTCGCATGCCAGTGAGGCTCCCTGATCGCGTGTGCCGTGAGCACCAGCCTGCGTATTGAAAGGCCTTTGAGGATTGGCAGTTGATCGCGACCAAGGCGCATGATCGATCCCGCCGGGCTTTCGAAGGCTGCAGGCCGGTCCTTGAGAGAAAGAACATGTTTTGAAATCTGCATTTTCAACTCCTGCCCACATCGTTTGTTTGACGAGATGGTTGTAGGCGAGGATCTGGTTGCGCGGTATCCAATGCTTGGTTAGTCGGACTGACACCTAAGTATAGTGGCTCGCCTGCCGAACCGAGGCTACAAATCCAGGCCCTCCACTGAAGAGATGCTGGATGCCAATGCGCCCTGAATTTTCAAGCGCGCCCTTTCACATGGATGTCGCGATCCATCTGAGGCCATCCCAGTCCTGGAATGGCCATTCTTTTTTGCGCGGTTATGAGATTGAGTTTGCATAGGAATATTGGAATTGCCAATTGCGTTTCGGCAGCAGGGATGGCTTGATAATGCGGTCGATCTCAACGTGGGAAATCTCCTTGCATTCGCTGGTCCTGGTAAACCCGGAAAGACGGCTGCCGGCGCGCTTTGAACTTGGCGTGCTCGTCTGCGCATTTTTGCTCGCAGCGCTGATCTTCTATCTCGATACCTATACCGACATTCACAGCGCGCTTGCCACGCTCTATGTCATCACCTTGCTTCTGTCGGCAGAAACCCTGACAGAAAAAGGAACGATACTGGTGACCGGTATCTGTATCGGTCTGGCGGCAGTCTCGTATCTTGCAGCTCATGGGCTGCAAACCGACCTCGCCGCAACCCTACGCCTGGCGGTCGCGGTTGCTGCAATGTTGATCACCTGCGCCTTGATCATCCGCAATCAGCGCGCGCGCCTCAATCTTGTGAAATTCAATGCCGCCCTGCAGAGCAGCGAAGAGCGCTACCGGACGATTTTCGAGCAAAGCCGCGTTGCACTTTGGGAGCGCGACTATTCGCAGGTCCGCGCAATGCTGATGGCGTTGAAAGCAGATGGTGTCAAAGACCTTGGTGCTCACGCTCGGGAGAACCCGGATTTTCTGGAGCGATGCATCGTCAGCGTCCCTACCGTTGCCGCCAACGCGGCGGCACTTGAATTGCTGGGCCATGTGGGTAACAACAATCCCGGCTCCATGCGCCGCTATATTGCCCAGGACGACGCCACCTTTCTCGATCTCATCGCGGCAATTTTCAACAACGAGACGCATTTCGAAGGCAAGGGCAGCATCATCACCAGCGATGGCACCAGCAAATTTGTGCTGCTGACCGTTGGCTTTCCTGAAGATCCTGCCAATTTCAACCGTGTCATTGTCGGTATGTTCGACATTACGGAGCGGGAACTGGCCCAGAAAGCACTGTTCGAGGCCCAGGCGGAATTGGCATTGGCGTCGCGCGCGGCAACCGTCGGCGCGTTATCTGCCTCGCTCGCGCACGAACTCAATCAGCCGCTCGGCGCCTTGGTGGTCAACGCCCAGACCCTGCAGCGCTGGCTGGATCGCGACCCGCCGGATCTGGCAGCCGTTTCCCGCTCAGCTGAGCGCATCGCTCGTGACAGCCAGCGTGCCAGCGACATCATTCAGAGCGCACGATCAATGCTTGGTAACCGCCCGCCCGATATCGAGCCGGTTTCGCTGGCCGATCTCGTCACGGAGACACGCGCGCTGATGGAGAGCGAGCTTGTCAGAAACGGGGTCATTGTTGAAATAGCTGAAGCAAGCGATGTGCCCACCGTCAACGCTGTGCGGATAGAGCTGCAGCAAGTCTTGATCAACCTGATCACCAATTCCCTTCACGCCATGGCCGAAACCCCGGAAGCGATGCGGCGGATATCGGTAACGATCGAGCCTGGGGATGATCAAAGCGTGATCATCAAGGTTCTCGACACAGGTCCCGGGCTCAGTCCGGACGTTCTCAAAAACCTGTTCAAACCATTCTGCACGACCAAACCGACCGGGCTTGGCATGGGCCTTGCCATCTGCCGCAGCATGCTCGAAGCCCGCGGCGGCATGCTGTCTGCCAGCAATCACATCGATGGTGGCGCATTGTTCGAAATGATCGTCCCGATGGAGGCAACCCATGAATGATGCGAGAAAGTCCGCCAAACCGCCGAACGGCGATACGCCGGTTGTCTACGTCGTCGATGACGATACTGCGATACGCGAGGCTTTGGTCGATCTGTTCCTGTCAATTCGAACAGAAGCAAAATCCTTTGAAAGCGCCCAGGACCTGCTCGAAAATGCCGATCTGGACCGACCTGGCTGCATTCTTCTCGACGTTCGCCTGCCCGGTGCGAACGGCCTTGATTTTCAGCTCCACCTGGAAAAGCTCGGCAACCGAATGCCTATCATCTTCATGACGGGTCACGGTGATATACCAATGACAGTCCGTGCCATGAAAGCAGGCGCCATCGACTTCCTGACCAAACCTTTTCGGGACCAGGACATCCTCGACGCCGTCTCGGTTGCTTTTCAGAAAGATCGGGAAATGCGCCAGCAATCTGCTGCAAATGGCGCCGTCGTGGAACTGGCCAAGACATTGACCCGCCGCGAGCATGAGGTCATGACGGCTGTCGTGCAAGGCCTGATGAACAAGCAGATTGCGTTCAACCTCGGGATCAGCGAGATCACGGTCAAGCTGCATCGCGGCAATGTCATGCGCAAAATGGAGGCGCGCTCCGTAGCCGAACTGGTGCGCAAGGCGGAACTGCTGGGCCTTTGAGGCCAAAACCTAGACCCTTGTATGGTGCAATGTTGTGTCTCGATGGCGCATATAGAAGCCAGTTGATTTTAAGAGGCAAGGCCCAATCAAATTGTCCAGAACACCTGTCATAGCCATCGTTGACGACGATCGGTCGATCCGCGAAGCCCTTGACGATCTCGTTTTGTCCTGCGGTTACGAGAGCCGGCTGTTTTCGTCTGCGGAAGACTTTCTGGCCCGCGGTGATCGCGTCGCGATCGACTGCATGCTGGTCGACGTTAAAATGCCAGGCTTGAGCGGCATCCAGATGCAGGACGTGTTAAACTCGCGCGGTGATCAAAAGCCGCCGATGATTTTCATGACATCCTATTGCGACGAGCGAACGAGAGCAGCGGCAATGGATGGCGGTGCATTCGCATTCCTTGGGAAGCCAGTCGATTTCAACCAGCTTATACTGTGTCTTGAAGAAGCACTGAAGCACTGAAATTTCCAACACGTTCAGGAGTGGAACCATGTCTGATCAATGCTCGCACCTGCCGACGATCCGATCGGTCAAGCCCATGACGCTTGGCTGCGAGGAATGTCTCGAAACTGGCCAGATATGGCTTCATTTGAGGCTCTGCCGCGAATGTGGTCATGTCGGCTGCTGCGATCAGTCCCCCGGCCGCCACGCGACCGCGCATTTCCACACCACCCGCCACCCCATCATCGAGGGCTATGACCCGCCGGAAGGCTGGGGCTGGTGTTATGTGGACGAAACCATGGTGAACCTGCCTGATCAGACACCGCAACGCGGGCCGATACCGCGATATTACTGAACTTCGCCGAAAAATCGGCGGTGACCTGCGGACGACATTTCCAGCTGGAGGTAACAGATGGCAGATCTCAGCGCGCGCCTGGACCAGATGTTTCCGGTGCTCAACCCCCATCAGGTCGAGACGGCGAAGCGTTTTGCCAGCGGCGAGCCAAAAGATTTCGCACGTGGTGACTTCGTCTACAAGGTAGGAGACCACGCAGCGCCCGCCTGGCTGGTGCTGAAGGGATCGATGGACGTGTTTCGCCACGAAGGTCTTTCCGGCGAGGCACCGATCACGACGCATGGAGCAGGCCAGTTGTCTGGCGAAGTCAACCAGCTGTCGGGTCGACCGACACTTGCCGGGGCCCGCGCCGGGTCCGAGGGCTGCACGGCCATTCCCTTTGATGCCGCCCATTTGCGGGCCTTGGTGATCGGATCGGCCGATGTCGGCGAAATCATCATGCGCGCCTTCATCCTGCGCCGCGTCGGTCTGATCGATGCAGGCGCAGGTTCTGTTCTGATTGGAACCGCTGGCAATGCCGCGCTCTCGCGCCTGCAAGGATTCCTAGCCCGCAATGCCTTTCCCCACATCGTGCTTGATGCTGCCATGGAGGGTGAAGGTAAGGCGCTGATCGAACGTCTGGGTATTCTCGCCTCCGACCTTCCGCTAATGGTCTGCCCCAACGGCACCGTGCTCAAGAAACCGACCGATGCGGAGGCCGCAGCATGTCTCGGCATGACGCCGGACCTCAAGCCCGGAAAGCTCTATGACGTCGCTGTAGTCGGCGCTGGACCGGCGGGCCTTGCCACCGCCGTCTATGCCGCTTCGGAAGGGCTCGACGTCCTTGTCATCGATGAACACTCGATTGGGGGGCAGGCCGGCGCTTCGTCTCGGATCGAAAACTATCTCGGCTTCCCGACGGGCATATCCGGACAGGCGCTGGCGGGACGTGCCTACAATCAGGCACTCAAGTTCGGGGCGGAAATGGTTCTTCCCGTCGCTGTCAAAAATCTAATCCCTCCGAAAGATGACGCAGGTGTGCTGGCGCTCGAACTCGACGGTGGAAAATCGGTGACGGCCCGCAGTGTCGTCATCGCATCCGGCGCTCGCTACAGGCGGCCGGATATCACCAACATTGACGGTTTCGAGGGCAACGGCGTTTCCTATTGGGCCTCGCCGATCGAGGCAAAACTTTGCGCCGGCGAAGAGATCGTCCTGGTTGGCGGCGGCAATTCGGCAGGCCAGGCCATCGTTTTTCTGGCGCCTCAGGTCAAGACACTTCATCTGGTCGTGCGGCGCGCACTCGAAGATACGATGTCGCAATATCTGATCGACCGTATCAAGGCCCTGCCGAACGTCCAACTGCACATGCATTGCGAAGTGGACGCGATCAATGGCGATAACGCCACTGGCATCTCCTCCGCAAGACTGCGCAACCGCCTGGATGGAAGCGTGAACACCTTGCCGCTTCATCATCTCTTCCTTTTTATCGGCGCGGATCCGAACGCTGGCTGGATCAGCAGCCGGGTGCAAACCGATGACAAGGGCTTCATCGTCACTGGGCAATCCTTCGATGAGCATTGTCGTTTTTCCCGCAAGCCATTGCCTCTCGAAACCAGCCTGCCGAATGTCTTTGCCATCGGGGATGTCCGTGCCGGATCGACCAAGCGGGTCGCGGCAGCAGTTGGGGAAGGTGCCGCCGTCGTCTCGCAAATCCACGCCGCACTAAGCCTGATAAAGCCCCCCAACTGAAGCATCCGACCTTTCTCAAAATCAAAAACCCGCTGGCAGAAGCCAGCGGGTTAAAAATATCGTTCTTGAGTACCGTGACAGGCAGCCGGTCGATACTCAGATAGCCGACGCACCGAGTTGCCGGCCATAAGCAACGATTTCCCGGCCAACCGCGATGCGATCATCCTCGAACCGCTGCAGGGCACTGGGAAGGTCAACCTCGGACTCCAGGCTGTTGCTCAACGCCATGACATCGCCCGCTGCTTTCGACACGCCCATCGCGGTGTGCGGACGCGCGACAAAGGCGGCGTCGCCGATGAGGACGACCGAACGGCCCGTCATGCGGGGCGACTCGTAGTCGAAAATGCCCTGGATAGAGGGGCTTGGCTCCGCCTCGACCGCCTGGGCGAATTGCGGCGGAAGCATCTGCAGCGCATCGACGCGCAACGCCTCCAGACGGTCGCTCGACAAGCCACCACGCGGCAGCGAAAATGCATGCGTTCGCCCATCCAGATCGGTGAACGTGTGGGCAAGTTCGCTTGCTGGCACTTTGCGATACCAGACCCAGTTATATCGGCGATTGCCGATGTCCATTTCGCCCTTCGAGCCCGGGACAAGATAACCGAGCGCATGTACGCCCGGCCTGACATGAAAGGCAAACCGGTCGAGAAGCAGATTAGCTGCCGTTGGAAGCCTCGTTTCCGGGATCAATCCACGCCATGCGACATAGCCGGAATAGCGGTTTTGAGTGTCTCCGGGATTGACCGCTGCGCGCACCACCGAACCAAGGCCATCGGCACCGATAACCAGATCGGCATTCACCCGCGTACCGTCACCAAAAATCAGCTCCGCGCCACTCTCGCCATCCAGCACTTTGACGACATCCCGACCCAACACATAGCTTCCTGAAGCGATGCGGGAAGCGACAGTTTCGAACAGGTAGTCCCAGGAGATCTGGGTCTGGGGCGCCTTAACGGTCTGGGCGATACGTCCGTCCTGATCGAGATAGATGCGTTCCTTAGCCACCACGCCGATACGGGCGACATGCTCGCAGCCAATCAGCCGGAGAATGTGCAGCAGGTCCCTCTGACCGACGAGGCCCGCTCCCCGACCTGCAAGACCGCTCTTCGATCGCTCGTAGATGCGGACATCGTGGCCAGCCTGTTGTAACATGATGCCAGCGAAGAGGCCGGCAAGCGAACCGCCGACGATTCCTATACGTAGCTTTTCCATCGTTCCGCCCTCAGTTTCCGACAACCGTCAGCGAATGCCGGCGATGATGAAATATTTTCACCGCGAAGGCTGCGAGGCCGAACGCCGCGCCGAGAAGGCTGACGACGAGCCAGCCGCCCTGCCCCCAGGCCAGTGTCGCCATCGCCGAACCTGTGGCACCCCCCAGAAACATGCCAGTCATGAAGACCGTGTTGAGACGGCTACGCGCATCGGCATCCAGGGCATAGATGATGTGCTGGTTAGAAATCAGCGCGCTCTGTATGCCGAAATCAAGCACGATGACGCCCACAACCAAGGAAACGATCGATGCCCAGACCCCGAAGATCAGCCAGGCGGCGATCGTCAATCCGGCGCCCATCCAGACCACGAAATGCGGTCCCCGTCTGTCGGCAACAACTCCTGCCAGAGGCGCTGCAAATATGCCGACCGCACCGACGATCCCAAACAGACCCGCTACATCGGCACCGAGCTGAAATTCTGGCCCCGCCAGATAGAGAGCGAGGATGGTCCAGAAGGCCGTGAACGACGCGAACAGAAACGCCTGGATGATAGTCGCTGCCCTCAAGGCCGGGTGGCGTTTCCATAGCTGGCCAAGCGACCGGAGCGCCTGATGATATCGCAAAGTCGAGGTTGGCCGATGATGCGGCAGGACCGCAAACATGAGGCCCGCGGCGAGCAGGGCGAGCGGTACGCCGATCCAGAACATTTCCCGCCAGCCGGCGTGTTCGCCCACAAAGCCCGACAGGGTGCGGCTGAACAATATGCCCGACAATACGCCTGCCATGACGGTGCCGATTGTGGCGCCGCGCTTTTCGGGCGCGGCCAGCGATGCCGCAAAGGGCACGATCTGCTGGGCGACTGTCGAGCATGCTCCAACCATGACCGATGCTGCAACCAGCATCCAGGCCGTCGGCGCCAGTGCAGCCAGCGCGAGCGCGGCGGCAAGCACCACGAATTGCCCAATGATCATCCGGCGGCGATTAACGAGGTCGCCGAGCGGCAGTAAAAGGAACAACCCCAGTGCGTAACCGAGTTGCGTTGCGGTGGGCACCATGCCGGTAACTGGCTGCCGACTGAAATCCGCCTCGATAAGGCCGAGCATCGGCTGATTGTAGTAGATGTTTGCGACGGCAATACCGCCCGCGACGGCCATGGCCAGAAGCGCAACTTGTCCGATCGCATCATTGTGGGTGGCGCTTGCCGCCCCGGCTTGCATCTGTCCTGTCTTTTCCATGATACTGTTCCACCGCCAATCTTGATCTGGGCAAAATATGCTCAATCTCGTTGGCCGCACATTCGATAGACGTCTACCTGGACCTATACATCGGTCTAGGTTCGTACTGATGCGTTCGATGCTAGATTTATTCAAACACGCTGAAGGGAGACTGTGATGAGCGAGAAGCGGCCGGATGGGATAGAGCATTACAAAGCGCCAGCAGGTGGCTGGGGCGCACTAAAAGCCGTCGCCAAAACCCTTGCTCACCAGCAGATCATCGCCGAGGGCGCGGCGACATTGTTAAAGGCAAACCAGCCCGAAGGCTTCGATTGTCCCGGCTGCGCCTGGCCCGATCCGAAGCACACAAGTTCGTTTGAGTTCTGCGAGAACGGAGCAAAGGCGATCACCTGGGAATCGACGGCCAAGCGCGTTGGCCCCGATTTCTTTGCCGCTCATTCGGTGACTGATCTCTGGCAATGGACCGACCACAAGCTTGAAGATCAGGGGCGCCTGACGCATCCGCTGATCTATGATCATGCCAGTGACCGCTACGTGCCGATCGAATGGGATGCCGCATTCGCGCGTATTGCCTCGGAATTGAACGCCCTTCCCAGCCCTCATATGGCCGAGTTCTACACGTCCGGTCGTGCCTCCAACGAAGCAGCGTTTCTCTTTCAGCTCTTCGTTCGCGCCTATGGCACCAACAATTTCCCCGACTGTTCCAACATGTGCCACGAAGCCACCAGCGTCGGTCTGCCCCTGTCGATCGGTGTCGGCAAGGGCACTGTAACGCTGGAGGATTTCGATCATGCCGACGCGATCTTTTCGTTCGGGCACAATCCCGGCACCAACCATCCGCGCATGATGACGACATTACATGAGGCCTCCCGCAGGGGTGTGCCGATTGTCGTCTTCAATCCACTAAAGGAGCGGGCGCTGGAGCGGTTTGCAGCCCCGCAGGATCCGATCGAAATGGCGACGATGTCATCCACGCCGATCGCGTCTGCCTATCATCAGGTTCGTACCGGCGGCGATCTTGCCGCACTCAAGGGTATGATGAAGCGCATCTTCGAGCGGGACGCGGCCGATATCGAAGCTGGCGGACCCGGCGTCATCGACCGCGATTTCATCGCGGCGCATACGATTGGCCTTGAAGCCCTGCAAGCCGATATCGACCAGACGCAATGGCCGGAGATTATCGAGAAATCCGGCCTGTCACTGGAAGCGCTCGATAGCGCCGTGGATGTCTACCTCAAGGCGAAAAACGTCATTCTCTGTTATGGCATGGGCATCACACAGCATGCCCATGGCACGGCCAATGTGCAGCAACTCGCCAATTTCCTGATGCTGCGCGGCAATATAGGCCGGCCAGGCGCCGGTATCTGTCCCCTGCGCGGCCATTCCAACGTTCAGGGCGACCGGACCGTCGGCATCACTGAAATTCCCAATGAGGCTCTTCTTGCTGGCATGGAAAAAGCCTTCGGTTTCCGCCCGTCTGGTGAAAAGGGCCATAACGCCGTAGAGGCAATCGAGGCCATCATTGAGGGCAGGTCGAAAGCGTTGGTGTGCCTTGGTGGCAATCTTGCTGTCGCAATGTCCGATCCTGAAGCGACGTTCGCGGGCATGCGGAAACTCGATCTGGCCGTTCATCTTGCGACAAAGCTCAATCGCTCGCATCTGCTGCTGGCAAAGACATCGATCCTCCTGCCGGTTCTGGGCCGGACGGATCTGGATATTCAGGCGACAGGGCGCCAATCCGTCACGGTAGAGGATTCCATGTCGATGGTGCACGCGTCGCGCGGTTTCCTCAAACCGCCAAGCGATGAGTTGCGCTCGGAACCCTGGATCATTGCCGGCATGGCCAAGGCGACGCTAGGTAACCGGCACGACATCGACTGGGACGGGATGGCCGGCGACTATGAGCAGATCCGCGACAAGATCGAAATCGTATTTCCCGATTTTCATGATTTCAATACGCGCGTGAAAACGCCCGGAGGCTTCCGGCTCACGGTCGCGGCTTCTGATCGTGTGTGGAATACGCCGTCCGGTAAGGCCGAATTTCTCGTCGCACCGGGACTTGATGAGGACACACGCTTGCACGACCCCGAAGCCCTTGTGCTGACCACCTTGCGCAGTCATGACCAGTACAACACCACCATATACAGCCTCGACGACCGCTACCGTGGTGTCTACGGCCGCCGCGACGTCATCTTCATGAACCAGCGGGACCTTGAAACGCGGGGACTAAGAGACGGAGACCTCATCGATGTCGAAGCAATTTGCGGGAGTGGCGCCAAAACCGCTACCGGATTTACCGCCGTTGCCTACAATATTCCGCCCGGCTCGGTAGCAGGTTATTACCCCGAAATGAACCAGGTCATTGCGCTCGCAGACTACGACAGGAAATCCGGGACCCCAGCATATAAGGGCGTTCCAGTGAGGATACGCCGATCCACGTAACCGAGCTTTATTTTACTAACAATCCGGGCCAGCTTCCCAGAAACAGAAGTCTTCGTTGCAGCCAGCGACAAGATGTCGGCGGCGAAGGACGGAAAATTAGTAGCCGATACGACGTGTTCCTTGTGTTGAGCGCATTATTAATGATAATCGTCAGCAATACTCTCAATCCATGATGATATCCAACATCATGGAGACGGCGCCGTCGAAAGGGTTCGGACATGCGGATCACCAAGGAAAAGAAGCAGGAAAATCATGAACGGATTGTTGCGATTGCATCCGGGATGTTTCGCGAACGAGGGTTCGATGGCGTTGGCGTGGCTGACCTGATGGAGGGTGCGGGCCTGACCCATGGTGGATTTTACAACCACTTCGTCTCGAAGGAGGCGCTCATAGCAGCAGCCTCCGCCAAAGGGTTTTCCGAAACGTTGGCACGCTATGCCGGGTATGATTTGGGCGAGATGATCGACGCCTACATCTCGCGCACGCATCGTGATGCGCGTGGCCAAGGCTGCACGGCCGCCGCACTGAGCGGGGAAGCAGCGCGGCTGCCAAACGAAACCAGAGCTGTTTTCGGCGAAGGCATCGAGCGCCTTGTTGACGCGCTGGAGAGCAATCTTGCGGCGAACCAGCCCGCCGGCTCAAATGCCCGCACGCAAGCCATCAGTATTATGGCGCAAGCTGTCGGGGCCATCGTGCTATCGCGGGCCTGCCCGGACGCATCGGCCCTGGCGGATGAAATTCTTGATATTTGCCGCGCCGATTGCCGGGCCTCTGTCGAAAATGGCGGGCGGGAGCAATAGGGCCGCAGCCATGCGACCCCATCTCCTGCAAAATACGAACTCAGTCTGCGACCTTCACAACGACCTTGCCCCTGGCGCGCCCGGTCTCGACATGGGCCAAGGCCTCCGCCGTCTGAGCAAAGGGAAATACCTTGTCCACGACCGGACGGATCACGCCGGCGTCGATCAGCTTGGCGATCTGGGCAAGTTGTTGCCCTTCCGCGCGCATAAACAGGAAGGAATACAAGACGCCCCGGCTTCTCGCCTTCTTCAGCACGCCCCGGCTCAGCATCCGTACCACCAAGCGCAGGAACATGTTCAGCCCCAGAGATCTGGCAAAGGGAACATCCGGCGGCCCCGAGATCGATATCAACCGACCACCCGGTTTCAGAACATTCAGCGACTTGGCCAGCGTCTTGGCATCCTGACTGTTCAGCACCAGATCATAACCGGATAGCACCTGTTCGAAATCCTGCGTCCTGTAGTCGATCACCACATCGGCGCCGAGGCTTTTGACCAGGTCAATATTCGCGGCACTGGTCGTGGTGGCCACCGTGGCGCCGAGATGCTTGGCAAGCTGGATGGCAAAGGTCCCAACCCCACCGGAACCAGCCTGAATGAACACTTTCTGGCCGGGCTTGACCTTGCCGACCTCCACCAGCGCCTGCCAGGCGGTCAGTCCAACCAGCGGTATGGATGCAGCCTGCTCCATCGAAAGGCTCGCGGGCTTCAGCGCTACATCGGCGGCGTCAATTGCGATGAACTCTGCAAAGGTACCGGCCCGGTGATCCCTCGGGCGGGCGTAAACCTCGTCCCCAGCCTTGAATTGCCGCACATTCGCGCCCACGCTTACAACCGTTCCGGCTAGATCGTGACCCAGAATAAAGGGCGGGCGATAGGGCAGGAAAAGCTTGAACTCGCCGTCCCTCACCTTGGAATCCAGAAGGTTGATCGCCGTGGCCTGAATGCGAACCAGAACATCATTCGCGCCCATCCGGGGCTCGGGCATGTCTGCCAGACGCAAGGCGCCCTTCTTTTTGTATTTGTCGACGACGAAGGCTTTCACGGACGTTCTCCAGTGTAAAAATATTATCGGCTCAGATGGCTAAAAAAGCCAAGGCTTTCAGCGCGAACTGAGCATGTTGTTGGAAGGCCCTGCCGTGGCCATCATTCTCGCTCACGCGATGTTGAATTGCTTGCGCAAGGTTCGATCAAACAGCGCGCGCGGCAGGAAACGCCGGGCAAACGAGGTCTGCCGGGCCGCCTTGCCGGAGGGGTAGCGCAACCGCGGCGCCTTGTCCTGCGCCGCCATCAGGATGGTGGCCGCAACATCATCCGCCGTGTCGCCGGTCGCCATGGCCAAGTCAAACGCCGTGCGGTATCTGGCCAGTGTCTGGCCATAGGCTGCAACCGGACGGTCGCCTTGCGGAGAATTGGCCTCGATCGAGGTTTTCGTTGCCCAAGGCTCGATCACGGCGACACGGATGCCGAACTGGCGAACCTCATGGTCCAGCGATTCCGAATAGCCCTCAATGGCGTGCTTGCTGGCCGAGTAATAGGCTCCAAAAGGACCGGGTATTAAGCCCAGGACAGAGCCGATGTTCAATATCCTGCCATAGCCCTGTTGGCGCATCATCGGCAACACGGCATTGGTCACCCGAACGACACCCAGAAAATTGGTTTCGAACAGCGAACGAACCTGATCCACCGAGCTTTCTTCGGCCGCCCCGGACAGGGCGTAACCGGCATTGTTGACCAGAAGGTCGATACGGCCAAGTTCCTGATGCGCCAGCGCCACGGCATCCGAGACAGACAAATCGGAAGTCACGTCACAAGCAATCATCCGAATGCCATCACGTGTCTCGTCAGGTGCAGCCTTACGACTCGTGCCAATCACCCGGTAGCCTGCCCGGGCCAGAGCCGTGGCGGCCGCCTTGCCAATCCCACTGGAAGCCCCGGTCACAAAGGCGGTCTTCTGTCTCTTGGTAGCAAACGTCGCCATAGCGTCTTTCTCTCTTTTCGGTATCACCATGGATTGCCGCCAAGGCATATGGTTTTACGACACTAATTTTATGATGATTATCATCATCATTGATGATTTTTAATGATATATATCATCATTAAAGTCAAGTGTGACTTTCATTTGGTGAGGGAAAGGGTAACCCTTCAGTGTCGGGACCCGGCACCAATCCGCAAAGGATCAGGCACAGCACACTGATTTGATGGGGCCGCACCAGCGAGCGACCCCAAAAGTAGTCAACGCCCGGCAGCTGCCGCCAAAGAGGGGTAATCGATATAACCCGCGGCACCGCCACCGTAGAGCGTAGCCGGGTTTATCTCTGCCAACGGCGCATCGCTTTTCAATCGCTCAACCAAATCGGGATTGGCAATGAACGGCCGGCCGAAGGCGATCAGATCCGCCCGACCCTCGGTAAGATGCGAAGTCGCCAGTTCGAGGTCATAGCCGTTGTTGGCGATATAGGTCTTGCTGAAGCGACGGCGCAATGATCCGAAGTCGAATGGCGCGACATCGCGCGGTCCACCTGTGGCACCCTCGACGACATGAATGTACACGATGCCAAGGGCTTCGAGCTGATCGACGATGTAATCGAACTGCTCCTGCGGATCAGTGCTCGAAATGCCATTGGCGGGCGAGACCGGCGAGATGCGGATGCCGGTGCGTGCAGCGCCGATTTCCTGGACAACCGCGGCCGTGACTTCCAGCATGAGGCGCGCACGGTTTTCGACAGAGCCGCCATAGGCGTCTGTGCGAACATTGGCACCGTCCTTGGCGAACTGATCAAGCAGATAGCCGTTGGCCCCGTGGATCTCGACACCATCGAAACCAGCCTCGATGGCGTTGGCTGCTGCCTGACGGAAATCGTTGACGATCCCAGGAAGCTCTTCCAGTTCAAGGGCCCGGGGTTGCGAAACGTCCACGAAGGCGTTGTTGACGAACGTCTTTGTCTCGGCGCGGATGGCTGAAGGGGCAACCGGCGCTGCGCCGTTCGGCTGGAGATCAACATGGCTGATGCGACCGACGTGCCAGAGCTGGAGGAATATATGGCCACCCTTCTCGTGCACCGCACTGGTGACCTTGCGCCAGCCTTCGATCTGCGCCTGGGTATAGATACCGGGCGTGTCCTGGTATCCCTGCCCCTGCTGTGATATTTGCGTGGCTTCGGAAATGATGAGCCCGGCCGAAGCACGCTGGCCGTAATATTCAGCCGTCAGGTCACCTGCGACAAAGCCCGAACCGGCACGATTGCGCGTCAGGGGCGCCATGACGATCCTGTTGGAAAGGGTCAAGGAGCCAAGCGTATAGGGTTCGAAAAGCGTCTTTTTAGTCATGATTTGCCTATGTGTTGCCGCCGCAGCGGTATGGGTTGCGCGGTCTGCTCAAGCGACGGTGCGGTACCGTTCGGCTGGCAGCGCATTGCCGAAGTTGGCCAGCATGGTCTTGCGCGCAGCTTCAAAGGCTTCCCACTGACCGGCATCGGGAAGCGGCGGGATGGTCACCGGCTCGCGACGGTCGAAGCCGACCAGAGCCGCATCCACAAGATCGCCCACCTCCATGACGTTGTTCAGTGCATTGACGTCGGCGCCGACATGGTCCCAGATTTCGGTTCGTGTCGTGGCGGGAAGAACAGCCTGAACGTAAACGCCCTTCGGTCCAAGCTCGAGGCTAAGCCCCTGAGACAGGAAGAGGACAAAGGCCTTGGTTGCGCCGTAGACCGTCATGCCGAACTCCGGCGCCAGACCAACCACGGAGCCGATGTTGACGATTGCACCCTCACCTTTCTTGACGAGTCGAGGAGCAATTGCGCTGGCAAGGCGAACGAGTGCAGTCGAGTTGAGTGCAACAAGCCGGGCCATGTCGTCGGTGCTCTGCTCGATGAACGTTCCACCGATGGCCGTTCCGGCATTATTGACGAGGATGCCGATGCTGTCATCGTCGCGCAGTCTCGTCTCTACTTTCGCAACATCGGCGAGTTGCGTGAGATCCGCCTGGACGATGTCTATGGCCACGCCGGTTTCCTGTCGCAGACGGCTTGCAACGGCCTCCATTCGCGCCACGTCACGGGCGACCAGCACGAGATCGTGGCCGCGCCGCGCAAACCGATCGGCATAGGTTGCACCAATACCGGTGGAGGCGCCGGTGATGAGGACTGCAGGATTTGTGCTCATAGGATTGCTCTTTTCTGTGATGGAACCTATATTCATGACGATCATCATGATTGGATTTAAATATGATAGCCATCATGTAAATGTCAACGACCATGTTGGGAGAATTGTGAAAATGAAGGTCAGCCGAGAACAGATGGCGGAAAACCGTCGCCGGATTCTGGATGTCGCCAGCCGGCTGTTTCGCGACAAGGGGTTCGATGCCGTCAGCGTTGCGGAGGTGATGAAGGCAGCCGGTCTTACTCACGGCGGCTTTTATGGACATTTCAGTTCAAAAGACGATCTGGTCGCGGAGACCCTTGCCCATGCCCTTGCTTCGGATAGCGTCGGAGGAGGCAACTTCAGCGATTTCGTCAAATCCTATCTTGCGCCTCGCCATCGCGACAACGCTGCCGGTGGCTGCCCAACCGCCGGTCTCGCTGCAGCAATTCGCCACCAGACGCCGCCGGCGCGCTCCGCCATGACAGAAGGCCTTCGTGCGCAGATCAGCCGGATCGAAAAGGCACTCCCGCAACTGGACCCGGCAGATCGCCGGCGCACAGCGATAGGAAGCTGGGCGGCCATGGTTGGGGCAGTCATACTCGCCCGGGCAATCGACGATCCGGAACTATCGGACGAGATTCTGGAACAGACGCACGCATGGATCGACAACAGCGTCAGTTAGTCCGCAAAGAACGACGACGCGTACCGGGCATGACCTCCCACTGAACCTTCATCCAAATGCGATTGGAGGTTCTGCGTTTTTCAACATTCCAGTTGGCGCGGTGTGGGCAATCGGTAGGAAAGCAAAGCTTTGATCTCCCGCAGCATTGGAGCCGGGCGCAGTGATGATCCCGGCATAGCCTGCCGGGGTCTGGTATCCGCGTGATGAGTCCGGCCGGAAGATCGGTCCGGATGTGGATGAGATGGAAAACCCCAACCTTTCGACCGTGCTCGGCCAGATGGTGTGAGGCCACGCATTGTTCGGCTCCTGCTGCCCTTGAACGCCGCCGTCACACCACTCTTCAGGTTTGAGCCGGCACGCATGGACGCCCCTACTCTGCCGCGAGCGCCAGTGGCTGCCCTACGTGCTCGACCGTCTCTTTTTCGGCACCTGCCTTGGGTGGCTTGATCCGGAACCAGACAGCATAGAGAGCCGGAAGGAAGAGCAGGATCATCACCGTGCCTGCTGCCGTTCCACCGATCAGGGTATAGGCCATCGACCCCCAGAATACTGAGTGGGTCAGAGGTATGAACGCCAGGATCGCCGCGAGAGCCGTCAGGATCACGGGTCGTGTCCGCTGCACTGTCGCTTCGATAACGGCATGATAGTCATCGAGCCCTGCCGCCTGGTTCTCCTTGATTTGCTCTGTCAGGATAAGCGTGTTGCGCATCAGGATACCCGCCAGTCCGATCAAGCCGAGAATGGCGTTGAAGCCGAAAGGCTGATTGAACAGGAGCAGGGTCGGAACCACCCCGGCAAGACCAAGCGGCGCTGTCAGCATCACCATTGTCATTGTCGAGAGACTGCGAACCTGCAGAATGATGACGATCAGCATGGCAGCAATCATCACCGGGAACACCTGAGCGAGTGCCGTATTGGCCTTGAGAGACTCCTCGATGTTGCCGCCCATCTCGATACGATATCCAACGGGAAGCGACGCGATGAGTGGCTGCAGAGCTTTCATAACCTGTTGGGAAACCTCCGGAGGCTGCGTCGCCTCGTTGATATCAGACCTGATCGTGATGACAGGCGTGCGGTCACGACGCTTCAGAATAGGTTCTTCAAACCGGATTTCGGAGTGCCCGAGTTGATCCAGCGGAACCTGACGGCCATCCCTGCTCATTAGAGAGAAGTCGGCAAGACGTGACGGATCGAGGCGGTTTTCGCCAGCACTGCGAGCGACGACGGGCACGTTGCGGATATTGTCGCGCACCTGCGTAACTGGGATGCCGGAGAGCAGCATCTGCAACTGCTGGGCTGCCTCCGATGGAGAAAGACCAATCAGATTGAGCCGCTCCTGGTCGGGCACAAATCGCAGAACGGGTGTTCCGTTGCCCCAGTCACGGTTGGCTTGGCGAACATCGGGTATAGTCTTCATGATCGCCAGAGCCTGCTCAGAAATCCTATAGAGTTCATCCTGATCGGGACCCATGATCCGGAACTCGACCGGGAACGGCGTGTAAGGACCAAACACAAGCTGGGTGACGCGGACGGACGCTTCAGGAACAAGACCCTCCGAAATAGCTGCACGAAGGCGATGCTTCAGTTCTTCACGAGCGTGGGCATCGGGTGTGAGCACGACGACCTTGGCGAAGGCAGGGTCAGGTAGTTCCGGTGCCATGGCAAAGAAGAACCGGGGTGCGCCCTGTCCTACGTAGGACGTGACGATATTGGTCTCAGGCTGAGTTTGCAGCCAGTCCTCGACTTTCTTCACCGCAGATGTCGTCGCCTCAATGCTCGTGCCCTCGGGCATGCGCACCTCGACCAGCACCTCAGGCCGATCCGACGTCGGGAAAAACTGTTGTTTCACGCCGCCCATTCCAACGACCGAAACGGCCATGGAAATGCCGACCACGGCGCAGACCATGAACTTATGGCGGACAGCGAACTCGATGACGGAGCGCAGACGGCGGTAATTCGGCGTGTCATAGATGGCGTGATGACCGCCCTCGACCGGCTTGATGTTGGGCAACATCTTCACACCGAGATAGGGCGTGAAGGTGACGGCGACGATCCAGGATACGATGAGCGCAAAGCCCACGACCCAGAAGATGTTGCCGGCATATTCGCCTGCGGTCGATTTGGCAAAACCCACGGGCATCAGTCCGATGATCGTGACCAGCGTGCCGGACAGCATCGGCGCTGCCGTATGGCTCCAGGCATAGGCGGCCGCCTTGATGCGGTCCATGCCCTCTTCCATCTTCACCACCATCACTTCGATGGCAATGATGGCATCGTCAACTAGAAGGCCAAGCGCGAGAATCAAAGCGCCAAGCGTGATGCGGTCGAAGAAGCGCCCGGTCTCCAGCATGATGAGGAAGACGACCGCAAGGGTGAGTGGCACAGCAAGTGCGACAACAATACCAACGCGCCAGCCAAGTGCCACCAGACTGACAAACAGAACCACGCCAAGCGCCATCGCGAACTTGAGCATGAACTCGCCGACGGCTTCATCGATGTTGACGGCCTGGTCGCTGACTTTGGTAAGCGTCATCCCCAGCGGCAATGTTTGCGCAATGGCGGCAGAGCGAGCCTCAAGCGCCTTGCCGAGATCAAGACCGTTCCATCCCGCCTGCATCACCGCACCCAGCATGATTGTCGGTTCACCCTCGTGGCGGATGATATACGTGGCGGGATCCTGATAACCGCGTCGCACCTCTGCAAGATCGGAGAGCTTCAGGGTTCGTCCAGCAGCAACGATCGGCGTGTCGGCAATCGCCTGCACACTGTTGTAAGCTCCGTCGAAGCGGATAAAGACCTGTGGGCCTCGTGTGTCGATTGAACCCGCAGGCGTGACCGTGTTCTGCCGCTGCAACGCAGAAGCGATATCCTGCGCGGATATGCCGAGTGTCGCGAGCTTCGCATAGGAGAACTCGACGAAAATCTGCTCGGGGCGCTCGCCGACGATGTTGATTTTCTTGACGCCAGGCACGTGCAGGAGGTCCTGGCGGATGACTTCCGCTTGCCGAACGAGATCGCGCATCGGCATTCCCTTTGCCTTCAGGGCATAGAGGCCGAAACTCACGTCAGAATATTCGTCGTTGACGAATGGGCCCATCACGCCCGGGGGGAGATTGCGGGCTTCGTCGCCAAGCTTCTTGCGCGCCTGATAGAACTCTTCAGCAACCGCACTTGCCGGCGTGTTATCCTTGAGGGTGACGGTCAGGAAAGCGTAACCTGGCCTCGTTGTGGTCTCGACGCGGTCGTACCAGGTCAGTTCCTGAATACGTTTCTCAAGCGGCTCGGCGACGAGGTCCTGCATTTCTCGCGCTGTTGCACCCGGCCAGACTGACGTGACCGTCAATGTCTTGATGGTGAAGGACGGATCCTCGGCGCGCCCCAGCTTGACGAAAGCGTAGACGCCGGCTGCGGCCAGCAGCACGATAAAGAACAGGGTGATGGCGCGTTCGCGAACCGCGATGGCTGACAGGTTGAAGCGCATTAGTTTTTCACCTCTTGGCTCGAGGCAATCCTGACGGTCGCACCATCGTCGAGAAGATGCGCGCCGAGGGCAACGACCTGCTCCCCGGTCCCGATCCCCGTGACAAATGCCGTCTCCTCGCCAATCTGCTGAACTTTAATCGGGGTGAACTTCACCTTTGACGTGGCGCCGTCGACGACCCAAACGCCTGTGCGATTACCGTCGTCCAGAATGGCGCCGACGGGGACGGCGACCTCCGACTGGCGTTCGGCATCCGGTGTTCTGATTGTTACAGTGGCGCCAAGCGGTGCTGATGCCGCATCACCCTCAAGAATGTAGCGCGCTTCATAGGTTCTCGTTTGAGGATCAGCCGAATCGGAGATCTGTCGCAGTCTGGCGTTTCCACTAAGCCCGTCGCTTCCATAAACACTGGCCTGTGCTTCCGATCCCACCTTAGGTCGCAGTGTCTCAGGCAGCCAGACGACCGCCTCGCGAGGGCCCGCCTTTGCAAGTTGAACAACCGTCTGGCCGGCGGCGACCACTTGTCCCGGATCACCGAGAGTTTCGACGACCGTTCCATCCGAGTCAGCAACAAGAGTGGTGTAGGTTGCCGCATTCTCGGCAACCTCCGCTTCGGCCTCGGCCGCCGCAAGCTGTGCTGTCGCTGTATCGAGAGCCGCCTTTGCCTGTTCATAACGCTGGGGCGTGGCCGCGAGGCCATTCTTGACCAGTGCCGCATAGCGCTTCTCATCGGCTTGCGCCTGAAGCAGAATAGCACGCGCTGATATGACCGAATTCCGCTTTGCCGTCAGTGCAAGCTGAAGATCGGTCTCATCAATGCGCATCAGCGGTTGGCCCTGTTTGACCTGCTGACCGACATCGACCAGCCGCTCCACGATTTTACCGGGAACGCGAAATCCGAGATTGCTTTGAACGCGCGATGCGACCGTCCCGGTGAATGACCGGTCGGCCCTGCCGGTCCTTTTCGCCTCCGCAATCCTTACCAGTGGTGAAGCCGTCCTTGGGTCTGCGGCCTCGGCTTCCCGTTTTGGGGTTTCAGAAACGAGGAAAAAGGCGGCGGCCCCAGCCGCTGCGACAAGACCCACGACAGTCAGGACATGTTTGCGTTTCATTGTAAGTTCTCTTCTTGACCAGCGGTGCAAATGATTTAGATTGCGATCTAAATCTATATGCGCTATAAATGTCAAACGAAATCTAACCGGAGGTCGATATGAGAGTGAGCCGGGCACAAGCCGAGGAAAATCGGGAGACGGTGATCAACGTTGCCAGCCGTCTGTTTCGCGAGCACGGATTCGATGGCATTGGCCTGAAAGATTTGATGAAGGGTGCAGGACTCACTCAAGGCGGGTTCTACAAGCAGTTTGCATCGAAGGACGATCTTGCAGCCCAGGCTTCGAGGCGCGCGATGGAAAGCGCTACACGCAGATGGTCTGAAGCGGCTGCGGACAGTTCCGATCCTCTCGAAGCAGTGATGGCGTTCTATCTGTCAAAGGACCACCGTGGAGAAAAGGCAGAAGGTTGCCCCCTGGTGGCACTGGGGTCGGACGCTACTCGGCAGAGTGAAGAAGTCAGGCGTCCATTCGAGGATGGGATACGCGCTCACTTCGAGGTGCTCAATGAACTGCTTGATGACACCAGAAGCTCCAATCCCAGCGGCAAGGCGATGGCGATCCTGTCTCTCATGGTCGGCGCCGTTACCCTGTCGCGGATCATGGAAGACGAGAATACGTCTCAAGGAATCCTCGACGCAGCGGCGGAGGAAATCAGGCGCATCGCAGGCGCTGATCATGCGGCCTGAGGATCGCGCTCGGTAGCTAGGGAAAACAAAAGCCAAACGCAGTCGCCGCGTCGGATTCGGGCGGATGCGATTTAGGCACTGAAGAAACTGCATATCCGGAGAACAGGCCCTGACCGCACCGTCGGTCGGGATGCCGAAGGCATGCCAATTTAAACGAAGAACAGGTGTAAAACATGCGTCGTATCGTTGTCACAGGAATGGGAGCTGTCAGTCCCCTTGGAGCGAATGTCGGTATCTCCTGGTCGCGCCTGCTCGCGGGTCGAAGTGGCATTCGACGGCTGGGTGACGACGTGGTGGCGGACCTTCCATCGAAAATCGGGGGCGTTGTCCCCTCATTGATGGAAGATCCCGAGGGCGGCTTCGATCCCGACACCATTGTGGCTCCGAAGGACCAACGCAAGGTCGACCGTTTTATCATATTTGCACTGGCAGCCGCGGAAGAAGCGCTTGCACAAGCAAACTGGAAGCCGACCTCGAATGAGGAACGGCTGAGGACCGCGACGATTATCGCGTCCGGTATCGGCGGCTTTCCTGCGATAACCGAAGCGGTCCGCACCGTCGATCAACGCGGTGTCCGTCGCCTTTCGCCCTTCACCATACCGTCGTTTCTGGTCAATCTCGCAGCAGGGCATGTCTCAATCCGTCATGGCTTCAAAGGCCCTCTCGGTGCACCGGTAACCGCGTGCGCCGCCGGCGTTCAGGCAATTGGCGATGCTGCGAGGCTTATTCGGTCAAATGAAGCCGAAATTGCGATATGCGGCGGAACAGAAGCCTGCATGAACATCGTCAGCCTCGGAGGTTTTGCAGCCGCCAGATCTCTGTCGACTGCTTTCAACGAAACGCCGGACAAGGCATCGCGCCCCTTCGACACATCACGCGATGGCTTTGTCATGGGCGAAGGAGCGGGCATGCTTGTCATTGAATCCCTGAGCCACGCAATTGCTCGCGGCGCTACACCAATTGCCGAACTCGTCGGCTACGGCACGACAGCCGACGCTCATCACATCACGTCAGGACCAGAAGACGGGAACGGTGCCAAAAGAGCCATGGAGATCGCCATTGCGCAGGCAGGCATTTCCCCCCGCGAAATTGGTCATCTGAATGCCCACGCCACCTCGACCCCGGTCGGAGACCTCGGCGAAATCAGGGCCATCAAAAGTATCTTTGGTTCCGAGAAGACTGTCGCTGTCAGCGGGACGAAGTCAGCGACAGGACACCTACTTGGCGCGGCTGGAGGATTGGAAGCAATCTTCACCATTCTGGCACTCCAGCACCAGATTGCGCCGCCAACTCTCAACCTGAATGCTCCGGATCCGGAAGCCGAAGGCATCGATTTTGTGGCGAACCACGCGCGCCAATTAGACGCTGAATTCGCAATATCCAATGGTTTCGGTTTTGGCGGTGTCAATGCGAGCGCAGTGTTCCGGCGGTGGCCGAAGGCAAACGGCGCTGGCTGAGGATCACCGTCGCGCCACCACACGCTGAAACTGTTTTTGCTTGGGACTTGAACGTCAATGAACCAAACCTTGGGCACGACACCGGACATACTGCACCTCAAACCGAGGATTGCCGTTATAGGCGTCGGCGGCGGTGGTGGTAATGCGGTCAACAACATGATGGCGCAGAAGCTGCAAGGGGTAGAATTCATTGCAGCAAACACCGATGCACAAGCTCTCTCCATGTCTAAAGCCCCACGAGTTGTGCAACTCGGCCTGATCGCGACTGGCGGGCTTGGGGCCGGATCACTCGCCGAGGTCGGACAAGCGGCGGCCGAAGAAACGATCGACGAAGTGATGGACAATCTGACCGGGATGCATATGTGTTTCGTGACCGCGGGCATGGGGGGCGGCACTGGAACGGGCGCCGCGCCTGTTATAGCTCGAGCTGCGCGGAAGGCCGGAATACTGACGGTCGGCGTGGTAACCATGCCATTCGCATTTGAGGGCATACATCGAATGCGAATGGCCCGACACGGTGTAGAGTGTTTAGCCGAAAGCGCGGATGCCGTGATCGTGATCCCAAATCAGAACCTCTTCCGGGTGGCAGATGCCACAACGACGTTTGCTGAGGCTTTCGAAATGGCGGATCTGGTTCTTTATGCAGGCGTCAGCTCCGTCGTCGATCTGATTGTCAGGGAAGGGCTTATCAATCTCGATTTCGCCGACCTAAGGTCAGTGATGCGCGGTATGGGCCGAGCTGTGATGGGCACGGGAGAAGCGGCAGGCGAAGGACGTGCAAGAGCTGCCGCCGAAGCAGCGATTGCTAATCCGCTTTTTGACGACACATCGGTCAAAGGTGCCAAAGGGCTCCTCGTCTCGATTTCCGGTGGACCGGACATGACGCTGTTCGATGTGGACGAAGCAGCCACGCGCGTGCGCGAAGAGGTCGACGCTAACGCCGATGTCGTGATCGGCGCGACGTTCGACGATGCGCTTGCGGGTCGACTGAAAGTGTCCGTTGTCGCGAGCGGATTGCGGCAACCGGCAGAGGTGACCTTTCTTGCGGAGCGCACGGGGTGAGCCTGCTCCTTTGCACCCTCGAGCGAGCATGTCCTTGAAGACTTGAGAGTGCCTGCGTGTCTGCTACCGCCCGGCCCAAGATAGGGCGACATAGAAAATTCCAGTGAAATCGATCGAGAGAAAACAGCACATGCTGAAGCACTTCTTAGAAAAATGGCGTCTATGGGAAGAAGCACTCCTCGGTATCGATGATTTGCAGGGGGACTATCTCCTCTCCTTGGAAGAGCGCGTGGCTCGGCTCGAGGCAGCTACGGAGGCGCTAGATAGAAAACGCCTGCCTGCGACCTTGCCCAAATCTGCCGAAACAACGCCACGTCGGTGACGCGGAAACCCTGATCACAAAGTGAATGCCGCTCTGAGCGCTTGAAGTGCTTGTTCCGGCTCGTGTTTTACAAAGGCCTAGGTGCACGCTATCAGAGCCCCACGTGGCTATACCGCCAGCAAGTCATTTGCGGTATCCAACGCCCTAAACGCAAATTGCCCTCCGGGATGGGAGGGCTTTGTTGTTGATAGTCTTGAAGATATTGGTTGCGGGGGCAGGATTTGAACCTGCGGCCTTCAGGTTATGAGCCTGACGAGCTACCGGGCTGCTCCACCCCGCGTTATCCGACTTTTTGCGTTAGCAAAAATGTCATTACCAGCGTAAATCCCTATTGGATTTATCGCGACTGCATCACAGGGACGCTGTGATGTATAGTTCCGGAGCAAATTGCCGAAGGCGATTTGTCTCCTTTAAGGGACGCACCCTCATTGGGTGACCGATTTGTTTTGGCACATTGTGCGCTGGATTATTATAGCATAAAGGCCGCTTCAGCGGCCTTTTGATTAGGGCTTGAAGCCCTTTTTGTGAGTGAGAAGATATTTGTTGCGTTTTGCAGACCTGGCAGCGACCTACTCTCCCGCGTCTTGAGACGGAGTACCATTGGCGCTGGGGCGTTTCACGGCCGTGTTCGGAATGGGAACGGGTGCAGCCGCCCCGCGATAACCACCAGGTCGGCAAAACGCAACACAGTTCATGTTTTCACATGAGTGTTGTTTCGAGAAGCTGGGAAGCTTGCGCTTCATTTAATTTAACACGTCTTTCTGCGACCCATCCCGTATGTTTGCCATACAGACCAGAGGTCGTCGCGCCCTGTGGCGCGGCCCGTCCGGAGCGCTATGCGCGTCAGGACAGAACAGATGATGCTCATCTTTGATGAGCATGAACAATGGGAACGAAGAAGTCGATCGAGCTATTAGTAACGGTAAGCTTCACATGTTGCCATGCTTCCACACCCGTCCTATCAACGTGGTCGTCTTCCACGGCTCTGATAGGGAACACTCGTTTTCAGGTTGGTTTCCCGCTTAGATGCCTTCAGCGGTTATCCATTCCGTATATAGCTACTCTGCTATGCCCTTGGCAGGACAACAGATCCACCAGAGATACGTCCATCCCGGTCCTCTCGTACTAGGGACAGATCCTGTCAATATTCCTACACCCACGGCAGATAGGGACCGAACTGTCTCACGACGTTCTGAACCCAACTCACGTACCGCTTTAAATGGCGAACAGCCATACCCTTGGGACCTGCTCCAGCCCCAGGATGCGATGAGTCGACATCGAGGTGCCAAACAACCCCGTCGATATGGACTCTTGGGGGTCATCAGCCTGTTATCCCCGGCGTACCTTTTATCCGTTGAGCGATGGCCCTTCCACACGGGACCACCGGATCACTATGACCGACTTTCGTCTCTGCTCGACTTGTCAGTCTCGCAGTCAGGCGGGCTTATGCCATTGCACTCGACGACCGATTTCCGACCGGTCTGAGCCCACCATCGCGCGCCTCCGTTACTCTTTCGGAGGCGACCGCCCCAGTCAAACTACCCACCATACACTGTCCCGGATCCGGATAACGGACCGCGGTTAGACATCCACGAAGATAAGGGTGGTATTTCAAGGATGGCTCCACAAGAACTGGCGTCCCTGCTTCAAAGCCTACCACCTATCCTACACATGCCTTGGCGAATGCCAGTGTAAAGCTATAGTAAAGGTGCACGGGGTCTTTCCGTCTGACCGCAGGAACCCCGCATCTTCACGGGGAATTCAATTTCACTGAGTCTATGTTGGAGACAGCGGGGAAGTCGTTACGCCATTCGTGCAGGTCGGAACTTACCCGACAAGGAATTTCGCTACCTTAG